>CALOFL010000017.1:0-346166 GCA_942492615.1 Candidatus Krumholzibacteriia bacterium
CCATCGCGTCCATCGAATGCTCATCGGCTTCGATCATCGCGGTGCCCACCGGGATCATGGCCTCCGAGATGACGCGTGCCCAGGCAAGAAAGGTCACTGCTCAAGCCTGCCCCGAGTGCGCCGCCATGGGTCACGACCCCGACGCGAAAGCAAGATTTGCGGGGCGCGGCTCTGAGCCGCGCCTGCCTGTCTGGGACCAGCCGGCACCGGGCCTCGAAGGCTGACCTCGCTGACCCGGATGTCGCTCCACGGCGGCGACACCAAAGAACCATCCTTCGTCCGCAGACTGAAGTAGGACTGATTTCAATCGCATGGGTTACCAAAGCTTGACTAAACCCTCGCGCGCCATCGATAGTGTGGTCCACCGCAACACTCAGAAGAGACGTGAGCATGGAAAAGTACGGCGCACCAAGACCCCGGAAACCCATTCCGGAGAGCTGTCGACCTCAAGGTGATGCGACATCGTCATCGGACCGGAGCTGCGCCTCATCGAAGAATACGTTGCCACGATCACCGAGTCGCTGAGCCTCGACCATACCAACCTGACGCGCAAGGTGGAGAGCTCGACCGCCACCATCCTGGAAGACGCCATGGCGGTTTCAGCTGACCTGCGGAATACCAAGCTGGAAGTGGTATCAGGCCGTGAGGAACTGAACCAGAAGATCGCCGGTCTGGAGAAACAGATCCAGAAGTTCGGCGGTGACCTTTCCGAAAAGATCAATGCCACCGGGAGCACGCTGGCAACCGATATTGCAGAGCTTCAGGAAAACATGAAGATGCAAGACCATGCGCGACCAATTCAGGGCTCTCGAACGCCTGGCGCTATGCGAGGAAGTCAATTCCGCCCTCAAGGATGAGAACATCCGCCTCATGAACCGCCTGGCCAGCGCCGCGCACAGCCTGGTGACCGGGGCGAACGAAATCGTCCCGGCCCCGAAATCGTCCGCCGATCAGGTCGATAGTCTCTTGAACGAGATTGATGAGGAACGGGTCGAACCGGTGACGAAAGACACCGGCAGCGACGCCGACCAGAGGGGCTCGAATGACTCGACCTTGAACCCTGCTGATTTCGGAAACGACGATTCACCCGAGGAAAAGATGGTCGATCTCGACGCGGTTCTCCACGAGATCTGAACCACTGCCTGCCGGCCGGCCAATCGATTTTGGCGTCTGCAATACCTTCAAGATGCGGGACCTGGCCCCATCACCGGCTCCACAAGGACTCACATTTTCGCGTGCTCCTCCCGGATGTCCCCTCCGTTTCGCTGATCGAGTAGTGGCAGGACGGAATAACCGGAAGGGGCAGGACTACCACTTCTGTTTCTTCTCTCTCTTTATTTGTCGCTATTCCTTGGGATCATGCTGGGCCACCTTCTGTTGTTCCTTCTGGCTGTGCGCCGTCACTTGTCTCCCGCCAGCAAACGCAGGCCATCGGACCTGCCGCCGGCCAGATCCAGGCCCTAGCCCCGCCATGTGGCGGACCATTCACGATAAACTGGCGAATCCGACCGCTGACCGGTAGTATGGGCCAGTGGATATTCAACCCGATTTCAGATTAGACGCGAGCGATAACGATCTCCCCGGAATCAGACCAGAACCGCTGCGGGCACGGACCGGCGGCGTTGAGGGACTTGCCATGGGCGAGCAGATCGGCCCCTATCAGATCGTCCGGGAAGTCGGCCGCGGCAGCAGGCGTGCACCTGGCCGGCAAGCTGGGCCGCGACGTGGCGATCAAGGTCCTGCCGGAGACTCTCGACGCTGGATCCGGAGTCGTCTCGAACGCTTCGAGCGCGAGGCGCGGCTCGCGTCGTCGCTGAATCATCCGAACATCGCCGGCATCTACGGTCTGGAAGAAAGCGGGGGCGCAACGGCCCTCGTCAGGGAACTGGTCGACGGCGAGGACCTGTCGGCGATCATCGCGCGCGGCCCGATTCCCGTCGCCGAGGCGCACCCAAAGGCGAAGCAAATCGCCGACGCGCTCGAGGCGGCGCACGAGCAGGGCATCATCCACCGCGACCTCAAGCCCGCGAACATCAAGATCACGCCGGAGGGCAAGGTGAAGGTCCTCGACTTCGGCCGTCGCCAAGGCGATCGGCGGCGGTACCTGCGAGGCGCGCGCCGCGGCCAGACTCGCCGACGCTCACCGCCGGCGCAGTCGCCGACTCGATGGGGTGATCCTGGGCACGGCGGCCTACATGAGCCCCGAGCAGGCGCGCGGAAAGCGCGTCGACAAGCGCACCGACATCTGGGCGTTCGGCGTCGTGCTCTACGAGATGTGGTGGACGAGGTCCGCATTGCTTCGGCGATGCAGACGGTGCCGGTGGACGGCGGGCCGGGCACCAGGCTCTATGCGATGGAGCAGAATGGGTTGCTCAGCCGCCGGAGCGGCTATCTCTCGGAAGACGAACTGGTCGTCAACTCGGCCGACGGGAAGGAACTCTACCGCATCAGTGCGGGCGGCGGCACGCCGGAATTGATCACGGCGGTGACCGGGCAGGGCGACCGCTTCATGAGCCGGTACCGGATGTCGCACGACCGCGGCCGTTTCCTGTTAGCCTCGACCTGGAGTCCTTCGACCAAGTCTTCGGACCTGTTCCGCATCAATCTTGAGACCGGCGAAGCCTCCCTTGTGCTCGAAAACGCGAGAAGGGGGCAGGTCCTACCTGGCGGACATCTGGCCTTCGAACGTGACGACGCGCTGTGGGTCGCGCCCTTCGATCCCGGCGGCGCCCAGGTCACCGGTCCGGCCAAAGGCCTCTTGTCCGGGGTGGATATTCTGTTCATGGATCGCCGTGGTGAGCGGGCCGTCTACGTGACGCAGGACATGGCCCAGGGACACTCCGAGATCGTCGTCGTCGATGAAACCGATCGCGTGCTCGAAACGCTGCTGACGGTGCCGGGGGAGTTCCAGGACATTGCTACGCTCTCACCCGACGGACGCCGGTTGGCCTATACCTACAACAGGGGCGACGGACGCGGCCTCTGGGTGCTGGACATCGCTTCGGGACTCACGCGCCAGGTCTCGCCGAAGAGTGATTTTGCCTTCGGCCCGGCGTGGCTGCCGGACGGCCGGCTGGCCTATCTCGCCGTGCAGGGGGGCGGCGCTTCCGAACCCGTGGTGATCGATGCCGTGCCCGGCGCGACGCCGCAGCCCATGCTGCCCCGGGCTGGCAGCGAGCCGTTCAGCAGCAACCAGATCCAGATCAGCCCGGACGGGCGCCATGTTCTCGCCAGCCACAACCCCGCCGATGGCCGTGAACCCGGGATCTACCTCTTCGACATGGGTGATGGCGACAGCGGGCGCGTGTTCTACGCCTCGGACCGGGCGGAAGGGTCGGCGAGCTTCCGGCCCGACGGCAAGTGGGTCGCGTACAAGACCAACGGCACCGGACGCATGGAGGTCTATCTGCGGCCGTTTGTCGCCGAAAACCCGGAGAGCGCTCCCATCCATCCAGTGACGCGAGGTGGTGGTGAAGATCCGTTCTGGTCGCCGGACGGCCGCACTCTCTACTACGCCGGCATCGGCACGGACGAAGGCCAGGTCTTTGCCGTCACCGTCGAAACGGAACCGGAGCTCAAGATCTCGGAGCGGCGTACCGTGTTCAGCAACACCGACCGCGTGGAGCACGTCGTGCCGATGTCGGACGGGCGGATCATCAAATTGCAGTCCAAGTCGCAGGGCGCGGGCGACGTGCCGGACATGCGCCTGATCCTGGACTGGGGCCTGCCCCGGCTGGTGGCGGCCCAGCAATAGAGTCGCCCTCGCGGTCCACGACCGCCGTCAGCCGGATCTCGCGGCAGACCTGGACCCGATCCCGGGGCAGGAACACTCGAGAAGATCCCGCCTATTGCACCAGGGCGATCTTTTTGGTCACGGCCTGACCGTCAGCGCCGATGCGCACCAGATACGTTCCGCTCGCGACCCGGTCCGTGGACCAGATCGCCGTGATCCGGCCCGGCTGACGGGCTTCCTGCACCAGCGTTGCCACCCGGGCGCCGCGCACGTCGAACACCTCGATGAGCACGTACGCGGCCAGCGGCAGATCGAATCGGATTACCGTACGGCCGTTGAAAGGATTCGGGGCGCAGTAGGCCTGCCCCAGGGCGTGGGCCAGCGTTGTCGCCCGCAGCGGCTCATCGTCCTCGACGGCGGCGACCCCGTCCAGAGGCCAGAACGCCCAGAGCCCGTTGGAACTGCGTACGATGATGGTCCGCCCCCCCACGATCTGCGAGGGGAAGGTGCCGGTGACCGCAAGTTCGGTCCAGCTGTTGTCCAGTGCGCTGAAGCCCCACTGCGTCATGCCGTTCTGGGTCCTGAACAACCCCACCTGGTCGCCGGCGTACGCATACCCGGCCGTGCCGATGCTCTGGGTGGACCAGCTTTCGGTCAGGGCGCTGTACCCGTGGGCGACGTTGCCCGCGCCGTCGTTCCCGATCACGACATCCACGCCCAGGCTGCTCGCCGAGAAGTCGACGCCCCGCGACTGCACCACGCCGGTGCGCGCGTCGAAGAGGTAGTCGACCACACCGTTGTTGTAGGCCAGAGCCACGTTCTCGTTGATGAGGGTTGTCAGATACGCGCCGCTCGGATCGGTCCGCTGCTCGACCGTACCGAGGAGTCCCGAGAAGAAATTCACCTGGGTATCACCGCCGGTGGCGACCAGGCAGTGCACGTTGGTGCCGGCGTGGTTGATCGTCTGGCTGGCACGCCAGGTCTCGACCTGCAGCAGGGTGTTGGTCGGACCGTGGTAGAAGAACAGGTCCATCAGCGGATCGCCGTTGGAGTACTGGCCCGTCGAAAACCACTGCTCGCCGGCGCCGACGCAGCAGCTGAATTCACGGCTGCTGCTGGTGTACCGCCCGCTGCCGCTCTGGTCGGAGCGGCACCACCAGAATTTCTGGCCCGGCGGGAACGTCTCAGAGTAGGCGACGACGGAGCCGCCCAGGATCCGTCCGATACCCGAACCAAACAGACCCGGTGAATTCCAGGTCCAGCTGTGGTCGTGGCCGGCGAAGAACAGCAGGTCATAGGAGTTGTCCGTTTCGTCCTGGAACATGTGGCTGACGAACCGTCCGCCGATGTCCACGTGACCGGAGGCGCCACCTTCCGGCGTGTTGTAGGAATACGTCGTGTATTCCCAGTCCGCGGTGATGGTGTCGTAGATCCAGATGTGGATTTCCCCCTCGTACGGCGCCGGGGAATGGAACTCGGCGCCCCCGCCGAGGTGGCACAGCTCCCGGCGGTCGCGGGAAACGGGATACGGACCCAGCCCGCCGCCGACCGAGACCGCCCCGAGGGTCAACTGGCCCGTGAATGCGCTGTATCCCTTCAATTGGTAGTTGGGCCAGCTGCCGAGAAATCCGTAGAAGCCGTGGTCCAGGACGTAGGATCCGTTGAGAATGTCGTAGACCCCATCCGGTTCCTCGACGAACGTCCGGGTCCGGCGGCTGTAGGCCAGGTTAAGGTTCCCGAACCCGGATGTCCGGCCCAGGACGGCGGCCACGTAGTCGTCCATCAAGACCGTGCCGCGGTGGCCCGAGTAGTCGCCCGGGAACGTGTATTCCAGGACGCGCCAGCTGTCGATCGCGCTGTCGAAAACCGCGAACTCGGCGTCGGTGCAGACGGCGGCCAGGACGTCCCCGCAGCCGAAACTGGGCTGGTTGTAGGACGTATCCAGCAGAGCGCCGTCCAGCGGCAGAACGTGAGCGGAAGCATCAGGTCCGTCAAAAGCCACCGCCAGGTCATCGAACAGGACCAGGACCAGATTGCCGGCCGCCTCGATGCGGACGAAGGTATGGGTCTCGGGCAGCGTCAGCTCGGTCCAGCTGCCGGACCAGATATCAAAAAAGAGCAGTTGGTTGCCGCTGGTGTTGACCCAGGCGCAGCACGCGTCACCGGCCTGGAAGTCCCCGAGGCTGCCGGAAACCGGTGTCGGCGAGGCTACCCAGGAAGCGGCAAAAGCGGGACCGGATATGCAAAGGATCAGGGCAAGAATTACAACGGCCATCCTGAAAGTCATGACTGCCTCCCCCATTGTGCGCGGAGCCGGGCCCCACGCCCCTCATGAATCTCTGTTATCAATATAGCAGAATTCCGGTTTTTCAGGGGCAAATGATCGCGCCTGTTCAGCTGGGCCGATGTCATGCCGCTCAAGGCCGACCGCCTGCTGCCGATCCGGTAATTGTGAACTTTGGCAATCAGTTTCCATTCAATGGGGGTGGTCCCATGAAACAACTTACCTACAGCCTCGCTCTTGTTCTGATTCTCACGACCGCGGCTCACGCCGAAACACCGGTCCCGGGTATGATGAATTTCACGCTCGGGGGCGGCATCAATATGCCTTCGGGTGAAGAGACCCAGAACGGCTACATCGTCGGTGGCGGTGTCGGCTACCGCCTGACGCCGCGCCTGGTGATCGGGGGCGAGGTGTCCTATCTCGGCTACGGCAGCACCGATGGCACGTCGAATTCCATCGACTACTCCATGGATCAGCATGTCTTCGCTTATGGCGGCACGGCCAGGTTCTTCCTGACCGAGGGCAGAACCACGCCCTACGTCAAGGGTTTCGCCGGACGCTTCAACCTCTCGTTCGACATGACCATCGGCAACGAGTCGTTTGGCGATAGTTACACCGACATGCAGTACGGCGGCGGTATCGGCCTGATGCTGCGGGGCAATTCGGAATCCAACCTGTACATCGAGGGGCTCTTCCACAGCCTGCAGGTTGAAGACGAATCGGCCGAGGTCATCACGGTGACCATGGGCATGGACATCGACTTCAAGTTGTAAGCGGCATTGATGGAATCAATCGAGACCGAGGCGCTGTTCGGAACCGCGCCTCGGTTTTTTGTGCCGACCCACCAATAGCGCACTGACGTTTCCCCCGGAAACAGATTCACGTCCCTTGCCGGGGCGGGCACCGGCCGAGCACGCGCCGCTGACGGACGTGGACGCCGGAACAATTTGCGGGCATGATTGGCCCCTGGGTTCGTGCGGCGGCGGCAGCAGCGGTCGCACTGCGTTTTCACCCGGCGAAGGAAGAGTTCATCATGGCCTCTGGCGGCGACAGCAAAGCGTACCCGGGACCGGCGGTACCCCTGACCCGCGCCGTCATCTGGCTGGCCGGTGTGAAGTTCCTCGCGCACGTGACCACCGCACGACACTATCCGCTGCACCGCGACGAGCTCTACTACATCGTCTGCGGTCGGCATCCGGCCTGGGGCTACCCGGACCACCCTCCCCTGACGCCCTGGCTGGCCCGGCTCAGCGAGCAGCTGTTCGGTCTCGACCCATTGGGCCTGCGCCTGTGGCCGGCCCTGGCCGGGGCGGCGGTGGTGCTCCTGACCGGTTGGCTGGCCGCCAGGTGGGGCGGCGGCCGCCCGGCCCAGGTCCTGGCGGCGGCCGCCGTGCTTCTGGCCCCGATCTACCTGGTCTCCGGATCCCTGCTGCAGACCGTCGGCCTGGACCAGCTGTGCTGGGTCGGCAGCGCCGCGCTGCTGGCCGGGGTCCAGGGCGGTGGGCCGCGTTGGCGGCTGCTCCTGGTCGGCCTGCTGCTGGGCGTGGGGATCTGGGCGAAGTTGACCGCGCTGGCTTGGTGTTTCGGCCTGCTCGCAGGAGTCCTGACAACACGCGACCGCAGTCTCCTGCGCAGTCGGTGGTCGTGGGCCGGGGTGCTGGCGGCAACGGCTTGTGCCGTACCGATCGTGCTCTGGCAGGTGCGCCACGGCTGGCCGGTGCTCGAGTTCATGGCCGGCAGCCGGGCCAACGAAGGCGTCACGCCGTGGGCCTTCCTGCTCCTGCTGCGGGATGAAGCCGGTCGGCCGTGGCGTTCGCTGGGCGTGGCGATCCTGGTGGTGTGGCTGGTGTTCCTCTTCACCGGCGGCAAACCCTACTACGCCGGTCCGACCTACCCGCTGCTCATGGCCGGCGGCGCGGTGCTGGCCGAGCGCCTGCTGGCGCGCGGGCGAACGCGTTTCAAGCGCATCGGAATCACGGCGCTGGTCGTTCTGCAGCTGGCGGCCGTGCCCTTCTTTCTGCCGGTGATCCCGCCCGGGCGCCTCGGTGCGGTCGTCGACAAGCTACCCAACGACGACTGGGTGAATATGTTCGGCTGGCAGGAGGTGGCCGCTCAGCTGGCGGCGGTCCACGCAACCTTGACTCCGGCCGAACAGGAGGGGCTGCGGGTGCTGGCGCCGAACTACGGGATCGCCGGCGCAGTGGATGTCTACGGCGGCGACCTGGGTCTGCCGCAGGCGGTCAGCGGCCACAACGGCTACGCCCTGTGGGAAACATCGCCCGATCTGGATCCGCTGCTGGCCGTCGGCTACGATGCGACCCTGGCGCGCGAGTACTATGCCGAGGTCAGGGAGCTCGGGACCGTCGCCGGCACGCCGCTGGGGCCCGGTGACGAAGCCGGGCAACCGATCCTCTACTGCCGGGGATTACGCGTGCCGCCCGACCGCCTGTGGACGTTGCTCAGACATTTCGAATGACCGGAGTTCCTTCGCCGCCTGTCCCGCGTCGCGTCCGTGGCGCTTTCGTCAGCATCATGATGCTGATGCCGGCCATGCCGGCCGGCGCCAAGAACGATGGTCCGAGTTGCATCAAATGGGAGCGGCGGGGCGGGCTTTGCTGCTGTTGACCGTTGAAGGCGGTCAGCTCACCAATTCATCGATAACGCCATATCTTGCGTGTGCTTGGCCTTTTTCCGCGGCCCAGCTGGCATTCCCGTAGTCGAAGTGCCAGTACTCCAGGAGATCGACGACGAAATCCTCGTCTTCGAAAAGATCGATGAGCAACTGTCTGTTCCGCTGCGCCTCGGGCGAGATATCAGGATGGTAGGGGTAGCAGGTCTCATCGAGCTCCAGCTTCAATCCCTCGTTGTTGCCGAAATCCATCACGCGGTCGTTCTTCGACGTCATAGATCAGCGCGTCAACGGCCCCGCCGGTGGAATGCATGGATTTGCTGGCCGGAGCGATGAAATGGGACACGATCTCCTTGATCTCATCGTCGTGTTTATGAGGATATTTCTGCTGCATCACAGCGTACTTCTCCTCCCATAGACGACGCTGATGTTCAAAAGACCTCCATACCGAACGGATGATCAGCAATTTCTCCTGCGCTGCTAGACGGTTGCTGATGCGCCCGATCTTCTCGTAGATGGCTTCTCTCACCCTGTAGTCATAATCCTCCATCATGGAAGGCTCGAACATCAGGTTGAAGCCGGAGTCCTTCAAGCTGACCAGGGGGAATGATCTTCCCGAATGCTCTGGGTCGCGGAGAGCTGCCTGCGCAGGCGTTCTTTCTGTTCGACTCCGTGGCAATATTCTTGTGGGTTCATACAACCATTGTTTCCACGTAGGGAGATGTCATGGCCGAGAGCAGCGCTCCGTAGTTCAGATCGAAGGCCACCTCGTCTCCCGCAATATATGCAATGTTCCCGGTATTCATAATGATATGGTCACTGCTGGCTCCCAGGACCTCGATTTCCGCCCTGGGGGTCAGCCCGGCGACCAGGACATCCTGCAGCCCGACGCCCAGGATGGCTCGCCGCATCGGGCCAAGATCCCGGAACTCCGGGACCTTGCCTGAAACGTCCTGGCAAACCTCTCCATAGGGCAGGGAGGGCTTGATCGTCGCTTCGATAACTTCGGCAATCAGCGTGAACGCATCGGTGAAAAGACCGGGGATGGGGTTGCGGTGCAGGGTTTCACAGCCCAGGAAGATGGACTCCCCCAGCCGCAGGTGATTGATCCGTCCCACATCTTGTGTCGACATGAACCACTCGTAGTTGGCGGAATTTCCCCCGGAAACAAACGGCAGGGACAGTCCGAACTGCGCTTCCAGCTCCGTGGCGATCAGGGACAGCTGTCCCATCTTCGCCTTGTCCGGCTTGATTCCGCCGAAGCAGGCCAGATTGGCGCCGATTCCCGCCAGCTCGATCCCGTCCAGCTCGAGGATGGCTTCGACCGCGACCGGGACATCCGCGGGCATGAGCCCTTCCCTGAGATCTCCCAGCTCCACCATCAAAATGATCCGGTGCTTGGTACGCTGCATCAGAGCAAACCGGGAGAGTTCCCTGATGACGGAGAGGTCCGAGTTGAGGCTCAGGTCCGCATACTTCACGGCTGCTTCGGCCTGACTGAGGAACGGGGTTCTCAGCAACAGGAACTGCGCCTCGATGCCGGCGTCCCGCATTCTTCTGATATTGGCGATTCTCGAATCAGCGAGGATGCCGATCCCGGCCTTCACCAGAACCTCGGCGATATCGGGATTCCCGCAAACCACCTTGGTCACGGCACTGATGCCGATGCCCCGGGAACCGTACAGTTCCATCAACCGACTTACGTTGTGGGCGATCTTCCCGAGGTCGATTTCTATTCTTGGCGTTGACATACCAGCGCGGCCTTTTCTCGGAGCGCCGGAAAGACCTCGAAGAGTTTTTGAACGAGCTTGTCGCAGCCGCTCGTCAGGACATCGGTAACCGGAAGCTCATACAGACATTCGTACTCGATGACGGTAGCGGCAACCTCGTCAACGCTCATGTCTTCGTGATTGAGCGTGATGGCAATGACCTTGGACTGGGAAAACATCTCTATCAGACCGATTTCGCTGGCAAGGGTCGGCATGGGGAATGTTGGGGTAATCGCAATGGCCGATCCGTATTGGGCGGATGCTGAACGATGATCGCATCAGGTACGGCGCCCCTTAGAATCGCTGCGGTGGAAATGAACGCCGGATGGCTCAGGGCGCCCTGCCCTTCGACCACGATGATGTCGGGATCCTCATCCTCGCAGGCCTCCAGGATTGCGTTCTCCACCTCGCCGGTGGAAAAACCGGAACTCAGGACATCCACCGCCACACCGTACTTTGCGCCCTGGAGCAACCCCGTCTGCCCGGTGGCAACAAACACGGTGTTGAGGCCCTCCTGTTTCAGGGCCGCCACGAGGTTGACCGCCGTCGTCCGCTTCCCCACCGCGCAGTCCGTTCCCATCACGGTGATGACCGGCGTCGTGATGTTCAGAATCCCGCCCGTGAAACCATGAAGCTCGTTCCGCGGCGGCGGCTTGCGGATGTCGTGGATCCGGACATCGCATTCGATCGCCTTCTGGATGAATTCGCCATCCTCGGTCAAGAACTCCGGCAGCCCGTTCACGATGTCCATGCCCTCGGCCATGGCGGCGAAGATGACATCTCTTTGCGGCTTGTCGAGAAACGAGGCCAAAGGAGCGATACCGTAGATGAAAAATTCGGGAATGGAGCCGAAGCTCCTCAGTGCATCATCCATGCTCGCGAATACCGGGATTCCGTTCTTGATGCCATCCAGATATTCCCCGGCATCGAGGCCTGCTTTGGTGCTGTCGATGATTCCGAGGATATTATATTTTGCCGAGTGTCTGGCCAGCCCGTTGGCCACCTTACCGTCTATTTTTCCAAATTCGTTTTCGCTGTAAACCAGTGCGTCCGCATTCATCTTTTTCCTTTGATTATTTACCAGTCGAGGAAATTCTGCAGGCGTAGCATAAGGTAGCTTGGGTTGAGGCCCTCAGCTTGACCTATGTTTCAGATCCTGTACGCCCCAAAAACCCGAAATTGCCGGCAGTGTCGCGGCAGGGCCCTGTTCTCCGCTATCGGGGCGTGGTCGACTATCTGGATTGCCGGGGCTCCAACTGTCTTGAATGCCGTAAAAAAACCCCGCCGCTCGAAGAGCAACGGGGTTCCAATCATCAACCCGCAGGCTGACAGTTCAGCTTACCAACGGCCGCCGCCGCCGCCGCCGCCGCCACCGCCGCCACCGCGGGGCTTGTCCTGGGCTTCGTTAACGCGCAGCGCACGGCCACCCATCTCCTTACCGTCCAGGGCCTGGATCGTACCCGAGATGTCGTTGTCGTCCATCTCGATGAAGCCGAAGCCACGGGGGCGACCGGTCTCGCGGTCGTTGATCAGCGCAACCGAGTGCACGGTACCGTGCTGGCCGAACAGTTCTTTGAGTTCGTCTTCGGTCGCGGTGAAAGGCAGGTTGCCGATGTACAGTTTCTTCAAGTTCTTGTCTCCATGTGCCGGCTTGCCGGCTATACCAAGCACTCGGGATCGGTGGCTAGTTCCACCAGATCTGTTGTGCTTCATAACGGTCCGACCATCTTCATGATTGCCGAACCTGATTCCCCGACGGTCGGGGAAATCCTGAAGCGCGTCGTCGGTGCCGTCAGGCGATGCCGAGCGACGGGCGCGTAGTCTGAGATACTGAGAAGCTTGTGGGGCCAGGTTCTTCCGGGGCCGTCAAGTCGATCCTCTCCCGATCTGTGCTCTAAACAATCGCCTCAAACGAACCGATGCGCAACCTTTCTCTGCTCGAGCGACGATTATTGCAGTTTTTCCTGATTGGCATTTCCGGCGGTCCGGACAGAACGGTAGGGAACCCGGGTTCTCGGAGCCTCCTCTCCTGCTCTCCCATCTATGGGATGTCCGCAGTCGCCCGGTAAGCCCACGATTCAGGAGTTTGACCGTCCTGATTGATGTGTCTCAACGTGATAGGGTGGTCACGAGCCTGACTTGACGCAGACTTGACCCGGTAAACATCCTGCGCCGCACAGCCCTATTCGTATTGTCTGGCATCGTCATTGCCGCAGCACCAGCGAGCGCACAGTGCCTGCCATGTCCGCCCGGATTTACATCCGATGAGGCGCATACGGAGTGCGCCGAGGAGCGGTCGGAGGCTGTTGGGGAGGTTTATGCTCCGGTCGGACTTCACCAACCGCGTGCGGGCTTTTCGGAAAAGACAGGCAGTTTCAATCCGACTGGTTCGGATCATCCACGAATTTGAATGCGGAGACTTGGATCCTTTTGGTGGCGCTGCCGCCTTGTTCAGAATCTTCGTACCAAATCCGCACATGGGTCACGGCCCTGAGGTTAGGCACCGTACCTATGCTTACCGTATCCACTGAAGCCAGATCAATCCGGTATTTTCGCCAGGCGATGTTCCCATCCACGAGATCCTGGACGTCGTTGTAGTCGTAGACGACGTCCACCAGGGCCGGCGTCTCCTTCAGGTCGATCGTCGCGGTGAAATAGCCGTTGTCCCGGTCGAGCCAGGTGTTGCCGTTGAGATCCTCGTTGTCTTCACGATTGTTACGGGCCGTGCCGTTGATGCCGGGATATGGATTATCCCCTTCGATCTCATAACTTGCATCAAATCGCTGGGGGCCGAATTCGTCGCCGTCGAGCCCGATGTCCTCGTCGAAAATCCAGAGCCCGTCTGGAAAATCGCCCGGCAGGATTCCGTCTTCCCGCTCCCATTCGCCGACCACGAGCTGGTCGCTGTCGTCCACCGGCCAGAAGCCGTCTTCGCTGATATAGCCGAAGTCGATGTGCAGCTTGCCCCGGCGCTGGTCGATGTCGGGCGTGGCATCGTTGATCCAGATCTCCACGAACTGGGATGTCGACAGGTCCAGGCCCGTACGGCTGATGCCGCGCATGAAACCGCCCCAGTCCTCCGCATCCCAGGAGCCGTCATCGGCCCGCAGATAGATCTCCATGGCCTGCTGGGTCTCGTCGCGCTCCCGGTCGATCAGGTCCGGGTTGAGATAGCGCCGCAGAACCCGCTCCCTGGGCAGATACCAGCGCACCGTCTCGACTCTGTCCTGGGGGTCGAACGACCGCAAGTCGGGATTGGTAGCCAGGTAACCCGATCCCAGATACGGGGAGCTGGCCCAGAACCAATCTGTTCTCACCAACGCTATTGCCCATGGGTCATCGACAATGCCGGGGGTCGTCAAGTCGGATTCATCGTCCGAGCATCCCCACAAGACCAAACTCAAAGTCGAAACCAGGAAAATGATGACCAGGGTTCTTTCGATCCGAAAAGGGCCGTTCGAACAGATCATCAATGTCCCCCTACGTGGTAATCATCTCGGCTACGCTGAGTCTAAATATAACACCAATGGATACCCGAAATCAATTTCGGCGTCCGGTCAGAACGAGTCTTCGCACACCAGTTCCTCCAGCGTAAGCTGGCCGGGCTTGGGCCACGACTTCTTGGTCCCCTTGCCGATGGCCACCATCGGGCCCATGACGTGGTCGTCGGGAAGGTTGATCAGCTTGGCGACCGCATCGATGTCGAAACCGATCATCGGGCAGGATTCGTAGCCCATGGCGGTCGCGGCCAGCATCAGGGTTTGCATGGCCATGCCGATCGACCGTTGCGCTTCGTCCCGCTGCAGCCAATCGCGGCCCTCGTGGAACGGACCCATCCACCCCACCAACAGGTCGGCAATCTCCTGCGGCGCGTTTCGCCAGTAGCGCTCGGGTTCCTTCTGCCACGCCTTCGTGTCCGCCGTGAAGATGACCAGGAGCGAGGCATCGGTCATCTGGGCCTGGTCGTTGCCGAATTCCTTGCGGATTTTTGCCCGCAGCTCGGGATCCCGTACGACGACGAAACGCCAGTGCTGGATGTTGAAACTGGTGGGTGCGAGGATGGTTGCTTCCAGAAGCTTGCGCTCCTCCGCCGCGGTAAGGCGGTGCTCGGGATCGAAGGCTTTGATCGCCCGGCGTTTCTCGATAGCGTTGAAGGTATCCACGAAAACTTCCTTTCGGCTCGTTGTCCCATGCGTCCGGTGCTCATTCCCGACATGCTAGGGATGGCGAACGGAAACAGCAACCGCTGGACGGCCGCAGATTCGGAGCGCGATGCCATCGCAATGGACCTGTCCCGGTTTCGCCGGCACAAAAAGGTCATTTCTGTGTTTTACCCCACGACCACCTTGATCTAGACTGCGCCGATCATGCCGACACCCGAACCCATGACGGAGCAACCGGTGGCCACGAAATTCTATGTCGTCTGGGAAGGACGAGAAAAAGGGATCTTCTACGACTGGGACAGTTGCCGGCGCCAGATCGACAAGTTTGCCGGCGCCAAGTACAAGTCCTACAAGACCCTGGCCGAGGCGCAGGCGGCCTTCCGCGGCGGCAGTGCCGCCGCGATCGTGAACAGGACCAAGAAAACGCCCAGGAAATACTCGGGAAAAGGCCTGCGGACCTATGCGGCGGAAGAGGTTGCCGCTCTGCCGGTGCAGACCAAGATCTTCACCGACGGCGGCTGTGACCCCAACCCGGGAAATGCCGGCTCCGGGCTGGCCGTCTATCGCGAAGACCAGCTCGCCGAGCTCTGGTACGGCCTCTACAACCCCCAGGGGACCAACAACACCGCCGAACTGAACGCCCTGCATCAGGCCCTGTTGATGGCCGAGAAGGAAATCGAAAAGAAGAAGACGGTCGCTATTTTCTGCGATTCCCAGTACTCGATCCAGTGTGTCACGAAGTGGGCCGCAAACTGGGAGAAGAAAGGCTGGACGAAACCGGGCGGGGAGATCAAGAACCTCGATCTGATCCAGCCCATGTTCGTGTTGTACGGAAAACTCAAACGATCGGTGCAGGTCCTGCATGTCAACGGCCACGTCGGCCTCGAGGGCAACGAGCTGGCCGACCGGATGTCGATCCACGGCATCGACACCAAGGAAAAAACCTTTGCGCGCTTTCCGACGCCGACGAGTCTGAAAAAGATCCTCGCCATGCGCACGGGGTGATCACGCATCGTTTTTCGCCAGGTCAGGTCCGCCTATGCAACCGAGCAACTGGATCGCAATCATTTGCCTCGTCGGATTCCTCGTCTGCGGTGCCCTTTCCCTCCGTGTCTCGAGCAAGGTGTGGTATCGCGACGTGGAGGGCGACGGGGTGTCCGCCCGCAGCGTGTGCCGGATGCTGGCACTGATCTGCCTGGTCATCCTCGTGGCCCTCGGTGTGCGCTGGCTGCGCTACTGACTGACCGGAGCGAAACCGGTCTCATCCTGGGGTCAGGCCAGCTCGCCCTGCCCCCTTCCCCACCGCCGGTGCGGGAAAGAGAGAGGGGGGCAGCAGCCTCAGAACACTCGTGGGCCGGATGGACAAAGGCGGGTGGGCGGGCGTTTACTTCTGCTTCTTTTCTCGCTTCAATTTTCGTTTTTCCTTGGGAGTATGCTGGGCTTCTTTCTGCTGTTCCTTCTTGCCTTTGTCTTTACTTCCCTTGTCACCCATATCCGCTCCTCCTTGCTTGACCGTGACGTGCTTCGGCCTGATCGGCAAAACGACTGTTCAAGGACTGAAGTTAACACATGGGTGCGTTGTGTGTCGCCTTTAAACGGCAGGATGGACCGGGCGCCACCCTCTCCCCGACGATCGGCCTCACCAGCCGCCGGCCATGGTCACCTGATTCTGCGTGCCCATACTCCCATTCTGAAGTAGGTTGAGAGATACTGGTGGAACCCGCCCCCTGGACCTGCAGTGACGTCCACCCGGAAAGTGATTCCTGATATCCCCTATTCCAAGAGGGCAAGTGGCGTTTTGAACAAGAACAATGTCAAAGTCCTGATGGTATTTCCCCGGTTCAGCACGAATACCTTCTGGAACTACTGGGAAACCTGCGCCGTCGCAGGCCGGAAGTACTCGGCCGCACCGCTGGGACTCGTCACCGTGGCCGCGCTCCTGCCGGAGGAGTGGGCGGTGCAACTGGTCGATTGCAACATCGAGGAATTATCCGACGACGCGATCAACTGGGCCGACATGGTCATGATCGGCGCCATGTTGCCCCAGCAGCCCCATACCAAGCAGGTCATCGCCCGGGTTCACACCCACAACAAGCCGGTGGTCCTGGGCGGGCCGGATGTGACCTGCAGCCCGTCCGTGTACGAGGAAGTGGAGTTTCGGATCCTCGGCGAAGTCGAAGAGATCATGACCGACTTCCTGGCGGCCTGGGATCGTGGTGATCGCCATGGCACCTTCGTTGCGGAGACCTTCCCCGACCTCCGCACTTCTCCACTACCCCGCTTCGATCTGCTCAAACTCCAGCATTACATGCATGTCGGGGTGCAGTTCACCCGGGGCTGCCCCTTCAGTTGCGAATTCTGCAACGTCATCGAGCTCAACGGGCGGATTCCCCGCTTCAAGACCGGCGAACAGATGCTTCGCGAACTGGACACCCTTCATTCCCTCGGTTATCGCGGTCACGTCGATTTCGTCGATGACAACCTGATCGGAAACCCGAAAATCGTTCGGCCGTTCCTGGAAGCGCTCTGCAGTTGGAGCGAAAGCAGGGGCCATCCCTTCACGTTCTCAGCTGAGGCCAGCCTGAATCTTGCGGACAGCCAGGAGTTGTTGAGCTTGATGCGTCGCAGCGGATTCTTCGCTGTTTTCATCGGCATCGAGACTCCGGACACCCGCACCCTGCTCAGCGTCAACAAGAGACAGAATGCCGGCAGGGATATTGCCGAGAGTCTCCACAGGATCTACGAGGCCGGCATCTTCGTGAACGCCGGCTTCATCATCGGCTTCGATTCGGAGACAGATTCCGTTGCACAGGAGATGATCCAGTGCATCGAGGAAACGGCCGTCCCGGTCTGCATGGTCGGCCTTCTGTATGCACTTCCCAACACCCAGCTTTCCCGCCGCTTGCAGGAGGAAGAACGGCTCCATGCCGGTGCCGGACGCCTGGCAATCGACGATGCCGACCAATGCACCTCCGGGTTGAATTTCGATACCCTGCGCCCGCGATCGGAAATCCTCCAGGACTACCGTGCAGTTCTCGGGGCCATCTACCATCCGGTCAGTTTCTTCGGTCGGGTGAGCCGCCTGGTCCAGGTGCTCAAGCCGCGTCCGGACAGTCTCGCCAACGTGATGCCCCACCTGTGGCGCAACATCCGGAGCTTCCTCCGCATCAGTTGGCAATTGGGGTACCGGGATCGGGCGGTTCGCGGTCCCTACTGGCGGACCCTGGTCGGTACTCTGCGGCACAATCCACCAGCCTTCAAGACGGCCGTCTCATTGGCAGCCCTGTACCTGCACTTGAGATCGTTCGCGGGCTTCATGGACGCCCGACTCGGGGAACAGATCGAAGCGGATCCCCTGTCTGAAGCCGACCCCGCCCCCCCCTTGGCTCGCAGCATGGAGGGGTGATCGGCCGCCCCACGCCGAAATTGCCGCAACGAGCCGAATATGGGCCAGATGAACTATATTGGCAGGCACAGGTTTGAATCCCTGTCCGCTATCGGCCAGCCGAATGGGGTTGCGTACGAAAGCGGGCCATGCACTGGGCATGATAAATACCGAAAACTGTACTTCCAGAAGTAGAAGCCTATTCCATGAAACTCACCAAAACGGAACGATTCCAACAGCACGTATTGTCGCGTTATCAGATCTATAACAGCATCTTCATGACGCTCCCATTCGATGCCATCACCCGCACCGGAGCCTTGCTGCCGCTGTTCCAGGAGGTCTGTAAGAAAGGATATCAGGCGAAGAAGAATCCGACGGAGATCGTAGCCCAATTTTTCAGGAAATATACCGACTCAGCAGCGGAAGCCGATCGGATCAACCTGCTGTTCCGCTTCATCCAATACATCGAACGACAGGTGGTGCTATTCGACGCCGTCGAGGACGCGGCCTTCACGACCATCAACAACATGGACGGTCGGGGAACACTGCGCAACAGCAAGGAAGAAGCTGAGGATCGCAACAAACGTACCGAGCTGAAGGCGTATCTGGAGGAATTCAAGATCCGGGCGGTGCTCACGGCGCACCCCACCCAGTTCTATCCCGGTTCGGTCCTGGGCATCATCACCGACCTGGCCAGAGCCATCGAAGCCAATGATCTCGAGCTCATCAACAACCTGTTGGCCCAGCTGGGCAAGACGCCTTTCTTCAAGAAGCAGAAGCCGACCCCCTTTGATGAAGCCGTGAGTCTCATCTGGTATCTCGAAAACGTCTTCTACCAGGCGGCCAGCACGATCTACAACTACATCCAGAGCAACATTTTCGAAGGCGCTCCGCCGGATAACGAGATCATCCAGCTGGGATTCTGGCCCGGTGGCGACCGCGACGGGAATCCATTCGTCACCACCGAGATCACCCTGATGGTTGCCGAAAGGCTTCGCACCACGATCCTGAAGAACTACTACAAGGACGTACGCGCGCTGAGACGCCGCATCACCTTCAGCGGTGTCGATGTGCTGGTGCAGGAGCTGGAAACAGATCTGTACCGGAACATCCGCGACGCCGATGCCGCCGCAGAACTCACTGCCGAAGACATCAAACACCGCCTGCACGCCATCAGGAATATCCTCATCAGCGAGCACCAGTCGTTGTTTCTCGATATGGTCGTCGATCTCATCCACAAGGTGCAGCTCTTCGGAATGCACTTCGCGACATTGGATATCAGGCAGGACTCACGGGTACATACCTCCGTCATGGCCGCTATCGCAGAAGCACATCCGGCCCTTTTTCCAAAGCCGTATGCGACGCTTGACGAATCGGAAAAACTCACCGTCCTGAGTTCGCTGACCGGCGATATCGACCCCGGCACACTTGAGGATACGATGGCCAGAAGAACGCTGGAATCCATTCGCGCCATGAAGACCATCCAGCGGCGGAACGGGGAAAACGGCTGCAATCGGTACATCATCAGCAACAACGGCAGCATCATCAATCTGCTGGAAGCTTTTGCCATGATCCGTCTTTCCGATTGGCCGGAGCCCACGGTGGACGTCATTCCTCTGTTCGAAACCATCGACGACCTCCAGGTCGCCGATACGGTGATGGAGGCCCTTTATGCCAATCCCGAATATGCCGCCCATCTGGACAGACGCGGCAACCGCCAGACCATCATGCTGGGCTTCAGTGACGGGACCAAGGACGGCGGCTACCTGATGGCGAACTGGGCCATCTATACGGCCAAGGAACGACTCACCGCGATATCCAGAAAGTGCGGGATCAAGGTTGTTTTCTTCGATGGCCGCGGAGGCCCGCCGGCACGGGGCGGTGGAAAGACCCATCAGTTCTATGCGTCGCTCGGACCCACCATCGAGCACCATGAAGTCCAACTCACGATACAGGGGCAAACGATCAGTTCCAACTTCGGGACTCCGGAATCGTGCCAGTACAATCTCGAGCAACTACTCAGTTCCGGAATTTCAAATGCGGTTCTCACCAATTCGGGCAGTGAGATCTCACAAGAAGACCGGGCAACGATGGATCGCCTGGCGACGATAGGCTACGAGGCCTATTGCGATTTCAAAGCACATCCCCTGTTCCTGCCGTATCTCGAGCAGATGAGCACTCTGAAGTACTACGCCAAAACGAATATCGGCAGCCGGCCTTCGAAGCGAGGTGGAAACAGTGAGTTGGTGTTCAGTGACCTCCGAGCCATTCCATTTGTCGGGAGCTGGAGTCAATTGAAACAGAATGTTCCCGGTTTCTATGGCGTGGGCACGGCCATTGTCGCCCTCAAAGAGGCTGGAGAATTCGACAAGGTCCAGTCGCTGTATGCAAATTCGTCTTTCTTCAGGACACTCGTGGAAAACAGCATGATGAGCTTGACGAAATCGTTTTTCCCGCTGACGGCCTACATGAAAGATGATGCCGTGTTCGGTGAATTCTGGACAATCATTTTCGCAGAGTACGAGCGCAGCCGGGCCATCCTTCTCGAACTGACGGGATATTCGGAACTGATGGAAGATTCGAAGGCGAAGCGAGCCTCCGTTGCCGTCAGGGAGCAGATCGTCCTGCCCCTGCTCACCATTCAGCAGTTTGCCTTGCGGGAAATACAGAAACGCCGTGCCGCCGGTGCCGGTGATGCGGAACTCGCGGTCTGGGAAAGAATGGTAACGCGCAGTTTGTTCGGAAATATCAACGCCAGCAGGAATAGTGCATAGCTGTGCATCGCCGGCCGCGCGGGCGGGACGCGGACAGGGACGCCCCGCATTGGTCGGAGCCGAAGAAGCTACCGCGCCAGGGGTCTGGAAATCCCGGCGTCCTTCTTGGGCGTTTCCCCGTCGAACCGAGCCCCGTAGTCTACCGCCACCCCGTATTTCGGGTCGTCGATGACGTTGACCGTCATCAAGTCACCCGCTTTTGCCAGCAGGGCCTTGCAGTCGGGACTCAGGTGTCGCAGTTGCAGGTTCTTCCCCAGCCGCTTGTATTTCTCCGCCAACAGGTCGATGGCCTGCAGCCCGCTGGTGTCGAACACCCGGGTCCCCAGGAAATCGATGACCACCTCCTGCGGATCCTCACGCGGCTTGAACAAGGCGGTGAAACTTTCAGCCGAAGCGAAGAACAGCGGCCCGTCCAGGAGATAGATCTTCTCGCCGTTTTCGCCGGTCTCGACTCGCGTGTGGATGTTCTGGCTCGATTTCCAGGCCAGGACCAAGGTGGAAACCACGACCCCCACGACCACGGCAATGGCCAGGTCCGTCAGGACGGTGACCGCCGAGACCAGGACCAGCACGAAGGTGTCCGAACGCGGAATGCGGTGCATGATGCGAAAGCTGGACCAGGCGAAGGTGCCGATCACCACCATGAACATGACGCCGACCAGGGCGGCCAGGGGAATCATTTCGATCAGCCCGGATCCGAACAGGACGAAGCTCAGCAGGAACATCGAGGCCGCGATCCCGGCCAGGCGGGTGCGGCCCCCGGACTCGAGATTGATCATGCTCTGGCCGATCATGGCGCAACCGCCCATGCCGCCGAAGAACCCGGTGATGATGTTGGCCCCGCCCTGGGCCAGGCACTCCTGGCTGGTCTTGCCGTGGGTCTCGGTGATTTCGGCCACGAGGTTCAGGGTCAGCAGGCTCTCGATCAGCCCGATGGCCGCCAGGATGAGGGCGTGGGGAAAGATGATCACCAGCGTTTCCCACGTCATGGGAACACTGGGAATGCTGAAGGTCGGCAAGCCCCCCGCGATCGAGGCCAGGTCGCCCACGTTGCGCACGTTCAGGCCGAATCCCAGAACCACAGCTGTGGTCACCAGGATGCCCACCAACGGCGCGGGCACCACCTTCGTCACCCGGTTGGTTCCCCAGACCACGACCATGGTCAGGAAAGCCAGGCCGAGCATGAGCCCCAGGTCGAGGCCCTGCAGCCAGACGTGGCCGCCCTGGCCATCGGACACCTTGAACTGCTCGAACTGGGCCAGGAAAATGACGATGGCCAGTCCGTTCACGAATCCCAGCATGACCGGGTAGGGCACCAGGCGAATGAACTTCCCCAGATGCAAGGCCCCGGCCAGGGCCTGCAGAACGCCCATCAGGACCACCGCGGCAAACAGGTATTGCGAGCCGTGAGTAGCCACCAGCGAGACCATCACCACCGCCAGGGCGCCGGTCGCGCCCGAGATCATGCCGGGGCGGCCGCCGAAAATCGCCGTGAACAAACCGACGATGAAAGCGGCATACAGGCCGTTGAGGGGGGCCAATCCGGCCACGAAAGCGAAGGCCACCGCCTCGGGGACGAGCGCCATGGCCACCGTCAGGCCCGCCAGCAATTCCGTCCTGATGCGGGCTGGGCCGAATTTTCCAATCCTGAAGTCGCTCATGCTCGTCACGCTTGCCATCCTTCAATTTCTCATCGTTCATGGAGACACAAAAAAAAGACCGGCTGAGCGGTCCCCTGCCCATGATTCGGTTGTTGGCCGCGGAATCTAGTACTTCAGGTCCGGAAGTCAACCGCCGACAGGGACGGCGGCCTCGATCGTATCGAGAAATGCCCCGCCTCCCTCTGGAGACGGGGCTTTTGCAGGCTAGAATGGCACCGGTCACTCGGTGATGACGACGCTCAGCATTTCCGCCGAAGTCGCCGACCATATATCGGTATGTTCAGCGCAACGGGCACGGGTCCTGACCGTATAGGTCCCCGGTTTGGTGAAGGTATACTCCAACGCCGGTGAGGCCGTATAGGCCGTCCAGGTGGGGAAGATCAAGAAGGAGTGCTCCACCGCATGCCCTTCGGAGCTGACCGCACCCTCGGACAGGAACGAGACCGGCACCCCCACCGTTCCCGTGACCTCGCCACTGATGGTGGGGGTTGTGATGAACTCGGGGACCGTGATGGTAGTCGTCGGGCTCCAGGCAGAGATGACGTCCGGGTGCTCGATGCACCGCGCCCGACCCGAGATCTCGAAGATTCCGGAGACTGTGTAGGTGTAATCTAAATAGACCGGATTCCAGTCATACGTTTGGGGAACCCAATCGGAGACCACGCCGTTGCCCCAGTCCATGCGCACCTCGAACTTGTGGCCCATGCTGGAGCCGCAGCCAACGCTGTAACTGTACTCCACCAAGCCCGTGCGCGTTATCGGATCTGACGGTTTCACCTCTGCCGGCAACATGAACTCGACATCACCGTGGATCTGTATCTCATGGGTATAGTTGTCGGCGGTCCAGGGGGAAACGCTATCGGGGTGTTCGATACAGCGGGCCTGGGCACGCAGGACGTAGGAACCTTCGGCGGACCACGCATGGCTGACAGAATTCACGTTTGACCAGTCAGTAATCGTACCGTCGCCGAAGTCCACACGGTATTCCAGATCGTGTCCCAGGTTGCTGGTCACGCCGTACCACCTCACCATGACCTCCTCAGCAACCGCCGCGAATCCAGCAAGATTCGAGTACATCTGAGGCCCGCCCAGGAACGACTCCGCAGGCTCGGTGATGGTGATCTGGGTCGTGGGCGACCAGGCAGATTCATACTCGGGGTGTGCCGAGCAGAGGGCCTTGACCCTGACTTCGTAGGTCCCCGCGGCAAACCAATGGCTGGCGTACGGGTTGTAGACCCAGCTCGAATCCGTGCCATCACCCCAATCGAAGACGTAGGCCACCAGGTGACCGGCGCTGGAGGTCACGGTGGACGTCGTGAAGGTCGCCTGGGAAGTGGTTTCGCCGGTCGCCGGTCCCGTGGGTGTATCGGGCGTACCGACGGTCTCGGCCGGCGGATCGGAAATGGTCACCGTGGTGGCTGGCGACCACGCGGACAGGACCGTGTTGTGGTCGCGGCAACGAGCCTGCACCAGCACGTCGTAGGTGCCGACAGAATGCCATTGGGTCGCCCCCCAGTCGGCGGACGTCCAGGCGGTGATGATACCGTTGCCCCAGTCGAAGCGGATTTCCAGCTCGTCCGCGTAGCTGCTGGCGGCGCCGGTCATGTTGAACTGCACGGTTTCGTGGATGATGCCGGTGGCCGGTCCCGCGGGCGCGTCGGGTGTGCTGATGGTCTCGGGTCCGAGCACCGTGATCCGGTTGACCCCGGACCAGGCCGACTCCACGTCGGGATGATCCACGCAGCGGGCCTGGGCGCGGATATCATAGACGCCCAGAACGGTCCAGGTCCGGCTCACGCCGCTGCCGGGACCCCAGTCCGAGAATGTTCCGTCACCCCAGTCCACCCGGTATTCGAGCGTATGGCCGCGGCTATTGGTCGCACCGATCACGTCGTAGCTGACCGCGATGTCGACCTCGGGCGACTGCGGTCCGTTGGGCGAGAAGGGAGCGGTCACGTTCTCCGGGCCGTCGATGGTCACTTGCAGGGACAGCGAGTTGCCCGATACAGCCGCCGGGTGCTCGATGCAACGGGCCCGGGCCGTCACGTCGTAGGAGCCGGCCGCGGCCCAGGTGTGGTTGACGGCCGTGGCGGTCGACCAGGCGGAGGTGGTGCCGTCGTCCCAGTCGAAACTGTACTCGAGGGCGTGGCCCTCACTGCTCGAGCCACCGGTCAAGGTGTAGGAAAGGCTGTTATCCACTTCCCCGGAGACATCGCCGGTCGGTGTGTTCGGGGGCGTAATGGTCTCGGCGACGATGGCCACCGTCGTGAAACTCCAGACCGGCGAACTGGTCGCCTTGGCGCCGTCGCTGGCCGTGATCTGCCAGTAATAGGTGGTCCCGTTGACCAGGCCGACCGGCGTGTAGCTGGACGGCACGTGATCCTCGGCCACCATGGACGGCTGCGAAGCGGTGCCGAAGCGCACGGTGTAGGTCAGCGCGTCGTCGTCGGGATCGGAGCAGGCCCAAGCCAGGTCCACGGCCAGATCGACGCCGTCCGCGTTGTGCGCCGGCGCGCCCACGGCCGTGTTGATGGCCGGTACTGCCGGCGCCCCGTTGGTGACCGTCGGCGCGGCGGGGTCGTCGCTGCCACAGGAGGCCACGATGAATGTCAGGCAGAGTACCACCAGGACGAGCACTCCGGTCGGTGCATGGATCTTGTTCACCCGTTTCATGCTTTCTCCCTAATGTTTGGACTGCCCGGGGTTCAACGCCCCATGCCCGGTTCCAGGTTTCGGTTCGGCGGTTCCGTCGAGAAAAGTCGAACGAAGCCTCACCAAGACGAGGCTAAACGATTTCCAGGACGCGGATAACTGCATGATGATGTGGAAACAGCGAGACCGGGGCGCGGGACCTACATGATCATGCAGGTGTCGTCCTGACCTGTGATCACAATGACCGGTTATGTCTTGATGAACATTCCCGACCCGGCGTATGGTGCAACCCATGAACTACCGGTTTTCAGCTCTTGCCGTCGTCCTCTTGCTGGTGCTGGCCCCGTCCGTATGGGCCCACGGGGATATGAGGTTCAGACGACTGTCCATCGAGGACGGCCTGTCCCAATCGACTGTCGAAGCCATCGCGCAGGATCAGCAGGGGTTCATGTGGTTCGGGACTGAGGACGGTTTGAACCGCTTCGACGGGTACCAATTCACCAAATTCAAGCATGACCCCGATATCCCGGGGTCGATCTCGGGCAACAACATCTGGTGCCTCCATGTGGACAGACAAGGGTACCTGTGGATCGGGACCTTCTCGAGCGGTTTGAACCGCTACGACCCGGAAACCGGGAGTTTCACCCGCTTCGCCCATGATCCCTCGGATTCCCTCAGCATCAGCAGCAATCGCATCCGTTCCATCGCGGAAGACGCCCAGGGCGACCTGTGGGTCGGCACCCGGGATGGCGGACTGAACCGTCTGCCGGCCGGCTCCCGCGCATTTCTGAGGATGAGACACGACCCGAACAACCGCAACGGGCTGCTCAGTGACAATGTGCGCTTCGCCCTACCGGATTCCGGTTCCACCGTCTGGATCGCCACCAACCGGGGCTTCAGCCGCTTCGCGGTCGACAGCGGCGAGTTCACCCACTTCCAGGCCGGCCCCGAGGGCTCCAACACCATCAGAAGCAACAACGTCCGGCACCTGCTGCGAGACCGTTCGGGGATGCTCTGGGTGTCCACGGCCGGGGGGCTGGTCCAGTACGATCCGTCGACGAATCACTTCGTCAACCATCGGAACGACCCCGCGGAACCCGCCAGCATCAGCGGCGACAGCATCCGCAAGAGCTATGAAGACCGGCAAGGTCACCTGTGGATCAGCACGTCCCATGGCGGCTTGAACCTCCTGGACCGACAGACCAACACCTTCACTTCCTTCCGACCTGACCGGAACGACCAGCACAGCCTGAGCGCCAACAGTACTCGCGTGAGTTTCCAGGACGACGGCGGGATCCTCTGGGTCGGCACGATCGGCGGCGGGTTGAACATGTATGATCCGCGGACCGACCGTTACCGGCACTTCAGATACGATCCGGACGACATAGACAGCTTGAGCGACCCCATCCTGTGGGCCGTCGCCGAAGGCCCGAAGGCCGATCTGTGGTTCGGCACCTCGCAGGGGCTGGACCACTACGACCGGCAGACGGGCAAGGTCGAGCGCCATCTAAGTGGTCAGGACGAAGACGTCACGGCGAAAAACTACACGCGCTGCCTGACCTGGGACAACTCCGGGCGGCTGTGGATCGGCCGCCTCTACACGGGCATCGACATCTACGACCCGGACAGCCATGAGTTCACGAACCTGCGCCACAGCCCGACCGCCGCCAACACCATCAGCAGCAACAACGTGAGGGCCGTCTACCAGGACATGCTCGGCGACATGTGGTTCGGCACCTGGGGCGGGGGCCTGGACAACTTCGGCCCCAGAACAGGGACCTTCACGAACTTCGGCCATCTCCCGGATGATCCGGCCAGCCTCAGCCACAACAATGTCGTTTCCATGCTGCAGGACAGCGACGGGACCTACTGGGTCGCCACGGCGCGCGGCCTGAACCGGCTCGTCTTCGACGGCGACCCGACAGCGCCCGTCTCCGCCGGCGGCCGGCGCAGCGAGATAACCAGGTATCATCACGATCCGGATGACCCGCGTTCGATCAGCAACAACTATGTCCTGTCCATCCACGAGGCGCGCAACGGGGATCTGTGGTTCGGCACGATGCTGGGGCTGTCCCGGCTGCGGCGGAGCGACCGTGGCCACCCGGTATTCGACCGCTATTTCATGAAGGACGGCCTGCCCAGCGACGTCGTCTACGGCATCCTCGAGGACGACCACGGCAAGCTGTGGCTCAGCACGAACTACGGCCTGTCGCGCTTCGACCCCGACACCGAAACGTTCAGAAACTACGACACCCGCGACGGGCTGCTGGTCAACGAATACAACACGGGCGCCTACGCTCGCACCTCCGCCGGCACCTTCATCTTCGGCGGTGTGGGCGGTGCGAGTGAGTTCACCCCGGAGAGCATCGTGGACAATTCCTATGCTCCCCCGGTCGTGCTGACGGGTTTCAACGTTTTTGACAAGCCGGCGCAGCTCGGGAAATCGCTCTCCGACCTCGATGAGATCACCCTTTCCTACCGCGACAACTTTTTTTCGTTCGAGTTCGCCGCGCTGGATTTCTCGACACCAGACCGCAATCGCTACTCGTACATGCTCGAGGGGCTGGACAAGACCTGGACCCAGGCGGGCACCAGGAACTATGTGGGCTACACCCACGTCGATGCAGGCGCCTACACCTTCATGGTCAGGGGAACCAACAGCGACGGTGTCTGGAGCGACCGGACCGCTTCGATGAGGATCGTCATCACGCCGCCCTTCTGGAAGACGTGGTGGTTCGTTCTCCTGCTCGTGGTGGCCGTCGGGAGCGGCGTCGCGCTGCTGATCATCATCCGCGTCAGGCAACTGCTGGCGATCGAACGCCTGCGGAGCAAGATCGCCGCGGACCTGCACGACGACATCGGCGCCGGACTGACGGAGATCGCCATGATGGGTCACGTCATCACCCAGAAACTCCCGTCGGCATCGCGGCACCTCGTCCAGGGCGAGACGCAGAAGATCCGCACGACCGCCCGGAGCCTGATCGCCTGCATGAGCGACATCGTATGGCTGGTGGATCCGGGGCGGGACTCGCTGTACGACCTGATTTCGCGGTTGGGCGATTCTTTCAGTGAGACCCTGAACGCCCTCGGTATTCGGTTCACGGCCGAGAACCTGGCCTCGCTGAAATCGGTGCGGTTGAAGATGGAGCACCGGCAGCACCTGCTATTGATCTTCAAGGAGGCCATCAACAACAGCCTGAAATACAGCGGTTGTACGGAGATCCATCTCAAGGTCAACCTGACAGGGAACAGACTGATCATCCGGGTGAACGACAACGGCAGTGGATTCGACGCCCAGGCTCACCCATCGGGCAACGGGTTGAAGAACATGCGCAACCGGGCGCAGCGCATCGGCGGTGCGGTCACCATCGGTTCCACGGCCGGCGAGGGCACGATCGTGGAGTACACGGGCTCCATCAAGTAGGTCCCATGACGTCGGCCCCGCACCCCGGAGGGAGGCGGGGCCGACGTCTGTGAGAGCGGCCTGCGGCGCCGGTCTCCCCCCACCCGTCACCGCAGGCGCCTGCATCGGCTACTTCACCAGGGACAGCTTCGTCATACCCGCGGCGCGACCGTCGACCGTCAGCCAGGCCATGTAGACGCCGCTGGCCACCTGGCGATCGGCGTTGTCGAGTCCGGACCAGACCACCCGGTGGCGACCGGCCATGACCGTTGTGTTCACCAGATCCGCGACGCGGGCGCCGGTGAGATCATAGATGGCCAGCCCCACGCGGCCCGGTTTCGCCAGTTCGTAGTTGATGGTTGTCTGGGGGTTGAAAGGATTGGGCGCGGCGCCGACCAGGCGTGTGATCCGGGGCACCACTTCGTCTGCGACTCCCGACACCGCGGTGTTGATACGGAGCTGGTACTCGCCGTCGAGTTCCAGATCGGCGACGCCGCGTTTCCAGACGGCAACGCAGAAGTAGCCCGCGGCCGGGATCTCCACCGTGAGGTACTCGTTCTCCCCCGGACCATTGAGCCAGGCCGAGCCGCCGGCGATGACATCGGACTTGGACATGTGGGGCTCGTCCAGGACGTGGACGCTCAGACCCCAGTCGACGTTGCCCAGCACGTTCTCCAGCACGATGTGGAGTATCCCGCCGCCGCCGCTCCACTCGTAGATATCGAGGATCTGATCGGCGTCGATGGAATAGGGACCGACGGTGCCGCTGGCCGGGACGCCCATGTAGGTCGACGCCACCGTCTCTGCCATGTAGGTCGTGGTCACGCCGCCGGAACCCCTGATGACGCCGACGTCGTAGGCCCTGCGTCCGCCCAGATTGCCGTTGGTCAGGACGTAGTCCGACTGGCCCGGTCCCCAGTGCGAACTGGCGCGATTGTTGGCGAAGCCGTCCTGGACGCCGGTCGTCATTTCGTGGAGCCGGATGTCGGGGTCGTCGTCGGCTTCGGAAGGCATGATGGCCGCAGCGGTCCAGTAGCTGTCTCCCGTGGCGGCCGGCAGACGCAGGCCGTCGCAGTTGTACCACATCGCGGGCGCCTCATTCCAGCCGCCCACGCGGTCCGGCGGAGGCAGACGGAATACCCGGTTGCCCAGGGGTACGACAAGCGGACTCCACACGTATTGCAAGCCATAGGTGTTGTTGGTTTCGTCGACCTCTTCGATCCAGTCGGCGGAGTCCGCCACCAGGGCGATGGTGTGTCGCCCACCACGCACCGTGAAGGGGTTGTGGTTATTGGTGCGGTAAACGGCACCGGCGGGCATCGACGGGTAGGTTATCCCGAATAGAGAAACGCCGTCGAGTTCGGCCCCGATATGGGCGGGAACGGCGTCCAGGTACCCCTGATTGATCGAGGCGATACTGAAGTAGGTGGCGTTCACGTTACCCGGCAGGGAATCGGGGACCGCCACGCTGGAGACCGTCGCGTCGTCGGTCGGACGCGGTACCATCGGCGCGTACCAGCCGGCGGCATGGTAGGGCGCCAGATCGGCCGGCGTCGGCCCGACCTCCATGACGAGGTCGGCTGCCGCGGTGATCTGCCCCCCGTCCCGGTAGAGCACGACGCAGTAGTAGCCCGACGTCGGGACCTGCAGGTCCAGACGGGCGCGGCCGTCGATTCCAGTCACCGCATTGGCGGCGAAATCGAGCAGGTTGCCGGTCTGAAAGGTCTTGTCCAGCCACAGCACGGTGACCGGATCGGGAGCCGTGCCGATGTCCACCGTGACGCTCACCCGGCCCGTGTCCGCCGGAGCGACGTAGACCTCGTGCAACATGAGCAGGCGCTCGGGGGCCAGGCTGAAGGTCAGCGAGTCGCCGAAGGCGAAACTGGTGGCCTGCTCGAGCACGGCCCGGTAATCGCCAGTGCCGCCGCCGGGGTTCAGCACGCCGACGTCCCAGGTGGCGCTGCCCGCAAGGTTGCGGTTGACGATCACCGCATCGAGCGACCCGGCCGGCCGGGTGGAATAGCCCAGGTTGGCGGTGAATCCGTTCTCGGAGCCCGTCGATGTGACGTGGAGCCGGCAATCGTAGTTGTCGCCGTCCGAGACGGGCCGCACCGCGACGGCGCTCCACCAGGACGTCGACGGGAAGTTCAAGCCGTCGGACACGTACCAGGTGGCGCCGGTCGTGTGATCCGCACCCGCCCAAACCTCCGGTGGGGCCGCGCGGGTCACCGGCACGTTCGGCGCCAGGACGGCACCGGTCCAGACGAACTGGCGGCCGTGGAAATTGTTCAGCTCGTCGGTCTCGGGGTTGTCGCCACGGCCGTCGATGATCGTGTAGAAGTTGTGTCGTCCGCCCCGCACGTTGAAAGAATCACTGTTGGTCAAGGGGAAGTAGCCGCCGACCGGGACACTCGTCATGTACCCGGTGTCGGCTACCGTCTCACCGTCAACCACGACATGCAGGTAGACCGGGTTGACCGCGTCGGCCGGACCCAGATTCTCGCCGGCGAGATTATAGCGGGTGATGGGTTCGTTACCCACCAGGATGGGCGTCACGTGGGCCTCGGAAGCGCTGTTGTCGATACCCTGCGAGGGGAAGGAGACGTAGTCCCAGTTGGCGCGCACCTGGTAGACCAGGTCCAGCTCATCGGTGGCCTCGATGAAGACAGGGCCGTAGGACGAGGCCAGTGGGCTCCAGTTTCCGGCCCGGTCCTGGGCCAGGATGTTCATGTACCAGGTACCGGGGGCCAGGAAGTCGGAGGTCCAGCTCTCGACGTCGCCCACGGTCAGGACCTCGGCGGGACGCCGGGTTATCGCGGCCATCTCGATGGCGTAGCCCTGGATGCCGGAGGCGTCGTCCCACGCCGCGGTCCAGGTAAAGTCGACGGTGTTGTCGGTGGAGTAGCCGTTCACCGGATGACTGGGCGAGTGGTGGTCGAAGATGACGTTCGGCGGCATGATGTCCGTGTCGAAGCCGCAGTTCATGGCCGTTTCCCAGACGGCGTAGCGCAGCAGCGTGTAGCGGTCCTGGAGCTTGTAGAGGAAGTCGATGGTGCTGGTCGGGTCGTCCTGGCGCATGACGTCCAGCAGCGCGAACTCCTGGTTGCCGACCGCGTCGTGGAAGCCGGGGTACTCGGGATGGTCGTCCCCCACCTCGACGGCGTCGACGAGGTCGAGCAGCAGGGCCGCCGTGTAGCCGGGCGTGAGCTGGGGATCGCCGAACGTCGTGCCGCCGCAGGCGTCCAGGCTCTGGAAGCCGTGCGCCTGCAGGCTGGGCTCGCCGGTGGCCGCCATCCAGCCGGTCACCCGGTCGGCGAAGAAGAGGGCGAATCCCTCGTTCCAGGCTGCGGTTTCGTTCTCCTCGCACCAATCGCAGAAGCTGCAGATGGTGGCGGTGTCGTCGCAGGTGCCGTCGCAGAGATCGTAGGTCTCGCGACCGCTGAACTGGTCGTTCCAGCGGTGGCCGAGCAGGCGGAACAGGTGGTCGTCGCGCCACTGGCTGTAGGCGGGCAGGGAGATCCCGCCGAACTGGCCGTAACCGCCTCCGGTGGGCGCGAAAGGATCCGGATAGGAGATGCGAACGTCGCGAATGACGTCGCCCCAGTTGGCGGCGACCAGCGTCCGGGCGTCCTGGGTCTGGGCGTAGAGGTGGGCCATGAACTGGCCATCTTCCGTCGGGGGCGTGTTGTCGCCGAAGATGCCCAGCGTGCGGTCCGTGTTCCAGGAGGGATACAGCGTCCAGTGGTAGGCCTCGTAGACGCCCGGTTCGCTGATCTTCACGTCGTGGTCCGCCGACTCCGCAAACATCTTGATGATCAGGGTCGAGCGGGACGTGAAGGGGTAGGCGGCAACGGTGTAGTCCCAGGTCACGTTCAGGTCGAAGTCGCCGTTGGCGTCGGTATTGCCCGTGGCCACGAGCACGGCGTCTTCGACATAGAGCCCGCCGATGCCGTATTCCGGCCGCCACACCTCGAACCTCATGGAGGCCGTCGGATGGTGGGTCCCGTCGAGGTCGAGATAGCCGAAGCCGCCGTAGAGACGGCTGGTGATGGTCTCGCCGTGAGCCGGAACGGCCGTCAGGGACAGGACGACCAGGAGCAGGAGCACCGCCATAGGTGTGAATCGACGCATGGCGTTACCTCCGCCCCGGCTCGTCGGCGCGGGGACGCGGCGTCGCATCCCGGGCCGGTCTCGGCTCCGTCATTTCCCGGATCATCTCGGCCAGGGAGTCGGCTTCTTCAACCCGGCCGGCCTGGCGCAGGTGTGCGAGCTGGACGTTCATGATCTTGAGCTCGGTCGTTTCCTCGAGTTCCTGCATGCGACGCTGGATGGCCAGGGCAGCCGTCTCGTCGATGGCGTTGTTGAACTCGCGTTCGAGGCGGGAGCGATCAGCGTCCCGTTCGGCCAGGATCTCGCGGACCTCCGCGAGCCAGGCCGGCGCTGCGGTGGTCGCTGCGGTCACGACGTTTTCGGTGGCTGGCGGCGCATCGTTGGCCATGGCAACGGCGCCGGCCAGGGTGATCAGAAACACGGAAATGCTCAAACGGACCAGCATGTCGTTCTCCCGTCGAAATTCGGTGAACACTATTTCATGGGAGGATGTTAGCTGATCGTTAGACCTCATATAACTGCATGATGATGCGGAATCTGGGGTTATGTGATCTGTCACCCTGCATGATCATGCAGGGGTCTATGCTCGATTTCGAAATTGCATTGAAATCGCCATGTCAAAGTGAGATAATCGTTTAGTATTGATCGACCGTGGCTTACGGATTCCCCACCCCGTACCCAGCACCATGACGGCAAGATTTCGGATCGAATCCGGAACTACCGCGGAGATGCAGCATGATCAGGATCGTCATTGTCGAGGACAAGAAGATGGTGCGCGAGGGCCTCGCGATGCTGCTGGGTGCATCGTCGGAGCTGACCTGCGTCGAGAAGTACGCCAACGCCGAGGACATGCTCGCCGCCCTGACCACCGACCGGCCCGACGTCCTGCTCATGGACATCGGCCTGCCGGGCATCTCGGGGATCGAGGGCACGCGGAAGGCCAAGGAAATCCGGCCCGAGACGGAGATCGTCATCCTGACGGTGCACGAGGACGACGGCAACATCTTCAAGGCCCTCTGCGCCGGCGCCTGCGGCTACCTGCTGAAGGACACGCCGCCCGGGGACCTCATCGCCGCCATCGCCGAGGCCCACGCAGGTGGCTCGCCCATGACCTCGCGCATCGCCCGGCGGGTGGTGACCCTCTTCCAGGACAAGTTCCAGCCGCCGTCCGAGTCCGAGGTACACATCACCGACCGCGAGCACCAGGTCCTGACCAGCTTGGCCCAGGGCAACAGCTACGCGGCCATCGCCGACTCCATGTGCGTGGCAGCAGATACGGTGCGCTTCCACATCCGCAACATCTACCGCAAGCTCCACGTCCACTCCCAGTCCGCGGCGGTCGCCAAGGCCATCCGGGAGGACCTGATCTGAGGCGAGCGTTCTCCCGGACAGCGCCGTTGCGGTGCGCCTTCGCGCCGGGCTGTGACCGATCTTGCCCGTCGGAACAGATCCAGGTCTAGAGTTGAACCTTGGGTCCTTCATTGACGGAATCGGCTTCAACAAACCATTCAGGTACCGGATGGGGCGGGGTATGACCGGCGTCGGTCCTGCCAACGCCACCACGACTCCGTCGCCGAGCCCATCCGGTTGAGCAGTTCCGGCAGCTGGTCCAGGTGCTCGCCGGTGATCTCGCGTTCGCGCAGCACGATCTCGCGGCGCAGGACGACCGCCTCGCCCGGCCCGCCTTGAGTTTCGCGGATGCGACAGATCGGGAGGTCGAGATCGGCCGCGACCGACACCGCCCGCACCTGGTCCCGCAAGTCCGCGGCTACGACCAGCTCATAGGTCAGGGTGAGCCGGTACGGAAAGATAAAGCGTTCGCGGAAGCGGCGCTCGACGCTCTCGTCCACGAACAGTCCGGGAGCTGCGAACCCGAAGGCGGCGATCCTCTTGCCGTCCAGCGCCACCAGGCGCACGTGCCTTCCTTGGGCCTCCAGGTGCAGAACGTCGCTGTTGGCGGTGTCCTGCCGGCGTTCGATTCCGGTGAGGCAGAAGTCGGGCAACAGAGACCGCACCGTCTCGTCAGCCGCGCGGTCCGGGTCAACCGCCGTCAGCGAGTGATGCTTCCAGTTCTCGTCCAACAGGCGCGACGGGTAGCCCTCCAGCCGGGCCTCGAACGAGCCCTGCAGCCAGCCGTCCTCGACGCCTTCGAGGGTCTGACGGATTGCGATGCGGGTCCGGTCTGCCGGCGCCACCGGCACCGTGGCCAGGAGGTAGGGGTGGCGGCCGCACAGGACGGACATGCCCTGCGCCAGCGAAGGTGGTGCTCCGAAGAGCCCCGCACTTCCGGACACATCCAGATAATGCCACTCGCCGTCGATCTCTGCCCGCAGGATCACGTGGTCGAACTGGTCGGACGGCAATTCCTCGAGCACGACCCCGTTTTCGGTAGACATCAGGGCGAACTCCCAGGGCACGCCGAGGTCGCGGCAGACCAAGGCCAGGAGGTACGATACGTCCTTGCAGTCCCCCATCCCCGACTCGACCACGAATGCCGCCCGTTCGGGGCTCATGAGGACCTCGTGGTGCGACGCTACCGAGGCGTACTTGATGTTGTCCCGGATCCAGTAGAAGGCCCGCGCCAGCTTCTCGCGTGTCGAACCTTCGCCCGCGAACGCGGCCTTCAGCCGTTCGGGGATCTCGAGGGCCGCCTCGGCCGCCTCGTAGTAGGAACCGAGTAGGGCGGCGCCCATGGCGTCCCAGCCCTCGGCGCGGGCGGCGAACCCCACGACCGGGTTCAGGCCCACCCGCTGGAAGGGATCGCTGTAGCTGCGACGCGGAATGATCTTTTTCCGATCGAGGGTGATCCGGGACCAGTCTGTGGCAAAGTCCGTAGCGGTCTCGCTGCCGGGGTCAGTGTTCAGCACGGCACAGACGACGTCCCGGTCGGGCGGTGCGGTGCAGGTCACGCAGCCACAGAGGGTCGGGCAATCGACCTGCCCCAGGTTGGCCAGCATGAAGGGGCGCTCCTGGCCGAGCTGGACCTTGTCCCAGGCTAACTCGACGACGTCGCCAGGAGCGAGGTCGGGCAGGATCCAGGTGCCGATGCGGCGTCTGGCCACAGCAATGAACGGGTTGTCGTCGTCAGCCGACCCCACGGTGAACTTGTCGTCGCTGATCGCGTCGACCGACCCGTCTTGTCGGCGGACGCGCACCGCGGTGAAAAGCAGACCGCCCCAGCCGGTCACCATGGGCAGGGTGACACTGGTGAGTTTCCGGGCGGCCGCACGGCGTCTGACGAGGACCGCCGAGACGTGGCGCTCGCGCAGGAAGTTACCCGGACCGACCAGGAAGTGCTGTTCATTTCTCAGGGCCACCAGCCCGTGGTGCCCGTCGAGGCCCCACTCCGCGGCATCCTGGCGGAGCTGGTCCAGCTTTGCGTTCGACAGTCCCCACTCGCGCTCCGCGGCCAATTCCCGGCAGATGTTCGACCCCTGCTCGCTCCGGTTTGCGGCAATGGCCCGCAGTGCCTGGATCTCGGCCATCTCCGGCCGCTTCTGAAACCGGTACAAATGGGCCAGCCGCAGGGCGGGGACCGGATTGTCGGGGCACAGGTCCTGGTAGGTGACGAGGTACCGCTCCAGGCTCTGCAGGTCCCCCGCCTGCTCGGCGCTTTGAGCGTTCTTGATGTATTTCTCGTCCGGGTTGTTCCGCGAGTTCAGCCAGATACGGCATTCCCCCTCGCGGCCGGACACCACAGGCGTCAGGCGGACCGCAGTGAGCGGCGTGGCCCCATCGAACTCGAGCCGCAACCAGAGCCGGGATCCCCGGTGCTGCCATTTTCCCGTCCAGTCTGGCAGGTCGTGACCCTCGACGGTCTCGATCTGCACGTTCTTCATGAGAACGGGCCGTTCGTTGTCGTACTGGATATCGATCCGGGTCACGCACCGGGGCAACGGCAAGGTGACGGCTATAACCCCGTCGTCCTCGTAGTCGAACAGGCACTCGCAGTCCCAGGCCGGCCGCTGCACGAAGCGGCGACGCCACCAGGCGGCAATGCCCTTGGATGTCGACATACGCGAGGGAAAGTGGAAGGTGCCCTCAGGAACGAGCTGGGGAGCGGCGCCCGGGGCGGGCGACCTATCTCTGTCAGAACCCATGCGCAGAATCAGATTGATGACCATACCGATGGCCAGCATGGCCAGGAAGAATCCGCCCGCGGCCAGTTCGTATTGGGGCATGAGCCACTCCAGACAGGCGAGGAGTGCGGGGGGGAGCTGTCTTCAGACACCCATGAAACCGGTGGGCGCGAGGGTAAGCACGGACGAAAGGATCAGTCCTTGCCTGCCTTGACGTCGGCCAGCCTCAGCTTGGCCACATCAACGAGCTTTATGAACCCGTTGTCGTCCCGAGGCATGTCCTTCCAATCTCCTCCCCACTCGCTATTATCTTCGAACTGGGCGTATCCGAAGTCCTGGAGCACCATGTTGAAATATTCTTCGGCGCCGGCCCGATCACCCTGCTTCAGAAGGAGCTCGCCCTTCATCATCGCCATCAGGCCCACGTTGTTCAGGACCTTGTACTTGTAGGTGGCCTCGGGAGGATCGGTGGGGGGAAAATCGGAAAGCGAGGCCTGCAGCTGCCGGGCTTCGTCCGCGTAGAGCTCCATGGCCTTGTCCGCGAAGACCATGCCCTTGTCCGGATCGTTCTCGATGAATCCGTAATGGGAAGCCCCCCACATCAGATTGCCCGAGCGAGCTGTCGCCCAGATCCACCGACGGTGCGCCTCCCCCGCACCCGAGGACAAAGAGGCCGACAGGCAGCAACAACAGGGACAAAAAGATCGCTTTGGACTTCATGGCTGCTCGTTTCCCTTCAGGGTTTTACTGGAGATCTCTTGGTCAGCTTGGGCCAAAACTCTACCCCTTCCATCTGGAATTCGCAAGTCTCTCTGACCTGCCCTCGGGAGACCACAGCGGCACAGGGAAGAGGGAGTGGGGTGGGGGCGGACGGGGATCCAACACAGGCCCGGGCCGCAATACGGCCGGGGGAGACCGGAAAGGGCAGTTTCGCCGCCGCGTCGACGGGTCGACAGATCAGGGACGCCAGAATGCGACCGAAGCAGCAGGGCGGATCAAGCCGAGGAACCCGACACCCACGAGGGGACCCCCGGACAACGGAGACAACCAAGGGCCGGGGGCGGGCACGGCGCCGCGGAAAAGGATCCCGAAACGGAAATTGTAATTCCGACTGATTGGTGACTATGCATGTCGGGAGAAATTATGCCCAATGAAAAGAGAAGAGACTCCGGCATAGTATCCTAGTCCTTTCTCCGATAATATTGGAGGTATGATGTGAAAAGATGCTCAAGGCTGGTTGGTCATGTAGGGGTGGTGCGCCCAGGTGTGCCCAGATCGCCACCCCCATTCCCAGTGAAGTGCGATTGAACGATGAGGGGTGTAGGTCTCCTCGAGCCTCCATGTTCGGGGGATTTTGGTCTTTTTGACCACCCGCCACGTTCCGACTTCAGCGGCGATGGATTCGTGAATGTTTCGGATATTCCCTGGCTAGCCGTGAGCTGGGGATTGAGGGCTGCCCAAGCGGTTCGCATAGCGTGGCCCGCACGAACCGTACCTGCCCCACCCCCAGCAACACGGGGGGGCCAGCGTTGGATTCTGGGTCATGCGGTAGGCTGTGTTAAAAAATCTCCCTATAACGCACCAGAAAATAAGGTTCGAAGAAAAAAAAAGGAGAAGAGAAAACCAAGGTTTTCAGGGGAGAGAGTAAAAAAGGAGAGAGCCCGCTCGGGGTAGTACGAAAGGGGACCGGATTCCAGAGTTTTCCAACCGCAGCACGGGCGAGAGGGTCGAATAGGCAGGCAAGGAGAAGGGGCGGGCGTCACATGGGGGCTCGTCCGCGAACCGCACGATCTGGTCCGGCACCTGCAGGTGCAGCAGCGCCTGGCGCGTCACCTCGAGCCCGGCCTCCATCTGCGCCAGAACGACTTCGTGCACGCCCAGCTCGTGCAGATCCTCCGCCAGCTTCTCCGACTCGGCGCGGGCGACGATGTGCAGCTCTGGTCGCAGTTGCCGGGCATGACGGGCGATGGCGAGCGTGACCACCGGCGACGGCGTGGTGATCAACAGCATGCAGGCCCGGTCGAGCCCTGCCGCCTCCAGCACCAGCGGATGGCTGGCATCGCCGTAGATGACCGCCAGGCCGGCGTCGCGACAGGTCTCCAGCCGGTGCTGGTCCAGCTCGATCGCGACGAAGGGGAGACCCAACCGCCCCAACACCCTGGCCACCGCTCGGCCCATGTGTCCGGCGCCGGCGATCACGACGTGGTCGTGCAGTTCGTCGCGGGCGATGTTGATCGTGAGCACGGGCTCGCTGCGGCGGCGGCTCTTGACGAAGCCGTAGATGGGCGCCGTGGCCCGGGACACGAAGGGCGTCAGGAACATGGTGACCAGGGTGACGGCCATGATCAGCGAGTAGAGATCAGGGCCGATGCTCTGTGTGGCCAGCCCCACCCGGCCGATGACGAAGGCGAATTCGCCCGCCTGAAACATGGTCAGGCCCAGCGCCAGCGGCACCACGTTGCTGTAGCCGAAGGCCCGGCCCACCCCCGCGCAGATCAGACCCTTGGCCAGGGCGACCGCCGCCGCCAGTCCCAGCACGAGCAGCAGGTTCTCCTGCACGAAGCGCGGCTCCAGCAGCATGCCCACCGACGCGAAGAACAGCAGGCCGAAGATGTCCCGCAGGGGGATGATGTCGCTCAGCGCCTGGTGGGCGTGGTCCGATTCGCTGAGCACGATGCCCGCCACGAAGGCGCCGAAGGCGAAGCTCAGGCCCACCTTGTAGGTGGCGTAGCCGATGCCCAGGCCCAGTCCGGTCACCGTCAGCAGGAAGAGCTCGCGCGAGTTCCAGCGACTGACGCGGCGCATCAGCCAGGGGATCACCCGCGTGCCGACGACGATCATCAGCCCCAGGAAGACCGCCGAACGTGCCCAGGGCCCAGCCCAGGTCCGGCAATCCGGCCCGCAGATCCGTCAGCTTGGGCAGCAGGATCAGCATGGGCACCACGGCCAGGTCCTGCACCAGCAGCATGCCGATCATCACCCGGCTGGAGAGGGTGCCCAGGCGGCCCTGACTCTGCAGGGTCTTGAGGATGACCATGGTGCTGGACAGGGAGACGCAGCCGCCGAACCAGACGGCGTCGGTCCACGGCCAGCCCAGCGCCAGGCCGACGCCGGCGGCCACGCCCACGGTCAGCAGGATCTGGATCGTCGTGCCCAGCAGGGCGATTTTCCGTACCGGACGCAGCTCCTTCAGCGAGAACTCGATGCCCAGGGCGAACAGCAGCAGGGCGACGCCGATCTCCGCCAGAGATATCCCCACCCATTTTTGAATCCGGAAATACCGGCTCGGCGGGTCGATTCGTCGGCTGCCACCCCGAATCTGCTTGTTGCTCGCTCTCATCATCTTCCCCTGTGGATGCCATCGCCTAATACCATACTTTATCGGTCGGGTTTGTGTTACGGTGCCCTTCTCCAACCGAGCACGGGTGCAGGCCCCGGCTGGGCTGCCGGTCGGATTGAATCATCTCGAGCCCCGTTCCCAAACCGGAGGATGAATATGCGAATCAACCAAGGGCTGCAGATCTTGATCGGAACCTTGCTCACCGTCGGCGCCATGGCCTCGACCGGCGCATCAGATGCGACGGCGCTGATTGATTGGAATAACTCCCGCGTCTATGTCAGGACAGATTATACTACTACTGGGGCAAACGTCTTCAACGTGCCCGACGGTAGCGGCGCCATGCTGTATGAAGCCGTGAGGTCAGTTTCCCCGTATGAACTGATCGATGCGACGATCTACGTGGACCTGCGCGACTCAGGTCCTAATGGTGGAAATCGGATCACCACCGGCTACGTGAAGGAAGATGTGTGGCTGCAAACGAGCAGTGGTGGGCTCGTGGCATGTCCCAACTCGAGCAATCCTGGCACGTTCGCCAGTATCAATATCGGCTCCTACCAGGACACTCCTATCGGCACCCCTTCGAACTTCGTGTGGTCGACGCTTTTCAACGGGCCGCTTCACGCAGGCGGTCATACATTACCGGGGGTCGAGGTGGTTGAGGTATTTGCGAATACGACTTCCGGGATGAAGGCGCTTCAGTGGCAAGTCGACACAACCCACTTCGACGGCAGTAGCTTGAGTTTCAACAGTCCCGACTATGATGGTACGGGGCTCTGGCTGAGATTCGCCCAATATTTTGCTGAGGACTTCTTCGGTGGCACTTACCAATTTCGGTCCGATATGTTCCACGATGGGGTGATTAACTTAACCGATGTGGTCCCCTTCGCGGAGGGAATCGGCAGTAAATGTGTTCCCTAGTAGGCCGGCACGTTGGTTCTGCGGCCGCAATATCCGCCCCGAGGCGAAGGCGGTATGGGACAAGATGAGGGTGGTTTTCAGGTGGCGCAGCTGCGCCACCTGAAAACAATACCCCAGTCAGGAGCGATAGCGCCCTACGCACCACGGCCAAGTCGTCGCAGAAACTTCGTGTGTTGAAAACACGCCTCGCCGAGCAGGAACGGAAGAGGAACTCCGGATCTTGTACCCACCACGGGCCTGATGGCTTCATCAGGCCATTTTAACGCCCGATGACTCGAGCGGCAGGCGCCGGACGCTACAGTGTCAGTCCGTCTGCCCCCCGCGGTCCCAGTTGATGATCAGCGTGACCGGGAAATCGTCTCCGGCATCGTTCGGTGCACCGAGAACGAAGCTGCTGCCGTCGGACTTGTTGTCCCAGGCATTACCGGCGCGCGTGGAGAACAGGACGGTGGGCAGGTCCGCGACGACCTGGTCGCCAAACGCGAGCTTCACGGAGATGAGGTTGCCTTCGAGGTCGAGGTAGAACAACTCGGTGCCGGCGTCGTTCCAGCCCAGCAACCAGTCTGCGCCGTCTTTTGAGAGTTGCCACTTGCCCTCGCCGCTGGGGAAACGGGTCAGGTAGAGTTCGTATTTGCCGGCTTCATTCGAGATGTAACCGATCCATTTGCCGTCGGGAGAAAACCGGGAGTAGCCCTCGTCGAACTCGGACGACACCAGGGCGAACGATTCTCCATCTTCGAGGTTCAAGATCCACAGGTCGTTTTTCCCGATACCGGAGTCTATCGCCAGGTACTTTCCATCGCGCGACCAGTCCTGGACTTCACATTGGCCATCGATGGCAAACAGAGGCTCGGCGTCCCCGCGGCCGTCGGCGTTGCGAACGAAGACACCGGACCGACCACCTCGATTTGACGTAAACGCGATTCTTTTTCCATCGGGAGACCAGACGGGTTTGGTGTCCCGTGCATCGTCGAAGGTCAGTCGGCTCCCGACGTTGCGCGACAGATCATAGACCCAGATGTCCGATTGACCACCTCCTTCAGAATCGAAGGAAGGAAGGAAGGAAGGAAGGAAGGAAGGAAGGAAGGAAGGAAGGAAGGAAGGAAGGAAGGAAAGGAAGGAAGGAAGGAAGGAAGGAAGGAAGGAAGGAAGGAAGGAAGGAAGGAGGAAGGAAGGAAGGAAGGAAGGAAGAGAAGGAAGGAAGGAAGGAAGGAAGGAAGGAAGGAAGGAAGGAAGGAAGGAAGGAAGGAAGGAAGGAAGGAAGGAAGGAAGGAAGGAAGGAAGGAAGGAAGGAAGGAAGGAAGGAAGGAAGGAAGGAAGGAAGGAAGGAAGGAAGGAAGGAAGAAAGGAAGGAAGGAAGGAAGGGAAGGAAGGAAGGAAGGAAGGAAAGGAAGGAAGGAAGGAAGGAAGGAAGGAAGGAAGGAAGGAAGCACGCCAGGCTCCGAGCTGGACGACAACGCCTTCGCCAACCGCGAAAGCTTCGCCGGTGAACTCGAGATCCTGGGTCGAAAACGGACGTGCCATCAGGAACTGGTCCTTGACCCAGAAAAGATGCCCCTGGGCGTAGTTCGCCTGGGTACCCGACTTCATCAATTCGAACGTCTCTTCGGATTCCAGGTCTCCGACCCAGATCGAATTCACGGCATCCTGGTTGTTCGCGGCGTGACTACCGCGCAAGTAGAGGAAGTGTCGCCCGTCCGGCAGGAAGCTCGGGAAGCGGTGTGTGGTCTCGGCCATGCGTGTATTGTCGATGGTGGTCACCGGGCCGCCAAGCACCCCGCCGGTCGAAACGCGGTGGATCGGGGATTGTGTTTCCGGCGCGAACAGGATCGTCCCGTCCCTGTTCCAGGTCCCGCCACGACCATCGAGGGCGCTGGTCAAAGTCATCGGCGCACCGCCGTTGAGGTCGAGTTTCTTCAACTTGCCGTCGGCAAAGAATGCGATCTGTTTGCCGTCGGGGGACCAGAACGGATAGGTCGCGCCCTCGGTGTTCGAGAGTTGCTGTGCAGTCGAGGAACCCAGTGCGCGCAGGAACAACGAGGGTCGACCCGATCCTGTCGATGCCGAGAAGGTCATCTTGGTTCCATCGGGCGACAACGAGAGCGCACCTGAATGGTTGCCGTTGACCTCGAAGTCATGGTCGTCAGGGGCGTTGATCGACGCCCGAATCTCCGGGGCCCTCGTGGCGGTCGTGCCGCGCGTGGCGGAGATCCAGGCGGTCGCACCAAGCGCGGCGATGGCGACGACGGTCAGGACCCAGGCCGCCATTTCCCGCCCGGCCGGGCGACGCCCGGCGGTGGCGATTTTGCGCTCCCCAAGCACCACCGAGGCCGTGGGGTCGCCCCCGCGCACGGCCGCAATGATCAGGCGGGCCTCGCCCATGTCGCGTAGTCTCTGCTTGGGATCCTTGGCCAGGCAACGTTTGAGCAGCAATCGGATCGCCGGCGGTGTATCGGCCGGCAGCGTATCCAGATCGGGCTCTTCCTTGAGAATGGCCGCCATCATGTCCGACATCGTGGGTCCGCCAAACGGACGCTGTCCCACGAGCATTTCGAACAGGACCACTCCGAACGAAAAAATATCCGTGCGCCGGTCGAGGTTCGAGCCGCGGGCCTGTTCGGGCGACATGTAGGCCGCCGTGCCGAGAATCACACCATCGAGCGTGAGCGGCGCACTGGCCAGTGAGGGCGAAATCGTGGTGTTCATGCTGCTGGCCGATTCGCCGGCCGCGTCGGTGGCCTTGGCCAGACCGAAGTCGAGCACTTTGACCACGCCGTCCTGCGCAATCTTGATGTTGGCCGGCTTCAGGTCGCGGTGCACCACGCCCTGTTCGTGGGCGGCCTCGACGGCCGCAGCGATCTGTTCGGCGTAGGCCAGGGTCTTGTCCAGGGACATGGTGCCGTTTTCCAAATGTACCGTCAGATCGTCACCGATCACCAGCTCCAGCGCCAGGCCGATGACGTCGCCGTCCTGGGCCACCGAGTGGATGGCCGCAATGTTCGGATGACTGAGCGAGGCGAGCAGCTTGGCCTCGCGTTGGAAGCGGGCCACACGCGCAGCATCGGCCGCGAAGGCCGCCGGCAAGATCTTCAGGGCAACGTCACGACCCAGTGTATTGTCACGGGCGCGGTAGACCTCGCCCATGCCGCCGACACCGAGTTGTTCGACAATGGTGTAGTGTCCCAGGGTCTGGCCGGGTTCCATAATTGCTCCGAGTGGTCAGGCGTGGTTCTTGGGTTCGGGATATCACGATTCCATACCATAACCATCCGGGTTCAGATAGCAATTTCAATCACCCATTTTCAGCCGTCCCGCCAATCGATGCCCAAATCATCCATTGAACCGCCCCGGGGCCTCCATCGACATTGTCGGTGCGGTCAGCTACCCCTGCGCCAACCCTGTGATTTCACGCGGTTGTAGACAAGCCCCTCGATCCGCCAATATCTCACGATTTTTCCAGGCCACCAAACCCGGTTCCCCGGGTGGGACGGGGAGAGGAACTCGAGGTCTCAGATCAGCCGATGACTGTGAAGAGTTCAAACAGACCGAATACGTGCCGGAAGGATTAACTAGTAGGCACAGGACAGATTGGGACATGTTGCCAGGCCGAATAGAATGGAGCTTCCAAGTGTAGTACAACGGCCCTGTATCGTTGCTCCATCAACGACCTCATGTCCTTTTTCGAGGGAGCGACCATGGATCAAAACGAGATCAACCGGGCCGAATGGGAAAACCCAGAGAACTGGTCCGGTCCAAAGGGACTATCCGCATACTTCAGCAAGAAGGACTCGCGGACCGTGGTCCCGAAGCAACTTCCGTGGATGGGCTGGACGGTGAACCTCGGGAAGACCGCTGGTGTGTTCTGGTTCGCCGGCGTTCTGGTCGGGATACCACTGCTGATCATCCTGATATTGGTCTTCACCGAGACCGGCGGATGATCGCACTCGCCCCACCACCACCCCGGATGCTGCAAGGTCGTTTGGGAAGGGAAATGATCGGCCGATTGTCTTCTATCACATTCGAGATGGCGGAAAAAGGCAGGCAAGTCCAGTTCGGTGACAGGGGTAACCTGCGAGGGATCAATCAGTTGAATACAGTGAATTCAGAATTAGAAGAAGGATCCAGCGGTGGTTAGCACAGGAAACCCGGCCGGATTGGCCGGGCTCCAGGAAGGCAAAAAGGGTTCGGGTAATTCTCAACAACCATCTGCGGACGGCAGGATGGTCGACTGAGTGGAGACGATCTTCCACTCGCCCTCTGCAAGTATCCAAACGTTCACCCTTCTAATGGTATCCGACCATGCGCCGGCAGGGCTCAGCATTTCGGCAGTCGCAACCATGGTCACGACCGCGGTGTCTCCGTAGAGCTTCACGGACATCGAGTCGAGCGTTTGCGCTTTCGGCGGGCGGTTCGTCATGATCTGTTCGATGTACAACGGCTTGGTGAAGACCTTGATATCGATAGCTGTGCAGTCGTCCGAGATCAACCGATTCAGAGCCTCTTTGTCCTTCCCCATCATCGCGTTGTTGAATTCAATCTCGAGCTGCTCGATGGTTTCGCGGGTCATATCTGCGGTATCACTATTGGCGGAGGCTTTTATACCGCCGGACATGAGTAGGGCGGATATCACGAAAATCATCGTGAGGCTGGCGGGTTTTCGGCTCATTGGTCTATCTCCACTTTCCCCGGTCGATCTACGATTTGCATTTGGGTTACGATAGTGAAGTCATGATACTCCAACAGGAACCATCGGTTCCAGACAATATCCATCTTCTTTAATCCACCTGCAAGATCGGCTTCTTCAGGGCTCAGACGCGATCAATCCGCAGCTCTTGTCCCCCTAATGGTCATCTTGACCTGCCAATATCCACCAGCTTTTCCTGACCCAAATTTCCGGCTCCCCGGCGGGAATAATTGGTAGGGACAGCACCTAACTCCCCTGCCGCCAACTCGCCAGAGTCTCGCGAGCCTCACGGGCCGGCAGGTAATCCGCATCAGCATTCTGCCAGATCTCCAACGCGTGCTCGAGGTGAGTTTCGGCCAGATCCGCTTGTCCGTTCTCATGCGCGATCAAGGCCGCCTCGTGCAGCCAGCGGGCCGCATAGGGCCGCTGGAGCAACGCTTTTTCCATACTGCTCTGCGCGTCATCGAGTCGCCCCAGCTTGCGCAGGCAGCGGGCGCGGAGGTACTGGACCGTATCATCCGTCGGTTGCAGTTCGCGCAAGCCGTCGAAGTTCGCCAAGGCGCCCTCCAGATCACCCTCCAGTTCGTGGATGCTGCCGACACCCCTCAGCCATATCGGCCGCAGGTGCTCCCATTGCTGCTCTTCGATGGCTATTTCGAGTTCCTTGGCCGCGGCGCGTGCCGGCTCGACGTCCTCCAGTTCCAGGTGCACCTCCAGGGCAAAGATGGGAACAAGGATCGAGAGGGGAAACATGAGCCGGCCTCGCATGTCCTCGATGATCGCGAGGGCTTCGTCCCGATCTCCCGTAGCCGCGTGTGACTCGGCAAGGCCCGCCTCGAACATGATCAGGTTCATCATCTGGGCCGTTCCCTGAGCCGCGGCCAGAGCCTCCGCGCCGATCTCGAGCGCCCGACCGTACCGACCCGTGCCGCGGTAGTACCGCAAGAGCGCAGTCGTCGCCGTCAAACGTTCATCAGGGCTGAGTTTCTCGGCCAGGGTCTCTTCGAGCGTCTCTCGAGAAGAGTCGAACTGTCCCAGTTGGAATTCCGCGCTGGCCAAAGCCAGGCGCAGTTCGAGGTTCTTGGGTTTGAGGGCGAGGGCCTTTTCGAAGGATGCCCGCGCCTTTTGATGGTTCCCGAGCATCTGCTCCAGCTCGCCCAGGGCGAGCAGTGGCGTGTGATCATCCGGCGCGACCTGGACGATCTGCTCCAGATATGTCCGTGCCCCGGCGTGGTCCCCCGCGTCACGCCGGAAAGTCGCCGCCTGGTTCAGGTAGGCGATGTTCCCGGGTTCCAGCTCCAGCAAGCGCTCGAGCGTCTGGAAGGCCTCCTCGTTCTGGCCGCGCACCGCGTAGATCTGGACCAGGGATTCCAGGGCCATGTTGTCGTCGGGGTAGAGATCGGCCCACGCCTTCAGCACCAGGAACAGCTTCTCCGGATCGCCGGCGTTCTGGAAGTACATCGCCTTGGCGGCGTACTGCAGGCGCTCTGGTAACCGGTAAAGGTGCGTCATCAGCGCGTCGAGCACTTCCTTGACCCGACCCTCGCCCCCATCTCCGCCGTACAGGTAGGAAACGTACAGCGACCACAACGCCCAGGCGTAGGACGGGTCGGCCTCGACGGCGGCTTCCAGGTGCGGTCGCATGGCAGCCATATCGTTATTGTTGTAAAGCGCCAGCGAGGCCCGGCCAATCGCCTCGAGCGCCACCGGCGACGACGTGGCGACTTCAACGACAGGCAGATCGGGCCAGTCCTTGAGATGTTGTTCCGGAACGCCGAGCTCACGCCGCACTTCGCGGCTGGCCCGGTCGATCAACGCGTACAAGTCCGGCCCGGACTCGACGAACCGGTACTGCAGCCGCCCGCTGTCGGTCTCGTAGATCTGCACTTCGAGGCGCAGACCGTCTCCTGTCTCACCGAAGCGCCCGGCGATGAAGTGGGTGCAGCCCGAATCCTTGGCCGCTTTCCGCTTGAGCCCCAACGGAGCGCCGACCCCTCCCGGATAACCCGATTTCAGGGCCTCCTGGGCAAACCGAATCTCGGCCACCATGTCGATGGTGATGAAGTAGTCCTGGAGCAGATCCTGCGCCAGCAGTCCCGGTACGGCGTGGGTCATCCACAAACCGCTGGTGTCGGCGAGATCGGGCTCGAAGGGAAACACGACCACCCGTTTGCGGTACTCGCGGAGGGGAATCTCGCGCTGGATCTGCTTGCCTTCCTCGTTCTCGACGACAACCATGGTCGTCGGGACACCTTCGCTCGGCCGCAGGAAATAACCGCCCAGAACAGCGCCGACGAGGACCAGACCTCCCACGGCATAGAGCCAGGGCCGGCGCCGGGCCGGTGGCGGCGCGGCGTTGAGAACCGACGCGGAACTGAACGAACTGTGCGTGAGCTCCGCCTGGATCTCCCGCAGAGCGCCCTCCAGATCGCCGGCGTCCGCGTAACGGTCGCGCGGTCGTTTGGCCAGACAGCGATTCACGATCTCGCACAACGCCGGCGGCAGATCGGCGCGCAAATTCTCCAGCGGCTCGGGCTCCTGGTGGATGACGCTGTGCAGCACGTCGATGACGGTTTCGCCGCTAAACGGCCCCTTGCCGGTCGCCAAAGCGTAGAGGATGCAGCCCAGACTGAAGAGGTCGGCCCGGTGGTCGCCCTCCTCGCCGCGGGCCTTCTCCGGAGCGATGTAGCCCGGGGTTCCCAGGATCATCCCCGGCGTGGTCAGGGATATCGCATCGGTGACGGCGATGGTGCCGTCGTCCGGGCCTGCCGGGGCGCTGGGACCGATTTGCCGTTTGGCCAGACCGAAGTCCAGGATCTTGGCCCTCCCCTCGGTCGTCATGACGATGTTGGCAGGCTTCAGGTCGCGGTGGATGATCCCGGCGCCATGCGCAGCGGTCAGGGCTGAAGCCAGCTGAACACCCAGATCCAGCAGTTTGGTCGGCGGCAAGGGATCCCCGTGCTCGATCAAGTGCTTCAGCGATTGGCCTTCGATATACTCCATGGCGATGAAATCGCGGCCCTGGTCGTTACCGATCTCGTACACCGTGACGATGTTGGGATGATTCAAAGCGGAGGCCGACCGCGCCTCGATCAGAAACCGCTGACGGTGGGTCTCGTCGAGGCTGAAATCCTTGCTCAGGACCTTGATCGCCACGTCGCGCTCCAGGCTTGTGTCGTGGGCGAGGTAGACCGTGCCCATGCCACCGGCGCCGAGTTGGCGGGTGATCCGGTAGTGGGTGAGGTTTTCGCCGAGCACGGTTTCTCCGTTCGGTGGCGGGTGGGGAGCTTGGGTGCTCTGGAGTACCCGGGTCAGGGGGATAATATTGCAGGCAGGGACCGTTGGCTAGGGGTTGTCTGACAAATACCCCCAACATCAGGTGAAGGTCGCGAGGACCCCCGACCGGAGCGTGGTTGAAGCCGAAAACTCTACTTTAGAGCTGTCCGGTTGACGGGGAAGGGAACTTTTCCCCAAGAGTCGGTGGTCCTGAATGGCGGGTTCTGGTGTTCCGAATGACTCCCCCTGGGGTTTTGACTAGGCACAGGAGGAAATCTACGTTCCCTGAAGGCCTTGCTTCAAGGAAACGGGAGCGGTTTCGGCCGCTCCCCTCACTCGACCATGAACCGGCTTGCACCCCTCCCCCAATTCCCCTTCATTGAATGAACACGGCCCACGCGGCGGCACCCACCGCTTTCAGGGGGAGGGAACCGGTGAAGCATCGCATCCTTATCGGCACGGTTCTAGCGATCGCGGTGGGGCTGACCCTGCCAATGGCCACCCGGGCCGACCCCCAACGCGACCTACCCGTCTTCGTCACCCAGCCCGACGGCCGCCGCATCGAACTGCGCGTCACCGGCGACGAATTCCACCAGGTCACCGAGACCGTCGACGGCTATACCGTCACCCTGAACCGCGATGACGGGTGGATCTGCTACGCCGCCCTCTCCCCCGACCGCTCCCGCCTGGTGCCGACGCCCCACCGGGTTGGCGTCGCCGACCCCGCCGCCCTGGGCCTCGCCAGGAACCTCCGGATTTCCAAAGCGGCGCGCCGGTCCGCCATCGAATCGGCCCGCCAGAGCCTGCGCGGGGACGCCCCCACCGCCAAGGCGGACGTGACGCCCGACCCGATCGTCGGCACGCGCGTCGGGATCACCATCCTTGTCGACTTCGACGACGATCCGGGGACCATCGCCCCCACCGAGGTGGACGATTACCTCAACCTCGCGGGCTACACCGGCTACGGCAACAACGGCTCGGTGCGGGACTACTTCTTCGACGTCTCGGGCGGGCTGCTCACCTATACCAACCAGACCACCGCGTACTACTACCGCGCCGAGAACCTCAAGACCTGGTACGAGAACGTCGACACCCCGGTCGGCGAACGGGCTCGGGTCCTCGTCCTCGAGGCGCTGAACGACCTCGACGCCCGGGGATTCGACTTCGGCACCTGCGACGCCGACGGGGACGGATACATCGACGCCATCAACATCTTCTACGCCGGTTTTACGGCCCCGACCTGGGCGGCCGGGCTCTGGCCGCATTCCGGGGGTCTTGCGTTCACGGCCGACGGGTTGTCCAGCCGCCGGTATCAGATCACCGACCTGGGCGACGAGCTGACGCTGCGAACGTTCGTCCACGAGAACGGCCACATGGTGTGCCTGCTGCCGGACCTCTACGATTACGGGTACGAATCGAAAGGCGCCGGGGATTTCTGCCTGATGGCCTACGGACCCTCGCGCCAGAACCCCGCCCGGCTGTCCGCGCCCATGAGGCGATACGCCGGCTGGACCACCGACATCGCGCTGGTCGACGACGCCCCGGGCCTGCCCGTCACCGCGGAATCCAGCGAAGTCTACCTCTACCCCCACCCCGACCCAACCAACACCACCGAGTACTACCTCATCGAAAACCGCCAGCTGGACGGGCGCGACGCCAACCTGCCCGATTCGGGCCTCGCGATCTGGCACGTCGACGAAACCGGCAGCAACAACCACGAGCAGATGACGGCCGACGAGCACTACGAGGTCACCCTCGTCCAGGCCGACGGATTCTGGGATCTCGAACTCGGCGAAAATTATGGCGACACCGACGATCTCTGGTCGGCCCCCGACCATCCCGAGTGCACTCCCTTCACCGACCCGGCCACGACCTGGTGGAACACCCCGGGCGGCAACCTCAGCGGGCTGGCCCTCGTGAACATCAGCGCCACCGGGCCGGTGATGACCTTCGACTTCGAAGCGATCGACTGGACCGGCGACTGCAACCAGAACGGCGTGCCCGACGACGAGGACATCGGCCTCGGGACCAGCCCCGATGTGAACGGCAGCGGCGTGCCCGACGAGTGCGAGTTCATGATCGGGGACATCCAGGCCTACCAGTCCGGAACGGGTTGGCCCTCCTCGCCCTACCTGAACCGTAGCCTCCCGGTCTTCGGCGTGGTCTATTCCGAGACGGGCGTGCTGAGCGAGGACGGGGTCCGCATCGCCGACGGGACCGGCGGTATCGAATATGTCGCCCCGTTCGCCACCGGACTGTCCCTGGGCGACACGGTCATGGTCAGGGCCACCGTCGTGGCGGACTTGGACGTGGCGATCCACCTCGCCGACCCCTCCGAAACGCCATCCGTGGTGATCGTCGGGCACGGGCCCGAGCCCGAGCCGCGGCTGCTGACCCTCGCCGAACTCACCGGCTCTTTCGACCACGTGGGCGATTTCGTCGAGGTCGAGGCCCTCCTGATCTATGCCGATGCCGGCCAGCTCATCCTGGTGGAGGGCGGGTCCGTCTTGCAGGCCCTGATCACCGAGGCGAGCGGGATCGACACCTCGGGCCTCGTCGCGGGCAACGTGCTGCGCCTGCGCGGGTCGTGCACGATGGGCGTCGCGGTGGTCCGGATGTATCCCCGCTTCCAGGCGGACCTGGCCGAGCCGCGGACGCCCGCGCCGCAGATCGTTTCGGTGCGGGACGTGGCGGACGACCAGGGGCTGCAGGTCGAGGTGTCGTGGATCCGGAGTCTGCACGATGCGGAGGGGGACGCCACTCCCGTGCTGGAGTACGAGGTCCTGCGCGACGCGGAGTCGGTGCTGACGGTCCCCGTGACCGGGGCGGGCACCTACACCGCCGTCGTTGCCACGCTGGCCGACTCGACGGGCTCGGGGGCGCCCTACCTGGCGTCGTTCGTGGTCCGCGGTGGGACCGGGGATCCGGGGGTCTATTACGATTCAGGCGCGGCGGAGGGGTACTCGGTGGACAACATCGCCCCGGCGGCGCCCACCGGGTTCACGGCGGCCTACGCGCACGACGGGGTCGCCCTGGACTGGGACGATGCGCCGGATCCGGATGTCTTGGCCTACCGCATCTACCGTGGGACCGAGGCGGGATTCGTGCCGGGGGGCGGCAACCTGGTTGGGGAAACACTGGTGTCGTCGTGGAGCGAGGCCCCCGCCGATCCCTGGGACCAATTCTACAAGGTGGCCGTGCTGGACGACGGGGGGAACGAGAGCCCGGCGGTCGCGCCTGGGGCCGTCACCGGGACGGGCGACCCGGTGGTGCCGTTGCGGACCGCATTGCTGGGGGCCGTACCCAACCCCTTCAATCCCCTGACCCGGATCCTGTATGAGACGGCGACGGCGGGAACGGTGCAGTTGAAGATCTTCGATCCCGCGGGGCGTCTGGTCGCGACGCTGGTGGACAGACATCAGGAGGCGGGGCGGCATGCGGTGGTGTGGGATGGCAGGGACCGAGCGGGACGGGCGGTGGCGGCGGGGGTGTATCTTTATCGGATGGAGTTTGGAGGTTATGGGGAGGCGAAGAGAGTCTTGTTGATCAAGTGAGGAAGTGGCGAGAGGCCGCCCGTTCACCTCCGGCACGGCTACCAGCTGTCATACCAATTCGGACGGAAGATTTGGCAGGCAAGTACAGACAATGAACGGTCCCAATAGGCCGATTAGGGCCCGATTGGAACAACAGGTAGGGACCGCTGGAACGCCCATCATGGATTGGATGGGAACGACAGGACCGCGTTTGCCTGCGCATCAGTGTCAAAACGCCCGCCCGTCTGCGCGTTGGCGCCTGCGACGAACTCAAACAAATACCGTCCCGGGATCAAGACGCCGGTTTCGTTGATGGACCCGTTGACTGTGAGTTCGACAATCACATCGCCGGGCGAGCCCTGGGGCGGAGGACCTATTTCCCGCACCCTGATGACGCTGGCAACATTGTTGGTCCCCGCGATCTGTCCCGTCAGATCGTACGCGACATCACCGCCGACCACATTGAAGTACCAAAATGCACTACCACTGCCGAGAGCGCTGGCACCGATGTTGTCGCCCTCGAACGCCCTCGTCGCGGTGCCCGATCCAGATGCGGTCAGGGACCGCGCTCCGCCGCCACTTTCGATCTCGGCTGAGGCGGAAATCGTTCCACTGCAAGTCGCAGTTGCGTTAAGGCATGACGCCGACGCTGAAATCGTTGCCTCGTAATCCGCCGTTGATCCAGGCCGAGCCTGGGTGTCAACGGAATTGCAGTTCTCCGCGCCGTTCCTAGGCAGAAGCCGAGGCGTAGGCCTGATGCAAGTGCCTGCCTTCCAACTCGACGCGACCGCCATCGATCAGGGTCGAGGTGCCCGTGCCCTGCGCGCTGATGCCCTCATACGAAGTGGCGGTTGCGTCCACGGAAATGCCCAGTCGAGCTGCACCAGATGGCGCTAATACTTTGAGCGAAGACGCGTCTACTGCGAGCCGAGTCCGGAAGTATCCGTTTGGACCCGTCTGCCCACTCAAGTCCGTCAGCGAACCGCCCGTGCCCTGAAGAACAACATCGATCGCGTCGAAGAAGCCGGCCTGCCCCCGCTGATCCCTGACCGTGACGCGCACGCTGACATCCACCGTGTCCCCGGGGGCCACCGACGGCGGCATCTGCACGTCCACCTCCAGCGTGGGGTTTTTCCAGTTCAACTTTGCCGTGAACAGGTTGAACTCTTCCGGGCCCCAGACCGAGGCATCACATTGGGTGCGCTTGCGACGTACCTTTAGCTCGGCGAACGACCCTTCCTTCGGGATCGTGACCCCCGCGCTCACAAGGTCGGCGATCTGTAGTTCGGCCGGAGTCGCCAGGTAGTTGATCCCGCCGACCGGGCGCGGCAGCGTCATCACGTCCACAAGGTTCACCGCGACGATCATTTCCGTGTCCGCCTCGATATCGTCCCAGCAGGTCATGCCCTGAAGCATGCCACTGAGTCTCACGAGTCCTCGCGTCGGGCAATCCAGCACCGGGGTATTATCAACGCTGCCCGGAGCTATTCCTTTGGCGGTGCCCGAATCCAGCACGCTGTCACTGACCGTCACGCCCATGATCACCACATCGGTTCCAGCGAACTGCAGGTCCTCGTAGATCTCCTGGTCCGAGAACCAGCCGATCTGCTTGACCACCGAACACCGAGGCGGATTGAAGTAATCATCGCAAGGGCGGGGCGCGGGCACTCCGATGATATCGCGGCCGGCCTGAAACCCCGTGCTGGTGAGCCGCGACAGCGGATAGTACACGCCGTCGTTCCGGGCCATGTTCCAGCCCACATCCCGAAGCTGGTCGAGCGTGGGCTGCACACCACGGGAGTTTATCTCGAAAGCTTCCTGCACACCCAGCGTCTGGGAATCGGCCCACAGTTGCCAGATGTGGGCGAGTTCCTGTTTCAAATCGACGAAAGATCGAAGGTTCGCTGCGGTCAGTTGCGCGAGCCTGGTGCCGTAGAAAACAAGGAAGTCATCGATCTTCGCCAGCACGAAGTCCTTGGTGCTATTGAGTGCGGCACAGGGTCCCGCGAAATTGGAGCCCAGGATTTGGACGAAGCCATGCCACTCGATCACCGGACGAACTTGCGCGTCGAACTGACCCCAATCGGTAATCGGCGTTCCCAGGCCCGCTGTGAACAGATCACCGAGACGCTGGCATGCGAACTCCACCGCCATGGTTGCGAAGTCTTCCGCGTCGGGGCAGTTGTCCTTGATCATCAAAGCGGAGGTATTCAGTGCGGCGTTCACGGCGTCCCTGTAGTCGCCCTGCGCTTTCATGCGGTCGAAGTCCGCCTGGGCGGCGGCAAGCAGCTGCGCACAACTGGTGGGGCCGGCACCGAGAGTGTTCGATCCGGCGGCCTTGCCCGTGATCGCGCTGCTCCCGACAGGGGCGGTGTCCAACGTCGAGCCGGGCATGACCCGGGATTCATCGGAGAGGCCAAAAGTCCGGACTTCGGTCAGGAGGGAAACGGATCCAGCTCCAGAGGTCGTCGGCAGGTAGGTCAGTCCACCCGCAGCGCCCCAGTGCAGATTCTGCTCTTCGGCGACGAGGCCTTCGGGCAACGAGACCTCGATCATCGCCGGTTCGAGCAGGATGAGGCCCGCGGGTTGGAGTTCAACACTTAGCCAGCGGTCGCCTGCGGGATCGGCCGCGTAGAGGCCGACTAATTGGTCAGCCGTGAGGGCTGAGGGAGGGAAGGTCACCGATATGTGTACACCCTGTGCCGTGGTGGTCTCGATGACACCCCCATCCGAACCGATGGTCCTAGTGACCGGTTCATTGCTCGGGGGATCCTCGACATTCGGTCCGGTACTGTCGCCACCGCAGGACGCGAGATTCAGGCCAAGGGCAAGCAGGGGTACGACCAGGGCGGCAAAATGGGTGCGCTTGATACGGATATCCATGGGACCTCGCTGCGCCGCCCGGAAGAGGGTGGCCAGGAACGGCGTGCGGCTATCGCTGTTTCGGCCCCGGCTTGAGAGGTCAAATAGGATGGCGTTTCAACCGCCCATTTCCGTCCATACCTCAAACCGAATCACGACTATATCACACTCCTATCCCTGCGTGCCACCCGAAAACCGGATGTCAAGACCGGGCGACTGGACTTGTTGCCGCTTTTTAGCCCCCAAATAGGCCGTTTTCCCGTACTGAACGAAACCGCTTTGCGATTCAAATCCGGTCGGTTTTCTGTGTTGAGCAAAACTGCCCTAAAAGCACAAGATTCAAGACCCTGAGACGGATTCCGGGCCGTTTAGGAGGTGGGTGTTAAGGGAGAAAGTTTTAGAATTTCACTCACCAAACGACCCAGCCTCGCACATCGTTTGATTCCATGCGGTTATAGCAAAAAAACAGCAGGCCATGTCAGCCAGCCGGAATACCCTGAAAAAGTTTTAACCAGTATTTCCGCCTCGGCGGGTGGGACGGGGAAGGAAACTAATTATCTCAGACCAGGACTAATTCGGCGTAGCATATTCGAGATGTCGGGTTCAGGCTGGCAGGTCCAGACTGAATTTTGAGGCGGCCAGGAGACCGAAAGAAGGGGAGCCGAAGACTCCCCTTCTCCTAACGGTTCATCCGCGTTCATCAGTCACGGGGTTTGATTTCTACGCCAGATTCACTCATGGCCACCATCTCATCGAAGGCCGCCAGGATCTCCTCCAGGGTGAAGACGCAATGACCAAACCGATCGATGTAGTGTTGGACCAGATTCTCGGAATAACCCGCCTCACTTACGATGTCGAAGTAACGATCCTCCTGAAAGACCTGCACGACTTCATCCCGGGTGGTGTGGATAGACACGGCGGGAATCTTGAGCTTGCCAGATGGTTCGTACCACTGCCTGAGGTAAGCCTCCGCGTCAGGTGTTGAAGAAAACCGGGGAATTTCGGCGTTGAGGGTCTCATCATCGCTTGATCCGGAGTACCAGACATCCGTGTTGTCGAAAAAATCGTGGCCGTGGACCCGTTCGCGGAAATCGTTGAAACTGCCAACTTGAAAGTAGATTCCTGTCAGAATAGCTGTAAACAGCTCGGTTGCATCGGCGTACTGGATATTGGTCGGATGAATTCCAGCCAGCTCGAAAGCCGGCATTGGATTGGCCATGAGTGCCAACTGGGCCAGATAAAAAGCGGTGCCGGGATCCAGTCCCTCCGGTACATCGTAGGCGTTGCCGGGCAGAACTCCAGGATAGTAGTAGTCAAAGAGGAGCCGCACATTGAAGACGTAATCCACGGCCATTTTGGTGCCGCCCACTACGCCACAAAGGGGAACGACGCCGTCGTATAACTTCGGGTTTCGCTCGGCCAAGGCCACCGCGATATTGCCACCCATCGACTTGCCCATCAGATAGGTCTTGTCAGGGTGTCCGAAAGCCCCGGAAAACAACCCCCGTAACTGGCGGGTTTCGTTCATGGCCTCGTGGACAGCCCACCCGGTTTGGGAATAGCTCGAATAGGCAACGCCGTAGCCCATTTCCATCAGGGCGTCCCGCAGATCGTCTATGGAGGGCAGAGCCGGGTCCTCGCTGGGGAACGCATAACCATGGGCGTAGACCACAAGACCTCCGTTCCAGCTTGTCGGGCAGTAGAGCTGGTACATGGACCCGGTGCCAAACTGTCCCTCCACCAAGGAGTAGTCGGCATCGAGGGCAACGTCCTTTTCCAGGCCACCAAGGGCAATCTGGTTGGTGTCATTCGATTCATGGCTGCAACCGGCCAGTGTCAGAAAAATAAGCAGAATGGTAACTTGTGGAATTCTCCGCATTGATCTCCCCCTTCTCATGAACACTCTTGAAGGGGAAATATAGACTGGAGAATTCAGGAACATCTCGCCCTGAATTCATATATGATCTCAGAAAAACTCCCCCTCCAATAACGATTTCACATTATCATAATGAGATCAGGACGTCAACCCGAAGGAAACCGCCATGACTCGATTCCTCACGAACCTATTGCTGGTGGCGATCATCGGCCTGGCCGCCTGTTCTATTCAGGATCCGTCGTCGCCGGAATCCACCTCGACCCCCACGCCGCATCCGGATCAGGCCGCCCTGGACATCGATACGAAGGCTTTTGGCGAGCCCAGCGGGCACCACCTCCACGCCGACCAGGAGGCCCTGGGACGACAGACCTTTCAGAACGCCTACAAGCTGGAGCGGGCTGTCTGGAGGTTTGCCGATGACAACAACGGGGAAGTTTTTCATTTCCTCGGGGACACGAATCTTGCCGGAAAAACCGTGTTTGACTATCTGCCCGGGAAGCAGCGTCTCGTCAATCCCTTTACCGGGGTGCGTTCGGAACCCCGTGACGGGTTCGCCGGATCCAGGGGCCAGGTGAGCTACGCGGAAATCCTGGATCTGCAGGGATATCTGGTGGGATTCACGATTACCGCCCAGGGGGTTTACTATCCCAACCAGTATCTCCAGTTGGACCGGTACCTGGCGGAGCGGTGATTGATGGGCTCCTGAGGGAGTCAGGAATAGGCGACCGCAGGACCGGTAGCCGGCTCCTCGGGGCGGGACGGTACAAGGCATGAGCGTCGCAGTTTTTAGCGGAGAATCTGGCGCCGGCAGTCCATGCTGCAGGCACCTTGGCTCACCATGAAAACGGCCGGCACCATTGCCGGCCGTTTTCCAGATCAGGTCAGTTCACGAATTCAACGGATCAGCACCATCCGCTCGACCGCGATCCGCTTCCCCTGCACCAGACGGGCAAAATAGACCCCGGACTGGACCTGACGCGGGCGCCAGGTCACCCGCTGAGGCCCCGCGGGCTGGACCCCGTCCAGCAGCGTCGCCACGCGATGGCCCGCCACATCAAAGACCTCGAGGGTCGCCCATCCTTCCTGTTCCAGTTCAAACTCCAACACGGTCGCAGGGTTGAACGGATTCGGAACGTTGGGTCTGAGCGCAAACGCCGCCCCCGGCAGGTCCACGCCCGTCGGCACACCGACAAAAACGTCGAAGGGGATCGTCGTATCGCTGCCGCAGAGATCCGTGGTGGTGAGGATGACCGAGAAGTGGCCCTTGGCGGTGTATGTGTGTTGTGGTGACTGGGCCGTACTGGTCTGGCCATCACCAAAGTCCCAGAACCAGGCCGTCGCGTTGCCCACACTGGCATCGGTAAACTGGATCGTCAGCGGCGGGTAGCCCCAATAGGTGCTGGCGGTGAACTGCGCCTGCACTGGCGCGGGCACCGTCACGAGGTTGGTCACATGCTTGCTGTCCAGCCACAGATAGCCCATCACATCGGGTGCCATGACCGTCAGGGTGACCGCATAGGTGCCCGGCTGGCTGTACAGCCAGGTCGGGTTCTGCTGGTTGCTGATCCCACCGTCCCCGAAATCCCACTGCCAGGTGGCAAGAGGATTCGCGTAGGAAACCGACGCGTCCGTAAAAGTCACCTGCAGCGGCAGGCAACCGGATGTGGGTGTGGCGCTGAAATCCGCACTGGCCGCGCTCACGTCCACCGCCGCGGCCGCGTTGACCAGGCCCCAACCGGTGTAGATGTCCCAACCCGGAGTCGCCTCCAGCCAGTCGGACATGTCAAGCGCGGTCATCCGGATCCTGTCGCGCACCATATCCGGCGGCAGGCCCGGCTGGTGGGACAGCAGCAAGGCGCAAACACCGGCGACGTACGGCGTGGCACAGGAGGTGCCGCTGAAGTTGGCATAGTAGTCGGTGGTGTCCCAGCCACCGGCCCCGGTGATGTCGGTGGAAGGCAGATTGGCCGGCCCCATGACGTCCACCGCGTCGGGCAGGTCCGGCCCGGACAGGGCCGAGTAGTTCGACCCCCACCAGCGTTCGCCATCGCAAGTGTAGCTGTTGGGATCGGCAAAGACGCCGGTATCCAATTCGGCCGGATTGGAACTGCTGCGTTTGCGTTCGCCACAGGGTGAGGCGGCCCCCACGGCGATAACCAACATGGAGTTGGCCGGATAGATGATATTCGGCGCATTCTCATTGCCCACCGCCGCCACCAGCACCACACCGGCGTCGTGGGCATATTGCAGGGCGGCATCGGTCGGTGGATCAGAGGCCATATTGAAGCCAAAGCTCATGCTGGCCACGCCGGCGCCATTGTCGGCCGCGTGGTGCAGTGCACTTTGGATCGCCGACATGTAGAGGTTGCCCTGGGAATCGGCAACTTTCAGGGGCATCACACTGCAGCCACCGGCGGCACCGGCAACACCGAGACTGTTGTCCGCCCGCGCGGCCGCCACCCCGGCGCACAGGGTGCCGTGTCCCGCCGCAGCGCTGTCGTCGCTCGGATTGCTGTCGTTGTCGCCATAGTCGTAGCCCGCCACCAGACGCAGGTCCGGATGCGTCAGATCGACACCGGTGTCCAGGATGGCAATGATGACGGCCGAATTGCCATAGCCCTGATCTCCGCCCCAGGCCAGGGGCGCCTTGGCGTCGAAGCCGGGCATCCCCACGGGCGTCCCGGTGTAGGTTCCGGCGACCCAATTATAGCTGGGCAATTGGGCCGTGTTGTGGTGGCCCCAGTTGTTGCCGTAGGCGGGATCGTTGGGGCTGACCGGAACGGTCGTCAGATGGACTTGCCAGTCCGGCACGGCATTGGTGACCTGGGGAACAGACAACAGACGCTCCGCCGCCGCCGGGACATCGATTTGGACCGGCAAATGGACCATGAACCAGCGGTTGAGGCCCAGCTTTTCGGCCGAGTCCTGATTCTTGAGTTGGCCATAAGGCGTGGTGAGGCCCGTGGCACCGAGATCAGCGAGCACCTGGTCGACCGCAGCCAGGCCCGTGCGCGCCGTCGGCAGGGCCTTGCCCCGCTCCCGGACCAGCGACAGGGCTGGTACCTGGCAGGCCTCTGGCGTGAACTGGATCATCAAGCGGCCAGGAGCGTGGGAAAGTTGCGCAGGTTGGGTTGCCGGGTGTTGCTGCCCCGGATGGGGTGCTGCCTGGACGCCGGTCGGCGCCAGGAGCAGGGACAGCCAGAAAACCATGCGGAGCGTGGAGCGGAGTTTCATTGTGTTCCCCCTCAGACGAGTCCTCATGACCGTCGCCTGCGGCGCACGAGAACTGTCGACAGTGCGGGCGAGCCCCAGTCTTGGCGAATTGGGCTATGGTAGCACAGACAGGCTCTTATTGAATTTCAATTTTCACCAAGAGGGAGAGAGTTGGTCTTGTTTTTTGTCTTGGGGGTCTCTTTGTCGGGGGTTTGAGATTTTGGAGCAAGCCGGGCCCTGAAGGCGAAAGAAGAAGGACCCAGGGCAAGAGCCGCAGGTCCTCTACGTAAATCTGGTACGCCGCCAGGGAATCGAACCCCGTACCAAGAATTCCCCATTCAGCGGAGGCTCGCAAGTCCCTTTCCGCTGCCAAGCACTAGCTACCAAAGCAGAAAATTGCAGGCCCAGAGCCAGGGTATGGAGTCGACTGGTGTGATTATGCGAAATTGTAGATTCTGACAGAAATACAGGTCAGCGAAGAATTCTCACAATTTTCCCTACCCATATACTCGGGGCCCCGGGTGGGATGGGGACGGGAACTCTTTTCTGAGAGACTGGAGCAAGAGCCACCCATCGCCCCCCAATTGGAGATGAGTGAACAAGGGTGGGGCAGGCCAGGACGTCGGGAGGCGGGACGATGCGGTTGAATGTACCATATCATCTATACCCCGGTGGTGGAATCGACACGAAGCGACCGTGACCTGGGACGTGAGGGAGGCGGAGCTATGCGGTTGAATTGCCTATACCCGATCATTAATAGTTCGATTAATCGAAGAACATTCTTAAGAATCGGAGGAGTTACTTTTTTTTCCCTATGGGGCAGCAGTCTATTAGCGAAGAATCATTTCAGTAACATGGAACCAACAAATAATGGTGAATATATTCGTTTCAAAGTCGGGGACTTTGAGTGCTTTTGTATCAATGATGGTGGATTCAATTATAAGCCGGAACACTTCTTCAAGAATGTGCCAAAAGAACAGATCGAAAAGGTTTTAGAAGAACGTAACATCCCTATCGATTCGATTTATACTCCATATACACATCTTATCGTCAAAACAGAAAAACAAATCGTAATGGTTGATATGGGCGCTGGAAAAGCGTTACCGAATAACGGCAAATTACCCCGGAGAATGAAATCAGCCGGAATCGAACCAGCTGATATCGATACAGTCATCATAACCCATGCACATCCAGATCATATTGGAGGTACGCTTGATGATGAAGGTAAACCAATCTATTCAAATGCCCGTTACTATATTTGGAAAGATGAATGGGATTTTTGGTTTTCTGAGGTTGCATACGAGAAAACCAATGAATTTTTTGTTGACGTCGCGCGAGAGCAACTAGGCCCGGTCAAAGACCGAATGATTTTTGTAGAAAAAGAATCCGAAATTCAATCTGGAATCAACCTCATAGCAGCTCCGGGGCATACACCTGGTCACATGGCAGTGTCGTTTTCTTCCCAAAGCAAACAATTGTACTACATAGGTGACACCGTATTGTATCCTCTGCATCTGGAATATCCCGATTGGTTGCCAATTTATGATGTCATACCTGAACAAGCTGAAATCAGTAAGAAAAAGATTTTTGATCTTGTTGCGGATAGTGAAGCACTTGTAATCGGACAACATTTCGTGCCATTTCCCAGCATAGGCTCAGTAACGAGAAAAGAAAATGGGTGGCTTTGGAAACCAATAGATTCAAAAGGCTAAATTGACCCGATCCCCTAGTGGACTTCCCCCGGTTTCGTAGACACTTCTGGTAAACGGAATCCGCCAAGGGGTGATCCAACCCAGGATTTCGTCCCCGGTAATAATCAATGAGTTACTGCGACACGAACGCGACCACCTCGTTCCACCAGGACAGTTCCGGTGAGACGGGCATTGCGTTGTGGCTTGCTCCCTCGAACAGCCACAGCTTCTTCTTCGCCGCGATCGATCCGTAGAGTTTCTGCCCGTGCCGCACCGGAACCACCTCGTCCCGACCGGCGAGTATGACGGCGACCTTGCCCCCGTAGCCTTTCAGGTTCTCGACGTTGTCATAATGATCCCGGACCAGCCAGCGCGCAGGCAGGATCGGGTAGTGGGTCTGGGCCAGGGCCGGCAGCGAATCCCACGGCGTGAACAAGACCACTCCCGGGATGGGGATGTCCGTGGCCTTCAAGGCGCCGGCAACCACGCCGCATCCCAGCGACTCTCCCCAGAGATACAGCGGTTCCCCGAACTCCCGGTGAGCGAACCGGATCGTCTCGAGCGCATCGCGGACCAGGGCCTCTTCGGAGGGACGACCGGACCGGCCCCCGTAGCCAGGGTATTCGGCCAGGATGACTCGCAGTCCCTGCCGGGAAAGCGCCTCGGCATAGAAGTCGCGATGGTAGGCGGCGCCCGCATTCCCGTGAAAAACAACCACGGTGCCCTTCGCGTCGTCCGGTATTTCATCACAGAGATAACCCACGAAGGCCCTGGTCGAGGGCCAGTGGACCATGCCGTTCTCGGTGGCCTGATCTACCGACAGGCTGCCCCCGGAAGGCAGGTAGAGCATCTTCCGCTGGAAGAGGAAGGCCAGGACGCAGATCGCCAGGTATCCGCCCAGGGCATACAGCAACACTTTCCAGAGCAACTGCATGGCGTTTCCTCCCGCGGGTCGAGACAGTTTGGAAACCTGGTTGTTTCTCAAGTACCTGGATACGGCGATCGATCAGGCTGTTTCCTGCCAGCCGGAGTGAGACAGTTTCAAGTCTAAAATCTAAGGACACCTCTGCTAATCTCTAGTGATTAAAGGAGTGTACCATGACTGAGCGAAGAGACCCCGAGAAAGTCGTCCGCGAGATCAAGCGCAAGACCCGCCGCAAGTTCTCCTCCGAAGAGAAGATACGGATCGTTCTGGAAGGCCTCCGCGGCGAGGAGACCATCGCCGAGTTGTGCCGTCGTGAGGGCATCAGCCCGAACCTCTATTACAACTGGTCCAAGGAGTTCCTCGAGGCTGGCAAACGCCGCCTGCAAGGCAACACCAAGCGTCAGGCGACCAGCACCGAGGTCACCGATCTGCGCCATGAGAACTCGCAGTTGAAGGAGATGGTCGCGGAGATGGCCCTGCGCATCCGCGTGCTCAAAAAAAGCGAACCTGGACCGGGCGAAGATCCGGACCTGGCATGAGATACACCCAGGGCGAGAAGCTGGAGATCATCCAGCTAGTCGTACGGTCTGACTTGCCGGTCAAAATGACCCTGAAACAAAGGCCGACCGTTTGTCCTTTTCGGGCTGTGCAGCTTCACCTACCGGAACAACGCCTTCAGCGTGCCCCAGCTTGCGGAACTCGTCGCCACAGCTTCCGGGGCCACATTGACCCGCATGGCCGGAGTGGCCCCCTGATAGAAGTACCAATACCCCTCGAGGTTGACCTCGAGATAGATCCCATACCCGCCCGTCATGCCGACCGGATTCGTGCCCCAGTGGATTTCCGAGTTGTCGACGTCAACTGTGGACAAAACGATCCAGTAGGTTTCGCTGGGCACCAGTTCGTAGGAATCGAACGGGACCGAAACGGGCGGTTGCCACGAACCGGTGTGGGTCGGTACGCCGGTAAAAACGGCGTAATCGACCAGAGCTGTGGGCTCAGGCGAGCCACTCATGAGATAGATGTAGACAGTGTCGGTGGGCCCGGCATTGGAAATCGCCAGGTCAACGCTGGTCAGGTAGTGGGTGGCGGCCAGTGGCCCAAATTGCGTGACGACATCCTGATTGTAGAGGTTGCCGGAGGTCACCCAGTCGGTTTCGTAATCAGCCTGAGCTGCGGGAATCATATTGTAGGCGTCGCCCGGCCCAAAATTGTCAAAAACCACATCTGCCTGTGCGACAGTCCCGGCAAAGAGTCCCGAGACGACCAAAACTGCGACAATAAGCGACGATTTCATGAAAGGTGCCTTTCTGAAGGGTGCAGGGCTGGAACGAGGCCTGAGGCAGTGCGCTATACTCATTCCAGTGTATCAAATACTGGAGTTTTTTACTAGCGTTTCAAATCCGGAGGTTTGCTTTATCGATCATGCCTCCTGGTTGGGACCACGGCAACCTGTGCCTACGAAAAAGTCCGTTCAACTGTCACTAAAGCACTTACGGTGTGTTAAGCGGAAATCCTCCGAAGCACAAATTCTGAGGATCAGAGACGAATTAGGAGGTGATGTAGGAGGACACTGTCAATGGGGAGATTCTGAAAACTCCGTTCGCAAACCAACCCACTCCCACCAACCCTTTGGTTCCATGCGGTCATAGCCCCAATACCGCCCGTTCTTCGAACTCTCTCACTTCTCGGAATATTTTCCCTGTCCGAAAACTCGGGTCCCCGGCCGGGACTCAAACCACTACCCAGATTAATCACCCTGCGGATTCTCATTAGAAATTCCCATACCCGTCCCCATCGTAAACCGGATAACTCGGCCCGCATTCAATTCATCATGTCTCAGGAACGGCCTATCCAGCTTTTTGCCGTTTAATTCGATCCCATGCACAAAGACGTTCTCCGCCGATTGGTTCTCCGCCCGGACTTCCAGAGTCTCCCCGCTTTCCAGATGCACGACCGCCCTTTCCACCAGCGGACCTCCCACCGCGTACACCGGCGACCCCGGACACACCGGGTATAATCCCAGTGCGCTGAACACGTACCAGACACTCATCTGGCCCGCATCATCGTTCCCGCACAAGCCACCCGCCCCTGTGCCGTACATCGTGTCCATGATCATGCGCACCGGGGCCTGGGTCTGCCACGGCCGGTCGGTCCAGTTGTAGAGGTAGGGGATATGGTGACCCGGATCGTTGCCGTGTCGTAGTTGCCGATGATACCGTCGCGCAGGTCGAATTCGGGCCTCACGGCCTACACCCGGACCGTGGAAATTTTCCTGTTGGCCACCAAAGGGGCGCCGGACCAAGAGGCCCGGCGCCCACTATCACTACAATTCGAATTCGTGCTACTTGAGCAGCATCATCTTGTGGGTCTCGACGATATCGCCCGCCGTGAGCTGGTAGAAGTAGATACCGCTCGAACGGCCCGTGGCGTCCCACGTGACCGAGTGCGGACCTTCACCCATTTCCATGGCCACCGGCGTGTCGACCAGGCGCCCGCGCGCGTCGAAGACGCGGAGGGTCGCATACCCCTTCTGGGGCAGTACGAACTGGAACACCGTGGTGGGGTTGAACGGATTCGGGTGGTTGGTCAGCTGGACCGCTCCAGACACCGGCACACCCTTGCGATACACGTCGCCGCTTTCGCAGCTGCGGGTGGTCACGTTCGAGCCCGCATCATAGCTGAGCGAAGCGTGGGTGACGTTCGTCACCTCGAAGCACCACTCGCCCGACGGGTTCTTGAGCTTGGGCGTCGAGAAGGAAGCAACGCCGGTGGAACCGGTCAAGGCGCTGAGAGTCCCGCTATTGGGACCGTCGTAACTGACGGTCACGGTGGCGCTGGCCACCGGGGCACCGCCGTCGTCCACCATGGTCACGCTGCAAAGTCCATTGATGTTGGGTCCGGCGGTTTTCCGGCCGACCGAGATGGCCGACACGTACATGGTCGATCCGCCCGATCCGGGTTCGGTGACCGTGATGTAGCCGCTCCTGGTCAGCGTGTCGGAACCGTCACCGTTGGCCACGGTCAAGGCGACGCTGTAGGAACCCGCAGCCGTATAAGTATAGCTCGGATTCTGGGCGGTGGAGGTTCCGCCGTCGCCGAAGGTCCAGCTCCAGCTGGTCGGCGTTCCGGTGGACTGGTCGGTGAACTGCACGGACAGCGGATAGTCGCCGCTGGTAGGAGTTCCCGTGAAGGCGGCCGTGGGACCGGAGGGAACCGTTCCGCCGTACATCGTCGGGCGGTACAGGGCCATCTGCTCGTGCATGCGGGCTTCCTGGCCGTTCGTGAACTCGTACATGCAGTAGTCGTCGGTGTAGTCCATGAAGTTGTGGATGGGGTCCAGACCCGCGTCCGCGCAGGTATCGCGTCCCTCGGGGCAACCGTAGGCGGCCGAACCCTCGTAGGGCGTGTCGTCGACCTGGTCGCCGGGAGCCGTGCAGCCACCCTGGAAGGTGTGGTAAAGGCCCAGGTAGTGGCCCACCTCGTGGGTGGCGGTGTCGCCCTCGTTGTAGGGAACGGCCGTTCCGCCGGGGACCGAGGAGTACAGGCAGACCACGCCGTGCAGGTAGTCGTCTTCCGGATACATGTCCGGGAAGGTGGCGTAACCCAGCAGGCCGCCGCCGATGTCGCAGAAGTAGAGGTTGAAGGTCGTGGCCGGATCGATGGCCAGGGCCTGCTTCATACGAATCATGTCCCGGCTGCCGTAGCGGTGCGTGGACCATTTCGTGTTGTAGGTCCGGTCGATGCTGGCCAGGGTGAAGCTGAAGCCGGTGCCGTTGTAGGCGGCGTTAAGGACATCCATCTGGTCATAGATCTGGTTGTCCGGCACATCCGCGTAGCCGTCGTCGTGTGCCACCACGTGGATGGCGACGGGAATGACCACATCGGCCTTGTCGCGATAGAAGGTGCTGCCTTGCAGCCAGTTCTGGACCGCCTGGGCGTTGCGTTCCATTTCATCGGCGGTCGGTGTATGAGTCGCACACCGAACACCCTGGACCACGGCGCCATTGGCGTTCTGGAAAGTGACATCCGCTGCAAAAGCGGAAGATCCCGCGAGCAGGATCATCAGGGCCATAAACACGAAAACGAGGGGTTTGAATCTCTCCACGGCGAGCTCCTTTGACGGGGATGGGAGTATGAAGAAGAATTTGAAATGTCGCGACATGGGAGGAATCCAAGGATGACCGGAGATATGACTTTCCCGGATACAATCCCCAAATATCCCCACAAGCCACCGACCCATGTTACCACAGACGGCCGGTGACAATCAACCACCAAAACACTCTAACTTTATATATCCCATATAGTTGGTGGGGTTTATCGCTCGTGCGGGCGATTTTCCACAGGCCGCATCCCAACTCCGGGTGTGGTGTAGAAGCGGGGGCAGGTCAACCTCACGGGCCCACGGCTTGCCTGAAACACGCAACGATTGTTTCGGCACTTGTCAGGGGTCAAGAAAGCAGGTCCCCCCTGCTGCCTTCTCTCAGTAAGTTTGCTTTCAATAAAACCCGGCTCGGCGGGTGGGGCGGGAATACGAACTCACATCAAAGAAATGACACCTTAAAACTGTACGTTTGTTGCCAATTCGAGATGCCGGAAAAAGGCAGGTAAGGACATGCCCCAAAAGAGATACTTCGCAGGGAAATTATGGTGAAAGTGACTAGGCCTATTCTTCGGCGGAAGTGTCAAATTTCGCCGGACAGCAGGGCCTGAAAACGGGGGTGATCGCGCAATGAATCCCAGTCCGGATGGGAACGCAGTGACAGCGGTACCGGATACGGGGAGGTTTTCGTCAGGATTTCGAGCTGTTCGACAGCGGCGTCAATTTCTCCCACGAGCGAATAGACCTGAGCCAGGGACCTGATGATCTGGGGTCCCCGGATTGCGTCCCGGCTTACGGGCATCATTTCGGCCGCCGTATTGGCCGCCCGAACGGCTTCAGTCTTTCGGCCCGCCAGGGCGTAGGCCAGCCCCAGTTGCCAGTGCCACCAGTAGTCCTCGGGATCCCGTTCTAGATTCTCCTCGAGCAGGGCCAGGGCCGACTCGGCCTGAGCTCGCTGTTCTTCGGTGCGGCCCAGGTACTGGTAGATTACCGCCCTCGCGAGGTGTCCGCCGTCGTCGAAACTGCCCTCTTCGACTGCGGCGAGGGCCTTTTCGAATTCCCGCTCCATGATGAGTATCTGCACCCATTCGTGGAAGATCGGCTTCAGGCCGAACCGCGCCAAGGCCTCTTCCATGATCGGACGTGCCCGGGCCGTCGAGCCGTCCCGAGTGCGATAGAAGATCGAGAAGTTTCGGTATGCCGATGGCTCGTCCGGCCAGATGGCGATGAGGTTCCTGAAGGTCCTTTCCGCGCCATCGAAATCCCCGAGGTATTTCAGCACCAGCGCCACTTCGAGATAGATGGCAAAATCTGCTGGATTGAGGCGCTGGGATCGACGGTACAACTCCAACGCCTCCTCGAACTTCCCCTGGCGCTTCTTGATGACCCCGATGAATCGCATGGCGAACGAGTCGTTGGGCCTCAACTCCTCGGCCCGAATGAAGGAGCGGAGGGCCTCGTCGTAGTCGCGATAGCCGTGATAGAAGTAGCTGCCCCGAGCCATGTGGGCATCCGGCAGGTCCGGATCGAGGGCAAGGGCCCGCTCGTAGGCACGCCGTGCCATCTCCAGTCTTTCACCTCTCCGGTCGTAGAACTTATGATAGATCGTGGCGTGGTTGATGCCCAACCACGCGTGGGCCGGTGCGAAGTCGGGATCTCGGGAGATGGCGTCCTGCAGCAGTTTTTCGGCCGCCATGAGGTTCTCTTGTGTCATTGACCGGGAACGAAGCTCCTTGGCCCGCAGGAAACTCGCATAGGCCTGCATGTCCGCGGTAGGTGCCGCCGCCAAGGCCTGGCGTGCCGGCTTCCTCAAGGAGATATCCAGCGCCTTGACGATTTGCTCCCCAATGGAAGCCTGAACCGCGAAGATCCTGTTCAGATCTTCCTCGTAAGCTCCGGCCCAGACGATGCGGTGGTCCACGATGGCGATTAATCGAGGCGTAACCCGGATCCGGCTGGTGCCGTTCGACTCCGTTTGCCAGCGGATCGTACCCTTCAGGACGTAGTCCGCGCCCATGGCGTCCCCGATCTCCTCGAGGCTGTGCTCGTCGCCGCGGAACTGAAAGGAGCTCTCGCGGGCGATCACACCTATATCCGGGACCGAGAGGAGCCTGGTCAGGATCTCGTCGGTGATGCCGTCGGCAAAGTATGCGTCAGCCGGATCCCCGAGGTTTTCGAAGGGAAGAACCGCCAGCATCGGCATTTTCCGGTCGGCATCTTCGCTTGTTCCGGTGAAGCGCTGGATGCCGATGGCACCGACAAGGACGACGGCGACGAGCGAACCGATGACCCACGGCCAGCGACGGGGTTCGGAAGCCCTGTACCCCACCGACGACATCGCTGCGGTCGAGTGTTCGTCCGCCTGACGCTGCAGGGCCCGCAGATCGGCCAGCAGGTCGTCCGCGTGCTGGTACCGTTCAAGCGGGTCCTTCGCCAGACACTTCCCGATGACCCGCTCCAGTTCGAGTGGCACGCCGGTCCTGAGGCCCGTCACCGGTTCGGGTTCGGTGTTCTGGATCGTGTAGATCACCGCCTGCGCATGATCTCCCTGGAAGGGCACCTGCCCAGTGACCATCTCGTACAGAACGACCCCCAGACACCACAGGTCCGAGCGATGATCGACCTTGTGCCCGCCGGCCTGTTCCGGCGACATGTAATGGGCCGTCCCTAGAGTCGTTCCTTCCTGGGTCAATTGCGTCAGGCCGGTCAGTTTGGCTAGCCCGAAGTCGAGGATCTTCACCAGCCCACCTGCGGTGATGAAGATGTTGGCCGGTTTGATGTCCCGGTGGACGATGTCTCGGGCATGGGCCTCGGTCAGTCCTTCGGCCACCTGGCGGGTGATGTCCAGGGCATCGTCTATAGGCAAAGGTCCCCGGGCGATCCGGTCTTTTAGGGTCTCCCCCTCATAGCAAGCCATGGCCAGGAACAGCTGACCGTCATCCGTCTCATCGATCTCATAGATGTTGCAGACGTTGGGATGGTCGATGGCCGAAGCCGCCTTGGCCTCGTGGACGAAACGCGCCTTGGCTTCGGAGTCGCGGGTGGATTCAGGCGGAAGGAACTTGAGGGCGACCGTGCGGTCCAGCTTGGTGTCGACCGCCTCGTAGACGACACCCATGCCGCCAGCGCCCAGCTCGCGGGTGATCCGGTAGTGGGAAACGGTCTTGCCGATCACGCTGCTCTCCCGTCAGGACGGGCAATGAGAGCGGGGATGGGCGATCCCCCTATTCCGATAATCCTATTCCATTTGGGAGTTGCTGGCAAGAGGTTGGTAATCAATCAAATAGGTGAAAGGGGCTTATTCGCATCCCCGTACCGATCGATTCCGCCTCCACGGGCGTTACGGGAATACAAATTTTTTGGATGGGATGAAATGAAAGCGATAATGCCCCAATGGATCGCTTGAAGCCCGGATGGAAATTTTGGCGTGCACAGCCGCCGCCACGGATATCCCCCTGCTCGCCCACCTGTTGAACCTATTCCGCTCGATGGTAGACGTGAGTGCCCTGTTTGACCTCGGCGACGAAGTCGAACTCCTCAGTCAAGCCGAAGAACGGACTGTTTTCATTGTGGCAAAGACGACACACTTCGGCTGACGGGGGATAAAGCAGGCCGGTGTCACGGGTACCGGCTGGAGCGGAGTCGAGGTCCCCGCGCCGCAGCGGAGAATCGGCATACGTGCCGCCGGGCCCGTGGCAGGCCTCGCAGGTGATGCCGGCCATTTCCGGAGTCTCTTCGATGGAAACGAATCCCCCCATCAAACCATACCCCGTCGTATGGCAAGGGAGACAGTCTTCGTCCTGCGTGTAGTCAAAAGCGGGATCCAGTCCCGCCGTCTTCTTGCGCTCAGCACTCACACCCGGGCGCAGGACATCGAAGGTGTTCGCCATCGGCGTGTCCTGCCAGGACGTCACCTGTTCCGCGTGGCATTCCCGACAGCTGTCGGGCCCTTCAAAAGAACCGGAAAAGACGTGGTCGTAATCTCCGGAAAAGAAATAGATCGGGATGAAAACGCCGAGGGCGAGCAGACAACCTATCAGCGCAATTCTGCCTCGGGGAAACCTGACCTCTGCCATTGCTGTCCTCCCGTGCCTACCAACTATTCCGTCCGCATTGGTATCATTGCGGCTAGGAGGACCCGAGTATAGCATGAATGCTGATGAAGACGCGATATGCCGAAGAGCAAATCACTCTTCGTTCAGGTCGTGGGCCAGGACTCGTCAGACTTGCGGTCCCCGCCTGTGGAATCCCCACCAGACCGCCAGACCGCTCATCACCGTGATCCCCGCCGCCAACCACTCCATCGGCTGGCGGCTCGCGGCCAGGAAGGCCAAAGCCAGGGTCGCAACAACATAGATCCCAGGCAACAGGACCGAACCGGTCACGGGGATCGCGGCGGGGCCGTGGCGGCGGCGAAGCACGAACAGGCAGGACACGGTGAGGGCGGCCGACAGCGAGAGGGTCAGTCCGAGATATCCCAGCAGGGACCGCAGGTCCGAAACCAGGACGAGCAGGATCGCCAGGACCGCCTGCGTCATGATGGCCGCCCGTGGGACTTTTCCGCGGAATTTGAGCGCCGCAGGAAAAGCTCCGTCGTCGGCCATCTTCGCGAACACGCGCGGGCCCGCCATGATCATCGAGGACACGGAACTGAGAAGCGAGAGCGCCACGATGGCCCGCACGACCTGCGCCCCGGCATCCCCCAGCAGACTGGACGCCGCGGCGAAGGCCACATCGGGCCGGCCCGCCACGTCTGCGTACGGCACGAATCCCACGAATACGAGGTTCAGGGCCAGGTAGACGAAGGTCACCCCCAGGGCGGCCCAGAGCATGGCCCGGGGCACGGTACGCCCGGGGTCGCGCGCCTCGCCCGCCACGTAGATCGCAGCGTTGAATCCCGAATAGCTGAGGGAAATCCAGACGAGCGAACCCGCGAACGCCGAGAGGCTGAAGGGACCCGGATCGGAGACCGGCCACGACGGCGAATCACCCGCCCACCTCACCACCGCGAACCCGACGAAGACGGCCAGGACCAGCAGCTTAGCCGCCACGACGCCGTTCTGGCCGAAAGCCCCGGCCCGGGCACGAAAGGCGTGGACGGCGGCGGCCACCACGATGACCGCCACGGCGACCAGGTCCGGCGGCAGCGAGGAGTCCGCGGGCCGGACATAGTTTTCAAAGGCGTGGGCCGCGAAGGCGATCGCTCCGGTGAAGCCGGCGATCAGCGAGATCCAGCCCCCCACGAAACCCGCCGCCGGGTGCAGGACCCGCGACAGGAACAGGTACTCGCCGCCCGACTCGGTGAGGCGACGGGCCAGGGCCCCGTACCCGACCGTTCCGCAGATGGCGATGGCCCCGCCCAGGACCCACGCGGCGAGCACGCGCCCGGGGGACCCCAGATCGGCCAGGGTGAAGCCCGAGGTCGTGAACACGCCCGCGCCGATCATGTTCGCCACGACCAGGGCCGCGAGGGTCCCCGATCCGAACGGCCTGCGGTTGCCTGAACTCATGGTTTCCGGAATCGGAACAGGAAATTCTCTTCCATGCCTTCGATCGTGATTTCCTCGATGAACGCGAATCCCGCCGCCTCGATTTCCCCGCGGAAGGTCTCTTTCGGGGCTCGGACGTGGCCCTTGATCCAGTCCCGCGACTCCTCATGGCGATCGAAATCGACCACCGTCATCACGCCGCCGGGTCGCAGGGCGTGGAACATCGAGGCCAGCATCGATGCGAAATCGTCGAAGTGATGGTAGGTGTCGATCACGATGATCTTGTCGACCGAGGCGGGTGGAAGGGTCGCCGAGGTGAAGGAACTGAACACCGTCGTGACGTTGTCGTATCCGGCCTCGTCGGCAACCTGGCGCAGGTGTTCCACGAAACGGATCGATATCTCGACCGCCACCACCTGGCCCGCCTCCCCCACGGCGGCGACCAGGGGTTCGAGGAAAGCGCCGGTGCCCGCGCCGACGTCGGCCACGACGTCCCCCGGAGCGATTCCGGCGGCGGCAACGATCGCGTCCCGGAGGGCGAAGACCTCGCGGGTCTCGTTCTCGAAGCGGTTGATCATGCGATCCAGGTCGAGATCAGGGTCGGTGTAGCCGTCGTTGTGCGGTGCCTGTGCCATGCCCTGACAGGCAAGGCAAACGACGGTAAGGATCAGGAACAGGGTCTTCACATTGGTCTCCCGGGTATCGACGGGCCCGGCCCGTCATTCGCTTCAATGAAACTGCGCCTGCGGCAGGTGGTCATGATACCCGGGATCGGCCGCCGGCAATAATCATTTCACCAACACCATCCTCTTCGTCCCGGCCCAGTCCGCCGTCGTCAAACGGTAGAAGTACACGCCTCCGGCCACGCGGCCCCGATCGGATCCGGCAGGACAGGTTGGGGGGCATGTTGCCGGGCCGATTGGAACGGAGCTTCCAGGCGTGGTACAATGGCCCGGTATCGTTGCTCCATCAACGACCTCATGTCCTTTTTCAAGGGAGGCGACCATGGATCAAAACGAGATCAACCGGGCCGAATGGGAGAATCCAGATAACTGGTCCGGGCCGAAGGCACTGTCCGCATACTTCAGCAAGAAGGACTCGCGGACCGTGGTCCCGAAGCAACTTCCGTGGATGGGCTGGACGGTGAACCTCGGGAAGACCGCTGGTGTGTTCTGGTTCGCCGGCGTTCTGGTCGGGATACCACTGCTGATCATCCTGATATTGGTTTTCACCGAGGCCGGAGGATGATCGCACTCGCCCCCCCACTCCCCGTCCGGGGAAGCGGGGGAGGCAGAAGTGCCCTTGGAATTTAGACTTGAATTTGTCTCACTGGGTACGGGATATCACAAGCAGGTCCCCTAAATCAGGAGGTGCGACATGAAATTTGTCAGATTCGCCATCATCAGAAGACCCGTACTCAGTTTGCTGCTCACGCTCGTTCTCGCACCCGTGCTGCGGGCCCAGGAATTCACTCATATCGTGGCTTTTGGCGATAGTTTTACCGATAACGGCCATATTGACGGCCATGGCTTCAACAGGGCCTCCAACGGCAAGGTCTGGGTGGAGTATTTGAAGGACAAGCTGCATGTCGAAGACCTGGACAATAGGGCCTGGGGCGGTGCCAGAACGGACGATGGCCACTACTTGGGTTTCGATTGGTCAGGATTCAATTGGCAGGTCGACCGTTTTGAACTGAAATCGGGGCCCGAAGCAACATTGTTCACCGTATGGATCGGCGTCAATGATTATTGGGATGCCAAGGATGACCCCGCCAACTCCGTTGCGAACATAAAGCGAGGGCTTGAGAAGCTGGTTGCCAAAGGAGCCAGACATTTGGTCGTTTTCAATAATTTTGACCTGACCCTGTCCTTGGGCTACGGGGCCAAGACCGAGTACCACGAGTTGGTACCGACGGTCAAAAATCTGACCCGGCAATTCAATGCAGGGCTACACGAGATGCTCTTTGACGCCGCGAATGGATTTGCTCAAAAACACCCTGATGTGGAAATCTACTTTGTGGATATCCGTGCTTTCATGGATTCCTACGTGGAAAAGCACGAGTTCGCTGATTCTCCTTGGCAGGGTTCTTATGCCTTCCCCGATCCTGAGAAATACCTTTGGTACGATGAATGGCACCCCATGACGCAGTGCCATCTTGAGATAGCCGAAATGGTGTACGAGGTCCTCCAGTGACAGTACGGCCTTAAGAAAAAATCATGAGGGTGAAGTTTGACATTGGCCTGACCCCCTGGAACAGATCCAAGTCTAGAGGTAGACTTCGGATCATGGGTTTTGACCCAACCCAGGGACTGAGACTCTGAGAGCCAATTGGCTGCAAATAGGGAGAAAAACCGCAGAATCAGAGTCTCAAGATGTCGGTTACGTAGCGGGCCAGGCCTCTAACCGTTTTACGTTCCGAACCTATACAACAAAGATGACAGGCCATCAGCCTGCCATTTCCCCCCAGAAAGTTCGTATTAGAAAAACCGGCTCCGGAAATCCAACTCGAACTGGAGAGCTTTTGCTTTACAACAGCTACAACCCCTCTCCCAATTTCACTCCCAAACGAGAATCGGTCTCGGGTCAAACTGCTGGGTCGTTTGGGAAGAAATAATTTTGCGACCCAATCCCCCCACCCCCAGTGCGGGGAGGAGGGAGTTGAAACGGTCCTGGCCTTGCTGGTAGAAAAAACATTTGGGCGGCCGTCTCCACCTTGCGGCGGGTTGCGCATGAGGGGCAGATGTCGCGGCCTTTGCATGAGAATGCCACCAGAAAATCGTGACCACAGTTGGCGCAATAAACCCGGGCGAACCCTTGTGCCAACGACGTTTGGTCAGGGGAGCAGAGAGCGCATCAGGTCGGCGAACCAGCCGCGATCGAGGTCAACCCCATATGCCATGTTCATTTCGAAACATCGGGCCCCGCTGGCGCCACTGTTGTAGTATGATTATCAACAGGATCGTCTCTCGATCGGAGACAAGAGAAGAGAGGGCCTTTTTTTCGATATAGAAACGCACCTGACTGACCAATACAAGGGGCGAAGGAGCAATGTATACCGTCCAAAATCGATTCCCCGTGATCCTGGTATTCACGGCGCTCCTGAGCGCTACCTTGCTGTCCACGGCCACCGCCCGCAACAGCATCCGCTGTTACCAGACCGAGATCGCGATCTCCACCGGCCAGCCGGGCCACCACCTGGGTGTGGCCATGGCCTCGGACCGGACCATCCACGTCATCCATCAGGACGCCGGGACCCAGTTGCTGACCCGGACCAGCCGGGTGGCCGGGGTTTGGCAGACAGCAACATTCTCGTCTGCGGTCGCGATCACGGATCTGGCCATGGCCCTCGGGCCGGGAGAATTGCCGCTGGCCATCTACATCGAAGCGGCCACCGGTCAAATCGTATGGCTGGACCCCGCGGTGGGACAGGCTTCGGCCGAGATCGTCAATCCCGCTGGGCCCGCGGCAACCCACTTCGATTTTGTCGCCGACAGCACCGGCCGCATGATGGTGCTGTACTATTCCGCGGCCGATCAGGGCCTCTGGTTCGCCGAGCGGATTGTGGTAACCGGCGCCTGGACGGCACCTCTGCGCATCAGCCCCGCCTTAGGCCCGGGTGGGCTCGCACTGGATTCGCACGGCGATCCGTGGCTGGCCCTTACCCTGAGTGACGACTTGCTCCTCTATCACCGCACGGGCTCGAACTGGACCCACGACGTCATCGTTGAGGACTTTCCGTACGGGTTGAAGCCGAATCCGGCGATCCTGATCGACAGTACGGGACAGCCGACGGTGACGTGGCTGAGGGGGACCACCTGGCATGGCGTCTACCGCAGTTACTTTGATACGTCCTGGGAGATCGAAGCGGGGTTGGGCGTCTCGACGGCCGTAACGCCACCGCGGCTTTCGATCCACGAGGAGCCGTGGCGGGGTGACGTCAATGTCGGGTACCTGCAGGGAGAGACCGGAGACTACTTCCTTCATGACCGCTTTGGCGACGGCCCCTACGAGCCAGGAATCTGGGACCTGCGCGTATTTGCCGGACCCATCGCCGAGGCCGCCGTGGCGCCTCATGTCGATTCCGGGATGGTCCTGGCTTTCCGCCGCGGCAATACCATCGAGGTCCAGCACCAGGAAGTCGTCCCCACAGTCTCGGGCCACTTCGAGCCCAACCCGGCCGTTGGCGGTGAGACGACACAACTCGTCTTCACGATGGGCTGCGCCGATCGGCTCGAATTTGACGGTGACATCATCTTGGAGGGCACCGTGACCAGCGGCAGCCAACCCTACTTCGCATCCGAGGCGGGCAACCACGTACTGACCGCCCTGAACGGCTACGCGACGGCCACGGACGAGATATACCTGGAGGTCGAGCCCTTTGGAGCCTTGGATTTCACCGCCTCGCGAGCTCTGAGTGCCCAGGGCGATCCCGTCACTCTGACCTGGACCGCGATCGGCGCGGACCTGATCCAGATCGAGCCAGGTGGATTCGCCGGCACCGATTCCAGCGGATCGGTCGTCGTCTACCCAACCGCGACGACAATCTACGACCTGACGGCCGAGAATACGGGTTACGGCACCACCCACTTGAGCACAACCGTGGCGGTCGAGTTGTTCACGGGTTTCAACTTCGGAGCAGCCCCCACCGGGATCATTGCTGGCGAAGCGTCCACCCTGACCTGGGCGGTGGCCGGGGCCGACTCCATTCACATCGAGCCGGGGGGATTTGCGGCGGCCGATTCGACCGGTGAAATCGTCGTCACACCGACCACGACGACGACGTACACCCTGACGGCTATCAATGCGGGGTTCGGCCAGCAGACCGAACAGGTCACCGTTGTGGTGGACCCCCTGCGCATCGCTTCATTCACCGGCAGTCCGGAATTGGTCATTCTGGGCGAGGCGGTGACCCTGGAGTGGCTGGTGCAGGGCACAGGCAACGTCGAAGTGGAGGGCTTCGGCAGCCAGCCTCTGGCCGGCAGTCTGCAGGTCTTCCCGACGGGCGATACGCAATACACCCTGCGCGCCGTGAACGGCGGATTCCTGCGGGAAGAGGCCGTCGACATCGCGACCTTACCCCACCACCTGTTGGAATTTAGCTTCAGCGCGACCGAGATCGACCGGTCACCGCCGGCCATCACTCCGGTCGTGCCCTTCGACGTGTACATCCACTGGAGCGGGCCCTCCCGCTCCATGCAAGGCCTCGAGTTCGGTGTCGACCTGCCTCCGAACGGATTTTTCATCGTGGGCAGCGAATGCCTGCTGCGCACTGCGGTGAATTTCGGTACGGCCACCGATTGGCAAATCTATGGCTCGTGTTTCTCGCCGGGTACAGCGACGGCAGTCGCGCGTCTGAGTCTGATCGTCGCCGTTGCCGACGATCTGGCGGGTGCCTCGTTGGCCCTGCGCGGCATCCCCGGCGGGGATTTTCCTGCGGGGCCTGGCTATATCGCCTGCGAGCCCGCGAACGTGGATGTCGTTGGCGGTGCGCCGCTGGTGCTGGATCCGGCGGTTGTCGGCGTGCCTCTTCCGCATGCTTCGGCAACCCGCATTGCCCAGATTCACCCCAACCCGTTCAACCCGCAGGTGAGCATCCGGCTTGAACTGCAGGGTTCCGGTCCGGTGCAGCTGGAGGTGTATGATTTGGCCGGACGACTGGTCAAGGTGCTGGCGGTTCACCAGGGTGCCGCGGGTTCCCAGGTCGTGCAGTGGGACGGCAGGGACGCCCAGGGCCGGGAAGCGGCGAGCGGTGTCTACATGATTTGTCTGCAGGAAGGCGGCGTCGTGGATGTCCGGCGGGTCGCGTTGTTGCGGTAGGTGTACCCGACAGGATTCGAACCTTCGACGGTACGCCAGAACAGCCCAGATGCACCGGTCCTGCGGAGCACTGGTACCAAATGTAAAGCTGTAGCGTCCACCTATTGGTGTTCGCGTCTTCAACCGCTAATTAGTTTACATACCCGTCACCTCAGCCTGGTCATGCCAAGCTAAGGAGGGGCAGTCATGCCGTTCTGGACACGTCGAAAACCCGCCAAGGAAAGTACCCCCTCCTCTGATACTGGCAAGGTTAAACCTGCGAAGAAGAAGCCCAAGACCAGCCCGCCGTCGCCGCTTGAAGTCAAGCTATTGGCCATGGAAGGGCTGGAAGCGGGCCTGAGTGCCTCCCAGGTGGCCGAAATCGTCGGAGTGACCGAGACGACAAACAGCACCTGGCGCAAGAAGACTCTTCTCAATTTGAGGTATCTTAAGAAGCTAAGGAGAGAACCATGGTTCCGAGGATTCACTGGGACTAGACTTCCCCTTGATCACGGACACCAATAGTTCCAAATCTTGTGTTTAGCAAAACGCCCCAAAAAGCAGAGAATTACAGACTCCGAGACGGAATTCGAGGTCGCTTGGAAGGTGTGTGTTAAGGAATAGATTTTAAGAATTTTGACCACCAAACGACTTGCCCTCACACATCGTTTGATTCCATGCGGTTATAGCGACAAAATCAGAAGGCCATGTTGGCCAGCCGAAAACCCCTGCAAAAGTTCTAACCCGAATTTCCGCCTCCCCGGGTGGGACCAGACAGGGAACTCCGGGGCTTGAATCCAACTGCGACTAGTGCTGGATTTCGAGCGCAGCCAATCTCTCCCTCGCTTCATTGAGTTGGGGCAATCCCTCATCTGCCTTCGCCCACAGCTTGAGGAACTTCCCGTACTCCTCAGCGGCGTTTCCCGGCAGCCCCGCCTCCTCATAGATCTTTCCCAAGTCGAAATGGCAAAGCGCGGCCCCTTGATGCGTGCGCAATACCTCGAGAAGGGTATTGATCGCGCTGTCGATATCACCAGCCAGGCGGCAGGCTTTCGCCATCATGCGACGATCCACATAATAGGGGATTCCATTCGAACCGCGTGCGATCTGTTCCATCTCCTTGAGCGACGCAAGGGCAGTCGTCGGGTCGTTCTCCAACAGTCCGATCTCGGCCTCGACCTTGAGCGCGTAATACAGCATGAACGGCCCCATGTCTTCCGCAAGCTCGCGGGTACGTTGCGCGGTTGCGCGGGCACCCGTCATGTCCCCGAGGGCCGCCTGGGCAAGCCCCTTGAACCTGTAAGCGAATACCCTGGATCGAATCTCGTCACTAAGCTCCATTTCGCGGGCCATCTGAAGGGCGAGTCCAGGGTTTCCGGTTAGCGTGAGAATCCGGCCCGCCTGCCACTGCCAGAGAGTCGGATCGGCACCCGTGTATTTCAGTGCATCGTTCATCGTTGCGACTGCTTCCTGCCACCGACCGGACTGGAAAAAAACGGTCGTGAGACACCCGCCTCCATAACACGGCCCGAACATCAGTCCATATCGTTGGGTGTTCTCCGGGTCTCGGCGTGAAAGTGCGTCAGAAAGGATTCGAGCAGCCAGATCGTGGTCACCCACCATGGCCGCGTGAGCCGCGAGGGATCGTACACTCCACGATGGATCGAGTTCATGGGCCCGGAGAATCGCTGCATGGGCACTGTCAGGCTCACCGACCATCAGCCATGAACTGCCAAGGTTCTCCCAGGCGAGCCCTTCGTCCGGCCGAAGATCCCGGTAGCGGAGCGCGGCAGCGTGTGCCTTCGCTCCCCGCCCCATCGCAGAGAGAGATGCAAAGTATTCATGTCCAACGAACGAAGCTTCATCAGGATACAACGCGTAACCTTGGTCGCCGAGTTTCACCGCGTCTGAGAAGTACCACCACCAATAGGATTTGATTTGCAGGTCTCGTAGAGCGCTGCGGTCATCGGGCCACCGCTCCGCGATTTCGCGCAATGCCGCGAGTTCCTTTCTTACGCGGTAATCCAAACCATATTGGAAGGCTTCCAGAGAAAGGCGTTCACGCGTCCCAAGCCGATTCTCAAAACGTCGGGCGGTATCTGCATAGGCCCTGGACCTGGTGATGTCGACATGAGTTCCACCGCGGTGGAAGTGATACCGAGCGAGTTCCAGGTGCGCCGCAGCGAAGGTCGAGTCTATGGCTACGGCCGCCTCGAGTTCACGCGCGCCCTCTGCCCCCTTGCCCAGTTCGATCAACTGCTTGCCCGTGATGTAATGGCGATAAGCAATGGAGGATTCGCTTGTGATCGAGCCGACCGGAACCTGCTCCACCCTTGCTTCGGTTCCGGAACTCTTGACGACGATCTCAATGGCCTCGCCGACGATCTGGTCGATCATTTCCATCATCCCGCTCGCGGCAACTCGCCCTGCCCCGATACTCTGGCCATCGTCGACGTGGACGAGGCGCCAAGTTACCACCTGTTCGTTGTCCACTCGGCCCACGCGCCCGGTGAGCAGGTACGTTGCACCGCTCATTCGTGCCAGCTCGAGGTCCTGGTCGACCTGTGCCGCAGCGTCGGCGCCGCCGAATCTTCGTCGGCGCACGTCTCGCAGGTATTCGGGACTCTGAATGCGGATGGGGCACGATTCGACCATGGCCGTGTGAAGCAACTCTGTAGCCGTCAAGGACACTGATGTATCATCGTCCGCACCGAGATCGCGTATATCCATTATGGCCAAGGCCATTTCTTCGCCGGATGGAATCGGCGTACCAATGGGCCAGAATACTCCGGCGACGAGGACCGCAACAGCACCCAGCCCCAGGAATCTGAGCATCCACGGCCACCGCCGTGGTGACCTCACTGACTCTGGTTCTGGTGGTAGGGTCTCGGACCGGCTCGGTTCGCTCTCCCGCTTCAGGTGCAGCAGATCCGCCTGTAAATCCTCGGCATGCTGGTATCGCTCGGCCGCATCCTTGGCCAAGCACTTCCCAATGATCCGTTCAAGTTCACGCGGCACCCCAGTCCTTAGGCCCGTCACCGGCTCCGGTTCGGTGTTCTGGATCGCGTACATCACGGCCTGCAGGTGGTCGCCCCCGAACGGTACTCGGCCTGTGACCATCTCGTACAGCACAACCCCTAGGCTCCACAGATCGGTCCGATTATCCGTTTCCCGGCCCGCGGCCTGCTCCGGGGACATGTAGTGCCCCGTACCCATCGTGGCACCGGTCTTCGTCAACTGGGTCAGGCCCGACAGTTTGGCCAACCCGAAGTCCAGGATCTTCACCAGGCCGCTTTCGGTGATGAAGATGTTAGTGGACTTAATATCGCGGTGGACGATCTCGCGTGCATGGGCTTCGGTCAGGCCCTCCGCCACCTGGCGGGTGATTTCCAGGGCGTCGTCAAGAGGTAGTGGCCCGCGTCCGATCCGGTCCTTCAGCGTCTCCCCCTCGTACCGAGCCATGGCCAGGAACAATTGGCCATCATCCGTCTCATCGATCTCATAGATGTTGCAGACATTGGGGTGGTCGATGGCAGAAGCGGCCTTGGCCTCGTGGACAAACCGGGCCTTGGCGTCGGGATCGCGGGTGGATTCGGGCGGAAGGAACTTCAAGGCAACCGTGCGGTCCAGCTTGGTGTCGACCGCTTCGTAGACGACACCCATGCCGCCAGCGCCGAGTTCTCGAGTGATCTTGTAGTGGGAAACGGTCTTGCCTATCACGCTGCTCTCCCGTCAGATGCGGGCATAGAGAGCGGGGTTGGGCGTAAATCCCCCGGTTTCGACAATCCTATTCCATTTGGCGATTTATGGCAAGAGATTGGGAATCAAAGAAATGGGTGGGCGGAATTGTGACCTGTGTTAAGCGAGAATGGGATTTTTTCCAACCCTTCGCATTCGGTTCCGGGTCCCCAGGTGGGACGCAATACCGAAATTATTTCTAAGGACTCATAGGTCTTGAATAACTTATTAGAACTCAAGGGGACCGATGTTTTAAGGATTATCGGTACAAACTCTTGACCTCTCCCCAGCTCATTGCCTCGTTGGGAACAGTATCGAAAGTGTTGTTGGTCACGGTCATGAAATAGGTGAATTCGGGAACCGGAGCGGTGAAGTCCTACGGTCCCATCCACTACCAGATCTCATCTCCGGCCGTGACGGGAAAGGTCAGGGTCTGAGGATTCGAATTCCAGCAGACCGCCGAGAGTTCGACGGCAACATCCCTGCAGTTCAGCGGAGCCAGTTTGAACATACTGCAGGGCTGTTCGGATTCGGCCGTGAAGGACATCATGCCATCCTGGCGGGCAATGACCCGATACCAGTCAGTATCGCGGCTCTCCAGGCCGTCGGGATCGATATACAACCCGGCTATCCCGCACAACCAGGCCTCACCATCGTCTAGGTGGTCGTCATTGTTGTCATTGGTCCAGTTTATGGTCTGAAAGGGAGTCCCGAATTCCATGGAATTACAACCGCCGTTGAACTCGTCCAAATAGCCATCTATCGGGGAAGGTTCACCCTCCTCGACGGCATCCGGGGGACATAACCCGTCGAATTCGTCCAAGGGGCCGGGGGAGGTTTCCGAGTCACTGTATGGAAGACCGGGAATAACGGTGGCATCGTCGATGGTGTCCCCAACGTGCCCGGGTACTCCTGACGGGACTTGGGTCGCGATCGAAGTGCTATTGACGGGACGTTCTTTTGACTTGCCCAGATCCTGGGCGATGGCTGGACAAAAATTCAGACCCAAAACCAAGCATACAAAAATAACGGACTTCATTTTGTTCCCCCTTCCTGTAAACACGAATAGGGTATCACATGGCTTCTGAGGCAACAAAGCGTATAAGGATGTCATTTCGATCTAATCTGTTAACCAAGCATCCTGATTATGCCGCCCGACAGGTTCACGTCCGCCCACTCTCCTTTTTATACCAGTTGCTTATAAGCACAAAAAAGGCAGGCCCTCTGGCCTGCTCGATTGCCTCAGAACGTTCGTATTTGAATAATCTGCCTCCCCTAATGAGACCGAAACGAGGAAACGAGACTTAAGACAAAGGGGCCAGCTGATTCTGCTAATCAACCAGCCCCAAAATGAAATTCATTGGGCCTGACCTTCCCCCCCGCTCAGTGCGGCGAGGAAGATGGCTTCTCAGAGTGTCCATAAATATTTGACTTGAAACTGTCTCACTTCAGCCGGCAGGAAACAAGTTCACCCCACCAGCCTGGCAATCGCCGATCACTCCCCGTCCCCGACCAGGCGATGCAAGCTCATCATCGTTTGCCGACGCTGGCCGTTCTCATCGATGCGGTAGTTCGACCAGGTGAAGGTGTCGTGGAGCACCCGCAACTCGGCAAACTGACCATCTTCCCCGATGCCGGCATAGGCGTAGACCAGGCGCCAGTCGTCGGGGGAGTGGATCTCGAACTCCTGGATCTCGTGATCGATGGGATTGCTGCGCTTGTCGCCGTCGACACCGTCGATGTCTCGATAGATGCCCTCGAGAATCTCGACGTAGGAGACATGGCCGAAAGCGTTGGTGAGCTCGAGGATGAAGGGCGAGTGAACTGTCACCGTCCACTTCTCCCAAGGGAATCGCCCCGGCGGCGGATTCGTCCAGGCATCGGCAGCAGGATCGTAGGCCATGGTGTAGAGATCTTGCCAATCACCGCGACCCCAGCCCTCGACCACCATAGCACGCTCGGCTTCGGTTTGGGCCAGGGCGGGGACAGCGAGGAGCAGGAGTGCAAAAAGCAGGAGGCCGAAGCGAATTTGGTCGCGCATGGTCTGCATCCGATCGATGGGGTTGCATGACAGCCGAAGACCCGACGGCGTCGGAGACGAGCTTCGAGTTGACCGGTCAATTGTAGCGCATCATAGACTTAATCGCTCCTCAATGGGAACAGGAAAAACCACCGCATAGTCCTCTTGTGCCTACCGTTTATTCCGTCCGCACTGGTATCATTGCGTAAGCTTCCCCGTCAACCGGACAGTTCTAAAGTAGAGAATCCAAGACCCAGAGACAGATTCTGGGGTATTCTAGCGGTTCAAAGCCAAACAGTAGATTCTGAGATAAACACCAGCCAGAGACGTCTCTCCGCTAACCCTTTTATTCCAAACAGTTATGACCCGTCCAGCTTGTCCGCCACAGCCCCAGACTTTTTCCCGGTCCAAAATCCCGGCTCCGCGGCCGGGACTCAAAATACCCCCTCCCTTATCCCGCTCAATGCATAATCCGCCAACCATCTGGATAAACAGACCTCCCGAACCAGGCTCTGCAGGCAAGCATGAACCGTCGCGGAAGGTCTGGAGTATCTTCACCAGTTGGATCCGGACAAAAAATCATCACATCCCCGGAGCAACCGAATTCAACCGCGCCCGAATCCCCGGCCACCACCACGACCACCGCCACGTCCCGGACCGCGACCCATTCCGCGACCCATTCCGCGTCCGGGGCCGCGCCCCGGACCTCGGCCGAGACCTCTTTCCAAGCCGGTATCTACACTGTTTTCGGAGGTCTGCTGATCATCGGACGGCTTCGTGGCGGTCCGTGAATCTTGACATTTTCCTCGGCCGCGACCCGTACCGGGCCCCTGGCCTGCGGGTCCTTTTCTGTCTTCTCCAGGCATTTCCATTCTCCTTGACTAAGGATGACCTTCCGTGGCTGTTCACCGACCGCCCCTGCCGCGTCGTCCACCGCGACCCTTGCCCTGTCCGCGCCCCCTGCCGGGGCCTCCGAGCCTGCAGGTCGTGTCCGATTCAGCCGATATTGTTTCGACGGCGCCGCCCTCGACACGAATTGCCCAACCATGGACGAGGGCGGCCGCCGTCTTGCGACGAGCCTCGGCCAGGATACGTCCCGCCGTGGCTCGCGACACGTTCATCATCTCTCCAACTTGTTCGTGGGAAAGACCTTCCAGATCAGCCAGACGCATGGCCTCGAGCTCGTCGTGGCCCAGCGAAACCTCTTTTAGGAGCCGCATGGGCACCCCGGCGGGCTTGAAATGGACCACTTCGGGGTCGTGTCGAACAAGGCGTGGTTTGAGCGGTCGGGGCAATTTGAACCTCCAGTTTGATTTTCGGTTGTTATGAGCATATACTCAAAAACAGGGAATGTCAAATCGTGATTGTCGAGACCTTATCCAAGGAGAAAATCATGAAGCTGGTCATCTCTTCCGAAGGACCGAATCCTACCGATCAGGTTGATCCGCGCTTCGGCAGGGCCCCCTATCTCATCCTGTTCGATTCCTCTTCGGAAACCTTCGTGGCCCGGGACAACTCCGCCCAGGTCGAGGCCGCCCAGGGGGCGGGCGTCCAGGCGGCACAGGATGTCGTCGCCCTCGGTGCGGACGCCCTGTTGACCGGACACTGCGGTCCCAAGGCCTTCGAGGTCCTCTCCGCCGCCGGCGTGAAGATCTACTCCGGATTCGCAGGCACCGTCATGGGAGCCTTGCGCGCCTGGCAGGGCGGCGAGCTCCAACCCATTTCTTCACCCGACGGCGTGGGCCGCCACTGACAGGTAGGGTGTCTCCATGCGTATCGCCATCGCCAGTGGAAAAGGCGGCACCGGCAAGACCACCGTGGCGGTCAACCTGGCCGTTACCATCGCCCGACAGGGGCGCTCCGTTCACCTCTGCGACTGCGACGTGGAAGAACCCAACGCGCACCTTTTCCTTGATCCGGTATTCAGCGGCAGTTGGCCCGTGACGGTTCCCGTTCCTGCCGTCGCACAGGACACCTGTACCCACTGCGGGATGTGTGCGGAAATCTGCGAATTCAACTCGATCGCCTGCCTTCCCAGCCGAACCATGATCTTTCCCGATCTCTGCCATAGCTGCGGCGGCTGCTGGCTGGTTTGTCCGCAGAAGGCCATCACACCCGAAGATGAAACCATCGGCAGTATTTCCACAGGGAAAGCGGGGGAACTGATCTTCACCCAGGGACGCCTCATCGTGGGCAAAACCCTGGTGCCGCCGCTGATCGAAGCGGTCAAGGATGTTCCCGGGGATGAGTCCTGGATCATTTTCGATGCACCACCCGGCACGACCTGCCCCGTGGTGGCGACCATGCAGGGCGTCGACTTCGTGTTGCTGGTCGCCGAACCCACGCCCTTCGGTCGGCATGATCTGGCCTTGGCCCTGGAACTGACTCGTCAGCTGGCCATCCCCTGCGGCGTGGTCATCAACCGTTACGAGGGGAATCCGGGTCAGGTGGAAAAATTCTGCCTTCGCGAAGGAGTCGAAATCCTGGCCAGGATTCCCTTCCGCCGCCAGATTGCGGCCGCCTGCGCTGAAGGCGGCCTGGCCGTGGACGCGGATCCCGAGGTTGCCGCGGCCGTGTCTGGGCTGATTGACAACCTGCGGACCAGGGCGGTGATGGCCTGAGGGAGCTGGTGGTCTGCAGCGGCAAGGGCGGCACCGGCAAGACGAGTGTGGTGGCCGGGCTTGCCTCGCTGGCCAAGGACATCGTTCTTGCGGACTGCGACGTCGACGCGGCGAATCTTCATCTGGTCTTGGATCCCGTGGTGGAGCGGTCCCACCCCTTCATTGCCGGACACCTGGCGCGCATCAAACAGTCCGAATGCCTGGCCTGCGGCAAGTGTCATCAGCTGTGTCGGTACTCCGCCATCCGGCAGATTGTCGACGAGGCAGGGGACAGGGTACCTTTGTCATCGATCCCCTCCACTGTGAGGGATGCGGCGTCTGCGTGTATTTCTGCCCCACCGAAGCCATCGACTTTTCCAGCCGGCGCTGTGGCCAGTGGTATGTATCGCGGACCCCGTTTGGTCCTCTGGTTCATGCCGACCTGGATGTGGGCGCGGAAAATTCGGGAAAGCTGGTCACCAAGGTCCGGGAACAGGCCCGGCACCTGGCGGAAAATTGCGGATCGAACCTGATCCTGATCGACGGTCCGCCCGGCATCGGCTGCCCCGTGACGGCGTCGCTGACCGGCGCGGACCTCATGCTGATAGTGACCGAACCCAGCCTGTCGGGACTGCATGACCTGAATCGGATCGTGGAACTGAGTGCCCATTTCCGGATCCCGGCCATGGTCTGCATCAACAAATACGACCTCAGCCCGCGGCTGACCGCAATGGTCGAGGAATACTGTGCCAAACAGGAGCTTCCAGTGATCGGAAGAATTCCCTTCGAACCCCTGGTGAACGAAGCCCAGGCCGCCGGACGCAGCCTGATCGAGTACGCCCCGCGATGTGAAGCGTCCCGGGTCGTGACCAAGATCTGGCATTGCCTCGAATTCCAACTATCCGCATCAAACCAACTGAGAGGATGACCCATGCGTATCGCGATTCCCGTCTCCGATGGACATCTCGACCCCCACTTCGGCCACTGCCGGTATTTTGCCTTGGTCGATGTCGAGCCGGTCGATAAAGTGATCACCGAAACCACCATGGTCGAAGCGCCGCCCCACGAACCCGGTGCGCTACCGGCCTGGTTGACCGCGAAGGGTGCCAACCTGATCCTGGCCGGCGGCATGGGATCGCGTGCGATCCAGCTGTTCAAGACCGAAGGCATCGAAGTCATCGTGGGCGCCCCGAAACTCGACCCCCAATCCCTGGTGATGGCCTACTTCGCCGGTGAGATCGGAGACCGTGCCAATGCCTGCGACCACTGATCATTCCCTCGGATACGAGTCCACCCGGCAGCGTCGGCATCCCGATTGCTGGGTCTGCGCCCCGGATCGGGCGGGATTGAAAATCACGTTCAAGGTGATGGAAAACGGCCACATCGAAGGCGTTATACCCTGTACCGAGGAATTCACGGGATACCCCGGCTTTCTGCACGGCGGAGTGATCTCGTCTCTCCTCGACGGCGCCATGACCAACTGCCTGATGGCCCGCGGCACGCCAGGACTGACCGCCAGGCTCGAGGTCCGCTTCCTGAACCCCGTCCTGATCGGCAAACCCGCCACGGTACGCGCCTGGCTGGAAAAATCCCGGGGTTCGTTGTCGATCCTCGGCGCGGAACTGAGCCAGGACGGTGAGGTCCGGGCAACCGCCTCGGGCAAGTTCATGGACTATCCCGAGAATCCGCCAGACTGATGAAAGGACGGGAACGATGAAGAAGATCGGCATCATCATCTGCGACCGGTACAACACCTGCGCCGGCGGAAAATGCCTCCGTTCAATCAAGGAACGGACCGGTGGATTCGCCCGCTACCGGGACGAAGAAGTGGAACTGGTCGGCTACACGACCTGCGGGGGATGCCCCGGCGGCAACGTGGAATACGCGCCCGAGGAGATGAAGCAAAACGGCGCCGAAGTCGTGCACCTGGCCACGGGATTGGTGGTGGGCTTCCCGCCCTGCCCCCACCTCGACCATTTCCGGGAGTTCATTCCCATCAAGTACGGCATGGAGGTGGTCATGGGCACCCACCCCATCCCGGAAAAGTATCATCTGGTGCATCAGGAACTGGAAACCTGGCCCGGCATGGTGGCGCAGGATGATCTGCAGGATCTGCTGGCCGACCGGGAGACCCGCCTGGCCTACGACTGACCGCACGGATGTCGTTACCGGTCTGGCCGAATGCGGCCGCGGCATCGATGGACAAAATGTTCGCCATCAGGGCGGCCGGGGCACCGCATCCGGCCCCGGGTCAGGCCATCCGCCCCAGGACCAGCAGCTGGTAGGGCTCCAGCACGACCTCCCGGGTGGCGGTGATCGTCCGGCCGGCGACGAGGTCGACCATCGACTTGCGCATGCCCATCTGCCGGAGGCGCCGCGCCTCCAGCGCCTGCCGGCGCTCGGTGAAGTTGGCCAGGACGAAGACCTCGCCCTGTTCGTTGCTCCGCAGGAACGCGAGGATGTGCCGGCTGCCGGTCTCGACGAACTCGGTCTCGGCGTGGGAGAAGGCCGGATTCTGGCTCCGCAGCTGGACGAGCCGCTGGATCTGCTGGTAGACGCGGCCGGGTACCGTTTCGAGGTCGCGCCGCTGCTCCGCCCGGTCCCAGTCGAAGACGCCCCGGTGCAGCCAGCGCGAGTCCCCCGTCTTCTCGGGGTCCTGGTCGTAACCGTAGTCGTTGAGCGAGGCGATCTCGTCGCCGAGGTTGATCAGCGGGATGCCCCCGATGGTGACGATGACCCCGTGGATGAGCAGGATGCGCCGGATCGCCAGGTCGAGTTCCTCGTCGTCTTCCATCTCGAGGGCCCGCTCCACGCCCGCGAGCGAGGCGCACGTCCCCGAGACCCGCGCCTGGCCGGTGAGGGGTTCCGCCTGGAACGGCGCCCCGCGCGCGAAGCTGTCGGGCAGCTCGCCGGTGTAGAGCCGGGTCAGGAACCGCCGGTGCTCGTCCGGGTCGAATCCCGCCGTCTCGACGTCGTCGTCGGCGAAGGCCCAGCCGATGTCGTCGTGGCACCGCACGTAGTTCACCCAGGCGCAGCCCGCGGGCAGGTCGAACCGCCGCGCCATGGCCTGTTTCAGCACCCGGACGTCCCGGGTCGCCAGCGCCTCCCAGAGCAGGGCCATGAGCTGGGGGTTGTAGGAGAGCGGACACTCCTCCGGGCCCACGTACTTCCGGACCTCGTCCGGGTGGACGATGGCCTCGGACTTGAACAACATCGCCGGGGCCGCGATGCCGGCCACGGCGTTGAACGCCTGGATCAGCCAGTGGGCCTCGGGCAGGTTCTGGCAGTTCGTCCCCAGGCGCTTCCAGATGTAGGCCACCGCGTCCAGGCGCAGGATCTCCACGCCCTGGTTGGCCAAAAAGAGCATCTCCTCGAGCATCCGGGTGAAGACGGCCGGGTTCTCGTAGTTGAGGTCCCACTGGTAGGTGTGGAAGGTAGTCCAGACCCACTTCTTCAGCCGCGTCGAGTAGGTGAAGGCCCCGGGGTGGTCCTCGGTGAAGACCTCGGGCATGGTGCGCTCGAACGCGTCGGGAATCTCGCGGTCGGGATACATGCGATAGAACGCCTGGTACTCCTGCTCCCCCGCCCGGGCGCGCCGGGCCCACTCGTGTTCGTCGGAGGTGTGGTTGAAGACGAAGTCCAGCGTCAACGAGATCCCGTGGTGGCGAAGCTCGGTGGCCAGCTCGGCCAGATCCTCCATGGTGCCCAGCCGCGGGTCGACTTCACGGTAGCTGCTGACGGCGTACCCGCCGTCGTTGTCGCTCCGCGGCGTCGCGAAGAGGGGCATCAGGTGGAGGTAGGTGATCCCGAGCTGGGACAGGTACGGGATCTTCTCGCGCAGCCCCGCCAGATCGCCGGCGAAGAGATCGACGTAGCACGTCGCGCCGACCATGCGATTGGACTGGAACCAGTGCGGATCGGTCTCGCGCAGCCCGTCGAGCGCCTTCAGTTCGGCCGGGCGCGCCAGCCACATCTCGGTGGTCGCCGCGAGGATGCTCTCCAGGTGGTAGAAGAAGTCGTAGTGCTCGCCGTAGAGCGCGTGCAGGCGGGAGAAGAGGCGCGGGAAGTTCCGCTTCACGCGCTCGACGTAGGCGTCCCAGGCGGGCGGATCCGTCCGTCCGCGATAGCGGACCTCGATCCGGGGCAGGATCCGCCGGAGCGAGGAGGCCGCGTGTTCGATCAACCAGAGTTCATCCTGCTTCATGTCTCTGCTTTCCGGCTCCCGGGGATCGAGCGGTCGCCGAACGTCCGGCGCGGCGATCTCCTACCGGGAACCACCGCAACAGGTCGCCAGGATACACGGTCATTGCTCCCGCCTCAGTGGCGGTAGCGTCCAGATGCCGTCCGCGTCCCGCACGAAATCGTCCGGCATGGTCGAGTTCAGAAGGTAGCGGTCGAGGGGGTTGGACACCAGCAGGCTCTCCGGCGAGGCGGGACGGAAACGCCCCCCTTCATGATTCCCGCAGCCGCGCATCGCGCAGCCTGAGCGGCCAGGGGGAACGGGGCTTCGGTGTCAGCGGCCACCCTTCCCGTAGTTGGGCGCCTCTTTCGTGATCTGGATGTCGTGCGGATGGCTCTCGGTCATCCCCGCCCCGGTGGCCCGCACCAGCTCCGCCTTCTCCTGGAACTCGGTGATGGTCGGACAGCCGCAGTAGCCCATGCCGCTGCGCAGCCCGCCGACCAGCTGGTAGAGCACGTCCTGGGCCCGCCCCTTGTAGGGCACGCGGCCTTCGATGCCCTCGGGCACCAGCTTCTCGGTCTCGGAGATCTCGCCCTGGAAGTAGCGGTCCTTGCTGCCCTGCTGCATGGCGCCCAGCGAGCCCATGCCGCGGTAGGTCTTGAAGACCCGGCCCTCGTAGAGGACCTTCTCGCCCGGCGATTCGTCGGTGCCCGCCAGCAGCGAGCCGGCCATCACGGCGTCGGCGCCCACGGCGATGGCCTTGGCCACGTCGCCGCTGTAGCGGATGCCGCCGTCGGCGATCAGCGGGATGCCGTGCTTCCGCGTGACGGTCGCCACGTCCATGATCGCGGTGATCTGGGGCACCCCCACGCCGGCCACGACCCGCGTGGTGCAGATCGAACCCGGTCCGATGCCGACCTTCACCGCGTCGGCGCCCGCTTCGATGAGGGCGGCGGCGGCCGCCGCGGTGGCGATGTTGCCGGCCAGCACCTGGGCCTCGGGGTACTTGGCCTTGATGTTCTTGACCATGTCCAGGACGTTGCGGCTGTGCCCGTGCGCCGTGTCGACCACCAGCAGGTCGACCCCGGCCTCGACCAGCAGGTCGACGCGGAGCATGGTGTCGGGCCCCACGCCCACGGCCGCGGCCACGCGCAGGCGGCCCTTGGCGTCCTTGCAGGCGTCCGGGTAGTCCAGCTTCTTCTGGATGTCCTTGACGGTGATCAGGCCCGCGCAGCTCACCGTTCCCGTTGACCACCAGCAGCTTCTCGATGCGGTGCTTGTGCAGGATCTCGGCCGACTCCTCCAGCGTGGTGCCTTCGGGCACGGTGACCAGGTTCTCGCTGGTCATCACCTCGCGCACCTGCTTGCGGGTGTCCTTGACGAACCGCAGGTCGCGGTTGGTCAGGATGCCCACCAGCTTGGCGCCCTCGGTGATCGGCACGCCGCTGATGCTGTAGTGCTTCATCAGCGCCAGGGCCTCGTCGATGGTCTTGTCCGGCCCCAGGGTGATCGGCTTGGTGATCATGCCCGACTCGGACCGCTTGACCCTCTCGACGTTCGACGCCTGCGCCTTGGGCTCCATGTTCTTGTGGACCACGCCCATGCCGCCGGCGCGGGCCAGGGCGATGGCCATCTCGGCCTCGGTGACGGTGTCCATGGCCGCCGACAGGAAGGGGATCTGCAGCCGGATCGACTTGGTGAGCATGGTCGTGGTGTCGATCTCGGCGGGGATGACGTCCGAATGGCCCGGGCACCAGCAGCACGTCGTCGAAGGTCAAGCGCATCGCGAAAGACTCGGGCGGCGGGATGCGGGGCGAGGCGTTGATGTCTCCTAGGCCTTCATGATGCCGATGAACGGCAGATTGCGGTATTTCTCGTCGTAATCCAGCCCGTAGCCGATCACGAACTCCTTGGGAATCTCGAAGCCCACGTAGTGCAGCGACACGTCCTTGATGCGGGCGGGCTTCTTGTCCAGCAGGGCCGCCACCCGGATGCTGCGCGGGTTGCGCGTGGCCAGCAGCTCGGTCAGGTGGGAAATGGTCAGCCCGGTGTCGATGATGTCCTCGACCAGGATGATGTCCCGGTCGGTGATGTTGCTCTTGAGATCCTTTTCGATCTTCACCACGCCGGTGCTCTGGGTGCCGCCGTCGTAGCTGGAGACCGCCATGAAGTCCACCTCGTGATCGATCGAGACGCAGCGGGTCAGATCGGCCAGGAAGGTGTAGGCGCCCTTGAGGATGCAGACGAAGATCGGCGTCGAGCCCTCGTAGGCGCGGCTGATCTCGTTGCCGAGCTGACGGACCCGCAGCTGGATCTCCTCCGAGGTGATGAGGATCCTTTCCAGAAAATCATAGCGTTTCAGGTATTCCTGGTCGTCGAAGGTCACGGTTCGCCTCCCGTTCGTGGTTCTAGTCGTGTGTCGGGCCGGTGGTCGCCTCGTCGCGCTCGGAGCGGGCCTGCATGATCTCCTGGCCCAGGGCCCGCAGCCGGTCGCGTTCGCGGATGATGTTCAGGATCTTGGTGGCGATCAGATCGATGGCCACCTTGTTGTACCCGCCTTCGGGGATGATCAGGTGGGCGTAGCGTTTGCTCGGCCAGACGAACTGCAGGTGCATGGGCCGCACGACATTCAGGTACTGGGCGATGACCGACTCCATGGTGCGGCCGCGCTTGGTGATGTCCCGCTTCATGCGCCGCAGCACGCGTTCGTCGGCGTCGACGTCGATGTAGAGGCGGATATCCATCAGGTCCCGCAGCTCGATCGCCTCCAGCACCAGGATGCCCTCGACGAACACGATGTCCGCCGGCTCGACGATCTCGGTCTGCGGGCAACCGGCTGTGGATCGAGTAGTCGTAGCGGGGCATCTCGACCGCCCGGCCGGCGCGCAGGGCGTGCAGGTGCTCGACCAACAGCGGCGTCTCGAAGGCGTTGGGGTGGTCGTAGTTGATCTCGGCGCGCTGTGCGAGGCTCAGGTGGGAGTTGTCGTGGTAGTAGGAATCGTGGTGGATGATCTGGATGGTCTTGCCGGGGCAGGCTTCACGCACGCGATGGGCCACCGTGGTCTTGCCGGAGCCCGAGCCGCCGGCAATCCCGATGATGACCGGCGGAAGTGGTTTGCCATCCAGTTCCTTCATGGCCGTAAAATACCCGCGCACTGTGCCCCTGTCAATTTGGTAGTGGACCAAACGGGGGCTATTCGGGAATAATCGCCGGAATTCGCCCGATTCACCGTGATCAGGAGGCTGCCTTGCTCGAAAACATCGTCTCGCTGCTGGGTATCTTCGTGCTTCTGTTCGTGGCCTGGCTGCTGAGCAACAACCGCCGGCGTTTCCCCTGGCGGGTCGCCCTGTGGGGCATCGGCCTCCAGCTCGTGCTGGCGCTGCTCCTGCTGCGCACCCCCTGGGGCCAGGCGGTCTTCGCCGGCGCCCGCGTTTTTGTCACCCGGCTTCTGGCCTTCACCGACGCCGGCACCGCCTTCCTGTGGGGTAATCTCTACCGCACCAGCGAGGATCTCGTGGCCCACGTCAACCCCGACGCCGGCTACTTCCAGGTCACCGATTCGGTCACCGGCCAGCTGATGCCCATCGGCACGGTGTTCGTGATCCACATCCTGCCGACGATCATCTTCTTTTCCAGCCTGATGGCCCTGCTCTACCACCTGGGCGTGATGCAGGCGGTCATCCGCGGCATGGCCTGGGTCATGCGCAAGACCATGGGCACCAGCGGCAGCGAGAGCTTCTCCTGCGCGGCCAACGTCTTCGTGGGCCAGACCGAAGCGCCGCTGGTGATCCGGCCCTACCTGGCGACCATGACCAGCAGCGAGCTGATGGCCATCATGGTCGGCGGCTTCGCGACCGTGGCCGGCGGCGTGATGGCCGCCTACGTGCGCTTCGGGGTCGACGCGGGCCACCTGCTGGCCGCCAGCGTGATGTCGGCGCCGGCGGCCCTGGTCGTGGCCAAGATCATGTACCCGGAGACCGAAGAATCGCCGACGCGCGGCACGGTGACCCTGAGCGTCGAGCGCGAGTACGCCAACGTCCTCGACGCGGCGGCCGGCGGCGCGGGCGTGGGCTTGAAGCTGGCCGCGAACATCGGCGCCATGCTGCTGGCCTTCATCGCCCTGGTGGCGATGGTCAACTACGGCCTGGGTTTCGTGGGTCTGTCGCTGCAGCAGATCTTCGGCTGGGTCTTCTCCCCCATCGCCTGGGTGATGGGCGTACCCTGGTCCGAGGCCGCGGTCTTCGGCAACCTGCTGGGCACGAAGATCGCCGTGAACGAGTTCGTCGGGTACATCGAACTGATCGGCGCCCGCGACAGCGGGGCCCTGTCGCCGCGCAGCGTGGTCATCGGCACCTACGCCCTGTGCGGGTTCGCCAACTTCTCGAGCATCGCCATCCAGATCGGCGGCATCGGCACCATCGCCCCCGGACGCCGGGCCGACGTGGCCGCCCTGGGCCTGAAGGCCATGTTCGGCGGGGCGCTGGCCAGCTGGCTGACCGCGACGATCGCCGGCGTGCTCGTCGGCTGACCCCCTGCGAAAAGAGGACGTCCATGAGCGAAGAGACCGCCCTCGGACCGGTGCCTGCGCCTTCGCCCATGCCCGTACCGGCGGCCGCGCCCGTCGCCGCAGCCGAACGCATCGCCAATCTCGACGTCCTGCGCGGGGTGGCGCTCTGCGGCATCCTGCTGATGAACATCCGCACCATGTCCATGCCCGAACCGGCCTACTTCTTCCCCTACACCTGGGGCGACATGACCGGCGTCAACGGCGCCGTCTGGTACCTGACCGAGTTGTTGGCCAGCAGCAAGTTCATCACCTTGTTCTCGCTGCTGTTCGGCGCGGGCATCGTGCTGATGAACGACAAGGCCCGCGCGGCCGGCCGCGGTTTCGCCGGCCTGCACTACCGGCGGATGTTCTACCTGCTGCTGATCGGCATGGTCCACGGCTACCTGATCTGGGAAGGTGACATCCTCGCCAGCTACGCCGTTTGCGGCGGTTGGGCGTTCTTGTTCCGCAACCGCCGGCCCCGGACCCTGATCATCTCCGGGGTGGTGGCCCTGCTGATCGGCACCGCCATCCTGATCGGCTCCTGGCTGTCGTCGCCGTCGTGGCCGGAAGAGGTGCGCGCTGCCTGGGTCACGGGCCTGAACCCCTCCTACGAAGCCCAGCTCGAGCAGGTCGAGCAGATGACCGGCGGCTTTGCCGACCAGATGGAGCACCGCTTCGGTTCGACCCTGAGCATGCAGACGAGCACCCTGCCGTTCTACATGATCTGGCGCGCGGGCGGCACCATGCTGCTGGGCATGGCGCTCTTCAAGCTCGGCTGGCTGTCGGGCCGGGCCCGCCGCCGGACCTACCGCATCATGGTCGCCGTCGCCCTGCTGGTGGGGATCCCCCTGACCTGGTACGGCATCGCGCGGCAGGACGCCATCGGCTGGGAACCGCTCCAGACCTTCTTCGCGGCCGCCCTGTGGGGCTACTGGGCCAGCTTCGCGACCGCCCTGGGCTGGCTCGGCCTGGTCATGCTGTGGTGCGGCTCTACCTTCGCGCTCGATCTGCGGCGGCGCTTTGCCGCCCTGGGCCGGATGGCCCTGACCAACTACCTCCTGCAGTCGGTGATCGGCAGCCTGATCTTCTACGGCTACGGGCTGGCCCTCTTCGGCCGGGTGCCTCATGTCGGCCAGCTGGCGATTTGCGTCGGCGTCTGGGCCGTCCAGCTCTGGTGGTCGCCCCGGTGGCTGGCCCGGTTCCGCTTCGGACCCGTCGAATGGCTGTGGCGCAGCCTCTCCTACCGCAAACGTCAGCCGTTCCGCCGAAAGGACACACCCGCTCATGCCGCGTCTTAAACTGCAAGCGCTGGCCTCCTACCGCTTCACCTGCACGCAGGTCGTGCGCACGACCGACCTGAACTACGGCGGCCATCTGGGCAACGACCGGCTGCTCTCGCTGGTCCACGAGGCCCGGGTGGCTTTTCTGGCCCATCACGGCCTGAGTGAGCTTGATTTTGCCGGCGTCAGCCTGATCATGGCCGATGCGGCGGTCGTCTATCAGGCCGAGGCCCACGCGGGCGACCGCCTGGTCTTCGCCGTGGAGGCAGCCGAGCCGACACGCAGCGGTTTTCGTATCTTCTACCGTGTCACCGGTGAGGCGGACGGGCAGGCCATCGCGCTGGTCGAAAACGGCATGGCTTGTTTCGACTACCACCTGAAGAAGATCGCTCCACTGCCCGACGCCGTGAAACGGTCCGGCTTCTTCCAGGAGCAGGAATCATGAACAAGCCCATCCAGACCATCACCAGCCTGCAGAACGACCGGATCAAGGACCTGGTCCGCCTGCGCAACCGCCGTGAACGCGACCTGAAAAAGCGGACGCTCATCGAAGAGCCCCTGGTGATCCGGCGCGCCCTGGCCGCCGCTTACCCCCTGGAGTCGCTGTTCTTCTGTCCGGAAAGGGTGCCGGCCGAACACGCCGACCTTCTGGACGAACTGCTGGACCGCCCCGCTCTCGAGCTTGTCCAGGTGTCCGCGCCGGTCAGCGACAAGATCGCCTACCGCGACCAGAGCGAAGGGCTCCTGCTGGTCGCCCCGCAGGTGACCCGCGACCTGGCATCGCTTGTCCTGCCGGCCAGCCCGCTGCTGGTCGTGCTCGACAACGTCGAAAAGCCGGGCAACCTGGGCGCCGTCCTGCGCGTGGCCGACGGGGCGGGCGTCGACGCGGTCATCGTTTGCGAAACCGGCACCGACCTGTTCAACCCCAACGTCCTGCGGGCCTCCCGGGGCGCATTCTTCGCGGTGCCGACGATCGCCACCGACCCGTCCGCTGCGCTGGCTTTCCTCAGGACCCACGGCATCGCCGCGGTGGCCACCAGCCCCGTGGCCGACCACCGCTGGGACCAGATCGGCCTGACCGGACCGACGGCCGTCATCCTGGGCGCCGAGCACGACGGGCTCGGGCTCGACTGGCTCTCCCGCGCGGACCTGACCGTCGGCATCCCCATGCTGGGCACCGGCGACTCCCTGAACGTGTCGACCTCGGCCGCCATCCTGCTCTACGAAGCGGTGCGGCAGCGCTCCTCCCGGAAAGAAGACCGAACATGACCAACCAGTTCTACAACGACTTCGACCGCGAGGAACTCGATCCCCGGCAGGAGGACTACCGCACCGTCTTCCAGCGCGGCCGGGACCGGCTGATCCACAACGCCGCCTTCCGGCGCCTGCAGGCCAAGACCCAGGTTTTTCTCTCGGGGGAATACGATTTCTACCGCACGCGGCTGACGCACTCGATCGAGGTCTCCCAGATCGCCGGATCCATCGCCCGCTACCTCAACAGCAGCAGCGACCACCTCGGCGAGGATTTCCGGATCGACACCGCGCTGGTGGAGGGTTCGGCCCTGGCCCACGACATCGGTCACCCGCCGTTCGGCCACGCGGGCGAAAGCACCCTGCACAAGCTGATGACGCCCTGGGGCGGCTTCGAGGGCAACGCCCAGACCCTGCGGCTGATCACCGAGATCATCTTCACCAGCGGGGCCACCCGGCGCGGCATGAACCCCACCCGGGCCTTCATCGACGGGGTGCTCAAGTACAAGACCCTGTTCAGCCAGTGGGACGTGCCGGTCAAGCATTTCATCTACGACGACCAGAAGCCGTACCTCGACTTCGTGTTCGACGGACGGCCGATTCCCGCCGCACTTGCCCCCGGCAAGCAGCTCAACGCCTTCCGCAGCCTCGAATGCCAGATCATGGACTGGGCCGACGACACGGCCTACTCGCTCAACGACCTGGTCGACAGCGCCAACGCCGGCTTCGTGACCGGGGACCGGATCAGCCGCTGGGCGGCGGACCAGGAGCTGAACGCCGCCGACGGCGCCACGGTCGAAGAGCTGGTGCGGATCATGGCCGACGGGCACCTCGAACGGTCGATGAACCGCAAGATCGGCACCTTCGTCGAGGCCTGTTCCCTGGTGGAGCGGGAGAATTTCATGAGCGACCGGACGAACCGCTACCGCTTCGGCGTGGAGGTGGCTCCGGAGATCGTGCGCGAGCAGAACCTGTACGCGCGCCTGGCGGTCGACCTGGTCTTCCGGTCGCCCCAGGTCTGCCAGCTGGAGCACAAGGGCGGGTTCATGCTGAAACGCCTGTTCCAGGCCATGCAGGAGAACTACCTGGACGAAGGCGGGGCGAAGCTGCCGCTGCTGTCACGCGATTTCGAGCAGGAGATGTCCCAGGTGGGGTCGGATCGGAACGTCCAGGCCCGCATCATCTGCGACTACCTGGCCGGCATGACCGACGGGTTCGCCACGCGGATCTACAAGCGGCTGTTCGATCCGGACTTCGGCTCCATCGTCGACCTGGTCTGAGGTTGTGGCGACCCTGTTTATGACGATACACCCCTGTGCGCAATGTCCTCGTACCTGCGGATTATGCGCACAGGGGTGTATCGTCATAAACAGGTTCACAGAAACCGCAGGCCCAGCAAGTGAGGCCTTGGGGGACCATAGTATTTCACCCCCGTTCGCATAATCCGCAGGCACGAGGACATTGCGAACGGGGGTGAAATACTTTGATCCCCCTAAGACCTCAGGTACGACGCGCAGTTGACGTCGATGATCCCCCCGGTCACCGCATCGGCCTTGCCCGAAACCACCATCAGGACCACCTGGGCGATTTCCTCCGCCGTCGCCGTGCGGCCCAGCGGGCTCTGGTTGCGGATCTTGTCGCCGCCGGGACCTTCGAGATAGTCACGGGTCATGTCGGTCAGCACCCAGCCCGGAGCAATCGCCACCACCTTGATGTTCTTGGGCGCCAGCGCCACGGCCAGCGACTGGCTCAGGCTGTTCAGCCCCGCCTTGCTGGCGCCGTAGGCGGGCGCCTCGGGCTCCCCGCGAAACGCACCCCGACTGGAGATGTTGACCACGTAGCCGCCGTCGCCCGCCTCGAGGTAGGGAATTGCCCCGTGGATGATGTGGGCGGGTCCGGCCAGGTTGACCGCCAGGGTGCGGTCCCAGAACTTGCGCCAGTTATCGTGATCGAGCGAAGCGATGTCGTGCGTCACGTAGATGCCGGCGTTGTTGACCACGATGTCCAGTCCGCCCAGGGCCTCGGCGGCCTGGCGGGACAGGTGCGAAGCGGCGGTAAAATCCCCGATGTCGGCCGGCAGCATGACGTGGCCGTCGCCGTCCAGACCGGCGACCACCTGGGCCGCGGCCTGCTCGTCGGCGATGTAATGGACGGCGATGCGCGCGCCGTGCGCCGCCAGCATCTCGGCCACCGCGCGCCCGATACCGCGACTGGCGCCCGTGACCAGGACCGCCTTGCCCGTCAGGTCACACGAACTCTTCATGACGAAGCCTCCCTTCGAGGCTAGCCCTCCTTGATCTTGTTCAACGCCGATCCGGCCACGAACCAGGCCACCTGTTCTTCGGTCAGCGTGTGGTCGAGCGGGAACGACACCGCGGTGCCGTCGGCGTGGTTCAGCGTGCAGGTCACCGCGCTGTCGGGCGCCAGGTCGGCCAGGCCCATCAGGTCGAAACGATCGTCCTCCTGGATCAGATCGTAGTCCGCCGCGTTGCGGAAGGTCAGCGGCAGGATGCCCTGCTTCTTGAGATTCGTCTCGTGGATGCGGGCGAAGCTGCGCACGATCACCGCCGCGCAGCCCAGGTGCCGCGGCTCCATGGCCGCGTGCTCCCGGCTCGACCCTTCGCCGTAGTTCTCGTCGCCGACGACGACCCAGCGCAGCCCGCGGGCCTTGTAGTCGCGGGCCGTGGCCGGCACCGCGTCGTACTGGCCGGTTTCGAGATTCTTCACGCTGTTGGTCTTCTCGGTGAAGGCGTTCACCGCGCCGATCAGCATGTTGTTGCTGATGTTGTCCAGGTGGCCGCGGTACTTCAGCCAGGGGCCGGCCATGGAGATGTGGTCGGTGGTGCACTTGCCCAGGGCCTTGATCAGCAGGGGCAGCTTCCGGTAGTCCTTGCCGTCCCACGCGCTGAACGGTTCGAGGCGGGCCAGCCGCTCGCTGTGCGGGTCGATGACCACCTCGACGCCCGGCGCGCCGGTCGGCGGCGCCTGGTAGCCCTTCTCGTCGAAGACGAAGCCGTCTTCCGGCAGTTCGTCCGCGATCGCCGGCGGGTCCAGCTTCACCGCTTCGCCAGCACTGTTGGTCAGGCTGTCGGCCAGGGGGTTGAACTTGAGCGTGCCGGCCAGGCCGTAGGCCATGACGATTTCCGGACTGCTGATGAAGGCGTGGGTCTGGGGGTTGCCGTCGTTCCGCTTGGCGAAGTTGCGGTTGAACGAGGTGATGATGCTGTTGGGCTCGCCGGTCTTGATGTCGTCGCGCTGCCACTGGCCGATGCAGGGGCCGCAGGCGTTGGTCAGGACGACGGCGCCCACGTCCTCGAGCACCTCCAGCATGCCGTCGCGCTTGATGGTCTCGTAGATCTGGTCCGAGCCGGGCGAGATCCAGAGCGTGGACTTCATCTTCAGGCCCTTGGCCTTGGCCTGCCGGGCGATGTCCACCGCGCGGCCGATGTCCTCGTAGCTGCTGTTGGTGCAGCTGCCGACCAGGGCGGCGGCCAGCTTCGCGGGATAACCCTCGCGTTCGGTGTCGGCGGCCATCTGCCCCACCGGCCGCGCCAGATCCGGCGTGTGCGGGCCGACCAGGTGCGGCTCCAGGGTCGACAGGTCGATCTCGACCATCCGGTCGTAGTACTTGGCGGGATCGGCGTAGACTTCCGGGTCGGCGACGAGCAGGTCGGTGTTGGCTTCGGCCAGGTCGGCCAGGTCGCCACGGCGGGTGGCCTTCAGGTACCGGCCCATGCTCGCGTCGTAGGGGAAGATGCTGGTGGTCGCCCCCAGCTCGGCGCCCATGTTCGTGATGGTCGCCTTGCCCGTGCAGCTGAGCGCCTCGGCGCCGTCGCCGAAATACTCGACGATGGCGTTGGTGCCGCCCTTGACCGTCAGGATGCCGCACAGCTTGAGGATGACGTCCTTGGGCGCGGTCCACCCGTTGGGCTTGCCGGTCAGCTTGACCCCGATGAGCTTGGGGTGCTTGACCTCCCAGTTCATCCCCACCATCACGTCGACGGCGTCGGCGCCGCCCACGCCGCAGGCCACCATGCCCAGGCCGCCGCCGTTGGGCGTGTGGCTGTCGGTCCCGATGATCAGGCCGCCGGGAAACGCGTAGTTCTCCAGCACCACCTGGTGGATGATGCCCGAACCGGGCTTCCAGAACCCCATGCCGTAACGGGCCGAGGCCGAGCTCAGGAAATCGTAGACTTCCTTGTTCACGTCCAGGGCGTGGGCCTTGTCGTAGGTGGCGCCCTTGTGGGCCAGCAGCAGGTGGTCGCAGTGCACGGTGGTCGGCACGGCGGCTTCGTCGCGGCCGGCCTGCATGAACTGCAGGATGGCCATCTGGGCGGTGGCGTCCTGCATGGCGACGCGGTCGGGGCGCAGGGCCAGGGTGGCCTCGCCGCGTTCGAGTTCCTGGCCGGCCGGATCGGCCAGATGACCGAACAGGACCTTCTCGGCCAGGGTCAGGGGCCGTCCGAGGCGCTCCCGCGCCACGGCCAGCTTTTCGCGGCTCGTCTCGTAGACCTTCTGTACCATCGCCCGGGTCGTTTCGATCGCCATGTGCACCAGCCTCCACGGATAGGTAAACGGACGCTGCCCGGGATACGGGCAGGCCCGGCGAGCAGTCCTTGGGATTGCCCGGCAAACGGGGTATCGTGCTTATAATATAGGCGATAGAGGGGGATTTTTCCCGAGAAATCCGACCTAGCGGCCTTCGAGCAGGCGGTCTCCCAGGATACGCGGCAGGCCGGCGGCGAGAATGTCCCGCCGGGCCCCCAGGTTGTCGTAATCGACGCGCTCGAAGTTCAGCGTGCTCGCCTCGCGGTCCCACCAGACAAAGGACGAGCGCGGGTCGTTGTCGCGGGGCTGGCCCACGCTGCCGGGGTTGACCAGAAGACGCACCTCGGGATCCATCTGGATCTTCTTCTCCCGGACCGGCAGGAAGCCGGCGCCGTCGAAGACCACCGGATGGTGGGTGTGACCGAAGAAGCAGACCCCCGGACCGTGCTCGTGAAGAACGCTGGCCGAAGCCTCCTGCAGGTCGTCGAGATAGATCAGGTAGCGGTCGCGGTCGTCGGGCGAACCGTGCACCAGCAGGGTTTCGTCGTCGATCTTGACGCTCGTCGGCAGGGCGCCGAGCCACTTCAGATCGTCCTGGGAAAGCAGTTCACGGTTGTGCTCGACCGCAGCCAGGGAATAGACGTTGAAATCGAGCTTCAAGCTGCCGTCGGCGATCAGGGCGTCGTGGTTGCCCTGCACCGTCTCGACGTTGTTGTCGCGGATCATCGCCAGGCACTCGGCCGGCCGCGCGCCGTACCCCACCACGTCACCCAGACAGTAGATCTTGTCGATGCCCAGCTCGTCGATCCGCTTCCAGACCGCTGTCAGGGCATGCAGATTACTGTGGATGTCGGAAATTACCGCGGTGCGGCTCATAGGGATCTCCCGGAAACGACAGGGTTGCGGCTGAAAATAAACCCTCAACGGGGTTCAAGCTGCTTGATAAATCAAGTCTGGTCGATCTACCATATATCACCCGGGACAATTCCGCAATCCGTCACGACCGGAGCAGCCCACATGGACAAGCATCTCACCATCGTCGATGAAGCCGTTGTCGCCCTGGCGGCCGAACGCTGCCGCGAAAAAGGCATCATCATTCCCACCCTGGCTCAGATGAAGGATCCCGGCCTGATTCCCGCCGCTGTCCTCTCCCGCCTCGAACAGACCGGGCTGTGGGACATCGACCCGGTCAACCTCTTCCGCATCACCTGGAAGAACGACCCGGTGACCGGCGGCTTCAACGAGGGCAACTGGGTGGAATTCCCCCCGGCGCTGACGGGCGTCGACGCCCGCATCATCGGCCTGGTCGGCAAGTGGTTCCCCACCGGGGCGCACAAGGTCGGCGCGGCCTTCGGCTGCCTGGTGCCGCGGCTGGTCACCGGCGGCTTCGACCCCACCACCCAGAAGGCCGTCTGGCCCAGCACCGGCAACTACTGCCGCGGCGGGGCCTTCGACTCCCGTCTGCTCGGCTGCGAATCGGTGGCCATCCTGCCCGAGGAGATGAGCGCCGAACGTTTCGCATGGCTCAGCAAGGTGGCCAGCGAGGTCATCGCCACGCCGGGCTGCGAGTCGAACGTGAAGGAGATCTACGACAAGTGCTGGGAGATCCGCGCCACGCGGCCCGAGTGCGTGATCTTCAACCAGTTCGAGGAATTCGGCAATCCGGTGTGGCATTATCACGTGACCGGTTCGGCCATCGCCGAAACGTACCGGCGTCTGGTCGGCCCGGGGCAGCGGCTGGCCGCGTTCGTCTCGGCCACCGGGTCGGCGGGCACCATCGCCGCCGGGGATTACCTGCGCACCGTTCATCCCGACCTCGTGGTCACCGCCGTCGAGGCCCTGCAGTGCCCCACGCTGTTCAGCTGCGGCTTCGGCGGGCACCGCATCGAGGGCATCGGCGACAAGCACGTGCCCTGGGTCCACAACGTGCGCAACACCGACATGGTGTGCGCCGTGGACGACGAACAGTGTCTGGATCTGCTGCGCCTGTTCAACGAGGAAGCCGGCCGGAAGGTGCTCACCGAAGCGGGCGTGGCGGCCGCACTGGTCGACCAGCTGCCCCTGCTGGGCATCAGCTGCATCTGCAACCTGGTCGCCGCGATCAAAACCGCCCGGTACTACGACATGGACGGCCGGGACGTGATCTTCACCGTGCTGACCGACTCGGCCGAGCTCTACAGCTCGCGTCTGGTCGAACTGAACGCCGCGCAAGGCGCCTACGCACGGGAAACGGCCATCGCCCACCGGGCCCGCTGGCTCGAAGGCATCACGCCGGACTACGTGCGCGAACTGAGCCACCACGACCGCCGCACCCTGCACAACTTCAAGTACTTCACCTGGGTGGAGCAGCAGGGGCGCTCGGTGGAGGAGCTGCGGCGCCTGTGGGACCGCGATTTCTGGACCGAGACCTTCGCCGTCGCCGATGTCTGGGACCGCCGCATCACCGAGTTCAACGCGCGCGTCGGGCTGGGCTAGGAGCCCCTCATTCCGAGTGGATGCTCAGCCCCTTCTTCTTGATGCGGTTCAATTCCAGATTCGCGGTCGCGGCGCAGTACAGGGCTTCCAGTTCCTCCCGGTAGGGCTCGAAATCCGCGACCACCGCTGGCGGCAGGCCCCCGTCGCCGAAAGGAACCCCTGTTTCGCTGCGCTCCATCCTGGCCGACTCCGCCGCCCACATCTCCGCTTCCGCCTCCCTCCCGACCTCACCGAACGCCTCGGCGTAGTTGGCCGTCAGGGTCTGCAGGAGTCTTCGGTCCGCGTCCGACATGCCCGTGCCGCCGGCCGACTCCTCGAAGGAGGTGCTGGGCGGATGCTGCAGCCAGGAATGGTAGACCAGGACGTAGATCCAGATGTACTCGCCCAGCCCCATCTCCTGTTCCACGAGCGCGGCGTTGCGCACGCGGATGAACTCGCCCATGTCGCCGACCATGCCGAAAATGCTGCCCATCAGGCCGCCGACAGCCTTGAACACCTCGCCCTTGGAGGGTTCGTCCCCGCCCCGGTCGAGTTCCTCCATGGCCTCGAACTTCTCGGTGATGGCCGCGAACTGGGCGCACTGCGGCAAGACGGCACGGCGAACGGCGAGGAACTTCTGCATCCTGTCGGCGGTGACGCCGTGCACCGGTGGTATGTAGTGTTCGCGTGCGCCGTGATCCGCGATCAGGATCTTCTGGGCGTCGATGGCCTTGTCGAAGGGCCGCATCATGAAGATGCTCGCCCCGATGGACACCAGGATCACCAGCAGGATCGCTCCGCCACACCCGACACCGCATCCTATCAGCCACTTTTTTCCGGTACCGGCCACGGGGGCTCCTTTCGGACTCGTATGTCGGGGCGGCGAGGAAGATCGGCCGCGGCGCCATTATCCACCATCAACGCAGGACCGCAACCCAGGGTTGCACGGACCGCCGGTCACCTGTTGTTTTTTTGATATTCATTCCCAATATCGGCGGTGCGGATGTGTCCGATCATGATTAATGTATGCCAATCGTCCCCCGTGCCTTTTCCTGCCGGAACGGACGTTCCTATTGTTTCCCCCGCTCCATGCGGGCACCAACCCCGTCCCCACTCCAGGAGGTCTTGCATGCAGCTGAAAGTTTCGGATCGGATCGAGGCCAAGGTCAGCGCAGGTGAAATTTCCGGTGAAGAAGCGGCCCGGTTTTCCCGCTTCGTCGACACCTGCAACAGCGAGCTCATGACCCATCCGGTGATCACCGACAACCAGTATTGCAAGTGGTTCGCCAGCGGCGCGGCGGACCGAGACCAGGTCAAGCATTTCATCATCCAGTTCTCGGTCTTTTCCAATCTCTTTCTCGTCGCGCAGCTGCTCAAGGTCATCAACGCCGGCTCCCTCGAGGGCATGCGGGCCTCCAAGGAGATCCTGGCCAACGAGATCGGTGTGATCTTCAACAAGCCCGGCGCCAAGAGCGGCAGCGTCGACGACACCGACCGCGAGGGTGATCCGGAAATCGTTTCGATCGAGGGTTCGGTCGACGGAGGCACCTTCCGCTTCCGGGCCGCCCATTTCGAGTGGCTGCTGCGGATGGGCAAGGTGCTCGGACTCGGCTTCAACGACATGGGCAAACGCCGGCACGGCACCCCGGCGACTCTTTTCTTCTGCGACCAGCTCCAGTCGATCTACGGCAACGAAGACCCGAACATCGCCGAGGGAGCCAGTTTCGCGGTCGAGAACTGGGCCGCCGCCGGCTTCTGGAAGCAGCTCGTGGCCGGTCTGGAGGCCTTCAAGCAGGGCGAGCAGCTGGATCTGCCGCTGGCGTTCTTCACCTGGCACGACAAGATCGAGGAGCAGCACGCCGGCCATGTCATGGACGAGCTGGAAGAACTGTTTTTCGACACCGAATTCGACGAGGAGAAGTTCCTCAACGGCGGCCGGGAGATGCTGGAAGGTGTCCAGGCGTTCTGGATCGGCCTCAACGAACACCGGATCGCCGCGGCCTACCAGGCCAACTGAGCGGAACCGGACAAACCACGTCGGGCGCTCCACCGGGGGCGCCCGCTTTACTCAAAGGAGCCAACGTGATGAAGATCAAAGGTACTTTCCTGGCGGCGCTCGTGCTCATGGCCGCTTCCCTGGCCACCGTGCCGGCTGTCGCCGCCGAGTACGACATCGACCCCGCCCACAGCAGCATCGAATTCCAGGTCAAGCACCTGGCGATCAGCAGGACCAAGGGTACGTTCGGCGAATTCTCGGGGACGTTCGCCTTCGAGGCCGGCAAGCCCGAGACCTGGTCCTGCGAAGCGACCATCAAGGCCGCCTCGGTCGACACCGGCAACGAGGACCGGGACAACCACCTGCGCAGCCCTGATTTCTTCAATGTCGAGGAGTTCCCCGTCCTGACCTTCAAGTCGACGGGCGTGGAGTTCGACGGCGACTCCGAGGGAACCCTGCGGGGTGAGTTGACCATCCACGGCGTGACCCGTGTGGTGGAACTGGAACTGGAGATTCTCGGCACCGCCAGCGATCCCTGGGGCAACGACCGGGCCGGCTTCTCGGCCGAGACCAAGATCAACCGCAAGGACTACGGCCTGACCTGGAACAAGGCCCTGGAAACCGGCGGTCTGGTGGTCGGCGAAGACGTCAAGATCGTCCTGGAGGTCGAGGGCATCAAGAAGAAGTAGGTTGCCGCCGGCATCGCACCAGCCCCCGGGCGACCGCAACGGCGGCAGTCCGGGGGCTTTTTTCGTCTATCCCAGGGGAATCAGTTCCCCGCGGGCGCCCGGTCGAAGGGCCGCTCGATGTATTTCCGGGCGTAGTCCACCGCGCCCCGGTAGTTGTTGGCCATCTCCACCACCAGGTCGTACTCCTGGAGCGCCAGGTCGCGGTGTCCCAGCATGTCGTAACAGTTGCCCAGATAGTTGTGCGTCCAGATGAGGGATTCCAGCTTCTCGCCCCGCTGCACCGCCACCCCCTGCATGGCCCGCTTGAAGGCGGACTCGGCCTTGTAGTACTCGCCCTTGTGCATGTAGACCTTGCCCATGTTGATCCAGGGCTGGACGCCGTCGTTCGCCAGTTCCAGGGTCGAGCGGCAGCCATCGGCGACCACCTCGTAGAGCTCCACCCGGAAAAACTCTTTGGCCAGCCGCTGGTGGGTCAGCGCGTGGGCCTGTTCCTCGTCCGTTACCTCCTGCCCGAAGACAAAGAACCCGCCCTGGACGATGTCCTCGTTCAGACCCTCGATACGGCAGGCTTCGGGGATCGCGTCCACGCCGGCCGGCGCCAGCCTGGCGAACATGACCTGGTGACCGAGGGTCGGCGAATCGAAGCTGAGGTTGTTGCCGACCGTGGTGACCAGGCGCTGGTCGCAGAGGTTGCCGAAGAACCAGTCGCGGTCGTCCACCGGCACGTTCCGTGCGGCCATGTACGAAGCCACCTCGGCGGGCGAGAGCCCCGCGCCGTCCGGCAGCAGTATCTGCGCCAGGGAAATGTCGACCGGTATCCAGCCGAATCCCTGCAGATGGAACTCGGCGAAGACGTGCATGCCGCCGCCGGTCCACGCCGCCGTGACGGTCCGCGCGGGGATGCCGAGCGCGCGGCACATAGCCGTGAACAGCAGGCTGAACTGGTTGCAGTCGCCCTGGCGCGCCGTCAGCGTGGTCAACGCGTCCGGCGACCCGGTCTGGCCCGGCGCGAACTGGAGATTGTCCACCAGCCAGCCGTAGATCGCCCGGGCCTGCAGATACGGATTGGTCTGGTCACCGATGATCTTCAGTGCCCGATCGCGAACGGCGCCATCGGTCTGGATGAACATCTCGGCAGCCGTGTAACGCTCGACCAGCGGCGATCCCGGATCCGCAGGGACCACCGCGGCCGGATCGATCTCGTGACGGACCGTTTTCTCCTGCAGTTCGATGTCGTAGTGGAAGAAGATCTGGGCCGGTTCGATTTCGGGCAGCGCTTCCCAGGGTGCCGGAGTCACCAGCCATTCGATGATCCGGTTGCCGGTTGCCTCGTCGTCGAGAATCGCCACCGGGGCGGGAGTGATGTTCGTCACCGTCACTGTCTGTCCGTGCCACTGGGGCGGAACCGCTGCCCAGACCAGGACCTGGGCGTCGGCGGTGACACTCTTGATGTTGTCCACGGCGTACCAGAAACTTCCGGAAACCGTTGCCGCCGCCGCCGGCAGCGACCACAGGACAATCGTCAGAACCAGCGCAGCTCGGACCCGGCTGCCGTCGCGTTTCCACATGCTTCTTCCTCCCCTTGCCCGTAAAAATCGCCCGCGGCCCGCAGGCCGCGGGCCACGATACACTATTTGTAGCCGAACAACACCGCCCAGATGATGAGAACCACGAGCGACAGCCCGATGGTCAAAGCCGTGAAACCGAAGATCTTCAGCGCCCTGACGAACGGGTCGGGCAGCGGATCGACCAGATGCTCCTCGAGCCGACCTTCCCTGACCAGTTCCTCGTATTCGCGGGGCCGGTCTTCCTTGAACTCCTCGATCGTCATGCGGCCGGTGAAGATCACCGGATCCATCGGGAACCGGTCCGGACGGAAGTGCGTGTTGAAGAAGTGGATCGTGAAGATGAACCCGGTGGCCAGCAGGGCCTCGTCCGAGTGGATGATGGTCGCCACGTTCACGAACCAGCCCGGCAGGATGTAGGTAAAGATTTCGGGGAACCACAGGATCAGCCCGCTGAACCCGATCATGCCCACACCCCAGAAGACGGCGAAGTAGTCGAACTTCTCCCAGTAGGTCCAGCGGCCGTACCGCGGGCGCTCGCCCTTGTGCAGGAACCACTTGACCGTCTGGACGAACTCCTGGCCGTCGCGCTTGTTGAACATCATTCCGCCCGGACCGAGGATGAACTGTCCCCAGGTCAGGCCAGCATCGCGGCGGCGGCAGTTGGCGTCCCAGATATGGCGGATGAAGTAGAAGAACGTCAGCAGGGCGCCCATGCGGTGCAGGGTGCCGGCCGACTGGAAGCCACCCAGGTGATGGGCCAGCCACTGCGCCCAGCCCAGGTAGGAGAACTTCAGCACCATGCCGGTGATCGCCAGGGTCAGGAAGCTGATGATCACCGTGATGTGCAGCATGCGGTTCAGACGGTTGAAGCGCCGGAACTGCTTTTCACCCTTGGCCTGCTCGCGCAGCTGCCGCGAATGCTTGAGCGCCTGGAAGCTGCGGGGCAGCCACAGCAGGGTGTGGATGCCGAAGATCACGAACGTACCGATCAGCAGGGACGTCATGAACAGCCATGTGTAGTGGATGACCGGATACTTGTCCTTGTCGTGGTGCGTGGCGTGCGTCAGGTAGCCCGCGAACTGCCGGTGGGCCCCGGAATGGCACTTGGCGCAGGTGCCCACGATGTTGTCGTGCGAGAGGGTCGAGGCGGGGTTGTCCGGCTTGAGGATGTTGTGCTGACCGTGGCAATCGTGGCAGCTGGCGGTTTCGGTGTAGCCGAGGGCGAACACCTTGCCGTGGTAGGTCTCGAAGTAGGTCTCGGTCACCTCTTCGTGGCAGGCGCCGCAGGAATTGGCGATCTGCAGCTTGAACCCGGCCGCGTCGATGCGAGCGATCTCGTGGGAGCTGTGGCAGTCGCTGCACATGGGCAGGCCGTGTTCGCCGCGGGCCTCGCCGGTGAAGTGGATGCTCTCCCGGAAGGTGCGGTCGATGCCCTCGTGGCACTGGGAGCAGGTGTCGGCGATCTTCGAGCGATGCACGCTGGAATCTACTTCCTTGCTCGGCAGGATCGCGTGGGTCGTGTGGCAGTCCACACACGTCGCCGTCACCACCAGACCGCTCTTGTCCAGGCCGCGGCCGTGCACGCTCTGCTTGTAGTTGGCGACCATGCTCTCCTGGGTGCCTTCGTACCGCTTGTCGGCAATCCCGCCTTCGTCGTGACAGGTCCCGCACAGGTCGGGAATGTTGCGGACATGCGTTCGCGAGCGCGGGTTGTCCTTCTTGAGGACGTCATGCCCGCCGTGGCACATCAGGCAGTCGGGCGTGTCGGGATCGCCCTGCTGGCCCAGCTTCCCGTGGATGCTGGTCTTGTACATCTCCACGGTCTCGGCGTGGCAGATCGAACAGTCCACCTTGCTGGGGATGGTGTCGCAGGGGCGTTCGTGGCTGACAGTCGCGCCCGTGTGGCACTGGATGCAGGAAATCTTGGTGTGTGCCGAACCGGCCAGGACCGCGTGTTCGACGAACAGTGACTTGTCCCCGCTGCCGGGACTGGCTGCGACCAGATCGGTCTTCGCGTGGCAGACCAGGCATTCCTTGTCGGACATGCCCTCGTCGTAGTAGACCCGCCGGACCTCATGGGGCTGATGGCATTCGATGCAGACGGGCACCTTGGTGGGGTCCTTCTCCCAGAGTTCGCCCTGGATCACCTTGCGGTGCACGGTCTCGATCAGGCCGTGGCACTTCTCGCACGTGTTGGCCACGTTGTCGCGATGGATGGTCGACTTGGGATCGTTGTGGTTGCGGACGTTGTGGGCCGTATGGCAGTCGATGCAGACGGCGGTCCCGGTCAGCCCGCGGCGGTAGAGACCCTCACCGTGGATGGACTGGGAATAGTGGGCCAGCACGCTGTCCTGGGAAACCTCGGCGTAATCGCTGACACCGCCCTCGCCTTCCTTGTGGCAGCGCCCGCACATGATGGGAATGTTGAACTTGTTGACCCGGGAACCGGGATCCTCCGGCGGGGTGATGTCGTGGGCGCCGTGGCAGGACCAGCAGCGGGGCGCCAGCGGGATGCCCTCGGCGACACCGACGCCGTGCAGGCTCTCGGCATAGATCTCGGCGACGTCGTCGTGGCACATGGCGCAGTCGACATCCTCGAGTTCATCCTCGTGCGGCCAGTCATCGAAGCCGTCGAGATCCTGGTGGCAATCGATGCAGTCCATATCCTCACGACCGTGAACCGAATTCTGATACTCGGCGATATCGATATGCAGCGACACGACCCGGCCGTCGACGTTCTTGGTCAGTTCCCGATCGTCATGACAGTCGAGACAGTCGTCGGCGGTCTGGCCGAGCGCGGCTGTCGTGGCGGTCATGCCGCCGATACCCAGAAAGAGGATCAAGATCCCGATATGAACCATGGTGTGCCGTGAGTGGCGCCTGCTGGACATGGAGGTCATCTCCCGGGGGAGGGTGGTTCAACTTGAATTGGACGCACCCCAATAATTGGACTCTCTCCAGCCCGGGTCAAACAGGTTATCACCTTGATTGAAAACAAGTTGCAAGATTCGATTTTCCTTAAAACCGTACTGTTTTGATAGGATTTTGCGCCTTCTTTTAAGTATCGAATATTATTTCAGTTGGTGGCGCGGCACCGTCAGCGGCCCGCCAAATGACATTGATACTTCCTATCATCTGGAGGCTATCTCCCATGAAACAGCAGGGGGTTACCCCTCCCGGAGGGTTGTCGGCACGACCCGTAAAGATGAACGGCTGTCAGAGTCCGGCAGGTATGCCGACGGTCAGGTTTCCCGGCGGCTCCAGACCGGGATGGTGATGCGGTAGGTGGTCCCCTCCCCAAGGCGACTTTCGGCGGTGAGGGTCCCCTGGTGGAGACCGACGATCCGGTTGCAGGCGACCATCTCCCAGTCCACCGCCATGCGGCTCGACGCAGCCCTGAAATTGGGATTGAACAGGGCCTTGAGGGAATCGGGGGCGTAACCCCGACCGGTATCGGTCAGCGTGGTCACGACCTCCTGTCCCTCCTGGGTCGTGGTCAGGGTGATCCTGCCGGGCGGATCGATGTCCCTGATCGCGTGCTGGATCAGATTCAGGAACAGCTGGTTCAGCTGGGCCGGGTAACCGAGCACGGGGTCCAGGTCGCCGAGCTGGAGGTCGACCGCCACGTCCGCCGGCAGCCGCCGCTCGACCAGCTGCAGGATGGTGCGCAGGCTGTCGTTGACATCGGTCTGCTGGAACTCGGCCTTGTCCAGCTGGCTGAAGGATTTGAGCCCCGCCACCAGTTCGCCGATACGGGCCGATGCCGTCTGCAGGTTGGCCACCCCGTCCTCCATGGCGTGCGTCGCCCGCCCGAAGCGGTTGTCCTGCCTGATGTCGGCCAGGGTCCCGGCCCCGGCGCACTTCTCGAGGATGATCCGGCGGCTGCGATCGACCACGTCCACGGACGAAGCCATGGTGCCCAGCGGCGTGTTCAGCTCGTGGGCCAGACCGGCGACCAGCTTGCCCAGGGCCGCCATCTTCTCCGACTGGATCACCTGCCCCTGCGCGGCGATCAGTTCAACTTCGGCCTTCTCCCGGCGTTCGAATTCGCTGATGAGAGCGGCCTGCATCTTCCGGAAACTGTCGGCCAGTTCCCCGAGGGCGTCGTTGGAGCGGTGATCCAGCTCCAGCCCCAGGTCGCCGTCGGCAATCCCCAACGCCACCTTGCTCATGCGGTGGACCGGGCGCACGATCGATCCGATCACGATCACCGACAGTACGAACAGGATTCCGACGAAGACCAGGCTGGTGATGTTCATCACCCGGCGGATGCGGGCAATGCGGTCGCGCATCGTCTCGATGGCCGTCTCGAGCTGCGTGTTGTTGTCCGCGACCACGACGGCCATGTTGTCCCGCAGGGCGTGGTAGCGCTGGTTCATCAGCCCGATATTCTGGTAGAGTTCGGCGCTGAATTCCAGGCTCAGCTCCTGGTCCTGCTCGACCATCTCCCGGGTCGTCACCAGGGCCAGGGACCAGTACTGTTCGAAATCCGCGTTCAGGGGGGCGAGCATTCCGCTCAGGCTCGGAACGTCCCGGCAGGCGACCACCGTCGCGCGGAAACCGGCGGCGGCCTCTTCGGCTTCCACGATCAGGTCCTCGTTGCCGTTGGTCACCGCCTCGGTCAACAGGTGGCGGATCGTCAGCAGATTCGTTTCCAGGTCGTGGCTCAGCTCGAGGGAATGGAAGAACTCGTCCTGGATGCGGGTGATGGTCTCGGACGACCGGTTGGTGGCGCGGTAGGTCAGGACGAAGAGCAGAGTGAAGGCCAGGGCCGTCACCAGGGGGCTGAGCATGATCTTGTGATTGAACTTCATCGTCATGGACTCCGGTGACCCTATTCGACCCGCAACACCTTCACGTCAGCGACATCCGCCCCGGGAGAGGCGAAACCCACCGCCCCGGGGGTGCGGGAGATGAAATCGACCAGCTCGTTCTCCGTCGCGAAACTCCGTGGCGGCACACCCTTGCCCGTGAACACCAGCTGCCGCCAGTGGGTGACGAACCGGTTGACCGAGCGGTCGAGGTATTCCGTCACGAACTCGTCCTGCAGGGGGCCGGACTTCATCATCACCGGGACCACCGACGAGTCGTCGCTCCAGCGACTCTTCTTGCCCAGGTAGATCCGCTTCAGGTCGCGGCTGTCGATCGAGTCGGCCGGCAGCTGCGGGTTGCCGATGATCACCAGGTCCGCCGCCGCCGTCGAGATTCCTCCGGCCAGGCAGGACCACAGCAGCAGGCCACCGCACAGCGCTCCGACTCTTCTTCCGAACGGCAACGGCATGGCGAATCTCATGTCGTCCTCCGATCAGAAGTAAAAGGTTGTCCGGGCGGCGAACATGCCCCACCGGCGGTCCAGGGGGTCGGCCAGGTGCTCTTCGAGACTGATCGGTTCGGCCAGGGCAACCCCGTCGATGAAATGGTACTCCAGCTTGAACAGCCAGAAATCGTTCAGGTCGAACCGCGCGCTGACGGTCAGGTCCTTCTGCCAGCGGTAATAGTCCGGCAGTGCGGCGGCCGGTAGCCCCGGCGACACCTCGTCGCCGTATCCGGTGTCCAGACGCGAATAATAGGCGCCCAACGAAAACAGGTCGGAAAACCGGCGGCCGGCCAGCACGTACCAGCCCTTGTCCTTCGACGTCTCGATCTTCGACTGCTCCCATTCCGCGGCCAGGGTCCAGTCCCCGCGCAGGTACTCGGCCGACAGGGCGGTGATGTAGTGGAGTTTCTCGGTCACGTCGACGTTGATCGTGAAGGGTCGGTAACCCGGGTTGTTGATGTCGGGACCCTCGGGGACGACCACATCGTAGTTGACGACGGTCTGGACGTTGAACCGGCCCTGCATCGCGGTCGTACCCAGGCGCAGCCCCTCGACCGGCGGGGACCAGATGACGGCGCCGCCGAATATCCAGGGGAACGCCACCTGGAGATCGGTCAGCGAGGAAAACTGCGCCTCGGCGGTTCCCGTGGGATTTTCCATTTCCGCGTCCACGATCTCACCGACTTCCCCGGTGATTTCCTGGGCGGCCTGCGTGTAGATGTCGTTCCAGAAACCGGTCGTGGCGTCCGGTACGGTCAGGGTGCCGCCGTAGACGTGGTAGTCCAGATCACCGACGCCACCCAGTTCCAGGTTGCCGTAGAACCCGAGCCCTTCGTAGGCGAGGATGAAATCCCGCTGTTTCTCGTTGTAGATGCTCTGGGGCAGGAAGATGGATGTCCGCAGCATGTCGGCGTCACGGCCTTCGTTGTACAGGCCGTACGGCAATTTGACCTTGCCGGCCCGGACACCCAGCTGATCCTTCCAGCGGTAGTCGCCGTAGGCCCAGTCCACGACCACTTGATCCCGGCCCGATACGCCGAAGGTGCGGCCCAGCAGCTGGATACCGACCCGCAGCCGGTCCGTGGGCTGGGCCGACAGGATGACCGCCGCCTCGGTGAAGGCAGCCGTTCCCTTGACACTCTTGGGCACGAGGTAGTTGTTCCGCGAGGTATTGAGATACCCCTGGCTGACGAAACCACCGAGAAAGATGTTGTCCGACGCGCCCTGCCCCAGCTGGGCGAACGCCGCCGGCGCCGGCAGCAGCAAGACCAGAAGTAGCAGAACCCCGCGGGAAATATATTTCAAATCCAAAACCACCTCCGGACCGACGTCAGATGAAGGTCTTCAGGATATCGTTCTGCAGGCCCGAAAGCTTGCCCTCGGCCCGGTCGATCTCGGCGATCTTGTCCTGCAGGGCCTTGACGAGAAAACGGCGTTCGAGGGCGTTGCGGACCACCACCAGCAGGTTCGTGTTGTCCCAGGGTTTCTCGATGTACTGGAACAGGCCCACCTCGTTGATGGCCTTGATGGCGCTGTCCTTGTCGGCGTAGCCGGTCAGCAGCACCCGGGGGGCCTGCGGCTGGTGTCGCCCGAACTCGGCCAGCAGCTCGATGCCGTTCATGCCCGGCATCAGGAAATCCGACATCACCAGGTCGACCTGGCCCTCACGGGCGTATGCCAGCGCCTCGCCGGAGTCGGTGAAGGCGCGGACCGCATAGTCGGTTTCCAGTTCGAGGAACGACCTCAGGCTGGCCAGGACCATGTCCTCGTCGTCGACCAGGACCACCGTCGCGTCCTTCTCCTCGAATTTCGCTGAAAAATCGTTCACGGGCCCTTCCTCATTCCGTTTTCGAGATTCCCACCAGCGTCAGGTCGTCTTTGTATGCCGGCAGGCCGAAAGCCAGCGCCCTGTCCGCCAGGGACCGCACCATCTCGGCCGGCGTCGATCCCGTCAGATGCGGCATGTCCTTCTGCAGCGGGCCTTCCCCGTAGAACACATCCGCGTCGTCCTGAGCTTCGGTCAGTCCGTCGCTGAACAGCAACAAGCGCTCGTCCGGTCGGAGTTCGACGACCGTCTCGGTTCCGGCAGTATACATCCGATCGTCCACCAGTCCCAGCAGAAGACCGGCGGCAGGCTGGGCGTGGACCGCTCCATCCGCTGCCACGAGCAGGGGGTTGGGCAGGCCCGCGCCGGCCAACCGGATGCGCCCGGTGTCCGGCTCCAGGACGGCGACGCCCGCGGCGACCGGGATGCCCCGGGGCAGTCCCTGGTAGAGCACGCCGTTCATTCGGGCCAGGATCTCCCCCGGCCCGAAATCACCGCCCTGCAGGCCGGCGGTCGCAAATTTCATCAGGGCCGTGCCCAGGGCTCCCTGCACGCCGTGGCCGGCTCCGTCGGCCACCAGGACAGCCCACCGGCCGCCGCTCAGGGGAACAAAACCGTAGTAGTCGCCTCCCACGGCCATGGATGGTTCGTACACCACCGCCAGGGAAAACGGCGCGACGGTCGGGATCTCCTCCGGCAGGAACTTGGCCTGGACGGTCCGGGCCCAGTCCATTTCCCGCTGCATCTCCTCGTCGCGGGCGCTCAGTTCGTCCCGCTGCTGGAGAACACGATCCAGCTCGTGGATCTTCGCATGCAGCGCCGAGCGCACTCCCTTGTGGGCCAGGGCGTTGTTCAGCGCGAGCAGGAACTGGTCGTTGTCCAGGGGCTTTTCCAGGTACTGGAACAAGCCGACTTCATTGATGGCCCGGATGGCGTTTTCCTTGTCCGCGTAACCGGTCAACAGCAAGCGCGGGATCTCCGGATCGAGTCGCTTCACCTCGGTCAGGAACTCCAGGCCGTTCATCTCCGGCATCAGGAAATCCGTCACGACCAGGTCGATCGGGCCGGTGGTGATCCTCTCCAGGGCAGCCGCCCCCGAGCTGAACTCCTCCACCTGGTAATCGGTTTCCAGCGCGAGGAAAGAGGCCAGGGCGCGGGTCACCATCGGCTCGTCGTCCACCAGCATGATCACCGGGGCGTTCAGGCGGGCCGGGGGCATCACGACGCCTTCCCGGCCAGATCCCGCAGACGGCGCGCCACCGTGCGGATGATCCCCTGCGCGATCCGGACATCGTCCGACAGCAGGTCGCTGAACTCGTTGCGGTCGATCCGCAGCAGTCGCGAATCCTCGGTCGCGGTGGCCGTCAACACGCGGGGCTCGTGATCGAACAGCGCCCAGGTCCCGAACGTCTTCAGCTTGCCCGCGGTGGTGACTTCGCGATCGCCCTGATGCAGGCCGACATGTCCTTCGAGGACGAGGTACAGCGCGTCGGGAGAGTCGTTCTCCTTGAAGATGACGTCCCCTTCGAGGACCGCCATTTCCCGGGCGATACCGGCCAGCGCCGCCAGCTGGTCGGTGGGCACCTCGGAAAAGACTTCGACGTTCTGCAGCAGCAGGACTTTTTCTATGGCCGACAGCATGGCATCTCCTGTTTTCTCCAGATAAACCGAGGCAGCGGGATTGGTCACCGTGCCGCCTGCAGCCAGGGCGCAGGCGGCCAGCCAGGGATCGCAGCTGGCACCGAGAAAATCCAGCGCCTCGGCGGCCGTGCGCGCCGGGTCGCCGTCCGGCAGACCGAGATCGCCGCCCGTCTGGCTCCAGGCCTCGTGCGCGGGCTGTTCATCGATCAGGGACAGGACCAGCAGCCGGTGGCGTCCCTTCAGCAGGTTGTCCAGGAACTCCTGGGCATTGGCTTTCAGGACCCGGCGGCCGCTCATCACACCATGATAAGCATTGAGCAGATCCTTGGCAGGGTACAGCAGGCCCAGCAGGCGGAAGACGCTTTCCAGCCGCAGCTGCTGGGTTTCGGTGATCGCGCGTCCCAGCAGCCGGGCCTGCTCGCCCGCCGTGGGCAGCAGGACCCCGACGCGCGCCAGTTCGATGTAGCGGCCGGCCTCGATCATGACCTCGCGGGATACGACCGCGTCGTCGAAGCGCAGGGCGGCGTAGCGTGTCCGCAGCTTTCCCAGCGCTTTCAGGACATCGAACCGCATTTCCGGCTGATGGGTGGCCAGATGCCGCTGCAGGATTTCCACACTTTCCTGAACGGGCACTGCCGCCAGCACCCGGGGAATCTCGACGCGCGCCCTGACGGGGTTGTCGGCATTCCGGAAAAAGGTTTCCAGACGGGGAGGTACGGCCTCGTCCCGGGCCGCCAGCTGCGACAGTGCCCGACGGGCATGGGTCCGGAAACGCGGATTGCCCAGCTGTTCCAGGAGCCAGTCGATCCTCCCGGTGTCCAGCCGGCGCCCCAGCCCGTCCAGGGCCGCTTCGACGACCGTCGGATCGGGATCGCGCAGAAGCTGTTCCCACAGCGCATCGGAGCAGCCCGCGGGATCGAACGGCAGACCCGCCAGAACCCGGCGGCCTTCTCGCCCGGTCGGGCCGCTCCCGGCCAGGACCTTCAGGGCCACCTGCTCGCTGACCAGGGCCTGACGGTCATCTCCCGAACGGTCCAACCCCAGGAAGGCCAGGGCCGCATTCCGGCGTTGGGGCGACGCGGCCAGCATGTCCCGCAGGAACCCGTCGGCCTCCGCGGTATTGGCGGCAAAGGCCACGGCGCAGCCGACGGCGGCGGACCGGACACCCAGGTCGTCGTCAGCGAATCCCTTTTCCAGGCGTGGCCGGTCTTCAGGTCCGCCGTTCAGCCGCAGGACGTCCAGGGCCCGGCGGCGGATCCCGGCATCCGGATGGTCCAGCAGGGGCCGGACGGCGTCGGCCAGACGCGACGATTCGACTTCCTGCAACATGTCCAGGGCGTAGATGATCTCCCGCCGGTTGTCCCCGGCCAGCGCGTTGACCAGCACCCGGATGGACGCGGCGTCATCGATGCGAACCCTCAACCCGGCCAGATCGATCTCGCGCCGGCTGAGGGCCTTGCGAAACGAATTCACGTACTCCTTGCGCATCAGCACCGCCAGGATCAACCAGGCCAGCACCAGCAACAGGGTCACCACGGCGATCCGCCGGATGTCGAAACCGAACACGGCCGTGCACAGCAGCAGCAGTCCGCCGGCGAGTCCGCGCGCCCAGCGGTCGACGAACATGTCGATGAAGACCTTCGTCCGTTTCTTCAGGGCCAGGGGGATGGGCATGAAGAGCAGTTCGCGGCCGGTCTTGTCGAGGGAATACTTCAAGGACATGTCGCCGCCGCGCAGGAACATGGCCGCCACCAGGCCCGGCACCGCGATCATGCCGACGGTGCCGACCGCCAGGACCGCCGGCAGAACGAGCAGGACCCCGCCGACGCCGATCCAGCGGATCAGGCGGCTGGCCAGGACGATCTGCAGGAGCAGGGAGATCAAGCTCATCCGCCCGTAGAACCGGCCCAGGAAAGTGGTCAGTTCCGCTTCGCCGGTAAAGGTCTGCCAGCTGACGGTCTTGAACTGGAAGTCGACAAAAGACGCGGTCATCACCGTGAGCGACAGGATGCCCACCGTCAGGCTCAAATGCCGCGACTTCATGATGGAGGCAATGATGCCGCGGAAATCACCGCTGTCGGTTTCGCCGTCCAGCGCCTGCATCCGGAGCGGAGCTTCCTCGACCGGATTCCGCTGCTTCCAGGCCAGATAGGTGGTCCCGGCGGCAAGCAGCAGGACCGCCAGGCTCACCAGCAGGAGGTCCTCGGTCGACACACCGATGTTGCGCACCAGGAAACCGGTGATCTCTCCCCCCAGAAACGCGCCGGTGATACCGCCGAGTCCCAGCAAGGGGAAGATCCGCTTGGCCTGCGAGACATCGAACATGTCGTTGGTCAGCAGCCAGAACTGACTCGTGGTCAGACCGCCGGCCACACCCACCCAGGTGTAGAAGAGGTAGAACACCCAGTCCTGCCGGATGTTGATCAGCCAGCGCAGCGCGATCAGATTCACGACGAGGAACAGGATGGTCAGGTAGATGAGACGGTCCTGACGGCGGCGCAGGCCCGCCCGCGCGTAGGCCGCCGTCACCGGCGCGGCCACCAGGGCCGTCAGCATGTAGACCAGCGGCAGCCGGTCGGGGGTCAGTTCGGTCAAGAAAAGCGAATCGCGGGCGGGCTTGAGCAGATAGTAGAACAGCAGAAGCAGGAAATAATTGGTCGCCATCAGGAAAGCCAGCCGGCGTTCACCCCGGCGGACATCCAGCAGGGAACCCCAGAAATCGCTCATCAGGCCGTGTCGCCCGCATGGCCCGCGGCGAAGGGCTGAAGCGTAACGGTGAAAACGGCGCCGCCGGCCGGACCGTTGGCCGCCGTGAGCGAACCGCCGGGATGCTGCCGCATGATCTTCCGCGAGATGAACAGCCCCAGCCCCGTGCCGTCGTCCTCGGATTTGGTCGTCCAGCCGGGTGCGAACAGCTGCTCCGGATCCCCCGGCGGCAACCCGCTGCCCGAATCGGTGACCGTCACGACCACCTGGCCGTCGACGACGGCGCTGGTGATGCCGATCCTGCCGGGCCCGCCGAGCGCTTGTCTGGCGTTCACGATCAGGTTGAGGAACACCTGGCCGAGAGGACCCTTCCAGCCCAGCACGGGCGGTACCTCACCCAGGTCCAGGTCGAGTTCCACCTCGTTTTTCAGTTCGTGCCGCAGCAGGACGAGCGTCCCCTCGAGGAGGGGGTTCACGTCCACGGCAGCCGGCTGTTCGGTCTGCCCGCGTCCGTGCAGCCGCAGACTCTTGACCAGCTCCTCGGCCCGGTTCATCGCCTCGTCGAGGACCGGTTCGGTTTCCTGGGCCACACGCAGGGCCTTGCGGGCCCGCGCCAGATGCTCACCGGCCGCCGCGGGGTCATTGGCGTTCTCGAGGGCGCCCAGCGCTTCGGTCAGCAGGCTCAGGGCACGCTTGCGCGTGTCGAGGGTGCAGGCCACCGCGCCGAGGGGCGTGTTCAGCTCGTGCGCGATGCCGGCCAGCATCATCCCGAGCGAGGCCATCTTCTCCTGCTTGACCAGGGACGAGGTCGCCGCCGCCAGGTCGCGGCTGCGCCCCATCAGCCGCCACGTCTGCAGCAGAAACAGGAGTATGATCAGGACCAGACTGCCGTAGAGCAGGTAGGTGAACATGTCAGTCCTTTCTACCGGTACGTTCCTTGCCGGCGTCCGTGTTCCCCGGCTCGGCAATGGACAGGATCTCACTGCGGGTCAGGTGCCGCATGCCGCCGGTGCTCAGCTCACCCAGACGGATCTCCCCGATACGGGTCCGTCTGACGAAGATCACCTTGTGGCGCAGGGTGCTGAGCATCCGGCGGACCTGCCGTATCTTGCCCTGCCCGACCACCATGGTGAGCACGGTGCGGCCGTTCATGATCTCGACCACCTTGACCGACCGCGGGCGAAACAGACCCAGGTTCGGCAGCAACACCCCCGCGGTCATGACGCCGATCTCGAGCTCCCTCAGCTCCCCTTCGATCTGGATACGGTACTCCTGCTCCAGTTCGCTGCTGGCGGTGACCCGGTTCGTCCAGACGCGGTCGTTGGATATCAGCAGCAGCCCGGTCGTCTTCACGTCGAGACGGCCGACGGTCTGCAGACCCGGCACGTGGGGGGGGAAATATTCCGCCACCAGCTTGGCGACCGACCCCTCGACCTTGGTGCAGATCACCCGCTGGGGTTTGTTGAAGGCGAAATAGCTGTACTTGAGAGGGGTCAGGAGCTGGCCGTCCAGGAACAGGTCGCTCGCGGCATCGACCATCATCCGCGGGTCGGAGGCGATCTCGTCGCCCACCGCCAGCCGGCCGTCGGCGATCATGACCTCGACCTCCTTGCGGGTACCGTACCCGGCCTTCATCAGTGCGCGCGCCAGGCCCATCGGCCGCGGGGGACGCCACTGTTCGACCGGGTGGTCGGCTGATGAGGCGCTGTCGGAATCTTTCTTCGCCATAGGGCTTCCCGTCAAGTGGAGGTCATTTGGTGCTCGTCCAAAGAAGCATGATCAATCCATAGGTCGCCAGCAGAACGAATCCCCGCAACCGCCCGATACGGTTGCGGCCGAGAATGATCATCACGAAGACCAGGATCGTCAGCAACAGCATGCTTGCCAGCTGGGCCTGGATGGGGGTCGGCTGCAGCGGAATGCTCCCCACCGGCTCCAGATTGTCCTCGACGTTGAGATCCCAGAGGACACCCACGGGACCGGCCACCGCCAGGATGTTGAATAGGTTCGAGCCGACGATGTTCCCGAGCGCCAGATCGTCCTGGTTGCGCAGGGAGGCGACCACCGTGGTCGCCAGTTCGGGCAGGCTCGTGCCGACGGCAACGATCGTCAGGCCGATCAGGGTTTCCGAAACCCCCATCTTCTGCGCCAGGAAGATGGCCGAGCCGACGATAAAATGTCCCCCGGCCGCCAGGCCGACGATCCCCAGCAGTACCTGACCCGAACCCTTGACCAGTTCGCGCAGACGATGATCCGGATCGATTTCCGGCAACTTGTCGAGCGTCGGCACGATCACCTGGCCGCGCTCCAGACTGCGCAGGGTCCAGACCATGAAGATCGCGAAGCCGAATACCAGGACCAGGGCGTCGCGCCGGCTGATGGTGCCGTCCCAGCAAAGATAGGCGAAGACGACGGACACCCCCAGCATGAGGGGAACTTCCCGCCGCGTCAGACCCTTTTCCACGATGACCGGCCGGAGAATCGCCGACAATCCCAGGATCAGGCCCAGGTTGGCCACGTTCGAGCCGATGACGTTGCCCAGCACCAGTCCCGTGCTCCCCTTGAACGCCCCCACCAGCGAGACGAACAGTTCGGGCGCCGAGGTACCGAAAGCGACGACCGTCAACCCCACGACCACCGCGGGCACCTTGAGGACCACGGCCATGCGCGTTCCGCCGGCGACCAGGACGTAGGCCCCGCCGACGAGGAAGCCGATCCCCAGCAGGAACAGGAGCGACTGTCCGAGGATAACGATCACGCCGTCTCCCCCGGTGGGTCGACCAGGGCCAGCGCGCGCACCGGCGAAGCTTCGGTGCCCTCCAGCTTGAGAGGCATGACCGCCAGGGTGAAGCCCCGGTCCGGCAGCGCCGCCAGGTTGTTCAGATTCTCGATGTTGATCATGCCGGCCGGGGCGCAGATGTCGTGCGCCGCGCTGGCGGCGAAGGGGTCCAGGCTGGGCGTGTCCAGCCCCACGCCCTTGAGGCCCAGGGACGCCAGCTTCTCGGCGAGCGCCGGCGACAGGTAGGACCACTCGCGGTAGTACCGCGGCGTCCCCCAGTGCCGGGCCCAGCCGGTGTCGAACAGGATGAAGTCGATCCCCGCCAGGTCGAGGTCCCTCAGAGTCTCGGTCCCCAGAGGCCCGGGCGCCTCGCCCGCGGCCCTGACCACCAGGCCGCGGCCCCAGAAACGGTCCAGCGGCAGCTGGTCGATACCCGGTTGGCCGTCAAGAAAATGCAGCGGCGCATCGATGTGCGTGCCCACGTGGCAGCCGAACTGCAGGGCGCTGGACATGTGGCTGCTTTCGCCGTGGATGCTGAGCCGCCGGATGGCCAGCGGCTGCTCGTCCCCGGGCCACTGGGGCATGTCGGTGACGATGGTGTGGCTCAGATCGATGAGATACAACAAGAACTCCTTGGCCGGTACTTGCGACCGCGAAACCAGGCACTTTCAGCCTGAGGGGAAGGTGTCGACCTGGATCGAACGCGACACCGACGCGATTTCGAAATCCGAGGCGAACAGGATACGCTCGACCGCATCGAGCCTCTCCTCGACCACCGATTCGGTGCCCGAGACGGTGGCCACGGCCAGGAAAGCCCGCTGGATGAAATCGGTCGGCCCGACCTGCGATACAGCGAAGTCATTGTTCTGCAATTTTTTGACGATAGTCCGCAAGGGACCGCGACGGTCCTTCAGACCGCGCGCCCAGGGCAGGACGATATCAGCGACCAGGGTTCCGGTGTAGGTGCGAACATCGTCCAAGGCCATCCTCCCCGCTGGACAGCAAAACTAAAGGATCCGCGGGGGATTGTCATGGCCCAATGATGCCGACCGCCGCCGCGGCGAGCCAGCCGCGACGTTTGGCCCAATTCCTGCTAAATTTTGGAGTTGGCGGATCCGCTGCCCGGGAACCAGCCCGCGCGAATTCAACCGGAAGGTGTCCGTTTGCCGTTTTGGACCTCCGCATGGCCCCTGAACCGACCGGGCCGGAAGAACCGTCAGGTACCCGTCTGTGGGCATTTGGCGGTCCTGGCGGTCCTCTTCCTGTCGGTGGCCGGCTGCCAGGAGCGGATCGAGGGTCCGGAAGGGAGTGCGGGTTTCGATCTCCCGTTCGCCAGCCATCCCGAGGTCGAACGCGACCTGGACACCATCGCGCGGACCGGCGTGATCCGCATGATCACCCACTACAACTCCACCAGCTATTTCATCCACAAGGGCGGCCAGGCGGGATTCGACTACGAGCTGCTGTGGTGGTTCGCCCGCGAGCGCGACCTGACCGTCGAGGTCATCATACCCGATCCCGGCGAAGACCCCGTCCACCTGCTGAACACCGGCGAGGGTGACCTGATCTGCGCCGGCCTGGTGCCCGTCGCCGAGCTCCAGCCGTACGTTGCCTGGACCAGACCCACGAACTTCGTCCGCAAGGTCCTGGTGCTGCCGGCGGACGCGAAGCCCGCGACCGGCCTCGCCGGTCTGATGGGCCTGACCATCACTCTGCCCCTGAAGGATCCGTTCCGCGACGATCTGCTGGCCCTGCGTGAGCGGGAGCGGCTCCAATTTTTCGTCTCGACCGCCCGGCCCCACCAGCAGGCGGAAGACCTGGTGACCGCCGTCAGCCAGGACCGGCTCGAGGCGGTCGTGGTGGACGACATCCTGGCGCGTTCGGCCATGACGTACCTGCCGAACCTCGCGTTGGGTCCCTTTCTCGGCGAACGGCAGCCCAACGTCTGGTACCTGCGGGAGAACAGCCCCGAATTGAAGGCCGCCCTCAACCTCTACCTCAAAAAACACCTGACCGTGGCGTCGAGCGGCAGGACGCGCCGGAGCGAAACCTACGGCATCATCTACGACCGCTACTTCAACAACGAATCCACCATCAAGCGTTTCCAGGAACACGTCGACCGGCCGGACAAGAGCGGGATCATCTCGGTCTATGACGAGTTGATCCGCGACCGCGCCGAAGCCGTCGGTCTGGACTGGCGGATGGTCGCTTCGCTCATCTACCAGGAATCCGAATTCCAGCCCTACGCGCGCAGCAAGGCGGACGCCCGCGGCCTGATGCAGGTGCTGCCGCGGTTCGCCGGCGTCCAGGCCGACAGTCTGTTCGACCCCGAACCGAACCTGACGGCGGGACTGCGCCTGCTGACGAAGATCCACGCCCAGTACGCCTACATGGATTCGCTGAACCAGTGGCGGTTCACCCTGGCCGAGTACCACGCCGGCCACGGCCACCTGACCGACGCCCGCAGGCTGGCGATGGAGATGGGCCGCGACCCCAACAGCTGGGAGAACGGTATGATCAAGGCCCTGCCCAGGCTGATGGAAAGGCGCTACCACAGCACCACCCGCCACGGCTTCTACGGCGGCGCCAAGACGGTGGACTACGTGGAGGAGATCCTCAACCGGTACCGGATGTACACCAGACTGGTCGACCGGTACCCGGAACGCCTTCCCGACGCCCCGCCGCCCGGTTTTCCCGGGTCCGAGACCGGTCCGCCGGCCGCCTTCATGATGAGCCCGCAACCCCGCTGATGCGGCGGCATGCCGCTGGAATCAGATGACCAGGAGGATTTCCGCGCGGTTCTTGAGGGCGGTGAAGATGCCGTCACGCTCGGCCTCGTCCAGGACGATGAGGTTCAGGCTGAGGCTCACGTACTTGCCCCCGGAGCTGGTGCGGGAATGCCCGAGCTCGAAGTCGCGTTCGCCGGAAGCGGGGGTCAGGCAGGTTGGCAGCGTCTCCTTGATCGCCGCGCGCATCGCATCCTCATCGGGACCGACGATCTTGTAACCCCACGGACAGGGGTATGCGATGAGGGCTTTCGGAGTCGGATCTTCGGACATGGTACCGCCGCCTGGCTGAAGCCTGCTGGTCTTGTTCATTCCCTCCAATTTGCCTGCGACCGCGCCAGTCCGCAACCCCTGATGCCGGTTGGATCCCTTGCCGCGCTGTGGTAGATTCTCGCCGTCCCCCAACGCGAAGGAACCAGCCGTGAAATCTGTCCTCCTGTCACGCCGGCTAGCCGTGGTCCTGCTGGCTGTCGGCCTGGGCTGCGTGATCGTCACCGACGCTGCCGCTTCGTCCACGCGGGCGCACAGCCTGGGCGGGCGCGCCGACTATTTCGAGGACGACAGCAACGTACTGCGCTGGTACGGCAGCCTGGCCGACTATCCGAACCTGGTCGTGTTGGAGTCGGGACATTTCAACGTCGCCAACGGCTACGAGGATACCGACGGCCGCAAGGTCTCGGGCCCGGCGGCGGGCATCCACCTTCGTTTCGATCAGGCCGGCAAGTGGGGCACCGGCGGGCTCTATTTCCACGGACAGAGCGACGCCAGCGATCCGGGCAGCCTGCACCGCGGCCAACTCGACAGCGGGTTCAGCGCCCTCTACAGCGTCCCTCTGGGACCGGTCCAGCTCGGGCTGATGGCCCGCCGCGCCGAAGAAACGCAATTCCAGGGCGCCAGTGGCGACCTGATCACGCTCGGCTTCGGTTACGAACGGTCCCGCACCGACATCGGCCTGGGGCTGCGCTTCGATCTCGCCGACCGCGCCTATCTCGACCTGGCCGCCGACGTTCGCAACATCCAGGACCGCGCCTGGGGCAACGATCCGGTCAATCCCGACTGGAGCACCGACACCTTCGACTCGTGGGACAACTACGGTCTGCGGGCGCGTGGCTTCGTCGCCGTGGGCGAACGCTGGGTGCTGGCTCCGGTGCTCGAATACGTCAGCGAGGATTTCACCGGGACCGGCCTGGCCAGCGGCAACCTCTACCGTGAAACCTCAGCCAACGACGGGCGCCTCTTCCGCCTCGGCGCCGCCCTGGACTACTACCCGAATGCCGACGCCTTCCTGGTCATGTCCGCGGAGTTCCTGGACGGCCGGGTGGACCACCAGCTGCAGGATCTCGAGGGCGCGCCGACCGCGGGGTGGTTCGAGGACTACCAGGTCTTCAGTACCCGGATCGCTTACGAGGTCCGCGTCGCCTTCTGGATGACGCTGCGCGCGGCCACCGGCTTCGAACACGTCCACAACCGGGGCACGTTCTTTACTCCCCGGACCGGGTCCGACATCCCCCTGTCGCTCGGGGCAGGCCTGAACTTCAACACCCTGGTCCTCGACGTCGCGCTGACCGACCGCGAACCGCGCGGGCTGTCCGCCTACAGCCCCGACCTCGCCGCGGCACCGGGCGCCACCTGGCTGTCGCTGACCCTGGGCTTCGAATTCTGACACCGGACCCCGCCGGCCCCGGGGCCATGCCGGACGACACGGTAAACGGATGACGCTCGGCCTTCGTCCTCTTTTCATAGCGAGGAGGATTTTCATGACGGCAGACGATATCCGCAGCGACGATCTCGAACTGGCCCGGGCAGCCATGGCCGGCGACGAAACGGCCTGGCGCCGGATCTACGACGATACCAGCGGCCCCCTGTTCAATTTCCTCTGTTACCAGACCGGCGACCGCGACACCGCTCTCGACCTTCTGCAGGAAACCTACGTGACGGCCCTGCAGCGCCTGGACGGCTTTCGCGGCCAGGGTTCGCTGCTGGGCTGGCTGCGCAAGGTGGCCCTGAGGAAATGTCTGGACTGGCGACGGCGCGTTGCCGCGCGACTCCGCAAGCTGGCCGACGTGGCCCGTGAAAACATCCCCCTTGCTTCCACCGGCGCGGAGGAGGCGTTCCCCGGCCTGGGCGAAGGTATGCAAGCGGCTTTGAGCCGCCTTTCCCCCAGGCAACGGGCCGCGCTTCTCCTCCGCGAACTCGAGGACCAGCCGTTCCGCGATATCGCCGCCGCTCTCGGGTGCGGCGAACCGACGGCGCGCGTCCATTACCACCGGGCGTGCCGCAATCTCAAACGTTGGCTCGAAGAGAGCGACGACCTGGTATTCGGCGGCAACGCGACAGGAGCGGGATCATGAAACGCTTTTTTGACCAGAACAGGCACCAGCTCACCGACCTCGAGAAGGAACAGGTCTGGCAGGGTATTCGCGGTGAGCTCAAGGATCAGACGACGCCTCGCCGGGCCCGGCGATCCGTCCTCAAACCCGGCCTCGCCCTGGCCGCGGTCCTGGCTGTGGCGATCTTCCTCCGCGCGGGGCTGGACAAAACCGGTTTCGGCAACCTGATGGGCGCATCTCGCCACAATCAAGTTGAACTGGTGGAATTGGCGATCGATCCCGCCGAGACCGAACCCGCCCGACAGGACCGGGACCCGGCCGCCGTACCCGCAGCAAAAGACGTGGCCGCCGACCGGAACAAGGTGGAGATCAAGAGCGCCGTGACCGAGACGGGAGCACCTCCGCCGCCCGTCGAGCAATCCAGGGTCTTGGCCGAAGCCGACGCCTTGTCCAAACCGGTGGGCGCCCTCAAGCAGATGAACACCCCGGCCGTGCGCGGCGGGCGCACCGAGGAAGCCCGCCGGATGGCCGTTCAGGCCACCAACGGCCTGGGGACGGGCGGCACCGAAGGCAACTGGTCGGTGACCGGGGGCACCAAGCCGCCCAACGGTGAACAGGTCGAGCTGATGTACTTCGAACACACCGGCGTGAACCCGTTTGTTGCCGCCGAGGACGACAACCTGTCGACGTTTGCCATCGACGTGGACAACGCTTCGTGGACCCTGACGCGCAACTATCTCGCCAAGGGCATGCTGCCCCCGCCGGACGCGATCCGGGTCGAGGAGTTCGTCAACGCCTTTGATCCCGGCTGGGCGGCCCAGGAAGACGACGTCTTCCAGCTGCACAGTGGCGGCGCGGCTTCCCGGTTCGGCAAGGGTTATCACCTGCTGCGGGTCGGGGTGGTCGGCAAGACCGTCAGCGACGAGGCGCGCCTGCCGGCGAACCTGATCTTCGTGATCGACATCTCCGGTTCCATGCGCCGCGAGGACCGTCTGGAATCGGTCAAGAGCGCACTCCACGTGCTGCTCGACGAGCTGGACGAAGGCGACAGTGTGGGTCTCGTGGTCTACGGCTCCCGGGGCGAAATCCGTCTCGAACCGACGGACATTTCCGAGCGCAGCAAGATCGCCGCGGCCATCGACGGCCTCATGACCGGCGGCAGCACCAACGTGCACGAAGGGCTGGACCTGGCCTACGCCATGGCGCGGAAGAACTACGAAGCCGGCAAGGTCAACCGCCTGATCCTGTGTTCGGACGGCGTGGCCAACAGCGGCGGCAGCACCGAGGCCGAGGAGATCCTCTCCCTGGTGCGGAAGGCCTCCGACGCAGGCGTCACCATCTCGACCATCGGCTTCGGCATGGGCAACTACAACGACGTCCTGATGGAGAAGCTGGCCGACAAGGGCGACGGCAACTACTACTACGTCGACCGGCCCGCGGAGGCCCAGCGCGTCTTCCGGGAAAACCTGACGGGCATGCTCCAGACGATCGCCCGCGAGGTCAAGGTGCAGGTCGAATTCGATCCGGAGGTCGTGGACCGCTGGCGCCTGCTGGGCTACGAAAACCGTGACGTGGCCGACCGCGACTTCCGCAACGACGCGGTCGACGCCGGCGAAGTGGGCGCCGGCCATCAGGTCACCGCCCTCTACGAACTGAAGATCAAGAATCTGCCGGACACCGAACTCGACGATCCGCGCACCGACCGGCAGTCGCCGGACATCCGCGTCGGCACCGTCCGCCTGCGCCACGAAGCCCCGGCCCACGACACCCCGCGGGCGGGTCAGGTCGAGGAGATCGCGGCCGACATCATGCTGTCTTCGCTCACGGGCGACTTCGCCGGTGCTCCGGTCAGACTGCGGGTCCAGGCCGTCGCGGCCGAATTCGCCGAGATCCTGCGCCGGAGTTTCTGGGCCAAGGAAAGCCGGCTGGCCGACCTGGTGACCATCGCCGACGGCCTGGCCGCCGAGCTGCCGGACGACCAGCAGGTCCGCGACCTGGCGACCATGATCAGGCAGGCGGCCGATCTGGAGGATGAACAGCAGTAGCGGCCTGTTGTCAAACGGGGCCGGTGCGGAGATAATGCGGCCTGTCCGCGTCCTCTTCACCGGCCCCGCGCCTTTGCCACGTCCGGAGCGGCCTTGCCCGAAACGATCTTCCACACCCCGTTCGAGTTCGTTGCCACCTGCGGCATCCTCATGGTGGCCCAGGTGGTCTACGTGCTGTTCGGTTTCGGTTCGGGCCTGATCGCCGTCGGCAGCCTGGCCCTGCTGTTTCCCGAAATCAAGGACGTGGTAGTGCTGTTGCTGCTGGTGAACCTGCCGGCCGAACTGCTGGTGGTGGCGCAGTCGCGGCGGGAGATTCGCTGGCGGCCCATCGCCGGTCTGGGCAGTGGCATCGCACTCGGTATTCCGATCGGCGCCTGGTTCCTGCGCGGCAGCGACCCGAGGCTGGTCCTGACGATCCTGGGCTGGTTCCTGGTGGCGATGGGGATTCTCTTCATGCGGCTGCCCGGCGGCGGACGCACCCGGACCCCGGCCTGGGCCGCGCCTCCGGTCGGCCTGGCCTCGGGTCTGTTGACCGGCCTGTTCGGTACCGGCGGGCCGCCCCTGATCGTCTGGTACCATCTGAATGCGGCAGACAAGGCGGCGTTCCGGGCGAACCTGATGACCATCTTTCTGCTGATGGCCTTCGTGAGGGTGCCCAGCTATGCCCTGGGGGGATTGATCACGCCGACGCGACTCTGGTCGACCCTGACGGTGATGCCGGCGGTGCTCTGCGGGGCCTGGCTCGGCCACCGTCTGCACATCCGGATTTCCGAGGTCGTCTTCCGCCGCCTGGTCAGCGGATTGCTGACGGTGCTGGGCGCCGTGCTGCTGATCCGCCAGTGACGCGCTAGAAGCCGAAGGCCGCCCCGAGGTGCAGGGTCGAGATCTTGGCGCCCACCTCAGGATCCTTCACGCCGGCCAGAGGGTCGTCCGCCTTCAGGCCCACCGGCTGGCGGTTGTCCCGCAGCAGCTGGCCGGTGAAACCGAACGAATACCGCACCTGGGCCGCCACGGGCCCCAGGCCCAGGGAAAACCCCAGGTGCCCCACGATGTCGGTGTTCTTGTAGCCGTATTCGGAAGCGGTGATCCCCGGGAATTCATCCCAGGACTCCTTGACCTTCAAGCCGATGGACAGGCCGCCGAAGACGCGGGGAATCACCGGCAATGCGGGCACCTTCGCGCCCACGAAGATCGACGGCTGCAGATAGTGCAGCGTCACCTTGGCGTCCTCGTAGATCTCGGGCCCGCCGATGATATCGGCGAAGGCTGTCGGCTGACTGCCGACCTTCTGGACGTATTCCAGGGAGTACATGACATCCAGGATCGGGGTCTTCGTGGGGACCGCGTTGCCGACGCCCAGGTACAGCCCCTCCCCCTTGGCATGGAGGCCGACGTCGGACCGGGTCCAACCGCCGTAGACCTCGACGGCCGCCGCCGCTCCGGGCAGAGCGGACAGCAGGCTCAGGCACAGCAGGACACGCAGGGACAGGTCGCGGGAGATCCTCATGGAATTCGGAGTCCTTTCGGAGGCTGGGGCCATGCTAAGGATCCCAAATTCCCCGTCATCGCACAAGGGTCATCGTCTTGATCCGGGATTCGCCCGCAACGGTCAGGCGGGCGTAATAGACCGCCGAGGCCGCCTGCCGGCCGGCGCCGTCGGTGCCGTCCCAGCGGATCCGGTTTCTGCCCGCCGGAAATTCCCCCGCGCCCAGATCGCGGACCAGGCGGCCGGACACGTCGTAGATCCGCAACCCGACGACCGCGGCTTCCGGCAGGGCGAATTCGAGATGGGTCGTCGGATTGAAGGGATTGGGGACCGCCCCGTTGAACACCAGCGCCGGCGGCAGGTCGCCGGCGGCCACGGCGCTCACGTCGGTGACCGTCAGGATCAGTGGAAACGTCCGCAGCGAGTTCGCGGGGTCGTTCGAGGCCACCGTCATCACCGACACGTAGGATCCCGGGTCCAGCTCGCTGGCGTCGAAAACGACGGTGATCTCCGCGGTGGAGCCCGGCGCCAAGCTGCCGGTGTCCGGAGAAGCTGAGGCCACCGTCACGGAAGTCCCGGGCTGATTGAGCACCGGCCCCATACTGATGCCGAAGTCCAGCATCAGATCGCCCTCGCTGGCCACGGTGAAGGTGGCGGCGGTCTGGCCGCCCGTCGGCGCGGTCGCCGCGAGTGTCACCAGATCCAGGCCGAGCCCCGCCGTCAGTTCCGGCCCGGTGACCGGAAATTCGATCAGGTCGATCCAGGCCGCGTCGAAGCCCTCGGCGAACGCCGGATCCCGGGCGTATTCCCAGCGGAAGTTGTGGTAGCCGCGGGGAACCTCGACCGTGAACAGTGTCCAGGGAACTTCCCCGACCAGGACCGGAGAAGCTCGCCGTCGAGGTAGAAATTCAGGAAATCGTAGCCCTGTTCGGATGACACCATGCAGCGGAAGCTCAGATCGCTGGCTCCGGAGACATAGAAATCGAGCGAGAGGCCCGTGACGCCCAGGTTGCCGATCGGACCCGACCTGGCACTGTAGAGCCCCGAGTAGGCGCGACTCGAATCGATGGTCCAGGCCGCGCTGCCGTCGCCGCGCCAGGGAAAGTCCTGAAAACCGTTCTCGAAGTCTTCCCAGACCAGCGGCGGTAGTTCGAAATCGACGGTGCGGTCCGCGAACAGCTCCACGGTCCAGTAGCGGTAGCCCAGACCCGGGAAGGCGGCCCGCAGCTCGTAGAGCACCTGCGGTCCCGAAGGCAGCGCGAGACTGTAGTTGCCCGCCGAATCCGCAACCGCCGGAGGGGCCGGCGTCTCCAGGACCGTGACCGTGGCCCCGGGGACCGGCTGTCCCTCGGGCCCCCGCACCATACCGCTGATCGTGGCGGTTGGACGCAGGCTCAGCGACGTCCCGGTGGCTACCGACCCGCCCGCCGAAATCGTCACGGAAAATCCGCTGTCGAAGTAACCGAAGCGGGTCGCCGTGAACGTGCGCGGGCCAGCCGGCAGATCGACGGTGAAGGCGCCCGCGGCGTCCGTCACGGCCAGGCGGTCGGCATTGCCGATGATCGCCACGCCGGGCAGCGGCAGGCCCGAGGCTGCGTCGGTGACGACCCCGGTGACACGGCCGATGTCGTTCATCACCGCCAGGACGGCAGCATAGGCATCGACGAATCCGTGCCCGTAGGTGTTGTCTTCGCCGGGATCACCGAGATCCACGGCGGTGCTCATCAGGATCTCCTTGATCGCCGCCACGTCGGCGTCAGGGTTTGCCGCCCGCATCAGCGCGACCACACCGGCCACATGGGGTCCGGACATCGAGGTGCCGCTGAGATAGTGGTACCCGCCGCCCACCTGGGCGCTGAGGATTTCGTTGCCGGGCCCCACGATTTCCGGTTTGACGGCGAACGCGCCGCCGCAGCTGGAAGGGCCCCGGCTGGAGAATTCGCTGATGGTGTAGGGAGGCAATGTCTGCGTCGATCCGACCGAAAAAGCGTTCGTGAACGACGTGGCGCGGTCGGCGGGCGATCGCAGGGTCTGCGGCAGCGGTCCTTCGTTGCCGGCCGACCAGGTCAGCACGACGCCGGCGGCCTCGCAGTTGTCCAGGGCGTCCCACCAGCGGCTGTCACATTCGAAATAACCGGTGAAGGCGTCGCTGACCCCCCAGCTGTTGTGCACCACGTCCGGAACGTCGTCGCTGGTTGTCGGGTCTCCGTCCGGATCGGCCATGAACTGCAGCGACGCCAGGATGGAACCGTCGAGTTCCTCGAGGCTCGTGCGGATGGCGTTGGACGCGATCCACTGCGCACCCGGCGCCACCCCGACGGAATCCCCGGGCGCCAGCCCGGTGATCGTCCCCATGACATGCGTACCGTGTCCGTTCAGACCCCGGTCCACGGGAAAGGCCGTATCACCGGTTCCGGCGGCATCCAGCCAGCAGGCCTGGGCCGGGGCCACGTTTCCCCGCCACCGCGACGCCAGGGCCGGATGGTGGCCGTCGACGCCCGTGTCGATGACGCCGACCACCGTCCCGGTGCCGTCGATGCCGAGTTCCCGCCACACCCTGGCGGCCCCGACCGCTTCCACACCGGGCGTGACGCCGATGGCACCGGTATCGGCGGCCGCCACCGGAGCGCCACGCCCCGGCAGGGGAACGATGAGTCGGGCCGAGAGGTCCGGTTCGATGCGCTCGATATCGGCGCGTCCGGCCAGGCGGCGGATTTCGGCGGGCGTGGCCGTCACCACCACCGCATTGATCAGCCAGTAGGGACGGTGGCTGCGGACGGCGCCCGCCATCTGCCGGGTCTGGAGGTGATCCAGGAGATCCTGCTGGGAAGATTGCGCGACCGCGCGCAGGGACTCGGCCACCAGGCGATGCCGCTGGGACCGGGCCGCCTTGGCGCCCCTCAGGCTGCGGTCAAGGGTGCGGATGTCGGCCTGCTCGGCCAGGACCACCAGCACCGTGACCTGGTCGGCGGGATCCTGCAGACGCAGCAGTTCTTCGAGGCCCGGAGTCATCGTGCCCGCGCGGACCGATGCAGCCGTCAGCAGGAATGGGATCAGCAGCAGAATGCGGTTCCGGAAAACCATGGACGCCCTCTTTCGTCTCCCCGTTGGGAATAAACGGAAACCAGGAGGATCGCACCAGTCTTTGCTGCATAAACCGTATCAGGATGCCGTGCGGCGCAGGATCAGCAGCGTCACGTCGTCGCCGACGGGGGCGTCGCCGCGGAACTCCTGCAGTTCTCCCTGAAGCTTTTCGAACAGTCCGGCCAGATCGCTTTTGTGTTCCTGCACCAGGAGCTTCTCGAACTGGTCCTCGCCGTATTCCTCGTCCTCGACGTCCTGCGTCTCGGGAATACCGTCGCTGTAGAGGGTGACCAGGTCACCGGGCGCCAGTGTCAATTCCCCGGTCTTGTAGGGGGAATCCTCGATGATGCCCACCGGCATCCCGGTGGCCGCCAGCGTTTCGACCGTCCCGTCCGCGCGCACGACGAAGGGGGGATTGTGGCCGGCGTTCACGTAGACCACCTTGCCGGTGGCGGGCTCGAGGTATCCCAGGAAGAAGGTCGTGAAGCGAACCGTGTCGGTGCAGGAGAAAATCTGCTGGTTGAGCTTGGTGATCAGGGCCTGCGGATCCCACATCTGGTCGACCATGAACCGGGTCCAGGACAGGATGTGGGACACGAGCAGGGCCGCGCCCAGCCCCTTGCCGACCACGTCGCCGATCAGGAAAGCGTAGCGCCCGTCCTCCATCAACGCCGCGTCGTAGAGATCACCGCCGACCTCGAAGCACGGCTCGAGGCGGGCGATCATGTCGTAACCCTCGCAGGCCGGCAGGTGCGTGGGCAGGATGCCGTCGAGGATATCGCTGGCCGCCTGCAGTTCGGCGTCCTGCCGCCGCTTTTCCTTTTCCAGGGCGTGGTACCTGGAATGGGTGATGGCCACGGCGATCACGTTGGCCAGGAGCGTGAAGGCCGACAGCTGGTCGCGCGTGAACCGCTTGCCGGCGTGGGAATCGTCGGCGTACAGCAGGCCGATCACGTCCTCGTTGTCGAACAGCGGCACGGCGATGGCCGACCGGATGCCCTGGGACACCATGCTCATCATGCCGCCGAAGCCCGGGTCGTTCAACGGATCGGAGGTCAGGAACGATTTCTTCTGCTCGAGCACCTGCTTCATCATGGTCCGGCTCAGGGCCAGACTGTCCGCCGACCGGTTGCCCTTGACCCGCGAGGCCCTGGTCACCGGCTCGTCGTTGCCTTTTTCGAGCAGCAGGACGAAGATCCGTTCGGGCTCCAGCGCGGTCTCCACCAGGTCCAGGATGGGTTCGAACATTTCTTCGGGCGCGCGGGGAATGGTCAACAGGTCGCCCGCCTCGGCCAGCACCCCGAACAGGCGGGACTGCAGGTCGCGTTTCTCCTGCCGCTGGGCCCGGATCTCCTCCCAGGTCAGCTCGGCGCTGGGCACGAGGGTCTGGGACTCGTTGAAGATGGTCATGCCCATGCCGGCGGGACCTTCGAGCCGGAAGGACACGTTCGCGACCTCGAGGACGTCGCCGAACTTCAGTTCCACCGGTTCGGCCACTTTCGTACCGTTCAGGGTGGTCCCGTTGTGGCTGCCCAGGTCGTTGACCAGGGCCTTGCCGCCGGTGACGACGATCTCCGCGTGCCGCCGCGAAACACTGGGCTGGTTCAATTTCAAGGCCGCGTCGTCGGCGCGACCGATCAGGTGCGCACCTTCGATCAGGGAGTGCCGCACCTCCTTGTTGTCGACCAGTCCTACCAGTGTCAATTCCATGGTTTCCCCTAGTTTCGGTTGTTTTCGAGCAGGCGCTGCCAGCCGGTTACGAGATACAGCATGGAATTCTCGCGGTTGGCCGCCGACTTCAGGATGAGCAATCTGCCGGTCCCCGGTTCTTCGGCATAGGTATAGGCATTGGTAACCTCCACCCCGCGTGTCACGGAGTCGGTCCGGCCAAAGCCCAGGGAATCACTGTTGTAATAGACTTCCGTGGCCAACAACTCCCCATTGCTGGTCAGGTAATACAGTCGGTCCTCGTGCCTGGACCACAGGGGATACAAGCCGCCGTCGGTCGAGACGCGCCAGCGGCCGCCGCCGGGCGTCACCGACTCGGCGAAGACCTCCTGGCTGCCCGTTTCACTCGAGACATACGCCACCCACTTGCCGTCTGGCGAAAAGTTGCACAGGTAGATATCGAACGCCGGATCGGCGATCGTGCGGACGATCTCCCGGGTCTCGAGGTCGAGCAGGAGAACCTGCGACCGGCCGCTGGTGTCGACCTGGGTGAAGGAGAGCAATGATCCGTCGGGCGACATATCATCAGCATAACAGTCGTTCGTGGTCGGGAAAAGTGCTTCCATCTGGCCACCGCCGACGACCGGCTTGCGGTAAAGATTCATGTTCCCGTCCAAATCCGAGCTGAAAACGACGAACTCGCCGTCGGGCGACCAGGTGGGGGCGAGTTCCGTTTCCGGCTCGAAGGTCAGACGTGTCAGCAGGTTTCGTTCGATCTCCAGCAGCCAGATGTCGAAGGTCCCGTTCTGCTGATCGGGAAACGACAGGACGAGGTTCTTCCCGGAGGGCGACAAGTCGAGACCGTAGGTCATCAGCGGGTCGCCCACGAGCTGCTGGTCCCCGCTGCCCTTGTCCAGCATCATCAACTGTGAATTCCCGAAGCCGCCGCCGCCCGAGGAATAAGCCAGTACGCCGGCATCGACCGCCGAAAATACGCTCAGGTGGGCCGCCGGAATGGCCAGCACGCCTTCGCCGATGGGGCGCGCCGGGCCGGTGAACGCGAGGGCATCCAGGTCGAACGGACGGGCCATGAGGATCTGGTCGTGCACGAACAGGATATGACCGGACGCGAACACCACCGACGACTGGCACGGCATCAGATCCTGGCTGACGGTGCCGTCGATGCTCGCCAGGCGCAGGATGCTGTCGACCTTGCCGGCTCCGGCCGCCCGACTGACGGCGATATAGACGAAGTGGGTACCCCCGGGAAGCCACACGGGGAAGCGATGGGAGCGCACCTTGTCGTCAGCCTGCAGATCCGTGACCGGCGTGCCGGTCCCGCCGTCGGCGGACACCCGGTAGATGGACGACACATGGTTCGGAGTGTACAGGACGGTGCCGTCTTCACCCCAGGACCCGCCCTTGCCGTTGTCGGCCCGGGCGATCTCCACCACCGGTCCCCCGGCGATGTCGACCCGTTCGAGTCCGCCGGCATCGGTGAAGAACGCCAGGGTGCGGCTGTCCGGCGACCAGAAGGGGTAGGCCGCCGTCCGTGTGTTCGGGATGGGGCGCAGCACGTTGTTGTCCAGCGTTCGGACATACAACTGGGTGGCGCCGCCGGAATCCGAGGCCGTGAAGGCCAGGTGCAGTCCGTTGGGCGAGACCTTCACCGGACCGGGTGACGCCGGATTCAAATCCAGACGGGTGGCCACCGGCAGGCTGATGGTCGCCTTCACCAGGCGGACGGGCTCCGGTGAGGGGCCGATGGCGCCGGTCAGGCCCAGGTAGCCCAGTCCGGCGGCGGCCAGGGCGAACACCGCCGCGAGGACCCAGGGCAGCTTCCGGCCTCCGCCGGCAACGGGGGCCGGCGCCATGGCCGGCAGGCTGTCGACCGACAGGCCGAGCACCGATGCCCCGGCGCCCTCGAGCGCCACCCGGGCTTCCCCGATGTCGCGCAACCGGTGCTGCGGATCCTTCACCAGGCAGCGCTGGCAGATCTGCACCAGCAGCGGCGGCATGGTGTCGGGCACCGCGTCCCAGTCGGCATCCTTGCGCAGCACGGCGGCCAGGGTGTCGGTGGCCGTGGCCCCTTCGAACAGGCGCTCGCCGGTCATCATCTCGTGGAGAATCACCCCGAAGGCCCAGATGTCGCTGCGACGGTCCACGTCGTAACCGCGGGCCTGTTCGGGGCTCATGTAGGCGGCCGTCCCGAGGATGGTCCCGGCGCCGGTCAGGGCCTGCGTCATCGTCGCTTGGAAAGCCTGGCTCCCCGACGCGCTGTCCGATCCGCCTTCGGTTGAAAACGCCCGTGCCAGGCCGAAATCCAGGATCTTCACCCGGCCGTCGCCGACCACCTTGACGTTGGCCGGCTTCAGGTCACGGTGGATGATGCCTTTCTCGTGGGCGAATTCGAGGCCCGTGGCCAGCTGGAGGGCGATCTTCTGGACTTCCTCCGGAGCCAGCGGCCCCTGCCCGAGCCTGAGGCTGAGATCCTGGCCTTCGGCCAGCTCCATGATCAGCACCGGCTGCCCGTCGGCCTCTTCCACCCCGTAGATCGCCGCGATGTTCTGGTGCTGCAGCGCGGCCAGGACGCGGGCTTCCCGCTCGAAACGTGCCAGGCGTTCCTTGTCCCCCGCGAGCTCCTTGGGCAGGATCTTCAGCGCGACGTCGCGGCCCAGCTTGGTGTCGTGGGCCTTGAAGACCTCGCCCATCCCGCCCTTGCCGATGGATGCGGTGACTTCGTAGGGGCCGATGACGCGACCGATCATTGAAAACTCCCGGAATGAGCGTGGAATCACGGAAAAAGAAGAATTCAAACCATTTTAGCCGGGTTTCAATGGGACCGCAATAATCCATTCTCAAGTACGCACGGTCCCGGCGCGCCGCCCGCCTCGGGGAGGGTGGCCCTCAGGACAAGGAACACCATCAGCAGGGCGATGAAATGCTTGATCATCATCGCCGCCAGGCGGCCGAGAAAGGCGTGGCCCCCGACCCTCAGGCTCGGTTCCAGCCGTTCGCGGGTGTAGTATTCCCCCAGTACTGCGCCCGAAAAACCACCCAGGAAACTGCCGAGCACCGCCCCGACCACCGGCACGACACCGTTGCCGAGAGCCGCGCCGAGCAACCCCCCGGTGAAGGCTCCGATCACCCCGGCCTTCGAGGCGCCCTTCCTGGCGACGTAGAAGGTCCCGACCACGAATTCGATCCCTTCACCGAGCAGGGCCAACCCCAGCAGGACCGCCAGCAACTTCCAGGTGATGGGATCGAAGCCCGTCGCCAGCGCATGGATCAGCGCCAGGCCGATGATGATGAACGTGCCCCCCAGCCCCAGGTAGACGAACAGGGAGGCGGCGACCAGCAGCAGCGACCACAGGAAGAACCAGGACCACTGGCCCACCTGCTGCAGGATGTCCACCGTCAGTGTTCCCCGCGGAAGGATTTTTCGCCCGCCTCGACCGCGAACGGGAGCTTGTTGCCGTCCGGCGGCAGAGTGCAGTTGTAGCGGTCGGCGTTGTAGTCGCACAGCGGGTTGTAGGCGTAGTTGAAATCGAGGTCCACCAGGCCCTCGTCATCCACGGTGACATCGAGGTAGCGTCCCATGGGGTAGGTCGCCTTGCCGTTGGTCGCGTCGAAGAAGGGCAGCCACAGGTAGTCATCCCCTTCGTTCGTGACCGGACCGAACACGTCCAGCCGATGGACATCGCCGCCAAAACTGAAGGCCACCCGGCCCCGGCGCAGGTAGGGCACCGTTTCCCCGCGCCGTTTGGTGAGGTAGGCGGTGTCGGCTCCGGCGGCGGCGACCAGCGGCGTCTTGAAACGCAGATCGGGCTTGGGGAAGTAGTAGTTCAAGCCCTCGAACCCGGGCAGGTCCGCTTCGGCCAAAGGCGACCCGTCCGGGCGCGCGAAATCCTCGTTTTTTTCGATGCGCATCTCGACCAGGGCGATTTCCCAGCGTTCGAATTCCACCTGGTCCATCTCCAGCGGCCCCGGGGCCTCTTCCTTGCTGCCGCAGCCGGACAGGCCCACGGCGGCGATCAGGATGAGAACGACGACAGACGGCAGGCGAAAAGACAACGGTCGAAGCATGGCGATATCCTCGGTTGGACGGATTAGGTATAGGGATTTCACGCCCCCAAGCATAACATTGCCCGGTTCCGGTTTCAAAACCCGGTTGTTTTGAGTACCATAACTTTTTTACCGGTCGGGATCATCGCATTCAATCGGGAGCCGCCGTGGACGACACCTCCGACCAGACCAGCGTTTCACCGACCGCCGCTGCCGCGTCCGGCCGGATTACCCTCGTGGAAGGGGCGGTGTTCCTGGCGGCCGTCCTGGGGCGGCTGCCCGCCCTGGGCGCCTGGTGGAATCTGGACGACTGGGGACAGCTGGGCCGGGCCGCGGGGCTGGGTGGGCTCGATGGCGCCGCCGGGGTTCCCGCGCGCTGGCTGAGCCAGCATTTCTACTGGACGGTCACCTGGCCCCTGTTCGGACTGGATGCCGACGCCCATGCAGTCATCCGGCTGATTCTCCACGGGCTGTGCGCGGTCCTCGTCGCCCGCATCGGCAGACGCGCCGGTCTGGCGGATTTCCCCCGCCTGGTCGCCGGCCTTCTCTTCGCCGCCTCCCCCCTGGCCTTCACGCCCCTCTACTGGGCCTCCGGCATCCAGGAACTGCTCGGGGCGTTTTTTGCCCTCGTGGCCGTGGAGCGCTGGCTCGCCGGGGACAGCGATCCCGCCGGCAGCCGGCGCAACCTGACGGTGGCCTTCTTCGCGGCCGTGCTGTCGATGCTGTCCAAGGAAGCGGGTCTCGGTCTGCCCCTGCTGTTTCTGGCCTTCATGTGGGCGGGCATCGGCGTCCGGCTCAAGGACAAGGCCTTCGCCTGGGCGCTGGTCATGTTCCTGCTGCTGGCCGCCGTGAGCGAAGGCGTGCTGGTCTACGAGCATTTCGCCCCGGACCAGGGAGGCGCCTACGCCCTGGGCGACGTCGGCAACAGCGTGATCAATATCGGCGTCTTCGGGTGGTGGCTGATGTCACCGGGCCCCATCCTCGCCTCCCACCTCAAGGTGAGCATGGGTGTCGCCGGCGGCGCCCTGTGGCTGTTGTGGGCGATCTGGGGCTGGATCCGCTGGCGCCATGGTCAGAAGCTGCCGGGACTGGCGCTGCTGGGATCGCTGCTGGCGGTGGGTCCGGCGATCCCCCTCTACTCCCATCTGAACCCCTACCTGGCCTATCTGGCCGCAGCGGGCGTCGCGTTGACCCTGGGTTCCCTGCTGCCGGTGCGCTGGCGGCCGCGGCCCGTGCTGCTGATGGTGCTGGTCGTCGCGACGATCGCCTGGGGACTGGTGGGCATGCGGGTCCGGCTGTCCAACCGCACCGACCTGGGCCTCGTCGCCGATCCGGTGGCCAGGGCCACGAGCCTCTCCTGGCAGGCCTGCCGGACCATGGTCGGGCTCCAGGAGGCATCGGCCAGCGATCCGTTCCGGTACCTGACCCTGATGCAGCCGCCGATCGAAAAGGAGCAGGCGGCGCTCGCGGGTCGGATGGGTGAAGTCTGGGTCCATCCCAGCGAGACGTACAACGCCCTGCACGGCGAGGTGGGTCCGCGCCTGGTGCTGGGTCCCGCCGTCGAGGTCACCTGGGCCAACGGCCTGGTCACCAGCCCGCCGGCAGCGATGGTTTTCTGCGAAACGGCCACGGGGTTCAAGGTCTGGGGGCGCACGGGCAACGCCCTGCTCTACGCCGCCCTGACCGATGTCGGCCTGGGCCATTTCGACCGGGCGGTCCGGCACCTGGCCAGGGCCTCGCAGCTGAGCGAAGAATCCGTGGCGTTCCTGTTCGACGAGGGCCAGATGGTCATTCCCCTGCAGATGGTCGTCGACAGGAAAGAGGCCTTCATCGACTGGACCCTGGGGCGGGTCCATGAAGGATCCACCCCGCTGGAGATCGGCGGACTCCAGGACATGTTCTTCAACCTGCTGAGCATCTGCACCGGCAGGAGTGTCGAGGAGTTGACCGCCGGCAGCCGCGTTCTCAACCCGCAGGGGCAGTAACGGCACGTTTGCTTGTCAGCCGCCGTGTATCTCCAGTGCACCTTTTTTTCGTGCCACCCGTAAAGGCGTGGTGATGACAACGGCAGACCAACCTTTCATTCCCGCCGGAAACCGGAAACGGTGACCTAGACCAAGGGAGCTGCGAAACATGACCTGGACACGACGTGATTTCATGAAGACCGCCGCCGTGGGCGCCGGCGCCCTGGCCGCCGGCCCTGCCCTGGCCGACTTCACCCCGCTCAAGAGCGACCGGAAACTGAAGATCCTGATTCTGGGCGGCACGGCCTTCCTCGGTCCGGCCGTGGTCCACGAGGCCCGCAGCCGCGGCCACGAGATCACGCTCTTCAACCGCGGCAAGACCAACACGGACCTGTTTCCGGACGTCGCCAGGCTCAAGGGCGATCGCTTCGGCGACCTCACCGCTCTCGAGGGTGGGCAATGGGACGTGGTCATCGACAACAGCGGCTACATTCCGGCGACGGTCAAGGATTCGGCGGAACTGCTGGCCGACAAGGTGAGCCAGTACATCTTCATCTCGTCGATCTCGGTGTTCGCCGACTTCACCCAGAAGGGTCTGGACGAGGACTCGGCGGTCGGCGTCATCACCGACGCGGAGATCGCCGCCGCCCGGGGCATGAAGGACATCACCGGCGCCAACTACGGCCCCCTGAAGGCCCTGTGCGAGCAGGCGGCGGAGGCCGCCCTGCCCGGGCGCACCTGTAACATCCGGCCCGGCTTGATCGTGGGCCCCATGGACCGCAGCGATCGCTTCACCTACTGGCCGGTGCGCATCGCCCGGGGCGGCGAGGTGCTGGTGCCGGACAAGCCGGAGGTGCCGACCCAGATCATCGACGTGCGTGATCTGGCCGAGTTCATCGTCCACTGCGCCGAGACCGGGACCAACGGCCTGTTCAACGCGACCAGTCCGGCCGAAGAACTGACCATGGGTGAGCTGTTCGATACCTGCAAGACGGTCTCGGGAGCGGACGCCAACTTCACCTGGGTCGACACCGGCTTCCTCGAGGAGAACGAGGTGGCCGCCTGGTCGGACATGCCCGTGTGGGTGCCCCTGGACGGCGAGGACGCCGGCCATCCCTACATCAACGTGGCGCGGGCCGTGGGCGCCGGGCTCACCTTCCGCCCCATCAGCGAGACCGTGCGCGGAACCCTGGACTGGTGGGCCACCGTACCCCAGGAGCGCAAGGACGGGCCCATGCGCTCGGGCATCAGTGCCGAACGCGAGGCTGAACTCCTGGCCAAGTGGCACGCCGCCAAAGGCTAGACCGCAACGACCGGGACATGCAAGCCGGCCGCCCCCGTGGGGGCGGCCGGCGTTTTCGAGGGGTTCGTTGTGAGGCTACTTGATGACCGTGCTGGTCGCGCTGTAGAGACGGACCGGCTGGTCGAGGATCACCCCGCCGCTGCCGCCTTCGTTCAGCGTGCCCGGAAACAGCACCAGCGCGCTGCCGGAAGGCGCCAGGTTCTGGGCATTGTTCACCGTGTTCACGGGGTCCTTCCAGGTGCCGGTGGCGTTCGCCGTGCCCGAGCCGTCGACGAAATAGACTTCGGCGGTCACGCACGATTCGAACGCGAGCGTTGGCGTGGGACAGTTGGCCTTCTCGCCCAGACGCCGGACTTCATCAACGGTGATGCATGACACCTCCTCGATATCATTGGTGTCGAGCTCCGTCTTGAGCTTCGTCGTGTCGACGATCAGGGACCACTCGTCGTAATCCCCGATCAGATCCAGGCTTCCGGTGTTGCCGCACCAGGTCGGACCGCCGCTGCTCAGGTCCTGGGACACCACCCCGGCGACCGTTCCGCTGCAGTTCCAGTCGACCGACCGGAAGGTCGTGCCCAGGGCCTCGTCGAGAGCCGCCTCCTGCAGGGTGGCCATGCGGCCGCCGGAATAGTCGATGTCCTTGAACAGATCCGCCGCACTCTCGGGGATCAGGCCGTTGCACAGCAGGCCGCTTCTGACCCCCTCGAGCTGGTAGTTGTAGCTCATGATGCTCGTCAGAACCGGCGAGTTGTCCCCCGTCGGATCGCAATTGTTGCCGCCGCAGTGCGACAGTCCGAGGTTGTGACCGAATTCGTGGGCCAGGGTGGAGGCTCGCGTGAAACCGGCGCCGGTGCTGTCGGACCAGGCGCCGAGCGTCACGATGAAATTGCCGCCGGGGCGTTGTCCGAGTCCGGAACTTCCCGAAGGGACGAGCACGCCGTTGGTGTCGACCTTTTCGTACCGGTGTCCGAAGACGGCGTAGTGCCACCCGCCGCCGGTGTTGTCGAAGTAGGTCGACTTGATGGAACCGAACGAGTCGGTCGTGCCCGAATAGTCGAAGAAGCTGTTGTCGGCGGGGTCCCGCCGCATGAGGTAGTAGTGGGGAATCTGGTCGTCCACGACCACGTTGAGCGTATGTCCCTGGCAGGCGAACATCTGCACGACCGCGTCGATCTCCGCCTGGGTCGGCATGTGCGAATGGGGACTGCCGACCGAGGTGTCGACCATGTAGTCGATCTCGATGTTGAACGTCTCGGCCGCCGCCGGCAATGTCGTCAGCAGCAGGATCATGATGATTCTCGTCTTCATGGCGCCCCCTACTGCAGCGAGACCAGGACCAGGACCAGGCCCTGTCCCGAGTCCAGCGTGGTCATGGCCTTGCCCAGGATGGCTCCGAGGGCCTGGTCGTGATCGGACACCTTCATGGCGTGACCCGGGTTCGGCGACGTGGTCAGCAGGTCACCCGGTTCGATCGAGCCGAACGAAGCATCGACCTTGCAGTAGACCCGCCCGGTCAGGGCGACCGGGTGCTCGCCGTCCGCTTCGGAGCCTTTCTGTCCCATCAACAGACCGGGCTTGATCCCGTCGGCGCCACTGACGATGCCGGCCACCTTGCGGTCGTACGCTTCGGTGCTCAGGCGCAGGTCGCCCGGGGAATCCGGGTCGATCGAAACCACGGCGCCCGGCTCGATGGCCAGCGCCCCGGCGGCGATGTCGAACTGTTCGGACAGATCCGATCCGCCGGTGATCTCGACCACGTTCGCGATGACCCGGCTTTCCCCGGTTCCGTTGTAATCGCCGTAAAGCCACAGCGACGCGTTGCTGTTCACGTCGTGCAGGCGGATCTCCGGCCCGTTGGTGTTCTGGCCGAAGCCTCCGTGGGCGGCCATCCGGATTGCGTTGCCCCCGTCGTTCTGCTGGATCTCCATCAACCCCCCCGCCCCCGACGTGTAGTTGCTGATCATGCTGATGGTCGAGGCGTTGGCGGTGTTGCGCATGTACAGGGTGCTCCCGGACGTATTGCCGCCGAAGACGTAGAAGGTTCGTTGCCCGGTGGTGTTGTACATGTTCAGGATGGGTCCCCCCGAGGTGCCCACCCCGGATGTCGAAGCCTTGACCTCGATCGTCGTGTTGGCCGCACTGTCGGACAGCACGACTTCTTCCGCGGAAGACGCGCCCCCGCCGGCGGTCGTCTGGACGGTGCCGTCGGGGAATTTGAACCCGCCCGTCGTGGATTCGATGACCCCACTGGCGGCGATCTTCGAGGTGTTGGGCAGCATGTCGACGCCCAGGTTGCCGGTCGAGGAGAAGTTCAGGTAATTGGTGTTGTGGTAGAAACGCCATAGCCCCGTGGCTTCTTCGATGTAATGGTAGGAGAGGTAGCTGGGCGTCTTGTAACCGTAAAAAGGCTGGCCGCTGGGGCTGTCGGATTTGATGTACATGCCGGCGAAGCCGTCGCCGGGCGCCTGGAGGCCGAAGACCTCTGCCGGGGTAACCGTCGTGTTGCGCCCGATGCCGACAAAGCCCGAATTGGTGTTCGAGATGTTGGGGCCGTTGGCGGACCAGAAACCGCTGCCGCCACTGCCCCCGCCGTTGAGGGCATGGATGGCGTAGGGCACCACCGTGATGCGCTGGCGGGGGTCCAGCGGTAGGAAACCGCTGGCCGGATTGGAAGGGTCGTGCGGATTGCGGACATAGATCTCGAGCCAGCGCTCATCGCCGTTCCAGTTCAAGGCCGCCCAGTCCAGCAGGACCGAGAAGACGCCTTTGTCCACCGCCACGTCCTGGAACTGGTAGCCGCCGGAGACCTGCGTGCCGCCGACTTCGGCGTCATACAGGTAGAACTGCAGGTCCACCGATCCGGTGACCGGCACCCCGTCGAGAACCAGACGCCCCTGGTAGGTGAACGCCGTGCTGACAGGACCCGCCTGGGCTGCGGCCACGGCCAGCAGCAGAATCAGCAGGAGCATGGTTGTCTTGGAAATCATCGGAAGGCCTCCCTCGACGAAGCAGCGCTCGAATGAGCGACAACGTGTTGTTGGACAACTATTTGAGTAATGTCATCTTTTTGGTGCCGACGGTCTGGCCGGACTCGAAACGCAGGAAGTAGACGCCGCTGGAGGCGTTGGCCCCCTGATCCGTTTTCCCGTCCCACCGCATCACGTGGCGGCCCGCAGGCAGGGACTCGCGCACCAGATCCCGCACCACTTGTCCCCGGGCATCGAAGATCTTCACCCGGACCATGCCCGGCGCCGCCAGCTCGAAACTGACGTTCGTCGAGGGATTGAACGGGTTGGGATAGGGTTCGTTCAGGCGGCTGGCGACGGGAAGGTCGCCGGGATTGTCGACCACCGGCGACACACCGCCGGTGACCGCGTGCCAGAAGCCGCTTTCGAGCACAAGGGTGCCGTTGGTGGACCGGCCCGCCAGCGGCTGGGCGATCGTGCTCGACAGTTCGACGGCCCCCGAGCTGCTGACACCCCCGCCGCCGGCCCCGTTCCAGAAACGAAGATCGTAGGTCCCGTCGGCCAGCACATCGGCCGCCAGCACGACGACACCGACGGCCATCAGGCTGCCGAGGACTCTGCGGATTGTTGCTTTCATGCGTCGCCTTCCCTCCGGGGTCATGATGTTCCCGCTATTCTTGTCCCGCGTTGCGAGCTGGGGAACGCGGGGGCGCGTTTCCCCCGGGCGCAATCTTTCATTCCATAGGTAGAAACGGATTGCGGGCGGCAAACCGGACAAGATTTGTTGAGAATTATTGAAAAAGGGCGGCAGCGCCGAGCGCGAGGGGATGATCGGCTATTTCAACAAGACGGCTCGTCGAGTTTCCGATCCCGAATCTGATTGCAGTTGAACGAAGTACACGCCGCTGGCCGCTTGGTTGCCCGCATCGTTACGGCCGTCCCAACGAACTGCGTGCTCTCCCGCGGGCAGCTGGGATCTGACGAGGCTGCGCACCTTGCGTCCTCTGGCGTCGAAGATCCTCAGGTTCACCGCCTCGCTTGCATCGAGCTGGAACACGATCTGCGTTGCGGGATTGAACGGATTCGGCCGGATGTTCTGGATACGCGCGATCGTTGCCCGGGGCGGTTGAGGGACGTTGGACGGCATCGGCAGCGTTCCGTACCGCATCGCGTCCGTTGCCGGGTCGTGATAGAGCAGGTGCAGGATTCCGGCATCGTCGATTTCCAGCCGCGGCAGCATGCTCCAGTTGTCCGCTCCGGTCACCGCATGGATGAGCGCCTTCTGCCACCCACCGCCGTCGCGCCAGGAGTACCAGAGTTGCGCATCGTAGAGCCAGGGCGGCTCGAAGGTCACCAGTTGGCTGGTCGTGTAGACCACGTGCGGCCGGCCATCGCTGTCCAGGACAAGGTCGTCGGCGGCGTTGTCTCCCTGCGGATCGACCGTCTCCTCGACCCACGATCCGGTGGCGTTGGTCGCATAGAGCAGTCCGGCGCCGTGGTAGAAGAAGTGTGCCGCGTCGTTCCCATCGAGAACCAGCCACGGACTCCAGCCGATCGCTCCGTTCAAGGCCTCGTAGGTCCAGGAAGAGGCGCCGCGCGTGAAGTACACCGCACTCGTGTTGTAGCGCCACGCACCCACGTGCAGCGTCCCGGAGCCATCGAAGGCGATCGGCGACCGCGCCGACCAGTTGTCCATGAAGGAGCCCGTGACCTCCTCGTTCGTCCAGATCGCGCCGTCCCGGTACGCGTACCGAATGTGCTCCCGCTCGATGTACGCGATGTGCGGTTCACCGACCGCATCGAGAGCCAGGCTCGGCGAGGCGCGATAACGGAGCAGGATCTCGTGATAGAGGTCCTCGAGTTGCCAGCCGCCGGCATCCCGATACCCGTAGCGCATCTGGCGGGTGCTGTCCTTGTACGCGATGTGCGGCGTGCCGGCACCGTCGACGATGATGGAGAGGAGGTCGCCCTGGGGGTGGTCGGCGATGGGCTCGAAGGTCCAGGTGCCGCCGCTTCTCTTGCCGTATGTCAATTCCGCCTGGCCCGGAGCGATCGGATCGCAGTCTTCCCAGGCCTGACAGTTGCTGAACACGATGTGGGGGTTGCCCGCGGCGTCGACGGCCAGATCGAAGTAGACGCCGAACGGCTTGACGGTTTCGATCGACCACGTCTGGGCGCAGGCGAACAGCGGCGTCAGCCAGATGGCGAGCAGAGCCATGGCCGCCGTGAGTTTCTTCAGGTTCACTCTACTCTCCCCCACTCCTGAGGATCGGGGTGGGAATTCCGCCGGCATGGTTACGCCTGCCGGCAGGACGCTCGCAGGCGAGTATATCATCAACTCCGGTTGGATTTCAAGTTCGCGGCCGCGCAGCGGGTGCGCCGAATCAGGTCAGGACGTCGGCGATGATCTGCCGCGCGGCCTCGACTTCGTCGGCCGCCACGTAGATCTCCACCGGCCCGGTGATGGGATTGACCGCGGTCAGACGCCCGAGCCCGAACAGATCCTGGATCTGCTCGCCTTTGGCCATGTAACGGATGCCTGCCTCCTCGAGCCGGGCCTCCACCATGGCCAGCCGGGCCTCGTCGCGGATCACCAGCAGGGGCACCAGCTCGAGGTCCGGTTCGGGATCCGGCCTGTCCCCCAGCTCCTCGGGCCGCGGGGCCGGACCGTCCACCAGGGCGCTGTTGCAATCCGCGCATACCGTGGCGGAATCGTTGAACTCCGAGACGATCTTGAACATGTCGATGCCGGCGCATTCGGGATTGGGGCAGTGCTTCACGGGGTCTCCCTCCGGTCGGTTGATGGATCCTCGTTTGAGGGTAGGCTGCGGCCGGTCGGCCGGGCAAGGGAAATCCGGCCGCGGCGCAGTCGGCCCGTCTCCGTCGGCGGTACGATCGACGGATCTGGCGCCGGAGCGTCCGTGGACTATATTACCCGGCCGAAGCGTCCCAGATTCCAATAACGCCGTCTGCCCCACTCGCAAAGGAGAGCGATCGTGAGCCTGCAAAAGCGCTACCTGAAGTCCCGTCCGGAGTCGAAGGTCACCTTCATCCTGTCCGCCGACGCCGCCGCGGCCGGCTCCCGAGTCTGCGTGGTCGGTGACTTCAACGACTGGCATACCGGAGCCAACCCCATGACCCGCCTCAAGTCCGGCGTCTGGAAAGCCACCGTCGACCTGCCCGTCGACCGCACCTACGCCTTCCGCTACCTGATCGACGGCTGCACCTGGGAGAACGACGGGGAGGCCGACGGGTACGCGCCGACGGGCGTGGGCCTCGAGGAGAACTCGCTGGTCAAGGTCTGAGGTTCACCGCGACCGGCACGATGGAGCCGACCTTTACCGTCCGGGTCACCGCCGGCCTCGGGTAGCCCGCCATTGCCGCTGGAGCGGAATCGCGAGGGACATCGTCGCGACGCCGAGCAAGCCGCACGCTGGTTTGACCCCGTTGGGGACGAACTTGCCAGCCCTCACATCAGCGATTCCGCCCGGGCGGTTTCCGGTGCGATCGTCAGGTGCGGCTTGCTCAGGCCATCTTGCGGTAATCCACCTGGCGGCTCTCCTTGGCCTCGTTCTTCTGCTGGAGGGCCGGGCAGGCGGGTTTGGCCTTCTGCGCGGGGCAGGCGGATCTTTCGTCGCGGTCCTGCATGACCGGGCAACGACCCTGCGCCGCATCGGCCATCCGGGCGGACAGCACAGGACACCCCGCGACCACCGCGTAGAGAGCCGTCGCACCCATGGCCGGGCACGCGCCCGGAGCCGCCACCGCCTCGCTGCGGTCCGTACCGAAGGTCACGATCCCCACCGCACCGATCACCACGGCCAGGATTCCGAGCATCTTCATCTTCTTCCTCATCATCGACCTCCTCGAAAAAGCGCGGGAGTGGCGCGTTGCCTTTAATTATTACCGAATTAGTCAACATTATGTCGACAAATGGAGAATTCCGCGACCCCTGGCCGCCGGGAGCGGGCCAATCATATTTTAAATGGCTGTATTGTAATCAATTGGATGATTTCAGGTGAATGCGGTCCCGACCGAATGGGCACGTTGCCGGCCGCACCCCGAAACGCCGTACCCACCAACGTCCAACCGGTTCGGCTCGCGGCCCCAATGGGCGAGGATCCCTCGACCAGGTCATGGTACACTCGGCCTCACTTCAGACAGCAGGCAGCCGTCGAGCAGGAGGCACACCATCGGTTCCCCGTCCGCAGAGCTATCCCGACACAGTCGCCTGCGCGGCGCGCGCAAGCTGCTGCTCATCCTGGGCGACCAGCTCGATGCGAAGATGCCGGCGCTTGCCCGGCTGGATCGCGACCGTGATGCCGTGCTGATGGCCGAGGTGCGGGAGGAAGCGGAGCACGTTGCCAGCCACCGGCAACGCACGACCTTGTTTCTTGCGGCGATGCGTCATTTCGCGCTGGACCTCATCAAGAAGGGTTATCGCGTGCGCTACGTGCGCCTCGACGACCGGGCCAACACGCAGTCGCTCGGCGCGGAGGTCTTGCGCGCACTCCAGAAGCTCGAACCCGAGTGCCTGCAGGTCGTTCGGCCCGGCGACCACCGGGTGGCCGCCATGCTCGCCGCAGCCGCGGAGGAACACGGCGCGCCGCTCGAGATCCTGGCGGACGACGCGTTCACCTGTTCCCTGGAAGAGTTCGGCGCCTGGGCCGACGACGGCCGCAAGGAGCTCGTGATGGAGTACTTCTATCGCCAGCGCCGTCGCGCCCTGGGCGTGCTCGTGGATGCAAAAGGCGCGCCCGCCGGCGGCGCCTGGAATTTCGACAAGGACAACCGCCATGCATTCAAACAGGAACCCCGGGTGCCGTCGCCCTACCTGCCGCGCCCGGATGCGATCACGCGCGAGGTCATGCAGCTGGTGGAGCGCACGTGGCCCGAAGCTCCTGGTCGGATGGAGACCTTCCACTGGCCGGTGACGCGCCGGCAAGCGCTGCGAGCTCTGCGGGATTTCATCGCGAATCGTCTCGAGAATTTCGGGACCTATGAAGATGCGATGTGGTCCGGCCAGCCGGTCCTCCACCACTCGCGACTCTCGAGCAGTTTGAACCTCAAATTGCTGCGCCCGCAGGAATGCGTCGATCTGGCCCTCGAGGCCCACCAGGACGGACGGGTTGCCATCAACGACGTCGAGGGGTTCGTGCGCCAGGTCATCGGCTGGCGCGAGTTCATCCGCGGCGTGTACTACCGCGAGGGACCGGACTATGGTTCGCGCAATGGCCTGGAACACGACGGCGCCCTGCCGGATTTCTATTGGTCCGGCGAGACCGACATGAATTGCCTGCGACACTGTGTCGCCGAGGTGCTCGACAACGCGTGGGGGCACCACATCCCGCGCCTGATGGTGCTCGGCAACTTCGCGCTGATCGCGGGCGTGGCCCCCCGCGCCGTCAACGACTGGTTTCTCGCGATGTACGTCGATGCTGTCGACTGGGTCACGGCGCCCAACGTGATCGGCATGTCCCAGCACGCGGACCACGGCGTCGTCGGCACGAAACCATACGCCGGCAGCGGCCGTTATATCGATCGGATGTCCAACTACTGCGCGGAGTGTCCCTACAACCCGAAAATCCGCACGGGGGACGAAGCTTGCCCCTTCAACACCTTCTACTGGGACTTCATGATGCGCCACCAGCGACGTTTCGCCGGCAATCGTCGCATGACCATGGTGCTGAAGAACATCGACCGCCTGGATGACACGGAAAAGAAGCTGATCCGCAAGCGGGCTGCGCGGCTGCGTTCGGAATTCGCCGTGAGCGATGGTTGAGCCGGCTGTCCGGTGGAGCGGGGCCGACCGGCGGAAGACCCGCCGCGGGACATCGCACCGCCATGACGTCCGCCGGTGGGGTCGAGATGGCGCAAGCATCGCCGCAGGCGGGATCGCGCAGCAATTCCATTGATGACGCATCCCACTCGGTAACGTCATCCCCGGGCGCCCATGACCGCTGGTCCAGGGCCGATCCGGGTGTCGGTGCAGGAGCGGAACCCCCAACGAACCGGCCGCCCACAGGGGCGGCCGGTCGTTCGTCGGTCGGAGCGAAGCGGCGATCAGCCCTCTTTGAGGGCGTTCACCAGCTCGGTCATGGCCTTCTTGCCGTCGCCGAACATCATCAGGCAGTTGTCGGCGGCGAACAGCGGGTTCGGGATGCCCGCGAAGCCCGGACTCAGCGACCGCTTGACCACCACCACGGTGCGCGCCTTGTCCACGTCGATGATCGGCATCCCCGCGATGGGGCTCTCGGGATCGGTGCGGGCCACGGGGTTGACCACGTCGTTGGCCCCGACGACCATGCAGACGTCGATCTGCTCGATCTCGTTGTTGATGTCGTCCATCTCACGCAACTTCTCGTAGGGCACGTCCGCCTCGGCCAGCAGCACGTTCATGTGGCCGGGCATGCGGCCGGCCACCGGGTGGATGCCGAATTCCACGGTGACCCCGCGCGCTTCCAGGAGGTTGGCCATGTCGCGCACGATGTGCTGCGCCTGGGCCACGGCCAGACCGTAACCCGGCACCACCAGCACCCGCTGCGCCGTGTCGAAGAGCATCGCCACTTCTTCGGGGCTGGTCGACTTGACCTTGCCGCCGTAGACATCGTCGGCGCTGGGACCGTCGGCGCTGGGACCGAGGGTGCCGAAGAGCACATGGCCCAGCGAACGGTTCATGGCCTTGCACATGATGTTGGTCAGGATCAGGCCCGAGGCGCCCACCAGGGAACCGGCGATGATCAGCACGTTGTTCATCAGCACGAAGCCGGTCGCCGCAGCGGCCAGCCCGGAGTAGGAGTTGAGCAGCGAGATCACCACGGGCATGTCCGCCCCGCCGATGGGGATGGTCAGCGTGACGCCGAGCACCCCGGCCGCCGCGACGATGATCCAGTAGGCGATGGTCGCCGACGGATCGACCGTCAGCCAGCCCACGCAGGCCAGCGCGCCCAGCCCGACCAGGGCGTTGAACACCTTCATGCCGGGGAAACCGATGGCGCGGCCGGGCAGGATCTCGGCCAGCTTGCCGAAGGCGATCAACGACCCGGTGAAGGTCACTGCGCCGATAAGGCCCGACAGGCCCGTCGAAACCGTGGTCTGGGTGCTGGGGTCGCGGGTGATCATGAAAGCAGCACCGGCCACCAGCACACTTGCGCCACCGCCGAAGCCGTTGAACAGGGCCACCATTTCGGGCATCTGGGTCATCTGGACGCGCGTGGCGGCGATACCGCCGATCAGCCCGCCGATCACCGCGCCCAGCAGGATCCACTGGTAGTTCAAACCGTTGGCCAACAAGGTGACCACCACGGCCAGCAGCATGCCCACGGCGCTGGTCAGGTTGCCCTGAACCGCCGTGCGCGGGTGGGTCAGACCCTTCATCCCGCGAATGAAGAGGATGCTTGCCACGAGGTAGGCCAGGTTCACCCAGCCGTTGTCGATCAGGAATCCGTTCACGTCATCACCTCTTCTTCCGGAACATGGCGAGCATGCGGTGGGTGACCATGTAGCCACCCACGACGTTGACCATGGCGAAGGCCACGGCGCAGACACCGAGGATGGTGGCAATCTTGGGATTGTCCGTCCGGGTGGAAATGATCGCACCGACCAGGGCGATGCCGCTGATGGCGTTCGACCCCGACATCAGGGGCGTGTGCAGTGTCGGCGGAACCTTGGTGATGATCTCGAAACCGATGAAGATCGCGAGCACAAAAACCGTGAGTGCGGCAACCAGAGCTTCCATGGGTCAGCCTCCTTCCGTACCGGCGGCGTCACCGGCAGCGTTCTCGAGTCCCAGCAGTTCGCGGACCCGCGGATGAACCACTGCCCCGTCGCGGGTCAGCAGCGTGCCGGCGGTCACTTCGTCTTCGAGATCGATCTTGATCGACCCCTCCGCCAACAGGGACTTGAGAAAAGTCTCGACGTTCTTGGAGAACATCTGGCTGGCGTGGTAGGGCTTGCGGGAAACCAGGTCGGTCGGCCCGAGGATGGTGACCCCGTGCGCGACGACGACCTCGTCGGCCCGCGTCAGTTCGCAGTTGCCGCCGCGTTCGGCCGCCAGGTCGACGATCACCGATCCGGGGGCCATGGCCTTGACCATGGCCTCGGTCACCAGCACCGGCGACTTCTTCCCGGGGATGGCCGCAGTCGTGATCACCACGTCGTTGCGCGCCACCACGGCCAGCATCTGTTCCTGCTGGCGGCGGATGAAGTCGTCGCTCTGGGCCTTGGCGTAGCCGCCCTTGTCCTCGGCGCCTTCGGTCTCGAGGTCGAACTCCACGAACTTGGCGCCGACGCTGATCACCTGATCCTTGACCGCGGGGCGGACGTCGTAGGCCTCGACCACCGCGCCCAGCCGTTTGGCCGTGGCGATGGCCTGCAGTCCGGCCACGCCCACACCCACGACGAAGGCCTTGGTCGGCGCCAGGGTGCCGGCGGCGGTCATCATCATGGGAAACAGGCGGGGCAGGTGGGAGGCGGCCTCGAGTACGGCCTGGTAGCCGGCGACGGTGGCCATGGAGCGAGAGCACGTCCATGCTCTGGGCGCGGGTGATGGTATCAATTTTACCGACTGTCAAATGTAAGCGGGCCCATGCGAGCCGTCAATGCGCGTGAATCAGCTGAATCGTCCGCACCGCCCGAAACCCGGAAAAGACCGAAAATAGCTTGATAAAGCAAAAAGGAGGCGGGTTCGCCGACAGATTCTGGGTTAATTTGATTACCAATATCATTTTCATGGCAAAATAGCACAATTTTGTAAATTTGCTTTAGATTGTTGTACTGGTACTCCAATTAGGGTACTATTGGATGAACCCGTGAGATTTTGCTCATTCTCAAGAGGAGACACCCATGAAAAAATCACTACTGCTGACGACATCGGTCTTGTTGGTTGCCGCTGTGGCCCTCGCTGCGGTCCTCGCTTCGGACGACTTCAGTTACCCGGACGGCTCGCTGGTCGGGAACGGGACCTGGTTCAACCATAGCGGCACCGCCGGCGATCTGCTGGTCTCTGGCGGCCAGGCTGTCGTTCAGCACGGCATTCCCTCCGAAGACGCCACCCTGCCCTTCACCGCCACCGCCGGCGGCGACGTGTACTTCCGGTTCGAATTCTCGGTCGACGACGTGGGCACGCCCATCGCCGGGACCGACAACGAGTACTTTGCCCACTTCAAGGATGACGGCTTCGGCTTCCGGGCCCGCATGGACATTGTTGGTCCGAGCGGCGGCGGCGACTTCTCGGTCGGCATCTCTTCGATCGGCTCGACCGCCGACGCGACCTGGCCCCTGGACCTGAGCTATGGCGTCACCTACACGGCGGTCGCCCGCTACGACCAGACCGGCAACGTTGCCCAGCTCTGGATCGACCCGACGGCGGAAACCGACCTTTCCATCACCGGCACCGACGAGGCTGATCCCGGGACCATCGTCACCGGTTTCGCTCTGCGTCAGTCGGACTCGGCCGATAACGAGACCGTTCGCGTGGACAACCTGGTTGTCTCGGACTCCTGCGCCGATGTCTTTGACGAGTGCGGCCCGGTCGCAATCGAAGAGTCGAACTGGGGCAGCGTGAAGTCCCTGTACCGGTAAACGCCATTACCGTTACAGTCGCAAAAACCCCCCGGCCCGCGGCCGGGGGTTTTCGTTCTGTCCACGTCTTCCGCTTCCCGCCCGTCAGATCGCCTTGGTGGCCCGCGCCAGCCAGAGCTTGTGCTCCCGGTCCAGCAGCGGCGCCAGTTCGCGGTATACCCGCCGGTGGTAGTCGTTCAGGTAGTCCCGCTGGGCCCGCGACAGCAGCTTCTTGTCGATCAGCCTGCGGTCGATGGGACACAGCGTCACCGCGTGGAAGTTGTACCAGGTGCGGTCACCCTTGCTCAGCTTCTCGTTCTTCACCACGAAAGCGAGATTTTCGATCCTGATGCCGAACCGCCCGTTCTCGTAGTGCCCCGGTTCGATGGACATCAGGTTCCCCTCCACGAACGGCGGCGCCATGATGTTCTTCAGGCTGTGGGGGCCCTCGTGGACGCCGAGGTACTGGCCCACGCCGTGACCGGTGCCGTGGGCATAATCCTCCCCGATCTCCCAGAGCGCCTTGCGGGCGAACATCTCGTTGCGGTAGCCGTTGGTCCCGGCGGGGAAGGGCGTGATCGTGCAGTCGATCGTCCCCATCAGCACGCGGGTGAAGCACTCGATCTGACGCCGCGTGGGCTTGCCCAGGGCGACCGTACGGGTGATGTCGGTCGTGCCGTCGGGGTACTGACCGCCGCTGTCGATCAGGTAGATGCCCCGCGGTTTGAGCTTGGCCTTGCTCTTCTCGGTGGCGCTGTAGTGGATGATGGCCCCGTTGGCCGCGTAGCCGCTGATCGAGCCGAAGCTGTTGTCCTTGTATCCCTGGCCCTGGGCCCGGAACGCCGTCAGTTGGTCCGCAGCCGAGATCTCGTCGACACCGCCCTTGGGCACGGCCTTCTCCAGCCACTTGAGGAACTTGACCATGGCCGCCCCGTCTCGCCGGTGGGCGTTCGTGATCCCTGCGATCTGCTTGGCGTTCTTGACCGCCTTCATGGCCGTGATCGGCGACACCGCCAGGTGGAAACGCGAACCCTTCAGCTTGTCGAACACCCGACGATTGGTCAGGCCCGGTTCGATCCAGACTCTCTGTTTCTTCTTGCCCAGTGCGGCCAGGTCAGCCCAGACCTCGTCGTAGTCCTTGATCCGCGCCTTGCCCTTGAGGGCCTTGACCACACCCTTGGTGACCTTGCGGGGATCGACGTACAGGGTGCAGCCGCGGTCGGTCAGGATCGCGTAGCTGATGACCACCGGCGTGTACTCGATGTCGGCCGCGCGGATGTTCAGCAGCCAGGCGATCTGGTCGAGGGCACCGATGACGTGGGCCCTGGCCCCGGCGGTCTTCATCTCCTCGCGGACCCGCTTGAGCTTGCCGGCGACGGACTCGCCCGCGAATTTCGTCGGATGGACGGTCATGGGCGCCAGGCTGGGTTCGGGGCGATCCCGCCACAGCTGCCCGACCAGGTTCGGGGTCACGAACTTCACCTTGATGCCGTGCGGGGCCAGCGCCTCCTCGAAACCGGCCGCCGCGGCCACCGACACCACGCTGGGATCCAGGCCCAGGCACTGGCCCTTCTTGAGCTGGCCCGCCACCCAGGCCGGCATGTCCGGGGTCCCGGCCAGGCCCATTTTCATCAGGGTGATGCCCGAGCCCGCCAGTTCCATGTCGCCCTGCAGATAGTAGCGTCCGTCGGTCCACAGTCCGGCCTTGCGCAGCCCCACGACCAGCTCGCCCATCGAACCGGTGAAACCGCTGAGCCAGGCGCGGTACTTGTAGGATTCGGGCAGGTACTCGCTCTGGTGGGGATCGGCGCTGGGCACGTAGTAGGCGGCGACACCGTGCTTCTTCATCGACTGGCGCAGGGCGGCCACTTTTTGACGGGCGTTCATGGATACCTCCGTTGGCAGGGGCTCGATTCGCGGACTGACCTTTGCAATTGTCCGATATTTCGATCCAATATAGAGTAAGGAACGACGCGCGCGTACTGGAATTTCCCACGACCTTCGATCGAACGGATGCAGGACATGGCAGAATCACGAAATGACGGCGAAGTCGCTTCCCCCGCCGAGCCGGGATTCTCCCTCTTCAGTATCGTCGCGCAAAGCCGGGCTTTCGTGCTGCTGTTCGCGTTGTTCCTGAACATCCTGGTGTCGGGCTTCGACTGGCAGTGGGATCTGCTTCCGTTCCTGCTGCGCACGTTCATCGTGCTGGCGGCCATCTACATGACCGCGGACAACAAACAGCACCTGATCATCGGGTTGTCCCTCGGCATCCCGAGCCTGCTGCTGCTCTTCCTCACCCGGGGAGATCAGTTCCAGATCCTGGACTGGATCACCTACGCGGTGGTCCTGTGCCTCTATCTCTTCATCATCAGGCTCATGCTCGGTCAGATCTTCAATGCCCGGACGATCACCATCGACACCATCGGCATGGCTTTGTGTACCTACATCATGATCGGATCGACCTGGGTCCTGTTCTACACGCCGGTCCTGGCTTTCGACGCCGCGGCCTTCAGCCAACCCATCGGCATCGCCGAAGGCGATGCCATGCACACCCTCACGTACTACAGCTTCGTGACCCTGACCACGCTGGGTTACGGGGACATCTCTCCGGTGTCGAAGATCGCCCGCAGCCTTTCCATCATGGAGGCCCTGACGGGCACGCTGTTCCTGGCGGTCTTGATTTCGCGGCTGGTGGGTTCGTATTCGTCCCGACGGGACAATTAGTGATCAGAAACCGGTCGTGATGAAGGGCTCCGGCAGCAGGGGCTTCTCGAATTCTATCTCGTCGCGGATGGGAATGGCGTGCTGGCCCAGCTCGGGCACGTTGGGTTTCAGCAGCCGAATCTTCGCCATCGTCCCCAGACGAACCCCGGTGATGACGAAGCCCCGTTTCTGGAAGAAGCGGTGGGCGTCGAGGTTGTCGTTGGTCGTAATCGCCCAGATGGTGTCGCAACCGGCCGCCCGGGCCGTGCGTTCGACTTTCTCCAGCAGGCGCGTCCCCACCCCCGCGTACTGGCACAACGCATCGATCGTCACCAGTTCACAGCTCCGATCGCGGATCGTGTAGGTGACCAGACCCACCCGTTCGCGGCCTTCGACGGCGATGAACCCGGGCAGTTTGTGGGGGTCGTGGACCTTATCGCGGGACACGACGAAATCGCCGCCGAACAGAAGCTCGGTGCGCTCCTTGACCCAGGTCCGGTCCTCGTCCGTCAGCGCAACGACCTTCAGGGAGATATCCCGGTAGAGTCGTTCCATGCCCGCCAGCGGGGCCGGGAAAATCGTTTTGTCTTCGCCGTTCATGACGCCAACATGGGAGCCGCAACGGCGGTGCGCAAGTCAAGGATTTGTTAAAACGTGAGGCCAACGGCCGGGCGCATCGCGCCGGCGCCGCCGCGCCCGGAAGCCTTCTGCGGCGAAAGCGTTTAAGCCGTCGTCCCGCAGTCGCCCGGATCCCCCTGGAGCTTGGCCACGGCGTGGCCGACCGCCGGCCACACGGCGGCGAGGTTCTCCAGGGCCGCCCGCGGACTGCCGGGCAGGTTGATGATCAGGGTGCCGGCGCGGATGCCGGCCAGCGCCCGGCTGATGATGGCGTGGGGCGACTTTTCCAGGCTCACCGCCCGCATCCGTTCGCCGAAACCGGGGATTTCGCGGTTGATCACGTCGCGCGTCGCTTCGGGCGTCACGTCGCGCGGCGATACGCCGGTGCCGCCGCAGGTCAGGATGAGGTCGAAGACGCCGTCATCACACCACCGGGACAGGCGCTCGGCGATGAGGCGGCGCTCATCGGGCAGGACCTCCAGCTCGACCGGCGCGCAGCCGTTGCCGGCGAGAAAATCGACCAGGGCCGGCCCGCTGGTGTCCTTGCGCTCGCCGCGGGCGCCCTTGTCGCTGAGGACGAGCACGGCCGCCCGCAGGGTCCGGGAATGGGCGGAAGCGGGCATCAGGCCTCGCCCCGCCGGTAGGTGCCGCTCTTGCCGCCGGACTTGAACACCAGGCGCACGGGGCCGATGGCGATGGACCTGTCCTGCCCCTTGCACATGTCATAGACGGTCAGGGCAGCGACGGCAGCGCCGGTCATCGCCTCCATTTCGACACCCGTCCGGTCGTGGGCCTTGGCGGTGCAGAGGATACGCACCAGCCCCTCCTCGGTCCGGGGCTGGAAGTCGATGAGGGCCTGGTGCAGGGCCACCGGGTGCGCGAGCGGAATCAGGTCGCTCGTCCGCTTGACCGCCGCGATGCCGGCCAGGCGCGCGACGCCGAAGACATCACCCTTGGTGAGTGACCGGTCCAGGACCTTGTCCAGCAGCGACGGACCGAGGTAGACGAAGGCCTCGGCGCGGGCTTCGCGCAAGGTGACGGCCTTGGCGCTGACGTCGACCATGTGGGCCCGGCCCTCGTCGTCGAAATGATTGAATCCCAACTCAACCGCCTTTCCCGGCCGTTCTCAACGCACCAGGGTCATGGTTTTGACCTCGTCCAGCTCGCCGCTTTGCAACCGGTACAGATAGACCCCTGCACTCACCTGCCGTCCGCCCTCGTCGGCGCCGTTCCAGCTCACGGACTGCTCGCCGGCGGGCTGCGGGCCATCGACCAGGGTCCGCACGCGGCGCCCGGCCAGATCGTAGACCACCAGGGACGTCGTGGCTGCCGCCGGCAACGTGAAACCGATACGGGTCATCGGATTGAAGGGATTCGGCACGTTCTGGGCCAGAGCCGCAGGCCGGGCCGGAGCGTTGTCGCCGACCGGCGTACCGGCCGGCAGGTTGATGCTGTAGACGCCCTTGCCGTGCGTGGCCGCGACGACCACGCCGTCGGCCGGACGCGTGGCCAGATGATCCACCACGACGTTGCCGATCAGCGTCGGCGCCTCCTGCTGCCAGACGGTGGCGCCGCCGGCCAGGGTATAGGTCGAGTAGAGGCCGGTGCTGGTGGCCGCAAAGTAGACGTCCAGGCCGCCGTACGGAACGATCGCCATCGTCCGCACCGAGGGACCGTCGGGCCCGCCCAGGTTGCCCTCGGGGACCGTCCAGGTGGCGCCGCCGTCCTCGGTGTAGAAGATGCTGTTGACATTGTAGTTGGACACCGCCAGCAGGACCTTCTGGTCGTCGTCCGGGTGCACGGCGATCCCGGAAACGTAGCTGTTGGCCGGGAAGGACGGTCCCATGTTCAGCTGGGCCGGCACGGTGCCGACCCCGGCCGTGTGCGCATTGTCGATCCGGTACATCCTGCCGTCGAAGGTTCCGAAATAGAGGATGCGACCCGCCGAGCGCGACATCGCCAGGGCCGAGACGTAGGCCCCGGCCGGCTGGGTGGTCACGTGGTCCCAGTTGAGGCTGGTGGTGCTGTTGCTGAACAGGGGCACGGCCGAGATGTCGTTGTTGCGCCAGATCCCGTTGCTGGTGCCCAGGAACACCGTCGTGGTGTTGTTCGGGTCGAGGATGAAGGGATTGATGAACAGGTAGTTGCCGGCGCCGGTGGGATCGACCCGGGTCCAGTCGACCCAGTTGCCGGAGCTGTTGTTGGCGCTGTAGCGATACATGACGCCGTTCTGCACCGACAGCTGATAGGAACCCGTGGCGCCCGAGGCATCGATCACCCCGCAGAAACTGCCGTCCCCGCCGAGAAGCTCCTTCCACGAGGCCGTGCTGCTGACCTGGCTGGTGTGCCAGGTGCCGTTGTCCTGCATGCCGCCGATCACCACGGTGCTGCCGGGCAGGTTCTCATCGATGGCCGCGGTGTAGAACTGGCTCGTGTTGTAGCCGTTGTTCAGCGGGGACCAGGCCACCTGGCCGGCATTAACGTCAAGGGTCTTGTGGACCCCGCCGTCGCTGCCGGAGTAGGCGACCGCGAAGGAGCCCGGCTGGAACAGCAACCAGTGCTGATCGGCGTGATGGTTCGCGTATTGCCAGCCGCCGATCCAGGTGTCGTTGTTGGCGGTGGCAAAACCGTCGGTGCTGCGGATCAGGTGCACGCCGCCGATGTAGACGATCTCCGGATCGACGGGATTCACCGTGACGACCATGTCGTAGCTGCCCTGGGTGCTCATGGGCTGATTCCCGCTCGGACCCGGCACGGCGGCCATCTGGGCGGAGCGATCGAACCAGAAACCACCGGTCCCGCTGCCGTCACCGCTCAGATAGAAATACTTGTAGAAGCCCACGGCGCTGGTGCCGTTGACCCCGTCGACCAGGGCGTACATGATGTTCTCGTCGGTGGGCGCCAAACCCATGACGATGCGGCTGTTGCCCGTCAGCCCCGGCGGCGTGATCTCAGCCCAGGTGATCCCGTCGACCGAGCGGAAGATGCCGGACTGCCCGCCATCGCTGCTCAACGACGCGTAGACCACCCCGCTGGGCGAAACCACGACTTCCGTATAACGCGACAGGGTGTTGGCGTCGCCGAGCACGGGCGTGAAGGTCGCGCCGCCGTCGGTGGAGCGGTTGATGTGCCCCCAGTTGGCGGCGTAAACCTCGTCCTCGACGGCATTGGACGGGTCGATCGCCACGCGCCACACGTACTGCCAGAAGGCCGAAAAGACGGTGATATCCGCTCCGGATGTCGACGGCAGCAGCGACCAGGAGACACCCGCATCGACGGACTTGAAGACACCGTCGCCGCGGAAAGCCGCACCCCCGCCCGAGGCCGAGTTGCCGCGCGCTTCACCCGTCGCGTAGTACCAGACATCCTGGTGGCCGGGCCGCGTATCCTGCGCGACGCTCGTGACACTGTGCAGCTGGCTGCTGCCTGTGGTCAGCGTCCACGAGGTGCCGTCGTTGACGGACCGCCACATGCCACCGCTGATGCCGCCGGCCAGCAGGGTCCGGTAGGTGGGGTCGCTGACATCGATAGCCAGCGCCCGGGTGCGGCCGCCGATGTTGTGGGGTCCCCGGTAGGTCCAGCCGGGAATCTTGGCCGAGGCTAAGGGTAGACCGGGGATTTCCTGCATCGCTCCGCGGGACCAGGCGGGCAGCCGGGAGGCGAAGGCCTGTTCGCGACGGTGGATGTCCGGCGGGATGACGCCGGTGGCCGGGTCGGCCAACCGTAGGACTTCGTAGGCCCGCTTCTGGTCGGGGCCGCCCTCCTGCTGGCGGCTGGGATCCCAGTCCGGACGCTCCGGGGGCGGGACGCGGGGCCCGGCGGCCCTGACGGCCGAGTCGCGGGAATCCACCCCGGTGCCGGGAAGCGAAAAGAGGATCATCCCGACGGCGATCATCATGGCGGGTACGGTCAGCCACAGGCGTCTGTTCAACATATCAATATCTCCAGCAACGGGTTAAGGCGAAAACATCTCCTGCCGGGCCGCATATTCCGCTCTTGCCGAGCGGGAGCGGTCACCGCGTGATTATACGGCATCGCGCTCCGGTTTGGTAGGTTCGCCCAGCAGGCGCAGAATATCATGCAAACCTTTCGGCCCGCGGCAGCGTCTTGACCATGACCCCGATGCACCCCAATCCCGGAGGATGATGATGTTCAGGAAGAGTCTCGCCGCCGCATTGGCGCTCATGATCGTGCTGGCTGCCGGCGCAGCAACCGCCGGCCACCACTGGAAAAAGGGAATCGAAGGCTCCGGCGACCAGGAAACCCGCCAGCTGGAGCTGGGCGAATTCAACCGCATCGCCATCGGCGGCGCCTTCGAACTCGAAGCCTCCCTGGGCGACGAGCAGCAGGTCGCCGTGACCATCGACGACAACCTCTGGGACAACCTAGTCACCGAGATCAACGGCAAAACCCTCCGGATCGGCTGGAAGGAGAACTGCAGCCCCGACGTGGACTGCCGCCTGGTCGTGACGGTCAAGGAACTGAAGGGCCTGGATGTCCACGGAGCCAGCGACGTTTTCATCGCGGATTTCCGGGGTGACTCCTTCGAGTTCGATGTCAGCGGCGCCGCGGAACTGGAGATGTCCGGGCAGGTCGACGACCTGAAGATCAGCGTTTCGGGCGCCGGTGAGATCAACACGAGGGAACTCAAGGCCAAAAACGTGGAAATATCCGTTTCGGGCGCCGGCGAGGCCGACGTCTATGCCTCCGAGAGCTTCCACGGCAAGGTGTCCGGGGTCGGCGACATCACCTACTGGGGCGATCCCGAGGAAAAAAAGACCTCCGTCAGCGGCATGGGCGAAATCCGGGGCAAGTGATCCCGGAGCCGCCGGCCGCCCGTTGGATCGGACCCCCTGATGTGCTAGTCTGCGGCGAGCGTGCAAACGTACGGCAGGCATGGATTCCCCCGACCTGCCAGGGCGACGACAGCAAGGCGGGTCCGGTGTGATGAATCGCAGGGTTTCGGAAATATTCGGTGATTGGCGGGACCAAGGCGTGATCGCGGAACATCGGGGGCCCGACCCGGCCGTCACCGGAATCGCCGCCGTGGAGGGCTGCGGGCCGGGCGACCTGGTTTTTGTCGACAAGGCCTCTCTCCAAACCGAAGCCGAGGCCCGCCGACCGGCCTGCATCGTGACCACGGCGAAGCTGGCCTCGGAATTCGACCCGCACCCGGACCTGGCCATCCTCATCTGCCAGAACGTGGGCCTGGCCCAGGCTCTGCTGCGCCAGAGATACATGGACCGCGAGATCCGCCAGACCGAATGGCCGCCCATCCACGCCTCGTCCGTGGTCCACGAAACAGCCCGGCTCGGGATGGGTACGGTGGTGGGTCCGAACGCAGTCGTCGGTGCGCACGTGGTCACGGGCCCCGACTGCGTGATCATGGCCGGCAGCGTCGTCGAACGCGGCGCGCGGCTGGGCGAACGAACGGTGCTGCACCCGAACGTCACGGTAGGCTACGATTGCGAGCTGGGTGACGAGGTGATCGTCCACTCGGGCAGCGTCATCGGCGGCGAAGGCTACGGTTTCGCGCAGGACGAAACGGGCCGCAGCCACCGCATTCCCCAGCTGGGCCGGGTCGTCATCGAGGACCGGGTCAGGGTCGGCGCCTGCAACTGCATCGACCGGGCCGCGTACGCCGAAACCCGCATCGGCGCCGGCACGAAGCTGGACAATCTCTGCCACATCGCGCACAACGTGACCGTCGGGCAGGACTGCATCCTGACCGCCGGCCTGATCGTGGCCGGCTCCACCCGCCTGGGCAACCGCGTCATCGCCAGCGGCGCCACGGGCTTCATCGACCACCTGGACATCTGCGACGACGCCGTCTTCGTGCACAGGGCCGGGGTCATCAAGGATATTACCCGGCCGGGAATCTACGCCGGCATGCCCGTCCAGCCCATGGCCGATTACACGCGCAACACGGCGGCGGCGAGGAAATTCAACGAGATGCGCCTTCAGCTCAAGGAGCTGGAGAAGAAGGTGGCGGCGCTGGAAAAGGGCCGGTAGTCCGGTCCGCTACTCGCGGTAACGCTCGATGATCTCCCGGATCCCCCGGTCACAGGCCGCGCAGAACGGTTTCAGACCCTTGGTGAACATGATGCAGTCGAGCTGCGCCCGGTAGAGCCCGGTCGACGCGTATCCGGCTCCCTCGAAGGCCCCGATCTCGGCCGCGGCGGAATTGACTGCAAACCACGCATCGACCCGATCCTGATGAGCCTTCGACAGCCTTTCCCCTTCTTCCTTGGCCCGGGCGATCTGTTCGGTGTCGGCACCGGCGGTCATCAAGGCTGCGATCCGATCGTTGGTGCGGGCCCGTTCGTTCTGGTAGGCCCGGTCCATGGCGTCGTAGACGTCCTTGTTCCAGGGTGTCGGCAGCGCGGTGTCCGCCGTCCGCAGATCACCCCACTTGAGGGCCGCCGTGTCCTTCAAGGCGGTGATGTTGCGTTCGTTGGGTTCGAAACCCGGCGGGTAGAATTCGTTGTAGGCGGTGCTCGAGGAGTAGTATTCGTCGGCGAGACCCGCGAAACTGTGGCCGAATTCATGCAGGAACACGTAGGGGCTCCACTGGTTGTCGCTCGTGAAGGTGCAGAACAGGTTGTAGATTCCGCCGCCGCCGTAGCGTTCGTGATTGACCATGACGTAGAGGACGTCGTAGGGCACGTGTCCGGCCACGTCACGGATGGCGCGGTTGTCCTCGGTCAGCATGTAGCGCTCCGAACCCAGCGAGTCGAACGTGCAGCCGAGGGCGGTGCGCCGGTGCACGCCGCGACTGGGTTCGTCGCAGCCGCTCTCCTGCGAGGGCAGGAGCACACCCCGGATGTTGAAGTGTTCGGCCAGCCCCCGGTAGGGTTCGTGTCCGAGCAGCACGGCGGTGTAGCGCTTCACGTCGGCCCGGAACTTGTCCACCTGGTCGAGCGTGTAGCCTTCGCCCACGATGGCCACGTCCACCCGCGCATGGGAGTCGCCGTGCACGGCGCCGTCGACGACGATCACGCCCCCGGGCAGCGGGTCGCGGCGGATCATGAACGACGCCGGATCGATCTCGACGCTGAAGATTTCCACGAGCGCCTGGTCCTGGTCGCGCGTTTCGAGAACGAAACGCACCGGCGCCTGCGGGTAGGGCACCAGAGCCGATTCGTGGTACGTCCGGCGCACACCCTCGGCGGCCGGCCCGGTGGTCCGCCATTCCCCGAAATAGGAATCGAAACCCTTGGCGTAGAGCAACCGGCCCGTCGCGGTGTCGTAGACCTTCGTGTAGTACCGTCCCAGCCCGAGGTCGTCGATCAGCCGGGTGCGGCTGCCGGCCCAGGCACCCTGGCGCCACAGCTGATCCAGCGATACGATCTCCGCAGAAGCGTCGCCGGTGTGGAAGTAGTCCACGCGCAGCGTCTCGTCCACGAAATATTCGTCGAACCGGGGACTTTCGGCGGCCGCGGGAACTGCGAGCAGGAGCAGGACAGGCCACCAGGCCGGCAGCAGCGACAAGCGGGACATGGCATCTCCTCGGGCGCAGGTCGAAAGAACCACCGCGAACCGCCTGGGCGCCCTGGTCCGCGAACCGTCATTGTGGCATCATCGGGCCGCGGGAAAAACCCGAAACTGAGTCCCCACCGAAAGTGGAGTTGCCATGTTCCCCGCCGACACCTACTGCGAACGGCGCGACGCCCTGGCCAGGTATCTGGGCGGCGGGCTGCTGCTGTTCCTCGGCAACAGTGAAAGTCCCATGAACTACGCGGACAACTGCTACCGGTTCCGGCAGGACAGCAGCTTCCTCTACTTCTTCGGCCTCGACCATCCCGACCTGGCGGCGGTCATCGACCTCGACGAGGGCCGGACCATCGTTTTCGGCAACGAGTTGACGATCGACGACATCGTCTGGATGGGATTCCAGCCCACCCTGGCCGATCGGGCGCAAAGAGCCGGCGTCACCGAGACCCGGCCGGCGGCCGCCCTGCACGATTATCTGCGCCAGGCAAGAGAACGGAACCGCAAGGTGCATTTCCTGCCCCCCTACCGGGCCGCCAACAGGATCCTGCTTTCACAACTGCTGGGCGTCCACCTGTGGGAGTCCGCACAGGAGGCTTCGATCGATCTGGTGCGGGCGGTCGTCGCCCTGCGCGCGGTCAAGACCACCGCAGAGGTCGATGCGATCGAAGAGGCGGTCAACACCTCGGTCGACATGCACACCGCGGCCATGCGGATGGCCCGGCCCGGCATGAAGGAAGCGGCGATCGCCGCCGAAGTCGAACGCATCGCCCTGGCGGCCGGCGGTCGCACTTCCTTTCCGGTCATCGCCACGGTCAACGGTCAGATCCTGCACAACCACGCCTACGAAGGCACCTTGCAGTCCGGCGATCTGTTCCTGCTCGACGCCGGCGCGGAGTGTTCCCTGGGTTACGCGGGCGACCTGTCGTCGACCTTTCCGGTCGATCCGGTCTTCACGGAGCGTCAGAAGACCATCTACGAACTGGCCCTCGCCGCCCACGAGGCGGCCATCGCCGCGCTGGCGCCCGGGGTGCCGAACCTGACGGTTCATCTGGCGGCCGCGCGCACGATCGCCGCGGGGATGAAAGGGCTCGGACTGATGACTGGCGACGTCGACGAGGCGGTCGCGGCCGGGGCCCACGCCATGTTCTTTCCCTGCGGCGTCGGGCACATGATGGGTCTGGACGTGCACGACATGGAAGACCTCGGCGAGGTTCAGGTGGGTTACGACGGCCGGGCCAAGAGCACGCAGTTCGGCTTGAAGTCGCTGCGTCTGGCCCGCCCCCTCGAGCCGGGTTTCGTGCTGACGGTCGAACCGGGGATCTACTTCATCCCCCAGCTGATCGACCGGTGGCGGGCCGAAAATAGGTTCACCGCATTCCTGAACTACGACGAGCTGGAAAAGTGGCGGGATTTCGGGGGCCTCAGGAACGAAGAGAATTTCCTGATCACGACCGACGGCGCCCGGCGGCTCGGCAGACCCAAGCCCAAGACGGTCGCCGCGGTCGAAGCGCTGCGGGCCGGCTAGGACCTGGGCAGACTGGCCGGCAACCCTTCCCGGAGCGTGGGGTATTTCAGGGTGACGCCGAGGTCGTGGATCATCTTGCGGTTGTCGATCCGGCGGCTCTCCTTCAGGTAGGACAGCATCGTCGCCGGCAGTTCCGTCTGGGCTTCGGCGCGGCTGATGACCGGCGGACGCCGCAGGCCCGCCAGGTCGGCCACCAGATTGTAGTATTCGGCCATGTTGCCCGGAGTGCCGTCCGACACGTTGTAGATCTCGCCGTCGCCCCCGCGTTCCATGGCGGCCTCGCACACGGTGACCAGGTCGTCGGCGTGGATGCGGTTGCTCCAGGGGGCCTCCGACTCGCGGATCATGGGCAGACCCTGGCGTAGTCGCGCCAGCGGCAGGCGGCCCGGTCCGTAGATACCCGCGACCCGCAGGATGACCAGCTCGCCTTCACCTTGCAGTCCCCATTCCATGAGCTTCAGCTCGGCGTCGAGGCGTCGTCGCGCCCGGTCGGTCGTGGCCTGGACGGGCCGGTTCTCATCCACCAGTTCGCCCCGGCAGTCGCCGTAGACACCCGTGGTGCTGACGTAGACGATACGTGGCGTACGGCGCTGTTTGCGCAGGGCGCCCAGAAACAGTCCCATGCGGTTGTCGCGGACGCCCGCATCCGGCGGCGGGGCCAGATAGAAGATCCGGTCCTCCCCTTCCAGGGGCAGCTGTTCGACGCCCTGATCCAGGTCCAGCGCCAGGGGATTGATGCCGATCTTCCGCAGCTGCAGGCTGCTTTCGAGAGTGAAGACCACACCCGAAACCGCATCGCCCGCCAGAAGGCGGCGCGCGCCCAGAGCCCGCCCGATGTAGCCGCAACCGATGATCAGCATGACCCGTTCATCCTCCACCAGATTCCTGTGCCGGTCCGTGTTCCGGACCTCTGCCGACGATACTGGACCACATGATACAACCATCGGTTCGATTTGCCCCGCCGATTTCGAGCGGGGGTCCGCGACCGGTTGCGCGCTGGGGGGATGGGCCTATCGTGGGCGGATGATCAGCGGGCGGTCCGCCCGGGACAACAACCTGCAGACAGGAGCCTGAATCATGGATCTCAAGGGAGCACGCGCCCTCATCACCGGCGGCAGCGAAGGTATCGGTTTCGGCATCGCCAAGGCCCTGGCGGGCAAGGGAGCCAAGGTGGCGATCATGGGTCGCGACGAGGAAAAACTGGGCCGAGCCGCCAAGGAACTCCAGGTCGCCGCCATTCGCGGCGACGTCAGCGTCGAAACGGACGCCCAGGCGGCGGTGGCAACCTTTGTCGCCGACTTCGGCGGCATCGACATCCTGGTCAACAACGCCGGTTTCGGCTATTTCGCGCCGCTGGTCGAGCTGGAGAAGGAAAAATTCGAAGCCGTCTACGCCACGAACGTCACCGGCGCGATGCTCATGGCCCGCGAGGCCGCCCGCCATTTCGTGGCCCAGAACAAGGGACACCTGCTCAACATCTCCTCCACGTCCGGCCTGAGCGGCGGCAAGACCTCCAGCGCCTACGCCGGTTCGAAGTTCGCGCTGCGCGGCATGACCGAATGCTGGCGGGCCGAACTGCGTCCGCACAACGTGCGGGTGACCCTGGTCAACCCCAGCGAGGTACAAACGCCCTTCTTCGCCAAGGCGGGTTACGAGCAGGAACCGTCGGACCGCAAGCTGCGCCCCGACGAGATCGCCGCGGCCATCGTGGGCGCCCTGGAGATCGACGACCGGGGATTCATTCCCGAATTCTCCGTCTTCGCGACCAACCCCTTCTAGCAGCGGGGGCCGGTTCACGTATCCCGCCGGCCGACCGCCTCCAGGAAACGTGACTGCAACTGCTCGTTGGCCAGCGCCCATGTGACCGGCGGCAGCTTGAGGACGACACCCAGCAAGGCCGCCAGAGCCCGGTGGCTGGCCATGACCTGGTTGTCGAACACGAGGTTCTGCAGCTTGCCGCGCTCGAGGGCCATCATCACGTACCGCTGGGCGTTGTTGACCGGAGTGATGACCCGCGCGGCGCGCGCCTTGAGGCCGATGCCCTCACGGGAGCACGTCCTTACGCAGACCCCGCATCCCAGGCAGACGTCCGCGTCCAGGCGGGCGGACTTGCGTTTGGGCCGGTGCGGATCGTTGGCCGACACGAGCTGCAGGGCTTCGACCGGACAGGCCTCGACGCACTTGCCGCAGCCGTTGCAGACGGACGGATCGACTTCCGGCAGAAAGTTGCTGGTGTGCACCGGCTGCAGGTGGGCGAAGCGCCGCGCCGCCGTCAGCGCCTCGCAGCAGCACCCGCAGCAGTTGCAGATGAAGGTCACCCGCTGCTGCACGTTTTCCCCGAACTGCACCAGACCCCGTTCGTAGGCTTCGTCCAGTAGATCCAGACACTCGAAACGGTCGACGGCGCGCGCATGGCCGTGCTTGACGAGGGACTCGGCCGAACCGTTGAAGGTCATGCAGATGTCCAGCGGCGCGGCGCAGGCCCGGCCGAGGTGCTCCGCCTTGTGCCGGCAGTAGCACAGGCCCACCCCGATGTGGCTGGCGGTGCGGATGACTTCGCCGGCCCGCTCGTAATCAAGCACGTGCGCGGCCAGTTCGCTGGTCAACACCGGCTCCTGGACGAAGACGCGCCCCAGCTGGGTTTCGCCGGCGGTGAAGAGCTCCTTGACGAAGTCCTCCTCCACGTTCAGGTACTCGTAGAAGAGTTCGCTGAGAGCCTTCTGATCGATGTCGCCGCGGGTGCGCATGAGCGAGAACTCGAAGAATCCCGCCATCGGCGGCGGCAGCACGTAGACCGACCGGCCGCGGCGTTCGATATCCACCAGCAGCGCGCGACCGGCAAGTTCGTCGAGAATCCGGCGGGTATCAGCCAGGGGAAGCTGCCACGTGCGGGCGGCCTTGGCGGCCGTGAAAGGCTTGATCGGAAGCAGGGCCAGCAGCCCCGCCTCTTTTTCATTCATGAGCAGGGCCAGGATACGATTGAGCAGATCCGAGGGCGGCGCTCCCTGGGGCGCCTTGTTCAGGCGCGCGACCAGATCATCGTAGCCGCTCTTGAGCGTCCGGTGCGCCATGGCCTCCTCCTGTCGCGGTCAGGGTGCGCTTTTTTTCCCGACCGGAAACTCCATGCCCGCGAAGATCCCGAAGTCCTGGGAGCTGGCCTCGTACACCGCATCGTCGAGCGTGTTGCTCATGCCCAGGAAATACCGCGCCTGCACCACGAGGCTGGAGGTCTCTCCCACCCGGGCGGCGAAGCCGACGCCGCCGAGAAAGCCCAGACTCAGGCTGGTACCCCCGGAAAAAATAGCAACGCCAGACGCCGGGGGCCACCTCCCGGGGGCGCGGCCCCCGGCCCGCCGCCGAGTGGAATCTGGAGGACCGGGCGGGGAGGGCAAACGCGAAGGGGGGGGGGGGGGGGGGGGGGGGGGGGGGCGAGGAGGGGGGGGCGGGGGGGGAGCGGGCGGGGGCGGGGGGAAATTCAGGCGAGATAGAAGCGCGGGCGGGGGGGGCCCGGGCAGAACCAGAACCGCACGCAAAATCAGGGACGAAGGCGTCAGGAACCCCCTGAAATCGTAAGCCGACAGGGGGAGATATCACAAATTTCGAGGCGATTATCAACAAAAGGGGGGGCAAGCGGGGGGGGCGGCGGGGGCGGGACAGAGGCCAGGGGGGCAGGCCCGAGGGCAGTCCGCGGCCGCAGACCGGGGGCGCAGACAGACGCGGGCGCGGGCGAGATCAGCGAAGCAAGGAGCGCGAAGAGGGCCCGGAGAGCGGGGGGGGGGGGAAGGGGGAGAGGCGGGAAGCAACGGGGGGGTCAAGAGATAGAGCCCCAGGGTATCGGGGAGGGGGGGACGGGGGCGGGGCCCGCGTTGATAAGTTGAAAAGTAAAATAAAGAAATGTGATAAGATAGGAATATAATTGAATATATAAAATGATAGTTAAAGGGGTAAAATAGGTGAAGTGTAGGGCAAAGGCCGGTTTCTTGAGTCCCTGGTTTGTTGTGTTTTGTTTTTTTATATATTTATTGTTATGTGATATAATTTTATTTTTTTGTTGGTGTGTTCACGAACAGGATGACGTAGGCGTACTCGATGAACGCCGCGATCCGCAGGTAATGGGCGCCGGTGGCCACCACCGCGGTCGTCGTCGGTGAACAGCCTCATCAGGAATTCGGCCGCCGAAGAACAGCAGGACCGATCCGCCCGCCGTCATGAATCCGCCGTAGATCAGGGCCTTGCGTACCGTCTGCCGCACCCGCCCGTAGAGGCCGGCACCTCCGTTCTGGGCCGCCAGGGTCAGGACCGCCGTGTTCAGGCCGATGGTCGGCAACAGCACCAGCTGCTCGATGCGCGTGGCCACGCCGTAGGCCGCCACCGCCTCCTGTCCGAAGTGGCTGAGGAAGTAGGTGATCACGAAGATGCCCAGGGCCACGGTCATCATGTTCAGACTGGCCGGGATCCCCTGGCCCATGATGGCCGGCAGACACGCGCCGGTCAGGCGTCGGTAGTGGGCGCCCTTCGCGGCGGACAAGCAGGCCCGGTCTTGCCCGGGCCCGCCGGAGCAGGTAAGACCAGGCCGAAGACCTGCACCAGGATCGTGGCCGCCGCAATGCCCTTCATACCCATGGCCGGAAGCCCAAAGCCTCCGAACATGAACCAGGGATCCAGGGCGATGTTCGCCACCGTCGCCACGATCAGGTAGTTGCGGAACGAGACCATGTCCCCCTGCGCGTTGAGGACACCGTTGACCATGTACACTTGAAGCACAATGGGCGTGCCGGCCAGGATCACGAACATGTAGTCCAGGCAGATGCTCAGGTACTCCGCGCTGGCTCCCAGCAACCGGAATAGCGCCGGCACGGTGGCGTAGCCGACGGCCATGATCACGGACGCCACCAGCAGGCTGAGGATCAGTCCCTGGCTGGCGATGCGCGCCGCCTCCCGCCGATCGCCGGCGCCGAGTGCACTGCCCATGAGCGCCGTGGCTCCGGTGGAAAAACCCATGCCCATGGCCAGCATCAGGAAGAAGATGGGAAAGGACAGCGACAGGGCCGCCAGGGCATCGGTCGATAGCGGCCCGCCCAGAACGTATCCACCACGTTGTACAACGTGTTGAAGAAGAATCCCGACCGAGGCGGGAATCGCCAGCCGGCGGATCAGGACTGGGGAATGGGCGCCGTGGTCAGGTCGTTGCCGCCGACTTGCCGCCGTCTCTTCATCGGATTCACGGCGGCTGGGGGTCGTCTCGCTCAAGGGGGCTCCTCGGAAGCCGATCGGGGCGGTCGACAGTGGATGCGGATGGCCAGTGCGGTTAGGTGCTGTCTCACGTGGCTCAGGAGCAGGGGCCTCGCCAGATCGGCGTCCGGCCGAATCGGCGAGCCAGCGCCGGCAGCAGGAGCAGCAGCCCCAGCGTCCCCGCGACCAGGCAGACGGGGCCGGGATACCGCATCCCGCCGGCAGGAAACCCAGCGCGATGGCTGCTACGGCAGTAATCAGTGCGTAGGGAATCTGGGTGCGGACGTGGTCGTGGGGCTCCACGCCGCAGGAGATGGAGGTGACGATGGTCGTGTCGCTGAAGGGCGAGCAATGGTCGCCGAACACCGCGCCGCTGAAGACCGCCGCCACGATGATCGGCAACTGGTCGTCGGGCGCCCCCATCTCGACTGCCGCGGGAACCGCCAGGGGAAACAGCAGCCCCATGGTGCCCCAGGAGGTGCCGGTGGAGAAGGAGATCGCCGCCCCGGTCAGGAAAACCAGCGAGGGCAGCAGCACCGTCGATCCCGTCCGCGCGGCCAGACCGGCGATCAGCTCGGCCGTGCCCAGCGCGCCGATGACGCTGCCCAGGATCCAGGCGGCCAGCAGGATGAAGACGGGGCCGACCATGGTCCGCACCCCGCCGGCGAAGGCGAGGCCGGCCGGGCGCAGCCGCCCATCTGTTGCTGGCGGGAAAGAGCATCGCCGCCGCCAGGGTGGCGTGATCACCGCCGGCCAGCACCAGCACCAGGGGCCCGGCGTCCGAGCCGAAGGCCGCCACCAGTTTGTCTCGTCCCAAGGGCAGCACGGGGTGCGGGCTGCCCAGCGCCAGGAAGAAGACGAAGAAGGAGACCATCAGCACGCCCAGGGGAATCAGAGCCGAGGCGATGCTGCCGGCCGGCTCGGTCCACCGGACCGCGGCTCCGATCGATGGGCGGCCGCCGCGTCCACGAAAGCCGCCCATGGGCCCGGGGTGGAACCGCCGGCGGATGGCCACGAACATCATCACCAGCGTGAACCAGCAGTAGAAGTTGTAGGGCATCGAGGCCAGGAAGACCGAGTAGGGTTGCACCTCATGGCCCGCCAGTGCGTAGGCCTCGCCGATCATGGACAACTGAAACGCGATCCAGGTCGAGATGAACGCCACGCAGGCCACCGCCGAGCTGGTCGAGTCGGCGATGTAGGCCAGCTTGACTCCCGCAAATTGACAATCTCCCACTGTTCTGATAGGCTGATTTCAACTGACCAGCCTCGCCCTTCGCCCGGAGAAGCCATGCACCACAGCTGAGCTCGAACATACGCGGAGAACCGCCATGAAAAAGATTCTCACCTTCCTTCTCCCTTCGGTCGTCCTCATCGTGTTCGTGTTGCTGACAGCGCCTGCTCTGGGTCCCGCACCCGAGCTGAACCTGCCTTCTGCCCCGCCGCCGTCCGGGCGTCAGGGCACGGCGGCCAGGGCGGACCGCCACGAGGACCTGACGGCAAGGCGCAACGACCAGTTGCTCAGACTGGCCGATCCGGCCACCGGCAGGCTGCCGGTCGACATCCATCGGCTCGAGAGGGAATTCGCCGCCGGTATGCCGCGGGGAGGCGACAAGGCCCTGAACATCAACTGGTCGTTCCGCGGCCCCAACAACGTGGGCGGCCGCACCCGGGCCCTGGCCGTCGACGTGAGCGATCCCACCTTCGGGACCCTGCTCGCCGGCGGCGTCAGCGGCGGCATGTGGCGCTCGGTCGACGACGGAGCCTCCTGGACGCTGACCACCGGCAGCAGCCAGATCCACCATGTTTCGGCTCTCGTCCAGGACACACGCCCCGGCCACCGCAACATCTGGTATTACGGGACCGGGGAAGGCGAAGGCGGCTCGGCGTCGTGGCCCACCAACGAGTTCTACGTGCATCCGGGCGACGGGATCTTCAAGTCCACCGACGGCGGCGTCAGCTGGTCGGTGCTGCCGTCCACCGCCGGATCCGACCCCCAGGTCTTCGATTCGGCCTGGCAGATCGTCTGGCGCGTGGCCGTGGACGTCTCCGAGACAACCGCCGACGAGATCTACGCCGCCACCTGGGGCGGCATCTACCGCTCCACCGACGGCGGCGGCACGTGGGCGCTGGTCCTGGGTGATCCGGTGACGCCCGCCCACTACGCCGATATCGTGATTTCTCCGACCGGAGTCGTCTACGCCACCCTGAGTTACGACGGCGACCAGCACGGGGCCTTCCGTTCCACCGACGGGATCAACTGGACCGAGATCACCCCACCGGGCTACACGGACTACGACCGCATCATCATGGCCATGGCTCCCGGGAACGAAAACGTAGTGTGGTTCCTGGTGGCCAACTCCGGGTACGGCATTCCCGATGCCGCCCTGTTCCGGTACCAGTACCTGTCCGGCAGCGGGGCCGGCGCCGGCGGCTGGTGGCAGGACCGATCGGCCCAGCTCGCCTCCCTTCCGGGCACGTACGGCGCCGCCAACTATGAAACCCAGGGCAGCTATTGCCAGATGATCGCGGTCAACCCCCTCGACACCGAGACCGTCTATCTGGGCGGGGTCTACCTCTACCGCAGCACCGACGGGTTCCAGAATTCCGGCAACACCACCCTGATCGGCGGCTGGGGCTACTCCGTGCACCACGCCGACCTGCACTGGCTCGTCTTTCGGCCCGGATCGTCGACCATCGCCTACACCGGCAGTGACGGCGGCGTGCACCAGACCCAGAATGCCGGGGCGGCCACCGTCAGCTGGACCTCGCGCAACCTGGGCTACAACACCAGTCAGTTCTACACCGTGGCCATCGACGAGAATCTCGCGGACAGCCCGGTGGTGATCGGCGGCACCCAGGACAACGGCACCCTGTTCGGGGTCCAGGACCTGCCGACGGCCAGCTGGACCGAGGCGCTGGCCGGCGACGGCGGATACTGTGCCGTCGCCAGCGCGGCCGGCCCGGTGGGCACCTATTACATGTCGTATCAGCAGAATTTCGGTGTCTTCCGGATGCAGCTGGACAACACCACCGGGGCGGTCCTGGGCATGGCCCAGGTCGATCCTCCCGGAGCGGGCACCTCGCTGTGGCTCAAGCCGTTCATCCTCGACCCGCTGGACCCGGCGCAGATGTATCTCGCCGCCGATGAGTCCCTCTGGCGCAACAGCGACCTCGCCGGCATTCCCGACGGCAGCAAGAGCGCGACCGCCCTCAACTGGGGGGTCCTGTCCCAGGCGCCCGCCGGCCAGGTGATATCGGCGCTTGCGGCTTCGCGGTCATCTTCCCGGCCGCGCTTCCTGTACTTCGGCACGGCCGCCGGCCAGCTCTACCGCCTGGCCGATCCGTCCACCGCGCCCCTGGGTTCGGCCCCCGAGCGCCTGGATGTGGGGGCGGGATTCCCGGCCGGGGCCTACCTGAGCAGCATCGCGATCCATCACTATTTCCCCGAGCGACTGCTGGTGGCCTTCTCGAACTACAACATCGTGAACATTTTCGCGAGCGAGGACGGCGGCCTGTCCTGGACGGCCGTCGAAGGCAATCTCGGCGGCGCCAACTCGCCCTCGGTGCGCGCGGTGGCCTGGCTGCCCACCCTCGTGGAGGACTATTGTTTTGCCGCGACCAGCACGGGGCTGTATGCGACGACCACGCTCGACGGAGGCGCCACCGTCTGGCAACAGGAAGCCGCCGTGGAACTGGGCAATATCCCCGTCGACATGCTGGCGGTGCGTCCGGCGGACCGGCTGGTTGTCGCCGGCACCCACGGCAAGGGCGTTCTGCGGGGATTGCGCGATGTCAATGCTGTCCCGGAAGAGACCGTTCCGGCGGTGGTCAGACTGGACCAGAACGTGCCCAATCCCTTCAATCCGACCACAACGATCGGCTTCGGGATGGCCCGCGGCGGAAGGGTGACGCTGGCGATCCATGATGTCGCCGGGAGGCGGGTCAGGACCCTGCTGGACGAATACAGGAATGCGGGAGACCACCAGGTGGTCTGGAACGGAACCGATGACGACGGCCGCCCGGCGGCCTCGGGCACCTACCTGTGCCGTTTCCGCAGCCTCGACCAGGATGTCACCCGGGCCATGACCCTGCTGCGGTGACCCCCCGGCAGACGAAGGCGCCGGCCCCCGCGGGGACCGGCGCCAGAATGCCTCAGCTTCGGTGGCGTTGGGTTACCCCGCTCGGGGAGTCCCGTCGCAGCCACACGCTGGAGTGGCCCCGTCAACGCGGGGACGCCACCTCCACTGAGCCGGATCTATCATAACTCACTGGATCACCTCCTCATCAGGCGTGTCATCCGCGGCAAGACCCACCTCGCCCGGTCCCGTGGGCCGCCCAGGCCGATTGGGACCGTCGCGCATCCTGCGCGATCCGGACCGGACGGGCGTCCTGCAGGGCAGAACCCCATCCATTTCAAAAAAGTCTAGCACGAAAACGTAAATCCGCTCCAGGATTTTCGGTCCCCGGCCCGATTATTTGCGGAAATCCTGAAAATCATGGCCCGTGGTGTTGAGGTTTGTGAAGGACATGCCTATCATCTGTACTCCAACGGAGTCCCGAAACACGAAGGAAGTCTACTCATGTCCGTGAAACTGGGAATCATGGGGTTCGGTCGGCTGGGACGGAACATGTTCCGCATCGCCCACAACGACCCCGACGTGACCTTTGCGGCCGTCAGCGACATCGCCGACGCCGAAACCCTCGCCTACCTGACCAAGAACACGACCGTCGAGGGTCTGTTCGAGGGTGAGCTCCACCAGGACGGCCATACCCTGGTGACCGAGAGGCAGCGCACCCGTGTGGTTCACGGCACGCGCCCGGGCGAGGTGCCCTGGGACGTCCTGGGAGCCGACATCGTCATCGAGGCCACCGGCAACTTCCGCAGCCGCCGGGTGCTGGAGCGTCACCTCGAGGCCGGCGCCAAGGCCGTGATCCTGTCCACGCCGCCGGTCGGCGACATCGACCGCATGATCATCAACGGGGTCAACGACCACGAGCTGACGGCCGACGACCGCATCATCTCCAACGGCAGCAGCAGCTGCCACGCGCTGGCCCTGACGCTCAAGGTGCTGCACGAGAAGGTCGGGGTCAAGCGCGCCACCATGACCACGGTCCACGCCTACACCAGCGACCAGCAGCTGAGCGACAGCGCCGCGGCCGATCTGCGCTGGAGCCGCTCGGCGGCCCAGAACATCATCCCCAACAGCAGCTGGGCGGCCAAGGCCGTCATGCAGCTGATTCCCGAACTCGAGGGCCGGATCAACGGCATCGCCCTGAACGTACCGGTACCGGCCGGCTCGAACATCGACCTGGTGGTCGAGCTGGAGAAGCCGCTGAGCGCCGAGGAATACAACGCCATCTTCGCCGAGGCCGCCGCCGGCGAATACAAGGGCCTGCTGGGATACACGACCGAGCCCATCGTCTCGAGTGACGTGATCGGCAACCCCCATTCGGGCGTCATCGACGCCCAGGCCACGCTCTCGCTGAACAACGGACTGGTCAAGAGCATCATCTGGTACGACAACGGCTGGGCCTACGCCTACCGCTTGCTCGAAACCGCAAAGAAACTGGCCGGACTGATCGCCAGCAGGGAGGGCAAGTGATGAGAATCGCCATCAACGGGTTCGGACGGATCGGACGCTCCGTCTTCCGCCTGCTCAACGACAAGGAAGGTGTCGAGGTCGTGGCCATCAACGACCTGGCCGACTCCGCCGCGCTGGCCTACCTGCTGCGCCACGACACGGTGATGGGTCCCTTCGAGGAGCCCGCCGCGATGGAGGGTGACATCATGGTCACGACTCACCAGAAGGTGAAGATGACCGAGATTCCCAACCCCGCGGAGCTGCCGTGGAAGGAAATGGGCATCGACTTCGTGGTCGAGGCCACCGGCATCTTCCGTACACGCAAACAGATCGCCATGCACATCGAAGCCGGGGCCCGCAAGGTCCTGCTGACGGTGCCGGCCAAGGACGAGATCGACGCGACGATCGTGCTCGGGGTCAACGACGAGGATCTCAAGCCCGAGCATCAGATCGTCTCGAACGCCTCCTGCACGACCAACTGCCTGGCGCCGCTGGCCTACGTCCTGGACAAGGAGTTCGGCATCGAGTGCGGCCTGATGACCACCGTGCATGCCTACACGAACGACCAGCGGCTGGCCGACGTGCCGCACAGCGACTGGCGTCGGTCCCGGGCCGCCGCCGAGAACATCATCCCGACCACGACCGGGGCCGCGCGTGCGGTCGGCAAGGTCATGCCGCAACTGGCGGGCAAGCTGGACGGGATGGCCATGCGTGTACCGGTGCCCAACGGCTCGGTGGTCGACCTGGTGACGATCATGTCCCGCGACGTGACGGTCGAAGAGGTGCGCGAGGCCGTAAGGGCCGCCGCCGAAACCGATCGGCTCAAGGCCACCCTGCGTTACGCCACCGAAGCGCTGGTCTCCAGCGACATCGTGGGCGACCCGCACTCGAGCATCTTCGACAGCGAGTACACCTCGGTGATCGGGGGCAACATGCTCAAGACACTGAGCTGGTACGACAACGAGTGGGGTTACTCCAACCGGGTGGTCGATCTGCTCGACCGGATGTACGCGCTGGATTAGATCCACGGTGTGAGCGGAAATAGAAGCAGGCGCCCGGTCCCCCAGTGGGGCCGGGCGCCCTTGCGTGGTGCCCGCTATTCCTCGTAGAACTGTTCGAGATATCCCCGCACGGCGTCGTTGAAGACTTCGGGCTGTTCCAGGTTGGGCAGATGACCGGCCGCCGGAACGATCACCAGTTCGGAGCCGGGGATCGCGTCCTGCATCGACTGCGCCTCGCTGACGGGAATCAGTTGGTCCTCTTCCCCGTGGACGATCAGGACCGGCACGTCGATCTTCGCCAGCAGCGGCGTCGAGTCGGGTCGGTCCCGCATCGCCGTCAGGGCGCCGACCATACCGTCCTCCGCGGTGGCCAGCATCATCTCCCGGACGAACTCGACCATGTCCTCCTGCTCGACGAGATTGTCGGGCGCCAGGAGCTTGGGCAGCATGCCGTCGACCACGACCTCCACCCCCTCGGCGATGGCGACCCCGGCGGCTTTGTCGCGGTTGATCTTGCCCTCGTCGGAATCGGCGCCGGCGCGGGTGGCGGCCAGGATCATGCCCGCCACCCTCTCGGGATAGCGGCGGTAGAATTCGAAGGCGATGTAACCACCCATCGACAAGCCGGCGACCACCACCGGGCCGGTCACGCCCAGGTGGTCGAGAAGGTCGGCGCAGTCATCCGCGAACGTCCCCACGCTGTAGGGAGGCTCCGTGGCTTCGCTCCCACCGTGACCGCGCAGATCGGGGGTGAGCAGGCGGCAGACATCCGCCAGCCCGTCGATCTGGAAGTCCCACAGCAGGTTGCTCAGCGGATAGCCGTGGATCCACAGAACGGGCACGCGGTCGCAGCTGTCCTCGTAGGACATGAGGAACGCTTCACGGTCCCCGGTCGTGTTTTTCTCATCGGTCATGCCGACCTCCTTTTCCCCATGGTAATGCAACCGGATCAACCGCGTGGAATTTTTTTCTCCCGGCCGAGAATCCCCAGCCACACGCCGCCCAGGATGGCGGCACTGGCCACCAGCAGCCGCAAGGACATCCCTTCGGCCAGGAACAGGACGCCACCGGCCGCCGACAGCACGGGCACCGGCAACTGGACCAACGCCGCCCGGGTCGCGGTCAGGCCGCGCAAGGCCGCGTACCACAGGACATACCCGATGCCCGAGGTGACGGCCCCCGAAACAATCGCCAGGCCGGCGCCCCGGAATGTCAGGTGGAAATCGCCCAGCACGGCCAGGCTGACAACCACGGTGATCGGGGCCGCCCGCATGAAATTACCGGCCGTGGCCGCCACCGGGTTCTCTTCGGCGCGCCCCCGCAGGGAATAGAACCCCCAGGAAACCCCCGCCAGGACCATGAGGGCCGAACCCGTCGGCGAAGGCGCCGTCAGTCCGGGGAACACGAGATAAACCAGGCCCCCCAGGGCCAGCCCCAGTCCGGCCCACTGCAGGAAATGGGGGCGCTCCCCGGCCGCCAGGGCCGCCAGCAGCATGGTCGCCTGGACGGAGCCGAACAGGATAAGGGCTCCCGTGCCGGCGCTCAAGCTGATATAGGCGAACGAAAACGGTACGGCGTAGAAGAACAGGAGCGCCGACGACGACCAGTTGCCGCGCGGCCGGAACCAGCTCCGCCCACCGCGGGCGATCATGAGCAGCGCCAGCGTGACCGCCCCGGACGTGATCCGCAAGGTCGCGAACGAGGCGGCGTCGATGGTCTGTTCGCCCAGGGCCAGCCGGCACAGCACCGAATTGGCGGCGAAGGCGACCAGGGTGACGGCGGTCAAGACGGCGGTCCGGCCGACCGAAGTCCTGCGTGGTGCCATGGTGTGCATCTTTCATGAGCGGTCGCGGCGGACCGGCAAGGGAGACAGGGATTTGTCCGGATCGGGGCGGGAGACCGCCCGGGACGATAACACAGATGAGAATGGTCCTCATCCCCCGAATGACCCGGGGCCGGTGACCATGGGGGCCGCTCCGGTGGAGTACGGCGAATTGACCGGCAACACCTTCGTCTACGGCAGCACCGCCGGCGGGTCCAGGTGTCCCTCGGGGTACAATGACCGCGCCCAGACGTTCAGCGGATCAATCCAATCCCCTTTCGATCCAATCAAAACATGTTGCCATCAAACACCTTGTGTTTTCAGCGGTCGTGGCATGCCCCATGCATTCAATCAATTGCGAAACCCCTGAACCAATCACACCGAAACGATAGGAGAACGCCATGTTCCGAACCATCTTCCTCGCTGCCCTTTGCCTGGTGCTGATGACGGGCGTCGCCGCGGCCCAGGGCTTCGGTCCCGGCGGCGGCAGCGGCGTCTGCGGCTTCATCGACGAGGACGGGGACGGCTTCAACGACCTGGCCCCCGATGCCGACGGGGACGGCATCCCCAACGGCCTTGATCCCGACTTTGCGAAACCCGAGGACGGCACCGGCAGCCAGCTCCAGCACCGCTACGGACGCCTGGGCGAGGTCGGCGACATCGCCAACGGCATCGCCAACGCCTACGCCCACATGCACGCCTACCAGGGTGAAGGTCCCGGCCAGGGCGGCGGCCTGAGCCACTCCTACGGTCCCGGCGACGGCACCGGCACGGGTGTGGGCCCCGGCGACGGCACCGGATTCGGTCCCGGTGACGGCAGCGGCGACTGCGGCAACGGCGGCAACGACAACACCGGCGGCGTCAACGGCGGGCGCTCGGGCCGTCGCTAGACGACCTCCTTCATTCCAGCGCGGGGCCGGGAAACCGGCCCCGCACCACCCGGGAGTCCCCTGTGACCGGTAAATTCGCGTCATGGTCCGTCTTCATCATCGGCGCACTCTCCCTGGTGACCGCCTCTCCGGCGCAGGGCACCATCACCGGACGCCTCTCCGCCGGCGGCGGTCATCTGGAGCATCCCCTGGGTGTCGCTGTCGAACCTGCGTCCGGTTACGGCCAGGGCGCCGTGGTCCTGCAGGTGTCGCTCGGCGACACGACCCTCTGGCGCCTGACCTACGAGGGCTCGGCCACCCGTTTCCTGGAGGACGTGAACCTGGACAACACCCGGCATGCGGTCGGCCTCGAGTGGACCAGGCACAGGTCGCGCGAGGACTGGACCCTCAGCGCCGGTCTTCAGGCGGGACTGCGCAAGCAGATCGGCGTCTACACCATCTACGACCACCACGAGGGTTACGGCTACCTCGCCTTCAAGACCTACCCCCACCCGCGGCTGATGGTCCGTGGCTGGGCGGGGTTGCGCCTGCGCTCGTACCCGGATCTGCCGGAGGAGAGTTACCTCGAACCCCATCTCGTGCTGGAGGCCAAGCGCTTCAGTGAAAACCGCACCACGCTGGGCGCATCCCTTCGCTTGGGCGGCAAGTGGTTCCATGATCCGGTTGCCCGAAACGTCTGGGCGACCGGGGGCACACCCGTCACCTCACAGATCCAACTCGCCGTCAACGGGGCCTTGGGGATGTCGGACAGGCTGGGTGCGCGGGCGTCCTGCGATTGGCGTCTGGGCCTGCGTGACTTTCCCTATTTCGTGGCCGAGGACATCTATGACAGCCCCCTGCTCGACCGCTACGCCCGGACGGGGCCCGCGGCCCTGGCGGCCATGAAGTGGCTGACACCCCTGCTCGCCTGGTTCGAGATAGGCGCGACCTGGGCCACCGACGACTACGGCGAGATCATCTTCGCCGACGGGTCCGGGGGCGGCTCCACGCGCCGCGACACCATCGTGGAGGCCTTCGCCACAATCGAGCGTCGGTTCATGAGTGGCGGCAAGGGGACCATCCTGCGCGCTGGGATCTCATGGCGGGACCAGGAATCGAACATGCCGGGCTACACCTGGTCCGGCCCCACCGCCTCGGCCGGCCTCGAGTGGCGGTTCTGAGCAGGGGCCACAGCCATATCCCCTGAACCCGTTGGTCCGGCGCGGCAAGCGGGAACAATCGACCCGGCCGGTCAGATCCCGATCCTGCCTTCGGCCGGTCGGGGCAGGGGGTAGACCTCGTGGATATCCCCCAGCCCCAGCAACGCGAACGTCAACCTCTCGACACCAAATCCGCCGCCGGCGCAACGGATGGCGCCGCCGGTGGTATCCAACGACTCGTACAGTTCGAAAAACGGCTCGAAGTAGGCCATCGGGTAGTCGAGGTCCAGCATGCGCCGCCGCAGGTCGGCAAGCGAGCGCGTGCGCTCGGCGCCCGACAGGCACTCCACCGGGTGGACGTTGCGGCCGGCCGGCGGACACACCAGATCGTAGTTGAGGAAACGCTCCTGCTCGGGGTCCCAGCAGTCGTAGGCTTCGCGCTTGAGGTTGGTCACCAGGAAAGGCCGGCCGTCGGTGCGTCCGCTCGCCCAGCGTTCGACCGCATCGTCGTCGGACAGGCCCTCGGTCGCCTTGACCGCGGCGGCGTCGAACACCTGGAGCGGGCCCTCGATCGCCGGTAGGGGTTCGCCCCGCAACTCGTCGATGATGTCGCCGCAGCTCGCGGTGAGTCTGAGGAACAGGCGGGCCGTCATGGCCGAGACGTGTTCCATCATCTCCCGGTAACCGGCGTCCTTCTTCTCGAAGTCCACCTGCATGAACTCCGAAGTGTATTTGTAATCCTTGGCGGCGACCCCCAGCTCCATGCGGATGTTGGGCGAAGCCCAGAACACCCGGTCGACCGGGGAGAGCATGACCATGAGGATCTTCTGCAGGATCAGCGACTGGGTCACCGATACCTCCTCGCCGTAGTAGTTGAGGCGCGCCGGGAAGGTCTGGTGGTTGAGAGGATCGGTGCAACCGGAAAGCATGTAGACCGGCGGGTGCACGTAGCCTGCAGCGACCAGCTCGTCGCAGAGGATCTGCTGGATCGCCGTGCGCACCTTGAGGATCTTGCCCAGCCGGGGGCTGGTCAGGGCGCCCCGTGTCCGGTCCAGGGCGATCCGGATCTGTTCATCCTTCAGGTCGACGGGTTCGATGGCGGCGATGCCCAGGTAGGGCTTGGTGGCGCTTCGGGGGCGAATCATGACCTTCTCGTTTCATGGCTTGGGTAGGTGACCGCTGATCAATCAGTAAACTAAATCCGTATCTTTATGTCAAATTGTTATTTAAATAGCTTGTATTGATACCTGTTTGTCTGTATTTTTATATTTATTCTATCATATTGTCATCTGGTTCTCAAGGAAAGTGCCATGAACTATCAGATCGATAGCACCGACCGCAGGATTCTCGAACTACTGCGCGCGGACAGCCGGCTGGCCTACCTGGAAATTGCACGGGAACTGGGTGTTTCCGGAGGGACCATCCACCAGCGGATGGCCAAACTGAAGGATGCCGGCATCGTCACCGGGGCGAAGCTGGCCATCGACTACCAGGCCCTGGGCTACGACGTCTCGGCCCTGGTGGGCATCCGCCTGGCCCGGGCCGGGGCCAGCGGCGACATCCAGGACAAGCTCAAGGCCATGCCGGAAATCGTGGCGGTCCACTACACCACCGGCACGTACAGCCTGCTGGTCAAGGTCATGGTCCGGAACATGGCCGCACTCCACGCCTTTCTCTCGGGAAAGCTGCAGGCGTTTGTCGATATCCAGTCCACCGAGACCTTCGTCATCCTCGAGACGGCCGTCGAGCGGGAGCCCGAGCTCTAGGCCCGACGAAAAAGGGCGCCTCCAGCTCTGGAGACGCCCCGTACCGCCGGAGAAACGCGCTACTGTCCGATCAGGTATTTCTGGAAGAACATCGTGGTCGCCTGCTGGTAGATGTCGCGGTTCTCCTTCTTCCGGTAACCGTGGCCCTCGTTCAGTGCGTTCATGTACCACACCGGCTGGCCGTTGGCCCGCAAGGCTTCCACCACCTGGATCGCCTCGGTCACCGGCACGCGCGGGTCGTTCTCGCCCTGCACCACCATCATCGGCACCGTGATCCTGTCGACGCTGTTGAGCGGACTGATCTTTTCCAGGTGTGCCCGCATGTCCGGGTCGCGTTCGTCCCCGTATTCGGCGCGCCGCAGATCCCGGCGGTAGTCCTGGGTGTTTTCGAGAAAGGTCACGAAGTTGCTGATGCCGACGATGTCGACCGCCGCTTTCAGCCGGTCGCTGTAGTGCACCCCGCTGGCCAGCACCATGTACCCGCCGTAGCTGCCGCCGAAGACGGCCACCCGGTCCTCGTCGAGGTCCGGCTGGGTCGCGATCCAGTCCAACAGGGCACCGATGTCCTTGACCGAGTCCTCGCGCTTGAAGCCGTTGTCCAGCGACAGGAAGTGCTTGCCGTAGCCGCTCGAGCCGCGGACGTTCGGCACGATGACCGCAGCGCCCAGTTTGCTCAACCACAGCTGGTACGTGCTCGCGAAGGCGGGCCGCGCTTGGCTTTCCGGGCCCCCGTGGATGGAGATGATGACCGGCCAGGGGCCCTTCCCGGCAGGTTTGTAGACCCAGGCGGGGATGGCGTCGGGACCGCCCTGCCCGCTGTCGAAGGTCGGGTATGCCACCAGTTCGGGTTCGATGAACAGCGACGTGTCCAGGCCGCCGACTTCGCTGTAGGTCCAGCGGGTCAAATCGCCGTACTCCAGGGCGCCGGCGCCCAGCTCCAGCACGAAACTGTCGCTCGGGGTCTTGGGCGTGTTCAGGGTGATACCGAGCCGCGTGCCGTCGGGACTGAATTCCATGCCGCCGGCCAGGCCGGTGGGAATCACCGAGACGGGCGCGTACTCGCGGGTGGCCGTGTCCATGAGGTAGATCTGCGACATGCCGCCCGCGTTCACCGCAAACACCCCGCGCGTGCGGTCCTCGCTCAAGGTGCCGCCCTCGACGTTCCAGGGAATGTCTCCGGTCACGATCACCGGTGCGGAGCCGGCCGCCAGCGACTGCCAGGCGAGCTGCTGGAACTCGCCGCCGGTGTCGGTGATGTACCAGAAGCCCGTCCCGTCACGATCGAAGGCCATAGGCAGGTTCGAACTGGGGCTTCGGGGTTGCCCGCCAGCAAGCGCAGCTCGCCGGTGGCGATATCCAGCAGCTGAACCCGCGAGTCGGCGTTGCCGACGTAGTTGACGATCAGCAGCTGGGAATTGTCTGGGCGAAAAGTCCGCGCCGGCCCAGTAGGTGCCGTCCGGCGACTCGAGCACCATGCGCGCCGACTCCGGCGCCGTCACGTCCATCACCCAGATGTCGTTGGACGACCCGTTGCGCCGCGTGCTCTGGTACGCGATCTGCTTGCCGGCCCGGTCCCACACGACGGCGGTGTTCCGCGATTCACCGTCCGACAGCATGACCGCGTCGCTGGAACCGGCGGGATCCAGCGCGAAGATCTGGGAAAACTCGCTGCCGCCGGCGTCCATGGTGAAGATCATCCGCGACCCGTGGGGCTGCCGGCTCAAACCTCCGATCGGCTCCTTGAAGAACGTGATCTGGTGGCGGGCGCCGCCCGGATGGTCCACCCGGTGCACCTGGCTGACGTCACCGAAACGGGTGGAGACGAAGATGCTGCTGCCCGCCGCGTTCCAGGACAGGAAACTCGCCGACCGGACGTTCTGATAACGATTGAGGTCCTTGACGACCGTGTCGGGAATCGGCGGAATGTCCTCCATCACCAGGTTGCCGTTGTTGGCCTCGGTCCGGACAACCGCGGCGGCCGCGACTGCGGCGATGATCAGGACCAGCACGATCGACAGGGCCATCAGCTTTTTCATCGTTTCCTCCCGGCAGGGTTCCCAAGCAACAGGCCGGCCTCCCTGGGGAAGCCGGCCCTTCATTCTAACGGACCACCGAACCGTGGTCTAGTACTTGTAGTCGGTCTTCGTCGGCCTGCTGACCTTCACGTTGAGGGGGAGTGGATCTCGCAGTTGTGGCCCTGCTTACTCCAGATCCACACCTTCAGTTCTGACGGACCAGGAACCCGAGGGCAGGCCACGGCCGCGGGCCTCCTGCCGGGCTGACTGACCAGCGCCAGGTGGATTATTCGTCTCCTTGCCCGGACTCCGGCACCCAAGCGGAACACTCCGTTTCGTCCATTTCGCAAATGTCATTTTCTCCCCCAGATAGAACCGGCGGTACGCCGTGACCGGATCGCCGGGAACCCTGTACCTGTCGGGCATGGCTTGAGCGAATTCGGTCAGGCCCAGGTTTTCGAAATCATGATGTGAAATATCGTGGATGACGGACATCGACTTGTGATCTGTCCCCTTGTCGAATCGGTGGTGGTACTCTCATTGAGCGCGGTGGCAAGAACCTTCAACCACAGGAAATTTTCGAATGACCGCTCGACCCACAGTACGCACGGATGGTTAGCATGTGCCGACTTGTAGGGTGTGTGCATGCCCTTCTTGTTCATTGCGGTGCACATCAACTGCGCGCTCTCGCGTATCATCTTGACGACATGCTGGTCACAATGATACTCCGCGCATTTCCTGATATCCTTGTCCAGCACGAAGATGTTCATCCGGGAAAACCTCAATTCATCCTCTGCCTGCCGCACCGACAACCGGACAGGGGTCACGCCGGCGGTAAAAAATCGTCGAACCGTTCCTCGATACGGGCAACGCTCCAGATGCCACGTGCCAAAAGCGCCGAACGAGGCGTCCGTTTCGCCGAATACCGCACCCGGTTCCGTGCGCAACGACCCACCTAGAACCCCGCGAGATACGCAACCATGCAAAGACCGCAGATGCGGGGAAGCCCATCTTCGCAACGGCGTCGATGAACCACTCCTGCGGCACCGGACTCCTGCTTGCACCCATGATGGCTTCCCGGCGGCTCGGCGCCCGTCCGGCGCCTCGGGACGGCGGACGGACGGGTACGCTGGATCGAAGAGCGGTCCGGGCCTGGCGGATTATCCGTGTTGCAGCGATGATTTGGCCGATCGATCGCGAGCGAGCCGCCAACCACGACACCGAGGGAGAGATGAGTCCATGGCCAGATCGCCGGCGATCCCCGGACGGTCGAGTCGCAAGCGCGCCCTACTCCGGGCGGCCGTCGTCGTCTTGCCGGCGGCGCTCGGCCTGGCCGGCTGTGCACCGCGGACCGCCCCGCTCCATCCCTGTCGTCCCCCCGGCCTTTTCCGAGACCGGCGTGATCGATCCCCAGCGTTGGTGGACCAGCTTCGAAGATTCCACCCTCCCGCGGTCGTCGACAGCGCGCTGCGCGATAATCTCGACCTCAAGACCGCCTGGCAGCGGATGCGCGAGGCCGAAGCCGCGGTCGGCGTGGTGGGCGGCGGCGCTATCCCGACCTTCCTCGAGATCGGGGCGAGTTCGACGTTCTGAGCCGGCAGCGACGACAGCCGCTTCCTCGGTCTCTCAGCCAGCTACGAGATCGACCTCTGGGGCCGGATCGGATCCGAAGTGGACGCCGAGCGCTACCGCGCCCGCGCCTCGCTGGCCGACTACCGCACCGTCGCGCCTCGCTCTCGGCCGAGGTCGTGCGCGCCTGGTTCCAGCTCACGGAGGCCCGGCCCAGACCGAACTCTTGCGGCAGCAGGTGGAGACCAACGAGACCTCGCTCCGACTGCTCGAGGCGCGCTTCCGCACCGGCCAGATCCGCAGCGCGGACATCCTGCGCCAACGCCAACTGGTGGAAGCGACCGGGGAGAACGTCCTGATCGCCGACGCCCGCGTCGAGATGTTGCGGCACCGCCTCGCCGTCCTGCTGGGGCTGCCGCCTAACGCTCCCCTGGAGACGCCGTCGTCCCGATTGCCCGCTCTGCCGCCGCTACCGGCCACGGGGCTGCCGGCCGAACTCGTCCAGCGGCGTCCCGACGTCCAGAGCGCCTCCTGCGGCTCGCCGGCGCCGACCGGGATCTGCCGCCGCCGTCAGCGCCCGCTCCCGCGGCTGTCGCTCTCCGCCACGATTCGTCGACGAGTGATTCGCCCTAGCCGAGCTGTTTGACGACTGGCTCGCCCTTGGCGGGCAACCTGCTCGCCCTGTTCACCGGCGGCGAGCTGAGCGCCCAGGTCGACCGGGCGGACGCGCGTCGACAGCAACGACTCTACGAATCTGGACAGAGCGTGCTCGTCGCGTTCCGCGAGGTGGAGGACGCCCTGGTGGAGGAAGACGCCCAGCGGAAACGGCTGGAGAGCCTCGAGCGGCAGATGACCTTCGCCGAGCAGACCCGCCGGCGCCTGCAGCTCGAGTACCTCAACGGTGTCGGCGGCTTCCTCGACGTGCTCACGGCACAGATCGCGCAGCAGCAGCTCGAGCGCGACCTGCTGGACGCGCGGCTGGCGATGCTGGAGAACCGGATCGCCCTCTACCGTGCCCTGGCCGGGGGATTCGTTGCCGAACCGGCCGGCGCGCAGCCGCGAGTCCACGGACACGCCCGAGTCGACTCCTCGAGAGTGAAAGTCAGGCGGCAAGATGATCATGACCAGCGCCACCACGACCGACCGCCGCGCGGTCGACACTGGCGCCGCACCCGTGCTCTGCGCCGGCATCGTCCTGGTCGGCGCGGTGATCATGATCCGGTCTTCGCGACCGAGCCGACCGCCAAGCGCGCAGCCGCCTCCAAGCTGACGCCCATGCTGGTGGAGGTCGTCGCAGCCGAGCGCGGCACCTTCCGGCCGGAGATCGTGGCGATGGGCACCGTGGAGCCGGCGGAGGATATCGTGCTCCGGCCGCGCGTCGGCGGGCAGATCGTCGAGCGCGCGCCCGAATTCACTCCCGGCGGCGTTGTGACCGCTGGCCAGATGCTCGTGCGCATCGACCCCGCCGATTTCGAGAACGTGCTGCAGCAGCGGCGCAGCGATCTGAGCCAAGCGATCGCCGATCTCAAGCTGGAGATGGGCCGCCAGAGCGTGGCCCAGCTCGACTACGAACTCCTCGGCGAGGACCTGGCCGCCCGCAACGAGGCGCTCGTCCTGCGCGAGCCCCAGCTGCAGGCGGCGCAGTCGCGCGTGGCGGCGGCCGAGGCGGCCGTGAAGCAGGCTGAACTGGATCTCGACCGTGCCAGCGTCACCGCGCCCTTCTCCGCGCAGGTGATTTCCCGCGAGGTCAACGTGGGCTCGCAGGTGGACGTGGGCGACCCACTCGGGCGGCTGGTGGGCCTGGATGCCTACTGGATCGTGGCCACCGTTCCCCGCGACCGCCTGCGCTGGATCGAGTTCCCCGACGCCCCCGGACAGGCCCGGCGCGCCCGTAGAGATCCACGATCCGGCCGCCTGGACCGACGACGCGACCCGCGCGGGGCCGTCTACAGCCACATCGCCGCCCTCGACGACGAGACCCGCCTCGCGCGGGTGCTGGTGACCGTGCCCGATCCGCTCGGTCGCCGGCCCGGCGCACCGGACGAGCCACCGCTGGTGATCGGCGCCTACGTCGAGGCGCGCATCGGCGCGCGCGAGGTGGCCGACGTTGTGCGACTGGAACTTGATCTGGTTCGACAGGGGGATACTGTCTGGGTGATGGAGGGCGACTCGCTGCGCATTCCCGACGTGGAGATCGTGTTGCGCGACGCGCGGTATGCCTACGTCTCCGCCGGGCTCGAAGCGGGCGACCGCATCGTCACCACCGACCTGGCGACCGTGGCCGAAGGCGCGCCCCTGCGCCTCGTCGCTCCTCCGGGGGACACACCCTGACCGGGCGTGCCGACCGCCACGACGACTCCGGCGTGCTGGCCTGGATGGCGCGCAACACCATCGCCGCCAACCTGCTCATGCTGCTGCTCCTGGGCGGCGGCGTCTGGACCGCGCTCAACATCCAGAAGGAGGTGTTCCCACAGTTCGCGCTGGACATCGTGGAGGTGAGCGTGGTCTACCCGGGGGCCGCGCCGGCGGAGGTGGAGCAGGGCATCCTGCTGCCGGTGGAGGAGGCGGTACGCGGCGTGTCGGGCATCAAGGAGATCACGTCGACCGCCCGTGAGGGCTCCGGGACGGTGGAGATCGAGATCGTCTCGGGAACCGACCGCATGCAGGCCTTCCAGGACATCGACCAGGCCGTCAACCGCATCCGCACCTTCCCCGACGACATCGAGCAGCCCGAGGTCACCCTGCAGTCGCAACAGCGCGAGGTCATGGAGGTTGGGCTCTACGGCAACGTCGACGTCTGGACCCTGCGCCAGCTGGCCGAGCGCCTGCGCGACCGTTTGCTCACCGATCCGGCCATCACGCAGGTGGAGCTGGGCAACGTGCCGGACTTCGTGACCCACGTGGAGAGCCCGCTGCAGACGCTGCGCGAGTTCCGCCTCACCCTGGGCGAGGTGGCGCGCATCGTCCGCGACTCCAGCGAGGACGTGCCCGCCGGCGCCGTGGAGACCAGTTCGGGCGAGATCCTGCTCCGACTCACCGAGCGCAAGCAGTGGGCCGAGCAGTTCGCCGATCGTGGTGGTGATCGCCGCGGGGTCGGGCGCCGTGGTCACCCTGGGCGACATCGCCGAGATCCGCGACGGTTTCGAGGAGGGCCGCTTCCACTCCCAATTCGACCGCCAGCCCTCGGTCGAGCTGAACATCTTCCGCGTGGGCGACCAGTCGCCGCTGGAGATCGCCGAGGCGGGTGCGAGGCGTGATCCTCGAGGAGTTCGCAGCGACCCTGCCGGCGGGGGTGCAGACGCGCATCGACAACAACACCGCCGACGACTACCGCCAGCGCCTGTCGCTGCTGCTGGAGAACGGCGTGTTGGCGGTGGTGATCGTGATGGGCATCCTCACCCTCTTCCTGGAGTACCGCCTGGCCTTCTGGGTGATGATGGGCATGGTGGTCTCGTTCGTCGGGGGCCTCGCGCTGTTGCCGCTCGTGGGCGTGAGCATCAACATGATCTCGATGTTCGCCTTCCTGGTGGTGCTGGGCATCGTCGTGGACGACGCCATCGTGGTGGGCGAGAACGTCTTCGAGTACCGGCAGCGCGGCATGACGCCCCTGGCGGCGGCCATCCGGGGCGTGCGCGAGATGGCGCGGCCGGTGACCTTCAGCATCCTCACCACCATCGTCGCCTTCGTGCCCGCTGCTGTTCATCCCGGGGACGACCGGCAAGTTCTGGTGGCCGCTGCCCGCGGTGGTGATCGTGGTGCTGCTGATGTCGCTGGTCGAGGCGCTGATCATCCTGCCGGCGCACCTGGGTCACGTTGCGGCGGGACCGGGCCGGCTCGGGGGCCGTGTGCTGCACCGCTGGCAGGAGGTTTTCGCAAGACGTGCCGACCACTTCGTGCAGCACCACTACCGGCGCGTCCTGGACCTCTGCCTGCGCCATCGCTACGTCACCATGACCGCTGCGATCACCCTGCTGATCGTGATCGGCGGCTACGCCACCAGCGGGCACATGGGCATGATCATGATGCCGGAGGTGGCGGCCGACGAGATCGAGGCCGGCGTGCGCCTGCCCGTGGGCACCACCGTCGACCAGGCTGCGCGGGTGGCGCGCGCGGTGACCGACTCCACCATGGCCATGTTCGCCCGGCACGACCTCTTCCGCGTGGCCGAGGGCGTCAAGACCAACGTGCGCGGCCAGAACTTCATCGACGTGGAGATCGTCATGCGGCCGCCCGACGAGCACGACATGTCCGCCGCCGAGGTCATCGCGCTCTGGCGCGACGAGATCGGCGACCTCGAGGGCGTCGACCAGATCACCTTCGAGGCGGAATCAGGTCCGGGCGGCTGGCAGCAGGACATCACGGTCGACCTGAGCCACAACGACATCGACGTGCTCGAGGCCGCCAGCCGCACCTTCCGCCAGATCATGGAGGAGTTCGAGGCCACCCGCGACGTCAGCGACAACTACAACAAGGGCAAGGCGCAGTTCGACTTCCGGCTGCGGCCCGAGGGCCGTCACCTGGGCCTCACGGCCACCGACGTGGGCCAGCAGGTGCGCGACGCCTTCTACGGCGCCCTGGCCACCCGGCAGCTGCGCGGCACCAACGAGTTCGAGGTGCGGGTGAAGTTCCCGCGGACCGAGCGCCAGGACCTGCAGAACCTCGACGCCTTCGTGGTGCGCACGCCCGCCGGCACCGAGGTGCCGCTGCTGGACGTGGTGGACGTGGTCCGCAACGAGGCCTTCACCTCCATCAACCGGCGCGACGGGCGGCGCGTGGTCACCGTGAGCATGGACGTCGAGCCCAAGAGCGCCATGACCCGGGTGCTCAACGAGATCCGGGACGAGGTGTTGCCCGCGCTGCGCGTCGAACACCCCGGCCTGACCTGGACCTTCCAGGGCAGCCAGGCCGAGATGCGCGAATCGACCCGGGCGCTGTGGGGCGGCTTCGGCCTGGCGATGCTGGCGGTCTACGCCCTGCTGGCGGTGGCCTTCAGCAGCTACCTGCAGCCGCTCATCGTGATGACGGCCATTCCCTTCGGCATCGTGGGCGCGGTGATCGGCCACCTGATTCTGGGCCACGATCTCTCGCTCATCAGTCTCATGGGGGTGATCGCCCTGGCGGGCGTGGTGGTGAACGACTCCCTCATCATGGTGGACCACGCCAATCGTCACCGCGGCCGGCACAGCGCCTTCGCCGCCATTCACGAGGCCGGCATCCGCCGCTTCCGGCCCATCATGCTCACCACGCTGACCACCTTCGGCGGACTGACGCCCATCATCCTGGAGACCTCGCGGCAGGCCACCTACCTCATCCCCATGGCTGTCTCGCTCGGCTTCGGCATCGTCTTGCCGGCCCTTCATCACGCTCTTCCAGTCGCCTAGTACTTGTAGTCGTCGGTCTTGTAGGGCCCTTCGACCTTCACGTTGATGTACTCGGCCTGATCGGGCGTCAGCTTGGTGATCACGCCGTTGAAGCCCTTCACCATGGCCGCGGCCACCTCTTCGTCCAGCTTCTTGGGCAGGACGGTCACCGTGATCGGCTCGCTCTTGGTGTCGGCCCACTTCTTCTCGAACAGGTACATCTGGGCCAGGACCTGGTTGGCGAACGACCCGTCCATGATCCGCGACGGATGCCCCGTGGCGTTGCCCAGGTTGACCAGACGGCCTTCCGACAGCAGCAGGATATAGTCGTGCTCGTCGTTCTAGCTGCGCTGGATGCGGTGGACCTGGGGCTTGACCTCGGTCCAATCGTAATTCTCACGCATGAAGGCGGTGTCGATCTCGTTGTCGAAGTGGCCGATGTTGCAGACCACCGCGCCGGGCTTGATGGTCGCCAGCATGTGCCGGTCGCACACGTTGGTGTTGCCGGTGGTGGTCACGATCAGGTCCAGGCTGCCCATCAGGGCCGTGTCGACGCCCTTGAGGGTGCCCGTGTTGACGCCGTCGACGTAGGGCGAAGCGACCTCGAAGCCGTCCATGCAGGCCTGCATGGCGCAGATGGGATCGATCTCGCTGACCTTGACGATCATGCCCTCCTGGCGGAGGCTCTGGGCCGAGCCCTTGCCCACGTCGCCGTAACCCACGACCAGGGCCTTGCGCCCGGCCATGAGCATGTCGGTGCCGCGCTTGATCGCGTCGTTCAGGCTGTGGCGGCAGCCGTACTTGTTGTCGTTTTTCGATTTCGTGACCGAATCGTTCACGTTGATGGCCGGCACCTTGAGTTCGCCGGTTTCCACCATCTCCAGCAGGCGGTGCACGCCCGTGGTGGTCTCCTCGGTGATGCCGTGGATCGCATCCAGCATTTGGGGATACTTTTCATGGACCATGCCCGTCAGGTCGCCCCCGTCGTCCAGGATCATGTTCGCGTTCCAGGGTTTGTCGTCCTTGAGGATGGTCTGCTCGATGCACCACTCGCCCTCTTCGACGGTCTGTCCCTTCCAGGCGTAGACGGCCGTGCCCGAGGCGGCGACCGCGGCGGCGGCATGGTCCTGCGTCGAGAAGATGTTGCAGGAGGACCAGCGCACCTCGGCGCCGAGCTCGACCAGGGTTTCGATGAGGACCGCGGTCTGGATCGTCATGTGGATGCAGCCCAGAATGCGCGCGTCCTTCAGGGGCTTGCTGGCGCTGTATTTCTTGCGCAGGGCCATCAGAGCCGGCATCTCGGCTTCAGCCAACTGGATTTCACGGCGGCCGAAATCGGCCAGATTGATGTCCGCGACCTTGTAGTCGGCGACCTTCGAACGGTTCGTCATTGCTGTATTCTCCCTGAATGTGCAGTTAATCCCCAGGCGTTAATTGCACCTAAGCTAGTTCAAAACCTCAAGATTTCAACATTCATTCTCATTTTTTCGTGCCCGCCACGCCCCGATGCCATCAGACCATGTATTTCGTATCGGAGGTCAGGGTGGGGTACGCCCACATCATTTCCTTGAAGATACTTGCCGGCAGCCCGCCCTTCATGGCCAGGGCGAACAGATTGATGATGTCTCCGGCCTCGTGCCCCAGGAGGTGGGCACCCAGAATTTGACCCTCAGGGTCCACCAACAGCTTGTATTTGCCGTGTTTGGCGCCGAGGCGGCGCAGATTAGCCCATCTGGCCGTATCGCCCCGACGCACGGTGAAGGCCATCCCCCGCGCCTGGGCCTCGGTTTCGGTCAGACCCACCGCCCCGAGGGCCGGCTGGGTGAAACAGACGCTCGGTACGGTGCGGTAGTCCATCGTCAGCGGCTCGCCGGCGATCCGCGCCGCCGCCACCAGGGCTTCCCGGTCGGCCACCGGCGCCAGGGCCGGAGTCCGGGCGCAATCACCAACGGCATAGAGGCCGGCTTGGCCCACAACCCGCATGGCGCTGTCGACAGCCAATCCCCGGGGATCCGCGTCGACGCCCAGGACCTCCAGGTTGAGCTCGCCGAGATTGGGCACCCTGCCGGCACCCAGATAGACCGCGGCCGCCGCGAATTCCTCGCCCGAGGCACAGCGCACCCGGACGCCGTCGGCCGTACGGGTCAGTTCCACCGGATCCTGCTCCACGCAAACGGCGATCCCCGCGTCGCGGGATGCTTCCACGGCAGCGTCGACCAGTTCCGCGTCGAACTGCTTGAGCACACGGCTGGATTTGTTGAGGATCGTGGCCTTGGCTCCCAGCGCTGCGGCCACGTGGGCGAATTCGAAGGAGATGTAGCCGCCGCCGATGAAGAGGACCGAGGCCGGCAGCTGTTTCTGATCCAGGAAGTCGTCGCTCGTCAGCGCCAGTTCGATACCCGGGATGGCCGGGATCCGCGGCGTGGCGCCGGTGGCCAGGACCACGGCGTCCGCTTGCAGATCGACCGTGCCGACGACCACCCGCCCGGGCCCGGCAAAACGGGCGGTGCCCCGGTAGACCGTCGCGCCGATCTTCGCCATGAACGCCTCGGTACCGCCGGGCACCGCGGCGGTAAACTCGCGTTTGAAGGCTTCGATCCGGCCCCAGTCCAGCTGCGGCGACGTCACGACGCCCTTGCCCTGGAGATGCTCGGCCAGGCGCAGCATCTCCGCCTGAACCACGAAGAACTTCTTCGGTTGGCAGCCGTGCAGCGCGCAGGTGCCACCAAGGACATCCTTTTCCACGACGGCCACCGTCAGTCCGGATTCACGGCACTTCTTGGCCACGGTGTAGCCGGCGGTACCGGAGCCGATGACGATCACATCGTACTTTTCCATCAGTCTTCCTTCATTCGAGTGGGAGGCACAAAGACTATACAGACCCGTGGCCGACCGCCATCGGCGAGGTGGACAGCAAACGTGAGGATGTCGGTGTGGAAATCGGTGAAACCGGAATGAATGTCATGCGGACAGTCGCAGCCGTCACCCCAACCTCTAGGCGAGGCGGGGCTGGTCGGGGCGCCTGTGCGCCCCGACGAACCCGTCGGCTATTCCGCCTTCGGACCGAGCTTGACCACCAGGGCCAGCGTGAAGATGGTGTCCAGCTTCTTCAGAGGTGCGGCCACCGTGTCCCCGGTCGGGACACCGGCGCCATCGACCAGGGGAATGTTGGTCAGCGACGGCTCGTTGAGCCACAGCATCTGCACCGACGGCTTCAGCTGCAGCGATTCGCTGATGCTCACCGGCAGCGCGTTGTACCAGTTGAACCGGATGTCGTCGGAGTTGTCCAGGTTCCAGTCACCCGTCAGATTACTCTCGAACCGCGTGCTGGCCGAAAGCTGGGCTCCCAGGTCGTAGCCGAACCGGAAGCCGGGAAAGTCGCTCTTGTTGAACGGGTTCTCCACGACGTCTTCCTGGAAGGTGTAGGTCAGGGAGTAGAAGGTCTCCAGCTTGAGCTTCTCGTCGTTCCGCCAGGTGTTACCGGCGCCCAGGGCGACCAGGAAGCGGCTGTCGATGCCGGCGAACTTGTTGGCCAGCCAATCGACGCCGGTGTAGGTGAAGAACTTGGGGCTGACGTGGTAGCGATACCAGCCGCGGGCGAAATAGAGCTCGGCGGTGCGCGTGGTCACCTTGTCTTCCAGCACCGTGAACGCAGCATCGGTGCCTTGCGCCGTGCGCGTGATGAGCGCGGACTCCGTGCGCGTGGCGCCGCCGGAGAAGGTCAAATCGGACCTGGTCCACTGGCGGCGCAGCTTGGCCCCCATCCCCAGGGTGCTGGATTCCGAGTTACCGGTGGTCGATACCAGGGCCAGATCGGCGTCCAGATACCAACCCGGCGAATCATCCGCGGCCAACGCCCCAGAACCAACGACACCGGTGGTGCACAACACCGCCGTGAACAACAATGCGCCAAAAATCCTTCTCATTCCTGTGGCCTCCTTGATGGCTCGAATCGAATCGGTGATCGTAAACTCACGAGGTGAAGCCTAGCACATCATCACCCCATCACAACCCTAAGTAACGGCTCGCCGACTACGGCGAAGGCCAGCCGTGGATTACCGCCAGATCACGGGCCGCTGCGGCCTGATCCGGCCGTCCGAGCGCATCCCACGCCCGGGCGCCCTCCAGATGGAGATCGGCGTCCATGTTCATCCAGACACCGGCAAAGTCGAATTGGTCACGTGATTCGAAAAAATTGTCGGTTTGCGTCATGAGGACGGCGCCGTCATCGACCCGACCGGCGGCCGCCAGGGCCGCCGCCGTCATGTAGCCGACCCGCACCAGGACCCGGCCCATGCCCAGGGTGCGCGGATGGCGCTGCCCGAGCTCGCGGGCCTCTTTCAACAGGGAAAGGGCCTTCTCGTGATCGCCGGCGGCGGTTGCCACGCCCGCCAAGCCGCAGTGGTTCATGACCAGGAACAGAGGGGCATAGACGTGGACACTGCCGACGAGGCGCTGCTCCGAGACCTGGAACCGGCGGGCCGCCCGGTCGGGGCGACCTTCGGCCAGATCCAGGAAACCGAGCTGGGTCTCGGCGCCGAAGAACTGGGCCACCTCCCAGTTGCCCGATGCTTCCACCGCCGCGGCCATCTCGGCGTCCCGACGGGCTTCGACCCAGCGCCCCAGACGGAACAGGACATCGAACCGCGCCATGTAGCCCGGCTGATAGGTGGGCTGCAGCTTGACGGTCCGGGCAAGATGGTCCGCCGCCTTGTCCCAGTCGCCGGGTTCATAGTGGGACGCCCCGCGCATCCAGTACGCGACTCCGGTGAAATAGTGGGCCTGGGGCCGGGCGGGGTTCAGGGAGATGGCCTGCTGGCCGCAGGCGATCGCCTCCTCGAAACGATCGAGGCGGCCCAGACAGTAGGTGCGCCAGGTCCATGGTTCATCCAGATCCGGATCGGCGGCGCTGGCCTGTTCCAGATGCTCGATGGCCTCGGTCAGATCGCGCCGGTCGGTGGTGGCGATGAACCGCATGGCCCGCATCTGGCCGAAGGCCGTGTGGGCCAGTGCGTAATCCGGATCGAGCTCGAGGGCCTCCTGCAGCAGCTCCTCCGCCTCGGCGAAAGCCTTGACGCCCATGTGCAGCAGCTTGGCCTTGGCCCGCGAGTACTTTTCGTAAGCCAGGAGGGCGCCGGCCGGCCGGGGCCGCGGGCCGCCGCGGTCCGCCCCGCCTGGTACAATGTCCGCCTCGTCCAGCAGACCGGCCAGAACCCGGTCTTGCAGTTCGAAGATATCGTCCATGATGCCGTCGAGCTTGATCGTGCCGGCGGCGGCATTCCGACGGACATCGAGAATCTGGCCCGTGATACGGATCCGGTCCCCCTGCTTCTGGAAACCCCCGGTGATCAGAAAATCCAGACCGAGGCGCCGGGTCGCTGCCAGCACGGCGGAATCATCACCCGGTTCCAGCTGCGACCAGACCGCCACGATCCTGTCCCGGGGAACCGTTTGGACCTGCGGCAGCTTGTTCAGATCCACCGTCACGGTCTCGGCAATGCCGGTGGCCAGCCACTCGGCCGCCGGATCCCCGCTGATGTTGGTGAAATCCACCACCCCGCACAGAGGCGTTGCCCGGTCCGGCGGCGTCGTGGGAGTTGCGGCGCCGGATAGCGCCTGGCTGAGGGCGTCGGACAGTGCGCCCGCATCGGCAAACCTGGCGGCGGGCTCCTTCTGCAGACAGCGGTCGATGATCCGCACCAGATCGGCCGGAAAAGCGGGGCGGATGTCGTTCAGGGGTACGGGGTCGTCCCGCAGGATCGACGAGGCAAATTCGGCCAGGCTGCTCCCGCGAAAGGGCCGCTGCCCGGCGGCCATCCGGTAGAGAATCGATCCCAGGGAAAACACATCCGAACGGGCAGCGGCGGTCTCGCCGCACACCTGCTCGGGGCTCATGTAGGGCATCGTGCCCAGAACCGTTCCCGGCCTGGTCATCATGTCCACCGTGAGGGCGGGTTCGCCTGTGTCGGTTGCGGGGGCCGCCATGGAAGCCAGGCCGAAGTCGAGAACCTTGAGCCGGTCGTGGGCATCGATCATGACGTTGCCCGGCTTCAGATCCCGGTGAGTGATCCCCGCCGCATGGGCGGCCGCCACGGCGGCCGCCAGCTGACCAGCCAGAGTACGAAACGTCTCTTCGGCCATGCCGCCGGCCGGGATCAAGCGGTCCAGGGTCCGGCCGGCGACGTACTCCATGGTGATGAAGGTGATGCCCTCGGCTTCCTCGACGGCAAACACCGTGACCACCCCCGGATGGTTGAGCGCGGCGGTGGCCCTGGCTTCGCGCCTGATCCGTGCCAGCTCCAGCGCGGAGGCCTCGCCGGCACTTCTGAGGGTCTTCAAAGCCACCTTGCGGTCCAGCTTGGTGTCCAGCGCCAGGTAGACCTCGCCCATCCCCCCTGAACCCAGGGAATCGAGAATCTCGTAATGGGCCAATGACTGGCCGATCATGGCGTATCCTGCGGGCTGAGTGACACGTGTGGCGGGTGGATTCGTATCAGAAGAATACGATACTCAAGATCGGATTGGGGGTCCATGGTCATTCGGCGGGTACAATGATCGGTTTGGGCAAACCCATCCACGGATCCCATTTGCGGGAACCCTAAACGCTGCACAGCTGACCCTGGTCAGCGGTAACTCGCCTTCAACCTGCCCCAGGCGCTCTGCTGGACCGGGATGACCTGGAGTTCGGCCATGATGGCGCCCGCATATTCTTCCTGCACCGCCAGGGTGCAGATATGCGTATAGACCGCCTCGCCGCCGTCGTACATCGTGTCGGTGCCGAAGACCACCCATGATTGGCCGGGCAGGAACTCGACCCCGCAGGCGGCGCTGTTGACCTCGGTCACCACCAGAACGAGCGCGCCCGGGTAGCCCTTCCACGATTGTTCCACCTGGATGACCGCCAGGCGCTGGTAACCGTTGGCCGTAAACCCCACGGACTGGACGGTCCCCAGGAACACCTTGTCGGATAGCTGGTATTCCTCGGCGATGGTGCCCGGGCGGCCGACGCAGCTGCAGGCCACGCTCTGGGCGGCGAACAGCGTGGTGATGGCAATCAGCAACAGGGACATTAACTTTCGCGCCATGGCAACCTCCTGGGAACAAGGAGTTGGATAAACTGCAGTGCGCAGTTGTCTTGAGTTTAAACGAAAACAAACATTCAGTCAAACTCGCGGCGGGATACGGTTGTCCCGAGGCCCATTTCTGAAGGAAAAAGCCGCCCCCGACGGGGGCGGCTCCACTGGCATGGCGGCACTCTGCGGTTCCCCGTCAGGGGCAGCCGGCACCCATGTGCTGGGCCAACCGGCCGACGTCCGACAAGTTGATGTTGCCGTCGTGGACCAGGTCGCTGCGAAAATGGTAGGCGCCGAAGAAATCCGCGGCGAACGCGGCGACATCGGTCAGATCCACCTGGCCGTCCCCGGAAATGTCGGGGCTGTTGAAACGCAGCGGCAGGCCGGCATTGTTGATCAAACGCGAGCCGCTGATCGCCACGTAAACGGGTTCCGCGATGTATCCGCCCGCGTGCGGCGGCAGGGAAAAATGGGAGATGCCCTGGTCATCCATCTCGGTATCCAGATGGATGGTTTCGAAGACTCCTCCTCCGTAGCGGCGCGGAGTGCAGATGGCCAGGCCCGCGGACGACGCGTCCCATTCGAGCCAGATGTCCTCACGGGGATAACCGGGAATGGGGCTTGCGAAGTTATCGGCGAGGAACACCTCGATGGTCGCGTCCACCACGTTCCCCGCAGGATCCGTGGCTTCGGTGAATGCGGGTCCGCTCCCGTCCGGTACGACCATCAGCGTCAGGACCTGACCGGTCCCACCGGGCACGGTCGCGTTGGATTCCACCAGGCTGGGCACGCCGATAATCGCCAGGCATGGGCTGGCCATGAGACCGACGGCCAGAGCAATGACCGCGAATTGCAGGATTTTCATGATTGCCCCCTCATATAAAACGGAACGTGTGTATCCATGACAGATATGGAAACGGTTGTTGATTGTCAATAAAACGGGTGCTCAGTCCAGGCCTTGTCCAGCCGCTTGCCCCGGCGCAATCAGTGACGAGCGGCCAACAGATCGACCTGAGCATTTCGGGGGATGCAGTTCAGATGGGCTCAGCAAATAGGACCCATCGCCCCCAAAAATTGGCTTGCTCCAAGTAATTGAGTTTGACCTGCAGTCTCAAGACCAGCATTGTCGCCCATTCCGATCAACCACATGCTGAGCACTTTGATTGAATGATAATGACTGGGGAGATCATGCTTCTGCGAAGACTTCTGGCTCATGGGGCCCTATGCCTTGGCCTGGCGATCCTGGCCGGCTGTGGCGGCCCACCGCCCGCAGCGACCGAACATCACCTTTTTGCCGGCCTTGACACCTACACCAGACCCATCACCACCGAATCGGCCGCAGCCCAGCAGTGGTTCGACCAGGGATTGGTTCTGCTCTACGGCTTCAACCACGACGAAGCCACGCGCTCGTTTCAAGTGGCCGCCGACCTGGATCCGCAAGCGGCCATGCCCTGGTGGGGCGTCGCCTACGCGCAGGGGATGAACATCAACGACCACGTCGTGACCGAGGCCCGTTGGCAGGCCGGACACGAGGCAGCCCAGATAGCGCTCTCCCTGCTGGATGACGAAAGTCCGGTGGAAAGAGCCCTGGTCGAAGCGGTGGCCGAGCGCTACACCTGGCCCGCGCCCGCCGACCAACGCCCCTACGACGAGGCCTACGCCGCGGCGATGGGGCGAGTCTTCGCGCAGTTCGGTCCGGATCCGGATGTCGGCGCCCTTTACGCCGAATCGCTGATGGATCTGCAGCCGTGGGCCTACTGGACCGTCGAACTGGAGCCCAAAGGCCAGACGGAGACCTTCATCGCGGCCCTCGAAGGCGTGCTCGAGGCCCATCCCGACCATCCGGGCGCGGCCCATTTCTACATCCACGCCATGGAGGCGGGACCGGCCCCCGAAAAGGCCGTGCCCTGCGCCGAAGTGCTGGAGAACCGGGCGCCCGGTGCCGGGCACCTGGTGCACATGTCCTCCCACATCTATGCGCGGGTCGGACGGTACGCCGACGCGGCGGATGTCAATGTCCGGGCTGTCAAAGCCGATCAGGAATATCTGGCCCAGGCGCCGGCACCGGGCATCTACCTCATCTACTACGCCCACAACCAGCATTTCCTGGCCTACGCTTCGATGATGGAGGCGCGCTACGAACCGGCCCTGAAGGCGGCGCGGGAACTGGAGCGGGATATGCCGGACGAAGTTCTGCGCGCCTTCGGCTCACTCATCGAAGGCATCATGCCGACCAACTACCATGTCATGATACGCTTCGGCAAATGGGACGACATCCTCGCGGAACCCCTGCCGGCGGAGCACCGGCTGGTGACCCGCGCGGTGCACCACTACGCCCGGGGTATCGCTCTCTCGGTTCTCGACCGCACGGCTGAGGCGCGGCTGGAAGTGGCCAAGTTCGAGGAAGCCGCCGCCGCCGTTCCCGACGATTGGTGGGTCTTCAACAATCGCATGCACGACGTGCTGCCCATCGCCACGGCGATGCTCGAAGGGGAGTTGGCGTTCCGGGAAGGTCGTCTGGAAGAAGCCTGGAGCGCCTTGCGACGAGGGATCGAAGCTGAAGACCGGCTCGTCTACGACGAACCGCCAGGCTGGATGCTGCCCGTTCGCCATTCGATGGGCGCGCTCCTGATGGCCTCCGGCGAATATGCCGCAGCCGAGACCCTGTACCGGGAAGACCAGGAACGGCATCCCGGCAACGGCTGGTCCCTCAAGGGCCTGACGCTGGCGTTGGCGGCTCAGGGCCGCGATCAGGAAAGCGCGCAGTATGCCGCGGCGCTGGCCAAAGCCTGGCCTCGAGCGGAAAAAGTGCCCACGAGTTCCTGCTTCTGCGCGCCGTAGGGAAACGCAACGGGGTTTACAGACGGGGCGCATGCTTGCGGCATGCGCCCCCGTGTCTATCCGCTGTGGCCTCGCGCCGCGGTCAAATCTCGTCCAGCCGCTCCCCCCGGCGCAGCCGGTGGCGCAGCGCCATCAGCTTGTCGTCCAGCGCGCGCAGTTCGGTGAGGTTGGCCTTTTCGGCCGGAGAGGGTTCGATCACCTGCTGCATCGCCCCGTTGTTGATGACAACCCGCCGGTCCCCCATCAGGGCCAGGATCGGATCGTGGGTCGCCATCAGCACGATCTTCTCCTCCTTGATCAGGATGTCCAACGCCTGCTGCCGGTCGATGCCCGCGTTCTCGATCTCGTCGATCAGCACCACCGGGCTGGCGCTCAATACCGCGGTGTCGGCGATCATCAGGGCGCGTGACTGACCGCCGCTGAGGCTGGTGACCGGCGTGTCGATGGCGAACGGTTCGCCCGCCAGTTCGTTGGACGGGTTCGTCGCGAGCAAGGAGTTCGAGGAGCTGGCACGGCGCTACGATTCGACGCGCTGACCGCACCGGCCTGATCTCGTGACCCGCTGGACACAAGCGCATGATCATGTCATGGCGATGCCGGCCGGCCCGGGGATTGCCGATGGCTTCATTTTATGAGAGGATGCGACCGATATGAGGAGGCCGCGTGTCCACACCCAGTAATTCTCAGGCCGCGGCCGCCGTCGCGGTGGCGACTCTTGCCGGCGCCGCCATGGCGTGGGCCGGCAGCGACGGCGGTGACCGTGTCGGCGGGATTCCGGTTTTCGTGCTGTGCGGCGCGGTGGCCTTCGCGATCAACTGGCTCGTCTTCATCCCTTCGGCCCTGGCGCGGACCGAACGCTACTACGACCTGGTCGGCGGCCTCACCTACATCAGCACCACCGTGGTCGCGGTCCTGCTGTCGGATCGACTCGACCTGCGCTCAGCGCTGGTGGCTGCGATGGTCCTGGTGTGGTCGCTGCGTCTGGCCACGTTCCTCTTCCTACGCATCTCCCGGGCCGGCCACGACCGCCGCTTCGACGACCTCAAGCACCGCCCCGTGCGGTTCCTAATGGCCTGGACCCTGCAGGGTCTGTGGGTGCTGCTGACCGCGGCCCCGGCCCTGGCTATCATCACCGGCGGCGTGCGCCAACCGCTCGGGGCGGTCGGAATTGCCGGTCTTGCAATCTGGTCGCTCGGCATGCTGGTCGAGATTGTCGCGGACCGCCAGAAATCCCGATTCAAGGCCGACCCCGCCAACGAGGGTGCGTTCATCGACGTCGGGCTGTGGGCCTGGTCGCGCCACCCGAACTACTTCGGCGAGATCGTCCTGTGGACGGGCATGGCGGTCGTGGCCGTGCCGGTGCTGCACGGCTGGCAGTGGGCCACCCTCATCTCGCCGGTGTTCGTGGCGTTTCTCCTGATCCGCATCAGCGGAATTCCGATGCTCGAGGAGAAGGCCGACGAGCGCTGGGGCGGCCAGGAAAATTACGAGGAATACAAGCGCCGGACACCCGTGCTGATTCCGCGGCCGCCGGCCGGGTGACGGCCTCACGCAGCGTGACACCGCAGTTGGACGAAATGGACAAGGAAATGAAGAGACGACTCGGACTGGGCGCCACGATGGTCCTACTGACAGGCGCGGCCTGAACCGGAATTGCGATGCAGAACGCTACTCCCGAAGCAGGTGCGCTGGCCGACGGATGCCTTCCGAAGACGACCCACTCCCTGGGCCATGAATTCCTGAGGGTCTGGACGGCGGCACGGGTGAGATGATTCCGTAGCCCTTTGAATTGGAGGACCAACGGCATGAAGAATACCCGGCAAAACATTCAGTTGGCGGTCGTGATCGTCGTCGCGGCCTTGTTGGTGAACACCGGCCCGGCGCACGGCGCCGATCCGGACACAGCCGCACGGAAGACCTTCGACAACCTCATGGGCGCCATTATTGCCAACGACCGCGAGGCCTTCGTGGCCGGCGCCACGGATGCCGTAAGAATGGGTGTGACACCAGCAGTTGTGGCTGGCCTGAACAAGGATTTGGGGGCGCGGATGGAGGGCGGCTACCAGGCGGCTTATCTCTGCGAACTGATGCAGGCCGGGCACCGCGTACACCTGTGGAAGTTGTCGTTCAAGGACGAGGGTGATGATGTTGTCGTCCGTATCGTCCTGAAGGAAGACAAGGTAGCGGGATTCTTCCTGCAGTGATTGGCTGATACGAGGCGCTGAATCATGTCGTGATTCCCAGGCGCGATGGTCGGCGTCTCTCGGGAGATCTGCATGTCGATGGCCTGCGTAGCATTCGCTGACGAATTCCAGAACTCCTCAACGTCAGTCTGCTTGCGTTGGGCGGCCGAAGAAAACGCGTATGCCGCGACCGTCGTTTACCGAGATCTGGGAAAGGGTCGTATCGATGTTCGATGAATATGTCTTGATCCGCCAGATCCAGGAGTTCTTTGGCCTGGGCGCCAAACCCTTCTTCTGGTTCTTCAACATGTTGTGGGGGCAGGATCTCGCCGGCCGTCTGCCGGCGGTCATCTTCTGGCTGGGCGGTCGGAAGATAGGCTACCGCGCCGGCTTCTTCGCCGCACTCAGCGGCCCGGTCATCATCTACTCCAAATGGGTCATCGCGGAGCCTCGTCCGTTCTACGTCAGCGACGCCTTCACGCCCCTGAAGGTGTCGACCGAATTCGGGATGCCTTCCGGGAACGCACTCGGCATTGCGACCCTCATGGGCACGATTGCGTGGTACGCCCGGCGCCTGTGGGTCTGGGTCGTGGCCGCCGTGCTGATCATTTTTGTCGGGCTGGCGCGCGTTTATTACGGCGTCCACAGTCCCAGCCAGGTCCTGTGGGGCTGGCTGGCCGGGATCGCGGTCGCCGCGGTTCTGATCCGGATGGCCGAACCGTTCATCCGCTGGCTGCGCACCCGCTCGCTCTTGCTCCAGCTCGGGCTCGTCCTGGCTCTCGCTGTGGGGGTGACGCTCGTGGGAGTGGCCCTGGACCACATGGTGCTGCGGGATTTCGTGGTCCCGGACGCCTGGGTCGAGCGGTACAACGAGATAGCTCTGGCCACGGACGAGAAAGATCCGTTTGCCATGTTCAGTGCGTATGACAGTTATGCCTTCGGCGGTTATCTGCTGGGATTCGGTATCGCCGGGATCCTGCTGCTTCGCGGGTCCGTGCCGGAAACTGGGACCGGGCTGGGCAGGGCCCTGAATGTCGTGCTGGGCCTGGGGTTGTATTACGGGTTCGGAGCGTTCTCCGACGCTGTCGCCAGACCGTTCTATGAGGTTTTTTCCTTCGAGCTCTATCTGATCCTGGCCCTGGCCATCTATCCCCTGTTGATCTACGTGGTGACACCATGGCTGACCACCCGGGTGCTGGCCGTGGTGAAACCGACGCGGGATTAGGCCGCATGCCGGATCGCCGAGGTATCCCCGGCAATGACGGGTATACACGTTCGTGGTCAACTCGGGGTTCAGTCCCAGGGATCACCGGCGGGTCCAGCACGAAGGCGATGATCCGCATGGGCTGGCCGCAGTGGGGACATTGCAAGGGAAGGCACTCGTAGATTGAATCGCTGCGCGATCCCGCTAAAGCGATGACGGGTCAGCAGCAGGGCCCAGCAGCGGGCGGCGGCCTTGCGCAGCCGATCGCCGGTGCCGGCTGCGGGCGGCTCTTCCTCCAGCCCCATCTGCCGCTGCGCCTCCTGCAACAACGGCAACGTGGCGCCGGCAAGCGCAAGCCGCGGTGGCGTATCTTCCGTTGTACAGACAGGTAGCCATCCCGATCGAGGTGCAGGGCCGGATGAAAGACCACCGAGCCCTCATCGTCGGCGCTGAAAACCCCGTCGGTGACAAGCACATGAAAGTGGACGTGGCTGTTGAGTCTTGTCGCCGGCGGCGATCCCAGGGGCTTCGAGCAGGAACTGGATCAAGGAGAGGTTGGCTTCGACGTGGCCGGGATCGATCGCCAGGGCGGACAGGACGGCGAGGGCGAGAATCAGGATCGTGGACGCGCGCATATGTTCCCCGTATTCTCGGGAAGTCCCGGGATGACCATCGTCGAGATACGCAACCGACGCGGTCCGGAAATGCGTAGTAGAATGGGGCGGTCGCCGGAAACGATTCCCCTGCCCGCGGAAGGAGGGCCGACATGACCGACAGCGAAATCCAGGGGGCGGTTCTCGTCGTCCGTCCGGAGGCCAAGGTCGGCAGCTGGACCATCGAGGTCTTTCGCCGGAAACCTTCAGGCGAGGAGACCCTGATCTTCACCCAGGTCTACGCGCCCAACGAGAACTGGGTCACGGATCTGAAACCCGTCTTCGACCGGTCCCGCGCCCAGGGCGTGCCGCACGTCATCGTCGACATCGCCAAGGTCGAGTGGTTCAACTCGACTTCCCTGGGCCTGTTGATGGTCCTGTTCCAGGAGGTGTCGCGCGAGGGCGGGAAGATCGTCTTCGCCAACCCCAGCGAGCGCGTGACCAAGATCCTGGCCGCCACCAAGCTCGACCGGGTCCTGACCGCGGTCGGCAGCCTGGACGAGGCGATCGCCCGCATCTCCTGACCCGCGCCATGCTTCCAGTCAGCGATAGTGAGACATTTTCAAGCCTAAAATCTACGGACACGTCTGTTAATCTGTAACCACAGAAGGAGTGTACATGGCCAGCTCCACCATGTCCTCAGCCGTGCGTGCGAAGATCTCGCTGGACGGTTCGGTGACGCGGTGGGGTATCGCCGCCCGGTGCGTGGCGAATTGGTAGACCGTGATCTCGTCTCCGCGCGGAAAGTCCTCGAGCCAGCGCGAAACCTGGTCATCGCGCGTCAGGGCACCCTGGTCCACCAGACGCGCGAGCAGCACCTGCTGCATGGGCTTGGTGATGCTGGCGATCGCGAAGCGCGTCGCGGGGGCGTTGGGAACACCGAGCTCCACGTTGGCGTCGCCGAAACAACATTCGTACAGAACGTCGTCACCCCGCGCGACGAGGAGGCAGCCCGACAGGAATCCGGCGTCGGACCACGACTGGAGTCAGGAGTCGATCGCATCCGTGTCGACGGATTGGGCCGAAGCGGCGGGGCAGACGACCATTCCGCCGGCCAGCAGGGCCCCGAAGACGAGAAGGTCGGTTGGTTGGCGCATGGTCCTCCTGGGGTTTGGGATCGGGGTTCCCAGCCTACGCCATGCCCGGCGGATGCGCACTCCCGTCGTGCCGCTCAGCCCAGGCGGTCCTCGATGGGGTGGATCCAGCGGAAGGCGATGCACTCGTCCAGGGTCGACGGGATCCCCTGGTAGACCGTCGGATATTTGGGCTTCAGGCCGAGCTCGTCCCACAACACACCCTTCTCGACCGGGATGTTCAGATTCCAGCTGAGCACCGCGTCCGGGGTGTGGAGGGAGGGGTATCGGCTGAGCCGCCGGTAGGGGGTCAGGAGGTGGGTTCCGAGCAGGGCCGCCCACTGCGGGACGCCGAAGTAACGGAAGCGGGGGTAGTGCTCCTTGATCACGGCGAAGAAGTGGTTCCAGTCCACCGGCGCGTCATCGGCCACCGGACTGACACCGGTCCAGCCGCGATCGGCGACGGCCAGCAACACCCGCGCGGCATCCTCCACGTGGAGATGCGCGAAGAGGTTCCTGCCGCTGCCCGGGAAGGCCACCCTGCCGCGCCGGATCTGGTTGAACATGAGGTCGCGCGCGCCGTACACGTGGGGCAGACGGACGACGGCCAGATCCATGCCGGCCCGCTCGGCGATCGCCGTCAGCAGGCCCTCCGCTTCCAGCTTCGCCCTGCCGTAGCCGACCCGGGGTCGGGCCGGCGTCCGCTGGTCGATGCTCGCCTTCTGACCGGCATAGACCAGCAGGCTGCTCGAGTGGACGAATCTCCGGACCCCGGCGGCGGCGGCCGCCTCGATGAGGGCCTGCGACCCGTCGACGATGGTCGGGCGCACGAGGTGGTACTCTTCGAAGATGGCGCGGGCACCGAGATGGAAAACGGTGTCGACGCCCTCCACCACGCGCTCGAGGCTCTTGGGGCTCTCGAGATCGCCCTGGATCAGCTCGGCCGGCAACGACCCCAGGATCGCCGCCCTCAGGGGCCGTCGCCCCAGCAATCTAGGTCGGACACCCTGTTCGCAGAGCTGGCGCGCCACCTCGAAACCGATGAAACCGGTCGCACCGGTGACTAGGATTTTGCCGAGGTTCTTCATGGTTCCAGCCTAGCGCAATCGAAGGCGGGTGGATACCGGCAATACCTCATTCCCGCCGGTATGTTCGATTACCGAGCGGCCGACCGGAAACCGGCGGGCCCGATGCGGCTGGGACGGCTCAAATCTCGTCCAGCCGCTCCCCCCGGCGCAACCGGTTCCTGAGCCCCATCAGGCGCGCGTCCATGGCCCGCAATTCCACCAGATTGGCGCGCTCCCGCTCGCTGGGCTCGATCACCTTCCGCATGGCCCCGCCCTCGATGATCACCCGCCTGTCCCCCATCAGGGCCAGGATCGGATCGTGGGTCGCCATCAGCACGATCTTCTCCTCGCGGATCAGGATGTCCAGCGCCTGCTGCCGGTCGATGCCGGCGTTCTCGATCTCGTCGATCAGCACCACCGGGCTGGCGCTCAGCACCGCGGTGTCGGCGATCATCAGGGCGCGTGACTGGCCGCCGCTGAGGCTGGTGACCGGCGTGTCGAGGGCGAACGGTTCGCCCGCCAGTTCATTGGCCCAGTTCCAGATGCGCCGGATCTTATCCTCGGGATTCCCGGCCTGCCGGCTCTCCGCGTGCAGGTGCAGGAATTCCTCCACCGACAGGTCCATCACGAAGTTCATGTTCTGGCTGAGCTGGGCCACCAGCTTGTGTTCGGCCGAGAACCGCCACTTGTCGCCGGGCACCTCGCCGTTGATCAGGACGTGGCGGCCGGTCGGCGTGTCGCCGCGGGCGACCCACTCGATGTCGGCCAGCAGGCGGCTCTTGCCGCTGCCGGTGGGCCCGACGATGCACACCACGTCGCCGACCCTCACCGTCAGCTCCCGCACGGGTTCATCGCTGCCGTCCTTGGCGCGGCCGCCGCGGATCGTCACCGCGCCCACCTTGTCGTCGCTGGTGCCCAGGAAATCCTCCATGGCGCCGATGAACCCATCCAGGTCCACCATCTGGTCGGCATCCAGCAGGTCGGCCAGCTTGGCCTTCGGCCGGTCCGCGATACCACCCAACCCGTTGGCGACCAGCTGCTGCAGCACGAAGGGCCATCGGGCCAGAACCGCTTCCACGGTCAGGCTATCCAGCTCGCGGCTCATTCGGCGCCTCCGCCCAGGGGCCCGAGTTCCTGGGGACCACCGTCGCTCTTGAAGCCGGTCGGCAGATCGAGGTCCATCTTGCGCACGTTGCCCATCTGGTAGTCCGAGCCGATGCGGGTCTCGCCCAGGCAGTAGGAGCACAGGGCGGCCGGCATCGAGAACCGCAGCTTCTTGCCCTCGACCGTGGCGGTTTCGTTGCCCGCAGTCCACAGCGTGCTCAGCTCGAAGCTGCCCTGCCCGGTGATGCCGTTGACGTGCAGGATGCGCGCCTTGGTGTTGACCATGTGCACGCGCGCGGCGAACACCTCGCGTTCGGCCTGGCTGACGATGTCGCCCTTGGTGATCACCACCACGTCGGCGGCCTTCAGCATGGGCCCGATCTTCTGGGGCGTACCGGTGCCGCTCAGGTTGTCGATCACGCAGATGGCCAGCACCTCGCGGATGTGCGGCGAACAGCGGTTGCACAGGCCCGCGCTCTCGCTGACCAGCACGTCCAGGCCCTCACCCACGCCCCACTGCACGCACTCCTCGACGTTGCTGACGAAGTAGTGGTCCGGACACAGCGCTCCGGCCAGCCCCTTGCGCACCGTGATGCCGTTCTTCCGGTAGAGCTCGTCGTCGTCGGTGAACAGGCAGTCGAACTTCACCACGCCCACCCGGTCCCCCGCCTTCTGCAGATGCTCGAGGGTCTTGATGATCACCGCGGTCTTGCCCGAGCTGGGCGGGCCGCTGACGGTCACGAACCTCATTTTTCGCCAGCCTTGAGGAAGATGTCGTTCACCCGGGGGATCAGCTCGCCCAGGTCGTTCTCCTTGATGAAATCCCAGCCCAGCCACATCAGCGGCGCGGATTCCGGCACCTGGTTGACCACCTCGGGATGGCAGCTGGGGAACAGGCCGCGGTGGCTGAGGATCTCGCCGACCTCCTGCGAGGCGAAGAAGTCCGCGATCCGCCGGGTCTCGGCGCACGCCGCGTCCTTGACCAGCATGAAGATCGGGCTGACGACCGCGCCGTCGGCGGGCCAGACGATCTCGGCGTCGGGATTGAACTGCGCCATCTTGCTGAAGAAGTAGGGGATCACCGACACCAGGGGCCCCTTGCCGCCCTTGGGCGCGAACCGGCCCGCGGCCTGGCTGGGGTGCATGCCGGCCAGGAGGTTGCGGCCGATCGCCTCGACACCGGCGTCACCGAATTCCTTCCAGATGGTCAGCAGGATGCCGTTGAACAGATCGAAATCACCGACGGGCATGGCGATCTTGTTGGCGAAGCGCGGCTCGAGGATCTCCCGCCAGGTCCGCGGCACGTCCTCGCCAGCGCCAGTTGCGTCTTGTCGACCAGGAACACCGCCGGCACCACCGCCAGCAGGGCGTAGTGGCCGTCGGGATCCTTGAGGCCGTAGGGCGCCATCAAGGCGTTGTGGGTGTCCCAGGACGGGTCGCGGAAAACTCCCTTTTCCTTGAAGCGCGCCATGTTCCGCCGGTCGAAGAACGCCTCGAAACCGGCGGAAAGGAAGATGTCCGGCAGGTCGGATTCATCGCTGATGGACCGCATGCCCGCTTCCAGGGCGTCGGCGCCGACCGAAGCGGCCGCCAGCCGCACGCCGACGGTCTTGCCGGTCTCGGCGGTGATGGACTTGCTCAACTTGTCGAACGCCTCGAGCAGGGGAATGCGCACCGGACAAGGCAGCAGACCGGCCACCTTGATGTCACCTTCGGTGGGGAAGATCCGGTTGTCGTCCGCGGTCTCGAGGGTCACGTCTCCGGTGCCCGCGTTGGCAGCGACTGCGTTTTCCAGCAGGGAGGTGAAGGCCCGCAGATCCTTGCCCTTCATCGTGACGGCCTGCTGCAGCGTGACCATCTTGCCGCTGGTCGAACGTTTCCGTTCGTCCCCCACGTGCTCGTAGCCGTTGGCCACGAACACGTCGATCGTTGCGGGAAACTTCTCGGTGATGTCGAACAGCGTCATTTCCGGCGCGATGGTCACAGCTGGCATGGTCTTCTCCGGGTTCGAAAACGGGATATCAATAAAATGGACCCTTTTGTCCAATTTAACCCGAACCCGCAAAAACGCAACTGTGAACCCGGGCTCTATTCCGGACCGTAGAGCGCGGCGTCGAATTCAGCCAGCCAGGTCTGCAGCTGTGGTCCGTAGACCTCACGGGCGTGGGCCAGGCCCTGGTCCCGGAAGAACTGCAGGAACTTGTCCTTGCCCCCCTTGTCCAGGAGCACCTTGACCCAGGCGCCGCCCACCGGATAGGAGATCTCTCCCGGCAGCAGGCTCCAGTCCTCCCACAGCGCGGCCGTCGCGACTTCGACCACCGGGTCGGGCGACTGCTGCAGGGCCTGCCTGGCCCTGGCCAGCTGGTCCCGTCCGGTCTGGTCGTGGTAGACGGCGGTGCCCTCGTTGATCAGGCCGACGGCGTTGGCCGGCTCGAGGGCATGATAGGCGATGACGTGGGTCATCTCGTGGCCCACGGTCTGGTCGGCCGCCGCGTGCACGATGTTCTGCTCGGGCCGCGCAAAACCCAGCGGCGGCAGGCCGGCGTCCAGGGCCTCCTGGTAATCGGCCCAGACGAAGAAGGTGATCGCCCCGGTGGGCCCGCCGCCGAACCAGGCGGTGATGGTCTCATACGCCTCCTCGTGCCGCCGCGCGTAGGCCGTCCCGTCGAACTCCGTCAGGTTCGGCGAGTAGCGGAACTGGAAATGTTCGGTGGTGAAGGTCTTCCAGCCGTCGTAGGACTCGGCCAGCCCCAGGATCTTCAGGTTGTTCACCGCGTTGCGCGTGGCGTTGCGCGTGGCGGCGCAGTCGCGGGCCTGGATCCAGGCCTGTTTCGCCTCGTCCGGCCTGCCGGCCTGGTAGTGGGCCGCACCCAGGTAGACCTTGGCCCAGGCGTAGATCCAGGACCGGCTCGGATCCATGCGGACGGTCGTTTCCAGGTAGATCAGGCCTTCGTCGTACCGTTCGAGATCGACCAGGGCCCGGCCCACCGCCAGGTTCACCTGAGCGGTCGCCTCGCCGGTGGTCAGTTCCACCTTGCCCTCGCGCACGACGTCCTCGAACCGGCCCTGCTTGTAGAGATCCCACAGACGCTCCGCCGGCCCCTCCTGTGCGGCGGCGGCCGTGCCGATCATCAGCAACACCAGGATCACCATTTTCCGCATCGTCATCCCTCCCGTTTTCAGAACGCCTCGCCCAGCGAGAGATAGAAACCCGAATCCCCGTTGCCCCAGCCGTAGTCCAGGCGCACCTTGACCTTTTCCGCCGCGGCCAGCAGGTAGCGGAGCCCGAACCCCGCCGTCCACAGGTTGCCCGTCAAAGTCAGCTTGCCGGGACTGGGGGCCACATCCCCGATGCCGGCGAACACCACCCCGCCCAGGCGCTTCCAGATACCGTCGCGCCGGATTTCGGCCCGCCCCAGCAACCGCACGCCGTCGCGGTACAGCCCCCCGCGGTAACCGCGCAGTCCGTACTCGCCGCCCAGCTTGGGCAGCATGAAAAACGGGATGTCACCTTCGAGTCTGGCCCCCAGGATCTGACCGGCCAGGACCGTGGTCCGACCCACGGGCAGATAACCCCGCAGATCGGCGGTGTATTCGTTGAAGTCGTCGTCACTGCCGAGGCCGCCGCGCGCCCAGCGCCCGTTGACCTGCAGCCACAGCCCCCGCCTGGGATCCCAGGTGTGGTCACGGGTGTCCCAGGCCAGGCTCAGTCCCGGCGCCGAGACCGTGGACTTTTCGACACCCCTGACTTGTCCGGACGCCAACTGGCCGCCGGACTCGACCTTGACCAGACGGTGCCGCAGCAGCGTATAGGTGGCCCCCAGGCGCAGCTCGGACCAGAGGCGCCGGTCGAAGGCCAGGTCCACCTTGATCTGTTCGGGCGTGTAATCCTCTTCGTCGTCCAGACTCACCTCGCGGCCGATGCCGTAGAACGAGTCGGGGAACTTGACGTAGCTGGGAAAGACCCCCGCGTGGTTGCGGCCTCCGCCCCAGTTGAGGTCCGTGCCCATGAAGATCATGACCTGATTCCTGGTCGTATAGATGAAGGTTGGCGAAAATACCGACGGACGCGTACCGGGTCCCGGCGGATCCAGGTAGAAGAACCTCAGCAGGGCCACACCCAGCATCAGGCTCGTGTCGGGCGTGTAACCCAGCACCGGCAGATAGACCGTGTTGGCGCGGCTGGCCGCCACGGTCGTATCGGCAGCAGCGACGTCCGCTCCGGTCGTCGCCTGCGCCCGGACGCCGGTCGCAAGCACCGTGCTCAACAACGCCACCGCCAATGTGCATCGCCTTCGCATCCCGCTATGCCCCTTCGCTACGTCCATGCCAACGCTAAACACCAGGCAAGTCAATAAGATTCCACCCCGATGCCAGGGGCGCACCGGGCTGGTTCGTTGACAGGGAAAGTACGGGATGATTCACTGAATTTCGACCGCACAAATCGTCTCCAACCAGGACTTGCCGATGAAATTGACCCGCATCATGCGTCAGACCCACCAGGGGATCGGCCTGCTGGTCGGCATCCAGGTGCTGCTGTGGATCAGCGGCGGATTCGTCATGAGCGCTTTTCCGCTGACCAAGGTCCGCGGCGAGGACCGGGCGGCTCCGCGCGTGGCGGCGCCCCTGGATCTGCAGGAAGAACTGGTGGCGCCGGCCGCCGTGGCCCGTGACGCCGGCTGGAGCGGTCTGGACCGCGCCGAACTGATCGCGTGGCACGGCCAGCCCGTCCTGCGGCTGTCCAGCGGGGACAAGACGCTGCTGGTCGAGGCCCGCACCGGAACCCACCTGTCCCCCCTGCCGGAAAACTGGGCGCGGGCCGTGGCCGCGGCCGACTACACCGGTCCCGGCTCGTTGGCCACCGTGGTCATGCAAACCGAACCCCGGTCGGAGATCCGGGGCCAGGACCTGCCCCTGTGGCGCGCCGAGTTCGACGACGGCCGCCGCACCACCGTTTACGTGTCTCCGGCCAGTGGGCAGGTCGTCGCCCGCCGCAACAACATCTGGCGCGTCTACGATTTCTTCTGGATGCTCCACATCATGGACTACGGCGGCCGGGACAACTTCAACCATCCCCTGCTGATCACCGCGGCGGTGGTGGCCTGGCTCCTGGCCACCTCGGGGCTGTGGCTCGTGGCGATCTGGCTCACGCGGCGCCGCCGGGCACGATGACCCGCCAACGTCGGTTCTTCGCCGCCGGTTTCCTGACGGCGTGTCTGTCCGGCGCGATCCTCGGGCCGACCGGCGCCTGTGCCGCCACGGTCCGGGTGGCCGTGTCCGCCAACTTCGCCGAATGCTGCGCAACGCTCACTTCTCGTTTCGAGGCTGCCACCGGACACCGCGTCGTGATGAGCCGCGGGTCGACCGGGCGGCACTACGCCCAGATCAGAGCCGGTGCTCCCTTCGACGTTTTCCTGGCCGCGGACAGCCATCGGCCGACCCTGCTCGAGGACGAGGGGCATGCGGTGGCCGGATCCCGTTTCACCTACGCCGAAGGCCGTCTGGCCCTCTGGCTGCCGGCCGCCGGTCCGGGGGAAGACCGCTCGGCAGCTTCGGTGCTGATGTCGGCCGACTTTCATCACCTGGCCATTGCCAACCCGCGGCTGGCCCCCTACGGTCTGGCGGCACAGCAGGCCCTCGAGAGCCTGGAGTTGTGGGAAGATCTCCAGTCCCGGCTGGTCATCGGCCAAAGTGCGGGACAGGCCTGGCAGTTCGTCGCCTCGGGCAACGCCGAGGCCGGGATCGTGGCCTACCCCCAGATCCTCGCCGCCGATCCGGTACGCGGAAAATGGTGGACGCTCGATGCGCCGCTGCACGCACCGATCCTGCAGCAGGCCGTCCTGCTGACCGGCGCCGAAAGCCCCGCAGCAGCGGCACTGCTGCTGGACTACCTGCGCAGCCCGGAGGCCGCACTGATCATGGTCCGATTCGGCTACCTGATACCGGAGCGATGATGTTCCACCCCGACGACCTGACAGCCTTGTGGCTGACCCTCAAGCTGGCGGCCGCCAGCACGGCCGTGCTGTTGATCGCCGGCACGCCTTTGGCCTGGTGGCTGGCGACCACCCGTCGCCGGATCCGGCCCGTGGTGGACGCGGTGGTGTCCTTACCGCTGGTCCTGCCGCCGACCGTGCTGGGATTCTACCTGCTGATCTTCCTGGGGCCCGACGGCCCGGCGGGCCGCTTGATGACCGCGGCGGGCGGGCGGCCCCTGGCCTTCACCTTTGCCGGACTGGTGATCGGTTCGGTGGTCTATTCGCTGCCCTTCGTCGTGCAGCCGATCCGCGACGCCTTCGCCGCGGTGGGCCGCCGTCCCCTGGAGGCGGCCGCCACCCTGGGCGCCTCGCCCCGGGACCGGTTCTTCACCATCGCGGTGCCCCTGGCCCGGCGGGGTTTCGTGACCGCGGCCACCCTCGGCTTCGCGCATACCCTGGGCGAATTCGGCGTGGTGCTCATGATCGGCGGCAACATCCCCGGCAGGACCCGGGTGCTGTCGATCGCCATCTACGATCACGTCGAAGCCCTCGACTACGCGCGCGCCCACCTGTTGTCCGGCACGCTGCTGATCATCTCGTTCGGTCTGCTGCTGACGGTGCATCTGGTCAGCCGGCGTTTCCCCGGAGCCAGGCCATGAGCCTGAAGCTCAAGCTCCGGCTCGATCGGCCCGGGAAGCCCGCTGCCGGCGACGGTTTCCGCCTGGACGTCGATCTCGAAGTTCCCGGGCGGGGTGTCACGGCCGTCTGCGGTCCGTCGGGCTGCGGCAAGACCACGCTCTTGCGCTGTGTGGCGGGGCTCGAGGCCGGGGCGCGCGGGACCGTCAGGATCGGCCGGCGCATCTGGCAGGACGACGGTGTCCGGCTGCCTGCGTGGCGGCGCCGGGCAGGGTACGTCTTCCAGGACGGCGCCCTGTTTCCCCACCTGGATGTGGCCGGCAATCTGGCCTACGGGCTCAAGCGGCGGACGGGCCCCGGGGTCACGCTCGCGGAAATCAGCGACCTGCTGGGCCTGCATTCGCTGCTGCCGCGTGATGTCGCCGGATTGTCCGGCGGAGAGCGCCAGCGCGTCGCCCTGGGCCGGGCGCTGCTGGCCGGGCCCGAGCTGCTGCTGTTGGACGAACCGTTGGCGGCCCTGGACCGCGGCAGCCGGCGCACCATCTATCCCTACCTCGAGCGGATCAGCGCCGAGTCCGACATCCCCTTTCTCTACGTGACCCACGCCCTCGATGAAGCCGCGCGCCTGGCCGATCACCTGGTGCTGATGGACCGGGGCCGCGCGGTCCAAAGCGGTCCGCTGACCACGCTGCTGACGACACCCCCGCCCGGTCTGGCCGGCGGCGAAGACGCCGGCGGCGTGGTCTTCGCCGCCGTCGACAGCGTGGATGCCGAGTACCATCTGGCCCGACTCACCTTTGCCGGGGGCACGCTGCTGGTACCCGATCCCGGGCTGCCGGTCGGACGACCGCTTCGTGTGCGCATCCACGCCCGCGACGTCAGCCTGGTGCTCACCGCACCCACCGGTTCGAGTATCCTGAACATCCTGCCGGCGCGGGTGATGGACCTCATTCCCGACGGCACGGCCCGCGTCCTGGTACGCTTGACCGTGGGCGAGGCCGTGATCCTGGCGGCGGTGACCCGGCGCTCGGCCGCCAACCTGGGGCTCGCGCCCGGCAAGGACGTCTTTGCGCAGATCAAAAGCGTGGCGCTGCTCTGACCGTGGCCGATTCACTGAAAACCCCTGCTCATGAGCGCCCTGCCCGCAAAAACAGCGTCGGACTTCCCTCCCGACGCCGGACTTGCTATATTTTCGCCCGCCCTGAACCACAGCCATCGGCCGACCCGCCGATGCCGATCACTCTTGCCGGAGGTCGCCTCTTGCGCACCATCACCGTTCTTTTCTTCTGCCTGCTGGCCCTGTCCGCGTTTGCCGCCGACAACCAGGAACCGCACCCGTTCTCCGTCCACGACATGCTGGCCATGCACCGGATCGGCGACCCCCAGGTCTCTGCCGACGGCAAGTGGGTGGCCTTTTCCGTGAGCACGCCCGATGTCGAGGCCAACAAGAACCTGACGGACATCTGGGTCGCCACCGTCGACGGGAAAACCACGCGGCAGTTGACGCAGCATCCGGCGGCGGACTTCAACCCGCGCTGGTGCCAGAACGGTACGATCTATTTCCTGTCGACCCGCGGCGGCAGTTCCCAGATCTGGAACATCGACCCGACCGGCGGCGAAGCCCGGCAGATCACGGATCAGCCCCTGGACATCTCGAATCTCGAGGTGGTGCCCCAGCTGCAGGGATTCCTGTTCTCGATGGAGGTCTATCCGGGGCTCGGCATCCAGGGCACGCTCGACCGCGACGAGGCGAAGGCCGCCGACCCGGCCTCGGGTATGGTCTACGACGAACTGATGTTCCGGCACTGGGACACCTGGGAAGACGGCAAGCGCAGCCACCTGTTCCTGCTCAAGGGCGACGATCCCGACGGTGAGCCGGTCGACCTGATGCCGGAACTGGACGCCGACGTGCCCACCTTCCCCTGGGGCGGCATGGAAGAGGTCGCCGTCACCGCCGACGGCACCGAAGTCGTCTTCACGGCCAAGGTCCTGCCCGGCAGCGAGCCCGCCTGGAGCACGGACTACGACCTCTACGCCGTGGCGATCGCCGCGCCCGGTGAACTGCGCTGCCTCACCGAGGACAACGAGGCCTGGGACACCGAGCCGGTGTTCACGCCCGACGGCAAGACCCTGTGCTACCTCGCCATGGACCGACCCGGCTTCGAAGCCGACCGTTTCCACATCGAGATGATGGACTGGGCCACGGGCACCAGCCGCCGGATCGATTTCGCCTACGACGGGCTGGATCTCAGCCCGCACGGCCTGAAGTTCTCCGGCGACGGCGGCACCATCTACGCCACGGCCGGCTATCTCGGCCAGCGGTCGATCTTCAAGATCGACGCGAAGACCGGGAAAGCTTCCCTGGTGCAGAAGATGGGCCGCAACTCCAGCCTCAATCTGCTCAAGGGCGCCATCCTGTTCGGTCACCAGAATCTGCAGTCCCCCACCGAGCTGTTCACCATCAAGACCAGCGGCAAGGGCCTGACCCGGATCACCGACCTCAACGGAGCCAAGCTGGCGGCCACCCTGATGGGTGAGCCCGAACAGTTCACCTTTCCGGGCTGGAATGACGAGACGGTCTACGCCTATGTCGTCAAGCCCCACGACTGGACGGCCGCCAAGGCGGCTGCCGGCCAGAAATGGCCCGTGGCCTTCCTGGTGCACGGTGGTCCCCAGGGCAGCTTCGGCAACGACTTCCACTACCGCTGGAATCCCCAGGCCTACGTGGGCGCCGGTTTCACGACCGTGGCCGTCGATTTCCACGGTTCGACGGGGTACGGCCAGGACTTCACCGATTCGATCAGCGGCCACTGGGGTGACCGTCCCCTCGAGGATCTGGAAAAGGGTCTGGCCGCGGCCCTGGAAAACTACGGCTGGATGGACGGCAACCGCGTCGTCGCGGCCGGCGCCAGCTACGGCGGCTACATGATCAACTGGATGCACGGCCAGCCCTTCAGCCGCAACTTCAAGGCCTTCGTCAACCACGACGGCAACCTCGACGAACGCATGGCCTACTTCGACACCGAAGAACTGTGGTTTCCGGAGTGGGAACACGGCGGCACGCCCTGGGCCGAAGGCAGCGGCTACGACAAGCACAATCCCGTGAACCACGTCCAGAACTGGCACGTGCCGACGCTGGTCGTCCACGGAGCCCTCGACTACCGCGTGGTCGATACTCAGGGTCTGAGCACCTTCACGGCGCTCCGCCGTCAGGGCATCCCGGCGCGTCTGCTCTATTTCCCGGATGAGAACCACTGGGTGCTCAAGCCCCAGAACTCCATCCAGTGGCACCGCGAAGTCATGGGCTGGCTGCAGCGCTGGACCGACTAGGAAGGATACCGATGGGAAAAGCGATCCTCATCAGGGTGGGAATCGGTGTGCTCGCGGCCACGGCTCTGGTCGTCGTCGTGGCCCTCTTCCTGCCCAAATCGTACACCGTGACGCGGTCGGTGGTGGTCAACGCTCCGCCCGCCGAGATCCATCTCTTCACCGGCGACCTGAACCGCTGGCCCGAGTGGACCCCCTGGCTGAACGAAGATCCGACCATCGTGGTCACCGTCGGACAAGAAACCACGGGAGTCGGCGCCAGCCAGACCTGGGTCGGAGAATCCGGCGACGGCGAGCTCACCTTCACCCGCAGCGACCCTGACTGGGGCATCGCCTACGACATGGCCTTCGACCAGGGAAAATACCGTTCGCAGAACTCCATGGAATACCGCACCGTCGGTGGCGCCACGGAGGTTTTCTGGATCATGACCGGGGATCACGGTCCGAATCCCCTCGAGCGGTATTTCGGCATCTTCATGCCGGCGATGATCGGCCCCATGTTCGACGAAGGCCTGGCCCGTCTGAAACTCGTCACCGAGAAGGCCAGGGCTGAAGGCGAGACGTTCCCGGGGGGTTGACGAGGCGAAAATCACGGATCACGGACGGCCCGGCACCAGTCGGGCCGTTTTTTTGCGGTCGAATTCCGGAGTTTAGACCTGGTTTCAAGGTGCCTGGCTGTTTGATATATCAGTTTGCCGATTTTTGCCGCCCGAGGGCCCCCAGCAGTTGACGGTTGGTCGATTCGCCTTATCCTTTGGGGCGAAATCAATTCTTGAATTCAAACTCAACGGGAGTCGAAGCTGATGGCCAAACAGGACCCCACCGAGCCCGCCGGGCTGCAGCGGATCGAAAACGCCGAATGGCGGGAATCGCTCGACTACGTCTTGCGCGAACAGGGACCCGAACGGGTGGTGCAGCTGCTACGCCTGCTGCAGACCCGGGCGCAGGAGCACGGCGTCAGCATCCCGTTCACGGCCAACACGCCCTACATCAACACGATCCCGCTGAAGGACCAGCCGGTTTTCCCGGGCAACCGGAATCTGGAGCGGCGGATCAAGTCGATCATCCGCTGGAACGCGATGGCCATGGTCGTGCGCGCCAACCGTGAGCTGCCGGGCATCGGCGGTCACATCTCCACCTACGCCTCGGCCGCCAACCTGTGGGAAGTGGGTTTCAATCATTTCTGGCGCGGCCGCACCAAGGACTTCGTCGGCGACATGGTCTACTTCCAGGGCCACGCCAGCCCGGGCGTGTACGCCCGCGCCTTCCTCGAGGGCCGGCTCACCGAACAGGATCTGACCCGGTTCCGGCGCGAGCTGGATCCCGAGGGCGGCCTGTCGTCGTACCCCCATCCCTTCCTGATGTCCGATTTCTGGGAGTTCCCCACCGTGTCGATGGGCTTGACCGCCCTGACGGCCATCTACCAGGCCCGCTTCAACCACTACCTGGTCGACCGCGGTCTGCGCGGTCCCAGCGGCCGCAAGGTGTGGGCCATGCTCGGTGACGGCGAGATGGATGAGCCCGAATCGCTGGGCGCCATCACCCTGGCCAGCCGCGAAAACCTGGACAACCTCATCTTCGTGGTGAACTGCAACCTCCAGCGCCTGGACGGACCGGTGCGCGGCAACGGCAAGATCATCCAGGAGCTCGAGGCCGCCTTCCGCGGCGCCGGCTGGAACGTGATCAAGGTCATCTGGGGCGGTGATTGGGACCGGCTGCTGGAGACCGACGATTCCGAGCTGCTGGTCCAGCGCATGGAAGAAATCCTCGACGGCGAGATGCAGAACTACACCGTTTCGAAGGGCGCCTACATCCGCGAACACTTCTTCGGCAAGTATCCCGAGCTGCTCAAGCTTGTCGAGACCTACAGCGACGACCAGGTGCTCAAGCTGCGGCGCGGCGGGCACGATCCCGAGAAGGTCTACGCCGCGTACAAGGCCGCCGTCGAGCACAAGGGGTCACCGACGGTCATCCTGGCGCAGACCATCAAGGGCTACGGCCTGGGCGAAGCCGGCGAAGGCAAGAACATCACCCATTCGCAGAAGAAACTGAACGAGGACGAGCTGAAGGAATTCCGCACCCGGTTCAACATCCCCATCAGCGACGACGAAATCGCCGAGGCGCCGTTCTACAAGCCCGCCGCGGGCAGCCCCGAGCTGGAATACCTCGAGTCCCGGCGCAAGGCCCTGGGTGGCTCGCTGCCCCTGCGCGTGGACGGCAGCTACCCGATGGCCTGCCAGACCGAGGAAATGTTCCGCGAGTACTACGATGGATCGGGCGACCGCGAACTCGCCACCACCATGGCGTTCGTGCACCTGCTGTCGAACCTGCTCAAGGACGAGGAGATCGGCAAGCTGATCGTCCCCATCGTGCCCGACGAGGCCCGCACCTTCGGCATGGAGTCCCTGTTCCGGCAGGCGGGCATCTACAGCCACGCCGGCCAGCTCTATGACCCGGTGGACAAGGGCAGCTTGCTCTTCTACAACGAGAAGAAGACCGGCGCCATCCTCGAGGAAGGTCTGAGCGAAGCCGGCTCGCTGGCCAGCTTCATCGCCGCGGGCACGGCCTACGCGAACAACGGGGTCAACATGATCCCCTTCTACACCTTCTACTCGATGTTCGGCTTCCAGCGGGTCGGCGACCTGATCTGGCAGGCCTGCGACAGCCAGGCCCGGGGCTTCTTGATCGGAGCGACGGCCGGCCGCACCACGCTGGCCGGCGAGGGCCTGCAGCACCAGGACGGGCACAGCCACGTTCTGGCGATGACCCCGACCCCGGTCAAGGCCTACGATCCCGCCTTCGCCTACGAGCTGGCCGTCATCATCCACGACGGCATCACGCGCATGTACTGCAACCAGGAGAACTGGATCTACTACCTGACGGTGATGAACGAGACCTACCGCATGCCGCCCATGCCCAAGCGGGCGGGTGTGCGCGAGGGCATCCTCAAGGGCATGTACCGCTTCAAGTCGTCCGGCCTGAAGGGCGCCAAGGCCAAGGCCGCGCCCCAGGCCCACCTGCTGGGTTCCGGAGCGATCCTGAACGAGGCGATCAAGGCCGGCGAGATCCTCGAAAAGAACTACGGCGTGAAGGCCGACATCTGGAGCGTGACCAGCTACAAGGAGCTGTACCGCGACGCGGTCGACTGCGAACGGTGGAACCTGCTGCACCCCGGCAAGAAGGCCCAGACGCCTTACCTGGCCGGCCTGCTGGCGAAGGAGAAGGGCGTGTTCGTGGCCGCTTCGGACTACATGAAGGTCCTGCCGGCTTCGGTGGCCAAGTGGGTTCCGGGACCGCTGCACTGCCTGGGCACCGACGGTTTCGGCCGCAGCGACGGCCGCGCGCAGCTGCGCGACTTCTTCGAGGTCGACGCCCGCTACATCGCCCTGGCCGCCCTGCAGGAGCTGGCCGAGGCCGGCGAGATCAAGCCGGCGGTCGTGACCAAGGCCCTCACCGACCTGGGCATCGATCCGGCCAAGGCGAATCCGCACACCGACTGAGAACACGCGCCGGACGGGATCCGGCGACGGAAGGATGCACATGGCACAGGAAATCCGCGTACCCGAAGTATCCGACGGCGTCACCGAAGGGACGGTCATCGCCCTGGCCGTCGCCGTCGGCGACACGGTGGAAACCGATCAGACCCTGCTGGAGATGGAGACGGACAAGGCCGTCGTGGCCATTCCGTCGCCCTTTGACGGCAAGATCACCACCATCGACGTGGCCGAAGGCGATACCGTGGCCATCGGGGCCGTGATCATGACCGGAGAGCCCACCTCCGGCGGGGCCGCCGCCGCACCCGCACCCGCACCTGACGCCGCTGTACCGGCACCGGCCGCGGCGCCGGAGCCCGCACCGGAACCCGAGGCGCCGGTCGCAGCCGCGGCGCCCGGAACCGGCCGACGCCCCGGCCGAAGCCGCACCGGCCGCGCCGGCCGCAGCCGCGCGCCCCCGGCAGCCACGGCGTCGGCGGACGAGGTGGACCTGACGACCGTGCGCGACGAGCGACCTGGTGGCCCCGGCCGCCCCTTCGGTGCGCCGGCTGGCCCGCGATCTCGGTGTGGACATCTACCAGGTACAGGGCGCCGGCCCCGGCGGCCGGATCAGCGCCGACGACGTGCGCGAATTCGTCCGCGAAACGATGCAACGCATCACCGGCGGCGGCCCGGTGCCCAAGGTATCGGGTGAATTTCCGGGGCTGCACGCCCAGCGACCCCTGCCCGACTTCTCCAAGTGGGGTCCGGTGACCCAGGAACCGCTGTCGAAGGTGCGGTCGATCACGGCCGACGCCATGAGCTACGCCTGGTCGACCATCCCCATGGTCACGCAGTACGACAAGGCCGACATCGCCGAACTCGAAGCCTTCCGCAAGGAGTACAACCGCAAGGCCGACCCCGCGGGCAAGCTGACGATGACGGCGATCCTGATCAAGGTCTGCGCCGCCGCCTTGAAAGCCTTCCCCCAGTTCAACAGCACGCTGGATCTGGCCCGCGGCGAACTCATCCTCAAGCAGTACGTGCACATCGGCGTGGCCGTCGACACACCCAGCGGGCTGCTGGTGCCGGTCCTGCGCGACGCCGACCGCAAGGGGATCGAGACCCTGGCGACCGAGCTGAACGAAACGGCGGCCAAAACCCGCGAACGGCGGATCAGTCCGGCCGACCTCGAAGGCGGATCGTTCACGATCAGCAACCTGGGCGGCATCGGCGGCACCGCGTTCACCCCCATCGTCTACGCCCCGCAGGTGGCGATTCTCGGAGTGTCGCGGGCGGAAACCGAACCAGTCTGGGACGGTCAGGAATTTCATCCCGGGCTGATGATGCCCCTGTCGCTGACCTACGACCACCGTGTCATCGACGGCGCCGACGGCGCCCGCTTCCTGCGCTGGATCTGCCAGGCGATCGAAGAACCCATCAACCTCGTGATGAAGGGGTAGCCCGTGAGCGAAAAGACAACGATCCCCGCCAGCGCCCAGCTCGTCGTCATCGGCGCCGGACCCGGCGGCTACGCCGCCGCCTTCAAGGCCGCCGAACTGGGGCTGCAGGTGACGGTGATCGACCCGGAAGCCAATCCCGGCGGCGTGTGCCTGCACCGCGGCTGTATCCCGTCGAAGGCCCTCCTGCACGTCGCCAAGCTGGTGAATGAAGCCGAGGAGTCCAGTGCCATCGGCGTGACCTTCGCCAAACCCGCGATCGACGTCGACCGGGTGCGCGCCTGGAAGGACGAGGTCGTCGGCAAGCTGACCGGCGGACTGGGCATGAAGGTGGAGCACAAGAAGCTGACCTACGTGCGCGGCATGGCCCGGTTCAAGAACGCGACCACGCTGGCGGTGACCGGCGTCGACGGCGCCCAGGGCGACATGGTCTTCGAACAGGCCATCCTGGCCACCGGGTCGCGGCCCATCATGCTGCCGGGCGTCGACCCGGGCAGCGAGCGGATCTTCGATTCGACCGGAGCCCTCGAGCTGAAGGACATCCCGGAATCACTGCTGGTGGTCGGCGGCGGGTACATCGGCCTGGAGCTGGGGTCGGCCTACCAGGCGATGGGCAGCAAGGTGTCCGTGGTCGAGATGACCGGCGGGCTATTGCCCGGCTGCGACCGCGATCTGGTGTCGGTGCTCAAGCGGCGCCTGGACACGAAATTCGCGGCGATCATGATGAACACGAAAGTCGCCGGTCTCAAGGAACTGAAGCAGTCCGTCGCGGTCACGCTCGAGGACAAGAAGGGCGAGCAGACCCAGCAGAAGTTCAGCAAGGTGCTCGTCTCCATCGGCCGCCGGCCGAACACCGAGGATCTCGGGCTGGAGAACACCGCCGCCGAACTGGATGAAAAGGGTTTCGTGAAGGTCGACGCCCAGCGGCGCACGGCCGAGCCGACGATCTTCGCCATCGGCGACATCGCCGGCGAACCCATGCTGGCCCACAAGGCCTACGCCGAGGCCGCCGTGGCCGCCGAAGCCGCCGCCGGGCGCAAGGCGGTGTACGACCCGCGGGCGATACCCGCGGTCGTGTTCACCGATCCGGAGATCGCCTGGTGCGGCCTGACCGAAACCGAGGCCCGCGCCGCCAAGCGCAAGGTCACCACGGCCAAGCTGCCCTGGCGGGGCGTGGGCCGCACGCTCACCCTGGGGCGCGAGGACGGCATCACCAAGCTGATCATCGACCCGGAAACCGAGCGGGTCCTGGGCGTGGCCGTGGCCGGACCCGGCGCCGGCGAACTGATCGCCGAAGGCGTGCTGGCCATCGAGATGGCCGCCGTCGCCGCCGATCTGCGGGGGACCATCCACCCCCACCCCACGCTTTCGGAAACCATCTACGAAGCAGCCGAGCAGCTGTTCAAACCCTAGAAGGACACAGCCCATGTTTATTGCCATGAACCGTTTCCAGGTCGCCCTCGGCAGCGAGGACGATTTCGTCACGATGTGGAAGAACCGCGACAGCCACCTGGACGAGGTGCCCGGTTTCCGGGAATTCCACCTGCTGCACGGTCCCACCGACGAGGAGTGCACCCTCTTCATCTCCCATTCGCTGTGGGATTCCCGCGAGGCCTTCGAAGACTGGACCAATTCCGAGGCCTTCAAGAAAGCGCATGCCCGCGCCGGCAAGTCGAACGTGAAGTACCTGGGTCATCCGAATTTCGAGGGTTTCGCCGTCGAAATTTGATTTCGATTCCCCCCGGCATTCTGATCGTGTAGTTTCAGCCAATCCCGCGTTTTCTCTCGCCTCGGTGAAGGGAGATCCCATGGCTCGGCTGACGCTCAACGTCAACGGCACCGCTGAAACCCTCGACATCAATCCCGAAACGCCCCTGCTCTGGGTCCTGCGCGATCATCTGGAGCTGACCGGCACGAAATACGGTTGCGGAGCCGGCGAGTGCGGGGCCTGCACGGTGCTGCTCGACGGCGAAGCCGACCGGTCCTGCCAGACCACCGCCGCGGTGGCCGCCGGCAGCGAGATCACGACCATCGAAGGACTCGGCGGCGAGAATCTCCATCCGCTGCAGCAGGTGTGGATCGAGGATGAAGTGGTCCAGTGCGGCTACTGCCAGCCGGGGCAACTGATGACCGCGGCCGGCCTGTTGAAAGCCAATCCCCGGCCCAGCGAAGAAGAGATCGTCGACGGCATGTCCGGGGTCCTCTGCCGCTGCGGCACGTACCTGCGGGTCCGCGAAGCGGTCAAGAAGGCTGCCGAGAGGGGCACGCCATGAGTCCGGCGTCCAACCTCAGCCGCCGCGATTTTCTCAAGGCCACCGCCGCGGCCACCGGCGCGCTGGTGCTCGGGTTTCGCATCGGCGCGGAGGCGGCCCGCGCGGACGGCCCCCCAACTCTTTTCAACCCCAACGCCTGGCTCGAGATCGGCACCGACGGCCGCGTGGTCATCGCGGTCCCCTGGTCCGAGCTCGGACAGGGACCGCTGACCGCGATCCCCATGCTGCTGGCCGACGAACTGGAGGTCGGTTTCGACGCGGTGGAGGTGCGGATGGCGAACAACGATCCGCGGTTCGGGCCGATGGGGACCGGCGGCAGCCGGAGTGTTCGCATGAGCTGGGACCCGGTCCGGCAGGCCGGCGCCGCCGCGCGTGTGATGCTGGTCACTGCCGCCGCACTGACCTGGAACGTTCCCCCCGCGGAATGTCGCGCCCGGCTGGGCGCCGTCATCCACGAGCCCACCGACCGTCGTCTGCCTTACGGTGACCTCGTCACGGCCGCCGCCGCCCTGGATGTCCCCGCCGAGGTGCCGCTGAAACCTCGCGATCAGAGATCCATCATCGGACACGATGTACCCCGCAAGGACACGCCGCACAAAGTCACCGGCAAGACGGTTTTCGGACTGGATGTAAGACTGGACGGAATGGTTTTCGCGACCGTCCTGCGGCCGCCGGTCCTCGGCGGGAAAGTCGGCGGTTTCGACCCCGCACCGGCGCTGGCGGTCACAGGCGTGCTGCAGGTCATGGAGATCGCGACGGGAATCGCGGTGGTCGCCGCTGATTCCTGGGCCGCGATCACCGGCCGCGAAGCCCTGCAGGCGACCTGGGATGAAGGGCCCCACGCCCGGCTCGATTCGGCGGCCATCAGCCGGGACATGGCCGCCGCGGACCCGGCCGCCGCTGCGGTCATGCGCAACGACGGCGACGCCGACGCAGCCATCGCCGCCGCCGCCAGCCGGATCGAGGCCGTCTATGAGCTGCCGTTCCTGTCCCACTCACCCATGGAACCCATGAACTGCACCGCGCTGGTGAAGGACGGCACCTGCACGGTCTGGGTGCCCACCCAGTCGGTGACCTGGGCCGAGGGTGTCGCCGCCGCGGCCGCCGGCGTACCCCAAAAAAAGGTGACCATTCAGCCGACGTTCGCCGGCGGGGGCTTCGGCCGGCGTCTCATGGTAGACTACGTGGAAGAAGCGGTCACGATCGCCAAAGCCGTCGGCCGACCGGTGCAGATGTTCATGACCCGGGAAGACGACATGCGCCACGGATTCTACCGCCCTGCCAGCCGGCACACGCTGCGAGCCGGTCTGGGGCCGCACGGCCGGCCGCTCGCCTGGGACCATCATCTGGCGGCGCCGTCGATCGGCAGCCAGCTGAATCCCAACAGCGTCAGCTATGGACGCGACGAGACCGCCGTCGGCGGCGCGGACAACCTGCCCTACCGGCTCGATCACGTGCGCGTCTCCTACAGCATGACCAACACCCCGGTGCCGGCAGGTTGGCTGCGTTCGGTCTACAACACGCAGAACGCGCTGGCCAACGAGTGTTTCTTCGACGAGATGGCCCGGGCCGGCAGCCAGGACCCGGTGCAGCTGCGGCTGGAACTGCTCCCGGCCGAATCCCGCCTGCGCGGCACGCTGGAGCGGGCCCAGGCTCAGTGGGGCTGGCCGCGCCGGCTGCGCCCCGGGTTCGGCCAGGGTGTCGCCTGCCACTCCTGTTTCGGCAGCCATGTGACCATGATGGCAAGCGTGGCTCTGGATTCCCGGCGCCGCCCCCGGGTCGACGAGGTCCTGTGCGTGGTCGACTGCGGACCGGTGGTCCACCCCGACGGCGTGAGGGCCCAGATGCAGGGCGCGGTGGCCTTCGCCTTGTCGGGCTTGTTCCACGAGGAGATCACGGTGCGTGACGGCAGGATCCAGCAGGGCAACTTCGACGACTATCAGGTGCTGACCATGGCCGAAATGCCGGAGATCACGGTGGTGACGATCGACAGCGAGGATACGATCGGCGGGATCGGCGAGCCGGGCTACCCGCCGCTGGGTCCCGCGGTTCTCAACGCGCTGTTCGACGCCACCGGCGTCCGGGTGCGCAAGCTGCCCCTGGACCGGAATTTCAGCGGGTGAACCGGGGTGGGGGTGGCGGCAACCGTCTAGTCGGCAACGAAGCCGCCGACAGGCCGCGGTCCGCCGGGAGCGGCCGGCCGCAGCAGGTCTTCGATGCTGGCCCTGATACGCCGCTCCAGGTGTGTCCGACCGTCCTGACGGGCGAAACGGAGCTGGATGTCCAGCACCTGCAATCGCGTGGTTTTTTTGAGTTCCGCGACGGCCAGCGCCAGCTCGGCGGTCTGGTCCGGCGCGTATTCCAGCCGCAACCGGCTTTCCCGGACCCGGGCGCTATCCATCACGGCCTGGATTTCGGTCAACATGGGTGATGTTGCCGGTATTTCGAGGTTTCCGGGGGTTTGACGGGCGTTTTTGGCGTGGATACCCGCCACCTGGGTCAATTTGGCCCCGGGATCGGTCGCAAGTGCGGATCCCGTTGTCAGAAAACAAATTAAACCCATGGTGATGATGATGAAACGCTTCATGGTCCGTACCTCCTCCCCTTGGTATAATGTATTATCTCATTTTTTTTGATGTTTTACAATGTCTATCTCAAAAGAAAAGGCCCCGGGTGGGGCCTGGTCCGAACCGGTGGTCAGCAGGCAGTTCTACTGGGAATCGTCCCAATTCTGTTCCCCGTGGGAATAGTCACAGAACGGAATATTCGCCGACTTGCCGCAGCGGCACAGCGCAAAGGTTGTCTGCGAGGCGTTTTCGCTCCAGCGGGGCGCGTCGATCGCGACGGGGCCCTTGATCTCGTAGGGACCGTTCTTCACGACCCTGATGGACACCTCAGTGGCCTCGTTCTTCTCTGTCTTCCCGTCGATCGTGTAGGTCAAGGCACCGGAAGGACACTTGCCGATTGCCGCGACAACTTCCTCGACCGTGGCCTCGGCAGGGTGGATCCAGTCCTTGCTCGCGCTCTTGAAGACCGCGGGCAGGCTGTGCACGCACTGCGAAGCGCCCGAACAGATGGCGCGGTTGAAGTGGACGGTGATCCCGGGCGCCTCGTAGTCCTGGAGTTTGTCGTTTCGGCCCTTGTTCTCGTCGCTGAAGCCGGACGCCACGTGGGTCCAGTCGCAAAAGGGTTTGTTCTTCGACTCGCCGCACCGGCAGAGGAATGCCGCCTTGTCGATCTTGATGTCCCGTCCCCCTTCACACTGGAGGACCGGGAACTCCCCGTTCTCGACGTCCAACTCGATGGGTCCGTTGGCCTGCAGATTCAATTTCACTACCACGCGGATTCCTTTCGGATCATGACCTCAATTCCCTCGCGCCGGGCCCGCCCCGGTCGCTTGGGCAACATGGTATGGGCATCCGGCCGAAATGTCGAACGGCGTCACGGTCCTGGCGGCCGGGGATTGATATGACAGCCGGTCGCGTGTAGTGTGAAGCCCAGCATCCCAACCAACAGGAGCCGTCATGCTGAAAGACAAGATCGTCCTGATCACCGGTGCCAGCGCGGGTATCGGCGCGGCCTGCGCCGAGGCCTTTGCCCGCGAAGGCTGCCGCCTGATTCTGGCCGCCCGCCGTACCGACCGCCTGGAACGACTCGCCGCCGGACTGACCGCGGCCCGCGGCACCGCTTGCCACCTGATCGCCCTCGATGTCAGGGATCGCGAAGCGGTCAACGGGGCCATCGGCGGACTGTCTGACGATTGGGCCGCGATCGATATCCTGGTCAACAACGCCGGCCTGAGCCGCGGTCTGGACAAGGTGCAGGAGGGCTACTGGCTGGACTGGGAGGAGATGATCGACACGAACGTGAAGGGTCTGCTCTGGGTCAGCCGGGCGGTGATGGGCGGCATGGTCGAACGCGACGCCGGTCACGTGATCAACATCGGCAGCATCTCGGGCATGCAGGTCTATCCGGGGGGCAACGTCTACTGCGCGACTAAGTACGCGGTGCGGGCCCTGACCCAGGGCATGCGCATCGACCTGCTGGGCACGCGGGTGCGTTGTTCGGAGGTGGATCCAGGGCTGGTCGAGACGGAGTTCAGCGAAGTGCGGTACCGGGGTGATGCGGAACGCGCCGGGAAGACCTACCAGAACTTCCCGCCGCTGACGGCCGCGGACATCGCCGATTCGGTCCTGTTCTGCGCGACCCGGCCGCCGCACGTGAACATCCACCACCTCGTGGTGATGCCCCAGGACCAGGCCGCGGTCTACGCCTCGTACCCGCGGGGCGTCGGCAACGACCTCTAGCGGCCTAGATGGCCGATTCGATCGCGATGATCTCCCAGGACCGTTTCTCCAGGTCCTCGCCGAAGGTCACGGTGTCGCCCGGCTTGGCTCCCATGAAAGCCATGGCCAGCGGTGCCTGGTAGTTGAGAATCCTTTTTTCGACCTGGGTGTCCCAGGGTCCGAAGAAGGTGAAGACCTCCTCTTCCCCCGACTCGAGCGACCGCGTGGTGACGCGCGTCCCGACGTTGACGAAGTCGCTGCCGGCCATCTCGTGATTGATCACCCGGGCCAGGGACAGTTCATTCTCCATGCGGGTGGCCCGGCTGGCCAGCTGGTCGCGCTTCTCCAGCGCGGCCGTGTATTCCGAGTTCTCGCTCAGATCGCCGAAACTGGCGGCTTCGCCGATCTGCTTGGCGACCTCGGGAATTTCGACCTCGATGATGTAGTTGAGCTGCGACTGGTATTCGCGCAGGCCCGCCTCGGTCGTGTAGATGGTGCCGCCCTCTTCCCACTCGCGCGTGATCTCGATGAAGATGTCGGCGTACTTGGAGCGGAGATACCCCAGCAACTGGGTGCGCTGCGACGGACTCAGGCCACCATTGTTCTCGATGATACCCTTGAGGCGAATGCCCTCCCTGCGGTCGGCGTCGTCGATCAGGCCCAGCAGGGGACGGTTGTTCTGGGTGGCGATGGCGGCCCGGGCGGCCTCGAGCACCTTCAGGTGTTTCTCCTCCATCGACATGCCATACAGTTTCCCGGCAGAATCGAGCAGGGCGAACATCGCGTCGCCCACGCGGCGGGCGGAAAATTCCTCGCGACCGGCCAGGAACTTGCCCGACGGTCCACTGGTGAACCGCGACCGCCATAGCCAGCTCAGCAGCTCCGGGCTGGAAGAAGGCCTTTCCATCGCTTCGGTGAGCGCACGGCTGAGGGCTTCGCCCTGACCCTGTTCGATGAGGTTGCGGGTGATGGAATCGCACAGGCGCTTGCCGGCGCGCATCAAGACGGCGCTCCAGGTTTCACCCCAGGCGTCGGGCATCGACGCGCGCAGATAGTTCAGGACCCGCTGCAGGAGCGCCTCGGGCAGTTCCGTGGCCAGCGCTCCCTTGTCCTCGACGCGGGCCAGAACCTGGACCGCGGCCTTGGGGTTGGGCCGGGCGACATCCACACCGCGGGCGGCGACCTCCGCGTGCAGAGCCAGGCCCGCCAGCGCCAGGGAGGGGTTGGTCTTGAGGGCCCCGACGGCCACCTTGGCCGCACCGTTCCCGAAATGGGACAGCAGCTCGTCATCCGCGCAATCCCGGCAGGTTCCCTGCTTCTCCTCGCGCGCGATCTCGTCCAGGTAGGCCATCACCAATCCGAGCTTGGCCAGGGGATCCTTGGCGAAATCGAACTTGCGGCGCAGACGGTCTTCGTACTTGTCGGCCTGACGCAAGAGGCGGAACGAAGGCTGGCTGCCGGCGGACATGCCGATCATCGGATTGCGTTTGAGGGCCGGCTTCGCGTCTTTCCACCAGTTCTTCCAGGCCTTCTCGCCCAGGAGCTCGGTCACGGTGTTCTTGAGGTCGCGGTAGAGGACCTTGCTCTCACGATTCGAATTCAGGGCCAGCATCACGAAAGCCACGGCGTCGTCGACCGCCAGTTCCTTCAGCGCGTCGATCGCGTAGAGCAGCATGGACGGGAAATGGTCCGCCGGCCGCGGGGAAAGCTTGGTGATGGTCTCGGGGCCGTAGTCCTGCCGGCGGTCCTCGAAGCGGACGGTCACCCGCCCGTTCTCGCCGTTGACCTTCTCGACCAGACCCGGGACCAGGAAGGCGCGGTCCACCACGAAGGCCCCCGCATGAAGCCGGACATAGGTTTCCACCACGGGCATCACGTCGTCCAGGGCGGCGTCGTCGGTCAGGACCAGGTCCAGCAGGGCGGGCAGTTCGGGAAAATCGGGGTACTGCTGGGCGTAGAGGCGTCGCATCTGCGCAATCAGGGCGCCGCCGGACTTGAGCTGGGCGGCCGCCCGACGCGCCGCATCGAGGGCCGCGGCGGGCCCGTTTTTTTCCTCGACCCAGGTGACGAGAAGATCCAGCAGCGTCGCCGCACGGTCCCCGTCTCCCTGGCGGCCTACCTGGCCGGCGATGGGGATCAACTCTTTCCAGGTGTAGTCGGGATGCGTGAGGGCCTCGGCCCAGAGAGCTTCCAGCTTCTTGAATTCCTTGGTATTGGCGAGTTTACCGAGCTTGATGAGAGAAGGTCCCTCGGACATCGAATCGGTCATTGCGGTCCTCAAAATAAAGAAAGCCCCTCGATTGCGAAAACGAGGGGCTAAAATAGCAATATTATCCCGATTGGGAAAGGCCCGGAGACAATCCGGCCGCGGGGCCTCTATTTGACCATGGTCATCTTACCGGTCTTGACGCTGCTGCCGGCCGAGAACCGGGTGACGTACATGCCGGTTGCCGCGACCAGGCCGCTGTCATCCCGACCGTCCCACACCACTTCATGCCAGCCGGGAGAGCGATCGACCTCGAGGGTGCGCACCCTCTGGCCGCTGACCGAATAGATGTCCATACGGACCCGATCGCCGGAGGACAGGCCCTCGGGTACGCCGTAGACGATCCGCGTCTCGGGGTTGAAGGGGTTGGGATAGTTGGCGCGGAGTTCGGCCACCGGCGGAACCAGGGAGTTGTTGTTCTGCTCCAACTCGAAGTAGATGGGGTCAGACCACTCGCTCATCGCGGACTTGCGGCCTTCGATATCCACGGCACGCACACGAATGCGCTGCATGATCCCGGGATCGACGGCCAGAATGAACGTGGTGTCGTTCACCGTGGAGACCATGACTTCCGAGTCGGAACCCCGCTGGTACCAGACCTCGTACTCGACGGCTTCGGGCCTGACAATGCCTTCATCGTCGATGATCGGACTCGGAGCCCAGTGCAGGTAGTAGTCCCGCGTTTGGGCCAGGGCGCCAGAAACGAAAAGGAGCATGAGGAGGGCGCCGACGGCCATTCTGATAACGAAAGTTTTCACTTCGATCCTTCCGGAAAACCTTGCGAATTCCCACAAATCGCCCGGTTCTGGACGAATGGTGCAACCCTGATGCCAAAAAGGTCCCTCCGCCTGGCTTATCAGGGCCATTCCGTCTGAACTGTAGATTGAGCGGCCAGATGGAAAATGTCGGCTCAAAATGCGCTGGCCATTGATGCGGTACGTCGAATATTACAAAGCGGAAACGCCTGAGGAAAGGAATTCCCACGCACCCGAGGGCATTTTGCACGACTGGCAATGACTTATGAAACCAGGGGCGGCGGGCTCTAGCCCTCCGGGGGAGGGAAGTCGTCTTCCATGGTTGCAAGACGCCTCTTGTTGAGAATGATTTTCCTGATCGCACCGAGCGTCAGGACCAGCGCCAGCAGGACAAAAAGCGAGGGCCAGCTGACCAGCATCACCAGCCATCCGAACCTCAATTGCATGGCTCCGGCAAAGTCCTGATAGAAGGTGCCCAGATCCTCTCCGGTCACCTCGAGGAACGCCGCCGGGAAGTTGCCCGAGCGGCCCGTCGCCGCCGCCAGTTCGGCGACAACTGCTTGTCCGTGCCGCTTCTGCAACCGGTTGACGGCCAGCAGGCTGGTGCGGTAGGCCCGGTCGGCATTGGCGTGGGACACGGGAAACCGGCCCTGAAGCCGGCCGAGGTCGGGTACGCGGCCGTCCAGGACCAGCGAGACCGTGTCGGAGAACCGCCACTCCCCGGAATACTGCATGGCGGCGCCCTCGTGAAGCCAGGCGGGCATCAGGGCCCCCTTGCTGCCGAGAAACAACAGGGCATGCACCATTTCGTGCAGGAACACCTCCCGCAGTCCGCGTCCGACCAGCGACATGCGGGTGTAGTCCACCGCGATGACGCGGCCCGTCGGCAGGGCCACGCCGACACCCCAGTCGGGCAGGTTGTTGCCGAAATAGGACTGGAAGGCATCCGTGTTCAGGACCAGGCAGGTGACGGTGTCCGGCCGGCCGGCGGCCGGCGGGGTTCCGAGCAGATCCGCGGCCAACCGCGGTCCCTCCGTGTCCCAGACAGCCGCGCACGTGGCTGCAGCCTGGCGTCCGCCGGGAGTATCGGCCTCGAAGACGACCACCGGCGTAGCGGCCTGTCCGTTCGCAGCGGTCGCCAGCAGCAGCCAAAGGCCCAAGGAGGCCGATAATACGAAACGGGTCCGGGAAACCATCGGATCAAACCTGTCGTTCTGGTGGTGAAAGACGGCCAAGGCGCGGACGCCGAAGGATCTTCATCCGCAAGCGACCCTGAAGGGTGTATTATCCAGGTAGAAACGCGTTTCGGCAACTCTCACCGAGAGGCGACCGATGGATCTCGCAGATTTCCGCAGGAAAATGGCCGACGGCGGCCGTGTTGCCGTTCTGACCGGGGCGGGTATTTCCGCGGCCAGCGGCATCCCCACGTTTCGCGGCAAACAGGACAGCCTGTGGAGCCGTTACCGGCCCGAAGACCTGGCGACGCCGGCGGCGTTCGGCAGGGATCCGGAACTGGTGTGGCGCTGGTACGACTGGCGCCGGTCCCTCATCGCCGCCGCCGCACCCAACGCCGCCCACGAGGCGCTCGCCCGGCTCGAACGGACCGCGCCGGTGACCATCATCACCCAGAACGTCGACGGTTACCACCAGCAGGCCGGCAGCTCCGCGGTTCTGGAATTCCATGGATCCATCTGGCAGGTGCGCTGTCTGCAGTGCGGCAACGAGAAGCTCGACCGGCGGGTGCCCCTGCCGATTCCGCCCCGCTGCGAAAAATGCGGAGGAATGCTGCGACCGGGTGTGGTCTGGTTCGGCGAAGGCATCGATCCGGGGATTCTCGAGGCGTCAGCGGTAGCTGCGGCCGAGTGCGACTTCTTCATCGTGGTGGGCACCGCCGGCGCCGTCTATCCTGCCGCCGGGCTCGTCGGGACCGCACGCCAGACCGGCGCCCGGGTCATCGAGTTCAACCTCGAACGCGGAGGCGTCAGCCATCTGGCCCATGTCTTCGTGGCCGGCGACGCCGCCGTCACCCTCGGCGACCTCATCCGGTGACTGATTCGCGGCCGCGGCCTGCCGACTCACGGTCGGCAGCAGCAGGAAGAAGGAATTCCCTTCGCCCTCGGCGCTGTGGACGAAGATCCGTCCCCCGTGGTTCTCGACGGCCGAACTGGCGATGGGCAGACTCAGGCCCGACCCCTTGTGGTGATGTTCGATCCTGCCGACAAGCTCGAACTTCCGGAACAGGGCGCGCTGGCGGTCTGCGGGGATGGCTTGACCGGTGTTGAAAATTTCGATCAGACGCCAGGTGATGTCTTCCTTCTGCCACCGGCTCGAACCCATCTGGGCCCGCAGGCGAACAAAACTCTCGGGCTCAGGCAGACGTGAATCACCGGTAGCGCCGGGCGCCTCTGCGACCTCCCGGATCACGATGCGGCCGCCGTCGTAGTTGTGGTGCAGGGCATTGTTGAAGACCTTTTCGAAGGCCACTTTCAGGACGCTCGAATCGGCGAGAAGCAGCCAGTCGGAATCCTCGTTGATCAGATTGTCGACGCTGATGTCCCTGGTGCGTGCCTTCTCCTTATCCCGCACAAACCCAGCTCGATCATCTTCCAGGTTTCTTCGGGTTTCAGTTTCAGCTGACGGTCGCTGGACTGGATGGTCGCCATCTGGATGGCGTCGTTCATGAATCCGGTCAGCCGTTCGCCGCTGCTTTCGATGATCTCGGCGATCTCCAGCACGTTCAAACGCTCGAGCGTCGTCCGGTCTTCGGCCGAGACTTTCCTGAGGGAGGATTTCAGGAAGTCCACGCCGCCCATGATGGCCGTCAGCGGCGTACGGACCTCGTGACTGATCAGCACCAGGAAGTCGTCCTTCGCCTTGTCCAGCAGGCGCATGTCGTCCAGGGTGTCGCGCAGGGTCTCCTCGTTCTGCAGGGCCTGACGCTGCGCCCAGTCCTGGCTGATGGCCAAGCGGTCCAGGCTCCGGGAGACGCCGTCCACGACGCGCGTGATGCCTACCACGGCCACGGCCAGGGCCAGCAGGACCACCGCCAGCACCATGCTGAGATAACGCAGGGAAACGGTGCGGAACCCGGCAGCTTCGTGGGCCACCAGCACCTTGAAGGGCGTGAAGCTTCCCCGGCCCCGGGTCACGACCCAGGGCTGCAGCTTGTCTCCGACCAGAGTGACGTCCGTGCCGCCGCCTGCCGCCAGGCTGCTGCAAAGTTCCGTGAAATCCACGTTTCCGAACAGCGGTGTATCCCCGCCTGACGTGGAGTCGTTGAGGCGGGAACCGACGGTCAACCCGCCGTGGGATGTCGCCAGCACACGTTCGTCCATGCTCAAGGCGCACCACCAGCCGGTCAGCTGGAACTCCTGCACCAGCATCCTGAGATCCATGAAATAGAAGGTCGGTCCGTGGTGGGATTCAATGTTCCGCATCCCTTCGTGACGGACCAGCACCGGCAGCATGGCGGCGGCTGGATCCGCGCCGGCGGTATCCTGGTCCGCCGCTGTTTCGAGAATGATCGGCGGAAAAAGGTAGACCTTCTTGCTTCCCGGTGAGTGCACCAGGATGGGAGCGTTGGGATCCCGCACCGCATTCCAACTGCCCTGACGGAATCCCGGCTGGGCCGCGTAGCCGTGCTTCTGCAGCCAGGCCGCCATCGTGGCTGCGTTTTCCGGTCCGGCCAGGGCGTCCGCCAGACGGAAATCGTACTGCCCGGAGTCTTCGGTTTCCCCGGAAAAAGCGATGCCGGCGACCAGACCCGAATCGAACTGGCTCCATTCGTCGGCTTGGCCTTCGCCGGCGGGACAGCTGTCGGGTCCGCGCAATGCCGGCGCCTCGAAGGAGAGGGCCTCGAGGGCGGCACGATGGCTCATGTTATCCAGCAGGGCCGCCAGTTCGTCGTGCTGAAGCCCCCCCACGGTGCTCGTGACCTGACGGGAGAAAACGATCCAGCTGAAGGCGCCGATGCTCAGGAGGGCCAGGATAAGGACGGGCAGGACGCGGGCAAAGATTTGCCAGCGGGTCTGGTTGCTGAGGCTCGATAGAATGTGGCGCATTCAGACCTTTCCCGAGTTCCCTCAGGGCGAGAATCCGATGGGATGAAATGGGGGAAATCCCCCGCACCGGGAGCAACCAGCACCCAGCTATTTAGTTATCGTTCGCTGTCGCCAAAGGTTGACCGCTGGTTTGAGTGCGGTTATTGATGGATCTGCGACCGCCGGGGCACCCGGGCCCCGCCAACGGTCGCCCAAGCCGGAGCTGTGACATGGCTAATCGCAAATTATTGCTGATAAACAAGTTCTACCACGACAAGGGGCCTGCCGGCGGGGTCGGGCGGTACCTGGTCCAGGAAGAAGAGGATCTGACTGTCGCCGGCTGGGAAGTGATTCCGTTTGCCATGGCCGATGCCGACGCCCGCCCGACGCCGTGGAGCAGGTATTTTCCCAGGGCCCGCGACTACAGCAGCGCCCGCTTTTCCGGCGGCGCCGCCGGCGATGCCTTGTCGCTGATCTGGAACGGCGAAGCGGCCGCCAATCTCGACAGCCTCATCCGCGAAGTACGGCCCGATGTCGCGCACCTCCACAACATCTACCACCACCTGAGCCCGTCGATCCTCGCGGTCCTGCGGCAGCACCGGATTCCCACGGTCATGACCCTTCACGACCTGCGTCTGCTGTGCCCGGCCATTCACATGCTGCGCGACCGCAAGGTCTGTGAAAAGTGCAAGGGCGGCCGGCTGCACAACGCCGTGGTCTACAAGTGCGTCAAGGAGTCACGGGCGGCGTCCCTGCTCGCCGCGGCGGAGACCTTCCACCAGCGGGTCCGTGGACTCTATCCCAAGGCGGTGTCGCGGTTCCTGTGCCCGAGCCGGTTCATCCGTGACAAGTACATCGCGTGGGGCTACCCCGCAGATCAGCTGCAGCACCTGGCCAACTTCGTCGATCTCGACACCTGGAACCCCGCCCGCCTGGCGGCGGACCGGGAACGCGACACCATGGTCTACTTCGGCCGCATCTCCCGCGAAAAAGGGTTGCGTGACCTGCTCGAAGCCCAGGCGCTCTGGGAACAGGGCCATGCCGCCGGAACGATCGCCGCGCCGCCCCTGAAGCTGATCATCGCCGGCGAGGGCCCCTGCGCCGGCAACCTCCAGGCCCGGATGTCCCTGCTCAAGCTGGAGAACGCCCTGTATGTGGGCGGGCTCAACCTGGCCGGGCTGCGGGACATCCTCGGCCGGGCCCGTTTCACGGTGTTGCCGTCGGTGTGTTACGAAAACGGTCCGATGGCCGCCCTCGAATCGCTGGCGGCAGGCGTGCCGCTGGTGGGCACGGACATCGGTGGGATTCCGGAACTGATCCAGGACGGCGTCAACGGCGTGATCGTGCCCCCCGCCGATCCCCAGGGCATGCTCGCGGGCCTGCTGCGGGCCAACGAGCTCGACGACGGCGCCCGACAGTCGGCGCGCGCCTGGGCCGAAGAGCACGCCGACCGCACGGCCCACATGGTGCAACTGGAAGAGATCCTCACGCGGGCGATCGGCTGACCGCCCAAAAAAAAGCCGGCCCGAGGGCCGGCTTCGTCACGAATTTCCCGCTTATCAGTCCAGCAGGAGCGGAACCGCGAGCACCAGTCTGCCGCCATCGTCACCGGGGCGGCGGTCGGCGGTGTTGGTGTCCATCAGATGCACGGCGCCATACGCCTTCATCTTTGCCGGCGGCGCCGGCCAGGCCGCGTCGAAGCTCAGCTCCAGCTCGGTGGGCACGCCGCAGTACAGACGCAGGGGGCCGCCGCCGGCCCGCTCGACCTTGCCGGCAACCGGCTCGGCGAACGAAAACTTCTCCTCGAGATCGAAACCCCAGGCGGCCTTGTCGGCCGCGAGGGCGAATGCCCCGACGACCTGCAGGGTGTACGTACCGTCGGCCTGTCCTGCCGGCAGCGACAGCCCGACATCGGCCTCGAGTCCGCTGAACGCATCGATGACCACGGCCTTGCCCTGGGCATCGAGGATGTTCACGGCGCAGTCGGTGAACAGGTTGCCTGTCGTCTCGTCCATCTTCAGGTGGAAATCGGCGCGCGGCGTGGTGCCGTCCAGGGTGAATTCCCGGCGGTATTCATCTTTCTCCTCGACCGACACGGCCTCTTGACCGGCAAAGCCTTCGATAGCTACCTGGGCCGTTCCCTGGAAGACACCCGCAAAAGACCGGGTGACCGTCAAGCTGCCGCTGGCGTTCTGGCCCGCCGCCGCGCGTTCCAGGGCAGCCACGGTTCCGGGTTCGGCCTCGTAGCCGTCGAAGGAGACGCTCAGGCGATAATCGCTCTGGTCCATGGCGTTGATGCTGCTGGCCACGTTGATCTCCCAGGTGCCCGGATACAGCTCGGGAGTCAGGACCGTCTGGTCCTTGATCCGGCCGCCGTCCACGGTGGCGTAGCCCGCAAAACCGCCGCGGACCTTGCCTTCGGGATCGCAGATCTCCGTCAGGACCCGCGATCCGCGGGAGGAGCCCGTGTCCTCGCTGACCTCCAGCCGCACCCGCATGGCCGAAGCGCCCGCGGGTACGTCGACGTAGTAGCGGTGGACCGAACTTTGCACGAGTCCCTTGCCCTGGTAGACCTTGCGGTAACCGTTCACCGGACCGACCGGATCACCGACAACCACCGTGTTCCAGAGGTAGAACTCCCGGCCCGCCAGGCCCGAGAGGTCGCCCCCGTCGAGGCCGCCGATCACCCGGGCGGCATAGGCGCCGGGCGCGGTCAGCTTGCCGCCGTCGTACTGGCAGACCACGTCCAGACCCATGTCACCGCGTAGGTAACGGTCGCCCGAAACGACCTTCAGCCAGGGTGCCTCGCTCTTGAAGTTGAAGCTGCGGAAAAAGGTGTCCTTTTCATCGGGACTGAGGTCGGGATGGAAGACCGGCGTGACGGTGAAAGTCACGTTCTCCGGGGCGAACGGCGCCCCGCCCGGTGTCCGCCAGTAGGCCGCGTCGCTCATGCCGTCCGCCTGGAAGGCGCACGCGGTCTCGATGTCGTACCAGAGAACATCGTGGGCCGATTCGCTGCGCGCCTGCTTTTGCAGAACCTCCCAGGTGGACTGCATGGTCACCAGACCGCCTCCCTGGTCGTTCAGGGTCAGGCCGGGCACCGGGGTGCCGCCGGCGATCAGGGCGCGCTTGACCATGCCCCAGTGGATCGACAGACCCTCCTGCCGCGCCGCGCCGACCAGGCAGGCCACGGCGCCGGCCGTCTGCGGACTGGCCATGCTGGTGCCGTTGTAGCGGGCCGAACCATCGACAAAACCGGGCACGGTGCTGAGCGCCGATCCCGGCGCGACGACGTCCGGCTTGGCCGCCTCGCCGCCGCGGCTGCTGAAGTTGAACAGGGTCGCCTGCTCCATGCGGGCGTCGTAGAGGTCAGCTCCCGTTGCCGGCGACAGGTAGGCCCCCGAACTGATCAGGCTGTAGGCGGTGGCCGGCAAGCCGACCGTCGACAGGCCGGGCCCCGAATTGCCGGCGCTGGTGCAGACGTACAGGGTGGGATGCTCGGCGAGCATGTCATTGAGCCACAAGCCCATGGCGTCTTCGCCTTCTTCGACCGAATCGATGCCGAAGCTCATGTTCACCACGACCGGGATCCCGTACTTCTCTTCGAAAGAGGCCGCGTACTCGTAGGCCTTCTTCATGCTGCTGGTGCGCGTGGCGCCACCGGACAGGCGGTTGTCCCCCAGCTTCAGGGAAATGACCCAGGCGCCGGGCGCCGCACCGTGCATGCCCTCCTGGCCGCTGACCTCGAAACCGGCGGCGATGCCCGCGCAATGCGAACCGTGGCTGCCGTCGTCGAAGTGGAACTCGACCGTGGGCGCTTCGGGAGCGCCGAGATGATCCTCGTTGGCGACGACGTTGACTTCCCAGGCCATCAGACCGCGTGCGTCGGGACTGTTGTCGTCGGTCAGCACGAAGGCGTCGTAGTTCACGCGGTAGTCGCGCAGCAGGACCTCGTCGGCGAGGTCACCATTGCCGTCGGTGTCCACGGCCACGACCCAGACCCGTCGCGACAGCCTGGCGGTCGCCACCGTCTTCTTGGCAACGTCGTTCAGACCCATCAGCATCTCGTAGCCGGCCCCGACACCCAGGGCCTCCTCGACCGCAGCCCGGTCGGCGGCGTAGACCAGAAAACCGAAGCGGTCCGTATTGTCGCCGTCGTCGTTCAGATCGTAGACGTCGGCATTGTTGACGAAGTCCTTCTCGCGGATTTCGCCGATGTAGACCGGTTCGGAGGCAACCGGCGCCACCGGCAACGCGGCCGCTCCGCGCAGACGCAGCCCGCCTGCGGTGCGGTAGACCGGAGCCGCGGCGGTGCCCGACGAGTCCAGTTCCGCCAAAGCGGTCTCCCAGTCGCCCTCGGTGCTGAAATCCCGCACATCGATGAGTTTGGTCATTCCCGTCGAGGTCGTGAGCATACCCGGGGCAAAGGCGTCCACGCCGGTGTCGAGGATGGCGATGACCACCCCGCGGCCGTCCCAGGCGGGGTGGGCGGCACGGAACGCCTCGGCCCCGATCTCGTTGGCCGGCAGGTAGTTCCAGGCCTTGTCCGCCGCTGCCCGGGAAGGTGCGGTCGTCAGGGTGAATAACAGGGCAAGACACAAGGCGATTGCGGGGACCCTCGAAGCGGAGTAGGGCTTGCTCATGGAAAACCTCCGGATGGCCCGGAAACACAGGAAATTCAGGCCGGACATTGGATTTGGGGGGATCAGCCCCCATATTATAGGGTGCCCAACCCACCAGTACAAGGCAGACCCCCAGGAGGGAACTGAAAATGAAAGACATCGGCAAACGCGGGATGATGACCCGCATCATTCATGCCGGTCAACACGTGGATCCCCAGACCGGCGCCGTGGCCACTCCCATCTACCAGACCAGCACCTTCGCCTTCAAGGACGCCGATCACGGCGCCGCCTGCTTCCGCGGAGAGAAGGGTTACAAGTACACGCGGTTGGGCAACCCGACGATCGAGGCGCTTGAAGCCAACATCGCCGAACTGGAGAAGGGTGCCGGCGGGCTGGCCGCCGCCAGCGGCATGGCCGCGGTGAACATGGTCTACCTCACCTTCCTGGGTCAGGGCGCCCACGTGGCGGCCACCGAAAGCCTCTACGGCCCCAGCCGCACCATCCTGGAGAACGAGTACCCCAGGTTCGGCGTCGAGAGCACGTTCGTGGACACCTCGAACCCCGCCAACCTGGCGGCGGCGATGCGGGACGACACCAAGCTCGTCTACATCGAGACGCCGGCCAACCCCACGCTGAAGCTGACCGACGTGGCCGCCTGCGCCGAGATCGCCCACGATCACGGGGCCCTGCTGGCGGTGGACAACACCTTCGCGTCGCCCTACCTGCAGAACCCCCTGGAACTCGGGGCGGACATCAGCCTGCACAGCATGACCAAGTTCATCAACGGGCACACCGACGTTGTCGCCGGCATGGTCGTGGCGAAAGATCCGGACATCCTCGCGAGACTGCGCAAGGTCCACTATAATATCGGGGGCACGATGGACCCCCATCAGGCATGGCTGGTGCTGCGGGGTGTCAAGACCCTCGGCCTGCGGATGGACCGGGCCCAGGAGAACGCCACCAAGCTGGCGAAATTCCTGGAGAAACACCCCAAAGTGGCCTGGCTCAGGTATCCCGGGATCGAGAGTCATCCCCAGTACGAACTGGCCAGGAAGCAGATGCGCGGCGGCGGGGCGGTCTTCAGCTTCGGCGTCAAGGGCGGCCTGGAGGCCGGCAAGACCGTGATCAACAACGTCGAGGTTCCGACCCTGGCGGTCAGCCTCGGCGGCATCGAATCGCTGATCGAGCACCCGGCCAGCATGACCCACGCGGGCATGGCCCCGGCGGAGCGGCTGAAGGCGGACATCAGCGACGATCTGGTTAGGATCGCGGTGGGTTGCGAAACCTACGAGGATCTCGAGGCCGACATGGCCCGGGTGCTCGACATGATCTAGAAACAGGCGCGGAATCGAGGAACATGTACCAGAGCTGGGTCGACGCGACCAGAATCCACAGTGGTGCCGACAAGGACATCTGGGCGGTGGACTTCACCGCCCACCCCCTCCTCGATCCCGATTTTCCCACCAAATCGTCCCGGCTGCTCTATCTGACCCGCCTCAACTTCCGGCGCATCATCCGCGACGACGACGACTACCGGAATGAACTGGTGCGGCAGTTCTACCCCCGCAGCGCTCTCGACGAGGTGGACGACAGCCTCGCCGCGCTGGTCGAACGCATCGCCGAGTACCTGCGGGAAGCCGACATCTACCTGGCTTCCACCATCGAGCTGCTCCCGTCGGAGAGTCGCCCCCATGTCCAGCCGCTGCCGCTGATCACCGAATGCAACGACGCGCGCGATCTGATGGGCATCGCCATCCACGGCGACGGCGCGCGCCTGCGTTACGAGGCGCGGCGCAAGCTCTGCCTGGCCCAGATGCTGATCCAGATCGACCAGTCGCGTTCGATCCAGGACGGCCGGTGGCACAAGAGCCGGTTCGACGAGATCCTCGACGAGGGGCTGTGGCGGCACACGAAGCAGATCCACGATATGAACGTCGGCTACCGGATCAGCGGCAACGGCAACACGATGGAATACACCACCCGGCCCGAGCCCGGTGACATGGTCTGGGATTTCAAGAGCACCTTCATCGAAAAGGACCTGGGCCGCAAAGCGCTGGGGCTGGACGTGCTCTACTACAACTGCCGCTTCAAGCGCGCGGTCACGCCGATCAGCTTCGAGATCGTGGACGGATCCCATCGCGTGCTGGAGAACATCCGCTGGGGAGACATGCGGGGCGAGACGAGCGGGTCGGTGCTGTCGAAGATGATCCGCAAGGGCATCAACAACCCCGACGAGATCGGCGATATCATCGGGGCCATGTTCATCGTCAACGACAACGATGCGCTGACGGACCTGCTGGTGATGCTCGATTCGTGCATCGGCACGCCTTTCGGGTGGCGCAACGTCACCGACACGCTGAACGACGAACCCGGCGGCAGCTCGCTCAACACCTTCAGCAGCAAGGCATTCAAGGTCTTCAAGGGCGACGTCGACATCCTGACCGAACCCGAAAGCGGCGGCGCTTCCTACCGCTTTCCCGTCGAGGTCCAGATCTTCACCCTGGAAAGCTACCTGCGGACGGTGTGCGGCGCGCACGAAGCCAGCCACCTGGCGCTGAAGCTGCGGCAGTTCCTCTACGGACTGGCACCGAAGCTCTTTCCCGCGAAGATCTACGGGACACAGTGGCTCAAGCTGGATAACGGCAACTGACGCTCACGGATAGTGGTAGGGAACAGCGATTTCTTCCACCAGGACCCCCAGACACCAGATCCGATAGTCGAAGGGATCGGGATACCGGCCGCTGGTCATCTCGAGTTCCACCTTGCCGTACTGGAAATCCCGTCGGATGAACGAACCTTCGAAGGTGGGCGGCCCGAGCGGCTGGCCGAGCGTGATGTCGTTCTCGGTCCAGGCGTACGTGTTGCTGTAGGGATTGCTGTCGTTGGTGTGCCAGGAGGAGTAGACGTCCGTGATCAGGGCCACCGCGCGGAACTGATCGCCGAGGTTGAGGGTGGTCGGCACCCCGTTGTGGTCGACGTAGGCGTTGTTCCAGGTGTTCGCCAGCACGGGAAAAGGCCCCCCGTTCTGACTTCTGAGCCAGTTGCGCGCGTGGAACAGGCTGAACGGGTAGCTCGGGTCCAGGGCGTGGGCCATGTCGGGGAGCGGGAAGAACAGGGTCGGGAACAGTTCGTACATCATGCCGTCGGCCAGGCCGGCGAAATTCGAGTCGGCATAGGCGCGCTGGCCATTGAAGATCTGGATGAAGTCCTGGCCAAGGGAATCGCGCAGCGCCTCCACGAGAGCGACCTGGGCGGCCTTGTAGGCAACCCGCTCGTCCGTGTCGACCTGATGCGCGATGCCGTCACCGTCCATGTCGGGGTCGCCCGCGACATCGACATCAGGGTGCACCCACAGGCCGTTGTTGAAATAGTCCCAGTACACACCATCGAGCTGGTTGAGGGAGTTGCCCTGGAACTCGACGATCGTCTCGATCATGATTCGCCGGCAGTCCGGATCCAGGATGTTGATGATCACGTTGCCGGGAAAGTCGGAGGCGGTGTCGCCTTCGGTGGTCGCCACCCAGTAGGGCTGCGTCCGGATATACCACTCCTGCCAGAAGAGATCCGCCGTGGGTGACGCGCCGTTCAGCTGCGCCGTCTTGGCCGACACGTAACCCACGATCTTCAGGTCCGGGTTGAGGGCCTTGAGCTCGGCGACGACGGGGATGGAGGCGTGCGACCCGCCCGTCCAGACCCGCGAGCCCATCACCTGCAGCAGATCGGCACGGGAGTAGATCTCGAAATTGACGGGGTCGGTCCAGTCCACCAGACCGAAGTCGGTGATCGCCACGTTGCGGGGCGAGTGGGGCTCGAAGGTCACGCCCCGGTCGCTGGCCAGGACACGGGCCCGGTAGTTGTCGCCGACCAGGGTTTCCGGATGCAGACCGGCGTCCCAGACGATGTTGCGTCCCGTCCCCGGCAGGATCCCCGGGCCCACGTCGCCGGTGGTTCCCAGCACCGGGTATTCCCAGGTCGCACCGCCATTGTCCGACAGCAGCAGGGTCACCGCCAGCGTGTCCCCGTCGGCGTCGGCCACATCGTAGGTGATGTCGACCAGGCGCGAGCCGTCGGTGCGCTGGGCGATCGTCACCTGCGAGACGACCGGGTCCGCGGCCAGGACTGCCAGACTACCGTTCAGGACCGACAAACTCAGGATCAAAGAAAAAAGAAAACGCACGTTCGCCGCCGCCATTCTATTCGTTGCCACATCCCCCTTGGACCCCGACACGATAGAATCGGCGGGCGGCTCAGGCAAGGGACCGGCTCAGGGAGTAAGCTCGATCGAGCCGAATTGTTCGACAACCACCCCGTCCTGCGGGATGGCGTAGGCGAACGGAATGGGGTAATAACCCAGCCCCATGTCGAGTTCGACGCGGCCGCGCTCGAAACGCCTCACGTACCGGGTGCCGTTGATCGCGGTCGGACCCAGGGGCGCCCCCAGATCCAGTTCCCGGGTCGGCAGGCCCGCCCGCAGCTGGCCGGACTTGTCGTAGTGCGTGCTGGTCGCATCGGTCAGCAGGGCCACCGCGCGCAGCAGGTCGCCGGGGTCGATGGTCTGCCAGTTGCCGTCCTGGTCCTGGTAGGAGCCGATGTTCCGGGCGTGCGACAGGATCAGCCAGGGACCGCCGTTGATCGTCCGCGGCCAGCGGTGCGCCGCCCACAGGTTGTTGTACCGAGCGGGATCGAGCGCCTTCTTGAAGTTTTCCCCGCTGCCGTAGCCGACGTTGGGGAACAGCTCGTAGAACATGCCGTCGAACTGACGCGCGAACACGGAGTCCGTCAACGCCCGCGCCCCGTTGGCGATCTGGATGAACCGGTTGCCCATGGCCTGGCGCATCTCGGCGACCCAGTCGTACTGGGCGTCATTGAAGGCCTGCAGTTCGTCGGGATCGTCCCAGTGGCCCACCCCGTCACCGTCCATGTCGGGGTCGCCCTCCATGTCCGTGAGGTCGGGTGAGATCCACAGCTTGTCGCCGAAGTAATCCCAGTAGACCCCGTCGAACTTGTTGCTGCTGGTGTTCTGGTAGTGCAGGAAGACGTCGAGCATGGCCTGCCGCGCCTCGGGTTGCATGTAGTCGAACAGCACCGCTCCGGGCCAATCCATTGCCGTGTCGCCCGTGGTCGTGGCGCACCAGTAGGGCAAGGAGGCCTGATAAAGGGCGTGGTTGTAGGTCTGTTCTTCGGCGCCCGGTTCACCCCAGGCGGTCCTGACGACCTTGGTCCGGAAATAGCCGATGATCTTCAGGTCGGGCTTGGCCGCCCGCAGCAGATTGAGTCGGCCTTCGAAACTATCGCGCCCCCAGAACTGGTCGCACTGGACGATCAGCAGGTCGGCGCGGGTGTACTTGGCCAGCTCATCCGGATCGGTGAGGTCGCCGATCTGGTAGGTCAGCGCGGCGATTCTCAGGTCGTCCTTCTGCGGTGCCGGGACGCCGGTTTCGCCCGACTCGCCGGGAACGCCCGGCGAAGAACAGCCGCACGCGAGCAGGACCATCAACGCTGTTAACATCATCAATTTCATAAGCCTAGCCATCATTCACCCCATACGGACGCGACCGGGGCATTGCATTGTGCAAGCTGTGCGGTCCTTCGGGGAAAGAGGATCAATTATCAGGCCGAATGGGGCAGGACCAGGGGTCGCCTCAGTCGGCGGGCAGGATGGAAAAAACGGCGTTCAGACCGTGAGGTTCGAGATCGACCTCCCACAGGAGGCTGCCGGCGGCCAGGTCGTAGCAGGCGATCCGGGTGGGCATGCGGCCGGCGGTATCCTGCAGCCCCATGCGGTGCTTGACCCAGTTGACGTTCTCCTTGAACTTGCTGGGCCGCAGGCGCGAGAAGCCCACGAGCACCTTGTCGCCGCCCAGAAGATGCAGACCCCGGCACCACCCCAGCGTCCGGTCGGAGGCGGACATGGCACTCAGATCATGCACCGCAGTCGTGCGCCCGCCGGCCAGGTCCGCGGTGACGACGTGACCGTCCACGGTCGTGAACCAGATCGCGTCCTGGTCGATGTTGCCGTCGTGGACCTTTTCGACCATCGGCTGGATGGACCGCGAGCTGTCGGTCAGGCAGACCGCGTCCCGCTGCACCAGACGGGTCGCCCAGATCTGGCCGTCGTGCTCGAAGACGTAGTTTGGATGGGAATGGTGCGGTTTGGTGGTCAGGACCCGCCGATAGTCCGTGTTCCGGTCGAATCGTTGCCAGATATCCTCGTCGAGAACCGGCAGTTCCCGCAGGATCTCACCGTCCGGGTTCATCTCCACGACAAGATCCAAGCCCGTGCAGGCGACCAGGAAGTTGCCCCGCGCGTTCACCGTCACGTGGTGCAGATCGTTGAACCAGGGGTGGGACACCAGGCTGGACAGCGAAAAATCCTTGAGGTCGTAGGACAGGATCTCGGTCTGCGTGCAGACATGCAGCTTGCCCGCGTCGATCGTCCCGGCCTTGAACACGATGTTGCTGCGGGGGTCGGCGGGCCGGTTGGCCTCCGGAGAGATGTAGGTGGCCACGGGCTTCACCGAGGCGTCGGCCGCATCCAGCAGCAGGATCCTGGCCTCGGCGTAGCTGAACCACTCGTCCTCGTTCCAGGCGCCCTTGCGCTGCTGTCCGCCCGTGATGTAGAACCTGCTCATTTGTCACTCCGGCGCGGCGGCGCACAAGCGCCCCCGGAACCCATGGATTCGATCCGTGAATAGCTTTCAGTCATCGGACAGATAGCCCAGAGCCTTGAGGCGTTCGTTGATCTCCGCCTCCTGATCCTGGCTGTAGGTCACCGTCTCCCGGGCTCCGGCGAAACGGCGCCATTCGGGATCGACGACGACCGAACGTTCATCGGTGGTGATCTCCAGGGCAACTTTTCCGTCGCAGATTTCCGGCACCGGCCGTCCGTTGAGGTGCATCAGGGTGGGCAGAACATCCATGATCGACAGTCGGATCTCCTGGTCCAGGTTGCGAATACCGCCGCCCCAGGCCGCAAAGATCCCGTCGATGCGGTGGTCGCCCTTCTTGGCGATGTCGGTGTCGAAAATATCCCCGCCCAGCTCCGCCGCGTAGGCCGTGTAGTTCAGGTCGTCCCGGAAGGTGAACACCACGTCTCCGGGCTGCCCCCCCGCGTCGCCATGGTAGATGTCCTTGCCGCGCAGGGCCTCGGCGACCATGGGCCGGCCCTGGTCGTCCTCCAATTCCCCGAGACCGGCGATGATGTCTCCGACCAGCCGGTCGTAGTCGGCCGGGTCGACCTTGCCGAGGGTTTCGCGGCCCTTGAGGTTGAGGCGGATGGCGAAGGGGCCGCTCAGGAAGGCGTCCGACGCGCCCCAGTCGATATGGGACGCCATCAGCTGCAGCTTGCTCGACTTGTCTGCGGACAGGATCCTGCCCAGCTTGGCCCGCGTGATGCCCAGCTTGTTCAGCAGGATCTTGACCGGATAGAGCGGGCTCTTCCGGGCTTCCCGCTTCTTCAACCAGCCGCGGCGGCGCAGCCATTCGTTCGTCTGGAAAGACCCGTGGGTCTTGACGAACCCGTGATCCGAGACCACCAAAAGCACGTCGTCCTCGTCCAGTTCGTCCATGAGCCGACCCAGGCGCGCGTCCAGTTCCCGGTAGTAGTTCCTGACCGCCGCGGTGATCGCGTCGTCACCGTCGGCGACGAGCTCGTCCCAGAAGAGATGCTGCAGCCGGTCGGTGCCGACCACGACGCACACGAAGACCGACCATTCGCGCTCGTCCATCAGCAGCTTGACGGCCTTCATCCGGTTGTCGGTGATCCGCTCGAGCTTGGCGACGAACTCCGCCGGCGCCTCTTTCCAGCCGTCGAAGAGGTTCTCCGGATCGATGCTGCTCGACTCCTCCAGCTTGGGGTCGATGACGTAGTCGATACCCGCGGCCTTGAAGCGGTCCAACAGGTCGGCCGGATGGGCGGCCCGGTCGGTCTGGCCCTGGGGCGTCATCATGCCGGTCACCATGCAGCCGGCCAGCGGCGTCGCCGGAAACGACATGGGCAGGTTCAGGCAGACGAAGCCCGGATCGTCACGGTAGTAGTCGAAGATCGTGGGCGCTTCCATGTCCATGCGGTTGACCGGCATGGGCAGGTAACTGTTGTCGGGACGCGTCTTGCGGAAGGCGAAGATGCCGTGCTTGCCGGGGTTGGCCCCGGTCATCAGGCTCGTCCAGGCCACCGGGGTGACCGGCGGGGTCGTGGATTCCAGGGTGCCCTTGACGCCCTGGTCGCACAGCTTCTGGAAATGGGGCATGACCCCGCGGGCGAACAGGTGGTCGAAGACGTTCCACGACCCGCCGTCGAGTCCCAGCAAAAAAATCCTGCGCGCCATCGGGTCACCTCTACTGCAAAGGGAGTTTCGGGGCTGCTGCGGGCCCAAGATCCCCCCAGATTATTTCATTTCAACCCGCACCGCACCCACATTCGGCGATTGCGGTTGCGGCGGGGACAGCCGCACTGTAGAGTTCAGAGCCAATTCACGGCCACCTTCGTCCTTCCAGCCCCGGATGCCCATGCTCAGCCAGTCCGCCTACCTGTTCGTGGCCAAGATCGTGGGATACGGAATCCGTATCCTGCTGCCGGTCTTCCTGGTGCGTATCCTGACCAAGGCCGACTTCGGTCTCTACAACCAGTTCTTCCTCATCGAGGTCATGTTCAAGTCCGTCTTCCAGATGGGGGTCAACCAGTCCCAGTTCTTCTTCATTCCCCGCGATCTGCGCAACGCGGGCGCCTACTTTCTCAACAGTCTGATGCTCAACGTCGTCCTGTTCGGCGCCGCCTACACGATCATCGGGCTCTTCCGCGGAGACATCGCCGACTTCCTCGGCATGCCCGTGATCGACCTGTTCTTCTGGGCGCTGGCCGGCTACTCGCTGCTGATGATGCTCAACGTCACGGCCGAAACCTACCTGACCGCGCGCAAGCTCTTCATCGACGCGGCCGTGTTCGAGGTGCTGCGCCAGGTACTGGCCAGCATCGCCACCCTCCTGGCCGCCTATCTCACCCGGGACCTGCGCGTCATCATCCTGGCTCTCGTGCTCTCGCGGGTGGTCAGCCTGCTGCTGGCGATCGGGTACATCCATTTCCGCTACCACGGCTTCCGCTCCGAGAAGTATTTCTTCGGGATCTGGAAACAGGTGCGTTACGGCATCGTGCTCGGGCTCGCCGGGACGCTCTGGACCTTCCTGATGCGGTTCCACGAGATGACCGTCAGCAAATTCTACGACATCGAGACCTACGCCGTCTACGCGGCGGGCTGCAAGCAGATTCCCATCCTCCAGTTCTTCGGCCAGTCTATCGCGGCAGTGGCTCTGGTCCGTTTCGCCCAGCTGGAAAAGGAGAAGGACTGGGAGAACATCAGGATCTTCTGGGACAAGATTCTCGGCAGCATGTACGGCGTGGGCATCCCGGTCACGGTCTTCTTCATCCTGATCGCCAAGCCCCTGATCCTGTTGATGTTCACCGCGGAGTACGCCGAGGCGGTGACCATCTTCCAGATCAATTCGGTCGCCATGCTGTTCCACGTCCTCAATCCCACGCTCGTGCTGCGGGCCATGGACCGCAACGACATCTCATTGAAGGTCCACCTGGGCCTGGTGATCCTCCTGCCGCCGCTGCTGTACCTGGGCATGAAGCTGGGCGGTCTGTACGGCATTATCGGGGCACATACGGTGGTCATCCTCAGTGGACGCATCGTCAACCACATCGTCCTGAACCGGATGGTGCCCGTCCACCTGCCCTTTGTCGCTTCCCGGAAATCCGTGACCGCCTTCTACGTCGAATCCTACCGGAAAACCAGCGGCAAGCTGCTCAGTCTGCTGAAGCGGTAACACCCGCCCGCGGCTGGGCGTCCAGGCGTTCCAGCAGATCACGGCACAGCCCGCGAACCGGCTCCGCAAGGACCAGGTCACGGCCTTTGCCCTTGCTGCTGGAAAAGACGTCGGCCACGATCCCGTCACCAGGGTAGGGGCGCCCGACGAAGTCGTACACCGCGGCCATGACCGGTCCCGGGGTCGAGACCAGATCCTCGTAACGGCAGAGCCGGATCCGTTCGTTGCCCGCGTATCCCCGCGAAAAATAGAGGGAATTGCGCGCATACCAGAACAGGGCCGCCGCGTCGTGAGGATCCATGTCCGGCCGGTAGAGGCTCGTGATGGCCTCGCGATCGCGCGGATCGAGGTGCTCGGCCCGCCAGTTGCCCTGGTCCCCGGCCAGGATGGGCTGCAGGTCCCGGTGGCCGTTGTTCTCGCCGAAGAACCGCAGGTTGGAGCGGGCCACGTCCTGGAAATTCCGGTACATCCACAGGGCCCGGCTGCCCGGAAACGCCGCCAGAAGATGCTCGAGGTTCTGGGACTCCACCAGGGGTTTGGCGATGACCAGGGGCGCGCGCGCCGCGGTGATCTTCCGCCGCACGTCGTCGAGCGGGTTCAACCGCAGACCTTCGACCGCGTCGGCTGACGACAGCGGGCTGACCTCGTCGAAGGTGACCGTCTGGAAGTCGGAGCGGAAGACGTGATGAATCATTGAGGTGCCGCTGCGCTGGCAACCGACGATGAACAGGACGGTCTTGGGGCAGCCGACCCGGTAGCGCAGGAGCTGGTGGGCTTTCTTGCGCAGGCGAAACCAGCGAAAGGCCTGCTTCTCCCCCCAGCCGATGCCGTCCTTTGATGCGAGCCTCACGCCGATTCAATCCCGTTGAACTGCGCCCGAATCCGGACCAAGTTCGGCCAGATCCGTCATCGACGGTCCACAGTCGCATCATCAAGATCCTGAATAGCTTGTCCATCGAAGCACTACCTGGTATCCATTTGTTCACGGCGCAGGAAATTAATGGCCGAGATGGACGGGTCCTGAGAGAAGTGACCGAAGATCGATCAGATGACAACCCCGTCGGTGAGAGGATGATGTCGGGCTCGGGAATATGTTCGAGAGTTTTGACGGAATAGTGGATATCGATGGAATCATTATCGAGACCCGTTCTTGCAGCATCAAATGGGGCCTTGTGCTCGATGTTTGCGGCCTCGAAGAATGCAAAAAGGTCATGGTGCGTAGCCCCGATGACATCTAGCCGTTCCAGTGTGTGGCCAACCCAGCCGGTGCACTTCCTCACGGTGGTGTGCAGCCACTGTAGGATCTGGGAAGACAGCTTGGCGTCGAGCCGGGGGTTGAGGTCGACGGTAATGATCTTGGCGGCGCCCGTCAGAAAAAGCCCATGGGTACAACCGGCAGATTTCCGGTACCTACCTCGAACACGACCTTACCCTCGACTGAATGACCCTTGTTCGAAAGCCATTGCGCCAGCCTAACCTGGGTAGGAATACGGGCCATCGGGTCGGCGCTCAGCCTGCCGAACGCCTTTTGCATCATCCGGTAAGCGGTTTCAGAACCGAGCGCAGCCATGGTCCTCATAAACAAAGCCTTTTGGCGCCATTTCATGGAAAACAACCCTAAATGATTGAAGTGCGCAAACGAGAAATGCCGACAGAAGAGCTGGAATTCTAACATGATACTGGTTTCATTGCAATTGACGATGACAAAGTAATGAACGCATATCCAATGAAAAGCGCTGATAGGATGATTTTGAAACCGTACATGGGATCCAGACCGTAAAGGGTAACGGCAAAAGGACAATGAATGAATAGTGGGAGGCCGCCAGTCCTCGGAGGGTTGCAGCCGTAGAACGAGAGCAGGGTCTGAAGAGCTAGTTAAAGGAACCGAATCTCAGGCGCCGAGGGGACCATGACGACAGGTTCAGGGTGGCGAGCTATGATGGCGGCACACCAAGCCAATCTTCAAGACGGAAAGTACGTAACCGTTTGATTAGCAAGAGCAGCGACAGACGAGCCATCCGCCAGATACGGCCCGAACGACGTACAGCCTCTTAGATGAGATTTCTATGGCCACGGCCAGATCGGGAACGGAGCAATAGCGGAAAACAAAATTCCGGCGACAATTACGCGGCCAGACCCGGCAGACAGGGTGCGCCGATACGAGAAACAGATCGGAAGCTCGATATTGTCGGTGGAAAAACAACGAAATTCCGGCGGAGAAGAGGCAAGCCGTAGTTAGTATTATGGCGGCCGAAATTAAGCGGCAGGCGGGTGAAGTGGGTCACGCCCCCCAGGCGCGCGGCGTCACCAGCCCGGAAGGGCAGCAAGGTATTGGCCGAATAACCGACGGCGAGGGATTCGAAGGCGAGTTTAATCCCGTAGGGGAAGCAGGAACTGCCAGCGCAGAAAGGAGGCGATGCGAACGATTGAGAAGGGCCGCCCCGATACGTGGTCACTCCGCGCAACGCCTCGAACAGAGGCCACGGATCTGAGAACCAGCCAGATGATACGGCGTGATAGCGTACGACAATGATGAGGGATTGCCGCAGATGCCTGAGGATATATTAATTGTCGGAATTGCCGGTTGGGGAAAAAGCCATTTCCGCCAGAAACGGGAAAGGAAAAAGGAATCGGTATGGCCGGATGCTAGAGGGAAGAAGTAGCGGATATTGCCCGTGAAAGACATGACCGTGATGGCCATAAGACGACAGAACAAGCCAGAACAGGGCAATGGCGGCGGAAAGGCAATCATGCCTCAGGGCAGAACCAGGAATACTGCTTATGATCTTAGGATGGCAAGCTGTCCAGGCCCGAGCCTGTGGCCCTGTTGCCGGGGCGAACCACCAGAACATTAATTTTGACAAAGACGGAGGGTTCGGCGGGATCGAGATCGTTCTTGGAAGTTGATGTACTGTCGGATCCGTGAAGGTGGCTGATTTCGTTCGGGAGGAATGGTCAGGCCGATGTCTTGGTATGGCGCCGCCGGTGGCTGTTGTAGTTGACAGAGATTGATGCTGGCTGATCGATAGCGGCCGTGACGTTGTAGTTGGCACGTAGGGAACACAGACGACGATGGGACGATACGGCGATGATGAGCTTTAGCGCGCGGCCCCGGAGACCGTGCCAGCGGTCGCCACAGCAAAACACAGAAGGGAGCCAGGATACGATGAAGGAAGACAGGGCGCAAAGCCCGATGACCGACAAACGGCGCCGTAAAGGGTGGGTGCTGCGCAAACGCAGGCAATAGACCGTAGGAAATACGGTGGGTAAATGAGGTGGGCAGGCCCGAGACGGTAGTAGATGTGGCGGAAAAACGCCACTACAGCATGCCGAGCAACGCCGGACTTCGAGATCCCCCGCAGGAACCGGGCGAGAAGTGTATAGACAGCGAGACGGCGATATTGGCCAGATGACACACGGCGGCGATTTTTGTAGACTTGAACACGGCGGCCAGGAAATAGGGATAGAGCGGCGATGGATGGATGCGGGCGCAACGGCCCGCAGTATAGGAAAACCCGTGACCTCGACGATGTTCCGCGATTCGCCGTATGTAAAGCGGATTCCCCGGTGTCGTACATGCGCAATCTACAGCAAAGCAAACAGCCGTAAGACAAGCGCCGACAGGATTATGGCCAGGAACATGCTTGAATTGGTTACGTTAGGTCATTTTGAATATTAGACAGGTGCAATGACCAGGTCGGCATCCTCGTCGGTCAGATGCGGTGCAATGGGCAGGGAGACGATCTTTTCAGCCAGAGCCTCGGCGTGAGGAAAATCTCCCCGCTGGTGACCGAGGTGTGAATAGGCGGGCTGAAAGGGAATCGGCACGGGGTAGTGGATACCAGTTTGGATACCCCGGGCAGCCAGGAGGACGGAGACGAGAGAAGGGAAGGGGGAGGGGGGGGGAGGGGGAATATAGGGAGGGGGGAGAGAGACCGAAGAAAAGGAAGAGGGGAGAGAGATATGGGGAGGGGGAGGGGACGGGGAGGGGGAGAGGAGGGCCACCCAGGCAGGGGAGGGAAGAGGGGAAGAGAGGGGGGGAGGGGAGGGGAAGAGAGGAGGAGAAGACGGGATAAGACGGAGAGAGGAGGAAGAGGGGGGAGGGGGGGGAGAAAGAGGGGGGAAAGAGAGAGGGGGCCAAGAGGAGAGGGAGGGGGGGAGACGAACGATGAGGGAGGAGAGGGGGGGGAAGGGGGAGGGAGAAGGGGAAGAGGGGAAGAAAGGGAGAGGGAGAATGGGAGGGGGAGTAGAAGAAAGAAGAGAAAACAGGCGAATAAAGGGAGATGGGGAGGGGGGAGAAGGGGGGGAGAGGGGGGAGAGAGAAAGGGGAAGGGAGAGAAGAACAGGGAGAGGAAAGAAGAGAGAAAGGGACAAGGAGCAGGGGAAGGAGAGAGAGAGAAGAAGAAGGAGGAGGAGGGAGAGGAAGAAGGAGGAGAGAAGAGAAGAGGAGAGGGACCAAAGGGACGGGGGGGAGGGACGGGAGGACAGAGAAGCCAAGGGGGGCCGAGAAGAGGACGGGGGAAGGAGAGAGGGGGGGAGGAGGGGAAAGAAAGAGAAGAGGGAGAACGATCCAAGAGGGGATATAAAGGAAAAAGGAGGGCGAGGGGGAGAGAGGAGGAGGGGAGAGAGAAGGAGGGGAGAGAAAGGAGAGGAAAGGAGAGAAGGAGGAGGGGGAAAAGGAGAGAAGAGAAAAGAAGAGGAGACTAGGGAGAAGGAGAAAGGGGGGAAGGGAAAGGAGAGGAAGGGCACCACGAGGAGAGGAGGGGAGGAGAGAGAAAGAGGGGGCGGGAGAAAGAGAAGAAAGAAGGGGAAAGGAAGGGGGAGGGGAAGAGAAGAGAGAAGGAGGATCAAAAGAAACGGGAAGAGGGAGAAGGGAGGAATAAGGGGGGGGGGAGGGAGGAAGAGAAGGGGAAGAAAGATCACGATGGACAGAGAGGAGAGGAGGAGAAAGGAGAAGGGGGAAGAGAGGGGAGGAGGGAGAGGAGGGGATCGAGAGGGGAGGAGAGGGGAAAGAGGCGGGGAGAAGGAGAGAGGGAAGGGGGGAGAGGGGAAAAGGGGGGGGGGAAGGGGAAAAGAAGGAAGGACGAGAAGGAAAAGAAAGGGGGGAGAGGAAAGGAGGATAGAAGAGAGAGGAGGAGAAAAAAGAGAGGGCCCGAAAACGAGAACAGAGAGAGGAGAAAGAAACGAGGGGGGAGGGGGGGGGAGAGGAAAGAAAGGGGAGGGGGAGGAAAGGGAAGGAGAAGAGGAAAGGAAAGGGGAGAGGGGAGGGAGGAGCGGGAAAGAGGGGGACGAGAGAGAGGGGGGAGGAGGAGGGAAAGGGGGGAAGGAAGAGACGAGGAGGGAAAGAAAAAGGGAAGAAGAAGAGAGGGGGAAAAGAAAGAAGGGAAGGAGAGGAAGGAGGAGGAAAGAGAGAGGAGGGGAGGAAAGAGAGAGAGAGAGAAATAGGGAGGATGGGAAAGGGGAAAAAGATGAGGATCGAGGAGGAAAAAAAAGGAAGGGGATGGAGGAGGAATGTATGGAAAAAATATGAGGGAGAGGATGAGAGAAGAAAAGAGGGCAAAGAAAACAAAGAAGGGGGGGAAGGGGAAAGGGGGGGAGGGGGGGGGGAGGGGGAGAGGAGGGAGGAGGCGGGGGGGGGAGAAGAACAGGGGGGGGAGGGAAGGAGAGAGAGAGAGGGAGAAATACGATCGATTGAAGAGCATCGGTCCCCCCAGGGTCTCCAGCGGGAGACAGTTGTGCACAGCGTGATTGAGAGAGACGATATACCCGGAACATTGACAAAAAGACAACATCCCCTGGTTAGCCGATAGGATGTTGTAGGCGTTGTCCCTGAGGGCCGGCTTGTACCCGGCCCCGACGATCATCTCGTCGAGGTCCGCGCGGCTCAACGGGTGGCTGACCCCGGCTTCGGATACGACGCTTTCCTCCATCATCAGGCTGCCCAGATCGTTGGCGCCGTAGCTGAGGGTCAGCTGGCCGACGGCCTTGCCCTGGGTCACCCAGGACGACTGGAGGTTCCGGAAGTTGTCCAGGGCGATTCGGGAAATGGCCAGGGTACGCAGGTAGTCGGATGAACCCAGATAGCCGAGGGCCTCGACCTGTTGCCGCAGCTCCGGAACCTTCATCATGGGCGTGTTGCCCGGCTGGAAGGTCCAGGGGATGAAGGCGGTGTAGCCGCCGGTCCGGTCCTGGCTGGCGCGCACGCGCAGGAAATGCTCCACCCGCTCGGCATAGGTCTCGATGTGGGCGAACATCATCGTGACGGTGGTCGGCAGCCCGATCATGTGCGCCTTTTCCATGATGTCGATCCACTCGGCGGACATGGTCTTGCCCGGCGCAATGGCCTGGCGCACGCGGTCGCTGAGGATCTCGGCACCGCCGCCGGGAATGGAATCCAGTCCGGCGGCCTTCAGCTTCTCGAGAACAGCCGTGGTCGGCAGGCCGTTCAGCCGCGCGAAGTGCTGGATCTCGCTGGGAGAAAACCCGTGGATCCACAGCTGCGGCCAGTTCCCCTTGATGGTCCGCAGCATATCCTCGTAGTAGTCGAGCCGTTTCTTGGGATGGTGTCCGCCCTGCAGGAGGATCTGGTTGCCGCCCGCCTCGTCCACGGTGCCGATCTTGGCGTGGATCTCGTCGAGGGTCAGCAGGTATTCGTCGCCGTCGCCCTGGTGCCGGTTGAAGGCGCAGAACTGGCAGTCGGCGTAGCAGAGGTTCGTGTAGGTCACGTTGCGGTCGATGATGTAGGTCACGGTCTCCGGATCGCTGCGTTCCAGGCGCAGCAGGTGGGCAACGCGGCCGACGTCGTGGAGCGCGGCCTCCTCGAACAGGATGAGGATCTCGCCCCCGGACAACCGGCGGGTCAACGCTTCCTCGAGCAACTCGAGCGCCAGGTCCGAACTGCGCACCGGCACGCGTGGCGGTTCCACGTCGACCAGGGCGGGTCCAGTTCCCTCGAGCTCCTTCTGCTTGTTCTCGACCAGTTCCCGGTACTGGACCGGATCCATCGGGCCCCGGTCGGAAGGGCCCATAAAATTACTCACCGGATGACCTCACAAGAACGAAGGGGACGCACCCGAGGGTGCGACCCCGTGTTGGATGCACAACTCGTGGAACCGGCGCAGACCCGCCAGTTCCTCCTCGCCGATCACGTATCGCAAGGACCGCTTGAAATAATAACCCAACGCCTCGGGGCTCGCCTCTCCCCCGCGGCCCAGGCGGCCGGCGGCTGCCTCCCGGTCGGCGATCGCCTGGAGGTTCGCCAGGCCGTAGTCGCGAGCACGGATCAATTGGTCCTTCAATTCCTCGATACCGGCATCGCCCACCCTGTCCCGCAATCCCGGGGCCGCGGCCCAGACGGCAAAGACGAAGGGCAGGCCGGTCATTTCCAGCCAGGCGCCGCCCAGATCAAGACCGCTGACCGCGGTTTCACCGTTTTCGCGCAGGTCTTTCTCGTACTCGAAACAGCGGTCGCCGATGATCAGTGCGCCCTCGCCCGGTGCAGGGCTCCAGCCGCTGGGGGTTCGAATTCGGTCAACTTGCAGGACCGATGTCGAACCGTTCCTTCAGCAGGATCTCCAGCAGGGCCACCGAGGTGCGGGATCCGCGGTCCGCCGGCCACCTTTGGCAAAGCGCCAGGATCTCCGTGGTGGAACAGCTTGACGCTGTCCACGCGGCCCCGGCAAGCGATCCCGGTTGCGGCGAGCATACCGGCGCCGGCACCGCGGAAGATCTCGACGACCGGCAGCAAGGCGACATCGGCTTCGCCGGCGGACAGCATGCCACCAAGGCGGCTGGGCAGCGCCCGCGTCAGCGCAACGCGCTCATCCCCGGTCCGCTCGAACCAGTCGATCAGCGGCACCGTGTTCAGAAATGAAACCGCAGCAATGCGATAGATCATTAATTCCACACATTCAGCAAAGAAATGGTTACCCCGGCGTGGGGCGATTCGTCCGGAACAATAGGGTATCACCACCGGTTCATCAAGCTCGTCCGGCGGCGGCCCGTATCTCTTGAAGTTGTTTAAAACTTGGAACTTTTCGCTGAAAGAGCTATAGATCAGGGCCGATAACCGAAGGAATCGGACGGAGCGGACTCGCCCGGACGGCATGGTGCCGTCCCCCGCCGCCGGACCGAAACCTCGAAAGGGCCTTGATGTCGTCCAGACCAGCCATCTGTTTCGTCAGCATGGAAGTCTATCCCAACCTCAGGCCCGGCGTGGCCGAAGAGGCCGGCGGCGCCGGTTTCCAGCTCGTGCAGCTGGCCCGGGGCCTGCGCGACCGCGGCCACCGCGTCAGCTTCGTCGTCGGAGACTACGGTCAGGCGTTCCGCGAGGACATCGACGGCTATGCCGTCTACCGGTCCAACCAGGTCGCCTACGATCGCAGCATCCTGCGCGGGGTAGCCAATCTCTACCGACTTTTCCGGGCCATGCGCGCGGCCCGGTCCGACCATTACGTCCTGCGGTCTACCCGTTTCCTCGCGTTTTTCGTGATGCTGTACGCCAAGCTGCTCGGCGCCCGTTACACCTTCATGGTGGCCAACCTCCCCCACTGTCTGCGCAACCAGCTGGAGACCCTGCCCCAGCCCTTCCGCCGGCTCTACGAGATCAGCCTCGACCGGGCCGACCGGGTGACCGTGCAATCGCAGGAGCAGCAACGGCTGATGAAGGAGAACTTCGGGATCGACGCCCCCGTGGTCCCCAACGGGATCGAGGTGCCGCCGTTCGCCGGACCGCGGCTCGAAGCCCCGTACGACTTCTGCTGGGTGGCCTCGTTCAAGATCCAGAAGCGGGCCGACCAGTTGGCCGCGATCGCCCGGCTGCTGCCCCAACGCAAGTTCCTGGTGGTCGGCGGCCCGGGCCCGGACAAGGCCTACTCGGCGGGCCTGATCGACCAACTGCAGGCGCTGCCCAACGTCACCTTCCAGGGCTTCGTGCCTCCCGACCGCGTGGGCGCGGTCTACGAGCAGGCCCGGCTGTTCCTGAACACGTCCGACTGGGAAGGTTTTCCCAACGGTTTCCTTTACGCCTGGACCCGCGGTATTCCCGCCTGTTCGCTGTGCATCGATCCCGATGGAGCGGTCACGGGCCAGGATCTCGGCCTGGTGGACAGCGATCCGGTCGCGCTGGCCCGTCAGATGGACGAGTTGCTGGACGACAACCAGCGGTACGGAGCCATGGCCCGCCGCTGTCACGACCACGTCGGCAGGCACCATGCCCGTGACGGTTCGGTCGAGCATTTTCTGGCCGCTCTGCCCGGCTGAACGACATCTTGACGCTTCACTGAAGCGGCCGCGTAGCCGATAATACCTGTCCGTGGACGCGCCCCGAAATTCTGGAGGACCCGGCCTTGAAGATTCTCGCTCAGACCATGAAAGACGGCTCCGTCAGGGTGCTGGAAGCCCCCGCACCCCTGTTGGCCCCTGGCTGCATCCGGGTCCGGACCCTGTATTCAGCCATCAGCCCCGGCACCGAGGGCAACAAGATCGTGACGGGCCGGAAGTCGCTGCTGGGCAAGGCCCGCGCCAAGCCCGACCAGGTCAAGCAGGTCCTCGAAATGGTCGGCCAGGTGGGTCTGAAGAGCACCATCCAGAAGGTGCGCGACAAGCTGGAAGGCGCCCAGCCCCTGGGCTACAGCATGGCCGGCGAGGTGCTCGCCGTCGGCGAAGGCGTGGACCGGTTCGCCGTCGGCGATCTGGTGGCCTGCGCCGGCGCCGGCGCCTGCCATGCCGACGAAGCGGTCGTCCCGGTCAACATGGCCGTCCGGGTTCCGGACGGCGTGTCGCCTGAAGCGGCGGCCATGACCACCCTGGCGGCCATCGCGCTGCAGGGAATCCGTCTGGCCGAACCCACCCTGGGTGAAAACGCCGTGGTGATCGGTCTGGGGCCTATCGGTCTGATGGCCTGCCAGATCCTCAAGGCCAACGGCTGCCGGGTCTTCGCCGCCGACATCGATCCGGTCGCCGTCGGCAGAGCCGGTACGATCGGCAGGGCTGACGCCGCGGCCCGCCTGGACGCCGATCCGGTCGAGGCCATGATCGACGAGTTCACCCGGGGACGGGGCGCCGACCTGGTCCTCATCTGTGCCGCGACCGCCAGCAACGAACCGGTGGTCACCGCCGGCAAGATCTGCCGCCAGCGGGGCCGCGTGATCGTGGTCGGGGCCGTGGGCATGGATCTGCCGCGCCCGAACTACTACGAGAAAGAGATCCGTTTCAGCGTGTCCTGCTCCTACGGTCCCGGCCGTTACGATCCGGCCTACGAGGAAGGCGGACAGGATTATCCGTTCGGCTTCGTCCGCTGGACCGAAGGCCGCAACATGGAAGCCGTGCTCGACCTCGTGGCCGCCGGCGAATTCGATCCGGTATCCCTGGTCACGCACCGTTTCGCGTTCGACCGTTCGCCCGAGGCCTACGAGATGATCGCGTCCCGCAGCGAATCCTTCTGCGGCATCCTGGTCGAGTATCCCCATGAACGGCCCGCCACCGCGGCCGTGGTCCCGCTCAATCCGGGTGTGCGCACCGAGGGCAAGATCGGCATCGGCTTCGCCGGCGCCGGCTCGTTCGCCCAGTCTTTCCTGCTGCCCACGTTTCGCGACGATTCCCGGACCACCCTGGGCCCGATCTTCACCCGCACGGGGCTGACGGCCGCCGACGTGGGTCAGCGCCAGGGTTTCAGCGAGGCGGTCGCTTCGGCCGAGGCGGTCATCGCCCATCCCGGCACCCAGGCCCTCGTGGTGGCCACGCGCCACGACCAGCACGGCCCTCTGGCCCTGGCCGCCCTGACCGCCGGCAAGCACGTGTTCGTGGAAAAGCCCCTGTGCCTGACCCTCGGTGAGCTGCGGAGTATTCGCGCCAAGGTCGGGGAACTGGCCGCCGCTGACGGCCTGCCGGTGCTGCAGGTGGGCTTCAACCGCCGCTTTTCGCAGGCGGCCGGCCACGTGAAACGCCACTTCGGCGACAACGCGGGTCCCTTGACGATGATGTACCGCGTCAGCGCGGGCCACATTCCCCGTGACCACTGGACCCAGGATCCCGTATCGGGCGGTGGCCGCATCCTGGGCGAGGTGTGCCATTTCATCGACCTGATGCAGTTCGTCTGCGGCGCCGACCCGGTGGCCGTATCGGCCATGGGCATCGACTCGGACAACCAGGAAGTCCGGCCCGACGACAACCTCGTGATCAACCTGAAGTTCGGTGACGGGTCGGTGGGCAGCATCGGCTACTTCGCCGAGGGCGCCAAGAACATGCCCAAGGAACGGCTCGAAGTGCTGGGCGCCGGCCGCAGCGCGGTTCTCCAGAATTTCCAGAAGGTCACCCTGTTCGGCGGCCGGAGCAAATCGACCAAGCGGTGTTCCGGCAAGGGTCACCAGGAAGAGGTGAAGGCCTTCCTCGACGGCATCGGACAGGGGCAGTGCCCCATCCCCGTGGCATCCCAGCTGACCACGACGCTGGCGACCATCCGCTGCGTGGAAGCGCTGGCGTCGGGCCGGACCGAAACCGTGGACCTGGCCGACCTGGACGGGGCCGATGCCTGACCTGAGCCCAGCGCTGGACCGGACCGAGATCTTCATCAGGTCCCAGGGCTACCGGGGTTACGACCCCTACGACGGCCTCCAGTCGCCTCTGTTCAAGCTGCCGGTGCTCGACCGGGCCCGGATACCCCGGTGGGGTTTCCAGCAGGTCCTCAAGCGGCTTCCCTTCCAGCTGCGTCCGCTGCTGGGAATCGCCAAGGGATACAACCCGGTGACCCTGGCCCTGTGCGCCCAGGCGATGACCTGGCGCGACCTGGCGGGCGGTACGGACACGACCTCCCGGAAAGAGGAGGTCGCCAGGCTGGTCGCCGAACTGGCCCGCCTGCGGACTCCCGGTTACAGCGGATCCTGCTGGGGTTACGATTTCCACTGGCAGGCGCGTTACGCCAACTTCCCCGCCGGCCACCCCACGGTCGTTGCCACCGGGTTCATCACGCACGCGCTGTTCACCGTCTGGCAGCACTACGGTCTCGAACAGGCCAGGGACCTGGTCCTGGACGCAGCGCCGTTTGTCCTGCAGGATCTGAACCGATCCCGGCACGGTGACATGTTCTGCTGGTCCTACTCCCCCAGCGATCACCAGGAAGTGCTCAACGCCACCATGAAGGGCGCGCGCCTGGTCACGCAGGCCGTGGCCCTGGGCGGGGACCGACAGTGGCTGGACGACGCCCGCGCGACCATCAAGTACGTGGTCTCGCGACAGAGTGCTGCCGGCAGCTGGCCCTATTCGATCGGCGATCCGCGCTCCTGGGCCGACCACTTCCACACCTGCTACAACCTGGACTGCATGCACGAGTATCAGGAGCTGTCGGGCGACCGCTCGTTCGCCGAGGCCCTGGCCAAGGGCCTGGCATACTACGAATCCCACTTCTTCGACGCCGACGATGTTCCCCGGTACTACGACCAGGCGACCTACCCCATCGACGCCACCTGCTGCGGCCAGGCCCTGCTGACCCTGTTGCGCTTCGGCCGCAACGAGCAGGCCGCCCGCACCGCCCACTGGATCCTCGATCACATGGCCCTGCCCGGCGGCGGGTTCAAGTACCAGATCCACCCGCGGTACGAGAACCGGCTGGTCTACATGCGGTGGTCGGTGGCGTGGATCTTCGCCGGGCTGGCGCGTCTGGAACAGGCTTCAGCGGTTCAGGGCGCCTGAATACCCGCCGCTCGGCTTCCTAACTGATCCTCCAGGGATTCCTGCATCAGCATCACATCCGGCGTGCCGGATCTGATGAGGTTCCGCTCGTTGAACTTGGCGGTAAGCACCAGTGAAATCAGCACGAAGGTCAGCGGGATAACGTAGGGGATGAACCGCCGCCACCTGCGGCGCGCCAGGAGCCGGCTGGTCCCGAGAGAACCCGCCGCCAGGATCACGCAGAACCCCAGGGAAGTCAGGTAAAGGTGGTTCAGATTGAGCCAGCCGCCGCTGGCGGTGACCCCGGTGAACGGCAGCAGGGTGATGAAGGTCCAGGCGATGAAGAAGCGGACGGCCTTGCCGCCGAACACGAAGCCGAAGAAGCTGTAGGAGATGATGGACAGCGTCAGGAAGATGCGGATGTAACTGCGGGCCTCGAAGGCCCAGTTCACGAAGAACGGCGCCGTGTCGATCAGACGGGTGTTCTGAATGGGGAAGAACATGAGCGTCAGGTAGCGGAAGATGTTCTTCAGCGACAACAGGGAAAAAGTCCGGGCGGTGGAAGATTCCGTCAGGACGGCCTGCTGGTTGTAACCCCAGTGTGAATGCGCCCAGTAGTACGCGATGCCGACGGCCAGCAGGACCACCAGGTCCGAGGAAAAAATGCCGCGTAACCCGCGATCCTTCTTGAAGAAGAACTTGTAGGCCAACAGGCAGCCGACCAGGGAGAACGAGGCATTCCGGGTCAGTCCGGTGAGCAGGAACAGGACCAGGCCCAGCAAGAACAACGGCGAACGCAACCCCCCGCCGCGCCGGTGGTCGTTGCGGATGAAGAAATAGAGCACCATCAGGTGCAGGCAGGCCAGCAGCAGGGATTCGAGCTGGTGGACGGCCATGAAGATCTTCCCGTAGCTCCCCACGCCGAAAGCGAACAGAATCGCCGAGAGGATCGCCATGTTCCGCCGGTAGAACAGCAGGTTCACCAGCATGTAGACCAGAAACGAGCAGAACGTGTGCAGGATCAGATTGACCGCGATGTAGCCCGCCGGTTCGATGCCGAACAGCTTGAATTCCAGCAGGAAGGCCAGCTGCAGAACCGGTTGGCTGAAATAGAAGCCCACGTGATGGAACATGTCACCGGGGCTCTGCAGGAGCGTGTGGGCGTCGGCCAGCACCTGGAAATCGACCGGATCCCACAGCGGCGTTTGGCGCACCGTCCCGAAGGACGCGAAGACCAGCAGCAGCAGGAACAGAAACACCGGCAGGTGGATCAGGGTGGATTTCAGGACGGGGTTGACCGTCCGGCCGGGCCCCAGCACCCGGGTCACGAACCGATCATACCGGGTCGGGTCGGAATCGCTCACCTGCGGAATACGGGTTGGTTCCGTCGGCCACGAGCTGGCCACCAGACTGTGGAGCTTATCCCGGAATGACCTCCTCGCCGACAGCGCGAAGGTTTCCACGCCCGCGGGCCTGTCCACCACGTCACTCGCCAAGGCCGGCAGTCCCAGCCCGATGGCCTCCCGCAGGGCAACACTGTCACCGTCCTCCCGCGACGGGCGCAGGAAGGCCTGGCAGCGGGCCATGACCGGCACCAGCGGCAGCCCGTAGTGAAGCTCGAGACGCACGTGCTTCAGGCCGGCCGCCAGGTCCCGGACCGCGCGGTCGGCGGCCTGGCGCTCGGTCGTGGATGGACCGTTGGAAACAAGCACCCAGAGCGCCACCGTGCTCTCCAGTTCGTCGTCCATCTCCCGTAGAACCGCGAGCAACTCCTCGACTCCGTAAAGGTCATCCTTGCCGTAACCCGGGCCCAGATAGTAGGCGGCGCAACAGAGCTGGATCACGCCCTCGGCCTGGTACGCCCGGATCCTGCGGACGATGTCGCCGGGCAGGTGAATCTCGCCGGTTTCATCCCCGGACGGCGGCAGGAAGGCCGGCATGACCATGATTTCGGGCTTCGTCAGGCCAAGTTCACGCAGCTCGGTGCCGATACCCTCGCGGACGGGCACGAAGAGGTCAAAGCTGTTCAAGAGCGAGAAAGCCAGACGACGCATCCAGCGGGGACGGCTTTCCAGATCCTGGATCACCCCGCACCGAATGGAAGGTAATCACCTTGCGGCCGGGCGATACTAGAAGCAGGGGCGCCAGGGCCAGGAAATAGCCCATTCCACCGTAATGGATATGCAGGACGTCCCAGCTTCCCGGCTGGACCTTGAGGTAGATCGAACCGAGCATGCCCAGGATTTCCAGCAGTTTCCGGAAGGGGCCGGTCTGGGTCGTACCGGTGTAGGAATAGGCCGCCGCTTTCCAGCCGGTGGACTGCAGGAGATCCAGATAGCGGGTGATGTGGATGGAAACACCGCCCAGAGGGGGCGGCAGGGGTCCCAGAACCACGATTTTGTTGATCATGTATGCTCCCGGTAACGATCGGCTTGGACGCGGCAATTATCATGGTTCCGGATACGGGTGTCCAGTGTGCTAAACTCTTTTCCTGCGGACGGGCTCCCGGTGCCCGCAACCAATGTTTCATTGACATTCGGCACACCCGACAAATAGATTGCCTCCGCAGATCGCCCCAATCCGGAAGGACTCCCGTGCCCCAGAAGATCTTCCTCATCGCCGCCGCACGGCCCAATTTCATGAAAGTGGCTCCGCTGTGGCGGGCCATGGCCGCCAGACCCGAGACCTTGAAGCCCGTGCTGATCCACACCGGCCAGCACTACGACAAGAACATGTCCGACGTGTTCTTCGAGGACCTGGGGCTGCCCGCTCCCGACGTCCACCTGGGCGTCGGCGGCGGCTCTCACGCCCAGCAGACCGCCGGGGTCATGCTGAAGTTCGAAGAATTGTGCCTGGCCGAGAAGCCCGACCTGGTCCTGGTCGTCGGCGACGTGAACGCCACGATGGCCACCAGCGTCACGGCCGCCAAGCTGCACATCCCGGTGGCCCACGTGGAAGCCGGCCTGCGCAGCCGCGACATGACCATGCCCGAGGAGATCAACCGGCTGATGACCGACGCGATCGCCGACCTGCTGTTCACGCCGTCGGCCGACGCCGACGAGAACCTCAGGAACGAGGGCGTGGCCGAGGCCCGGATCAAGCTCGTGGGCAACATCATGATCGACAGCCTCGTGCGGTCGGTGGCCAAGGCCCGGGACCTGTCGGCCTACACCGACCTGGGCCTCGAATCGGGCGAGTTCGGCGTGGTCACGCTGCACCGGCCGGCCAACGTGGACGACCCGGAAAACCTGACCCGCATCCTCGATGTCCTGACGGCGGTCGACCTGCCGCTGGTCTTTCCCGTCCACCCGCGCACGCGGGCCGTCATGGTGCATCACGACCTGGGCGCACGCTGCGGCCTGGTGGATTCGCGGGTGATCCTGGCCGATCCCCTGGGCTACTACGAGTTCATGAACCTGGTGATCCACTCCGGCATGATGCTCACCGATTCGGGCGGCCTGCAGGAAGAGACCACGTACCTGGACATCCCCTGCCTGACGCTGCGGCCCAACACCGAGCGGCCCATCACCATCACGCAGGGCACCAACGAACTGGCCACCATCGAATCGCTGCCCGGGCAGATCGACACGATCCTCAAGGGCGGTTGGAAGAAGAGCCGCGTGCCGGACCTGTGGGACGGCGCCACCGCGCCGCGCATCGTCGCTGTGATCGAGGAGTTTCTGGCGGGCCTTTGACCGTCAAGTGCTTTTGATGTCTCTTGTGCGACCATTAGTATCCGGAGTTGAGTTTTTGATGAGAGCCCTGGATCGACATCGGCAAACCCCCGCAAGTCCAGTACTTGTACCCCTTCTTTCAGCACTTGTCGGTTGCCGGGATGCCCAGCTCCGATCGTTACCGTGCGGAATTATGGAAGTAACCGTGGATCTGGTCGCAAGTCGCGGAATCCCGCACGCCGTATTTGGCACGTCCGCAGGCGCGGGCAAATGGGAAAAGATCCGAAAAACGGTATTCCGCTCCCTCGCTTTGATCAAGCATATCCTCTGTCAGGGCCAGACCTGACTACCTGATAATCAGCTCCCGAATTCATCGGCCATCGCTGCCCGCTTGTTGCGGATCCCCACATTCATTTTTTGCGACTATGAACATGCCAGAAGTCAGGGCATCTATCGGCTGCTGGGATGTTATCTTGTTTTTTTCGCGGAGGTGGATTGGAAAACCTTTCTTCGACGAACCTAGGGTTCCCAGCAACAGGCTAATTCCGTTTCGCGGCTTGAAGGAGGACATCATCTCCTTCGCATTCCTGGATACCGAAAAAACCGAACCCCTCTCATTCGCAGCCGAAGGCGATCCCGTTCAGGGTCCTTTTGCGTCCACCTGCAACAACCAGTCACTATTACCGGGGTTCATCGGGGTCTCTTTGGACGACCTAATCCTAGCCGATTTGGCAGGTCGTGAAGACACCCTCGTCATTCTCTCGCCCCGCTACCCTGAACAGGCACAGAAAGCGCTGGATCTGGATTGGGTGCGCCAACCCTGGATTCTCGACAACAAGGCCGACTTCGTGGCCTTACTGAAAGGTGTCGATGTCGTAGTATCCTCATCGGCGGCACCATGCCAAGGGAAGCCGCATTTCTCGGAGCGCATGCCTGCAGCATCTACATGGGCTCCGAAGGGCGCGGTGAGGGATTTCGCCACCACAAAGCGCTTCTTGGGCCTTCTTTCCTATTCGCTCGACATTGAACAGTTCCGGAATTGCCCCTTCTCACACAAACAAGAATCCGGGAAACTCGAACCCCGGAAGGAAGTCGTCGGAAAAATTGTCGAAAAGGTTGAAGATATCGTCTCCCGCTGACTTTCTGGCGCTGGGGATCTGTTCCGTAGGTGGGCTGGGATTTTTGCCTCGGGGACCGGCCAACCGCAGTCTTCTTGGTAAGTGCGCGATTGTCGAATCTTCCTCCACCCGATCGTCGTTGCCTGGCGGCCTCCAGGTCATGATTGTCCACTTTGTGGATCACTCTCTCGAAAAAATCATAGGACATCGCCGAGGAAAGCACCCTCCCGCATCATCGTCCTGGACGAGATGTCGTAGGCCGATCCCTGAGCACGGCACCGGCGGAATGGGCCGCTCCGTCACGATAACCGGCCCTGGCCTTCCCATGTCCAGCTGCATCGTCTGCCAGGGATCTGCGACAGGAAGAAGGGATTCGGACGGGCCGCGAGGTTTTCCAGATGGCCTCATAGGGGCGACGCCCTGGACTTGGTCGACGATGTAGTGGGTTTCCCCGCGGGGGGCCTATACGCCAATCTCACCTGGCGACTTGGGGTATGGCTCTTTGGCGGATCCTTGTTCACTGTAGACGTCCTTGCCGTGAAAGGGATGTCTGCACCTGAAACGGCATTCATTGAGCTTTGATCCGCAGCCTGGGAAACCGCGCGACTGGAAAATCTCCGGCGCGATGGCGTCTCGGAAACGGGGTCCCGCCAAGGCTACCCAGCTTCGGTATGGCGAGTCCAGCTCGACGTTCGATAACCGGCCGATGACCTGAAGCCGGGGATTCCCATCGGTCCGGGCCTCCAGGGCACTCGTGGTCAGGCGCACAGCATGACAGGCGCGGCTGGTCACCGCCCTGCCGCAACTGGCCGGAGCGTACGCCCGAGGACACCGGCTGATCTTGCGCCACTTCGTTTCGGCCGAACGATCGTCTCAATGGAATCAAGTTCGTACCTCTTTCACGCAGCAGCTGACCGGTGACGCGTTGCCCTCGGGCGGTGATCACGACGCTGAAGCCGCTGCCCTTCAGCAACTCAATTGGCCACCCGGACCAGGTACTGGACATTCGGTGGGTTATCGATATCGATCCACAGGCGGTTTTCAAATCGATCGTGGATCAAGCCACGGTAACCTGACCCCACCGTTTCGCGGCTGAGCCCTGTCGATAATCGCTCGGCCTTTTCGGACGCCTGCACCGGCGATCGTCAGTAACGGTTTGCCGCCATCGTCGACCAGCTCCATGGCGTCCCGCAGACGCCACCATGGTTCGTTCACTCGCCAAGGATGGGGATCTACAGTCGCTATTTCATGCACGCAGTTCCGCCAGCCGCGCGAGCAGCGTCCGGTACAGCGCCTGACCGCGGCTCTCCAGCATGTAGTCCGGGTGGACGATGAACGAGGCCAAACCGCCCCGTTCTTCGAGTATCTCGAGCTGGCTCCACCAGATCGCCGGCGTCGGATCATTGAGCACCGCCAGTAGCGAAAAGTAGTCCTGGATCGTCGTCAACGCCAGTTCGAGGATCATCTCGCACGAATTATTGCCGCAGGTGTGCATTTCCCGCCTTGCGTATCGAGTCTGTCGCATTTGTCCGGACATGTCCTAGTACCTATCCAGGTGCTGCAATTTCAGACCTGGGTCCTATTTATCACTGGCGAACTGAACCTTGGCACCCCAGTCGTGGATGTCCAGCGCCCGTCAGGATGCGTGCGAAACTCTTTTTTGGTGATTTTCAAAAAGGTGGCGAAACATCCAGGACGATTTCCATTGGTCGCAACCGGTTCCGTCAGTCATGGACATGTATGAACAGGGCATCAAGCGTTTTCTCGGAGATTCGGACCACGTGCTTAGACTTTTCTATCGACCGAATTCCCCTCCATGCCCCGAACCCTTCAGATCTGGATGCGCAGATATCCGGGCGGCCCGGATCCTGACACCGGCTGGGTGGAGAACTCATGCGATGGCCCTAGGGCCTACCAGACTGATTTGGCAGCTGGCCGGCCCCTTATATAAGGCACGCAATCCAGATCTGCTCAGGCTGCTTCTACTCGAATCTTCGACGGTCAATGTCGACCGGCCACCTGGGGAAATCGGGGATGTTTCGTGCCAGTCGCGCTGGGCATAACTTCGTGGTCAATCGTTATCCGGTTGCGCCTCCGGCTTCGCGGGGCACCATGCAGTATGCCATGCGCACGACCGAGCCGGAACCCGGCTGCAATCATGACGGTAGACTTTGTCCTGCGCCTCGGTATTCCTGCAGACGCATGACAGCCGATCCGTCTCCGCAGCCCGCTCGTCGGGAACCGTCGGCTTCCAGCGCCCGGCACGCCCTCATCCTGAACTCCTGCAGGACCTCGACTTGTTTTCGAGGATTCAGCGGTCCCGGCCTGGGACCCGTAGCAACCGATGGCCGAGCGATGTCGGTCAGCATACCAGTCGCTTTATGCTGAATTCGACAATGCGGCATCGGGCCTCCCCGCATTACCGGTGACGATGTGGCAGGACTTCACTTTATTCGAGGAACTTCAAATCGATCCCATGGTGGTCTGGGCCAAGCAGGCGGAGTTGACCTAATCGCGGCGGGTGGATTGGTTAACATCATCATCCACTTCCGGCTACTGTTGTCAACGACCGGGGCTGGCGCTCCCCTGGCAAAATACTCGTTTTTAAAATCAGTTGGACGTTTTCTCACCCGGAAGGCGGATGTCTGGCTCACCACACCAAGCGAACTGGTCCACGTCAGTTGAAAACGCATGTGGTATTTTTTTGGCCCATTTGTTATGATCTTTTGTGCCGTCCACCTGATATACTTATCAGATTCCATTCACTTGCATAATGGCAAGGTGGGCTTTTCCATTTTTTTCTTTTGATGCTGTCGAGGCGGATTCGGCCCGAACGACACCGGTCTGGGTGGGAAGGGCCCCTCTCGCCCCTTCCCTGGCTTGGCCCCGGAGGCTCCCGGACGAATGTTCTTCGATTCTTCTCGACAACGTCATCTTCCTGCTGGGCGCCAGCTGCGACTTCGCGATCACGGGCTCGTGGCCCAACTTTCGTGGACGCCACCTTCCGACTCTGAGATGTCCAAGGGCCCAGGCAACATGTCCTTGTCATTTTGCATGGCTTTAATCCCGGCCGGATGACTGAACCGGCGCTCGGCGCCAACTCACGGGATGATCCATGAACAGCTTCATCGCCCGCTCGCTGCTTCGAATCATGCGCCCCGAGCGGGTGCGCCTCTTCCATGAGCTCGTGCGGGCCCAGTGGCATTCTGCCGATGAACTCGCCCGGGGCAACCGCCAGAGCGTGGCCACGCTGTTGCGCCATGCCGCTGCCCACGTCCCCTTTTATCGGGAGCACTGCGCCCAGACCGGCCTGGACCCCGCCGCAGCTGGGCGCGGAAGACCTGAGCCGGTTTCCCTTTGGTTCCACAAACAGGACATGATGGCGGACATCGGCCCCTTTCCTGAGCACGGCGCCGGCAACGACGAGCGCGTGCCCAACGCCACGGGGGGTTCCTCGGGGATCTGGTTCGAATTCTTCATCGACCGCGGCGCCTCGAGATGCGGACGGCCAACGACCTGCGCGGCCGCACCTGGACCGGCTGGCGCCTGGGCGACAAGCAGGCCGTCCTGTGGGGCCACCCCCGCGACAACAAGGTCACCCACTCGGTGCGGGGAAAGCTGCTGGCCGACTTCGTCCACCGCTCGCGCAACATGAACGCCTACAATATGGATGACGGTGTGATTGCCGATTATTACCGGCAGTTGCGGGACTACCGGCCCGCCATGATGCTGGGATACTCGTCCGCCCTGGCGTTCCTGGCCGACTACCTGACCCGCGAAAATCTCGAACTCGCATCGCCGCGTGGTATCATCAGCAGCGCCGAAACCCTGACCGACGAGCACCGCGCCAGCATCGAGGGCTACTTCGGCTGCCCCTTGCTCAACCGCTACGGATCGCGGGAATTCGGCGACGTCGCGCAGCAGTGCGAAGAGGTCGCCGGCCTGCATGTCTTCAGCGATCGGGTTCACCTGGAGATCCTGCGACCCGACGGAACAACCTGTGATCCGGGGGAGCGGGGCGAAATCGTGATCACCGACCTGGACAACAAGGTCATGCCCTTCATCCGCTACCGGACCGGCGACCTGGCCCGCGCCGCGAGCGGGTACCTGCGCCTGCGGTCGCGGCTTTCCTCTCCTCGAATCGGTTGAGGGCCGCACGTCGGAACTCATCGTGGGCAAGAACGGCAAGTACTATTCCTGCCAGAGTCCGCGTCTGTTCGGCGCCGACATCCCGGGCATCGGCCAGATGCAACTGATCCAGGAGACCATCGACCTGATCGAGATCAAGATCGTACCGGACAGTCTGTGGGACGACGAGGGCCGGACGCGTCTGGTGGCCCGGATGGCCGAACTGCTCGGTGACACCGCGGTAAAGGTCACCTTGGTGGACAACATCCCGCCGGCGCCTTCGGGCAAGTATCCTTTCACCATCTCGAAGGTCTCGCCCTTCGCGCGCTGATCAGGAGGACCATGGCCACGCCCCGTGTTCCTGTCGTCATGTACCACTCGGTCGGCCGCCACCGCTTCCGGGCTGGATCTGGGACAACCTGACCATCGATCTCGAACTGTTCGAGCGGCAGATCCAGGCCCTCAAACGCCACGGCTACCGATCGATTTCCCTCGATGAATTGCGGGACATCCAGGCGTCGGCAACGCCGGTCGCCGAGCGCGTCGTCGCCTTGACCTTCGATGATGGCTACCTGGACAACTGGGTCTGCGCCTATCCCCTCCTCAAGCGCGAAGGCTGGCAGGGCACCATCTATGTCAATCCCGAGTTCATCGACCCGGGCACCGAACCCCGCCCCACACTGGAGGACGTGTGGGCCGGCCGTCTGCGCCCTCGAGGACCTGCAGTGGCACGGGTTCCTGAACCGGGCCGAACTGCGGCTGCTGCAGGAGTCGGGGGTGATGGTCATCGGCTCCCACTCCATGACCCACACCTGGTATCCCACGGGGCCGGAGGTCATCGACTCCCACCGACCCGACCTGGATACTCCCTGGCTGGCCTGGAATGCGCGGCCCGAACGGAAATACGCCTACCTCCCCGAGAATCAGTCCGCCTTCGTCCCCTTCGACACCCCAATCCACCAGCACGGACGGTCGCTCGGCATTCGTCGCTACTTTCCCGGAACCGGAAGGTGGACGATACGAGACCGACGAGGAGATGATGGCGAGATTCCGGCACGAGATCTTCGAAAGCCGGAAGATCCTGCAAGAATTGACCGGCGAGCGAGGTCCGTCATTTCTGCTGGCCCGGAGGCGCCTACTGCGACGAAAGCTGGCCTCTGGCCGAACAGGCCGGTTACGCGACCATTTGCGTGGCGCGCAAGGACCGGGCCCGCTGGCAGGATGATGACCCCCGCCTGGTCAGGCGCATCGGCTGCGCGGACATCATCACGTTCATGGGCGGCCGCTATCGGACCACGGACCCCGCTGCAACTCGTCCTGGCCTGCGAAGTGGAACTGGGCCGATCCCGGAAACGATGGCCCTCTGCGGTTGCGCAAGTTCGCGGCAGCGGCGCGAACGGGATTTTCTCCCCTCACGCGTTGAAACCCTCGCGGTAGATTGACTCGATTTGACCGGCGACCGCGGCGATACCGTATTCCGTGACCGCGCGGTCGCGGGCGGCACCCGCCAGACGCGACGCGAGACCCCGGTCGTGGAGCACGCGAATCATGGCTGCGGCCAGGGCGGCCGGATCGTTTGCGGCCACCAGAAGCGCGCTCGTCTCATCGCTCACCGCGTCCGGGATACCGCCGACCCGAGTGGCGACGCTCGGTATGGCCGCGGCCATCGCCTCCAGCAGCGCCACCGGCAAACCCTCGCGGATACTGCTCATCACCCAGACATCCATCGCCTCGAGAAGATCTCCAATGTCCGTGCGCCGGCCCGCGAAGGTGACCGAGCCGGTCAGCCCCATGGCCTCGGCCCTGGCCATGACCGCGGGGCGGTCCGGGCCGTCCCCTACCTGGAGCCAGTGCAGTTCGGGAATCTGTTCGCGGGCAATGGCCAGGGCCTCCAGCAGAACCGGGTAGTCCTTGGCCTCGATCATCCGGCCCACCGAGCCGATGACCGCCTGTTCGCTGTCCAGAGCGAATTCCCGGCGAATCCGCATCCGGGCGGCGGGATCGCCCACGGTTGCGGGAATGGGGACCCCGTTGGGGATCACCTGGATGCGTTCGGCCGGGACACCGTCTCGCGCCATACGGATGCGGCGCACGTCTACAGAAACGGCGATGTGCCGGAAAGTCTTACGACTCAACCAGTTGTCGAGCCGGGATTGCCACCATTTTTTCCAGGGCTCCTTGCCGTGTTCGGTGGTCACCAGGACCGGCACCTGGGCCTTCAGTCCCGCCAGCCGACCCCACATCGCAGCCGAGAACATGTGGGTGTGGACCACCGCCACGTTTTCGTCACGGAACCAGCGGGCCAGCGCGGTGAGATCTCGCGGAAGATTTCGTAGCCGTACCCGTTGGACCTTGACCGGAATATCCAGGGCGGTCACCAGGTCGGCCATCTCACCCCGATCGGTCAGGCACAGGACGGTGTGGCGGAAGGCGCTGCGGTCGGACGCTTCGAGATAGTTGACCAGTTGTTTCTCGGCACCGCCGGTCCTCAGGGCACCGATCACGTGCACGACATGCCACGGAGGGCCCAATCCGGACCGCGGGGATTGCACCTGGTTCACGACGCGCACACCTCCTCCAGGAGATCGGCCACCCGCTCGAAGCCGTAGTCTTCCGCGACGATGTGCCGACCGGCATCACCGAGTTTCCGGCGCAGGTACGGATCGCTCACCAGGCGCCCCAGGGCGCGGGACAGCAGGTCCGTACTTCCGGGATCGGCCAGCAATGCCTGCTTGTCGTGCTCGACCACCTCGGTCACCCCGTCGATCCGGAAGGCCGCCACCGGCAGACCGGCGGCCATGGCCTCGAGCAAAACCAACGGCAGGCCTTCGTAGAGCGAAGGCAGGCAGAAGATGTCGGCCGCCCCCAGCATGCGGCCGATGTCCGCGACATGGCCGACGAACGCCACCCGACCGCCAAGGCCGGCGGACGCGACCTGGGCTTCCCATTCGCCCCGCAGTTCGCCTTCGCCGGCAATGAGACAGCGCCAGCGGTCGGCAGAACCTTCAAGCTTGGCCAGGGCCTGCACCAGATCACCGAAGTTCTTCTGACGGGTCAGCCGGCCGACACCCACGATCAACACCTCGTCGTCATCGACCGACCAGTCGGCGCGGGCCGCGCTCCTGTCTGCGGCCGCCATCGCCGGCGGCAGCGACACCCCGTTGGGGACGACCGCGATCCGGTCCAGCCACGTCGCAGGCAGGTCCAGTTCCCGGGCCATGGCGCCTTTGACGCGGTCCGAAACGGCGATCATCCGCCGGCAGCGGGTGAGCATGCGTTTGTAGGCGAACCGGCGCAGATTCTCGCGGACGGGTCCGGAGGCATCGCCGTAGTCGAACTCCCGGTTGTTGTGGACGGTGGGATAGATCCGGCAGGAACCCCACCAGGCCGTGGCCAGACCGAAAAAATTGGCCAGCGGCAGGTGGGTCTGCATGGCCTCGATCCGGTGGGTGCCGATCAGGCGCTGCAACTTCCACAGGGCACGCAGGACGGCCGGCAAACGGACCAAGATCGAGCGCTTGCTGACGGGCAGGCCCAGTTCATGAAAATGCACGTCCGGGGAGAGCTTGGCGCGGAAGGGTCCCGCTTCGGCGATGACGATCAGGTGGGCTTCATGGCCGCGATCGGCCCAGGAGTTGGCGATCTGGACCGCCAGTCCTTCGGCCCCGCCGGCTCCGAGGGTTTCGATAAGCTGGGCGACTCTCAACGCAACCCTCTTTGTGGTCAATTGCGGTCGTTGGCATCGATCCGGGTGACCCGGTAGTAGGAAATGGCGCCCTCCTGTTTCAGCTTGAGGGCGTCGTGGTAGGCATCCTCCAGGTTCGCGAACGGACCCATGTAGACCCGGTACCAGTCGGTGCCGCGAATATCCCGCTTGAGATAAAGTACGCCGGGGCCCCTGCCTTCCATCTTGCGCACCATGGTCTGGGCGCGGTCGGGCGTACGGAACGAGCTGATATGGATGAAGATCTCGCCGGTACCGTCGGCCAGCGGGGTCGGCGCCGGTACGGCGACCTCGGTTTCGACGGCCTGAACTGCGGGGCGTTCCGTCGCGGGAGCGGGCTCCTGGCGCGGCGCGGCCTCATCTGCGACCTGGTCGGTGGCAGGCACATCTGCCGGCGGCGCCTCGTCAACAGGCTCCGTCGGTAGAGGGTCGGTCTCGGGTTGCGCAGCGACCACCGCCGGCTGCGCGGCGGGTTCCGGACGGACCACCGCCAACAGCTGATCGAGATAACCCAGCGAATAGAGGGCGCCCAGCACGGCGACCACCACGGCGATCGCCAGCCAGGACCGCACCGCACCGCTCATACCGCGGCGCGCCCGTCGCGGAATTTCGGCAGCCATCGCCGCGACCGGCTCCGGTTCGACTGAAGCCGCAGGCGTCGGAGGCGCTGGAGCCGCTACCGGCTGGGGTTCGATGTCATGCTCGGGCACCGGGGGTGCGAAATCCGGCCCCAGGAGATCGTGAGCGCTGACCTTGTCCGTCGCCGGAGGTTCCGCTACCGGCGGCGGCTCGGGTATGGGCGACGACGGCGGGGAAACGACCGGCTCGGCGGGAGCCGGACCGGTCACGAAACTCAACTCCCGGTCCTTTTCCACGTCGATGGCCTGGACCTTGTCGTGGCCGGCGACAAAGGCCGACAGCAGGGCCTCGCCGGCCATGGTGTTGACCAGGCGGGGCACGCCGCGCGAGAACTGGAAGATGGTGTCGATGGCGCTGTTGGAGAAGATGACGCGGTCGGCTCCGGCAACCCCCATCCGGTGGTGGATGTATTCTTCGGTCTCGGTGCGGGTCAAGGGATCGAGGCGGTAGTGAACGCGGATCCGCTGGCGCAGCTGGGCCAGGTCCGGGCGGTTGACCATGACCTCGAGCTCGGGCTGGCCGACGAGGATGATCTGGACCGGCTGACTTTCCCCCTGCCCCAGGTTCGTCAGCAGCCGCACCTCTTCCAGTACGTCCGGGGAGAGGTTCTGGGCCTCGTCGATGACGATGAGCACCATCTTGCCGGTCTTGCCGGCCTGCAGCAGGTAGTCCTTGAAGAGGATCAACAGGTCGGATTTGTCGGCGCCCACCGGCAGGTCCACGCCGAGGTCCTCGAGGGTCAGCTTGAGCAGCTCGATGGCGTTGACCCGGGTGTTCGTGATCAGGGCGAATTCGAAACGGGGCCCGAGGTTGGTCAGGAACGACTGCAGGGCCATGGTCTTGCCGGTGCCGATGGCGCCGGTGATCAGCACGATCGCCTCGTGGTTGTCCAGCCCGTAGATGAGGTGGGCCATGCTCTCCTCGAAGGTGCCCGACTTGTAGAGGAAGTCGAGTTTCGGGGAAAGACCGAACGGGTTGACCGCCAATCCAAAATGTTCAAGATACATTTTCTTGCTCCGGCCGATGGTAACCGTAGAGGATCCCGGCGCACATGTAGAACAGGACCCCGACGAACGAGAAGAAGCGATAATCGATCGCAAGACCGCCGACGAGATAGCCCACGAAGACTCCCGCCAGGATCGGCATGATGTAGATCGCGAAGTAGTCGCCCTCGTGCCGCCAGCGGTACTTCTTCAGGAAGGTCTTCAGGATCAGGTAATATATCCAGAGCTGAAGGCCCATGCCGACCAGTCCATCCTCGGCCAATGGCCCCAGATAGATATCATGGATGTTGTTGTGACGGAACTGGATAAATCGGATGGTGCCCAGGCCCGGCACTGTGATCGGCTGGATATAGGCCTCGCGGGCTTTTCGGTACTGGAAGAACCCGACCCCGTAATGGGATTGTCCCTCCAGACTCTTCAGGGCTGTCAGCCGCGGTTCCAACACGAGATCCCAGCGTATCTTCGTTTTCCACCCGGTCTTTCATGAACTGGTCCTGACCGAGACCAAGAAAACTGAATGCCAAGATAGGCACGAGCACCAGCGCGGGCGTCAAAACCCTGGAATAGTGGCGGATATTCAGCACCGCCACCACCAGCAATGGCGACGACTCCCGCGAGCCAAGAACCCCGGGTATAGGAAAAATAAATGCCGGCCATACCCAATCCCATGCTGACAAAAAGCACTGTGCGGAACAACTTCGGCCGGACGGTAGCAATAAAATAGAGATGAATGGGCATGAGCATTCCCATGATGGTGCCAAATAGCGGTGCCTGGATAAATGGGCCCATCGACCGCCCTCCCCACATGGCCTTTTCTTCCAGAATTCGCTTGGGCCAGATCAGAAAGTTCCAGTCCATCTTCTCGGCGATCGAGGTGATTTCATAGTAGATCATCATCACAAGCAGGCCCCACAGAAAGGTTCTTATCTGCTTGTTCGACAACAAGATGTTTTTCGCAAAAAAGTAGGCTGAATAGGGGATCAAATAGCTCATCGACCAAGGTTGGAGAAACTCCAAGCCTTGAATATAGACGCGTAACAGGATATATGCCCCGTGAATAACTAACAGCGCGTCCAGGAGATAGGGGGCGCAAGGTCCTTCGGTCGGCAAAGAACTTGATCATGAAGACCATGCTCAGCCAGACCATCATCATGCGATCCAGAAAGAAGATCAGGAAGGATCGGGGTCTGGATCGACCAGATGTAGCGGAAACCGCCGACAGACAGGACCCAGACCATGAAAGGAACCATCAGAGTTCTTAGAGAAACGATAGCGTAGAGTGTGCCGAAGAAAATCCCCACCAGCGCCAGGATGAAAAAGTCCATCCCGAAACGAGAGATCAACTGCTGACAGAATAGGAGCGAAACCACCAAAATCGCTGAATACAACAGTAAAGGAGGAAGCGGCGCGCCTCTGCCCCGGCCCTGGTACTCCACAGGCTGAAGAGGCAGATCGCGCTTACCCCCGAACACGTCAGTCCTTCCTGGAGACGCTCGCGAAAACCGGGAGCTGCAGGTGGTCTTCCACATCCTTGGGAACGTAGACCCGGTGGTCCATGCTTTCCATGATCAGGGCGGCCACGACGCCGAGCGCCAGGCCGAAGAAAACGATCATGAAGAAGTAGACGATGGTCTTGCCGCCCGAAAGGATCATGGTCATTTCGGGCTCAGTCAGGGCGACCACGGAGCTGACGCGCTCGTCGGCGAGCTGGCTGAGGCGCACCTCGCCGCGTTTCCCCTGGAGGTCACGCAGCAGATCGTTGAGCGAATTGATCTCCACATCCAGCAGAGAGATCTTCTGGTATATCAGCGGTGCGCGGCTGTTCCGCTTCTTGAGCTCGGCGGCCTGTTGACGGAGCGAGTTTTCCTTGCCGCGCGTTGTCTCCAGGGCCACGCGGATGCTCGCGACGTAGGAGATTTCCTCCTGCTTGAGTCTTGCAAGAGAGCCTTCGAGCAGCATCCGCTGGCGCCGTACCGGGATGCTGTCCTCGGTGTGAATCGACAGGATGCTGTTGAGTTGGTCCTCGTGCTTGCCCACCATGTTGCGCCAGTAGACCAGGGTGTGGCTGCGACTTTCGTCAACCCCGCCGGGGAACTCGCGGGGATCCCGGTCGAGATATTCGCTGAGCGTGCTGTACTGCACTTCCAGCGTGCGGCGGTTCGTGATGGTTGTCATGAGCTTGTTTTCCACGTCGGCGAACTGCCCGACCTCGTTGCGCAGCTCGTCCTTGAGGGAGGAATAGCCCGAAGCCTCCATGATGCCCGTGCGCACCACCAGCAGCGAGTCGATCTCGCTGCGCACGGTGTTGATCTGCTCGTCGTAGTAGACGATGGCGTTGACGTTCTTGCGGCCGTGGACCTGGTACTCCATGAAGGCGTTACGCAAGGCGCCGACGGCCATCAGGGAAATACGCGGATGCACCGAGGTGAACTGGAACTCGAGGATGCTCGACTCGCCGACCACCGACACGCTCAGGCCCTCGAGGAGAAACCCCCTCAAATCGTCCTCGCTCGTCATTTCGACCAGATTGGGATCAAGATCCTTGAGCACGGGAATGGAGTCGGCCAGGGTCAGGGCCGCCTGCTCGCCGACGGGCACGCTCATGGCGATGTTGAACAGGGTGCTCAGTTCGCGGTCGTAGTCCACGTTGCGGCCCGAGGTGTTCCACTGGGGCAGGTCGACCTTGATCAGCTCGACGACGACCTTGGCGGTCGCGGTGTAGGCGCCGGTCTGCCGGAACAGGCTCAGCCCGCCGAGCAGAATGATGGGCAGGGCGATGACCAGGATGATCCACTTGCGCCGGAAGAGCGTGAAGACGATCTCCCGCAGGGAGAGGTTCGCCGCCCCGGTCTTAACCGGAAGATTCCTGTCGGATGCCGGACCGCGGGTCACCATCAGAATACCCTCCCGAAACCGCCGTCGGAAATATACTTGATATCGGAAGCGATCCTGGTGATCTGCATCAGCCCGGCCAGGACGGTCTTGGAGAAGTAACCGAAATCGCCGATCCGGGAGCGCGGGACGTAGATCACGTCATACGGCTGGACTTCCACCAGCGCGAGGGAGGCGTAGGAAACCGAGGCGAGCCCGTCGAGATCGATCTCCTGGACCAGGTAGCCCTCGTCGGTGACCCTGACCAGCACGGTGCCCGACTTGGCCGCGTCGTCGCTGAAACCACCGGCCACCGTGACGGCGCCGATGATGTCGATGCCGCCGCTGGGCACCCGGTGCAGACCGGGGTTGCGGACCTCGCCGAGCACGTAGACCCGGCGGCCCACCGTTTCCTGGATGATGATGGAAACGGAAGGATCGCGGTATTCCTGGGCATAGGCCTGGGTGATCACCGAGTCGGCCTCGGTCATGGTCAGCCCGGCCAGCTCGACCCGGTCGACCCCCACCAGGTTCACCGAACCGTCGTTGAGGACCACGATACCCTCCTGGTTCAACTCCCTCAGGTAGGAGAAGGCCAGCTTGAGGATATCGCCCTCCTGGATCCGGTAACCTTGACCCGAGCGCGAGGCGATTTCCTCCTGCTGCTCGGGCGTAAATTCGACGAAGTTGGAACGCGTGACCGTGGCCGGACCGCCGCCGCAACCGGCGACGAACGCCAGCAGGGCAGTCAGGATCAGGATTGCAGATACGGATCTGGACATATTCACCCCACCCTAGAGTCGATCGTAGATCATCTTGGGCAATTCGTAGGTTCTGCGGTTGATGACCGAACCGAGCAGCCGTACGCCCTTGTCCTTCATCCCCTTCAGTCCGTGGTCGATGACTTCCCGTTTGAGATACTTCTGCTCGATCACCAGCAGGAACCCGTCGGCGCTGGCGGCCAGCAGGGCCGTGTCATCCGAGACGAGGACCGGCGGCAGATCGATGATGACGAAATCGAATCGCCTGGCAAACGCGCGCAGGAGCTCGCCGTAGTTCTGGTCGGCCAGGAGCCCCCGGGCCGTCACCAGCTCGCTGCCGACGGGAATCAGCAGCGGGTTTTCGGTGACCACGAGGTCGTCGACCCGCGACGGATCGCGCAGAATGTTGCTGAACGACTTCCGCTCCTGCCCCATCAGTTTTTTCTGGGGGCTCAGGAAGTTGGCGTCGATCCAGGCCACCTTCTGGTGGTAGACCGTCGCCAGGTAGACCGCGGCGTTGTAGCTGACGAAACTGGCGCCTTCACCCGCGGCCGAGGACCCGAAGGCCAGCACGGCGCCGCGGTTCTCCGGGCGCAGCCCGAGCAGCTTGTTGGCCAGTTTGTTGAAATCGTTGCGCTGGCTGCCCTCCGGAACCGGATACAGGGACACGCTCCCGGCCTTGCCGAGTTCGATGGCAAGGTCGGGCGTATCACCGACCTTTTTCCTGTAGGCGTCGAAGATCTTGGACACTTAGCAACTCCATCGGGTCCAGCGGGGTGTTCCCCGGCTCCAGCAGTCGGCTGCAACCATGCGGTACAGGAGCACTGGAACACTGTGAAAATGTTCCCGATCCCTGTCTAGTTATCGATCACAACCGTATTGTCTTTACCAATTTTGCCGGATGGACCCCCGTGAAGACCTGGCGGCGAGGCGGGTAGGTATCAACTTAAATTTCTTTTCGATATTGTCAATCATGAACTCAGGCAAAACCCTTTCGGATATGGATTTGGGACCCGGCATCGCCGGGCCCCTGCTCAAGTTCCATGATTATAACAGATCCGGGCCTATTTTGCTACCTTTTTGACCTCTGAAATCACCAGATCGACGTCTGCGTCGGTCAAATCGGCATGCATGGGTAAACTGACGATCTTGCCGGCGATATCGCAGGCGACGGGGAACTGATCGGCCGCGTAGCCCAGATGGGCGTAGGCCGGCGTGATGGGCAAAGGCACCGGGTAGTGGATCCCGCTGGCGATGTCCTGTTCCTGCAGGTGGTTCATCACTTCATCACGGTTGTTCACCTGGATGACGTACAGGTGGAAGACGTGGCGGACATCATCCATCACCGTCGGGGTGACCGAGACGTCCTTCAACCCGGCGGTGTAGCGGGCGGCGATCTCGATCCGGCGGTCCGACCACCTGTCCAGATGCTTCAGCTTGACCGAGAGCACGGCGCCCTGGATGCCGTCCAGGCGGCTGTTGAGTCCTTCGAAATCGTGCTGGTACTTGACGTTGCTGCCGTGGTCGCTGAGCTTGCGGATCTTCGTGGCCAGTTCGCCGTCGTCGGTGGTGATGCCGCCGGCGTCACCGTAGGCGCCGAGGTTCTTGCCGGGATAGAAGCTGAAGCAGGCCACCTTGCCCAGGGTGCCGATGCGGCGATCCCGGTAGACGGCGCCGTGGGCCTGGGCGGCGTCTTCGATGACGACCAGGTCGTGTTTGGCGGCGATCTCGAGGATGGCATCCATGTCCGCCGGCTGGCCGTACAGATGGACCGGCACGATGGCCCGGGTCTTGTCGGTGATGGCCGCTTCGATCTTCGCCGGATCCAGGTTGTAGGTCGACGGATCGCAGTCGACGAACACCGGCGTGGCGCCGGTCCAGCCGATGCCTTCGGCCGTCGCGATGAACGTATTGGCGGCGGTGATGACCTCGTCGCCCTGGCCCAGCCCCAGGCTCTGCATGGCCATGAACAGCGCGTCGGTGCCGTTGCCGCAGCCGATGCAGTGTTCGGTACCGATGTACTTGGCGAAATCGGCCTCGAAGGAGCGGGAGTTCACGAAGGCGCAGCTGGCGACCACGTCCAGGATGGCCTGATCGACTTCGGGCTTGATCGACTGGTACTGGGCCTTGAGATCGACAAAGTTGATTTTCATTTCCCTTGTCCTTGTGGTTCCCGGCTCCATTTCTGGAGACGATGTTCTACGGAAGGAGACCCTCGGTCCCGCGTCCGTCAGGGGCGATCCGGCAAAAGTATGTCGTCGGCTCAACCATCGTCAAATATTCAAACGGTTTAACCAGAATATGCCCGGGGCCGGATGCCGTTCGCCTGCGGGCATCGAATATGCTAGATTAAGCGGGTTGTCGCCCATTCAAACCCTGCCGGCCCGCGGGCCGACAGCAGCGAGGAAACGGACGCCGTAACCCATGTCCCTGCAGCGCAACCTGTTGTTGATCTCCTGGGGCCTCCTGCTGGTGGCCGCGCCGGCGGTCGCGAGCGTCCCGCACGCCGTGCCCGGTGTGGACGGCAAGCCGGCCGACCCCCGGTACGCCCCGGTCCGCAGCGCCTTCGACTGCGCCGGTCGTGACACCCTCACCCTGATCGCCGGCTCACCCGTTGTCACCCTCCAGGACAGCACCACCGGCGGAACGAACACGATCGACAACTATCCCTGCGCACCCTGGAACGAACTCGGTCCCGAACACATCTACCGCCTCGAAGTCACCGAGGAACTCGAGTTCTGGGCCGGCCTGCGCAATACGACCGACGAGGTCGACCATGACCTGTTCCTGCTCAGCGACTGCGATACCGATTCCTGTCTGGTCGGCGCCAACACCGAACTGAGCGCCCGCCTGGCCCCCGGCACCTACTACCTGGTCGTCGATGGCGCCGGCACGGCGAATCCCGCCGCCGGGCCCTACACCCTGGAGTACGTCACCCGCTGGCCGGGCGTGCCGCCGGTCGTGTGCGTGCCCGGTTTCGCCACGCCGGTCGACGGTGCCGCGACCGAACTCGACCTGGATAACAACCTGTTCGGCAAGGCTGACCTCATGCGCAGTTACGACTGCAGCCCGCTGCTGGTGCGCGGCGGTGAAGCCTGGTACGCACTCACCCTGCCGGGCATCCACGAGGTTACCGTTTCCTTCACCGCGGTGGCGGCGGCGCTGGACGTGGCCCTGTGGCTGTTCGACGGCTGCGGCCCGGAGGCCGTCTGTCTCGACTACGCCAACGACAAAATCGGCGGTCAGAGCGAGCAGCTGCTGATCCTCAACGAGGGCGCCGAGCCGGTGACCGTCTACCTGGGCGTGGACAGCTTCCGCGCGCCGACGGACACCTTTGCGGGCCAGTACACCATCCGCTTCGCGGGCCAGAGCAATGTGGCGATCGAAAAGAAGTCGCTGGGCTCCGTGCGGGCGCTCTACCGGTGACGCGGCGGCGGATCCCCGCCGCCAACCGCCTGATTTCCCAAGAGAGTCGACCCCCGACCCATCAGCGGGGTTGACCTGACAGACCTTGTTCTTTTAATGTTTCGTGCGCCGCGGTGTCCCCCCGGCCCGTCTGTCGTGGCCCACCCCCGCGAATCAACCATGATCAAGGGATTTGCCAACCTCCGGAAGGATCCGCGCATGGCCGCCCCGCAGAAGAAACGCACCGCAAAAAACGCGCAGACCATGGCCGCCAGTCAGCGGGAAATCTCCATCAGCGAGTTTTTCACCAAGAACCGCCACCTGCTGGGATTCGACTCGCCGGCCAAGGCCCTGCTGACGACCATCAAGGAAGCGGTCGACAACAGCCTCGACGCCTGCGAGGAAGCGGGTATCGCCCCGGTGCTCGCAGTGGAGATCCGCTCCGACAAACCCGTCAAGCTGGGGATCGAGCTGGCCAGCCAGGATCCCGCGGCTGAAACCAACGGCAAGAACGGCAAGAACGGGAACGGCGCCCGGCCCGGCTCCAAGAACGAGGAGCGCTACAAGCTGATCATCGAGGACAACGGGCCCGGCATCGTGAAGGCCCAGATTCCCAAGATCTTCGGCAAGCTGCTCTACGGCTCGAAATTCCACTCCCTGAAGCAGAGCCGCGGCCAGCAGGGCATCGGCATCTCGGCCGCCGGCATGTACGGCCAGTTGACGACCGGCCGGCCGGTGACCATCTACAGCCGCACGGACAGGAAACAGCCGGCCCACCGCTACCAGATCATGCTCGACATGAAGAAGAACGAACCCAACATCCTCACCGGTGACGAAACGATCTGGGAGAAGGACCACGGCACGCGCATCGAGATCACCCTGACCGGCAGCTACAAGCGCGGCCAGCACTCGGTCGACAACTACCTCGAGCAGACGGCCATCGCCAACCCGCACCTGCACCTGACCTACCGCAACCCCAAGGGCGAGGCGCTCATCTACCCCAACTCCACCAAGGAGCTGCCGCCGGAATCGGTGGAGATCAAGCCCCATCCCTACGGCGTGGAGCTCGGCATCCTGGCCCGGATGCTCAAGGAGACCAAGTCCCGCAACATCAACGCCTTCCTGAAGGACGAGTTCTGCCGGGTGGGCCCCAAGACCGCCGAACAGATCCTCGCCGCGGCCGGGCTGCCGCCGCGCAAGAACCCCAAGCGTTTGGTGCAGGACGACATCCAGAACCTGCTGGACGCCATCGCCGACACGAAGATCGCGTCGCCGCCGACCGACTGCCTGTCGCCCATCGGCGAGGACCTGGTCATGGCCGGGCTCAAGAGCGGCGTCGAGGCCGAGTTCTACACCTCGGTCACCCGACCGGCGGCCGTCTACCGCGGCAACCCCTTCCAGATCGAGGTGGGGCTGGCCTACGGCGGCAAGCTGCCCGGCGACGAACTGGCCAAGGTCATGCGCTTCGCCAACCGGGTGCCCCTGCTGTACCAGGCCTCCGCGTGCGCGGTGCACAAGGCGGTGTTGACGAGCAACTGGCGCAGCTACGGCCTGCAGCAGAGCCGCGGCGCGCTGCCGACGGGCCCGCTGGTGATCCTGATCCACATGGCTTCGGTCTGGGTGCCGTTCACCTCCGAAAGCAAGGAAGCGGTCGCCCACTACCCCGAGATCATCAAGGAGATGAAGCTCGCCCTGCAGGAAGCCGGGCGTCGGCTGGGCAAGCACGTCAAGCGGCAGGCCCGTGAAAAAGATGCCCTGAAGAAGCAGAGCTACATCCAGAAGTACATCCCCCATATCGGGGAAGCCCTGCAGGAGATCCTGGCGATTTCCGATCCCGAAAAGGAAGAAGTCATCGCCACCTTGACCGACACGCTCGAACGCAGCCGCAAGCTCTAAGGGAGACCGTTACCTTGGCCAAGAAAAAGACCACCAAGAAGAAGGTCGCGAAGAAGAAAGTGACCCGTTCGCCCGCCAAGAGCTCCGCCGACCAGGGCGAGCTCAGCTTCGGCGCCGCAGCCCCCAGGACAACCCCGGCCAAGGAGGCCCCCGCCAAAAAGGCTGCCGCCAAGCCGGCGGCCCAGGCCACCGGCGGCCCGCCGCGGACCAGGACCACGCCCAGCGAGCCCCGCAAGGCGTCCTTCAGCCCCGTGTCGCGCCGCATCCGCAGCGAATCGAACATCATCCGGCAGAAGATCCTGCTGGGCGAAAAGCCCTCGATGAAGTTCCCCCTGCGCTCGCTGGCCAACGTGAACTACAACTCCTCCACGGGCTACTTCAAGCTGCGGGGCAAGCAGAAGGAACGCACCCTGACGGTCAACACCGTCAAGACCTTCGCCCAGACGCTCAAGATGATGGCGCTATCGAAGGAGCTGATCGAGACCGACGACATGGCCACCAAGCGGGAGGCCTACTACGTCTCGAAGAACTGGCAGGAGGCCCGTTTCAAGGAGCAGCCCGAATCCGACACGGTGATGGAGGACGTCGAGGCCTTCTTCAAGGTCAACCGCGAGCAGCTGGGCTTCGTGCCCGAGGAAAAGGGCGGCGACGTCGCCGGACGCCTGGTGGTCATCGACCACGATCGCGACACCGGCGAGGAGCTGCGCATCGACTGCACCCGGTTCGGCAGCGGCGCCTACAGCATCCCCATCTCGGTCGAGGACCTCAAGTTCGAGACCGAGGCGCAGTTCATCCTCTGCATCGAGACCGCCGGCATGTTCCAGCGCCTGGTCAAACACAACTACTGGAAGACGGCCAACTGCATCCTGATCAGCCTGGGCGGCGTGCCGACCCGCGCCTGCCGGCGCTTCGTGCGGCGCCTGGCCGACAGCTACGGGCTGCCGGTCTACGTGTTCGTCGACGGGGACCCGTACGGTTTCAGCAACATCTACCGCACCCTGAAGGTCGGCAGCGGCAACGCCGCGCATCTGAACGAATTCTTCTGCGTGCCGCAGGCCCATCTGCTGGGCATCACGCCCCAGGACATCATCGACTATGATCTGCCGACGCACCCGCTGAAGGAAGTCGATATCAAGCGGGCGCGCGACGCCCTGAAGAACGACCCCTTCATCCTGCACTACCGGGCCTGGCAGGTCGCCCTCGAACAGATGATCAAGATGGGGGTCCGCGCCGAGCAGCAGGCCCTGGCCAAGCACGGTCTGAACTACGTCATCGATGAATATCTTCCGCAGAAGCTGGCGAATGTGGGCCGCTTCCTGCCGTAATTGAAAGGACCGTCAACGTGCGCGTCATCCTCGTCATCGAACGCAAGCATCTCTTCCCCGGGCTCAGCCCCCAGGGTTTTCTGGCGCCCGGGTCGGTCGACCTGGACGGGCTGGCCGACCACCTGTTCTTCGCCGAGCGGGACTACATGGAGACCAACTCCCACTACAAGCAGATCATCCCCTACCTGATGCTGCAGCGCGGATCCGGCGACACCGCCCGCGTGCTGTGCTACCAGCGGCGGACCAAGCACACCGAAAAGCGTCTGGGCGGACTGTGGTCCGTGGGTTTCGGCGGCCACATCGAACCGCTGGACCGCGCGGACTCCGGCACCGCCACCAATGGTCTGATCATGGCCACGGCACTGCGGGAGATGGAGGAAGAAACCGGCCTGAATCCGGGCCAGGAGGCGCTGTCGCTGACCGGGTTCATCAATTCCGACAGCGAGGACGTGTCGGCGGTGCATTTCGGCGTGGTCTTCAAGGTGGATCTGAACGGCCTCGGAGACACCGACGACCAGATCATGGAGCTCGTCAGCGCCCAGGCCGAGCCGCACCAGGCACGATGGATTCCCGTGAGCGACCTGCCCGGCATGACTGCGCCCGGCCTGGCTCCGGACGGCGGCAGCTTCGAGGACTGGTCGCGGATCGCCGTGGGCGGGTCCCTCTAGAACCTATTTAGGCTTTACAGTTCCAGACAGCGACGCCCTCCGGTCGATGGACACAGGTGCGGGCTGAGCATTGATCCGGTCGACCACAATCTTCGTGTACGCCTCAGCACCGTCCTGGTTGAGATGGTCCCGATCGCTGAACAGCTCGGTGTTCAGCACGAATTCCGGATGATCCGCGTAATTCCACAGGCGGTACGGCGTCCCCTCCAGGATCCTGTCCAGTTCACTGACCGCATCCTCGCCGAACATCTTGCCGGGAAACGCCGGGGAGATCACCGGGTAGAGCTCGATCCCGTTTTCCTGGCAGGTGGCGACCAGTTCGGTGAAAGCGTCCAGCATCTGTGGGTCCAGGCCATTGACGAGCCAGGCCCTGCCCTTCGGCGGATGAAGCGGCAGCCGGATCCGACCGTGCTGCGCGATGAACCCTTTGTCCTGAGCGGGCGGCACCAGGTTGTACTTGATGATCTGCAGCGGCAAGGAGTTGAAAGGGTAGATGCGGGACAACAGCTTGACTGGCTCCAGGCGGCTCCTCAGTCGCACGAACGGACGCACAGCCTCGGTGTCCTTGTAATACGGCAGCAGGGCGGCAAGGCGGTCGTAGTGGCCGTGATATTGGAAAAAATCCGTCGGGATCAGATCCAGAATGACCACCCGCGGAGCCTGCCTCGCGAGGATGGAGTGGTGAACGGCTGCAGCATACAGCAGACTCTGGCCGTTCCGGCCCGCATTGTAGCAGGTTCCACCCAGTCCACTTTCCAGGATGGAAGGCACGTAGTGGGCCTGGGCCCGTGAACTGCCCAGGATGATGATATCGTCCCGCGATTGCTCCACCGCGTAGGTGGTCCGATAGTTGAGCCCCGCAACCTGCTTGAAGTAGTAGTGACGGAGCAGGCTTCCAACCCCGGCATCGAGGCCGATAGTCACCAGCGCGAAGACGACGAGCTTGGCGAAGAAGACCCGTCTAGAACTGGAAGTAGATGAACTGGCCACCGTCGAAGACTCCTATCAGGATCACAAGGATCGTTATGCACGCATAGGACGTGAAGCGGACCGCGAACGGCTGCCTCCGAATTGTCTGTATCGTGTTGGGGAAGAACTCCTGCATCGTGTCGACGGTCATCAGAACGACGATGGCGAAAACACTGAAAATGAATGTGGAGGGCTGTCCGACGAAGAACTGGTAATCAAAGGAAAACATCTTGCCGAGGATGGCAGTGGCGTCTGAAACGGAAAGGGCCCTGGAAAAGATCAGCGAGAAGGCGAAGAGAACGAAGGTCGTCAGGATCTGACCTGAGCGGTGGAGGAACGGAGTCTATCCAGGCGGGTCAGCCGGGGGCGCGGCGATTCCGTCAGGCTGCTGAAGATGATGAAGAAACCGTGAAGCCCCAGGGTGATCACGTAGGTCCAGGCGGCACCGTGCCACAGACCGCACAGGACGAACACGAACATCGTATTGAAGTACCAGCGCCAGCGCGCAACCCGGTTCCCGCCCAGCGGAATGTAGAGGTAGTCCCGAAACCAGGTCAGCAGCGATATGTGCCATCTCTGCCAGAATTCCGCTACGGACCGTGCGAAGAAAGGACGGCGGAAGTTCTCCATCAGATCGAAGCCCATGATCCTGGCGGCTCCGATCGCGATGTTGGAATAGCCGGCAAAATCACAATAGACCTGAAAAACGAAGAAGACCGTTGCCACGATCAGGGTAAGGCCGCCGTGCGGAGCCTGGTTGTTGTAGACGGAATCCACGTAAATTGCCAGGCGGTCGGCGACCACGACTTTCTGGAACATCCCCCACATGATGCGCCTCAGCCCGCTCGCTGCCCGGCTAGCATCGAAATCGTGCTTATCGCGGAACTGGGGCAGCAGGGTCGTGGATCGCTCGATCGGACCGGCCACCAACTGGGGGAAATAGGCGACATAGACCGCGAAAAGTCCGAAGTGGCGTTCGGGCGGCCGCGCGCCCCGGTAGACATCGATGCTGTAGCTCAGCGTCTGGAAGGTGTAGAAGGAAATACCGACCGGCAGCAGGAGCTTGAAGGTCGGAGCATCATAGAAGATATTGAACTGGGTCAGCAGAACCCTGACGTTCTCGTTGAAGAAATTGAAGTACTTGAACGAAAACAGGATGCCGAGGTTGACGATCAGGCTCAGAAGAAGATACGGTTTCCGTTTGGACTTGTCCCGCTGTCGTCCCATCCCCAAGGCCGCATAGTAATCGATGACCGTCGAAAGAATGATCAGCAGAACGTATTCCGCTTTCCAACACATATAGAAGTAGTAACTGGCTGCCAGGAGAAGAACCCATCGCCAGCGATACGGCAGCGAAAAATAGATCGCAATAACGATGGGCAGAAATATCAAGAAATGCAGTGAATTGAAGAACATTACCTATTTCTCCTGGACCGGCGGGTCTCCTCCGATTCGCCCGGTTCATTGGTGTATCACATGGCGGTCGGTAATTGGTGGATCAATCATATCAAAATTTCACAAGCATTTATAATAAATTAATTTAAGGTCGTTTCTTCCGTTTTCTTCAATCTGCCGAAAATCGGAAGCGTGGCAAACGAATCATCCGCACCCCCGGCCGGATCGACGGTCAGAGAACCCTCCCCACCAACTCCAAGACCATCGCCGGCCCCCGGTGGCCGGGTCCTTCGTCCAGCTCCACTTCCAGTTCCGTGGCCGCAACCTCCAGACCGGGAAATTGTCCCTGCAGTTCGTCCAGATCGTGCAGCCATTCCCGGCGGGGCGGACCGCCCGACGGTCGACCGAACTGCTTCTTGCTGAAAGAATTCAACAGCAGGGTTCCGCCCGGGTTGAGCGCCGTCGCGCAGGCCGCGTGCAGCACCGGCATGTCGGCCGGCGGCAGGTGGCAGAAGCACAGCACGATCAGATCCCACGACTCCTTGGCCCACGGTCCGCCGATCACGTCGCCCAACCGATACTCCAGCTCGACGCCGCGCGCGGCCGCCAGCTGCAGCGCCTTGCGTCGGCCCACGGCGCTGCTGTCGACGGCGACCACCTGGTGTCCGAGGCCCGCGGCATGGACCGCATTGCGCCCTTCGCCCTCGGCCAGAAACAGGGCGCGCCCGGGCGGCAAACCCACGAGCTTGCGGGCCACGAAATAGTTGGGTTTCTCGCCGTAGAAAAACCGCTCGTGGTCGTAGCGTTCGTCCCATTTGTTGGGCGGACTGCCGGTCATACCGAACCTCTCTTCAAGCTCTCAAGCCAAAAACACCAGCGATTTTGTGGGCATTCAAGGTAGCAAATCTACTGGAATTCCGCAGGCCGGAATGTTAACGTGCGTTAGCTCGCGCATTGGTCCCGAGCCGGTCTGAAAATGATGTTGAAAACCCGGATCGGTTGAACCCACCAGCAAGGAGCCCGGTGTCATGATCAACAAAATCGGTATCGTCGGCGGCGGCAACATTGGCGGCGTCCTGGCCTCGGAAATCGTTTCGCGCCGGCTGGCCCGCAACGTGGGGCTGGTCGACATCGCCCCGCCTGAGTTCGCCAAGGGCAAGTGCCTCGACATCGCCGAGGCCACGCCCGTCTACGGCAGCGACGTCAACCTCGAAGGCAGCAAGACCTACGAGGTGCTCGAGGGCGCCGAGTTCGTGATCAACACCGCCGGCGTACCGCGCAAGGCCAAGCCCGACGGCACCTTCCCCTCGCGCGAGGAGCTGCTGGCCACCAACCTGAAGATCACCGACTTCGTGGCCGCCGGAATCAAGAAGTACGCGCCCAATGCGTTCGTGATCTCCATCGCCAACCCCCTGGACGCCATCGTCTACCGCCTGTTCAAGAAGCTGCGGTGCAAGCCCAACCGGATCATGGGCATGGCCGGCGTCCTGGACTCGTCCCGCTACAAGTACTTCGTGGCCCGTGAAGCCAACGTGTCGGTCGAGAACGTCGAAGCGGTGGTGCTCGGCGGACACGGCGACACCATGGTGCCGATCCGCAGCGCCTGCCGGATCTACGGCCTGCCCGTGGAACAGTTCGTCAGCAAGACCGCCCTGGCCAAGATCGAAAAACGCACCCGCGGCGCCGGCGGCGAGGTCGTCGGCCTGCTGGGCAGCGGCTCGGCCTTCGTCAGCCCTGCGATCAGCGCGCTGGAGATGGTCGAAGCCATCGCCTTCGACAAGCGCAAGATCGTGCCCGTGGCCGCCCACCTGAAGGGCGAATACGGCGTCAAGAACCTGTTCCTGGGCGTGCCCGTCATCCTGGGCAAGAACGGAATCGAAGAGATCGTCAAGATCAAGCTGACGCCCGAGGAGAAGGCGGCCCTGCGCGTGTCGATCAACGCGGTCAAGAAGACCTGCGCCGCCGTCGACAAGGTCAAGTAGCCGGCGGAGCTGCAGCCTCACCAGACAGACCGGACCCTGCCCGTGCGGGGTCCGGTTTTCTTTTGCCGGTGGGTGCGCTATACTCATGGTCACCATTTTTGACGGAAAAGGAATTGGCAAATCATGAAAATGTTCTTGTGCCTCGCCGCTGTCGGGATCTTTCTGGCGGCCGCCGCCGTGGCCGCCGAGCCGCCCCACGCCAAAGTCGAACTCGACCTCTCCGATCCGGCGGCCGCCGCTTTCCTGCGCGATCATGCCGCCCGCCTGGATATCCTCCAGGTCAAACCCGGGTCGTTCGCGCACATCGCCGCCCAGCCGCGGCACCTGGAGCTTCTGCGCGGGTCCGGGTTTCCCGTCCGGATCCTCAGCGAGAACATGGAGGCGGATCAGGCGTTCCGCGACAAGGGCGTCGGCTACGGGATCTACCACACCTGGAGCGAGACCGTGGCCTTCGTCGATAGTCTGCGCCTCCTGTACCCCGCGGTGATCAGCGAGAAATGGTCGATCGGAACCACCCACGAGGGACGGGACCTGTGGGCCTTCCGGGTGTCGGACAACCCCGACGTGGACGAGAACGAACCGGAGATCCTGATCGACGCCATGCACCACGCCCGCGAGATCATGTCGTCGGAGTTCACGATCATGTTCGCCGAGTACCTGGCGCAGAACTACGGCACCGATCCCGAGATCACCTGGCTGCTCGACAACCGGGAGCTGTACATCGTGCCGGTGGTCAACCCCGACGGGTCGGTCTACAACGAGACGAACAACCCCGCCGGCGGCGGCATGTGGCGCAAGAACCGACGCGACAACGGCGACGGCACCAGCGGCGTGGACCCCAACCGGAACTATCCCTACCAGTGGGGCTATGACGACACGGGCAGCAGCCCCTTTACCGACGACATCACCTACCGGGGACCGTCCGCCGGCAGCGAACCCGAAATCCAGGCGATGATGAACTTCGTGAACAGCCGCGAATTCCGGACCCACGACACCATCCACAGCTACAGCAACCTCACGCTCATTCCCTGGGGCTACACCTCGCTGCCCACCGCCGACGACTTCGTGTTCCAGGTCATCGGCGCCGAGATGACGAAGTACAACGGTTACGTGGCCGGTCAGCCGAACGAAGCCATCAACTATCCGGTCAACGGCGGCACGTTCGACTGGACCTACGGGGACGATTCGCAGCACACGCGGATCTTCTCGGTCAGCAACGAGATCGGCAGCGGAGCCGACGGTTTCTGGCCGCCCGAGAGTCGGCGCGAGCCCCTGTTCCTGGAGAACATCTGGCCCCACATCTACCTGATGCGGGTGGCCGGCGCCTTCGTCGAGGCCAGTGACCCCGTGGTGTTCGCGCCGGCGAAGAACGTCTCGCCCGGTCAGGACGGCCTTCTCTCCTTCTCGGTGGCGAACACCTCGGTCGTCGCGCCATCCGCCGGTGTGAACCTCTCGCTGCGGACCGACGATCCCTGGGTCCAGTTCCAGGAAGCCGTGCGCACGGTTCCCGGCCTGAGCGCGCTCGCGGCGGTCGACCTGGCCGGTGACCCGATCCCCTTCACGGTGGATGCCGCCTGCCCCGACGGACATTTCGTGGCCTTCGACGTGACCGTCGGCATGCCCGAGGGCGATCTGATCTACCCGATGGGATTCGTCGTGGGGACACCGAGCGAACTGCTCAGCGACGACCTGGAAAGCGGTCCGGGGAACTGGACCCTCACCGGCCAGTGGGGCACGACCACCGGCGCGGCCCAATCTCCGGTCACGAGCCTGACCGACTCGCCCGCCGGCAACTATCCCGACCAGACGACCACGACGGCCACCTTGAACGGCACCTGGCTGGCCACCAGCCTCAGTTTCTGGCATCGGTACGACATCGAACTCGACTACGACTACGGCAAGGTGCAGATCGCCGTCGACGGCGGGCCCTGGCTGACGCTGGGGGCTTTCACCGGTACGTCCGGCTGGACCCAGGAGACGTTCGATCTGGCCGCATACGCCGGCAACGAGATCGCCATCCGGTTCGCCATGGAGTCCGACTATTCGGTGCGCGAGGACGGATGGTACCTCGACGACGTCGTCGTCACCGGTCTGTCGGCCGGCAATGCGACCCTGGTCTCCCCCGCCGTGGTTACCCCGACCGCGGGCACGACCGTGGCCGCCCCCGTTGTGCTGACAGTGACGGCCGGCGCTAAATCCCTGGTCGATCCGGCCTTCTACGGCTTCCGCATCTACGACGACGCTCTCTGCAGCAATCCCGTCGCAGCGGTGAACGACGTGCCGTCGGGCGGCGCCCAGACTTCCTGGACCGCGCCGGTCCTGCCCGACGGGGACTACTGGTGGCGGGCCTGGGCCGGGGACGGGACCGAGCGGTCGGTTCTCAGTCCGCCGACGGCTTTCACGATCAATGGCGTCAGCGGCGTGGACCAGCTCGCTGGCGGCGGACCGGGCCTGCGCATCCTGGGCAACGTGACCGGCTCGGGGACACGCCTCGAACTGGCCCTGCCGACGGCACAGGACGTGACGGTCGACATCTACGATCCCCGCGGCGCCCGCGTCAGACGCCTGCACACCGGCACCCTGGGCGGCGGCACGCAGATCCTCGTCTGGGATGGAAAAGATTCGCGCGGCAGGGCTGCCGCCAGCGGCGTCTACTTCGTGCAGCTGCAGGCCGGACGCGAGATCCTGACGGGCAAGGTCGTCATCGTACGCTGAGGCGGCTCAGGGACCGCCCGCGGCGGCGGGTCGCCTGGTCACACCCAGGATGATCGGCAGATCCGGCCCCGGATAACCCGGTTCCCGCCACGGGCCGTGGGCGGGATGGCTGAGCCAGAAGCGCGCCGTCCCGCTGCCCTCCAGATGCTGGGCGCTCTCCAGATCCAGCGGCAGGGCCAGCAGGACTTCATTGAAATCGTGCATCGACAGGGCCTTGCGGCAGGAGATCAACAGGGCGCGACCCTGGCTGTCCTCCCCCAGGGCAGCCTCCCGCCAGCGGGCCTTGGAGGGCTCCCAGCGGTTCTTCCCCGACTTCTTGATCAGCCGCAGATTCTGGACCACGGTGCCGTAGCGGCCGCGGATCTCTTCGAGCGAAACCTCGTCCAGATCGAAGATACGAAAGGGCGGATCGGCATCCGTCAGCGGACCGAAGGCGGCGGCCGAACGGTACTTGTTCGCGTAGGGGCTGATGACCTCGGCGTCCACCTGGCAGAATCCCACATGCGTCCGGTTGTCGGTCTGGTACATGCCGGCATTGATGGCGGCGATCAGCCCGAAGTCCTCGGACCATTCGCGGATGTTGCGGGTGCGGTCTTCCGGCAGCAGGGACGCCGCCATGATCTTCAGTTCCCAGGGCCCGGGGTCCACCCGCAGCACCACCAGGTCGCCCCACGTCGCGCTCTTCAGGGACTTCGAGTCGAACCGGGCCAGCTCCAGGCCGGACTCCAGCTCGGTCCAGACCTCGTCGGCCATGGCACCGGCAGCGGCCACCATCAGTGCCAATCCTGCCCACACCGCTTTCATCCGATTCCTGCTCCTCTCGGTCGCCAGGACAGTGGCACCCGTGGGAAGGGGGCACCTGCTCCCTGTCGGGCGCATCATGACATACACCAGAGGTGGATGCCACCGCCGCCTCGAAAGACCATGCTAAGCCCGACAGGGAGTAGGTGTCCCTCTATCATGGATGCCATCCCCACCCGGGATACCACCGGTTCGCGATCATGTAGAAAAGAATCGAATCGATCATCAGATGCAGGATGACGATGTAGAACAGCGACGCGGTCTTGCGGTAGGTCAGGCCCTGGATGAGGGCGAAAGCGTAGATGACGACCGGCCCCCAGCCGACGAAGGCCATCTCGTGCAGGAAGCTGGTGAAGAACACCGCCTGGGCCAGGTTGGCCTCGCCGAAACGGAAATGTCGGCTCAGCAGCACGAACACGAAGTTGATGAATGCCAGTTCGTCCCACACGCCGACGAAGTTGCAGCCCCAGAACAGGCGCCACAGGGCCTCGGTGCGGTCGCCTTCGAGCGGCAGCGGCCAGCTGTGGTGCAAAGTGGGCGTCAGCACGTTGAAGTACAGCCACATGAAGCCGAAGGCGATCACGAAACCCAGCGGCAGCCACAGCCACATCTTCAGCGACCAGCGGCCGCGGAACCAGCTGTAGTCCAGCGGCGCCTTGAGCCAGTACTTCGCCGCCAGGGCGGGAACCAACAGGATGCCGACGCCCAGCATCAGGGCCAGCTCGAGGACATGGGCGTCGCCGGTATCGCCGTCGATGCGCGTGAAGTGCAGCACGACGATCAGGTAGGCCAGCAGCACGCTGGTCTTGGACCACATGGCGTCGCGGTTGACGAACCAGGCCACATAGAGGCTGCCGGCCATCAGGGGCCAGCCCACGAAATGCCAGGGCACCGCCGCGGCGGGCCCCCCGTGGGACTTCAAGCCGATGATCGCCACCATGGCGGCGGTCATCAGCCAGAGGCTCGCCCGCTTGGCGGCCGTTGCGGTTGGCACGAAGGTATCAGTCATCGGATCCGTTCTCGGATGAACCGCCCAGGACGAAGCGGTCGAACCAATCCAGGAGCTGGTTCTGGTAGAAGACCTTGTTGGGGGGCCGGCGGATGCCGTGGCCCTCGTTCTCGAAGCGGATGAAACGCGACGGGATCCCCTGCGCCTGCAGGGCCGCGAACCAGATCTCGCCGCCGGCGATCAGGCAGCGGTAGTCCCGCAGGCCGTGGCTGATGAGCGTGGGCGTCGTGACGCGGTCCACCGCTTCGAACGGCGAGTTGGCCAGGTAGACCGCGCGGGCGGCGGGCTCCCAGGGGCGGCCCTTGAATTCCCATTCGGGGAACCACTTCTCATCCGTCGTGCCCCAGAAGCTGATCGTCTCAGGATACATCCGGTCCAGCGCCGCCGCACGGAAACGGTCCGTCTGGGTGGTCAGGGCCGCGCCCAGGTGGCCGCCGTAGCTGCCGCCCATCAGGGCCAGGCGTTCGGGATCGGCCCAGCCCTCGGCAACGGCCAGATCGAGGCAGGCCAGCAGTTCGCGAGCGGGCCGCCCGATCCATTCGCCCCGGACGCCCTTCATGAACTCGGTGCCGTAGCCCATGCTGCCGGTGGGGTTGGCGATGACCACCCCGTAGCCGAACCGCGGCAGGATATGGAATTCGGGCAGGAAGTAGCCGCCGTACATCCACTCGGGTCCCCCGTGGATGCTCAGCACCACCGGAACCCGCTGTCCGCCGCCCAGATCCTCGGGCTTGAAGAACCAGCCGTTGATGGTGCGCCCGTCCACCTCCGCGCTGAACGGCTCCGGCTCGGTCAGGCCGGCCCGGGCGCTCCAGTCCTGGTTGGGATCGATCAGAACGCGGGGCGTTTGCGGTTCCGCCCCGGTGTCCGGCAGATCGAGGGTGAAGATGGCTCCCGGCAAGGTCGGACCCGAACCGGTCAGCACGACCCGGCCGCCGGCGATCTTCAGCGAATAGAAGTTGTAGGGGCCGGCGGTCAGCGGCTGGACCGACTCGCGGTCCACCCGCTGCAGATCCAGGCAGCCGCGGCGGGCGCCGAGGATATAGAACGCCTCGTCGGCTGTGGCGAAGCGGTAGAGAAAGTCGTCGAAGCCGGTGCCGTGGCGGACGACCGGCCCGGAATCACCCAGTTCAGGCGAGACGACCGCCACCTTCCGGGGGGCTGTTTCCCAGAGAGGGTGGGCGGCCGTGCGGTAGGCGATCGCGTCCTGCCGGGACCAGGCCGGGCTGCCGTCGGGTCCCGGGTTCACGGTCAACTGTCGCAACGCACCGCCCGCGCGCGCCACGATCCACAGATCGGTGTTGAGGTTCCAGCCCAGGTCCGCTTCGGCCTTGGCCTCGAAGACCAGCTGGCGTCCGTCGGGCGACCAGTCGAGGGCACGGACGTCCAGCGGAGCCTCGAACAGGCGTCGCGGCTCGCCGTTGGCCAGATCCATGACGAAGAGCTGACCCCGGCGGCCTTCACGGTAACCGGCTTCCAGGTGCCGGTAGCCGATACCGTCGGCCACGACGAAGTCCGCCGGCGAACCGGCGTAGGTACCCACTGGCGCCGACGCCACCCAGGCCAGGGCCGAGCCGTCGGGCGACCAGTGCAGGGCGCCGAAGTCGGCGGACGTACGGCTCAGCCGCCGGCGGTCGGCGCCATCGGCGTTCATGAGCCAGATCTCGCTCTCGTCACCATCGGTGCGCAGGAAGGCGATGGCCTGACCGTCGGGACGCCACACCGCGCCACTGGAGGCGTCGGCCGGGGTGAAGACCAACAGGTCGTCCCCGGTGTCGAGGTCGCGCCGGTACAGGCTGGTGCTCCAGGCGTCGGTCGCCGTGTCCCACTCGCCGATCGTGTAGAGCAGAAAACGGCCGTCGGGGGAGAGATCCGCCACACCGGCGGTCCGCAGCGAGAGGATGTCCTCGGGAACCATGGCGTCCGCCCGCCGGATCCCGCCCCAGATCATGCCCGCCAGCACCACGAGCACCACGACCAGCGCCGCTCTCATGTCCCGGCGACGGTTCATTCGATCGGCTCCAGTTTGAAGAAGAAAAAGATGGCGATGGCGTAGAAGCCCACGATGAGCCAGAGCTTGGCGAGCCAGAATTCCGTCGTGGACATGTTCCCCAGCAACAGCAGGGTCGACGTCTGGCTCCCGAAAAAAATACCGGACGCGGCAATGAGCAGCACGCGGCTCGCCGGAACCTTCGAATCGGCGCCGCAGTCGGGGCAGACAGCACCCCACAGTGCCTGAGAACGGCGCGACGGCCCCAGGACCTGCCTGAGCGCCTCGCGCCAGGGAAAAACGAAGTGGCACCTGCCGCAATGGGGATTGTTCACGTTATCGCTGGTCCCTGGTTGCGGTGGACGATCGACCGGACGGCACCTCTCTGGAATTATTGAAGATTATTCCGGCCGCGAAAGCCAGTTTCAATTTTTGCCGGCGGTCACGCGTGGTATGATGAGGCCAAGGTTGCTGAACGGATTCAACGACCGGAAGGGATCAGGATGAACGCCAGCAGGCAGAACCCGAGCTGCAGGGCCAATCAGCGCCCGCCGGCTCTCGCCCTCGTTGTGCTCCTTCTTTGGCCGGGCCTGGTGACGATCGGCGGGTGCGGCGGCTCTGCCGCCGATGGCCCCTCTGCGGGTTCGTCCCCGCCCCAGGTCGATCTGTGGCCCTCCGCACAGACGACCGGGGGCCAGACCCCGGTCCGCGAAGGTTGCGACCTCCTTGCCGGCGAGGGCGACCCCAACGGATCCTTCGTCTTCGCGCTGAACGAAGAAGTCCTTCCCGGCAGGGCCCCTGTCCCCCACAACCGTTCCGAACGCATCGTCTTCGCGCACCTCTACGAAACCCTGGTGACGGTGGACTGCGCCGGCAATCTCCAGCCGGCGCTCGCCGAGCACTGGACCTGCACCGAGGACAGCATGGTCTGGGTCTTCACGCTGCGCGAAGAGGCGCGGTTCTGGGACGGCTCGCGGCTGACCGCCGGCGAGGTGCGCCTGTCCTGGGCGCGCAGTCAGGACGCCATGCGCGCCAGCGGCTGCACGTCGCCCTGGGCCTGGCTCAACGCCCGCGAACAGACGGTCCAGGTCATCGACGCGCGCCATCTGGCTGTCCGCCTGCCCGAACCGCAGGCGCGTTTCCCGATGCTGCTGGCCCACCCGGCCACCGCGGTGGCCGCCCGCCGGGACGGCTGGACCTGGCCGGTCGGCAGCGGGTCCGCCCGCCTGCGCGCTTCCGACCCGGCACCGCGACCCGACCTGCATTGCCGGCCCAACCCGAGCCATCCCCGCCCCCCTTTGTGGAAGAATCTGGTCTTTCGCGTCGAACCCGGAGCCGACCCGCGCGACCTGGTGGCCACCGACATGGACCTGACCGTGGTCCGCGATCTGCGCACCGTGAGCTTTTTCGGCGACGCCCCCGGCTTCCAGCCCCAGCCGTTGCCCTGGGACCTGCTGTACATCCTGGTCTGTCCGCCCGAAGCCAACCCCGGCGGCGCCGCGCGCTGGGTCGATGCGGTCGCGGGTCTGGACATGACCCGCGATGTGACCCGGGTGGCTTCACGTGAATGGACGGAAATCGTCTTTCCCGGCGGCGGCGGCAGCGACTGTCCCCAGTTGAGCGGCCCGATCGCCGATGGCGGCAGCGCCAGGCTGGACTGGAATCTGGCCGCGCTGGACCTGGATAACAACACGCTGATCTATCCCGACGGCGATCCCGGGGCCGCGCGAAATCGCCCATCGTCTGAGCGCCCTGTCCGGCGGGCCCGTCCGGACGGCCGCCCTGTCCGCCGCCGCGGTGGACTTCACCCTGCAGTGGCAGATGGCAGGCGCCTTCATCGTGCCGGCCCCGCAGTACTATCCCACCGGCTGTCTCCAGCTGGCCAATCTCCTCGGCCGGGCCGCCTGGTTGCAGGAAGCCGCTCTCGGCAAGCGTGACGTGCCGCACTCGGACAGCCTGGCGGCGGCCGACGCGGTGACCGACCGGCCGCGGTCCGATCCCCTGGAAGCCCTGCAACGCAAGGGATTGGTGCATCCGCTGGGTCTGAGCCGCTCGTGGCTGGTGGTCCGCGGGTCGATGGCCGGGCTGCGTCTTGCGTTCGACGGCACCCCCCTGCTCGATCGTCTGGGCCGGCGCGGAGGCGAGGCAACGCCATGAACCTGCGCGGTCAGATCCTCCTGGGATCCGTACTTCTGGCGGTCCTGCCCCTGGTGCTGGTCATCCAGAGCATCCGCGCCGCGGTCCAGGACCGGTTCACCGAGCTCGATACCGCCCGGGTGGACAACCAGATGCAGATCGTGCAGGACGACCTGGATCGCCAGAACCGTGAGATGGCCGTGCTGCTCGACAACCTGGCCGCCACCATCACCGAAGACAACGAGTTCCGTCTGGCCGCCGTCGGCGGACGCGAGGACCGGCGCGGCTACCTCCTGGATTTCGCTCCGCGCCAGATGGCCCTCATGGACCTGGACATGCTGTTGATCCAGGACGATCGGGGGCGGGCCCTCAGCAGCGGGCATTTCCGGAGCGCCTACGGTGTGCTCGACCCGAACCTCGCCGATCAGATCGCGCGGACGCCCCGCGGCCAGGCGCTGGTCAACGTCCGCGTCCCCGACGGTTCGTTCCTGGCCCTGGCACGCACCCGCTCGGTCTCCCTGGGCGGGCGGGACTTCCATCTGACGGGCGGCGCCCGGCTCGATCAGGACCGCCTGGCCAGCCTGAATCGCGAAGGGGACCTGGCCCTGGCGCTGATCTGGCCGGGCGGACATTTTGCGACCAGCGACCGCCTCGACCGGAGCCTGACAGAGAACCGGAACGCCCTGGAGGTCGAATACCGCCTGCGCCGCAACGGATCCATCGTGCGCGCGGAACACCTGCCGGTGATCGACGAGGGCCGGCTGGGAGACGCCTGGCTGCTGGTCACCCACGACCGCGCCTCGCTGCGGCAATTGCTGCGGGACATGAACCTCAGGCTGGGCGCGGTGCTGCTGCTCGCAGTGCTGGGATCGATTGTCCTGGGCGCCGTGCTGGCCTCGCGTATCAGCAAGCCGCTGCGTGAACTGGCCAACGCGACCGAAGGTCTCGACCTCGACCGCCTGGACGTCGACTTCACCTCGAACCGCCGTGACGAGGTCGGCCGGCTGTCGCGCCTGCTGGGCGAAATGACCGTGCGCCTGCGCGACGGGATCAAGCGCCTGCGCCAGGCCGAGCAGCGGGCGACCACCGGCGAGATGGCCCGCCAGGTGAACCACGACATCCGCAACGGCATCACTCCCCTGCGCAACGTGATCCGGCACCTGGCCGAGGTCGCCGACGGCGAGCCCGGTCAGCTGGCCGGTATCTTCAGGGAGCGTCAGGAAACCCTGGAAGGCGGTCTGGCCTATCTCGAAGACCTGGCCACCCGCTACGCCCGCCTCAGCCCCGGCGGCAGCCCCGCGGCCTGCCGGCTGGACGAGATCGTCGCTGCGACCCTGGCCGATCCGGCGGTACCGCCGGAGACGAGACTGGTCAACGCGGTGCCGGTGAACCTGCCGGCGATCGTCGCCGATCCGGTCAGCCTGCGCCGCATCATGGAAAACCTGGTCCGCAACGCGCTGGAAAGCCTGCCGGAAGGCCGCGGCACCGTCACGGTGGACGCCGCGGTGGACGAGGATCCCCACCTGCAGGAGATGCGGATTCTCGTCAGTGTCAGCGACACCGGCTGCGGTATTCCGGCGGGGAACCTCGACCAGATCTTCACCGACTTCTTCACCACCAAAGACGGCGGGACCGGTCTGGGCCTGAGCAACGTGCGGCGCCTGGCCGCCGACTGCGGCGCAAATATCCGGGTGACCAGCGAACCAGGCCGTGGTACGACTTCACGCTGTCGTTCCCCGTTCCCGCTGCCCGCATGGACACGAGTTGAGCCCGACATGAGCCTGATTCTGATCATCGACGACATCGCCGCCATGCGGGACCAGTACGCCTACGATCTGAAGCGGCTGGGAGGCTTCGATACCCTCACCGCCGACGGGGGCAGCGAAGGCCTCGCCCTGCTGGAGACCGAACCGGTCGACTGCCTGATCCTCGACCTGGAGATGCCCGGCGTCGACGGCTTCGAGGTGCTGGCCACCCTCAAGCGCAAGCAGAATCGCGTACCGGTGATCGTCTACACGGGCACCGGCAGCTACGACCGTTGCACCCGCGCGGTCAAGCTGGGCGCCTACAGCTTCATCGCCAAGGACGAACCCCTCGAGCGCGTGGTGCGGGAGGTCGAAAACGCCCTCGCGTGGGCCAGTCTCCGCACCGAGGTCAGCCGTCTGCGCCGCCACAGCGGTGACGATTCGCCCCTGGTCGGCGAAAGTCGCGCCGTGGTCGCCATGACCGAGCAGATCGACAAGCTGGCGGGCATCCCCAGCCCGGTGCTCATTCTCGGAGAAAGCGGCAGCGGCAAGGAGCTGGTGGCCCGGCGGCTGCATGACGAGGGTCCGCGGGCGCGGCGGCCGTTCGTCGCCGTCAACTGCGCCGCCCTGCCGGAAACCATGGTGGAGAGCGAACTGTTCGGGCACGAGCGCGGCGCCTTCACCGGCGCCGACCGCACCCGCAAGGGCGCGTTCGAAACCGCCCACGGCGGCACGCTGTTCCTGGACGAGGTGGGCGAACTGCCCGCGCCGGCCCAGGCCAAGCTCCTGCGGGTGCTGGAAGAAGCCACCCTCACCCGCCTGGGCTCCCACCGGGAGATCAAGGTGGACACCCGGGTGGTGGCGGCCACCAACCGCGACCTCGAATTCGAAACCGCCCGGGGTGACTTTCGCAAGGACCTGCTGTTCCGGCTCAACACCCATGTCGTCCGGGTGCCGCCGTTGCGGGAACGTCTCAGCGACATTCCCTTGCTGGCCGACCATTTCCTGCGCCTGACCTGCGAGAAATTCGGAATGAAGGAGCGCACCTTCGATCCGGGCGCCTTGAAGCTGCTGCAGACCTACGACTGGTCCCGGAACAACATCCGGGAGCTGCGCAACACGATCGAACGGCTGGTGATCGCCGGCAGCGGGGATGTCATCACGCCGGACCTGATCCCCGCCGAGATCACGGCCCCCGTTCCGGACGCCGGCATGACCGGACCGACCGTCGGCGCCAGTCTGAAGGACCAGAAGGCCGCTGCCGAGCGGCAGATCATCCTCGCCGCCCTCGAACGCAACGGCTGGCACATCACCAACACCGCCGCCGCTCTTGGTCTGGCCGACCACAGCAGTTTGCTGAAGATCATGCGCAGGCACGGGCTGAAGAAATAATCCGGAGGAACCCATGAGACCCGCCGTCAAGAACATCCGCCGGATCCTGGCGCCGGCCCTCTGCCTGGCCATGCTGATCCCGGCTGCCGCCCATGCCTACCGGGACACCCTGCCGTTCCTGGACTATCGCACCGATAGCTGGTTCCTGCCCCAGAGCCCGGCGGTGACCGGCGGGCCCGCGGCTGGACTGTTCAACCCCGGTGCGGCCGCCATGATCGACCACGGCGCCGGCGACCTGTGGTGGAACAACCGGAACATCCGCAGCGGTCTGGACAACTACGGTTTCGCCTTCGGCCGCGGCCTGAATTTCGGCATGAACACGAGCACCTTCGGCACGACCGCCGACAGCTACAAGATCTACGACTACCAGCTGGGCATGGCGGCCGGATCGCGCCGCCACTCGTTCGGTATGGCCTACCGCTGGTCGCGAGGGGAAACGGCCCGCACACCGCGGCAGCAGGCCCTGTCGCTCGGGACCGTGCACCGGGTGCGCAACTGGATGTCGTTCGGCGCTTCCGGGGTGTGGAGCCTCGAATCGTCCGCCGCGCAGTACGTGTTCGACGTGGGCGTGCGGCCTCTCGGCCGCTCCTGGCTCACCCTGTTCGCGGACTGGACGGCCAACGACGATCAGGCCTTCTTCAGGGACGGGGTCTGGGGCGCCGGGGTCGAGGTCAGGCCGATTCGCGGGCTGCATCTGGGCGCCCGCGCGCGTGAACGGGCCCGCACCGGCGAGGTGGACTACTCGGTGCTGCTGGGTGTGACCTGGAATTTCCTCAACGTCAATGCCCTGCCGCTGTTCGACGAGAACGGCGACGAGATCCAGTCCCAGTTCCTGGTGCGGACCCAGCCGCCGTTCAGCGGCTTCGAAACCGGCCAGGGATTGCTGGCGCGCGGCAGCGTGTATTACCCCCTCAGCCTGGAAAACAAGGTCCTCACCTACCAGAAATACCGGTATTTCGACGACAAACGGGTAGCCTGGCTGGATCTGCTGCCGCTGCTGAACCGATTGCGCGACAGCGACGACATCGACGGGGTGGCCGTCAATCTCGCCGGTTTCAGGGGCCGGCCGTCGCTGATCTGGGAGCTGCGCCAGAAGCTCCAGCAGATCAAGGACTCCGGCAAGAAGGTGGTCATCCACACCGACCGCATGGATCCGGCTGTCTACTACCTGGCCGCGGTGGCCGACCATCTGACCATGGACCCGTGGGGTAATCTCGGACTGCCCGGATACGCCCTGAGCCGGAGTTACCTCAAGGGCACCCTGGCCAAGCTGGGCCTCGGCTTCCAGGAACTGCGCTACTACGAGTACAAGAGCGCCCTGGAGACGTACAGCCGCGACAGCATGTCGGCGGCCGACCGCCAGCAGCGGCAGCGCATCGTCGACGTCCTGTACGAAACCGTGCTCGAAGGCGCGCGCGAGAGCCGCGGCATCACGGCCAGGGCGTTCCAGACCGCCGTGGACGAGAAGACCATCCTCTCGTCGGCAGAGGCGCTGGAGCTGGGCCTGGTCGACGACATCGCCCGCTGGGACGACCTGCGAGTGGCCATCCTTGAAAAAGCAGGGTGTGCGGCTCCAGCCTCTATCGCCGGGATCCGACGACCTGCACTTCTGGGATGACCAGTGGGGCCAGCCCTGGAAGATCCCCGTGGTCTACGCGGTCGGTCCGTGCGCCATGGACAGCGGGATCAACGGCCGCCGGACCAGCGAATACCTGCGGCGCCTGGCCCGCGATCCCGATGTCGCCGCGGTCGTCCTGCGCGCCGATTCCCCGGGTGGGTTCTCCCTGCCCAGCGACCTGGTCGCCGGCGCCGTTGCCGTCCTCAAGGAGGCCGGCAAGCCGGTGATCGTCAGCCAGGGCGATGTCGCCGCCAGCGGCGGCTACTGGATCAGCATGGATGGCACCGAGATCCTGACCACGCCCATGACCATCACCGGTTCCATCGGCGTGATCGGCGGCTGGGTGTGGGACGACGGCTTCACCGAGAAGCTGGGCGTCAGCTCGGATATCGTGCAGCGCGGCAAGCGGGCGGATCTGTTCACGGCCATCAATCTGCCGTTCCTCGGCGGCGTCCCGCGCCGCCCCCTGGACCCGGAAGAACTGGAGCGTATCAAGGAACTGATCACCGACAACTACGACCAGTTCGTCAGCCGGGTGGCCGCCGGCCGCAACCTGAGCACCGAGGCGGTGAACGCGGTGGCCCAGGGCCGGGTCTGGATGGGTGGCGATGCGATCGCACACGGGCTCGTCGACCGCTTCGGTTCGCTGGACGACGCCATCACGCGGGCGCGGCAACTGGCCGGCATCGAAGACTGGCGTCAGGTCGAGATCACCGAATATCCCCCGCGGCCTTTGATCCAGTGGCCCACGTTCGGCCCGCGACTGCCCCGTTTCTTCGGGCTGGGCGATGCGCTCAACGACTGGCTGGCCACTCTCTACGGCCTGGACGATCAGGCCGACGTCGCCGCGCTGACGGGCGAACCCCTGGTCGGCGCGCCCGGGCTGACCAGCTACGATGTGGAATTCCTCAAAGCCGTCAGCCATTCGCCCGGCGCACCGATCATGATGGTCGGGCCGGAGGTTCTGCCCGAATCCTGGAGTCTGACCGACTGACCGGTCCGGCCGCCATACTCACGAAAGGACGGCCCCCGGGGCCGTCCTTTTGTGGTTCCAGCGACACGGACCGCTGTGTCCAGGGCGACACGCTTTCTGGTCAACAATCGTTTACCTGTGTTTAAGTTGTTTATTTACAGCATATTGAAATCATATAGTCGTTGGCCGACTCCTTGCGGTATGGGGGTGAGATCATCAACCCGGCGGCACCGGGAACCGGAACCGCCGTCATCGCAAAGGAGACCGTCATGAAAAAGCAGGAATACAACCACCCCCAGGAACGCCGCATGAAGTTCGCCGAAGCAGGTGTCCTGTTCGTTCTCGTCCTGGCCCTGACCATCTTCATCGGTGTGAAGGTGGCCGACCGGGACGGTGGCGAGGAGTTCGTCGCCGCGACCGTCGTGACGCCGGCAACCGTCGCTCCGGAAGAGGCCGTCACCGTGATCGCCGCCGACACCGAAGCTGAAGCCGAACACCCCGCGGAACTCGCGGCCGACAGCCTGGCCGCTGCGGCAGCCGCGGAGCCCCGGATCGTGACCTACGCCATGGCCGAGAAGGCCTATTTCGCGGGCCGGTACGACGAGGCCGCCGACCTGTTCAACGTCTACACCGACGAGCATCCCACGAACGCCTGGGGTTTCTACATGCTGGGCCTGAGCCAGTGGAAGGGCGGCGAGCTCGCAGGAGCGTCCGACGCCTTCACCGCCGCTCTGGACCTCAAACCCGACCACGTCAAGAGCCTGATCAACCACGGCCGCGTGCTGCTCGCACTCGACCGCGCCGATGAGGCCCTCGCCCAGGTCGAACTGGCCCGGGCCGCCGATCCGGCGAGCATCGACGCCGTCCGCGTCATCGGCCGCATCCAGCACGAGCAGGGTCGGCTCGACGAGGCCGCGACCAGCTACCTGACGGTGCTGCGCAGCCGCGAAGACGACGCCTGGAGCCTGAACAACCTCGGACTGATCCGCATCCAGCAGAGCCGTTACGAAGAGGCCCTGCCCGCGCTGGCCAAGGCCGTCGGCATCGATCCTTCCGTCGCCTGCTTCCAGAACAATCTGGGTGTGGCCCTCGAACGCACCGGATACTACACGGCCGCCGGTGAAGCCTACGCCGCGGCGCTGGAGGCCGACGAAGGGTACGCCAAGGCCGACCTCAGCCTGGCCCGGGTGTCCGAGCTGACCGAAGCTGCCGGTACGATGCCCGTCGACCTGGCGGTCCTGGCCGACAGCTTCAGTGTGGCGGACGACATGGAGGTCGCCGCCACCGATCCCGTGGCCGAGACTGAATTTCCGGTCGGGGACCAATCGGCCCCCGCCCGCGAGGAAGACGACACACCGCAGGACTGACGCTCGTCGGCAAGGCAGCCGCTCGCGGGTAAAACGAGGGGGCCGTCATGGCCCCCTCCACGCGTTGGGTAGCGCTCGGATCAGGCGCGGTAGCGGTCGATGAGCCGGCGGTACAACGACTCCATCGCGGCACACATCTGGTCTTCGGAAAACAGCGTTTCGGCCCTCTGCCGCCCCGCCCGGCCGAATTCCCGCCGCAGGTCCGCATTCTCCAGCAGGTCCGTCACCGCCGCGGTCAAGGCGTCGACATTTGTCGGCGGTGCCAGAAACCCGGTCGTGCCATGCTCCACGATGTCGGGCACGCCGTCACAATCGGCCGACACCACCGGCAGCCCCATGGCCATGGCTTCGACGATCACCAGGCCGAACGCTTCGGAGTGGGTCGGGAACAGGAACAGATCCATGGCGCCCAGGACAGCGGGCACGTCGTCGCGGTAGCCGGTCAGGATCATCCGCTCGCCGAGATCGGCCTGGTCGATCCGGTCCAGGATGAGATTCGCCTCCTCGTCCTCGCCGCGGCTGGCTTCCCCCACCACGACAAAACGCGCCTGCGGAAAAGCGGGCAGGATCCGGCGGGCCACTTCCAGGAACTGCAGATGTCCCTTGGCCTCCTGCAGCCTGCCGACGATCCCGACGACCAGTTCGTCGTCGCGGATGCCGAACTCCGCGCGGACGGCGGCGTCGCCCGGCATCCGGCACGAACCGCGTCAGGTCGATGCCGTGGTGGATGATCCCCACCTGGTCCGGTCGCAGGGGATGGGTCTCCAGCAGGTTCTTCTCGATCACCTGCGAGATGGCGATGACGAAGTCGACGTTGCGGTAGAGGTAGGGGTGGACCGGCAGGTTCTTGGGGCGAATCGTGCCCACGTGCTTGTGCAGCACCAGGGGCGTCGGCCGGCTCATCTTGAGGGCCGGCACCAGGGTGAACAGGTCGCGCGAGTAGTCGGTGTGCACGATGTCGATCCGGTGCCGGTTGATGTACCGGGCAATCCGGAACGCCTTGAAGGGATGGAACTTACCCCACAAATCGAGGGTCACCGGGTCGAAACCCAGCTTCAGCAGCCGCTGGTGGATGGGGCTGCCGGTGTAGCACACCGGATGGACGTCGTGGCCACGGTCGCGCAACCGGCCGCTGATCGTCGCCATGCTCATTTCCATGCCGCCCCACGAGCGACTGGTGCAGACCTTCAGTATGCGGAGTCCCACCCGTCCGTACCCGCCGATCGTTCGTCGCTACCGGTCGCTGCCGGTCCCCCTGCCGATCTATTTCCTGGTGGTCGTCTTTTTCGCAGGTGCCTTCTTGGCCGGCGCTTTTGTTGTCTTCTTGGTCGTGGTTTTCTTCGCCGGAGCCTTCTTGGCCGGCGTCTTCTTCGCCGGTGCTTTCTTGGCCGGCGCCTTCTTGGCCGGCGCCTTCCTCGCGGGCGTCTTCTTGGCCGGCGCCTTCTTCGCGGGCGCCTTCTTGGCCGAAGCCTTCTTGGCCGATGCCGCGCCCTGCGGTTCGCCGGAGGAATCGGCCGACTCCGCAGACCGGGCGCCATCGCCCGCCCCGCCGCCGGCGGTGGCATCCTTGGCGCCTTCCTGCGGCTTGCGGTCCGATCCCCGGCCGGAGCGGCGGCGGCGGCGGCTCGAACGTCCGTTGCCACCGGCCGGTTTGTCCTCGCCCGATCGTTCCTGCGCCACGCCCTTGCCGATGCCCTGCACAACCCAGGTGCCGCCGGCACGGGCATCCCTCTCGACAATAAGCAGTCCCAGGGTACGTGCCTCTTCGAGCAGGTCACCGAACGTCGTGTAGCCGTGGGCGCGCTCGTTGAATTCGGGCTGCTTGCGCTTCATGGTGTCCTTGATCAGCGAGGAGTACAGCGACCCCCGGCTTTCCTGGAGAAGGCTCTGCGCGGTCTTGACCAGAAAGTCGAACAGCTCGCGCTTCTCCGAGGCGACGTTGGCGACCGTCCGCGACAGCTTGCCCGACTTCTGCCGGAAGATGTCGTCGTAGAAGATGAACTCGTCGCAGTTGCCGATCAGCAGGCGGCTGCTGGAGTTCTTCACCCCCACGCCGATCACCCGCTTGTTGTTCTCGCGCAGCTTCGACACCAGGGGCGAGAAGTCCGAGTCGCCGGTGACCAGCACGAAGGCGTCGATGTGCTCCTTGCTGTAGCAGAGGTCGATGGCGTCGACGACCATCTTGATGTCGGCGCTGTTCTTGCCCGAGATGCGCGGCATGGGGATCTCGATCAGCTCGATGGCCGCCTCGTGGAGGGCAGCGCTTGTACTCCTTGTAGTAGTGCCAGTCGGCGTAGGCCTTCTTGACGATGATCTTGCCTTTTTCCAGCAGACGCTCCAGCAGAGGCTTGATGTCGAAGCGCTGGTGGGCGTCCCGGGCTCCGAGGGCAACGTTGTCGAAATCGATAAACAGGGCGAGATTGTTTTCCCGGTCCTGACTCATGGGGGCCTCCCTGAGGGGCGAGTGTTTATGGGATCCAGATCCCCGAAGACGAATTTTTTCGGGCTCTGGCACAAGATAGGTCATAATATGGTCCGGGTACACTGCGAACCTTCGTCACCCGGAGAAACGAAAGAGCACCTCATGTCCGAAACACTTTCCGCCGCCGACCTTCGTCTGCTCGTCGAACGCGTCTTCCAGCCCACGGCGGCCGACACGGGACTGGCGATCATCGTCGACCTGCCCGACGCGCGCCTGGCCGACAATCCCGACTGGGCCCGGCGCCGGCGCATGGCCGCTGCCTGGTACCGGGATCTGCTGGGCGAACGGGAATCCCTGGGCCTGGCCAGGATCACCCTGGCCTGGTACCGCAACGCCGGGGGCAACAATGCCGATCTGCCGGCCGTGTGCCGGCCCGACGACGGGCAGACGGTCTACAACCACGCCGACGAGGCCGCCCACCTGGCTTCCGTCCCCTGCGCAGAGCTGTTCGCGACGCACACCATGGTCCTGGCCCCCACCGAGCTGTCGGCGACCGCACCGCTGAAGGTCGCCACGCGCGCCGGCGGCTTCCGGGCCGCCACCATGCCGGGCTTCCTGCCGTCGATGATCCCCGCCCTGCGCCTGGACTACGGCGAGATCAACCGCCGGGTCAATGTGCTCAAGGAGATGCTCGATACGGCCACGGCCGCCGCATTCGATTTCCGCGTCGGGGACCGGACCCACCACCTGACCCTTGATCTGCGGCACCGGACCGGCCACGCTTCGGGGGGTCTGTTCCCCGCCAACGGCATCGCGGGCAACCTGCCCTCGGGCGAAGCCTACATCGTGCCCTACGAAGGTGAGATCCCCGGCACCGACAGCCTGACGGCCGGCACGCTGCCCGTGCAGATCGAAGGCGAGGTCGTGGTCTACCGGATCGAGGGCAACAAGGTGGTCGAGGTGCTGACCACCGGACCCGAGAGCGAACGCGAACGCGCCCACTTCGCCGCCGAACCGGCCTACGCCAACGTGGCCGAACTGGGCCTGGGGGTGCTCGGGGATTTCGGCCTCAAGCCCACCGGCAGCATCCTGCTCGATGAAAAGCTCGGCCTGCACATCGCCTTCGGCCGCAGCGACCACTTCGGCGGCACCGTCGGCCCGGACGATTTTTCCGGACCCGATGCGGTCATCCATCTGGACCGGGTCTACATCCCCGAGACCCAGCCCGATGTCGTGGTGAAGGAAGTGCGGCTCACCGGACCCGACGGGGACCGGATCATCATCACCGACGGGATATTCGCGGGATTGTAGAAGATCCTGAGCGGACGCAAACGAAGGCCGGGACCTGTCGGTGAATGACTCTCGCCCTAAGTCAATCTGACAATATGGTCCCGGCCCTGATGCGGGGTTTTTACTCAACAATAATTTGATTCGCCTAACATAGTTTCATTCGACTATTCTGTAAACAGGATTCACGGAGGTTTTTTTGGATTACATCGGCCGCATGTTCAGACCCCCCAGCGAGGCAGAAAGCCTCCTTTTGCAGGTTTCCGTGGGCTGTAGTCACAACAAATGCACCTATTGCGCCATGTACGACCTCGAGGAACAGCGGTTCCGGGCCAAGCCGTTCGCCACCGTGGCCCGGGATATCGACGAGGCCGCGGCCCTGAACGCGGCCGGTTTGACCATCCGCCGGGTGTTCCTCTGCGACGGCGACGCCCTCATCCTGCCCACCGATCACCTGGCCCGCATCCTGGAACGGCTCAAGAGCAGGATCCCGTCGGTCCGCCGGGTCGGCATCTACGGCGACGCCCGCAGCATCCTGCGCAAGAGCGTCGACGAGCTGGTGCGGCTGCGGGAGCTCGGTCTCGGCATCGTCTACCACGGCGCCGAGACGGGTGACGACGAGGTCCTGACCCGCATCGTCAAAGGTTCGACCGCCGCCGAGGCCGTCGCGGCGGCCGGCCGCCTGCGCGAAGCCGGCATGCGCCATTCGGTGATGGTCATGCTGGGACTCGGGGGCCAGGAGCATTCTCGGCGAACACGCTCGGGCCACCGCGGAACTGCTGACGGCCATGGATCCGCCTTTCGTGGGCGCCTTGACGACGACCGTGGTTCCCGGCACACCGCTGGCGGCGGCAGCCGCCGACGGTCGGTTCACCCTGCCCGACCGCTGGGGCATGCTGGAGGAGCTGCGTGTCCTGGTGCGCGACAGTCGTTTCAGCCGTTGCCGGTTTCACTCCAACCATGCGAGCAACTACCTGCCCCTGAGCCTGAACCTGCCCGCCGACCGCGATGTCGCCCTCGAGACGCTCGACCGGGTGCTGTCGTCAAGGGACGAGGTGGAACTGCGGCCCGACCACCTGCGCGGTCTGTGAGGCCGCGACGTTTCGTGTGCCTTGACGGGATGATCATTCCGGGGCGGATCATTCGGTCGAGCGGAAACGGCCTGTACCCCAGCGAAAGACCTTGTCATGACCGAAGATAGTTCCCGCCCCGTCCAGCTGCTGATCGCCGATGACGAGGAGGACCTGGTCACCTTCCTGGCCCACCGTCTGCGCAAGCGAGGCATCGAAGTGACCATGGCTTTCAGCGGATCCGAGGCCGTCTCGGCCGGCACCCAGGTCAAGCTCGACGTCGCCATCGTCGACCTCAAGATGCCCGACATGGACGGCATCACGGTCATCGAGCGCCTCAAGGAAATCCAGCCGTTCCTCGAGGTGGTCATGCTCACCGGTCACGGCAGCCACGACTCCGCCTGGGAGGCCGGCCGCCTGCAGGCATTCCGCTACGTCCTGAAACCCTACGATTTCGAGGACCTGTACGACGTGATCCTGACCGCCGCCAGGCACCGGCGGGACCGGATGCAGCGAGGAGTTCGAAGAGAAGCTGAACGCCCTCATGACCGACACCACCAGCCCCCGGGACCTGATCGAGGAGAGCGAAAAGCTGCGCCGTGAGTACGAACAGGATTAACACCGCCCTGGTCGGCGAAGGCCGGACCTGTCGGACCTGCTGGCCGGTCTCGTCCACGTCCGCCCGCCATGCTGCGGCTGAACATCGTCGCGGTCATCGACCTCGGTGAAAGCGACGACAGCCCGCCCTCGAGCACGCCCGCGACATCGGCATCCCCGCTGGCCACCGACAACATCTGCGACATCCTGACCGGAATCGAGAACCTGGACCTGGTCATCGTCGAGTCGACCGACCCGATCCTGGCCGCCGACCTGCGCGCCCGGCTGCCGCCGGTCATCTCCGGTCCTGGGACCCGAGATCACGCGAGATCATCGCCGGGGTCATCAATCTCGGCGACGACAACCGGGCCCTGCGGGCCGACAGCCGCCGTCTCAAGGAAACCCGGCTGCGCCTGAACAAGTTCGTGGAAACGGCGCCGCTGTCGATCTACATCAAGGACAACAACCTCCGTTACCGGAAGATGAACAACCACGCCCTGCTGCGTGCTGGGCCTGCGCGAGAACCGACATGATCGGCAAGCGCGACCACGCCATCTTCACCGAGGGCGGCGTCCGCTGGCTGCAGAAGGTCGAACAGGAGACCCTGAACTCGCGGCGCACGCTGCACGCCTCCGGCGTACTGCCGATCCAGGGCCAGAAGATGCACGTCCAAGTCACCCTGTTCCCGGTCATCGAGAACGGGCGGGTCGAAGGGCTCTACGGCCTGATCGAGGACACGACTAAACTCTTCGAGAGCGAGCAGAAACGGCACGAGGTCGACGAGCAGCTCAACGAGACCCAGAAGTACCTGCGCGAGGTCCTCGAGAACAGCCGCGACATCATCTTCCTGACCGATCCCGCGGGCAACCTCCTGTCGTTCAACAGCGGCGCCGAACTGGCCCTCGGCTACACGCGGGACGAGGTGGTCGGCACCCCGGCCCACCGCCTCTGCGCCAACCCCGGGCACCTTCGAGAAGCTCTTCACCGAGACCATGCGCGACGGCCACGCCGCCATGTACGAGGTCGAGTTCCGCAGCAAGCAGCGCGACGCGGTCATCGTGCAACCTCTCGCTGACCCTGATCGACGGCCCGGACGGCAAGCCCCTCGAGGTGGTCTGCCTGGGCCGCGACCTGACCACCCGGTTGCGCCTGAAGAAGGACCTGATCCGCAGCGAACGGCTGGCGGCGGTGGGGCAGATGGCCTCGGGCGTGGCCCACGAGATCAACAACCCGCTGGCGGTGATCGACACCATCGCCGGCCTGGTGGAAGAGACCCTCGCCGACGAGGGCGATGCGCTCAAGCCCGATACGCGCCAGGTCCTGGGCAAGGCGATGAATCGCCTGCACCACCAGGTGCAGCGGGTGACGAACATCACCCACAGCCTGCTGGGCTTCGTCCGCACCGCCAAGGGCGGCATGACCGAATGCGACATCGAGGAGCTGCTGGAGGAGTGCCTGGCGGTGCTGGGCACCGAGGTGCGGCGGTCCCGGGTCGAGATCGTGCGCCTCTACACCCCGAACATGCCCCGTTTCACGTCGGACCCCCTGCTGCTTCAGCAGGTCTTCGTGAACCTGATCCACAACGCCATCGACGCCATGGAAGAGGTGCCCGCGCGCACGGGCGTGATCGAAATCACGACGAGCGGCGAGCCGGACCGCCTGTCGGTCACGATCCAGGACAACGGCGTGGGCATCCGGTCGCAGGACCAGGAGAAGATCTTCAACCTGTTCCACACCACCAAACCCGCCGGCAAGGGCACCGGGCTGGGACTGTCCATCGTGCACGACATCCTCTACCGGCTGGGCGGCAAGGTGCGGGTGGCCAGCGAACCGGGCAAGTGGACCCGGTTCGTCGTGGAGCTCCCGCTGAATCCCCCCGAGACGCCCCTGCCGGATCCCTCGATCAGCCTGTAACCCGGCGACGTCAGGACAAGGCCTTCACCCCCGACCAGGTTGCCGTCGTCGACGGGCACCGGGTCCTGAGGTCGCGTTGCCGCGGATCTCACCGGCGACGTAGAGCTGCGGAGTGGACCTTGATGTAGATTCCCCCCGTCCAGCAGGCAGCGGGACGGTCGCGGCCCTGAGCGCCCAGACGCCCTTCTTGAGCGCGCCCGAGGGCTCGAGGTAGCACATGCGGGCCCCGAGGCCGGCGGGACCCCCGTCGTGGAAGTGGGCGCCGGTCTCGCTGACCCTGCAGACTGCAGTAGGCGGATGTCGTAGGACACCGCGGTCAATTCGTCGTTGAGGATCAGCACCGCGGTCCCGGTGGCGCTCGAAGGGGTGCCGGCCGATCGCCGTCGAGGACGAACTCGCAGCGCACTGGCCTGGGCCGTCGCCGGCGAGGCGGCAACGCCAGAACAGCGCCACCGCCGCAATGTTCAGGATCGGGCGATCATGGGGCGCATCCAAAACGGATGAAGCATGGGTTTCCTCCCGGATGATTCAAGAAAATCACGATCGGCCGAAAGTCCCAGCCGACCCGGCCCGTACACAATAAAAAATGATTGCGGATTCCGCTTTCAACCGTCGGGGAGAACCGATCAGTCGATGATCCGGTCCAGCTCGCCGCGCAGGCTTTCCAGTTTCGCCAGGAACTCGTCCTTCGTACCGGCGGCCAGGCGTGAAGCCAGATTCCGGTAGTGGCGGATACCTCCCAGGAGGTTCTCCTTCACCTCGTCGGTCGATCGCGGCCGGGCCTCGACCAGACTGCGGCCCCGCCTCTCGACTTCCTGCTTCATCCGGTCCAGATGAAGGGAAAGCTCCTTGAGGAACATGTGGGGCCGGTCGGTGCTCAGCGGCAGGTGCGCACGGCCGTAGATGTGGTCGACCATCTCGCAGAGCTTCGCCCGGCGGGAAAAATAGACCGTATTGGGGCCGCAGCAGACGGCGGTCTGCGCCGACGGATCGATTTCGTTGGGCACGGTCGCGCTCCCGGCAAGATCATGACAGATGCACGCCTTGTCGGTGATTTCCTCTTCGAGGAACCGGCGCTGATCCAGCGTGGCGGGGCTGTCCCCGAGCGAAGACAGCTTGCGGCGCTGGTAGGCCCGGCTGGCGGTGCAGATGGGCACCTTCGTGAATTCGGTGTTCGAGACCAGGTAGCCCTTGGGGCAGGCGCTGCCCGGCTTGCCCTTTTCGATCCGGGAGATCCGGAGTTCCTCGCTGGACGAATTCTTCAGACACCAGAAAGGGGATCCCCAGCGGCGACGCTTCGCTCAGGTGCACGTCGTTCTCGCCGGCGGAGATGATCTTCCGCAGATGGTCCTCGGGAATGTTGACCACGTCAGGCACCAGCAGGAACGGGCTGCCCCAGCCGGTGCCGTCGACCCGGTATTCCTTTTCCAGCAGTTCGCTCTCGGCCGCCGTGCCGATGCCGCCCTGCACCGTGACCCGAACCATTCATCTCTCCTGGGGCACGATCCGGCCCAGTTCCGCCATGGCGCCGGCCCAGATCTCGTGCAGCTGGGAGGCCAAGGTCGTCCCGCTTCTCGGCAAAATCCTCAGCACGGGACCCAGCAGGGTGCCCTTGCCGCCGAAGGCGTGGCCGCCGCAGTTCAGGCCCGACTCGATGCGGTACTCGCTGACCCACAGGCCCTTCTTCGCCAGCATCTTGCCCTGGATGAGGGCCGAGCGGAAATCGCTGACCTTGAGGATGATCCGCTTGCGGATCTCGCCGGTGTCGTCGGGGAAGAAATCGGCGAACTCGGTCAGGTAACTGTACAGCTTGCGGTTCATGCCGGCCGAGAGCACGAGCGACGACTGGAGCCTGCTGTTGGCGTATCCGCGCAGGGCGCTCATGGCGTCCGAGAAGACGGGCGGCAGGGCCTTGCCCCGGCTCATGCGGTCGCGGTCCAGCTTGGTCATGATGTTCACGTCGATGGCGCCGGGCCTGATCTTCTCGCGCAGCAGGGCCTGCAGGCGGGCTCTCTCCTGCGGATCACGGGCGTTCTGCATCGCCGTGTACATCGCCTTCAGGGGCGATTCGGGCAGCATCTCGAAGTAGCGGGTGATCTCGCTGCCGGCTTCGAACAACGAGGTCCGCAGTTTTTCCATCTGACCTTCGACCATCTCGTCCATCATGTTCAGGTACGAGGTGATGCGGGCGGCGCGGGAATCCTCGTGGCTCTCGGGGATCTCTTCGTACTCGGCGCCGGACTCGCCGCTGAGGCGCTTGCGCATCTGCTCGATGAGCACGTCGTCCACCAGCGACACCACCGAGGAGATGCCGTAGCGGGCCACCTTCAGGGGTGTGTCGATCGTGAAGCCCGTCCCCATGACGGGGATGTAGAACTTGTGGACGGGATTGATCAGAGGATGGCTCACGGCGATCCCTCTCCTGCTCCCGGCAAAGGGAGTTCGGTTAAGTCGACGGTCAAAAACGGCATACGTTTACACCGCCGTCGACCCCAAGGTAAAGTATTTTTGAAACTTACTTATCACGATTGATCGTCACCGATCCAGAAGCGCCAGGATCTCGGCCGTCTTCTCCTCCATGAGGGCCCGGTCCCCGCGGGACTCGACGTTGAGCCGGATCACCGGTTCGGTGTTGCTTTTGCGCAGATTGAAGCGCCACTCGCCCATGTCCAGGCTCAGGCCGTCGGTGCGGTCGACCCCCGCGGCCTCGAACAGGTATTTCTTCTCGATCGCCAGAAGGGCCGCGATCGGGTCCTTCAACCGGCGGTTGATCTCCCCGCTGGCGGGGTAGGCCGCCTGCATCGCCCTGACCATGGCCGACAGCGGCCGGCCGGAGGCCGACATCTCGGCCACGATCCGCAGCCAGGGCAGCATGCCGCTGTCGCAGTAGGCGAATTCGCGGAAGTAGTGGTGGGCCGACATCTCGCCGCCGTAGACGGCGTCCTCGGCGCGCATCCGCTCCTTCATGAAGGCGTGGCCGGTCTTGTTCATGATCGGCCGGCCGCCCGCAGCCACGACCTTGTCGACCGTGTTCCAGACCAGGCGCGGATCGTGGACGATGGCCGACCCCGGGCTGCGCGCGCAGACTCGCGGCCGCCAGCAATCCGACCAGGTAGTAGCCCTCGATGAAGGCCCCTTCTCGTCGAAAAAGAAGCAGCGGTCGAAATCGCCGTCCCAGGCCAGGCCCAGGTCGGCGCCGTGTTCCAGCACGGCCTCGCTGGTGGCGCCGCGGTTCTCCGGAAGCAGGGGATTGGGAATGCCGTTGGGGAAGTTGCCGTCCGGCTCGAAGAACACCGGAACGACTTCACCGGGCAGATGTTCCGCCACAGCGGCCATCACCGGTCCGGCGCAGCCGTTGCCCGCGTTGGCCACGATCTTCAGGGGCCGGAATCCGCTGACATCCTCCTGCGCGAGCAGAAAAGCCACGAAGTCGGCCAGGACGTCCACCTTGGTGACCGTCCCTTGCGGGCCCTGGAGTTCGAGATCACAGTCCAGGGCGCCGGCCCCGATTTCGTCCAGGCCGCTGTCCCCGCTGATGGGTTTGGCCTCCTCCCGCACCAGTTTCATCCCGTTGTGATCCATGGGATTGTGGCTGGCGGTGACCATGATGCCCCCGTCCAGTTCGCGGGCGAAGGTGCCGTAGTAGACCATCTCGGTGCCGCATTGGCCGATGTCGATCACATCGACGCCGGCGTCCGTCAGTCCGCGAATGACGGAATTGGCGAGCTCCTGGCTGCTGAGCCGGCAGTCGCGCCCGACGACCATCTTCCGGGCACCGAGAAAGCGGGCCGTCGACAGGCCGATGCGGTAGGTCAGGTCGGAATCCAATTCGAAGGGAACCCTGCCCCTGATGTCGTAGGCCTTGAAGCAGGCCGGTTTGGCTGGACGCGCAGTCATGGATTCTCCCGGGACAGCTGGTGGTCGGGCCCGGCGGCCGCATGAAACTTTGCCGCTTGGCGGTTGTATTATCCCAGCCCTTTGATTAGCATGAAACCTTCAACTCGGCAACCGGGGATCCGGGGCCGGGACCAATGAAAATCCTCCTAGGAGAAATCCATGAAGAAGCTTGTGATGCTCGCGGTTGCCATGACCGCCATCGTTCTTTTTTCGGGCTGCGTCCAGATGCATATGGAAAGCACGGTCGCAGACGACGGCTCCGGTGTGGCCTCCATGACCGTTTCCTTCAGTGAAGGCGTGGCCGAGGCCCTGGCCGAGATGAAGGAACTCGGGATGGACGAGGACTCCGGCCAGGAGATCCCGTCGTTCGACGACATCAATAAAGAGGACCTGGAAAAGGCCGCCAAGGGCCACGGGGTCAAGGTCAAGACCTTCACCAAGGGTGCGGTGGACGGCCGTGAAACCCTCGACATCGTTCTCGAATTCGACGACCTCAAGAGCCTGTCCTACGTCATGAGCACCATGAGCGACGAGGACACCGGCGAAGGCTTCGGCATCTTCGCCGTCGACGGCGGCAACTTCATCCTGAAACAGACCACCTACGATTTTCCCGCCCGGGAAAAGGAAGTCACGGACGAGGCGGCCGCAACCGAAGATGCCGCCCCGACCCCTCCGGCTGAGATGGATCCCGAACAGATGCAGCGTCAGATGGCCGTCATGGGCAAGCTGATGGGCGCCATGGCCGAACTGGACGTCAGCCTGAAGATCACCGTGCCCGGCGACGTGGTCAGCAGCAACGCTCCCACCGTCGAGGGACGCACCTCGATCTGGACCGTCAACGCCAGCAACATGATGTCCCAGAGTCAGGACATGACGCCGGAGATCGTCTTTGCCGGCGCGGGGCTCAAAATCAAGCCCATCAAGGAGTAGCGGCCGGGGTGATCAACGACGGTTGTTGTGATAACATGAACGGAGGCCGACGCGGCGCGCGGCCTCCGGTTTTTTCATCTTGTTCCCAGGCCAAGGAAGCCAGCCATGACCCTGAAACAAACCCTCGCCGCCCTGAAGAAGGCCGGCACCGCCCAGAACCGCAAGATCTACGGCCGGCACGGTGTGACCGGCGCGATGTGCGGCGTCAGCTATGCGGAGCTCAAGAAACTGACCAAGGCCATCGGCACCGACCACGAGCTGGCCCGGGGCCTGTGGGCGTCCGGCAACCATGACGCCCGTGTCCTGGCCTGCATGGTGGCCGATCCGGCCGCGCTCAAGTCGGGCGAAATCGACGCCTGGGCCCGCGCGATGGACAACTACGTGCTGACCGACGCCTTCTGTGGCCTGATCGCCCAGTCGCGTTTCGGCCGGAGCAAGTGCGACGCCTGGATGAAGCGTCGGGACGAATGGTACCGGGCGGCCGGCTGGAACCTGCTGTCCATCCTCGCGGACAGCGACGACTCCCTGACCGACGCCTACCTCGCCGAGAGGACCGCGGCGATCGTCACCGATATCCACGGCAGCCCCAACCGCGCGCGCCACAGCATGAACCAGGCGTTGATCGCGATCGGCATCCGCAACGACAAACTCCGGAAGAGGGCTCTTGCCGCGGCGAAGAAGATCGGCAAGGTGGAAGTCGACCACGGTCAGACCAGTTGCCAGACCCCCGATGCGTCCGCCTACATCGCCAAGGTCTTGGACTATCGCCGGAAAAAGGCGGAGAAAAAGGCGGCCAAGTGAGGCGCCGTGAACTGGCGTCCCAGCAGGCGGACCTGTTCCGGGAAATCGCCCTGCGCTGCGAGGTGGGCTACCTCACCCTGGTGACGGCGGAGGGCTATCCGCGCTCGATCGCCCTCAATTTCGGGGCGGTCGGCGAAGTCATCTATTTCCACGGGGCGCTGGAGGGTGAAAAATTCGCACTGATCCAGGCCGCCCCGCGCGCCGGTTTCACCATGGTGGTATCCTACAGCTTCATCCCCTCCACCTGGTCCGCGCCCCGGTACGCCTGTCCGGCGACGCATTTCTTCAAGTCGGTCGAGATCAAGGGCATCTGTGCTTCGGTGACCGATCCCGCCGAGAAGGCCCGCGGCCTGGGCGCCCTGATGGACAAGCACCAGCCGGAAGGCGGATTCGACGTGATCGATCCGGCGGTGCCGATCTACGCCAAGGCGCTTGCCAACGTCGGTGTCTTCAAGGTGGTGCCTGAAAGTTGGTCGGGGAAGGTCAAGTTCGGTCAGAATGAACCGGAAAACCTGCGACGCGTCTTCGTGAAGAAGTTGCGGGAACGCGGTGGGCCCATGGATGAAGAAACCGCGCTGGAGATAGAAAAGACATTGCCCACCGGGAATTGACGCGTGAGCGTCAGGGCGATCCCGGCGGGCAAATCTTTGGGCGATACGGGGCCGCATGATGTCGAATCGAGGTGTCGTTCTGCGGCCGTGCTGAATACAATACCATTTTTATCATATTTTGCAAGAAATAAATTCAGGGAGTTCCGTTGGAGATACGGGAGCGCCCCGGCTCGAGCCGGAGCGCTCCCGATAAAGCATAAAGTCAGCGCAGCAGGGTGACCCGCTCCTCGGTGAATCCGGTTTCCATGACCAGACGCACCAGATAGACGCCGCTGGCGGCGGCGCGGCCGTCGCGGTCGACGCCGTTCCAGTTCACCTCGTCCTGGCCGGCAGGCCGGAACTCGTCGAACAGGACCCGAACCAGCCGCCCGCGCACATCGAGGATCTCGACCCGGGCAGTACCCGCCACCGGCAGGGAATACCGGATCGTCAGCCGCGGATTGAAGGGGTTGGGCCGGGTCTGCAGCTGCAGCGGACGCAGGACCGGGCCGGCGACCTCCACCGTATCCAGCACCAGGTCCGGGCCCGCGGTCGACTTCAACATGAGATCGTAGGTCCGGGGCCAGCCCACCGGGTCGGCGTCCAGAATGTCGCCGGCGTCCGCAGCGACCAGCCAGGAACGCCCGGGGACGCCGATCGTGCTGCGTCGCTCGACCTGGGTCATACTCCCGGCGGCATGGCGGACGTCGAAACGCAGGGTCACCGCGTCGCTGGCCAGATCAGCCAGCAGGCGGCCGGTGACCGCCGGCACCGGAACGTTGTCCGGCCGCAGCCAGGGCACATGGAATTCAGCACCGTTGGCAGGATCACCGTCCCGATCGAAATTCTGCCCCAGGGCCGTGACGACGGCCTCGCCGGCGCTGGCGAGCATGGCCTCGAAACTGTCGCCGATCACCAGGGCCGCGCGGTAGACCACGGTTTCCCCCGGCGCCAGGGTCGTGATCGCCGGCGCACCGATCAGCACACGGTAATCGTTCACCGCCACCGGCAGGGGATCAGGATCGATGCCGGCCACGTGCAGGCTCTGGTAGCGTTCACTGTCGTTGGTGGGGTCGCCTCCGTTCTCGAAGGAATCGTTGCCGGCAAAAATCTGCAGGGAATGCAGCCCCAGCGGGTCGGCCGGTGCCCCGGCAGCCGCGTCGGTCGCCACGCCGCACTGCACGAAACCCACCCAGCCGGGCGCCGCGCCGCCGGCCACGCCGTCGCGCATCCAGCCGATCGCCACGGGCGCCGGACCCCACGGCGTGGACACTTCACCGATCCAGCTGCCGGCGAGGTCGTCGCCGGGCTGGGTCCCGATGTCGAAATCGGCAAACATCCCGCAATGCAGGTCCCGGATGTCCGCCACGCCGACGTTGGTGATCCGGTACTCGTAACCGATGAAATCGGCCGCCAGCGGATCGGCCCACTGGTACGATTCCTGTACGATCCGGAGATTCAGCGGGGTATGGTCCGGATAGATATCCTGAATTTCCTGCAGGTTGTCGGCCATGGTGCAGCGGAAATGCTGGTCGCCGACCGCGGCGAAATCCTCGTCCGTCTGGCCGTCGAGATCGTTGTCCACACCGTCGAGCGGATCCTCGTCTTCGGCTCCGTCACCGTCGTCGTCCGCGCCGGGCCAGGGATACCGCACCCCCTGGGGCGCCCCCTGGGCGGTGGCGAAGATCGTGTCGCCCGGTGCGGCGGTGGATCGGAACTCCATGGCAAACTGGCCGGTGGTCACCAGGGGCTCACCGAGAACGATGCCCCCGACCCAGAGCCCGGCGCCCCACAGGTAGTCGCTGCCGGTGACCCCCGGCCACCGGGCCGAAGGTGCGCTGCTGAAGGGCAGGGAAGTGCCGGGCCAGGCGCCGATGATACCGAAGTTCGTGACGTTGTTCCACAGGTTGCCCACGTTGTGGACGACGTGGCCGTCCGTCACCAGGGCCTTGTCGTTATGTTGACTGATAGTTGAATCAGCGGCCGCACCCGGGACGGATACAGCCATGAGGCCAGCCAGGACGGCGGCCGCAACCAGAATGTGTCGGGGTTGCATTCCAAACTCTCCCTAATGCCCCATTCGTCAGTCTGCCCCTCGCGAAGCATCATACCATGAAGAATAGGGATATTGCGGGGAAAATCAAAACCCCGCCATGGAGAGGTCAAAAGAAGCAGGAAGGCCCCTGACGGAGACCTTCCTGGGTGCGGAGCGGGGGCTGGATCTAGGCTTCGGCCGTATCGATCGGCGTGGGCGTGGGCCGTGATTTCAGTTCGCGGTCCATCAGGAACAGGCCGGTGCCCGTATCGCCCATCATTTCCAGCTTGCGGAGGATGTCGTCCACCGAGGATTCCTCTTCGACCTGCTCGGACACGTACCACTGCATGAGGTTGTTGGTGGCGTGGTCCTTCTCCTCGATGGCGAGGTCGGCCAGCTGGGAGATACTCTTGGTCATCAGCTTCTCGTGGGCGAGGGCGGCCTCGAACGCAGCCTTCGGGCTGTCCCATTCCATTGGCGGTTTCGGCACCTCGAACAGTTCCACCCGTCCGCCGCGTTCGACGACGTAGGCGAAGATCTTCAAGGCGTGCAGGTGCTCTTCGTCAGCCTGCATCTTCATCCAGTGGGCGCAGCCGTCGAGGTTGAGGTCCTCGAAATAGCCGACCATCGACTGGTAGATGTAGCTGGAGTAGTATTCCTCGTTGATTTGCCGGTTCAGTGCGTCCAGAAGCTTCTTGCTCAGCATCGTCCTACCTCCGAAAAAGACCAACCCCATGGAGGGGAACACCTTGATTCCCGCCCAAGATAAGGCCAAGAGGGCCTGAATGGCCAGATCCATTTGGCTTATTTGCCAGATCAATACGTGATTGGCAGGATTACCCCTCGCCTGCTATCATATGTTCAGAATTTCCCGGGCCGGGAAGCCTCTCCGATCACCGCTTCGGGGCCGCCTCCGGCCCTTTTTCACGACATCGCGGCGGCGACGGCGGGTTGGCGTCCGGTCGCGGCGTGTGAATACCCGGCAACCTGCCGCCCCATTCAACGAAGGATTCGTGGATGCCAAGAAAGCCGATCGTGAAGTTTGCGGTCGACCGCCTCGAGGTGCTCGACGAGAACGGCAAACTGGACGCCAAACTGGAGCCCGCCCTGGGCGACGACAAGCTGCTCGAGATGTACCGCTGGATGCGCCTGGCGCGCGAACTGGACGAGCGCATGCTCAAGCTGCAGCGCCAGGGCCGGCTGGGCACGTTTCCGCCCAACACGGGCCAGGAGGCCATCTCCATTCCCGTGGCCATGGCCATGCAGAAGAACGACTGGTTCGTCGGCGCCTTCCGCGAACTCGGCGGCCGTCTCTACCGGGGCGAACCCCTGACCTCGACCCTCTACTACTACAACGGCTGGGAAGAAGGCAACATCCTGCCGGACAAGGATCTGCGCATCCTGCCGACCAGCGTGGTCATCGGCTGCCAGATCGAGCACGCCGTGGGCCTGGCCTACGCCAGCCGGTACAAAGGCGAGGACGCGGTGACCGTCTGCTTCATCGGCGACGGCGGCACCAGCGAGGGCGATTTCCACGAGGGCCTGAACTTCGCGTCGGTCTGGAACGTGCCGGCGGTCTTCATCGTGCAGAACAACCAGTGGGCCATCTCCATCCCCCGCTCCACGCAGACCGCCAGCAAGACGCTCGCCCAGAAGGGCATCGCCTATGACATCCCGTGCCTGCAGGTCGACGGCAACGACCCCCTGGCGGTGACCGTGGCCATCGAAGAGGCGCTCACCCGGGCGCGCACGGGCGGCGGACCCACGCTGATCGAGGCGGTGACCTACCGGTTGATGATGCACACGACCGCCGACGACCCCAAGAAGTACCGCGCCGAAGAGGAAGAAAAACGCGCCTGGGAGAAGGAACCGCTGCTCCGCTTCCGCAAGTACCTCGACGCCAAGGGTATCTGGGACGAAAAGAAGGAAGAGAAGCTCCGGGCCGAAGTGAAGGCCCAGGTCGAAGAGGCCGTCCAGGAGTTCGAGTCGCCCAAGGACTGGGCCCAGGACGCACCCTTCGCCCACGTCTACGGCACCGAGCACGACACCATCACCGAACAGCGCGCCGACTTCCTGGCCAACGCGGAAAGCGATGGCGACCATGGCTAAGCTCAACATGGTCCAGGCCATCAACCTGGCTCTCCAGCAGGAAATGAAGCGGGACCAGGACGTGATCGTCCTGGGCCAGGACGTGGCCGTCGACGGCGGCGTGTTCCGCCTGACCGAGGGCCTGCTGGACCAGTTCGGCGCCGAGCGGGTCATCGACACGCCCCTGGCCGAAAGTGCGATCCTCGGCACCTCGATCGGCATGGCCCTGGCCGGACTCAAGCCCGTGTGCGAGATGCAGTTCTCCGGCTTCAGCTACCTGATGATGGGACAGTTCGAGGCCCACGCCACGCGGATGCGGGCCCGCACCCACGGACAGTTCACCGTCCCCCTGGTGATCCGGATGCCCTTCGGCGGCGGCGTGCGCGCCCTCGAGCACCACAGCGAAAGCCGCGAAGTCACCTACGCCCACCTGCCGGGCGCCAAGGTCGTGATCCCCAGCGGGCCGCGCAACGCGCGCGCCCTGCTGCTGGCGGCCATCCGCGACCCGGACCCGGTGGTCTTCATGGAACCCAAGCACTCGTACCGCGCCTTCCGCGAGGAGGTGCCCGACGAGGAAGAGGTGCTGCCCATCGGCAAGTGCCAGGTGGTCCAGGAAGGCACCGACCTGACCCTGGTCAGCTGGGGCGCCATGATGCGGCCGGCCCTGAAGGCGGCCGCCGAGATCGAGAAACGGCACGGCACGAGCGTCGAGATCATCGATGTCTTGACCATTGCCCCGCTCGATGGGAACACTATCACCGACTCGGTGGCCAAGACCGGCCGGTGCGTCGTCGTCCAGGAAGCCCCGCGCAGCTACGGCGCCTCTTCGGAGATCGTGGCCCGCATCAACGACAAGGCGTTCCTCTATCTCGAGGCCCCGGTCAAGCGGTTGACCGGCTACGATGTGGTCACCCCCTATTTCGGACGCGAGAAGAGCTATCTGCCCGGCACGGACCGTGTGGTCCGGGGCATCGAGGAAACGTTGAATTTCTGAGAGGGAGGCGGGGGTTGTTCGAATTCAAACTGCCCGATCTTGGTGAAGGAATCGCCGAAGGCGAGATCCTCAAGTGGTATGTCGACGAAGGCGGCGAGATCGTCGAGGACGAACCGCTGATGGACGTCGAGACCGACAAGGCGGCCGTGACCATTCCCAGTCCCCGGGGCGGGAGGATCGCGGCCTACCGCGGCAAGGTCGGCGACATCGTCAACGTGGGCGACGTGGTCGTGGTCATCGACGACGGCGCCGCGACCGCCGCGGTCGAAGAGACCGTGGCCGAGAAGTCTTTCGCCGAACCGGATGCGGTCGAGACCCTGCCGGTGCCCGAAGCGGTCGCTCCGGCGGCCATCCCGGGCGTGCGGCGGCCCGTGCCCGCGGCGCCGGCCACCCGGCGACTGGCCCGCAAGCTGAAGGTCGACATCAATCTCGTCACGCCTTCGGGCCCCGGCGGACGGGTCACCCCCGAGGACGTGCACCGTTTCGCCGAACACGGCCTGACCGTTGCCGCGACGCCGGAGGCGGCGGTCCACGTGCCGGCCAAGCAGGCCGTCGACGACACCGCCTTTGCGGAGTTCGCCGCCCACGCCTCGTCCACGATTCCGTTCCTGGAAGTCGAGCCCATGCCCGACTTCAGCGCGCTCGGTCCGGTCGAAATCGAACCGCTGCGCTCCATCCGGCGCAAGGTGGCCCGCAAGATGGTCACCAGCATGACGCTGGTGCCCCACGTGGCCCACATGGACGAGGCGGACGTGACCGACCTGGACCTGTTCCGGGTCCGCGAGCGCAAACGCCGGGCCGGCGGGAGCGGCGGACGGCTGACCCTGCTGGCCTTCGTGGTCAAGGCGGTCACCGCCGGGCTGCGGGCCGCGCCGGCCTTCAACGCCAGCCTGGATCCCTTCAAGGAAGAGATCATCTACAAGAAGTTCTACAACATCGGATTCGCCGCCGACACCGGCCGCGGCCTGGTGGTGCCGGTGGTCAAGGGGACCGACACCAAGAGCATCATCCGGATCGCCGACGACATCTACGAGAAGGCCACCCTGGCCCGCGACGGCAAGCTGCCGGCCGAGAACATGCGTGACGGCACGTTCACCATCACCAACATCGGCCCCCTGGGCGGGACGGCCCTGATGCCGACGATCAACTACCCCGAAGTGGCCATCCTGGCCATGGGCAAGGTGCAGGAGAAGCCGGTGGTGCGCGACGGCGAGATCGTCATCCGCAAGATGCTCCCGCTGACCCTGGCCTTCGACCACCGCATCGCCGACGGCGCCGATGCCGCCCGCTTCGTCGCCGAACTGGTGCGCCAGCTCTCGGATCCGAACCTGCTGCTGCTCGAGACGTGAGCAAAGGAGCCCCGACATGGTGATGGGAAGTCTGCGCGAGGAAACCCAGGTGGTCGTGATCGGCAGCGGTCCCGGCGGCTATGTGGCGGCCTTGCGCCTGGCCGACCTGGGCAAGGACGTGCTCCTGGTCGAGAAGCGGGACCGCCCCGGCGGCGTGTGCCTGCTCGAAGGCTGCATCCCCTCGAAGACCCTCATCCACGCCGTCGAGGTCAAGGAAGCCGCCGTGGCCGGAGCCGAGTACGGGCTCTCCGTCGGGAAAATGGAAATCGACCCGGCCAAGCTGCGCGCCTGGACCGACAAGATCGTGCAGGGCCTGTCCGACGGCGTACGTGGGCTGCTCAAGCGCCGCGGCGTGACCGTCGTGCAGGGCCACGCCCGCTTCGAATCGCCCACCAGCCTGTCCATCGAGGGCGGCGAGGTCAGCGGCATCGACTTCCAGCAAGCCATCATCGCCACCGGTTCGAGCCTGAACCGTCTGCCGGAGGGGATCGTGGACACCGTCTGGTCCAGCGCCGACGCGCTGAAGCTGCCCGAGGTGCCCGGCTCGCTGCTGGTCGTCGGCGGCGGCTACATCGGGCTGGAAATGGGCCTGGTGTACCAGGGTCTGGGCGCCGAGGTCTCGGTCGTCGAGTTCTTCCCGCGCCTGCTCATGGGCGCCGACGACGATCTGGTCGAGATCATGGTCAAGCAGGTCTCCAAGCGCCTGCACGCGATCATGCTCGAGTCGAAGGTCCTGGAGATCAAGGATGTCGGCCAGGGTTTCGACGTGACCATCGAGGCGGACGGCAAGACGGTTGAAAAACACTACGACCAGGTGCTGGTCGCCATCGGCCGCCGCCCCAACACCGACGACATCGGCCTGGAGAAAACAGGCATCCAGACGGACGACAAGGGCTTCATCCTGACCAACGACGAGTGCCGCACCGCCGAAGCGAACATCTTCGCCATCGGCGACGCCGCCACCGGCCCCATGCTGGCCCACAAGGCCAGCCGCGAAGGCAAGGTCGCTGCCGAAGCCATTTACGGCGGCGACGTCGCGTTCGACAATCGCGCGATCCCGGCGGTCGTCTTCACCGATCCGGAAATCGCCTGGACCGGCCTCACCGAACGCGAGGCTGTCGAGCAGGAAATCGCGGTCGACATCGGCCGGTTTCCGCTGTCGGCTCTCGGGCGCGCCCGCACCCTCGGCCGCACGGACGGTCTGGTGAAGGTGATCGCCGAGAAACGCAGCGGCCTGATCCTGGGGGTGGGCATCGTCGGCCCCCTGGCCAGCGAGCTGATCGCCGAGGGCACCCTGGCGGTGGAAATGGGCGCGACCCTGGAGGACCTGATGGTCACCATCCACCCCCACCCGACTCTCTCGGAAGCCATCATGGAAGCCGCGGAAATCGCCGCCGGAGAGGCGGTCCATGTCAACCCACCCAGGAAGGTCCGATGACCGGCTCGGCCGTAGCAGCGATTCCCTTCGACCTGGACGACAGGATGATCGAACGCACCCGCGAGGACGGTCAGCCCCGGGTGAGGGTCTACTGTCTGCGTGAGACCGCCGTCGTCATCGGTCGCGGGGGCAAGCCGGAGGTGGAGCTCAACGCCGCCGCCATTCGCGCTGACGGCGCCCGGGTCTACAAGCGTCCCGGCGGCGGGTGCAGCGTGGTTCTGGATCCGGGCAACCTGATCATTTCCGTCACCTTGCCTCTGCCCGGGATCGGCGGGATCAAGGGGGCCTTCGACGCCATCAGTGGCTGGCTGATCGCGGCCCTGGCCGCCAGCGGGGTGCCGGACGTGGAGCAGCGCGGGGTTTCGGACCTGACGATCGGCGACCGGAAGATCGGCGGCTCGTGCGTCTACCGAACCCGGGGACTGCTCTACTACTCGTCCACGCTTCTGGTCGATCCCGACTTCGAGCTCATCGACCGCTACCTGCCCCACCCGCCGCGGGAACCCGACTACCGGGCGGGACGCCGCCACCGCGATTTCCTGGTCTCGCTCGAGGAGCTGGGCCTGCCCCGCGGCAACGCGGACCTGGAGTACCGCCTGAACATCATCCTGAATCTTCGTCTCGAGGAGCTTCTGCAGGGTTTGGCCTCGACCGGGGACTGATCGACGACCGGACAAAAAAACCGCCCGGGTAATCCGCAGGCCGTCAGGCCGAGGACATCCCGGGCGGTTTGTTTTTCCGATCGACCTTAGTCTTTTGCCTGCCGCACCTTGTGCCCCTTGTCCTCGAGCAGCTTGACGAGACCTTGGTCGCCGCCGAAGTGTCCGGCGCCCACGACCACGTAGACGTCGGTGTCCTCCTGCAGCCAGGTGTCGATATTCGCGGCCATGGCCACGTTCCGGTCATCGAGAATCTCGCGGTAGAATGCCTCCATCTCGGGGCCTTCCCCCATGTTTTCCTGGAGGAACCGGTCGAGGCCATCGACATCGCCGCTCTTCCAGAGCGCGATCATCTCATCGGTCATGCCGGCGACATCCTCCATCTGGTCGAGGATCTCGGTCAGCAGGATGTCATCCAGCTGGTCGTCGATCTTGAAGAACAGATCCAGCTGATCCTCGATCGTCTCGAGCTGACGGATCTCCTTGCCGTCCTTGCGGGCGGCGTCGAGGAAGTGCTTGTCGATGCCCAGGTTGGGGTCGAATCCCTGTCGCTGGTATTCCTCCATGACCAGCACCATGGCCACGATCCCCGGGCGGAACTTGCCGTACATCGCCAGGTTCGTCCCGGACTTCTCGGCGTGCTCCGTCAGCCGGGCGTAGACGGCGGGCTCCAGTCGCGACTGGAGAGTCTCCTCGCCCGGCAGCAGCCCCTTCTGCATCATCAATGTGGCCGATTTCTGCATGACCTGGGGATCCTCGACGTCGACCTCCACCGCCAGCGCCGAAGCTCCGGCGAAGGCCTTCTCGAAGGGCTCCGGCAAGGGGAAGAAGTCGGGTTTCCCCACGTGGATCGACCCCACCAGGGTGACCGTAGCGGTCTTCGATTCCACCTGCCACATGAACAGCTTGTCGCCGGCCTGGGCCACCGTCGCGGCCGCCGGGACCGCGAGGATGACCAGGACCGGTAGAAGGCGTCGCATCATTCTCATTCAAAACCGTCCCTGATGAGGAAGCGATAGAAGTCCGAGTCCGTCGAGAGCACCAGGTAGCTCTCCTTGTCCAGGGTCGTCTTGTAGGCTTCCATGGTCTTGAGGAACTCGAAGAAGGATCGGGAGTCGGCCGAGCGGTTGTAGGCCGCGGCGTAGATGTTCGTCGCCTCGGCGTCGGCGTTACCCTTGATCTCCTGGGCCTTCTTGTAGGCTTCGGAACGGATGCGCAGAAGCTCGCGGTCCTTCTCGCCGCGGATCCGGAAGGCCTGGCCCTGGCCTTCGGACCGGAAGCGGTCGGCGATCCGCTGACGTTCGGAGACCATCCGTTCGTAGACCTTTTGCTGGACCTCGGACACGTAGTTGATGCGCTTGAACTCGACATCGAGGATCTCGATGCCCAGATCGGCGGTCCGCGCCTGGCTGTTGCTCAGGATCTCCAGGCGGATCTGGTTGCGTCCGGATTCGATGTCTTCCATCGTGACCTCGTCCTCGGCATCCACCTCGGTCGCCATCGGTTCCCGGTTGGTGCTGCGCACCACCTCGACCAGGTCGTACTTGGCGATCGCGTTGCGCGTCTCGCCGTCGAGGATGTCGTCGAGACGGGTCTGGGCCCCGCGTTCGTCCCTGAGGCGCTGGAAGTACAGCAGCGGATCGGTGATCCGCCAGCGGGCGTAGTTGTTGACCCAGATGAAGCGCTTGTCCTTGGTCGGCAGCTGGTTGGGATCGCCGTCCCATTCGAGGAATCGCTTCTCGAACCGGTGCACCTTCTGGATGAAGGGCAGCTTGAATTTCAGGCCCGGGGTCATGACCGGGTCGCCCACCGGCTTGCCGAACTGCGTGATGATGACCTGGTGCGGCTCCTGTACCACGTACACCGAGTTCAGGATCAGAATCGCGCCAACGATGACCAGAAGAATGATAAGCTTGTTCATGCTACTTACCTCCCTGGGCTGCGTTGGAGTTGGGGTTGAGGTTCAGCAGAGGCAGCACGCCCTTGAGCGCGCCGTCGACGATGACCTTGTTCTCCACCTTGGGCAGCACTTCGGTCATGGTCTCGAGGTACATCCGCTTGCGCGTGACCTCGGGCGCCCGGCTGTAGGCCTGGTACAGGGCCGTGAACAGCGCAGCATCACCCTGGGAGCGGTTGACGCGGTCGAGGGCGTAACCCTCGGCCTCCTGGATGGTCTGCAGCGCCGCGCCCTTGGCCTTGGGGATCTCCCGGTTGTATTCGGACTGGGCCTGGTTGATGAGCTTCTCCTTCTCCTGCTGGGCCTCGTTGACGGCGTTGAAGGAGGGCTTGACCGGGTCGGGCGGGTTGACGTCCTGCAGCACGACCTGCTCGACCTTGATGCCCGTCTCGTACTGGTCGCAGAGGATCTGCAGTTCCGTCGTCACCTCGAGCGCCACCTCGGCGCGGCCGACCGTCAACACCTCGTTCACGATGCGGTCGCCGACCACCCGGCGCATCACCGCTTCGCTCATGTCCCGGAAGGTTATCTCCACGTTGCGGACCTGGAAGAGGTACTTGTACGGATCGACGATCCGGTACTGGACGACCCATTCGACCACCGCGGCGTTCAGGTCGCCGGTCAGCATGTTCGATTCGTCCTGGTACGGTTTGACCGAGTACTGGCTCTGGACGCCGGCCTTGACCGTGCGGAACCCGAACTCCTCCTTCAGCTGACGCTGGACGGGCACCTTGAGCACGCGCTCGACCCCGAAGGGGATCTTGAAGTGCAGGCCCGGGTCGGTGCTGCGCACGTACTGGCCGAAGCGGAGCACGAGGCCCGTTTCCTCCGGGTCGATGGTGTAGAAACTGGTCACCGCCAGGATCAGGATCAGGACCGCCCCGACGATCAGCTGGATCCGACCGCGGTCGATCTTCGGCAGCTTGATCTCGGGGATCTGGGGCCCTTCGTAATTCTGGTTATCGCTCATGGCAATCCTCTCGCATCAGAACGGGCCGCGACGGCCCGTAGCGGTTCGTCTGTTTGGATCAAAGACTGTTTCCCTTGCAGAAGGTACAGCCAATTACCCGGAGGGGCACCCTCTTATTCGCATGGGAAAAGAGGTCAGAAACCGGCGTGTTCGGTGCGGGTGATGATTTCATCCTGGAGTTCGCGGGAAAGGTCGCAGAAATAGTCGCTGTAACCGGCGACCCGCACGATCAGGTGGCGGTGGGCGTCGGGGTCGTTCTGGGCTTCGCGCAGCGTGGACGCCGCAACGACATTGAACTGGACATGGTGGGTATCGTGGCGGAAATAGCCCCGCACCAGCGCCGCAAGGCGGTCGAGCCCGGCTTCACCGGCAAGCACGTCGGGGCTGAACTTGACGTTCAGCAAGGTGCCGCCGGTGCGCAGGTGGTCCATCTTGGCGGCCGAGTTCATGACCGCCGTGGGGCCGTGGCGATCGGCCCCCTGGACCGGGGAAATACCTTCGGACAAAGGGGTTGCCGCACGCCGGCCGTCCGGCGTGGCCCCGACGACCTGGCCAAAGTAGACGTGGCACGTGGTCGGCAGCATGTTGATGTGGCAGGTGCCGCCGCGACCGTTGGGACGCCCGTCGACGGCGGCGAAAAAGGCGTCGAAGCAGGCGACCATCAGGTCGTCGGCCCGGTCGTCGTCGTTGCCGTAGCGGGGCGTCTTGTTGTTCAGGCGCTGCCGCAGCGTCTCCCGGCCGGCGAAATCGTCCCGCAGGGCGGCCAGCAGCTCCGCCATGGTCACCTCGCCGGAAGCGTACACCGAATGCTTGATGGCCGACAGGCTGTCGGTCAAGGTGCCGGTGCCCACCCCCTGGATGTAGGTCGTGTTGTAACGGGCCCCGCCGGCGTTGTAGTCCCTGCCGGTGGCGATGCAGTCGTCAATCAGGAGTGAGAGATAAGGCGCCGGCGCCTGCGTCGCGTACATCCGTTCGATGATCGCGTTGCCGGCGACCTTGATGTCGATGAAGTGGTGCAGCTGGGTGCGCCAGGCGTCCATCACCTCGGCGAAAGACGTGAATTCTCCGGGATCGCCCGTCCGCGGACCCAACTGCCGGTCCGTGCGTGGATCCAGACCGTCGTTCAGGGCCAGCTCGAGGATCTTGACCAGGTTGAAGTAGCCCGTCAGCACGTAGGCTTCCTTGCCGAAGGCGCCGGCTTCGACACACCCGCTGGTGCCGCCCTCGCGGGCATCCGCGACGGACTTGCCCTGCCGCACGAGTTCACTGACAACCGCGTCGGCATTGAAGACCGAAGGGAAACCGTAGCCCCGGCGGATGACCCGCGCGGCAGCCTTCAGGAACGACGCGGGAGTCTGCCGTGAAACCTGGATATTGTTGCTGGGCTGGAGGATATGCATATCCTCGATGACTTCGAGCAGCAGATAGGACACCGCGTTCACCGCGTCGGCGCCGGTGGCGTCAAGCCCACCCAGATTGATGTTGGCGAAGTCGGTGTAGGTGCCGCTTTCGGCCGCCGTGACGCCCACTTTCGGCGGGGCCGGGTGGTTGTTGAACTTCACCCAGAAACATTCGAGCAGTTCCTTGGCCCCTTCGCGGTCTAGGGTCCCGGCGCGGGTCTCGCGCTCGAAATAAGGTGCGAGATGCTGATCGAGATGGCCGGGGCTGAAGCTGTCCCAGCCGTTGAGTTCGGTGATGACGGCCAGATGGTGAAACCAGTAGGCCTGCAGCGCTTCATGGAAGGTAACGGGACGGTGCGCGGGCACGCGTTCGCAGACCGCGGCGATGGTTGCGAGTTCCGCCTGCCGCGCGGGGTCGGTTTCCGCGGCCGCCAGCGAGCGGGCCAGGTCGGCGTGGCGACGTGCGAAATGGATGTTCGCTTCAGCGGCAATGCGCATGGCCGTCAGCTGTTCACGGCGCTCGGACGCCTGGGGATCGCCCGCATCATCGAGGGCGGCCAAGGCGGCGTCGATGTCGGCCATCAGGTCGACCAGTCCCTTGCGGTAGATCTTGCCGTCAGCCACCGTGTGGCCCGGCGCGCGCTGCTCCATGAACTCGGTGAACACGCCGGCGGCGTAGGCGGCGTGCCACTCCTCGGGCAGCTGCGGAAAGACCAGGTCGCGCAGCGAACGGCCCTGCCAGTAGGGAATGACCTCGTCCCGGTAGGCCCGGACCACCGCGGCCGGTACGGCGTAGCTGGTTTTCGCGCGGGAGTCGAGAGTTTCCAGGTCGGCGACCGAGTGGCAGGTCAGTTCAGGAAAGGTCGACACGGCCAGCGGCGCGGGACCGCGCTCGCCGACGATGAGTTCTCCCGGGCCGATGTGGATGGTCTTGTGTTCACAGAGATGGCGATACGCCCGGGCGCGCATCACCGGGACCGAATACCGGCCCTCGTTCTCGCGGTAGAATTCCGTCAGCAGGACCGCCCGCTCGGCCGAGAGGGCAGGCCGGTCGGCCAGACTGCACGCGCGAAGCATTTTGACCCGGTCGTTCATCTTCACCCTCCGATTTGCACGTCCAGCCCGAATTCCCGCACCAGATCGGCGCAGGCCGCCACGCGGGCCGGCGCCGGCGCCCGCAGGTCTTCCAGACCGTACCCCAGGCCCAGCCGCCCGTACTTCTGGCCGCCGGTGCGATGGTAGGGCAGCAGGTGTACCGCGAATCCCGCTCCCAGTGAAGCTGCGAACCGGGCGGTGGCCGTGAGGTTCTCCTCATCGTCGGTCAACCCCGGAACCAGCGGGACACGGATCCAGACGCGCCGGCCGGCTGCGGCCAGCGCCCGCAGGTTGCCGAGGACACGCTCATTGCCCACGCCGGTCGCGCGGCGATGACGCTCGCTGTCCATGATCTTCAGGTCGTAGAGGATCAGCTCGGCCTGCCGGGCGGCCGCCAGCAGGGTGTCGGTGTCGACGTGGCCGCAGGTGTCGACCGTCCGGTGCAGGCCGCGCTGCCCCGCCGCAGTCAGACAATCCAGGACGAACGGAGCGTTGGCCGGACTCAGGGGCTCGCCGCCGGAAAAGGTCACCCCACCCCCGGATTCTTCGTGATAGAAGCGGTCACGCTCCACTTCCGCCAGCAGGTCGTCCACCGTCCTCAGGCGGCCCAGCAGCTCGCGCGCTCCGGTGGGACAGGCTTCGGCGCAGGCGCCGCAGCGCTGGCACCGGTCTGCCGAAACACCGTCAACCGCCTGGCCGGCAAGATGTCCGGCCGTGCCGGCGGGACAGACCGCCACGCAGCTTCCGCAAGTGAGGCAGCGCTCGGGCCTGAGCGCCAGGTCGGGTCGGCCGTCCCGGCTTTCGGGGTTGTGGCACCAGGCGCACTGCAGCGGGCAGCCCTTCAGGAAGACCGTGGTGCGGATGCCCGGCCCGTCGTGCAGGCTGAACCGCTGGACGTTGAAGACGACTGCCGTGTTCACGCCCCGCCTCCGCCCGTCAGTTCGTCCCGGTAGTAGTTGCGGATGAAATCCTGCTGGACGGCGAAGGACCAGTGCACATCACGGACGATCTCCGCCGCCCAGGCGAAATCGCCGGCCTCCAGATGGGCTATGATCTCGTCGTGCTCGTCCACCGAGGCCATCTCCCACTGCTTGACGAACGACTGCCGGCGGGGGAAATCGTACAGTCGCTGCTTCATCACCCGGACGTGCCGCACCAGCTCGCGGTTGTCCGAGCACTGCAGGTAACTGTCGTGCAGCGCCAGGTTGGCGTTGTAGTAACGGTCGAAATCGTTGACCGACAGCGCCGCGCGGGCCTCGTTGTTGTACCGGCGCATGGCGGCGATCTTCGCGTCGGTCAGGTTGGCCGCTTCGGTCACCAGGACCGAGGCCTCCAGCGCGCCAATCATCTGGTAGAGATGGCGGATGTCCGTTTCGGTCAGGCGCCGCACGTGAATGCCGCTGCGGGGTTTGATGACCACGAAACCCTCCTGCTCCAGACGCAGCAAGGCCTCACGCAACGGTGTCCGGCTGACGCCCAGGCGTTCGCTGAGCGGATCCTGCTTGATCACGCTGCCGGCTTTCAGTTCGCCGGCTTCGAGGGCGTCACGCAGGACCTCGTAGACCTGTTCGCGCAGCGACGGGCTCTTGAGGGGTTCGGGAAGGGTCTTCACGGCGGTCCCCGGTCGGTTCGGGCGTTGGTCGCACGGTTGTGATATCTAATATATCAGAAAGTCCGCCGCCGGGAAACCCCGAATTGCGCCCACCCTAGTCCGCGCTCGAGGTGTGATCGTGGACGATACGCCAACCTGCGGGGAAACGCCGCAAAACGAGGGAAAACAGGCCCTCCGGCTCATCGGTGGCGCGTTCCAGTTTCCAGCGGCCGAACACCAGGGCCGCCTCGTCGCCCAGAAGGGTCACGTCGATCTCGCTGAATGTCAGCTGCCCCATGGCCTCCGTGTCCGGATACCGCAACCGGTAACGCTCCAGGACCGTTGTCCAGCCGTAAGATACGGCGCCGCCGCTCACGAACCGGAGGGAAGCCGAAGGCCAGTAGGCACCCATGTACCGCTCGAGGTCCCCCGCGTTCCAGCCGGCGACGCTGTCGAACAACACTGCGGTGATCTGCTCCGCGGCCGTTTCCGCTACCGGCGACGATTCTTCCGCGCCAGCGGGCAGAACCGCCAGACAAAGGAACATGGTCAATATTCTCGCAACGGCCATGGCGGCTCCCCGGGCTGGAAAATCCTATGGGATCACGGACGGTTTAGGATATCATGGCCGCGAACCAGCAGCCTTCCGAAAGTTTCGTCCAGCCAGGGGACTTCGCTTGGGTACCAAAATCCTGCCCCCGGACCTCCAGGTCGCTCGCCAGGAGATGAGCCGCCGCCTGCTGCTCATCCTGCTGTCGTTCTTTGCCGCTTCGGCGCTGTTCATGCTGGGAACGGGGTTGTTTCTCGGCGACGGCCGGGTCATCGTGCTGGCGGCGTTGAACCTGACCTCGGCCTTGGCCGCCCTGTACCTGCAGGGTCGCAATTCCCTGCAGGCCGCCGGCGTCCTGGTCAGCTTCGGGTTGCTGTTCACAGGCATCTATTCGACCTGGACGGCCCGCTCCGGGATCGAGGACGCCGCGGTGATCATGTACATCGTGGCCGCCGTCCTGGCCACCCTCCTGTTGCGCAACATCTTTCTGCGGATCCTGATGGTGATCGCCGTCATCGCCCTGACGGTGATCGGCCTGCGGGTCCAGTTGGGACTGGTGTCGACCGAATTCTACATCGCGTCTCCCGTCCAGGACTTCCTGCTGATCATCGCGGCCATGGTCATGATCACCGTGGGTCTGCGCCGGATCAACGACGACCTGTGGTCCACACTGAGCCGCGCCATCGGTCACGAGAAACAGCTGACGGCCAGCAACGCCGCCCTGCTCGAACAGACCGAACTCGCGCACGGGTCGGAGCAGCGCTGGCGCTCGCTGGTGGAGGCGGCGCCGGAAATCGTGCTGCAGGTCGACGACACCGGCAGGATCGTCTTCGCCAACCGCGACGGGCTGATTCCCGGCCGCCTGGAGGGGCGCCTCCTCCACGAGATCGTCGCCGCGGACGACGCGCAGAAACTGACCGCGGCTCTGGAAAAGACCCGCGCCACGGGTGCGCCCGTCCAGCTGGAAGCGGTCTGCGGTGAAGGGGTCGACGCCGGGAGATGCGTGTTCAATCTCGGACCCCTGGAAAACGACGGCGAGATGCAGGGGGCCATCGTCCTGGTCAGCGACATCACCGAGCGGCTGCGCCTGCGGGAACAGCTGCTGCTCAGCCAGAAGCTCGACTCCCTCGGCCGGCTGGCCGGAGGCATCGCCCACGACTTCAACAACCTGCTGACGGTCATCAGCGGCCATGCCGAGATCGCCGACAGCAAGCTGGAGCAGGGCGAGGACGTATCCGAGGACATCGCGATGATCCGCAAGACCGGCGACCGCGCGGCCGACCTCACCCGGCAGATCCTGGCTTTCGGACGTCGGCAGCCCATGCGGCTGGGGCCGATCCATCTGGCCAGCGCCCTGAAGGAGATGGACAGTCTGCTCGGCCGGCTGATCGGGGAGGACATCCGGCTCGAGATCGATGCGGAGGTCGGCCTGCCCCCCATCCTGGCCGACAGCAGCCAGCTGGAGCAGGTCCTGACCAACCTGGTCCTCAACGCCAGGGACGCCATCCACGAACACCCCTCGCCGCAATCGCGGGTTATCAGGGTCGGCTGCCGGCCGTTCGCCGTCGATGAAGCGATGACGGCCGAGTTCCTCGACCTCGAACCGGGCGACCATGTGGAGATCTCCGTCAGCGACACCGGCACCGGCATGTCGCCGGAGGTCAAGAAGCGGCTGTTCGAACCGTTCTTCACCACCAAGGACCCCGGCAGGGGCACAGGGCTGGGGCTGTCGACCGTGTACGGCATCGTCAACCAGAGCAAGGCGGCGATCCGGATCTACTCCGAGCCCGGCCTCGGCACCAGCTTCAAGATCTACTGGCCGGTGGCCGTCAGCGATGATTCCCGGCCCGCGCGTCCGGACGGCGCCGCGGCCAAGAGCCGGGTCTACGGGACGGAGTACATCCTGCTGGTCGAGGACGATGTCGCGGTCCTGCGTCTGGCCTACAACGCCCTGCGGAACATGGGTTACCGGGTGAGCGTGGCCACCAACGGCGAGGAGGCCCTCGACCTGCTGGCCGGTGACGAGCCGTACGACATCGTGGTGACGGACGTGGTCATGCCCGGCATCAACGGGTTCCAGCTGGCCAAAGAGGTGCCCGCAAGCATCCCGGTGCTGCTGACGTCCGGTTACGCCGAAGAGGCGTGGTCGTCCATGGACGAGGATTTTCCGCCGGAAAATTTCCTGCTCAAACCCTACGGGCCGGCCGAGCTGGCGGCCGCCATCCGGCGGGTGCTGGACAGCTGATCATTTCCCTAGGTCAGGTCGAAAAGACGGTCGGCATTGGCCGTCGTGGCCGCGGCGATGGTCGCCACCGGTTCGTCGCGCAGGGTGGCCAGGGCCGTGGCAATGTCACGCACGTGGGCCGGTTCGGTCTCGGCGGGCAGGACGCCGTCCAGGCCGATGGAAGGGGCATCGGTCTCCAGGAGGATCCGGTCCAGCGGCAGGCGCACGGCGGTCTTCAGCAGCCGCTTGGCCCGGTCGCGGGTCACGGCGCCCCCGAAGCCGAGGTGCAGGCCGGCCCCGAGAAAACGTTCGGCCAGTTCGGGACCGCGGGAGATAGGCGTGCAGGACGCCGCGCAGCCGGCCACCGTGCTTGCCGATCGCCGTCAGCAGCTCCTCGAAGGCGCCGCGGCAGTGCAGGATCACCGGCAGGTCGAGCTCGGCGGCCAGGGCGAGCTGGGCTTCCAGCAGCGGCAACTGCCGGTCGAGGCCGCTGGTGGTGATGTTCGTGTCGAGGCCGATCTCGCCGATGGCGACGGGAGCGTGGGTCTGGATCGCCGTGGCGAGGGTAGCGATGTATCCAGCTAGATCGCCCCCAGGCAGTGTTTCATGGGCTAGCCATGGATGCAAACCCAGGGCGGCAAAGACATTCGGACGTTCGGCCAGCGTGACGATAGGCTGCCAGGAGGCATGGTCGTAGGCGGGCACGACCACGCGGGTGACGCCCCGGGCCGCGGC
>CALOFL010000018.1:0-17172 GCA_942492615.1 Candidatus Krumholzibacteriia bacterium
ACCTGTGGTAATCAATCGCCGGATCTTCGATTACGACCTGGTGGTCATCCTGGGGCCAGTCTTTCCCCACGAGGTCGTGGGCTTTTCGGGCGGCGCCAAGTATCTTTTCCCCGGCATTTCAGGAGGTGCGTTTCTGCATTTCTTTCACTGGCTGGGCGCTGTCCTGACCTGCGCGGGCGTCATCGGCCGGCAGGATACGCCGGTACGCGAAGTGATCCATCGGGCCCTTGAAATGGTGCCGGTGCCGGTCCACTGTCTGGCCATGGTGGTCACCCCGGCCAACGACCTCTGCGGCCTGTATGCCGGCGGGGCCCGGGAGGCCTGGAGTAGGGCCGCCGACCTCTCGGCCCGGGTTCACATCGTGCGCAAGGCCGCGCCCTACAAAATCGTGCTGGGCCGGGCCCCGGCCATGTACGACGAACTCTGGGTGGCCGGCAAGGTGATGTACAAATTGGAGCAGGTCGTGGCCGACGGCGGGCGGCTCATCATCTACGGACCGCATATCACCGCCATCTCGCGCACCTGGGGGGCGCAGATTGAAGAGGTCGGCTACCACGTACGGGATTATTTCCTCAAGCAGATGGACGCTTTCCGTGACGTACCCCGCGGCGTCCTGGCCCACTCGACCCACGTGCGCGGCACGGGCACCTTTGAAAACGGCGTCGAACGGCCGCGCATCGAAGTAATTCTTGCCACCGCCATCCCCGAGGAAGTCTGCCGCCGGGTCAATCTGGGCTACCTGGACCCCGCCGGCATCGATCCGGCCGACTACCAGGACCGCGACGCGGAAGGCCTTCTCTTCGTGGACCATGCCGGTGAGATGCTCTACCAATTGAACCAGGGGAAAACGACATGAAACCATTTCATTCACGACGATTTTCTCCTGCAGACCGACACCGCCCGGCGGCTCTACCACGAGGTCGCGGCCGATCTGCCGATCATCGACTACCACTGCCACCTGCCGCCCGCCGACGTGGCCCGCAACCGGCGCTTCGACAACCTCATCCGAGATCTGGCTCGAGGGCGATCACTACAAGTGGCGCGCCATGCGCACCAACGGCGTGGACGAGCGTTTCTGTACCGGGGACGCGGCTGACGCCGCTAAATTCACGGCCTGGGCGCGCACCGTGCCGCGCTGTCTGGGCAATCCTCTCTACCACTGGACGCACCTGGAGCTGAAGCGTTACTTCGGCATCGACGATCGGCTGCTCGGTCCGGACACCGCCGAAGGGGATCTGGGACGAGTGCAACGCCAAGCTGGCCAGCCGGAATTCTCCCGCCGGGGCATCCTGCGCAGATGAACGTCGAGCTGGTCTGCACCACCGACGACCCGGCCGACCCGCTCGAGCACCACCAGGCGATCGCGGCGATGCGGCCTTGGACGTCAAGGTCTACCCGACCTTCCGGCCCGACAAGGCGCATGGCGGTCGACGACCCCGCCGCGTTCAACGCCTGGGTCGACAAGCTCGGCGCCGCCGCCGGCATCGCCATCGACCATTATGGCTCGGCTTCCTCGAGGCCCTGCGGCAAGCGGCACGACTTCTTCCACGACATCGGCTGCCGCCTGTCCGACCACGGCCTCGAGACCGCCTACGCCGAGGCCTTACCACCGATGCGACGAGGTCGCGGCGATCTTCCGCGAAGGATGCGCCGGCGGGCAAGGCGCTGGCGACCCGGACGAAGCACGAGAAGTTCGCGGCCTTGCTGCTCGAGTTCGGCCGGCATGGACGCCGAGCAGGGCTGGACCCAGCAGTTCCACCTCGGCGCCCTGCGCAACAACAACACCCGCATGCTCCGCACGCTCGGGCGCGACACCGGGCTTCGACTCCATCGGCGACTTCGCGCAGGTGGAGCCCCTGGCGCGCTTCCTCGACCGCCTCGACCGCGAGGGGCAGCTGCCCCGAAGACCATCCTCTACAACCTCAACCCGCGCGACAACGACCTGCTCGCCACGATGATCGGCAACTTCCAGGACGGATCGCTCGCGGGAAGAATGCAGTTCGGCAGCGGCTGGTGGTTCCTCGATCAGAAGGAAGGCATCGAGTGGCAATTGAACGCGCTGTCGAATGCCGGACTGCTCGCCCACTTCGTCGGCATGCTCACCGACTCGCGCTCGTTCCTGTCCTACCCGCGCCACGAATACTTCCTTCTTCAAGTGACCCAACCGGCCGACATCGGCCTGATCGGCCTGGCCGTCATGGGGGCCAATCTGGCCCTCAACATGGAAAGCCGGGGCTAGACCGTGGCGGTCTACAGCCGCAGCGCAACCAAGACCCGCGAATTTTTGGATGACCCGCCGCCGGACGCCGATTTATCGGCTGGGGCGAGGCCCTGGATGCTCTCGGCGACCTTGCTCCCCCGGCGCATCATGCTGATGGTCAAGGCCGGCGCACCGGTCGACCAGACCATCACCGCCCTGATGCCGCTGCTCGATCCGGGCGACATCCTCATCGATGGCGGCAATTCCCATTTCGAGGACACCGAACGGCGGGCCCGACAGGTCGAAGGCCAGGGTATGCGCTATATCGGCACCGGTGTTTCCGGCGGCGAAGAGGGCGCCCTCAAAGGCCCCTCGATGATGCCAGGCGGTTCCCGGGATGCCTGGGATGCGGTTCGTCCCGTGTTCGAGGCCGTGGCTGCCAGGGCGGAGGATGGCAAGCCCTGCTGCGCCTGGATCGGATCCGGCGGGGCCGGCCATTTTGTCAAAATGGTCCACAATGGCATCGAATACGGCGATATGCAGTTGATTGCCGAATCCTACCATCTGATGCGCGCTATGGCCGGGCTGTCGGGTGAAGACACGCGCAAGGTTTTCGCCCGCTGGAACGAGGGCCCGCTGCAAAGCTACCTGATCGAAATCACGGCCCGGATCCTGGCCTGCCGGGAAGCCGACGGCACCCTGCTGGTCGACCGGATCCTGGATTCGGCCGGACAGAAAGGCACCGGCCGCTGGACGGTATCGGCCGCCCTCGATCTCGGTGTACCCCTCACGCTGATCGGTGAGTCGGTTTTCGCCCGCTTTCTTTCCGCCGCCAAGGACGAACGTGTCCGCACGGCCGCCCAGTTGAAAGGACCGGCGACCGCGTTCGCCGGCGACCGGAAGGCCCTGGTCGATGATCTCGAACAGGCCCTGCTGGCATCCAAGATCGTCTCCTATGCCCAAGGCTTTGCCCTGATGCGGGCCGCCGCCCGTGAATACGGCTGGCAGCTAAACAACAGCGCGATTGCGCGGATCTGGCGGGCCGGATGCATCATCCGCTCGGTATTCCTGGACACCATCGCCGAGGCCTGCCGGGACACACCCGATCTCGAAAACCTGCTGCTGGCGCCCTACTTCCAGGACACGCTCCATGCCGCCCAGGCCGGTTGGCGGCGGGTGGTCGCCACGGCCGTCCAGCAGGGCGTAGCCGTTCCAGCCCTGGCCGGCGCCCTGACCTACTACGACGGCCTGCGGTCCGCATGGCTGCCGGCCAACCTGCTCCAGGCCCAACGCGATTTCTTTGGGGCTCATACCTACGAACGGGTCGATCGACCGCGGGGCGAATTCTACCATACGGAATGGCTTCCGCCACCCACGACCACCGCCTGAACCACGTTGATCAGCGTATCCCCCGCGGGGTTATCCCGCGTTTTCCCGGTCCCGCCGGCGCGCCGCACTGTCATCCGAGGTGAGCATGATTCCACCACAGCATCGATCAGTTCAAATAGTTCTTGTATTATCAATAGATTAATAAACACAATCCGTTGACATCGGGAACAATTCTTACTAACCATTGACTAACAAAGCCGGAGTTTTTCCCTCACCATCCCTGCGAGAAAGCTCAATGCCCGACAGCACCACAAGCGACCGGTTCATCCCTTTCCGCAAAACCGACATTGTCGAAATGGCCCTGCGCGAAGGCCCTCGGCTCCCGGCGTCCGGCAGCGCGCTGCGTGAATTCTGCCGCCTCCTCGAAGCCTTGCTGCATTTCGAGTACCACGACCTGCTTGAAAAACTGAAGCGCGCCTACGCCCCCTTCAATCCCGACGCCGACACCCGGCGCCTGGATTCGCTGGATGTTGACGCCCGGCAGGCGCATCAGGTTGATCTGGTCCGGGGAGATGACGACCCTGCTCGACGCGGCCAACTTCGAAAAGATAACGGCCGGCGACCTGCAGGACGCCCTGAGGGAGGCGTCCCTCTTCAAGATACGCCTTTCCGTGGACTTCAACGATTTCGAGGAAGTGCTCTTCTTTCGGCGCGGTGAGAGCGTGCGCCGGGAGACGCTGGTGACCTGGGGCGGGCTGCGCCGGCGCAGCATCGAATTTACCAACTACGACCGGGTGGTGGTCTATATCAAATTCAAACCGTTGTCCTATTTCGATGGTCTCAAACGCAAAAATCTACCCTTCCGACCCGGCGCCACCCTGATCAAACTGTTTCGCAACGTGCCCAAAGCCGATCTCGAGATGCTCTTTCCCAACAGCGAAGTGCGCATGCAGACCATCGACAAACTGATCATCGGCATCCCAGCGGCCGTAAGCGGCGCCATCATCCTGGTCACCAAATTGGGCGCCTCGCTGGTGCTGGTCGCCTCCCTGCTGGCCTTCTGGCTGGGCCTGCGGGAAAGCACGGTGCAAATCAACCAGCAGCACCTGGTGGCCCTGGGCCTCGGCCTGGGAACCCTGGCCGGCTTCCTATTCAAGCAAATCAGCAAGTTTAAAAACCGCAAAATCCGCTTCATGAAAGCACTGGCTGAAAATCTCTACTTCAAAAACCTGGACAATAACGCCGGCGTCTTCCACCATCTGATCGACGCCGCCGAGGAAGAAGAATTCAAAGAGGCCTTGCTGGCCTATATTTTTCTAGCCGCGGCCCCCGAAGGACTCACGCGGCCGGCGCTGGACCGGGCCGTCGAAGACTGGCTGGCCGCCGGGTGGGACTGCCGGATCAATTTCGAGGTCGACGATGCCTTGGCCAAACTGGCGCGCTGGGGGCTGCTGCACCAGGCGGGTGACCGCCTGCAGGTGCTGCCCCCGGACGCGGCCTGGGCCCGGCTCGATCAGATCTGGGACGACTTTTTCAAATCGCCTCCGGCCGCCCCCCCTGACTGGTCCGGCCCATGCCGCTGGTGACGGGCGCTGCGCAGGAAGGCCCGCCGCGTCTACTTGATTTCCTGAAAGGGCTTGCCGTCGTCGCCGCTGCCCTGCCACTTGACCACGCCGTTGGTGGTATCGATCACGAAAATCTCCGTGAACTGCCCCCGACGGGAACAGCACATGCGATAGCGTCCGATCTCCGATTTATCGGTCATGGCGGCACCGACCAGGAACATCAGGGCCGCCGTGACGGCCGCACCGACAAGCACGTAAGCGCCTTTTTCGCGCCAATGGGATCGCGTCATCACAGTTCCTCCTTAAAGTCGTTAAGGGTGAGTGGAGCAACGTTTTTGAAATGGTTGGACTTCCGGATTTCCGGACATAAGGCAGGCAAGAGCTATCAACATAATAATGGTTGGGCGGGAAGCAACGGGACACCGCTGGACGTGCCCGTCCGCATGGCAACCGGCACCGTCCGGAAACGTCTTTTAATTTGACATGCCAAACCAGATTAGTTAGGAACATGTTGCTTTCAAACGAAAATTTCATTGGCATGGCCCCCGGACGGAAAAAACCGTATGAATGATCCCCAGCCCGCCCTCTCCGTCGAAAATATCCACAAGCGTTTCGGTTCACTTGAGGTTTTAAAGGGTTTGTCGGTCAACGCCCGCCAGGGTGATGTGATTTCCGTTCTGGGGGCCAGCGGGTCCGGCAAGAGCACGTTCCTGCGCTGCATCAACCTGCTGGAAATCCCCGACCAGGGCAGCATCACCGTCGGCGGGGAGACCGTGCAGATGAAAACCAACCGCCGGGGGCAGAGCGTACCGGCCGACATCCGGCAGGTCGAACGCATCCGCACCCGCCTGGCCATGGTCTTTCAGCAGTTCAATCTCTGGTCCCACATGACCATCATGGAAAACGTCATCGAGGCCCCGCGCCACGTCCTCAAAGTGCCGCGGGCGGAGGCCCTGGAACGCGGTGAGGCCTACCTGCGCAAGGTGGGCATCGCCGACAAGGCCAATGCCTACCCGGCCCACCTTTCCGGCGGCCAGCAGCAGCGGGCGGCCATTGCCCGGGCGTTGGCCATGGAGCCCGACGTCATGCTGTTCGACGAGCCCACCTCGGCCCTGGACCCCGAACTGGTGGGCGAAGTCCTCCAGGTCATGCGCGCCCTGGCCGAGGAGGGCCGCACCATGATCGTCGTGACCCACGAGATGGGGTTTGCGCGCGAAGTATCGTCGCGCGTGCTGTTCCTGCACGAGGGCCGCATCGAAGAAGACGGCCCCCCCGGCCAGGTGTTTGCCAACCCCCGGTCGCAGCGTTTCCGGCAGTTTATCGCCGCCATGGTTTAAAAATTTTTGTGTTCCGATACCGCACCTCAATCAAATAGCCCAAGGAGGAAGCATGAAGAAATTAGTGATCCTGATCGCCGTATTGGCCCTGGTCCTGGCAGCCGGCACTGTTCAGGCCAAGGACTGGAAAAAAATCCGCATCGGCGTCGAAGGCGCTTACCCCCCGTTCAGCTACGTGACACCCGAGGGTGAGCTGGCCGGATTTGACATCGACATTGCCAAAGCCCTGGGGGCGGCCATGGGCAAAGAGGTTGACCTGGTGGCCCAGGACTGGGACGGCATCATTCCGGCCCTGCTGGCCAAAAAGTACGACGCGATTATCGCCTCCATGTCCATCACCGAAGAGCGCAAAAAGAAGGTCGCCTTCAGTAATAAATACTACCAGACGCCGGCTAAATTCGTCTGCCAGAAGGGCGCCATGCCGGAATTCTCCGAGGCCAACATCAAGGGTAAAAAGGTCGGCGTCCAGCGGGCCACGATCCATGACAACTACCTGACCGACAACTACGGTCAGGACGTCGAGGTGGTGCGCTACGGTACCCAGGATGAAGCCTACCTGGATCTGGTGGCCGGGCGCGTGGACATGCTTCTGGCCGACAGTGTGGCCCTCTCCGACGGCTTTCTGCAGAAACCCGAAGGCCAGGACTACCAGTTCATCGGTCCGGACCTGACCGACCCCAAATGGTTCGGCAACGGTGCCGGCATCGCCATCCGCAAGGACGACCAGGACCTGGTGGAGATGTTCAACAAGGCCATCGCCAAGATCCGGGCGGACGGCACCTATAAAAAGATCCAGGACAAGTACTTCGACTTCAACGTTTACGGCGAGTAAAACCCGCGCCGGGATTCAAGCCGCCAGGCGGGCCGGATCACTGATCCCGCCCGCGGCTTGCGTCGGCGCCAACACCGACCGGCCCCCCGCGCAACCGCGCGCCGGCCGGTCGCGAATCAAGATTTGATTGACCTATGATAGATCTTCAAGGCTACGGCCCCAGCATTTTCGCGGGCGCCCTGGTGACCATCCAGATCGGGCTGGCCTCACTGGCCATCGCGATGCTGCTGGGCATCATCGGCGCCCTGGCCAAACTGTCGTCTTCCAGACCCTGCAGCTGGCCGCCCAGACCTACACGACCCTCATCCGGGGGATTCCAGACCTGGTCCTGATGCTGCTGATCTTCTTCGGCGGCCAGGTCTTCATCAACCAGGTGGCGCCGCTGGTGGGCTACGAGGACTATATCGACATCAATCCCTATATGGCCGGCGTGGCCACGATCGGGTTCATTTTCGGGGCCTATATGACCGAAACCTTCCGGGGCGCGATCCTGGCGGTCCCCCGCGGCCAGATGGAGGCCGCCTACGCCTACGGCATGCGCCGGGGGCAGGCCTTTGCCCGGATCCTGCTGCCCCAGATGGTGCGCCATGCCATCCCGGGCTTCGGCAACTGCTGGCTGGTCCTGGTCAAGACCACGGCCCTGGTCTCGATCATCGGCCTGGATGACATGATGCGCAAGGCCAACCTGGCGGTCGGTGCCACCAAGATGCCGTTTACCTTCTATTTCACCGTGGCCTTTATCTTTCTGATGATCACCAGCATCTCCTCCGCCATCCTGCAATGGCTGGAGCGGCGCTACAGCGTCGGCGTCATCAAGGCCTGAACATGGAACTTTCGATCATCTTCGACAATCTGGGGCAGTATTTCGGGGGACTCTGGACCACCCTCTGGCTGGTCGCATCGTCCCTGCTGATGGGCCTGCTGCTGGCGGTGCCGCTGGCCGTCCTGCGGACTTCGAAGAGCTATGTCGTCCAGGCCCCGATCCGGGCCTATGTCTATTTCTTCCGCGGCACCCCGCTGCTGGTGCAGATGTACCTGGTCTACTATGGCTTCGGCCTGTCCGAGACCCTGAACACCAGCATTTTCTGGCCCCTGTTCAAACAGGCCTGGTTCTGCGCCCTGTTTGCCTTCACCCTGAACACCGGTGCCTACACCACCGAAATTATCCGCGGGGCCATCGCGGCCACGCCCCACGGCGAAGTCGAGGCCGCCAAGGCCGCGGGCATGTCGCGCCTGCTGATGCTGCGCCGGATCCTACTGCCCAGCGCCTTCCGACGGGCCCTGCCCCAGTACAGCAACGAGATCATTTTCATGCTCCACGGCAGCGCCATCGCCAGCACCATCACGATTGCCGACATCCTGGGTGTCGCACGGATCGTCAATTCACGCTACTACAGCCCCTACGAAGCCTTTTTGACGGCCGCCGTCTTCTACATGGCGATCACTTTCGTCACTGTCTTCTTTCTGAAAAAACTCGAGGGCCGCTGGTTCGTCCACCTGCGCCCCCAGAAAATCTCCCAGGAATAGCGGCATGTCCAGCCGAACGATCGAAGACTATCGCCTGCCCGCATCCAGCATGGCCAACGCCCGCAGCGTGAAGATCGTCCGCTACGGCGACGGAACGGAGGGCCCCAGAGCCTACATCCAGGCGGGCCTGCACGCCGACGAAGCCCCCGGCTACCTGGTGATGCATCACCTGCTGGCGGAACTCGACCGGTGCGACGAAGAGGGGCGGATTTGCGGCCCGATCGTGCTGGTCCCGGTCGCCAACCCGATCGGGGTCTCCCAATGGCGCCACGACGGGCTCCAGGGCCGCTTCAATTTCACGGACGGCGTCAATTTCAACCGCAGCTATCCGGACCTGGCCGAGACCGTGGCCGCCAAGGTCCGGAACCGGTTGGGGGACACGGCCGATACCAATATCCACCTAATCCGCCAGGCCTTCGGAGCGGCGCTGGCCGCTCTGGCACCGGAAGACGAGGCCGCCCATCTCAAACACAAGCTGATGCGCCTGGCCCATGATGCCGATATCATCCTCGACCTGCACAGCGACTACCAGGCGGCCATGCACGTCTACATCGGGGAATCGCTCTGGCCGGCGGCCCGGGACCTTTCCGCCTGGTTGGGCGCGACCGTGACCCTGCTGGCAGACGATTCCGGCGTCACCCCCTTCGATGAGGCCTGCAGCCGCATCTGGTGGCGCCTGGCCGAGCATTATCCGGAGCACCCCATTCCGCCGGCCTGCCTGGCCGCCACGATCGAACTACGGGGGCAGGCCGACCTCTCGCACCCGATGGCTCACGAAGACGCCCGGAATATCATCCGCTTTCTGGCCGGACGGGGGGTCGTCGCAGACCCGGGCGGCGACCCGCCCCCGCTGGTCAACGAGGCCACCCCGCTCAGTGCGGTGGAGCATCTCAAGGCCCCGATGCCGGGTGTGGTGGTTTTCTTCAAGAATCCTGGGGATTGGGTTAGCGCCGGAGACGTGGTGGCCGAAATCATCAACCCGTTGACGGCGGCCGAGGAGGATCGGCGGTGTCCCGTTCAGGCGCAGGCCGCCGGTATTATCTTCGCCCGCAGCGCCGACCGCTTTGCCCGCCCGGGCCGCATCCTGGCCAAAATCGCCGGAAGCGAACCATTGAAGGCCGCCGGCCAGAACCTCCTGACGCTGTGAAGCAAATGCGCACCCGTCACTGAATATGCGGCCGCGTCTTCATCCGCCGGCAGCTTGCCGGTGAGCGCGATCCGATGTTTTGAAACTGCTTTCCCGCAAACTTGCGACGACCTTTCAAGGACGCTGCTTGGCCGGCCAGCCACCGCCCCCGGCCCCCACTCCCTTTTCGGTCGAGCCGATGGCGGAAACCGAACCGTTATAGCTGAAACCGATGGCCTGCGCCCCGGGGGGCAGCGGCCACTGCCGTTGAAACGTCCACCGAACGAAAGATGCATCAATATTGGCGGTCGCGGACCACAGCAGCCGGGTTTCGAGGATGATGCCCTGGGCATCGATGAAATGGATATACACGCGAAAACGATTGATCCGCTCAAATTTTCCCAGATTGGTGTCGAACTCGACAAAACCGTTGATATCCACAGCGCTGCCGGCCGGCAGCGCCATGTAGTGAATCGTCAGATCCTTGCCCTGCCAGGCGGTTTCCTGGCCCTGGATGGATGAAATGGCAAACTGGTTGTCCGGACGGGCGGCCGTGCCGGCATAAAGATCGCCCGCGTCCTTGCCGGCGCAGGCCGCCAGCACCAGGGCCGGCAGAAACGCCAGCAATCGGGCCCACCGCAATCGGTCATGGAGGAGAGCAGACAGCATGTTCATCGATAAGTTCCTTCAATTGGCGAATAGGGTTATTGAGGGTTTGAACTTCAGCACGCCGCCGAGGCAGGACCGCACAGGTTCGAACGCCGGCCGGTGCTGTCGAAAGGCTTTCCGCGTGGGCTATCCTTTCATGCTTTTGGAAGCGGATGTCAACCACCATCGCCACCGGCCGATTTGAGGGCGGCCTCCCTGGTCGTTGGTTTTTCAGCGCGCAACGATCGTCCGCCGGGGATCCAAACCCATACCTCCAGCCGCCGGCACATCGCGAAAAGGTGCCATCCGAAAAACCCGGGCCGAATCCCCCGGCCCTTTCAGGGCGAAACCGTGGGCCACAGCACTTCGAAAACCGCGCCCTGGCCCGCCTTGCTGCGCACCACGATTTTCCCTCCGTAACCGCGCACGATGCCGTGAACGATGGCGAGCCCCATGCCGGTCCCCCCTTCACCCCGGCGGCGGGTATAAAAGGGTTCGAAAATCTTTTCCGTCTGGTCAGGGGGAATCCCGCAGCCGTTGTCGGCCACCGTCAGTCGCAGATAGCGTCCGGAAACACGTTCCTCCCCATTGAAGCCCGGCTCGTCCTGCAGTTCGACGTCCTCCGCCCGCACGGTGAGTTTGCCCCCCGCGACCGCCATCGCCTGAACCGCGTTCGTGCAAAGATTCAGCAACACCTGGCTGACCTGGGTCTCGTCGGCCATGATACGGGTGCGGGCCTCGATCCGGCTTTCAAAGCGGATGTTCTCCGGGGCGGTCGCCCGGACGAGGATCAGGGTGCGTTCGATGATCGGCCGAATGTTGACGGGACTGGGCGCCACCAGATCCTGACGGCTGAACAGCATGATCTGCCGGATGAGTTTCCGGGCCTTGACGATCGTGGCTTGGATCCCCGCAAGATTGGACTGGACACTGTCGCTCAGCTCTTTTTCCAACTGGGCGGTACTGGCGTATCCGCCGATCGCCTGCAGATAGCTGGCGAAATCGTGGGCCACGCTGCCGGCCAGGGTCCCCATGGCCTCCATTTTCTGGGCCTGGACCAACTGGCGTTCGAGCGCCTTGCGATCCGTCAGATCCTGCCAGGCTTCGATGGTGCCCATTCGCTGCCCGCGGTTGTCTTCGAAGGCGGCAATCGTCCCGAAAAGCCACTTGCCCTCTTCCCCCAGCCAGGGAATGAAGACTTCCGAACCAAAAAAGGTTTCCCCCGGGGCCCAGGCCTGCGGCCGTCGGTGAATCGATGCCGCCTGATCGTCTGTTTCGCCGCGCTCCGTCAACAGGGCCAGCAAAGTCGAATGGTGACCTGCCAGCGCCGCGGCCGGCGGGACGGCGCCGATGGCGTCGGCCGCGCGGATGCCGGTCAAACGGGCGCATTCGCGGTTCCAGTGGGTGATTTCACCCTGGCGGTCCGCGACCAGGGTGGGGATCGGCAGGTGCTCCAGAATCTGCGCCAGGGTCTGCCGGTTGTGCCGCAGGGCGGCGGTCTTGCGCGCCACGGATCGATTCAGCGTCCATATCCACACGGCCCCGGCCGCCAGGAGCAACAGAAGCGGAATCAAAACCAGCCTGGCGGCCGAAAGGATCCGGTCACGCAGAGCGCGCTCCTCGTAGACCGAAAACCAGCGGCGGTAGATATCATCAAACTCACCGCTGCGCTGCAGCAGACTGAGCCCCTCATTGAGCTGCGCCAGCAGATCGGTATTGCCGGCCCGCACGGCGAATCCCATTTTCTGGGTCAAGACCGGCGGTCCCACAGTCTTGACGTTGGTGATGCCCAGTTGACGGATCAGATCGAGACCATGCAGACGAACCAGGACCGCACAGTCGTATCGGCCGTCAGCCAGCATGCGCAGGGCCTCCGCGGGATCATCCACGGTGACGATGTGGTCGGTGAAGTCGTTGCGCAACAGCCAGTCGTGGGCGTAGACGCCCTTCACCACGATGACCAGGCCTCCCCGCGCCTCCTGCGGTGAATGGATGGGGGACGCTTCGTGAACGAAGACGGCGTAGGAAACGACGATACTCGGCACGGAGAAGTCAAACCGCCGGCCGCGTTCGGGCGAGTACATGACGCCGGTCAGCACGTCGATCTGCCCCTCTTCCAGGGCGCGGCGTGCATCCGCCCAGCGCTCGAGTTTTAAATCAAGCGCCATGCCGGTCTCAGCGGCAATGGCCTTGATGAGATCGATGTTGTAACCATCGGGCCGGCCGGCCGCATCGACAAATTCATAGGGCGAAAAATTGTCGTTGCCCCGGACCCGGATGATGGGCGGCACCGGGATATCATCCTCCGGCGCGGCCGGGCAAGGCGCAGCGGTGATGAAAATCCAGAGGGCTATCGCGATTGTCAGCGGCGTCGACTTCAGCATTCGGATGGTTCCGGATTCGCTCAAGGTTCACCAAGAAAACACAAAGGCGGGCGGCACGGTTACGATCAGCACGACTCGCAGCCATTCCAGCGAAGATGCTTTAATTTTATTGCAATTATCACGGCGAATGTCAATTTGGACGCGGTGGCGAACGGTCGTCCTCGCCTACCGGCAACGTGGGACCATCGAGCTCGCCGTATACGAAAGTCTGGCGGCCGTTGTGGATTCGGAAGGTGCCGCCGGTCGGCGAAGGCGCCAGGCTGACGGTCACGGCCGTGACCCGGGGGTCGATTTCGCGGCGAAACTGGATACGAAGCCCTTCGAGCTTAGGTCTCTCGCCGCAGGCCCGCGCCAGAAGCGTTTCGAGGAAGTCAAAATAGGCGGTATTGTTCACGTGTCCCTGGGGATCGAAATCGCTGCTGCGAAGCGTGACCGCGATGGTCGTCGCTTCCGCTCCCGGCGTTTGCGGCTGCCAGCCGTCCAGGTCGACCGCCAGGGCGGCCCCGCTTTCAATCGTGTAGGCCGCCGCCCATTCGGCGGGAATCCGCCGCGGCCGTTTCTTTGCCAGGTCGATGTACAGCCAGAGCGTGGCCGCGGACACCAGGCGCTCTTCGCCGGCCCAGACCTCGAATTCACGGAAGGCCTTGAAACCCCGGCTGCCCCTGTGCCAGGTCACCACGCGGATGTTCTCCCCAAAACGCGGCAATCGACCGAAGCGGAAAGCCATCTTGTTCAAGACCCAGACCGCCCCGTTGGCGACGAGGTCGCGGCTGCGGATCCCCACCCGTTCGGAATGGGTCACAGCCGCTTCCTGCAGCAGTCGCGCCAGAACCCCCAGCCGCATCTGAAACTGCGGATCGATGTCCATATACCCCACCTTGCAGGACCACTCGACCTTCATGATCCCCCCGGGAAGCAGACAAAAACAGATTGGACGCCTGTCATCGTTCTACATCCCGGCCATGAGGCGGTCCGGCGCGATACGCAGCAGCCATTTAACCAGGGCCCAGGGCCAGGCGGGGATCGCGGCGGATTTGACCTTGCGGTCTATTTTGGCGGCCATGAGCCGGGCCCCTTTTTCGGCCGAAATCAGAAAGGGCCGATGGGGCAGCCTATCGTTCAGAGGCGTGTCGATATAACCGGGATAGAAGATGGTGATATCGATGCCCTGCCGGCGAAGATAAGGCCGCAGGGCATTCAGATAGGTCGCCAGGCCGGCCTTGGACGCGCTGTAGGCGGCAATGCGCGGCAGGCCCCGGAAAGCCATGATCGAGCTGACCCCCACGATGTGACCGCCGCCGCGCGCGACGAAATGGGCCACGGCCGCGTCCACCGTGGCCATGGCGCCCAGCAGATTGGTCTCCACGGTGCGGAGACATTTTGTAAACTGGCCCCGTCCGATCTTCTCCCCCAGGCTGATGCCCGCATTGACCACAACGATGTCGAGTCCGTCCAGCGCCCGGGCCAGGCTTTCGAGGACCGGGCCGATCTGGTCATAGCGGGTCACATCGAGGGTCTGGATCTCGACCTGCACCGCGGGATGCTGCTGGTGAATCGACGCGCGGAGAGCTTCCAATTGGTCAATACGACGGGCACACAGCGCCAGGTTGTGGCCGCGGGCGGCAAGTTCGCGCGCCAGGGCACTACCGATCCCCGAGGAGGCGCCAGTAATCATGACGGAAGAGGACATGCGTTTCCTTTCGGTGGCTGGATGCCGGCGGCATCCGCTGGGGCGATTCGACGCTGCGGCTTTCTCTTGATAGCGAAGCCGATTATTAACAAATTCTGCCCGCCAACGGCCGGGCCCCCGGCCTCAGGTCAAACTGTTCCGTTTTTTAACCCTGCTGGAAGAGATGGGCCCACCCTGCCGCGCCCTTACGCCGACCTGCTGCCTGATCGAGACCGATTACTGTGATCCCGATCTCGCACGCCGCCTCTGCCGGCATCCGGGTCTCGAAGCACCGACCGACTGCCCGCGGGATCCTGACCTGCCATAGACTTTTTATGCTCGGCTTCCAAAAAATCATCAGAAACGGCCGGAGGCGTCAGGTTCCGGTTCCGGGCAAGGCCGCAGCCGATCTGACGCCCACAGGCGTAGCCCGGCTACGCCGAGGACCGGCAGGCGGCGAGAACGCCGCCCGGGTACGGAAGATGCCTGCATAGACACGCAGAGACCGGCCGGAGGCGGCAGGTTCCGGTTCCGGGCAAGGCCGCAGCCGATCTGACGCCCACAGGCGTAGCCCGGCTACGCCGAGGACCGGCAGGCGGCGAGAACGCCGCCCGGGGACGGAAGATGCCTGCATAGACACGCAGAGACCGGCCGGAGGCGGCAGGTTCCGGTTCCGGGCAAGGCCGCAGCCGATCTGACGCCCACAGGCGTAGCTCGGCTACGCCGAGGACCGGCAGGCGGCGAGAACGCCGGCCCGGGGACGGAAGATGCCTGCATAGACACGCAGAGACCGGCCGGAGGCGGCAGGTTCGGTTCCGGGCAAGGCCGCAGCCGATCTGACGCCCACAGGCGTAGCCCGGCTACGCCGAGGACCGGCAGGCGGCGAGAACGCCGCCCGGGGACGGAAGATGCCGCCTCCGGCCGGTCTCTTATTTGAGGCGGCCCAGTATCGCCCCCGCAATCGTATTCTTCTGGATCTCCTTGGTGCCCTCGTAAAGCTCGGTTATCTTGGCGTCCCGGTAGAAGCGCTCCACCTCGTACTCCTGCATATAGCCGTAACCGCCCAGAAGCTGGATGGCCTCGTCGGCCACTTCCACAGCCGTGCGGGCCGCGTACATCTTGGCCATCGAGGTCAGTTTGGGATCGATGCGGCCCTGGTCGAAATTCCAGGCGGCTTTGTAGGTCACCAGCCGGGCCAGCTCGAGCTTGGTGGCCATGTCCGCCAGCTTGTGCTGGGTGACCTGGAAACTGGGCAATCTTCTTGCCGAACTGCTCGCGCTGCTTGACGTAGTTGAGGGCCCGGTCATAGGCGCCCTGGGCTGTGCCCAAAGCCTGGGCGGCCACGAGGATCCGACTTTCGTCGAAAAACTCGAGCAGCTGGTAGAAGCCCTTGCCCTCCTGGCCCACGAGATTTTCCAGGGGCACGCGCACATCCTTGAAATTGACTTCGGCCGTGTAGGACAGGGTGATGCCCATCTTGTGGCCCACGTCCTGGGTGCTGATACCGGCGCGGTCGGCCTCCACCAGGATGATGCTCAACCCGCGATAGGACGGTTTGGCCTCGGTGTCGGTCTGGCACAGAACGCAATAGAAACCCGCCAGCGGACCGGCGTTGGTGATGAAAATCTTGGAGCCGTTGATCACCCATTCGTCACCGTCTTTGACCGCCGTGGTTTCCACCGAGGTGATGTCCGAGCCATGGTCCGGCTCGGTGAAGGCGCCGCAGGAGAGGCACTCGCCCTCAGCCACCTTGGGCAGCCACTTGGCCTTCTGGGCCTCGCTGCCGTGGTGCATAATGATTTCGGTGGCGAAGTCGGCGATCAGCAGACAGCAGCCCACCGTGCTGTCGCCCCGCGCCAGTTCTTCGGCCACGAGGATGTTCTCCATGACGCCCATGCCCTGCCCGGAGTACTCCTCCGGAAAATGGATCCCGATGAAACCCAGGTCGGCCGCCTTTTTCCAGATCTTCTCCGGATACTGGTGGTTGGCGAGGAGATCCTCGATCACCTCTTTCTTGAACTCGCCCTTGACGAACTCCCGGACCGCCTTCTCTGGATTTCCTGCTGCTCCTTGCTAAGCTCGAATTCCATCGTTCCATCGCTCCCTTTAAAAATAGTTAAGTCGTTTCCGCTTGGCGGAAACCATAAAATAATAATCCGATTTAATCCACCATTTCCAATGCGCAGGCCATGGACACCCCGCCGCCGCCGCAGAGCGTGGCCAGCCCCAGTTGTTTGCCGTGCTGCTGCAGGGCATGGATCAGGTCGCAGCTCACGCACACCTGCTGGCCTTGTCGATGCGGCACCCGGTGGCGCCCACCGGATGCCCCAGGCCGATGCCCGATCCGTTGATGTTGGTGATTTCCCGGTTAAGGCCCAGTTCACGCTCACACCCGATGTACTGGGCGGCAAAGGCCTCGTTGACCTCCACCAGCTCGAAATCCGCGATCGTCAGGCCGCTGCGCGCCAGCAGGTGGTTCACGGCCGGAACCGAGGAGAGACCCATCAGCTCCGGGTGGCAGGCCCCGCGTCCGACGGCTTTGATCCGCGCCAGGG
>CALOFL010000019.1:0-279546 GCA_942492615.1 Candidatus Krumholzibacteriia bacterium
GCCTTGTCGTCCTGAGTCCGCCAAAGGGCGGCCACCGCCCCGGTGGCGAATTTGGTGACGATTTCACCGAAAATGATCGCCGTCAGCATCCCGGGTTTGAAGACGCCGGCGAATGCGATCAGGTTGAACAATATGCTGTCCAGTGGAATGCTGACAAGATTGGAGCCGATCACCCGCTGCATCCAGGGCCGCTGCAGAAGCTTTTGATACACTTCCGTATCGACTGTTTCGCTCAGAACGATGGCGATGAAAGATGCCGCAATGATGCGCCAGTCAACCCCCAGAAACAGGGATTCGAGCACCATTCCCACGGCGGCGATGAAGATCATCAGATACACGCGCCGGCGGCCGAAGCGGTGGACGCGATCGCGCTGGGTGAAGGTGACGCCGAAAACCAGCGTGCCCACCGACACCAGGCCGAAGACCGGCAGCGGGATAAACCAGGTGGCCGTGTAATTGGCCACCAGCACGGCGAGGATGTATAAGCTCATGGACCGGATCATAATGGGTTCTCTTGACTCTGACACTATCGTGGGGTCTTAGGGCCCCAGCAAGAAATAATTCCATATCTCGCTTGTCTTTTGGATCGCTACGCATTACACCACCCACCTACTGCGTATCACATCCCACCGACACGATCTCGAATGCGCAACTGAGATATGCACCTGCTGAATATGAACCCAGAGGACGGGCTAGTGTTGTGGCATAATTGTTGGTTCATATCGGATTGCAGGGAAAATATCAAACTCAATGCGCTGGATGTGTCTCCTTTGTCAACGATCTCTTGCCTGAAATCGATAGGTTGAAATTTGACGGAGTTTGAGCGATGAATGATTGGTAACGCCAGTACCGGCGTTTCGGCGTCAATATCAAAGGCAAAAGAGGTGAAACAATGCTCAAAAAATCGGAGCCGGTGGAAAAGGTGGCCATGAACCCCTGTAGCATCGGCAACGTCCTGGAAGAGTTGTTGACGCTTCTGAAGCTCGAGAAAATCGAGGAAAACATCTTTCGAGGCCAAAGCCAGGACCTGGGGTTCGGCAGTGTGTTCGGCGGCCAGGTGCTGGGACAGGCCCTGTCCGCCGCTTCTCAGACCGTTCCGGCGAATCGTCGGGCGCACAGTCTGCATGCCTATTTTCTCAGAATGGGGGATGCCGCCAAACCGATCGTCTACCAGGTCGACTGTATCCGCGACGGCAAGAGTTTTACAACCCGAAGGGTAGTGGCTGTCCAGAAGGGACGGGCCATATTCAACATGGCGGCCTCGTTTCAGGTCGATGAACCTGGATTCGAGCACCAAGATCCGGCGCCGCAGGATGTTCCCGGCCCGGATGGGATTGCATCCGAAATGGATCTAGCCTTACAGGTGGCCGAGAAAATCCCCGCAACCGTTAGAGAAAAACTGTTATGCAAAAAACCGATCGAAATTCGGCCGGTCGATCCGATTAATCCCTTTGCACCCGAAAAGAGAGCGGCTGTCCGCTATACGTGGTTCAGGGCCATCGACAAGATGCCCGACGATCACGCAGTGCACCAGTACATGCTGGCCTATGCGTCGGATTTCGGTTTGGTAATCACCTCCCTTTATCCCCACGGCCACAGCTTCTGGGAACCGGCAATGCAAGTGGCCAGCCTGGATCACGCCATGTGGTTCCATCGTGAATTTCGGATGGATGAGTGGCTGCTTTATGTCATGACCAGCCCCAATGCCTGCAAAGCCAGGGGGCTGAGCAACGGACGGGTCTACACCCGGGAAAGAAAACTGGTCGCCTCGGTGACCCAGGAAGGGCTCATCCGTTATCGTGCAATGAAAAAGTGATGTTCGAAGCGATCCCCTTTTGTGCCGTTCAACCCGTTCAAAAACTTCCTTTCAAAAGTTAAGGATTCAGCTTTCCGGTTTAATGACATGGCGAAATGAACTATCACTTTTTCAACTCTGACACCCGTGCGGGTTTAATACCTTGACATCGATGTAAAATCTATCTACAAAAGAAAGAGAAGAGTCGTAGACACTGCCGAAGAGCTACGGAAGTCATCCGATGAAAGGAGGCCGATGCAGGAAAAAGCGTGGAGACCCTGGGCGCTGCTGTCACCCGCCCTCAGTGCGGTTTTTCTGCTGCTGGTGATCCCGGTTTGCTTCGTCGTTGTCTACAGCTTCTGGCTGCGTGCCCCAAGCGGGGCGGACATTCCCGCCTTCCAGTTCGGCAATTACGCCAAATTTTTCGAAGATTTCTTTTATTCCAAAATTCTGATCCGCACGATTCGCATCTCTTTTGAAACTGTTTTTCTCTGCGTTGTCCTGGGATATATCCCCGCCTATTTTTTCTACCGTAGCAAAAGCCGCTATAAAAAGGCTTTTCTTCTGCTCATCATGCTCCCTTTTTGGGTCAGCTTCATCATCCGCACCATGAGCTGGATCAACATCATGGGTGACACCGGGCTGATCAATCACTTCCTGATGCAGATCGGTCTGATTCAATCGCCTATATCGATGCTGTACAATGAATTTACGGTACTGATGGGTTTGATCATGTATCTGCTACCGTTCATGATTCTGAATATCTATGTCAGCTTGGAAGGCATCGACAAGAGCCTTCTCGAAGCGGCTCGCTCCATGGGCTGCACCGAATGGCAGGCGTTTCGGGAAGTGACGCTGCCATTGAGCCTTCCCGGCGTCAGCGCCGGTTGTCTGCTGGTTTTCGTGCTGACGGCCGGCACCTACCTGCCCCCCATGATATTGGGAGGTCCGGGCAACGACATGATCGGCAATCTCATTTTCAAGCGGATCATCGGAACGCTGGACTGGCCGTTCGGTTCGGCCATCAGCGTGATCCTGCTGTTCCTGTTGTTTGTAATCGTGTGGATTTATAATCGCTACCTGGGCATCAACCAGATTTTTAAAAGCTTTCAAGGGAATTGACGCATGCGGCCGTTTTCACCGGGATGGACATTGATCAGGATTTACACCTTTCTCGTCTACGTGTTTATGTTCGTTCCCATCGTCGTGGTCATCGTGCTGGCATTCAATCCCAAACAATTCGGCATTTTCCCCATGGAGGGCGTCAGCTTGCGGTGGTTTATCAGACTGGCCCAAAATGAATCGATCATCGAAGCCTTTAAAAACTCTCTCGTACTGGGATCGCTGACAGCCGTGATCTCCACCGGCATCGGTATTCTGGCCGCACTGGCCTTTATCCGCTTCGAATTTCCCGGAAAGAACACCCTCAACACTTTGCTGCTGTCACCGATCATGATCCCGGAAGTGGTTTTGGGAGTCGCACTGCTGCTGTTTCTGCGTTTTCTGCAACAGCCCAAGAGTTTCGTGCTGCTGCTGATCGGTCACGTGGTATTGACCTTGCCCTATGTGCTGCTGATCGTGCAAGCCCGGCTGGTGGGCATTAATAAGGAATACGAGGAGGCGGCGAAATCCCTGGGCGCCAATGCATTTCAAACCTTCCGGGAGGTTACCTTCCCGCTTTTGCTGCCCGCCATACTGGCCGGCGCCTTGTTTTCCTTTACCATTTCTTTCGATGATATCACGGCAACACTTTTCTGGGCCACGGCGCAGAATCAAACCGTTCCGGTCAAAATTTTCAGCATGCTGAGAAATTCGATCAGTCCGGAAATCAATGCCCTGGGGGCCGTCATGATCGTGCTGACCGTTGCCACCCCACTGCTGGCAGGCTACCTGTCCCGCAGGTTTTCAAAGGTAAAGGCATAACCGTAAATCATTCAACCGAAAGGGGGACCTATGGCCATCGTAACGAAAGAAAAACTGGATCGGGTGTACGACGCCTATAAAAACGAAAAGCTCAGCCGACGTCACTTTCTCAAATACCTCGGCCTTGCCGGTGCCTGCATCGGGTTGGCCGCGTCACCGTTCGGACAGGTCGTGCGGAACGCCTGGGGAGCCAAGTCCATCCGATTCGATGGATGGGGCGGCAATGTATCCGAGGCGTTTCGCAAATACGCTTTCATGCCGTTTACAAAGGCGACGGGTATCGAAGTCATTGATGGTGAATTCGGCGACATGAACTCCTACCTGACGCGGGTCAAGGCCTCCTATCCGCCGGGCGGCGAGTTCAACATCGCTCATCTCAGCGCTGTTTTCGACTATGCCCGCTACGTAGACCTGGGATTTTCGGCGGTGCTGGATGAGTCGAAAATTCCCAATCTCAAAAATGTCATGTCGGCCATGATCGAGCCGTTGAAGAAGATCACCAAGGGGACCCTGTCGGCCGTGCCATATGATCTGGGACAAACCGGCATCGCCTACAACACCAAACATATCAGCAAGGAAAAGGCCGAAAAGCTCGGCGTCGCCCTGCTGTGGGATAAAGAGCTGAAAGACAAACTCGGCAGTTGGGGGGGCGACTTCAGAACCAATATGTGGTACGCCGCGCTGCACACCGGCCAGAGCCCCAACAATATGACCGACCTCAAGGCGATATGGGCGGCGTTGAGCGAACAGCGCGACCTGATGAAGAAATATTGGAGTTCCGGTGCCGAACTGATGAGCCTGCTGGCCAACGAGGAAATCTATGCCACGGTGGCCTGGTCCGGGCGGGTGGCGGCCCTTCAGCAGGAAGGTCATCCCATCGGGTATCTCTCTCCCAAGGGGACCTATAGCTGGATGGAATATCTATTCGTCTTAAAGGGGACGGATCTTGCGGTGGCCGAGAAACTACTCAATTTCATGCTTGAACCGGGTTGTGCCATCGCCGTCTCCGAAGCGCAAAACTATCCGCCCAGCCTCGACCCGTCAAAAGTGAAGATGCCCGAAAAAATTCAAAAGATGCCGTCCTTCGATCCCACCGGCAAACTGGAAGGCTACCTGTTTGCCGATCCCGCCTATTGGAACGCCCATCAGGTGGAATGGACTGAAAAATGGGACCGCATCAAGGCGGGAAGTTAGCGCCCATTTACGGTTTTTTAAAAGGCACTCTGGTCAGTTTCCGATGTGGCTGTAAATGCCATGTTATGGCGGGGGGCGGACAGCTCATTCAGCAGGACGCCCTCCGGCCCTGGAATTGATTACCGAGAACCGGGAGATAGGATAATTGGCGACCGGCAACAAACAGCCCATGGTGCAATTCAAAGGGATTTTAAAACGGTTCGGCAACGTTGTCGCCGTTGAGAAAATGGATATCGACATCGAAGAGGGCAGTCTGGTGACGCTGTTGGGTCCCTCCGGATGTGGGAAGACCACCCTGCTGCGCATGGTGGCCGGGCTTGAAGATCCTACCGATGGCGATATATTTATCAAGGGGGTGCGGATCAACGACACCCCAATTCACAAACGAAACCTGGGAATGATTTTTCAGAACTACGCGCTATTTCCACACAAAAACATCTTCGACAACGTTGCCTTTGGCTTGAAGTACCGGGATGTGTCGAAAGATGACATCAAGAAAAAGGTGACGCGAGCTTTAGAAATGGTACGCCTGCCCGGCGTCGAAAACCGGATGCCGGCGCAGCTTTCAGGCGGCCAGCAGCAGCGCATCGCCCTGGCCCGGGCGATCGTGATTGAACCGGATGTTCTTCTCATGGACGAACCCCTTTCGGCACTGGATGAAAACCTGCGGGAAGAGATGCGCCGTGAAGTCGCCAATCTACAGTCAATACTGGGGGTGACAACCATCTTCGTTACCCACGACCAGCGCGAGGCCCTGAGCATGTCGGACAAGATCGTCGTGATGAGGGAAGGTCTCAAGTTGCAGGAAGGGTCACCGGAAGAAGTCTACAACCGGCCGGCCAACCACTTCGTGGCCGATTTCCTGGGTCATTCGAATTTTTCCACGGGGGTAGTGACCGGACGGCAAAACGGCCTGGTCACCATCACGCTCGATTCCGGCAACCATCTTCTGGCAGAGCCCTACGGTGACTGGACACCGGGTGAACGGGTGGAGGTGGTTGTCAGGGCCCAGCGGTTCGAAGCCTTTCTGAAAAAAGACTTCACGCCGCGCGAAGGAATGAATCACTTCGAAGGCAAGATACGGGACCGCAGCTATATGGGCGGCGAGGTCAGCTACTTCATCGAACTGAATGTCGGGCCCGAGATCCACGCCATCAGCATGATGCGGTCGCGGATCTACGACATCGGCGACGAAGTTGTCGTTCAGGTGGCGCCGAGGCACTGTCATTTGTTGAGAGTTGAAGGCGAACCGCCGACCGAATCCGTATAACCATGTCGGATTTTGAACGAATCACCGGCGCTCTGGCCCGAAAATTTCCGGTCCGAATCAAGACCATCGATTCCCACACGGCCGGTGAATCGACCCGGTTGATCGTCAGCGGGCTCGGTCCGATCCCGGGCCGGACCATGGCCGAAAAACTGACGCACTTCCAGCACAACTTCGATCACGTCAGGCTGGCATTGACCCGCGAGCCACGCGGTCATCGCGACATTTTAGCCGCGCTGCTGACCGAAGCCGTCTCACCCCGGTCCCGCTTCGGTTTGATCTACATGGACGCCCGCCGCTACCCTTTCCTTTGCGGCCATGCCACCATCGGCGCAGTGACAACTCTCATCGAGGCCGGCGTGATCGAGATTACCGATCCCGCAGAACGCATTATCGTCGATACGCCATCGGGCCCCATGGAAACCCGCGTAACGATGTCGAACGGTCGGCTCGCGGCCGTGGCCGTTCGAACCGTCCCTTCGTTTGTCTACCGCACGGATGAACCTCTCGATGTGCCCGGCCACGGACGTTTGCAGGTAGACACGGTCTGCGTCGGAGGATTTTTCGTGATGGTCTCGGCCGATCAGATCGGGCTGCCGTTGGAAGCGGCCCATGCGTCCGAATTGACACAGCTGGGCATGCGCGTCATTGAAGCCGCCAACCGCCGGCTCGTGGTCCGGCACCCGCTGCGCCCGGAAGTCCGAACGGTGGATGTGGTCGAGTTCTACGACACCGCCGATCATGCGCTACAACGGGGTCGTTCGGTTGTCATTTACGGCGAGGCCCACATGGACAGGTCCCCCTGCGGCACCGGCACGGCGGCCAAGTTGACCCTGCTGCACCACTGCGGTCTTTTGAAGGTCAACCAGACATTCGTCAATGCCGGTCCCCTGGGCACGACCTTTGAAGCCCGCGTTGCCGCCGAGACCAGGGTCGGTAAACACCGGGCGGTCGAAGTCGACATTCAAAGCACCGCCCACATTACCGGCCTGCAGGAATTTGTCGTCGATCCCTCCGATCCCTTCCCGGAAGGATTTCTACTTTAGTTCGAAAATAGATACTTGAAACTCGAAACTCAGTCCCGCAACCCCGTAACCCGCACCTCGTAACCTGTGGAAATGACTTCACCGGATAAGGGTTGAAAGAAAGGAAGGGATGGGGGGAGGTGCGCGCCGAACACCAGAAAACCGTCGGAAGACGTCAAGCCTTCGACCACTAAGGTCGGCCGACCGTCTCCGTCCACCGTCACCCCTTCCGGCCAGTCGAATCCCGGATCCATTGCACGGAAATACGCCAGATCGTAAGGTGTCAGCCGAACGCGAATCATTCCGTCCTCTGCCAGCAATCTAGACGTCAGCCCGAAGTCCACTTCACCCAACCGTGTGCGAATGATGTAGCGCGGAATTTCCCGGCCGCTGCCGTCCCGCCGCACGCGGGCGGCGATGTCGATCACGTCGGCCACATCCAGAGGACAGGCGCCGTTCCAACGCTGTTGCAGCGGCGTCCCGGCCACGAAAAGATGGTGAAACTCGATGCCGCACTGCCTCAAGCCGAAAGCGGTCCGATTGACCTCGTCGGGGGTGTCGTTGACTCCGGTCAGCAGGGGCATGTTGGCATAGACGCTGATGCCCCGGTTTCGCAGGGCGGCGGCAATGTGTTTGTGGATCGGTTGGATTTCTTTGGAATGCAGGAACTGGGTCTCGATTTCGAGTCGCAGCGGATTGACGACGGACAATCGGTTGAGGTCGCCCAGACGGGCCGCCACGGTTTTCGTGTAGCGGTCGGGCATGTAATTGAACTTCAGGCTGCGCAGCCGCACGGCATTGACGTGCGGAATATCCTGCAGCCGATGCACCAGAGTGGTGATGCGAAACAGCTCATCGACGGCATCTTTCTCCGATGTGATGACGACATCGGTGATCGCCTGATGGGCCTTGATGTAAACCATCTCCTCGCCGCCGGCCGCGGTATCCATTTCGACCCGGGTTTCGTGCACCCGCCGCAGGGCCTCAACGCCGGACGTCACCACGGCATGCGGGCTGCTTTGGTCGGCCAAGGCTTCGGCCTGCAGACCACTCAGCGCCGCCGTGTCCGTCACGGTCGCCCGTTTTCTTTGCGACGGGCGGCTGCGGGCCCCGAGGAAAAGGTCCGGATCGCCGATGCGGGCCATGTAGCGCACGTCGATGGTCCCCTCGGAATTGACCCGCAGGTTGTCCAGATTTTCGGCCAGCGGTGCGAATGATTTGAAATAGCCCGGTGTGTAGGGTGTCCGGATCCAGATGAAATGATCGCTGTCCGGATCCTGTTCCACGGCCCAACCGCTGGTGTGCCAGTCCATTTTGCCAATCGGTGTAGCGGTGCAGATGCGTGGGATGACCCGATCGGAGAGGTGGGCCCGCAAATACACGGCCGTCTTAAGTCCTTGCGATATCGGCGTCCAGTATATGCTGTTGCCATGGATGGGGCTGCAGGGGATATAGATGTAGTGTAGCTCTGCCCCGGCCCCTCGCAGCAGGTTGAAGAGCCTGACTAATTCCGGTCCTTGATCGTTGCAATCTTTTAGAAACGGCGTTTGCACATACACGGCAATGCCGTTTTTGACGAGTTCGGTTATGATCTCCAGGCTGTCCGGCGAAATCTCGTCGGGATGGATGAAATGGGTGGCCAGTTCCAGGCGCTTTTCTTTTTGCTGCAGTTCGAGGTTTTTCATCTTCAGGTAGTTGAGCAGATCGCCGTCGTGCCCCAGAAAGAGGTGCGGGTAATAGGCCACCGCCCGGGTGGCCAGACGCAGGGTTTGGACATGCGGAATGTCGCTGAGACCGTCGATGGCGCAGGCCATGTTGGCCCGGTTGAGAAAAGGGTCCCCGCCGGTGACAACCACCTCTTTGATACCGGGTGACAAACGCACGTGTTCCAGGGCCTGGTTGACGTCGGATGTGGTGGGGTTGTCCTGGTTGCGTGAATCCTTGTGCTTGCGAAAACAGAACCGGCAGTAAACCGGGCAGCTCATGTTCAGCAGAAAGATGACGCGGTTCTGGTACATCTGTTCCAGCAGTCCCTGGTGGAACTGGCCGATCCAGGTGTTGGTGTGACCGGTCTGATCGAGTTCCTCGACGAAGGGCAGATACTGGTAAGCCACTGCACGGGACACCCGCATCTGGCGGATGGTGTGCATCGAAAGTCGCACCGGATAGGTGTCGATCACCTTTTGCAGGTCATCCCGTTCGGCCTCCGGAACGGCCATGCCGGTCAGCTTCTCCAATTGGGCCACCGTCCGGACGCTGGTAAATTTGTTGCCGGGAAGCAGCTTTTCGAGGAGCGCCACGAGCAGCAGCTGCGGCAGATCCACGCCGTTAATGCGCACCGGGGTCACGTCGCGACTGATAGCCGGCGTCAGTTGACGGACGAGTTCGCTGCAGAAACCGCGGGGGTCGCCGGCAAAGCCGCAAGCCGTCATCAGTCGCACAAATTTCGTCTGGCCGTCTCCAGCTCCGATCACGTCGCAGAAAGACCGGCCCATGAGCGACGGCACACCGTAGTAGTCCAGAAATGAGATGATGTCATTGCTGATTTCTGCGAACGACATCTGCAGAGACTCACCGGAGTGATCGAACGTCACTGTGTCGATGGTGTCTTCGATGACCATAGTTGCCTCTCTACTTCTCTTTCCACTCGGGGTTGCGTCTGTCCAGAAAAGCCTTGACACCTTCGGTTGCATCCTCTGTGGTGCACAGGCGCGCAAAGGCTTCGTTCATGTACTCGAAAGCCTGAGTGTAGTCCATGTCGGCCGAGGCGTAAAATGCTTTTTTGGCAATCTGAAGGGCAACCGGACTCTTTTGTGCCAATCGCGCCGCCCACCTGCGGGTCTCCGTTTCCAACTCGTCCGCAGGGACCACTTTGTTCACCAGGCCCATTTCCAGGGCTTCACCAGCTTTGAGCAGTTCGCCAAAAAACAGCATTTCGAGCGCGCGCTTTCGGCCCACCGATCGCGACACCGGAATGACCGGCCCGACGCAGTTCAGACCGACATTGATGGCGGTCAAGCCGATGCGGGCATTGTCCGCCGCGACCGCCAGATCGGCGGCCGCCACCAGGCCGGCTCCGTTGGCGGCCGCCACGCCCTGAACCTGGGCAATCACCGGGGTTCGCATGCGGCTGATAGTCACCAGCGGTTTTTCCATGTTTCCGATCCAGGCCCGGTATTCCATGGCGGTTTTATCGAAAAATTCCGTCACATCGATGCCGGCACAGAATGCTTTACCTGCCCCCTTGAGGATAATCACGCGCGCCCGAGCTTGCTGATCCAGTTCTTCCAACGCGGCAACGAGTTCGCGCGCCAGATGGGTGTTGAAGGTGTTGAGCTCTTTGGGCCGGTTGAGAGTGATGGCCGCAACGAAATCCTCGCCGATTTCTACTAAGAGATTTTCTGTGCTCATGTTCTGCTCCTTTTTTTCCGGTATCTTTTGCAGAAGGAAAACCGCTCGAACGAGCAGTCCTAAATTTGCCAGTCGCCGACCTCCCCCAGGCCTTCGACCACCTTGACCACCACCAGGGTCATGTCGTCTTGGCGCTTGCGGCCAAGTGTGAAGCGATTCACATCGTCGTATACGGCTTCGAGGATGGCGTTTGCCGGCCGGTGGGCGTTCCGGCGGATGATATCACGAAAACGATCTTGGCCATACATTTTTCCGTCCCGGTCACAGGCCTCCCAAATCCCATCGGTTCCGATGACGATGACCTGCCCCGCGGCGAGGCCGGTTTTCAAATAGTGCTGATAAACGAACGTCTCGTCGACTCCCAGCGCCAATCCGTCTCCCTTCAGTTCACTAAACTCTTTCCAAGTGGGATCGTAGATTACCGCCGGGGAGTGACCCGCCCTTACCCAGAACAGCTGCCGTTGGGCCGGCTCGATACTCAGGTAAAACAAGGTCATGAACCGGCCGGTGTTGAGAACGTCCAAGGCCAGATGGCGGTTCATTTCGGTGATGATTTGCGAAGGATCTCCGCATTGAGCGGCACGCATGCGCAAAAACGCCCGCGCGGTCGTCATGAGAAGGGCAGCGTCGACCCCGTGGCCCGTCACGTCTCCCACCACAATGCCGAGGTGCTCATCCGGACAATTCTGTCCCGGCAGGTAATCAAAATAGTCACCGCCGATCTCGTCGCAGCTCAAGGCCCAGCCGGCAATGTCAAGGCCCCTGATTTGCGGGCTTTTTTGCGGGAGAAGACTTTTCTGGACTTCGGCCGCAAGCTCGAGCGATTTTTTACGCTCGGTCATATCGATCACAAAGTTCATGTTGCCGATGACCGTCCCGCGGTCGTCCCGAAGCTTGTTGCTGTGAACCAACACAGGAATTCGGCGCCCGTTTTTTGACAGCACAGTTCCCTCGATCTCACGATTGTCTCCGGCAGCCAACTCAAGCCGGTTGATTTTCAAATATTGCCTGAAATCTTCCGTGACGTAGTCCAACGGCGTCTTGCCGATTATCTCCGATCGACTGTAGCCGATCATTCTACAATAGGCATCGTTTACGTCGGTGATGACAAAATCCCCGTCCATCAGCAAAAAGCCTTCGGCGGTGGTTTCCACGATGCGCCGATACTTTTCCTCGCGTCGCTGGATTTCCAGCTCGGCCTTCAGACGCTGCAGTTCGGCCGCTGCCCGTGCGGCAAATATCCGCATAAGCGCTTCGGCGCGTTGTTCTTTGGGTAGGGGCCGCGTATCGAGAACCGCCAGGTTCCCGAGGATCTTGCCGCCGCTGTCCAACAGCGGCACGCCCATGTAACTGACGGCACCGATGTTCTTCAAGCTTGAATTATTCGGAAATATCTCGAGAATATTATCGGGGTGGTGGATCAGTTCGGCGGTTTTGATAACGGCCTCGCAGGGCGTCCCGTCGATTTCCATCTCGAAATCGCGGATCATTTGCCCGTCGGCCCAAAAAGCCAGTGCCCGCAGGTGCCGGTTTTCTTCAACATACTCGGTGACCCAGGCGCTGTGCGTGTTGAGGGCCTTGGCAATGTTGACCACTAAGGCTTCGAAGAAACGTTCGCCTGTCTCCATGGCGGTTCCCTCCAGAATGATGCGCAAAGCGGCATTCTCATCGGGAAACCGCATGGGAAGTTGCTCAGAATATGCCATTCCTTGCTCCTCCATAAGACATGCAAGACAAACACCTGATGCCAAAAAAAGAGCGTCAGGGTCTCTGCGATGGTTGGTATTCGGGTAACCCGGCCCGGATTGCGCCCTGTCCGGCTGTCCTGCAGAGAGTGATGCGTCGATCAATTTATCGGCGCGAGCACCTAAAGGGAAGGCGACTCAGCTATCATATCGATCTTACAGGTTGACCAGGCGCATCATCTCTTCCGGATAGCGCATCCCGCTAGCCGCTCCCGGCGGCATCGAGGCCGCAATATCGGACAGGTCGCTTGGGGTTATGTTCAAATCGACGGCGGCGATATTCTGTTCCAAATGACTGCGGCGCGTCGTTCCCGGAATCGGTACGATATCCTTCCCCTGCGCCAACACCCATGCAAGGGCCAGTTGGCCGGCGGTAACCCCTTTGCCGGCCGCCATCTGTTTAACCCGTTCGACCAGTTCCAGGTTTTTTGCGAAGTTTTCCCCCTGAAACCGCGGCGAATGACGACGATAGTCATCGGCGGCCAGATCCTCGTAACGTTTGAAACGTCCGGTTAAAAAACCACGCCCCAGCGGGCTGTATGGCACCAGGCCGATTCCCAGTTCCCGCAGGGTCGACAGGATTTCGGCCTCAGGTTCCCGGCTCCACAAGGAGTATTCCGTTTGCAGGGCGCTGATCGGGTGGACCGCGTACGCCCGCCGGATGGTTTGTGGTCCGGCTTCCGAAAGACCGAGATAACGCACCTTGCCGGCCGTCACCAGTTCCGCCATCGCTCCCACGGTTTCCTCGATGGGCACGTCGGGATCCACTCGATGCTGATAGTACAGGTCGATATGATCCACTCCCAAGCGGCGCAGCGAGGCGTCACAAGCCGTCTTCACGTAATCCGGTCGGCCGTTGACCCCGCGAAAGGAGGCGTCGCCGGTGCGCACGATTCCAAATTTAGTCGCCAGAGCGACTGTGTCCCGTCGGTCGCGAATGGCTTTGCCGACCAGTTCTTCGTTCTTGAATGGTCCATACATGTCGGCGGTATCGAGCAGACTGACCCCCGCATCGAGCGCCTGATGAATGGTGGCGACAGACTCTTTTTCATCGGCGGTTCCGTAGAACTCCGACATTCCCATACAGCCGAGGCCGATGGCGGATACGACCAACCCCTGTTTTCCCAACTGGCGCTGTTCCATTGCCTTACCTCCCTTTTGCGGTTTGGTCTCAATCGACAGGCGATATTTAGACAGGTGCATCTCACCGCAAATCAAGTTGGCTCTGCGCAATTAAGTCTGATGAGCTCTTGGGTGCAACACACCGGGCATTGTTCGGCTTCAGGGAAACCTGCAGATTTATGCTAACGTTTTTATAATAATTGTCAATCCGCAGTTTGCAAAGGCGTGGGCGACCGCTTGCGCTCTTTGGGGTCGCCTGGAATGATGGTCGTCGAGACGGGATCTGCTGCGTCAACGGCGTCATCCAGCATGTCTGCCGAACGGCGCCGCCCCGGACGAGATTTTTTGGGGCTTCCGGTTATTGCGACTTTTTGGACAGGCTTTCATCCTGTGATAGCGCCGGTAGCGGCTTTGGTTGCAGCAGACGCAGCTGTTTGAGGTTTTTAGAGAGCATTGCCCCAGCGCCATAGCACACATACAACCAATGCCCGCAAGGCAGTCAAACGGCAGCGGCCTTTTTTAACCGGACCTGTGATGGGGTTCGGACCGCTTGGCGCCGAGTTCCGTGCCGTATGAGACCGCAACAACCGTCGGCGGCCTGCCGGGTCACTGGTTGTTGCAAACAGAAGGTCGCAAAAAACCGGATGGGCCAAAAACTCGAAACGGATCTAAAACCTTGCCTAAACTTATCGGTTCCAGGGTTTAAGGGCTTTTCAACCCAGAACGGTGAATCACGCCTGGGCGGGAAACCGCTCAACCTATGTCTTATTATGCTACAGTGCCGGAGACTCACAGCTGGTGGTCAAAACGTCGATGTATTCATTCTGACCTTTATGCAGTCGGCTCATTTCGATGAGAACACCGGCGATCTGAGCCAGAGCCTGAACGAAATTCACATCGTCCAGGGTAAATTCCCATTTCTCGGCGGTATAAACCCGGATGGCGCCGATGGCCGCATCACCGACAAAGATGGGCACGGAAAGAATGGAAGCGATGCCCTCTTTTTTGGCTGCCCCCGGATATTGGATTCGGGGATCATCGCTGACATCATAAACCGCTACCGGGCCGTCTTTAAGGGAATCGGCAATAGAGCTCAGAGCGCTCACTGTTCCCTTGTTCAGGTACTCCGTGCTCAATCCTGTCGAAGCGGCCACTTCCAAATCTTTTGATTGTTGATTGATCAGAAACAACGCGCATCCCTTTACGCCCAGCGCTGATTTGATGCTCTCAACCGTCTCTTGAATGATTTTCTCCGGGTCCTTCGATCTCGATAGGGACCGGGTAACCTTGATGAGCGTCTCATAATTGAGCGTCAAGTTTCTCATCTTTCCCTCCTTATTATTGGTATTCGGTTATCCGAATTCATAGTAAGCGTTCACAGGGCACCGCATCTGCTAGGCACTTGAAGTACAAAAGGTCGTCTGCGCCCCCGACGCCTTGCATCTGTGGCACCCTGTAAACGCTTACAATTAGATGGTTTATAGCGCATCGGACTTTGCAACCCTATGAACGGTTACAATTCATGCTCTGGAAGCGTAGAAAAAACGTCAAAACCACATGCGATGACTCCATATTTCCTGCTCCAGACTCTTTTTATCCTCCTGAAGCATCATGTGCATCGATGCATTTTGAATGGCCAAGCCCCCCTGATGAGCAATGGCGTTTACCAACATAATGGTATCTTCAGGAAAACCTCGCTTTACGTCGCTGTACAATCTCAACACGCCGATGATTTCGTCCTTCGACCTTATGGGCACACAGAGCATCGAGACGATACCCTCCTTTAAGGTCTCTTTTCTGTATTGAATATCTTCGCTCGTCGCCACATCCTCGATCACCTTGGTTTCGCCTTTAAGGGTGTGGACCAAACACTTAACCGCCGATACGGGCCCCTTGTCTTGAAAGCTTTTGCTCAGGCCATGGCTGGCCACGAGTTTCAATGTTTCATCTTCTTTATTCAGAAGGCGAATAGCCACACCCTTCATTGAAAGGGACTCGCCAAGATCGGCCGTCAGTTTGTGCAGTATTTCCTTGATATCCAAACTCGAGTTGATGCCGGCCGCCATGTCGAGAAACAGTTTCGTGTTATGCCGCATCCGTTCAAACAGGCGGGCATTTTCAATCGCCATGCCGCCGTGTTCCGCCATGGCCGCCATAAAATCAATCTCCTGCTCGGTAAAATCCTTTATTTCGGCCATGTACAGAGAAAGAATACCGATGGTTTTCTTTTTGACGACCACCGCGACAGACAAGAGGGTCGCAATCCCTTCCGCCTTTTTCGCCTCGTGGTGCTCCAGACGGGGATCTGAGGTGGCATCGCGAAAGTGGAGATAGCCTTCCTTTTGGATTGCGGCCACAATCTTTTTTGCTTTTAAGGGATTGGCGTGCAAGTATGTGTCGGACAATCCCTTTTGGGCCACCGGCACAAAGACATCCTTGCCTTCATCGGCCAAAAAGAGACACGCGGCTTTAGCGCCCATGGTTTCAATAGCGCTGGCGACGATCAGGTTTAGCAGTTCTTTATTATCAAGGGTCGTCCCAAATGCCTGGCTGACTTTGCAAAATGTTTTAAAATAGTCGTTTTTCTTCGTCATGGTTTATCTCCTCAATAGTTGTAACCGCTAAGTTATACACCATAGTTATAAGCCCAATGACTCATTTCGGTTATTGCGGCGCCGGTACCGACCCGGCTTTAGCCACTTTTTTTTTTGCCGGTTTTCGTCTTGATGATCTCTTTTGGGCTTGGCGTTTGGGTTCTTCATGCTCCCTTTCCTTAAGCCAACCAGCTATCTTAGGTGCGAACTCTTTTTGAAACTTGGAGCTGACATAGATTCCGATGTGGCCCGTTTGCAGGCAGATGTCCTGGGTGTCTTTGCTGCCCACCTTGCTGGTCAACAATTCACAGGCAGCCGGTGGGACCAGGTGGTCATACTGACCGTAAAAATTTAAAAGCGGCATGGTAATTTTTTTAAGATCCACCCGGCGGCCCCCCAGTTCCATTTTGCTCTGAATCAGCAGGTTCTTCTGATAACAATCCTGTATGAACTGCCGAAACGTTTCCCCGGGCACATCCGGACTGTCGAAGATCCATTTTTCCATGCGGACAAAGTTTTCCACAAAGGTTTTGTTGTCTATGTTTTCCAGGAAACCGACGTACTTGTCGATCATCAGCCGGGCAGGGTTTAACAGCAGAAATCCCAGGTTCATGATATCGCCGGGCATGTTCCCGAAGGTTTCGACCATGCGGTCTGCATCCACGTTTTTCATCCAGATGTGCAAAAGCCCCTGATCGGTATCGAAGTTGGTCGGGGTCACGGTGGTCACCAGGTTCTTGATTTTTTCAGGATGCAGCGCCGAATACATCACCGAAAAGGCGCCGCCCATGCAGATGCCCATTAAATTGATTTTGGGCAGGTTATGCTGCTGGCGGATAAAGTCGACGATGTTGTCCATGTACCCGTTCACATGATCATCAATGGTCAGGAATTTGTCCTTGCGGGTCGGATACCCCCAGTCGATCATGTAAAGATCGATCCCATCGTTTAAAAAATTTTGCACGATGCTGCGACCGGGTTGAAGGTCGAGCATGGTCTCGCGGTTGATCAGAGCATAGACCACCAGCAGAGGCGTTTTCATCAATTTGTTCTTCGGTAAAACCGGATAATAGTGCTTCAACTTTACCCGGTCTTCCTGGTAAACCACTTCATAGGGCGTGGTGGCAATGGCGGTATCGAGTTCACTCAGCAAAACATCCTTAGCCTTTTGGACCCTATCCGGTGTTTTTTCGGCATCCTCGGCCAACTTGGACAAAATTAAATCCACGGGAATTTTTGCTTCAGCCATAATGTCCTCCTTAACGTTACTGAATCTGAGGTTCTTGGCGGCTGTTTTCCAATGCATGATTTTTTTCGTGTTCGCGCAGACGCTTCTTTAACAAGTAAATCTCCTGGTACAATTCATCCATATCCTTATCGGTGGGAACGGGTAAGGCTTGGAGGAAATCTTTAAGGATCTCATTTTTGGCTGCAACAAAATTTTCAAAGGCACCGAGGGTTGTGTGCATTTTACTGGTATACTCGGGTGACTTCAAAAAGGGTCATGTAATGGCCTTCCAGTATTTTTACCCACATCTGATAATACACTTTAGGATTTTCCGGCATCTGGCCCTCATCGGCCATCTCAGCCATCTTTTCCTGCAGGACCTGTAAGGATTTTTCCATGGGCAAAAACAGCATCTGTAGAAATTCAGCCATGGCGGCTTGGAGCAAGGTAAATTGGTCCAGGGCCTTGTTGGCTCTTTCCTGGTATAATCGGGTCAGACCCAACTGGGGCATATACAGCAAACGCCGGAATTCCTTTTCGTATATTTCGCTCCAGACACTCAAGGCATCTTGATCGAGATTATCGAACCTGTATGCTTCCGTGGCTTGGCCGGTTCTCGACAGACGTTCGTACCACTGTTGTTGCAGTTTTAAGTAACCGTCCCAGCCGGTCTGGGTCATCTTCGATACGATTTCGGGCAGCACCCGAATCCCCTCAAAAATGGATTGTCCGGTCTCCGGTTCACTCATGGCGGCAGATATTGCCTTCCAAGATCTTAAAGCGGATTCCAAATTTTTTTTTGCCCGACTCCCCTCTTGTTTCGTCGAAGCGTCTGTTTTTCCTGAAGCGGCGGACCACATATCCATCACCGGCCCCCAGAAATCCGTTGCCACTTTCAACCAGTTCTCCAGAACCGGCTTCGGATCGAAAGATTCTTTTTCCTTCTCACTCATCGTTCACCTCTCTTGAAGCTGTAACCCGCGGGTAAATATTTCACGAATGGTTTATCCTTTCGACCCCAACCGCAGACCGCCGTGGATAAAGAAAACATCACCGGCCAAAGCCTCGTTGCGATAAATATCTCCGACCAGCATCGCCACCTCTTCCGGTTCTACCAGTCGGCCGATGGGCACCTGGGAGACGATGGTTTCCAAAGCTTTTTGATTCATACCCTTTACCATGGCCGTGCCCACATATCCCGGGGCAACGGCCACACAACGGATTTTATCGGCCAGCCCGCGGCGAAAGAACTCGGCCGTAATGACCTTAGGCATCACCGACATGGCCGCCTTGGTCGAAGAATAGTTGATCTGGCCGGCCGTACCCAAAGAACCGGTGGATGAGACGAGGCAGATCAATCCCTTGCAGTTGTGGTTGATCATGCGTTCAGCACACTCGCGAACCGTCAGAAATACACCCGTCAAGTTGATGTTGATCACCGCTGCAAAATTCTCCAGAGACATTTTTCGCGTGACCTTACCGGTTTCCCGGTCCGGAGAAACCATCAGGCCGTCTTTGATGATGCCGGCAAAGGGGGCCACCAGGTTGATCTGACCGAATTTTTCGATGGCGGTATCGGCCAGCCTGGCGCAGTCCTCCTCTTTGGTGACATTGCAGAGTACCGTGGCCACATCGCCCTTGAGTTCCTCAGCGGCCTGCTTGAGGGCCGATTCGACCACGTCGCCGATGACGACCTTGCCGCCTTTTTCAAGCCAGTACTTTGAAAGCGCCAGGCCAATACCGCTGGCACCACCCGTAATCACAGCTACCGAATCTTTAATTTCCAGCATTAGTTCCTCCTTAATCGGTTTGAATTGATCAATTCTGAGTATAGTGGTTAGCAACATCCAATCATAATTTCAAATAGTAAAAAGCGATCTTCTGCGTGGATAAACAGCGCTTTTGTGGTCCATTAATTATTCGTCTTTTTCCAGCGGTTTGAGGATGATCCGGCAATCGGCCACCGTGGCCCCCTTGCCTTCTTCATGGATCATCAGTGGATTGATATCCATTTCGCTGATTTCCGGGTGGTTCAATACCAAATCCGATAAGCAGACCAATGATTTTTCGATCACGACCAGATCCGCCTTTGGACGTCCCCGGAACCCTTCAAAAAGTTTGAAGCCTTTAATTTCATGCATCATCCGGCGGGCTTCATTGCGGCCAATGGGGGCCAGCCGAAAAACCACATCTTCAAACAACTCCACGTAGATCCCCCCCAATCCAAACATGAGCAAAGGCCCGAATATCGGATATCGGTTCATGCCCAGAATCGTTTCGGTGCCGGGTGGGGCCAATTTTTGAACCAAGACCCCCTCGATGATGGCTTTGGGATCGTATTTGGATGCACGGGAGACAATATCGTTATAGGTTTTTTTAACCGCCTCACGGTTTTTGAGTCCCACCACGACGCCGCCGGCATCGGATTTATGCAGTATTTGTGGGGAGACGATTTTCATCACGACCGGATAGGTGATCTCTTCGGCGATGTCAACGGCTTCACGGTCGTCTTTGGCCAGCCGTGTCGGCAGCACATTGAAACCGTAACATTGAAGCAGATCCGTTCCGTCCAATTCACCCAAATGGGTTTTCCCCGCCGCAAGACAGGACTGGATGATCCGATCGGCCCGCTCCCGATCGTGTTGGAGCGTCAACGGGGCCAGCTGCTGGCGGCTCACCCACTGGGAGTACTTGTAAAGGGTCCCGAAGGCCTTGGCGGCGTTTTCCGGAAAGTTGAACACCGGATAGCCATGCTGCTGCAGATATTTGACCCCGGCCGAGACATCGACGATCCCCATGAAGCTGCACAGGATCGGTTTTTGGGAACCCCTGGCCACGCGCACAATCGCTTCGGCGGTGGCCAGCGCGTTGGTCATCGACTGCGGCGTCAAGATCACCAGTGCCCCGTCTACGCCCTCATCCTTTATGACCGCCGACAGTGCATTTTCATAACGATCCGGGGAAGCATCACCGATAACATCGACCGGATTGTTGAGATTGGCGGTCTCGGGAAGATGGCTGGCCAGGGCCGCGACGGTTTCTTCCTGAAAACGGGCCAGCCTGAGACCGGATGAAACCGTCACGTCGGTGGCCACGATTCCCGGTCCACCGGCATTAGTGATAATGGCCACCCGGTTGCCGCGGGGGACCTTTCGGCGCAGTTTGCCAAGGGCGCTCTCTTCTTTATAGGCAAAGGCGCTCGCAAAATCAAAAAGCTCGTGGATTGATTCCGCACGGATGATACCGGTTTGCTTGAAAATCGCATCGTAAACCGCTTCGGATCCGGCCAGCGCGCCGGTATGCGAGGCAGCCGCCGCCGCGCCGGCCATGGTCCGGCCGGATTTGATCACCAGCACCGGCGTTCTGCGATAGCCGGACGTGATTTCTTTTACCGTTTCGACAAATTCCGGGCCCCGGCGCAGTTCTTCCAGGTAGATCATGATGACCTCGGTGTTCGTGTCCTCGTGCAGATAGCGCAACAAATCCAGCTCGTCCACGTCGGCCTTGTTGCCGATGGAGATAAACTTTGAAAACCCGAAGTCCCGGTCGGCGGCAAAATCCAGAACGGCCGTACACAACGCGCCGCTTTGGGATATAAAAGAAATTTTGCCGGGTTTTGGCATGCGTGCCGAAAAACTGGCATTGAGTCGCACCTCAGGCAGAGGATTGATGACGCCCAGGCAGTTGGGGCCTACCAGCCGGATGGCCGCTTCTTTGCAGATCGAAACGATCCGGTTTTCGATCTCGGCGCCGCGCTCACCGACTTCACGAAATCCGGCCGAAACGATGACAATCCCCTTAACCCCCGATTCGGCCGCCTCTTTGACGGCCTCAAGGGCCAGCCGGGGGGGGAGAATGAGCATGGCCAGATCCACTCGATCGGGTATCTCTTTTACCGACGGATAGGCCCGCACACATAAAATCGATTTGGCGTTGGGATTGACCGGATAAAGAGTGCCGGTGTAGCCGCCGCGTAAAATATTGGCGAAAATGTCATGTCCCACCTTGCCGGGTGTGGCCGATGCGCCGACGACGGCGACCGATTGCGGTGAGAAAATGGCATCGAGCGCGTGCATGAGCAATTCTCCTATTCTGTAAGGGCAGAGACCTCGTCAGGCGGGTTCGTCAAAGCGGCAGTTCAGCAGCAAATCATCCCCCAAAACCGAAACGACTTTGTACGGCAATGTCTTGAAAAGCTTTATCATGCGTTGGTTTTGCGGTGATGTGATGGCAAACAAGCCGGAGATGCCGTTTTCCCGGGCGGCTTCGGCCAGCTTGCGGATTAAAATCCGACCGAGCTTCTTGCCCTGATAGTCTTTGCTGACCGAAAAGGCGATTTCCGCTAGATTTTTCGCTTCTTCAAGATAATACTCTCCAACACCCACCACGCGACCAAAACCGAACTCTCCCACAACGGCGACAATGGTCAGATTGCGGATGTAATCAATCTGGCTCATGCCTTCCACATCATCGCGCACGAAACTTTTTTTTGCATGAAAGAATCGCGAAACGATGTCTTGTCGATCCAGGTGGTAGAAGTGTTCCTGGATCCTTCTTTCGTCAACCGGTTTCGCCGGTCGCAAAACAATCTTTTCACCGTCAATGACGATGGTCTCCTCGATTTTAACCGGATAGATGCCGTGGACCGATTCACCTAAACTCCGTTCGGCACCGATCATGCCCAGCTGTTTGGCTTTATGCATCAGCTCATCCCGAAAATCGGGATGGGCGATGCTGATCATGGCCAACGCCCGTTCCTGGGTGCTTTTTCCGAAAAGATTGACCACCCCGTACTCCGTTACGACATAGCGCACGTCGTCTCTGGGAACGGTGACGATCGTATTGTTCAGCAACGGCACGATCCGACTGGTTTTGCCGTCATCGGTGGTCGAGTGGAGCATGATGATTGATTTTCCGCCGGGGGAGCGGTTCGACCCCCTGACAAAGTCTGGAATGCCTGAAACCCCGGCGAAAAGGGTGTACGCCACAGCATCGCAGGAAACTTGACCGGCCAGGTCCATGCACTGCGCCACGTTCATGGAAACCATTTTGTTGTGACGGGCAATGATATCGATGTCATTGACGTAATCGGTGGGATAAAAGTCCACCGCCGGATTGATATGCAGGAATTCATATAGGGCTGGTGTTCCAACGGCACAACTGGCGACCAGTTTGCCGTTGTTATAGCCTTTGCTGCGGTTATTGATAACGCCCTTGGCATACAGATGCATGATATCCTCGGTGACGAACTGTGAATGGATCCCCAGATCATTCTTGTCCGACAAGGCCAGGCCGGTTGCCTGGGAGGCGGCATCCAGGCCGATCTGCAGGGTCGAGCCATCCTCTATCAGGCGGGCGATATGCCGGCCGATGAGATTGGCCGGCTCTGACTTTGGAACCGGAGAGATGGTCAGGAGATCCTCATCGTGCTCGACAATGGCATCCACATCATTGACATGGATAAAACTCCGGCCCAGCACCATGGGCATCTTCGTATTGACCTGGGCAATCACCCGGTCGGCGGCAAGGGCGGCCGCCAGGGTGACATCCACCGAAACCCCCAGGCTCATCCAGCCAAAATCATCCGGCGGGCTAACCTGGACCAGGGCCACATCGAGGGGAATCCTTCTGCTGGTGAAGAGCTGGGGTATCGCGGACATGATCACCGGTGTGTAAAAGCGCATGTTTCTTGCCAGTCCACCGGACCTGGCCGATCCGAGATAAAAGGACCGGATACCCAGGCTTTGATCCTGGGTTTTGTTGGCGATCAAGTACAAGGGGGTGGTTTCTTGGGACATCAGACGAATAATCTCGATATTGCTGAAGCGCGGGGCGGCTTCGGCAAGCCCCCTGACCAGACATTGGGGCTCACCGCAATAAGACCCGATAAAAATCCGCTGGCCCGAGCGTATCGAACCGATGGCCTCTTGAACGCTTTTTTTCTTTTGGACATAATCGTCCGCCCAATAACTTCCGATTGCCATGAAATGCCCCCTACACTTTTTCCAAAACCGTGGCCATGCCCTGGCCGCCGCCGATGCACAGGGTGGCAAGGCCCAGGTCATGGTCCTTTCGCACCATCTCGCCCATCAGGGTCAGGACGATGCGGGCGCCGGTACAGCCGATGGGATGACCGATGGAAATTCCGCTTCCGAGAACATTGGTCTTATCCATGTCGAAGTTCAACTCTCTCACGCACGCAATGGCCTGGGAGGCAAAGGCCTCGTTGAGTTCAACGGCACCGAAGTCATTGACGGAAAGCTTTTCTTTTTGAAGGAGTTTTCTCACCGCCGGTATGGGGCCCAGGCCCATGAAGGCGGGATCCAGTGCTCCGGAAGAACAGGCTTTTATTTTAACCAAGGGCTTGAGTCCAAGATCCTTGGCTTTGGCATCCGACATGATCAACAGAGCGGCAGCGGCATCATTGATGCCTGAGGCATTTCCGGCTGTCACGGTACCATCTTTCTTGAAAGCCGGACGCAGTTTGGCCATTTTTTCCGCCGAGGTATCCATCGGCCGCTCATCGGTGTCGAAAACCAGCGGTTCGCCTCTGCGCTGGGGGATGAGCACCGGCACGATCTCTTGTTTAAAGAGCCCATCGGCAATGGCCCTTCTCGCCCGCTGATGGCTGAGGGCCCCGATCTCATCCTGTTCTTCTCTGGAAATACCGTACTTTGCGGCGATATTTTCAGCGGTCATCCCCATATGATAGCCATAAAAAACCTCATTCAGCCCATCCAGGGTTAAAAGATCCACCATTTCCACGTTGCCCATGCGGGCGCCCCATCGGGCAGCGGGCACCACATAAGGGATCAGGCTCATATTCTCCATCCCGCCGGCCAGGATAATCTCCGCCTCCCCGTAACGGACCGCCTGTGCGGCCAGGGCCATTGCTTTCATGCCGGAAGCACAGAGCTTGTTGATCGTATACGCCCCGGTCTCTTTGGGGATACCGGCCCGGATGGAGGCCTGCCGGGCCACATTCTGACCCTGGCCGGCAGCCACGACATTACCCATGATCACCTCGTCGATATTCACCGGCTGAAGGGCATCGTCATAGTCATAGAACCCTTTTTCCAGTTCCACCTGCCCCGTGTCTTTAAGGGCATCCGGCTCAAATCGGGTCAGTTTTTCAGAGGCGACAGGCCGCAAACCGACCTTTTTGAGGGTCTCTTTCAACACTAAAGCCCCTAATTGCACCACCGGTATGTCTTTCAGGCTTCCGCCAAAGGCCCCTACCGGGGTTCTGGCGCCGGAAACAATCACAACATCTCTCATGATTCAATCTCCTTTTCAGATTCTTCCGCCGCCTCGGCGGGGAGTTTTTCTTCAGCAAGCCGCTTCAGGTTTTCATAGCGCTCATTGTATTCTTCCTCCAGGCGCGCATTGAGCCGTTCGGCCTCATCCGGGAAGCATTTTTGCAGAGACGCGTATCGCACTTCACCGGCTAGAAATTCTTGCAGGCTTCCATCGGGTTGCTTGGAATCTAGGGAAAAGGGATTTTTGCCCTCGGCCTTCAGTGTGGGGTTATACCGGTAAAGCGGCCAGTAACCGCTCTGAACGGCCAGTTTGGTCTCTTCCTGGCTTTTTCCCATCCCCTTTCTGATCCCCTGGTTGATACAGGGAGCGTAGCACATGATCAGCGAGGGCCCGTTGTAGGATTCGGCTTCGGTAACCGCTTTCATGAGCTGCTGCTTGTTGGCCCCCATGCCGACATTCGCAACGTAGACATAACCGTAGGACATGGCAATGGCACCCAGGTCTTTTTTAGCGGTTTTCTTGCCGGAAGCCGCAAATTTGGCCACGGAGCCGGTGGGCGTCGCCTTGGAGGACTGACCACCGGTGTTGGAATACACCTCGGTGTCGAAAACGATGACATTGATGTCTTCGCCGGTTGACAACACATGATCGATGCCGCCAAAGCCGATGTCATAGGCCGCACCGTCGCCGACAAAAATCCAGTAGGATTTCTTGGTAAACAGCTTGGACATACTCGCGATTTCACTCAATAGTGGATTGTCGCGGTGCGCCGGCAGAAGCGCTTTGAGCCGGTCGCCGTATTGCCGGGACCCCTCGGCATCCTGCATGTTGTCCAGCCAGCCGGAGAGGGCGTCTTTGACCTCCTGCGGCAGCGTGTCGGCCGCCAGGGCCTCTTTGGCCCGGTCCGCCAATTTGCGTCGCTGCTGAAGGGCGCCCAAAAACATACCGTAAGTAAATTCGGCCGAGTCCTCGAACAGCGAATTGCCCCAGGTGGGGCCAAACCCGTCCTGATTGACGCAGTAGGGTATGGCCGGTGCGCTGCCGCCCCAGATGGAACTGCAGCCGGTGGCATTGCCAATGACCATCCGCTCGCCATAAAGCTGGGTCAGGAGCTTGGCATAGGGCGTCTCTCCGCAGCCTGAACAGGCCCCTGAGAACTCGAGCAGCGGCCGGCAGAACTGGCTGCCTTTGAGAGAAGTGCGCTTCAGAAGATTATCCCGTACCGGCAGGGTGGCGGAATATTGCTGACAGGGCACCTGGACTTCCGTCTGGGTGTCCAGCGGTTTCATGACAAGGGCCTTTTTCTTGGCCGGACAGATGTCCGCGCAGTTGCCGCAGCCCATGCAGTCCAGGGGATAGACCTGGATGCGGAATTGATACTCCTTGAGTTCTTTGCCGAGGGCTTTTTTGGCCTCGAACCCCGCCGGCGCCCCTTTCACCTCTTCATCCGTCAACAGCAGCGGGCGGATGGTGGCGTGGGGACAGACCATGGCGCACTGGTTGCACTGGATGCAGTTGTCCATGACCCATTCCGGCACCATAAAGGCAACACCCCGTTTTTCATACTGCGTCGTAGACACCGGGAAGATGCCGTCCGGCGCAAAGGCGCTCACCGGCAGCTTGTCGCCCTGCTGGGCCACCATGGGGCGCAAGACCTTTGTGACGAACGCCGGTTCGCTTTCGGCCCAAAAGCGCCCGGTATCGATACCCGGACTTGCCTGGGAAGGCTTGAGGATTTCCTCCCAGCAATCCGGGTGACGTTCTGTACTTCACGGGCGTGGGCAATGGCGCCGACCCCATTTTCGGGGTGGACCTGGGAACCGAAGAGCTGACCTTTTACATCCACGATCTGGTCAGCACCGGTGAATTCGATGTCGCCGGCACCACGGTGATCGCTTATACCGGCGGCACTCTCGAAATCTACCGGGATGGCGCCCAGAACGCCGACTGGGGCGTCGCGCCCCCGAATCCCACATCGCCGGCCACGTTCAACGACGGCACCCTGTTCTTCCAGGGCGCCTTCAATGATTTCACGATCTTCATCGCTCCGGGCGGTTACGGTTCCTTCGAGGGCACGCTCGACGGCGTCGCCGGCGAAGTGATCAGTGAAGTTTGCACCGGTTGCGCCTATTCCTGGGGTGGCAGTTTCACCCTGGAATCCGGCGCCCAGATTCCTGCGGGCTATGACCTGCAGATCGACGGGGTCTTTGAGATCGAGGCAGCTGTTTCCACCGAAACCACCAACTGGGGTTCGTTGAAAGCTCTTTACAGGGACTAGGTCATCAGGACGCTTTGCAGGCGTTTTCAACTTTGGAGGATAGGACATGAAAAAAAGGGTAACACTGATGATCCTGGTCCTGGCGGCGCTCGCGGTGCCCGCTTCGGCCCAGCAGCTTTTCGATTTCCTCGGCCAGGCCGATGTCCCGGCCGCTGTCGGGGGCTCGCTGAGCATGTACAGCATCATGGCTGACCCAGCGCCCGGCACCACGCCCATCGCGCTCGACTTCGACAACTTCCAGTACACGGTGGTCGTCACGGGGCTGACCCTCGATGCGGACGGCCCGCCGACGCAGACGTATTCCAACGGAACCGTCTCGATCTATGAAGACAACGGGACCGCGGCCGACTACGCCAACCTGGGCACCTTCACCGACGGCACCGCCATCCTGGTCGGCAACATCACCGTCTTGTCCCGGACGATGTTCACCGCCACCCTGGGGTCGGCGGCCGGCACCATGGACTGGACCGGCGGCACCCGCCTGGACGACATCGCCCCGGTGGACCAGTTCGGCTGGGCCTTCCTGACGGGAATCAATGCCAGTGCCAGCAACGTCGAGCCCGGCTTCGACGAGCGGTGGGACGGCAAGATCGAGCCCGAGACGCCCATTGTCGACGTCGAGAACGTGCTGTGGGGCAGCGTCAAGGCCATGTACTAGAAATCATTATCATCTCGCTGAAAACCCCGTCTTCCCTTGGAAGGCGGGGTTTTTTATTTTTAGGTAGGGTCATCACAGATGTTATAATTATCGTTGGGAACCAAAGGACGCCTCCGGTGATATCAAAAACAGGCGGCAACGGGAGAAAGATCGTGACCAGACCGGTGAAATCCGCGCCATTGTTGAGCATGATGTGCTGTGTGCTGGTGATCCTGCTGTCAGGGATCGTTCTTGCCGATGCTCCGGCGGGATATTACGACACCGTCGATTACAAGGATGCAGCGACGATTCGGGCCACCTTGCACGACATCATCGACGGCCACACCAAGATTCCCTACACGGCGTCATCCACCGACACCTGGAACGTGCTCGAACTCGCGGATCAGGATCCCAACGATCCGGGCCGGATCCTCGACGTCTACCGGAACGCCAGCTACCCGAAGTACGGCGCGGGCAACAACGACTACAACCGGGAACACACCTGGCCCAAGAGCTACGGCTTTCCCGATGACGGCTCGACCAACAAGCCCTATTCCGACTGCCACATGCTGTTCCTGTGCAATGACAGCTACAATTCCTCGCGCAACAACAACATCTACGATGACTGCGCTTCCAACTGCACCGCCTACCCCACCTTTGAGAACAACGGGCAAGTGGGGACCAACTACCGCAGCGGATCCTATTCGTGGGAAACCTGGTCCATGCGGCGGGGCGACGTGGCCCGGGCCCAGCTCTATGCCGACCTGCGCTACGAAGGGGACAGCGGCAGCGAGCCCGACCTGATCCTGACCGACAGCACGTCCCTGATCCTGGTCACCGGCGGCAACGCCGCGGTGGCCTACATGGGCAAGCTGTCGACCCTGATCAAGTGGCATTACGAGGATCCCGTCGACGACCGCGAACGCAACCGCAACGACGTGGTCTACACCTACCAGGGGAACCGCAACCCGTTCATCGACCACCCCGAGTTCGGGCATCTCTCCTCGAGGGGCGTGCTCTCGGTGACGTTGCCCGACGCCTCGACCCTGGCGGGCGCTGCGGATCGCCAACGATCTCCCCGAACCCCTTCAATCCTGCCACGACGATCCTCCTTCTCGGGGCAGTCGAGGGCATGGTGCGCGTCGAGGTCTACGCGGTCAATGGACGCCGGGTGCGGACCCTGGTCGACGACAAACCGCGCGGCCGGCCACTTCGAGGTGCGCTGGAACGGCACGAGCGACGAACGGAGTGCGGGCAGCCAGCGGGACCTACTTCGTCCGCCTGATAGAACGGCCACGCGCATGACACGCGACCGAGCCGTCCTGTTGAGTAACTAGAGCGCTCATGGAACGACCTGATGCTGGCCAAGCCAACGGGTCTCCGGACCGTGGCTCTGGGTCTTGGCGCCGGCCTGCGAAGATGCTCGACGGCCTGGAGGCCGGGTCCAGCGGGCTAGCGTCGTGGGAAACCGCCGCCCAGTACCACCTGGTCGCCGTCGCACTGGGCCTGATCGCCTGGCTGGTCAGGCCGCACCACTTGCCAGGCGCCGCGGCCGGGCTGGTTCTTCTGCCGTATCCTGCTGTTCAGCGGCAGCATCCGCAGCTGGCCGGGGATCAAGGTGCGCGGGGCGGCGGTGCCGGGGTGGGGGGCGTGTTTTTCCTGCTGGGCTGGGCCGCCCTGATGGTGACATCCTTCAAGTTGAGCTGACTGCGCCTGGCCCGCTATTCCAGGAAATGCGTGCGAAAGCGGCCGAATCAAGGTAATATTTGTCGTCAATCAGGTTCTGATCGCAAAATTCCCCTTCGCACGATTGGATCCGTCCGTTTCACGGGTTCCGGAGAGGTCGCTCCTGTATGAATCTCCTGGTCAAGCTCAACGTGATCCTGATCATCGTCTTTGCCGTGGCCCTGGTGCCGGCCGGTCTGATCACCCGGGATCTGCTGGACACCAACGCACAGTCGCAGGTCATCCAGAACGCGCGGATCATGATGGAGACGGCCATGGCCATGCGTGGCTACACGGTTTCCCAGGTCAAGCCGCTGCTCGCCCCCATGCTCGACGAGACGTTCCTGCCCCAGTCGGTCCCGGCCTATTCGGCGACGGAGATCTTCAATACGCTGCGCGAGAAACACCCGGACTACACCTACAAGGAAGCGGCCCTGAATCCGACCAACCCGCGCAACCGCGCGGTCGACTGGGAGTCCGATCTCGTCAACGAGTTCCGCCGTGACACCGACCGCCAGGAGATCGTCGGGCAGCGGGACACACCCCTGGGACGGGCGTTGTATCTGAGCCAGCCGATCAAGATCTCCAACAAAGCCTGCCTGTCGTGCCACACGACTCCCGAGATGGCGCCGCCGGCCATGCTGGCCGCCTATCCGTCCGGCGGCGGTTTCGGGTGGGAGATGGACGAGATCATCGGGGCGCAGATCGTGCAGGTGCCCATGTCCACGCCGATCAAGATGGCCAACACGGCGTTCAGGACCCTGCTGCTCAAGCTTGTGGGGGTCTTCGTCTTCATCCTGGTGGCCCTGAACGTGCTGCTGCACCTGGTGGTCATCCGACCCGTGCGGCGTCTGTCCGCGATGGCCGACCGGGTGAGCCGGGGCGACATGGACGTGGCGGACGTTCCGGTCAAGGGCGGTGACGAGGTCGCCATCCTGACCGGATCGTTCAACCGCATGCGGATCAGCCTGGTGACCGCCTTGAAGATGCTGGAGCAGGATTGAGATGAGGCCCGTCTGTCTGCCCGACAAGTACGAGATCATCGGTGAGCTGGGCAGCGGCGGCATGGGGGTCGTCTACCACGCGCGGGACCGGGTGCTGGACCGTGAGGTGGCCCTCAAGGTGCTCTCGGAACAGTTCGCGGCCACGCCGCGATTCGTCCAGCGTTTCCTGACCGAGGCGCGCGCGGCGGCCAGTCTGAACCATCCCAACATCGTGCAGATCTACGAGTTCGGTGAGACCGGCAACGGGCATTTACCTGGCCATGGAGCTGGTCGACGGGGATGACCCTGCGCCGAGCTCAAGCAGATCGGGCGTTTCTCCGAGGCAGACCCTGGCCTCGGTCCTGATGATCCAGGCCTGCCGCACGCTGGGCGTCGCCCACCGTGCGGGCATCGTGCACCGTGACGTCAAACCCGACAACATGATGTTCAATGAACACCACGAGTTCAAGCTGGTGGATCTGGGGCTGGCCAAGAGCCTGCACGAGGACATCAGCAACACCGTGACCGGCCAGTCCATGGGCACGCCGCATTTCATCTCGCCCGAGCAGATCATGGGGGCGAAGGTCATCGACCAGCGGGCCGATGTCTATTCGCTGGGCGCGACCATGTACAACCTGGCCACGGGTCATGTCCCCTTCGAAGGAACGTCGGGCGCTCACATCATGTCGCGCCACCTGAACGATCCGCTGCCGGACCCGCGGAACATCGCGCCGGATCTGGGAGCGGGATTCTGTCAGGTGCTCGGGCGCATGATGGCCAAGGATCCGGCGGACCGCTACCAGGACATGGCGTCGCTCGAACGGGATCTGCTGGTGCTGATGCAGGGGGAACTGCCCGCCGCGACGGGCCCGGTACCGACGGCGGTGCAGGACACGATCTTCATGTCCTCGCCCGACCTGGGGACGGCGCCGACGCCGGCGCGCGTGGAGTTCCAGGCCAAGAGTCTCGAGCGGGTGACCCGCCACCTGGCCGAGTTCATGGGGCCGCTGGCGCGGGTGCTGGTGCGCAAGGTGGCCGGTCAGGCGGCCGACTGGGAGGAACTCAGTCAGGAACTGGCCGCGCACATCCGGCTCAGCGAGGAGCGGAAGGCCTTTCTCAAGGCCTGCGCCAGGATCGCCGAGGGCGGCGCGACGACGGCCATCGAAACGCAGGTCGACGTCACCGGCGCCATGACCCAACCTATCGCGGCCTCACAGCCGAGCGTCGCGGCGACGCCGGCTTTGACTCTCGAAGAGGCCACTGTGAGCCGGATCGTGGGTCTGCTGGCGGATCGGATCGGCCCGGTCGCCAGGGTACTGGTCAACCGCGAGATGAAGCAGGCGCGCAGCCTGAACGATCTGACCGCGACCCTGGCCGAGGCCATCCCCGATCCGCAGGACCGCCAGTCGTTCACCGCGGCCGTGAGCCTTCTGCTCTGAATCGTTACCGCCAGTTCTTCAGTTCCAGCTGGTCGGCCATCTGCAGCTTCCGCTGGGTGAAGATGGTCGAAACCACCAGCCGCGTGCCGTCGGGAGAGATGCCCAGCGACTCGGTGGAATACGCCTCCGAAAATCCCGCTACCGCGCGCCGCGTCGAGCGCGTATCGCCGTCGGGCACGAAATCCTGCACGAAAATGCCGCTGCTGCCGTCAGCTCCCTGACCCACATACACGATCCCCTCGCCGTCGGGGGTCCAGCGGGCCCGTCCGTAGACGACGTCCTGCTGCCGTTCCGACAGCGGGATGTCGATCGCGAACGGAACGATGTCGCCGCTTTCGAGGTCGACCACCTTGATCACGTAGTTCATGCCGAGGATGACCGAGAACAGGACGTAGCGGCCGTCGGGTGAGACCTCGGGAATAAGATAGGTTCCTTCCTGCAGGTGGGTGGCTTCGGTGCCGTCGCTTTTGATCTTCCACAGGCCGAGCTTCCGTCGTTGGCGCTGGCGTAGACGATCCACCGGCCGTCGGGGGTCATGGTGGGGTTCTCGGCGTCCTTGCCGTCCCGGGTGACCTGGCGCGCCCCGCTGCCGTCGGCGGCGGAGATCCAGATCTCCATGTTGCCGCCGCGGTTGGAGCTCCAGAGTATCTGACGGCCGTCGGGCGAGAAGGCGGGATCCCAGTCGTGAGCGGGGTCGTCGGTCACCTGCCTGAGTTCCTTCGTGTCGCGGTCGAACAGCCACAGATCGATGTTGCCGCTGCGGTTGCTGGAGAACAGGAGCCGTCGGCCGTCGGGCGAGTAGACCGGCTGACGGTCGAAGCCGATGCTGGTGGTGAGGACCGTGGGCAGGGCGGGCCCGTCGGCGCCCGGCCAGGTGAACTCCTGCAGGATCGCATTGCGCGAAAAATCGTCGATCACCACCTGGTTCGTGTTGATCACCGCGAGGGTGGAGAAGCCCCAGCCGCCCTGGGGAATCCGGAAGCGGGTCCAGAACAGGGGCCGGTACGACATGTCGTGGGGAAAGTACTCGAAGATGAGACCGGGCCGGCCGGTGATGTGCGACAGCAGTTCCTGGGTCTTGCCCACGAGGAAGGAGCGGCCGTCCGGCGCCCAGCTCACCGCCGTGTACGAGCCCGACAGATCGGTCATCGACTGCTGCCGCAGCTCGCCGGTGTCGGCGTCGATCAGATCAAGGATGCCGGCGGCGACCAGGTTGCCGCTGAGGGAGTTCTCGGTCACGGCGATCCAGCGCCCGTCGGGCGACCAGCGGACGCCGTAGGTCAGCCGGTTGGCGACCGCCGTGAGGATCCTCTCCTCGCCGCTCTGGATATCAGCGATCCCGAGCAGTGTCTTGTTGGTCTCGTCCTCCTGTGTCATCCGCAGGAAGGCGACGCGGCTGCCGTCGGGCGACCAGTCGGCTTCGTTCACGTCGGCCAGGACCCGGCGCGGCTGGCCGCCGAGTACGGGGGTGCGGTACAGGTAGCGGACGCCGCCTTCGTCGTGGACGAACAGGATCTGTGATCCGTCGGGTGAGAAGCGGGCCATGTCGTCGGGCCCGTCGGTCACGGGAACCTCACTGCCGCTGGCCAGCTGCTTGAGCCAGATGCGGGGGGTGCCGTCCCGGTCCGAGGTGAAGGCCAGCAACTCGCCGTCGGGCGACGCGCTGGGTCCCCAGTCGCGACCGCTGAAGGTCAGATCGGTCAGCCGCACGGGCATTTGCGGACCGGAGATGGGGGCCAGCCAGAGCTTGGCCGCCAGCCCCGAGGATGGCCACCAGGCCGACGGCTCCCAGCCACAGGGGCATGTCGCGCCGGCCCGCACCCCGGACCGGCGGCAGCGGCAAGCGTCGCAAGGCCCGGATCGTCGCCGGAGATGACATCCTCCAGCACGATGCGCGCGTCGGCGATGTCGTGCAGGCGCTGGCGGGGGTTTTTCTTGAGGCACCGGTGCAGCAGGACGGTGACCGACGGGTGCAGGTCGGTCGGCAGGCAGCTCCCAATCGGGCTCGCTCTTGATGATGCCCGCGAGGGTGTCCGACAGGTTGTCGGCGGCGAAGGGCGGCTTCCCGGTGAGCATCTCGAACAGGACGCAGCCGAAGGCCCAGATGTCGGTGCGCTTGTCGACCGACTTGCCGCGGGTCTGCTCGGGGCTCATGTAGGCGGCCGTGCCCATGATCACGCCCGACCGGGTCATGTTCGAGGTGATCGTGGGCGAATCACCCAGCGTGACCGTGCCGGCGTCGGATTCTTCCAAGCTCATCTTGGCCAGGCCGAAATCGAGCAGCTTCACGCCGCCCGGGGTCAGCATGATGTTGGCGGGCTTCAGATCGCGGTGGATGATGCCCTTCTCGTGGGCCGCCTCGAGGGCCAGGGCGATCTGACGGGCGATGTCCAGGCCGGTCGCCGGCGGGAGCGGGCCGGCGCGCAACCGCTGCGACAGGTCCGTCGCCCTCGACGAGTTCCATCACGAGGAAATGCTGGTCGCCGTCCTCCTCGATGCTGTGGATGCCGGCCACGTGGGGGTGGGTGAACGACGCGAGGGCCTGGGCCTCGCGGTGGAAGCGGGCATGGCGGTCGGGGTCGCTGGTGAACGCGTCCGGCAGCACCTTGAGGGCCACCTCGCGGTCGAGCTTGGTGTCGCTGGCCCGGTAGACCTCGCCCATGCCGCCGGCGCCGATCTGGCCGATGATTTCGTAATGAGCCAGGTTCTTGCCGGCTTCCATACTGACTCCTGCGTCAGGTGCTCTGGGATTGGTTCCCTGTCGGGGGAAAGACCATACGGTCCATCATGATACAGCAATGTGCCCCGGGTTGGCCATTCCCGTGATGGTGAAGTCGCAGCTGAATAGCCGTCAGGAAGCGGCCGCTAGGAAACCAGCGCCGCCAGACCGGCGAACATACCCCCGAAGATGGCGCCGAAGAACAACCCGATCAGCCCCAGGATCATCATGGCGGGGATCGCGGCGATCGACCATTTGATCATGAAGATGACCATGGATCCGAATGACATCTTGATGTCCTTGACGACGACTTCCTGGGACATGTTTCCTCTCCTTGGCTGGGGTGTGGCGTGTTGCGATCGACGACCGACCGTGATCCAGAATTGGCGGGGCCGGGCCTCCTGTCAACATCTCAAACCGGCCCGGATCTACCCCCGGAACATGATCCAGGTGGCCAGCACGCCGGCCACAACGACCAGGCTCAGCCCGATCAGCAGACTGCGGTGACGGGACGTCTCCGTCGCGCCCGCGGTGGCGTAAGTCAGGCCCGCGAGCTGTTCACGCGGCGGGGCGGCCGTGGCCAGGCTGACGACCACCAGGAGCACGACGCAGATCGCGAAGAGGAAGGCTGCGAAGTGCAGGAAATTCATGGTCGCGTAGGCGTGGAGTGCTCCGCTCAGCGAATCGACGTTCAGTTCCAGCACCAGCCGCGTCGATCCGAGGATGAACCCGCCCCACAGGGCGGCCAGGGCGCCGCGCGCGTTGACCCGCGCCCAGAACAGTCCGAGCAGGAACACCGCCGCGATCGGCGGGGAGATGTAGGCCTGCACGCTCTGCAGGTACTGGTAGAGCTGGCCGGAGATCTTCTTCATGAACGGGATCCACATCAAGGCCACGATCACCAGCAGGAAGGTCGAAATCTGGCCCACGAGCACCAGCTTCTTTTCCGAGGCTTCCGGGCGCAGCTTGCGGTAGATGTCGAAGGTCACCAGCGTCGAACAGGAGTTGAAGACCGACGAGAGGGAGCTCATCAGGGCCGCCAGCAGCCCGGCGACCACCAGGCCGCGCAGTCCGGCCGGCAGCAGCGTGGCGACCAGCGTGGGCAGGGCCTGGTCGGGCGAGGCCAGTTCGATCCGTCCCTGCTGGGCCAGGCCATAGGCGATCACCCCGGGAATCACGAACAGGAACATGGGCAGCAGCTTCAGGAAACCGGCGAAGATGGTTCCGCCGCGGGCCTGATCGATGTTGCGAGCCGCGAGTACGCGCTGCACGATGAACTGGTCGGTACACCAGTACCAGACACCCAGAATGGGGGCGCCCAGCAGGATGCCGGTCCAGGGGAAATCGGGGTCGTTCATGGGCAGCCACATGTCCATGAAACCGTCGCCGGCCAGACGTTTCATCTCACCGATTCCGCCCAGCTCACTCAGCCCCATCAGGGTCACGGTCACCGAACCGAGCACCAGGACAAACAGCTGCAGGACGTCCGTGGCGAGCACCGCGCGCAGGCCGCCGCTGACGGTGTAGATGCCGGTGGCCACCACCACGATCAGGGCGCCGATCCAGAAATCCAGTCCCATCAGGGCGCCGAACACGATACCGCCCGCGGCGATGGTGACCGAGATCTTGGTCAGCACGTAACCGACGACCGAGATGATGGCCAGGTACCAGCGGGCCGCCGGCGAATACCGGCGCTCGAGAAATTCGGGCATCGTGGTCACGCCGCTGCGCAGATAGAAGGGGACAAAGACCCAGCCGAGCAGCAGCAGGATCACGGACGCCAGCACCTCGAACTGGCCGACGGCGACGCCGCGGGCCGCACCCGCGCCGGCCAGCCCCACCAGGTGCTCCGAACCGATGTTCGAGGCGAACAGGGACGCCCCGATGACGAACCAGCCCATGTTGCGGCCGGCCAGGAAATAACCCGTGGAGCTGTCGCGGACGTGTTCGCGCCGGGTGAACCACCAGGCCACGCCGAAGACGAGGGCGAAGTATGAAGCGAGCACCAGCCAGTCGAGCGTCGTCAGCAGATTCATGAGATCCTCGCAGTTGGGGTCGGGGGCCAGCCGCCATTTTCCCGCAGACCGGCGGATTGGAACAGGTAAAATCTAGGTTTTGATATTGATGTGCGTTTTTGATAAATGCATCTCAATTTTTGACAAATGCCCCTTGATGGGCTAGGATTTATCCAGATCGGGCGACTCGCCCGGCCCTTGCCCCATGGCCTGTACCCCAACGGTGGAGCGGATCATGAACGAATCCCGAATCCAGTCCGAAGACAAGCTCTGTTTCAAGGATATCTGCCTGCACATCGGCATGTGGGGTATCCTCATCCTGGGTTTCCTGACGATCTGTGTCGCGGTGCCCATCATGGCCCTCAGCTTGTAACGTCCGGCTGACCCCGCTTCCGCTGCCCGCGCTCCCTGCATTGATTCGAGGGATGATCCCTCGCCTTCCCAATGTTAAGATGTTCCTGATCGCGCAAACCGAGACTTCGCTTGAGAGGCAGGACCGCCCATGAGATCGACGGCGCCGATCCGTCACGCCCTGTTGTCTGCGCTGGTGGTTTTGACTCTGGCGGTCCCGTCCCGGGGCCAGGATCTGGAACCGCGTTCCTTCTCACAGGCACCGGTCGGCATGAACTTCGGGGTGTTGACCTACGGCCACGCCGGCGGCGAGGTGCTGTTCGACCAGGCCGTGCCGATCACCGAGGCCCAGGGCCGGCTCAACAACCTGGCGGTCGCCTATGTCCGGACCCTGGACTTCTTCGGCGCTTCGGCCAAGGCCGTGGTGGCCCTGCCTTACGCCTGGGGACACTGGCACGGCTTCCTGGACGGCAGCTACGCCGACGTCACCCGTTCGGGTTATTCCGACCTCCGCCTCCAGCTGGCGGTGAACTTCATCGGCGCGCCGGCCATCCGGATGAGCGAGATGAAGTCCTACCGGAACAGGACCGTTGTCGGGGCCAGTCTGCAGGCGGTGGTCCCGACGGGGCAATACGATCCGGAGAAGCTGATCAATCTCGGGGCCAACCGCTGGGCTTTCCGGCCTCGCCTGGGCATGTCGCACCGGACGGGCCGTCTGTCACTGGAGGCCATTGCGAGCGTGTGGTTGTTCGCCGACAATCCGGATTTCTACGGTGGGGTGAGACTGCATCAGGATCCTTTGTGGTCCCTGCAGGGGCATGCCGTCTATCAGTTCCCTTCGGGTGTCTGGTTCGGCCTTGGGGCCGGATTGTCCCGTGGGGGCAAGAATTCCTCGAACGGCGTCTACGGGGACTCGTACAAGAAGAACACCCGTTGGGCCGGCATCCTGTCCTATCCGCTGGCCCGTCGGTACAGCGTCAAGTTGTTGTACATCAACGGGATAAAAACGCGACTGGGGTCGGATTTCGACCAGCTCAGCGTGAGCCTGCAGGCACGCTGGGGCGGGGAAAGATAACCCGCCCCAGCAACGCCAAGCCTACCGGTACTGGGCCTTCAGGGTCCCCAGAGAGATATTCTCCGCGGGCAGGGCCTTATCCATCCCCGCGGTATGCAGGCCGTCGAAGCGGACGCCCGCGGTCGGGTCAGCGGCATTTTCTTCCGGACAATCACCGTCGTTGTAGGCCTCGAGTGCGTCCTTCAAGGCCAGACCCTCGTGCCGATCGCCCTTACCGGGCTTGCTGTACAACGGATGCATCGTCAACCAGGCGTCGGCCGCGTCCACGGTTCCGGTGATTTCAGCCGCAGCGCCGTTGGCGAGGTTCAACTTGGTCGTGATCAGGTGGCGCGCCAGCTGGATGGTCGCGTCGCCGCGCACGGGTGTGTTCAGGACTGTCAGCAGGGCGTCCCGGTCGAGGTCGGCGGCACCCAGGGTGAGTTCGTCAACCGGCCAGCTTTCGCCGTGGTGTTTCCAGTGGCCGAGGCTGTAGCGGCAGGCGTCGGTGACCACAGGCGGGTCGTCGTCGCCGACCGCTCCGCAGGTGAAGGTGATCGTCAGGGTTGCGGTGTACTTGTTCATACCGTCGGGAAAGAAATCAAACAGGGTATAGTCGGTCGCGACGGTATAGTCCCCTTCCATGAGGGACGCCGACCAGGCTTCGCTGAAGGCGAAGGTGCCCGCGCCGGATGCGGGAACGTCCAGGTAGTGGGAGCCGGCGATGCGTTCCTGCTCGATGCCGAGATCGTCGACCAGGACCGTCGTATATTCGAGTCGGACCAGGTCGGCGCCCGACCGGAAACCGATGTCGAGTTCGGTTGTCCAGCTGTCGCAGTCTGCACTGGCGGACACGGCATCGAGACCGGCTGCCCCCGCCAGACCGGGCAAGAGCGCCAGGGTGATCCAGGTGATGATCGCGATGTGCTTTCTCATGAGTCCTTCTCCTGTTCCGGCGTTCCTCGGAGGGCTCGCCTGGGGGTTGTCATACGAACAAAAATGCAGATTCCAGGCCGTCGGGCAGGTTTCGCGTTGAGTTTTTGACTTTTTGTGTTATTATTAGGTCTTGAGTATGGTGGAATTCCTGAGGATTGAACTGTCGGAAAAGGAAGTCTAAAAACATGAAACGAATATTGCTGATCGCGGCCTGTGGCCTGGTCCTGTGCGGCGCGGGCCTGATGACCGGCTGCTCGGATACGACCTCACCGGAGACCGGCGGTGTCGGAACGATCCGGTTGAACCTGATCGATGCGCCCGGTGATTACGACCAGGTCAACGTCGAGGTGGTCCGGGTCGATGTTCACCGCGGGGATGACGAAAGCGACAGCAACAGCGGCTGGTATACCATCTCCGAGGACACGACCTACGTGGACCTGCTGACGCTGACCGACGGCCAGAGCGTGGTGCTGGCGGACTCGACGCTCGCGGCCGGCACCTACACGCAGGTGCGGCTGATCCTGGGCGGACGCAACACCGTGATGGTCGACAGCGTCCTGTTCGACCTGGAGATCCCCAGCAGCATGAACACGGGGCTGAAGCTCAACCACCCGTTCACGATCACCGCCGGGGCGGTCCACGAAGCCACTCTCGATTTCGACGCCGACCGCTCCGTTCACATGACCGGCAACGGCCGTTACAAGATGAAACCCGTGATCCGGATCATCGTGAACCAGATCTCCGGCGGCCTGGAGGGCGTCGTCGAGCCGGTCGCAGCCAGGGCCATGATCTGGACCGTCGCCGGGGACGACACCGTGACCGCATTTGCGGACACCCTCACCGGCAGGTTCGGTTTCGGGATGCTGCCGGCCGGTAGCTACGACCTGAACATCGGCGCCACGGCCGGCGCCTTCGGCGACACGCTGATCGCGGGTGTTCCGGTGATCGCGGCTCAGACCACCGATATCGGTACGGTCGTCCTGGAAGCCGAATAGAAGTCCTTCGCTCTCGCCCCGCCTCCCCGGTCCCTTGACGGACCGGGGAGTTTGCTTTTTCGTGTTGCCCTTGCCGAGGATATGATAGGTTTTCACCCGTCATCAATCTCCATGCCCCTGGAACCGAGGTTTGCCATGAAACGCTTAGTTGCCCTGACACTCGTGCTGGCCGTGCTGGTGCCCACACTTGCCGCTTTCGCCCAGGATGGCGGCGCTGCGAAGGAACTGCCCAAGCAGAAGATGAAGATGTACCAGATCGTGATGCTCAAGCAGGGTCCGAACTGGAAATCCCAGGGATCCGCAGAGGGCATGGACGTCCGGATGCAGGTCATCGCGAACATCCGCAAGGCCGCGCAGGAGGGTCTGGTCGTTTCGGCGGGCCTGATCAACGACGAGACCAACGTCGAGTTCGTCGTCATCATGGATCTGGAGACCAAGACGGAGGCCTACAAAATCCTGAACAAGGCCCCCAAGATCAAGGACGGCTACTATTCCGCGGACATCTATTCCTACTTCACTTCCGAGGGTATCACGGTCCAGAAGTGATCCCATGCCCCTGGTGAAGGAATCCGGCTACCGGCCGGCAGGAATATTCAGAAACGCCCACGCCAGCACCATGATTCCGAGCCTGCTGCGGAAGGTGCTGGCGGTTTCCTATGTCCGGGAACGGATCGACACTCCTGACGGAGATTTCATCGACCTCGACTGGTCCGCCGCCGGCGGTGAGGCCGTCGTTGTCATCTGCCATGGTCTGGAAGGCAGCGCCCACCGACCCTACGTGCGGGGTATGGCCCGGACCTTCAACCGGGCCGGTTTCGCTGCGGTGGGACTGAACTTCCGCGGCTGCAGCGGCGAGTCGAACCGGGTTCTGCGCAGCTACCACAGCGGGGCCACCGAGGATCTGCGCACGGTCCTGGACCATGTGTGCGGGCGCGGCTACCGGCGGGTGGTCCTGGTCGGGTTCAGTCTCGGCGGCAACCTGGTGTTGAAGTATCTGGGTGAAGATCCGGCGGGTGTCCGACCCGAAGTCGCCGGTGCGGTCGCCATCTCTTCGCCCGTCGACCTGGCCGACGGCGCCGCCACGATTTCCCTGCCCGGCAACCGGATCTACAGCGACCGCTTCCTGCGCAAGCTCAAGCGAAAGTACCGGGCCAAGGCGAAGCTGTTGCCGGGCCTGCTCGATCCGGCGCGGCTGGACGCGGTGCGGACCCTGGTTGATTTCGACGACCTGTACACGGCGCCGGTCCATGGTTTTCGCAACGCGGCCGAGTACTACCGCCGCTGCAGCTCCCGCCAGTTCCTGGGAAATATCGCCGTACCCGCCCTTCTGCTCAGCGCCCGGAACGACCCCTTTCTGGGCGACGCGTGTTATCCGTTGGCCGCAGCCGAAGCCTCGGATCGATTTCATCTGGAGATTCCGGACCACGGTGGCCATGTGGGCTTCTTTGTCGGCGGCGGGACCTATTTCAGCGAGGCCAGGGCTCTGGCATTCGTGGAGGATCTGGCGTGAAGGACAAGAAGACGCCCCTGATGAAGGACAGCCTCGGTCCGGCGGCGATCGGCAGGCTGGCCGCCGCCCTGGCCGCGGCCGACCCCGATTTTCCCGCCGCGACATTTCGCCGCAAGGCGCGCGCCGGCCTCGAAAATCTCGAACTGAAGGAGCGGGTGGCCCATGTGATCGGGACGCTCGACGTCTGTCTGCCCGCGGATTACGGCAAGGCGCTGGCCCTGGTGCGCAGGGCCGGTGACGGTTTTCCGGCCAGCGATCCGGTCGGTGCACCGGACGGTTTTGCGGCCTGGCCGCTGATCGACTGGGTGGGGACCCGCGGCCTGGATCATTTTGATGCCTCGCTCGCTGCGCTGCGCGGGCTGACGGGCCTGTTTTCCGCGGAGTTCGCCGTCCGACCGTTCCTGATCGCGAACCCCGAACGGGCGCTGACCCACTTCCACCGCTGGACGCGGGACCCGGATGAACACGTACGGCGGCTGGCCTCCGAGGGGTCGCGACCGCGGCTTCCGTGGGGGCGCCAACTGCCCATGTTTCGCGAGGATCCCGCGCCGGTGCTGGCGCTGCTCGAGCACCTGAAGGACGACCCCGCCGAGTACGTGCGGCGCTCGGTGGCCAACAACCTGAACGACATCGCGAAGGATCATCCGGCCGAGACGGTGCGGGTCTGCCGGCGTTGGATCAAGGGTGCGCCGGTCCCGCGGTCGCGTCTGGTGCGGCACGCCCTGCGGACCCTGGTCAAGCAGGGTGACCCGGCCGCCTTGAAGGTGCTGGGCTTCACCACCCGGCCGGAGGTTGCGGCCGAACTGATCCTGACGGCTTCTGCGGTTTGCATCGGGGACACCCTGGATTTCGCGGTGCGTTTGGCCTCCCGCAGCCGGCGCTCCCAGAAACTGGTGGTCGACTACGCCCTGCACCTTTGCCGGGCCAATGGCCGCATGGGCCGCAAGGTCTTCAAGCTGAGAACCCTCGACCTGGCCGCGGGCCAGACGGTGGTCCTGCGCAAGTCGCAGAGTTTCGCGCCGCGTTCCGTGCGCCGCTATTATCCCGGCCGCCACCGGATCGAGCTGCTGGTCGGAGGTCGGTCCCTGGCCGAGGCGTTCTTCGAGGTGACCGGTTGATCCTCGAATTCCCGTGGCGAAGGTGCTGGCGTCTGGCCCGGGGTATGGTATGCTGGACGAAAGTTAACACGACTCCGTTCGGGTAAGGGTCGCCATGGAATGCCTCATCTGTAGCCAGGATGCGGACATGACCGTGTTCGCGGTGGACGGCGGCAACTATCTCCGCTGCCCGCGCTGCCGGGGCCTGTTCCTCGACCCGCTTCCCCAGAACGATCTGAACCGGACCTTCTCTTCCGCCGACAACGTGGATGGTTACGAGCGTCATGACCGGGCGCGGACGGCCTACTTCCGTCAGCGTCTGGCGCAGCTCGACCGCCACCGCAACGGCCGGGCCCGTGGCGGCCGTCTGTTCGAGGTGGGTTGCGGGGCGGGGATCCTCATGCAGGTGGCGATCGCGCGGGGCTGGACGGTCGACGCGGTGGAGCTGTCGGCGCCGCTGGCCGCCAGGGCGCAGGCGAATAATCCCGATTCGCGGATCCTGGTCGGTGACATCGCGGATTTCAATGCCAACGGGCGCACCTATGATGCCGTGATCGCCCTCGACGTTCTCGAACACGTGCTTTCGCCCCGCGACATGCTGGAAAAGTGCTTCGACCTGCTCAAGCCCGGCGGACTGATTCTGCTGCAGACACCGAATGCGCAATCGTTGCGCTTCCGGATGCAGGGTGCCCGCTGGGGCATGCTGGACCCGGACCAGCACCTGCATCTGTTTTCGAGCCGCGCACTCGAGGCGCTGCTGATGACCCTCGGCTTCGAGGTCATCGAGATGCGCACGGTCAGTGGTTCGGGCACCGAAAAGGGACTCGCCCTGACCCTGACGGCGATCAAGGAGACGCTGCTCGATCAGGGGAACCTGGGCAACGCGCTGTGTGCGCTCGCCCGGCGGGGGTCAGGGGCCTCCTGAAGACGTCGTATCCATCATCCGTTCGCAAGATCCATCCGCACCAGAAGAGCTTGGAACCGTGGCTCGGCCCGCAGGGGGTCCAGCCGCGGGTGGACCCCGATCCAGACCAGCGTCTGGTCGTGGTCGCGATAGGCGCGCTCGAGCCAGTCCAGCGCGGTCTCCACCTCTCCCAGGCACGAGAAGATCGATGCGATCCCGTAGGGGGAGACGTATTGCTTGTCGGACAAACCCACGAGCTGATCCACGATCGCCAAGGCTTCCTCACGGCGGCCCATCCGGGCCAGGACGTGCGCCATCCCCGACGAGGGTTCGGAGACGTCCCTGGCGGCAAGGGCGTCGGCGACCCGAAACTCCTCGAGCGCCTCGGTGAAGCGACCGGTCTGCTCGAGTACCCGGGCGAGGTCGGTGTGGCCCGGGATGAAGCCCCCGTCGAGCTCGATGCAGCCGCGGTAGGCGGCGATGGCCTGCTCGTAACGGCGGGCGTAGAACAAGGTGTCGCCCAGCGCCGTGTGCAGGATGGGCGAGAGGGGATCGAGTTCCAGCGCGTGCCGGGCGCTGGCGACGGCGCCGTCATGCTCGCCGAGCCCGGACTTCAGCTGGCCGAAGAAGCGGTAGGCGGTGGCGTAGCCGGGATTGAGTTCGATGGCCCGCTCGAACGAACGCCGTGATTCTTCCCACGACCATTCCCAGAACCTCTGGATGAAGGCCAGCGAAGTGTGGAGCTCCGCTGCCTGCTCGTCGATCGCCAGGCCCTGCAGTGCGGCCGTCTTGGCCTTGGGATAGGCTTCACCGGGCGGGATCGCCTTGATGTTGCCCAGGATGTTGTAGCTGTCCGCCAACCCGCCGTACGCGAGGGCGAACGTGGGGTCGAGCTTGAGGGCCCGCTCGAAGAATCCGATCGCCGTCCGCATGGCGTCGGGGGTCTTCCAGCGGTTCCAGACGAAGCGGCCCTGGAGATAGGCTTCGCGGGCCTCGGGATTGGTCGTGGGCCGTTTGGCGAGCCGGTCCGCTTCCTCCGGGCTCAGCTTGAATCGGAGCCGGCCGGCGATCTCGCGGCAGATTTCATCTTCGATCTGCAACAGGTCGCCCTCGGGTCGCCGCAGGCGCTCTCCCCAGAGCCGGGAACCGTCACCGGCGTCGACCAGCTCCGTCCGGATGATGATGTCCCCGCCCCGCTTCTGGAGGCGGCCGACAAGGACAGCTCTGACTCCCAGTTCGCGTCCCACCTCCTCCGGCCGGTCATGCATGTGGGCGCAGCGCAGGACGGTGCTGCGCGCCATGATCTTCAGGCGCGGCAACGTGGACAGCGAGTCGATCAGGGAGTCCAGCAGACCGTCGATCAGGTAGTCTGCGTTATCGTCGTGCGCCTCGTTGTGGAAGGGCAGGACCGCGAGGGAGTCGATGGCGGTCGGGACGGCGGGAGTCGGCGGCAGCGACACCTCCGCCCGCTCCGGCAGGGAGGCCCGCAGCCTGATTTCGAGATCGGCGGCGGACTTGAGCCGCCGGTCGGGATCCTTGACCAGGCAGGCACGCATCAGGGTTTCGAGTTCAGCGGGGATGCCCTGCAGGACGGGCGGTTCGTCCCGCAGGATCGCCGCCATGACCGCGGCGGCCGACTCGCCCGCGAAAGGATGTCGCCCGGCCAGCATTTCGTACAGGATCACGCCGAGGGCGAAGAGGTCCGCTTCCGGTCCCGCGCGCCCGGAGTCAATCATCTCGGGGGACATGTAGGCCATGGTTCCCAGGACAGTGCCCGGGGTGGTGGCCACCATGGTCGCGGCGTCGTTTCCGACCGGCCCGACGGGCCGTATCCGCTTGGCCAGGCCGAAATCGAGGATCTTGATCTGGCCCTCGCGGGTGACGAAGACGTTCTGCGGCTTGAGGTCGCGGTGGACGATGCCTTTGGCGTGGGCGGCGGCGATGCCGGCGGTGATCGCCAGGGCGACCGCGACGGCCCGTTCGATCGCGACGGGACCGTTGCGGATCTCCTCGGCGAGAGTGTGGCCTTCGAGCAGTTCCATGACCGCAAATGCGATCCCGTCCTCGACCCCGCAATCGAAGATCGCCACGGTATTGGGATGGGTCAGCGCGGCCAGGGCCCGGGCTTCCTGTTCGAAGCGCGCGAGCAGGACGGCATCGCCCACGACCCCAGGCGCCAGGACCTTGACCGCCACGTCTCTTTCGAGCCGGACGTCCCGGGCCCGGTAGACGTCACCCATACCGCCGCTTCCGACCAGACCGGTGATCTCGTAGTGGGACAGGCGGCGACCGATCAACCGGAACACTCCTCGTAAGCGGGGGTAGTGGGATCAGCCACCAATATACCACGACAATGGACTGACGCGTAGCGGGGCCCGGGCCACGACGGATGCGGTGGTCAGGTCAGCCACTCCCCATAGAGCTCCGGCCGCCGATCCCGCAGGAACAGGCGCCGTGCGTGGGACTGATCGCACGTGGCGAGGTCGATCTCGCAGAACAAGATCTCGTCGGTCCCTTCACCGGCCCGCGCTACCACGCGGCCGTCCGGCGAGCAGACGAAACTCTCACCGGCAAATGTGAGGTGTTCTTCCGCGCCCACCCGGTTGCACAGGGCCGTGAAGTAGCCGTTCTGGAAAGCAGCAACCCTCATCTCCGCCTCGTACAGCCCCGCCGGCCACTCGCCCACGGCTCCGGCCTGCGGCACGATCACCAGTTCGGCGCCCCGGACGGCCAGCGCACGCATGTATTCGGGATAGTGCCGGTCGTAGCAGATGGCCACGCCGATCCGGCCGTAACGGGTGTCGAAGACGGGGGCGCCCCGGTCGCCGGGCGTGTAGTACCCCTGCTCGTGGAAGAACTCGTATTCGGTGATATGGACCATGCGGGAGATGCCCAGGATCGTCCCGTCCGCATCAATGACAGGTGAGCTGTCAAATGCCTGTTGGGGGTTGACAGCGTCCTTTTCAAAGACGTTCAGGACGATCACAACCTCCAATTCCGCAGCCAGTTGGCAGAAGACGTCGGTCGTGGGGCCGGGGATCGGTTCGGCCAGATCGAGGCTGTCGAGAGAGGCGGGCACCTGGGGATAAAAGCGATCGAAGGCCAGCTCCGCGAAACAGATGACCGCGGCGCCCTGCGCGGCGGCCCGACGGGCGGCGGCCAGACCGCGTTCCAGGTTGGCGGCGCGGTCACTAGAAGCGTGCTGCTGGATCAGGGCGATTTTCACGGGATCTCCTCGGTTCGGGTGGCGTCGGCGATGCTACACCGAAACGCCACCGTGGTCAATGGCAGGCCCAACTGTATGAACAGCAACGTATTTCATTGTTGACAAACCGGTTGGCATATATTAATGACAATATAGTTGTCGATATGGTGTCTGTGTTTGCAAGGAGTTACCAGCATGGCCTACGCCGATGTCCAGCTTCAGCGGGATGACGGTCGCGACGCCATCCTGCCCCTCGGCAAGGTGATCGCCGCATCGCGCAGCCTTTTCCGCGGACTCGAGGCGCTGTCAGAGGCCTTGCTGAAGAAAGAGGGCCTGACGCCCCTCGAACGGACCATCCTGCTGGATGTGCGCAAGCTCCGCCGGGCGACGGTGCCCGAGCTGGCCCGGACGCGGGGCTTCTCGCGTCAGCATGTCCAGGCCACCGTGAACCCCCTGGTCGCGCGCGGCCTGCTGGAGTTCCAACCCAATCCGGCGCACAAGCGGTCGAAGCTGGTGGTGCTGGCCGAAGCCGGCGAGGTGATCATCCGGCGGGTGATGATCCGCGAAGGAGAGATCCTGAAGCATCTGGCGCCGGGACTGGATGCGGCCGGTACGGCGGCAGCGGGCGAGATTCTGGCGGAAATCCGGCGCCGGGTCGAGACCTTCGGGGATTGACGACGGCGCCTACTTGCTCCACTCGATCGAGAAGGCGAGACCCCGGTCCTCCTTGGCGTTGGCGCCCGGCGGCGGATTCGTGTCCTGGCTTTCGTAGTACCTCACCCTGACAAACAGGTCCTTGACGATCTCCTGCCGTACGATCGCATTGAACTCGAACCGCGTCCTGTCCTTCTGGGTCAGGTTGGGGTAGAGGTCGGCCGTGAGGGTCAGGTCGGTCTTGGGGCTGTCGTAGCGGAAGACGGTGTACGCGGCGCCGACATGGAGTTCGGCGTTGTTCTGCGGCGGAGCATCCTCGGTGGCCCACTCGCGGTTGAGCGACGCTCCCAGCTGGGTCAGCAGGTCCATGTGGTTGGAGCGCACCAGGAAATAGCCCAGATTCGCCCCGCCGGTGAAACGCCGGCGCAGCCCGAGTTCGTCGTTGCGGGAAAGCCCCGTGTTGATCTGGCCGTTCAGACGGCCGCTGATGTCCCGCCCCAAAAACAGACTGCCGTCGTTGCGGCGGGTGACCTCGCCTTCACCGCGGTCGGTGATGATCGAAGACAGGGTCAGACCCCAGCGGTAGACGCGTCCGTTGTAGGTCCCGCTGGCGTCGAAATTGGACTGGACCACCTGGCTGGCCTTGGTCCAGTTGAAACCCCACGCTACCGAAAAATCCAGCTTGTCCCAGAATTCCTTGCGGACGGGCTGGATCTCGACGACAGCTTCCATCCCCACTTCCAGGGACCGTTCGGCCGTCTTCACGACCACGAAGCTGTCCTGACCCGAATCGAGCATCTGGCCGAAGACGAGAGTTCCGTTCTTGAAAGAGACCAGGAACCAGTAGGAGCTGGTGACCCGCGCGATCTTGTCCCACTTGATGTAGATCGTGTCCATGTCGTCGGTCTTCACCCTGAGCTTGCCGCGCGACATCTCCTTGATCTCGCAGGTGATGATGTCGCCGTTGATGAGGGTGATCACATCGGTCTTGGGGACGGCCCCGGCGGGGGCCGCCGTCAGCAGACCCAGCAGCAGCAGGCAGGCCGCCAGGAGGCGGACGCCGGGCCGTTCGGGACTTGAGCAGGCGGTACGTGCAGTCATGGTAGGCCGAAAATGGCCCAGAGACAGGTGCAGGTCAAGGTGCGGGGCCGTCAGGGTGAAGTCTGCTGCAGCAGGTTCAGGCAGGCGACCGCCTGGGCGGAATCCGCGCCGAGAGCATCGACGAAGATCGTGTGGGCCTCCCCGAGATGCGCTTCGGCCGCGGCGGGCTTGTCCTGCTTCATCAGGACCACGCCCAGTTCCTCGAGGGTCTCGGCAAAGCTGAGAATCTTGCTGGGCAGCAGCGGGCGGTGGATGGCAACGGCTTCCCGCAGCAGCGCCTCGGCTTCCGCCAGGTTCCCCGACTGGTGGGCCGCCTGGCCGCGTCGCGTGCGTGCGATGGCCACGGCGGCATGCTCTTCGCCGAAGATCTCCATGAAGATCCTCTCGCCCTCCCGGTAGCTCGCCTCGGCGGCGGCGAAATCTCCCATGCCCAGTTGCGCCGTCCCGACATTGATGATCGTCGCGGCCACGAAGAAGTGGCTGTCGCCGAACGCTTCCCGGTTGATGGCCAGAGCCTCGGTCAGCATGGGCAGGCCCTCGGCGGCGCGGCCGTCGTTGACCAGAAGGTTGCCCAGGTTGATCAGGGAGATGCCGATCTGACCCTGGTTGTGCTTGAGTTTGCGGCGGATGGCCAGGGCCTTGCGGTGCAGTTCTTCACCGCGCGCCTTGTCCCCGAGATTCTGCACCGTCAGGGCCCAGTTGTTGTACAGGGCGCCGAAGTAGTAGTGCTCCTCGCTCACCGTCTGGCGGTAGTAGCTCTCGGCCAGACCGAAGGCCGTGTCCGCCCGGGCGTAGTGGCCCACGTTGGAAAGGGCCGCGGCGTAGTTGTTGTAGGCTCGGCCGAGCCCTTCGACATCGGCCAGGTCGTCCGCGTCCATGTTGTCGAATGAATCCTCGAAGAGGACGATGGCCGCGGCGCTGTTTCCCTTCTCGTTGAGGAGCCGCGCCAGGGCCCGGATGGGTTTCGTCAACCACTGTGGCTCGCGGGAGTTCTGGCCTCGCCGGATCTCCAGGGACCGCCGCAGAAGCGTTTCGGCATCATCGTGCCGGCCCTGTTCGAGCAACGTGATCCCCAGGTCGATCATCGTGTCGGTCGCCGGCGCGCTTGCGGGTCCGTAGAGTTCGATCTCGGTGGCCAGCGCCTTTTCGTAAAGACCCCGTGCCTGTTCCGTCCGCCCCAGCCGGTAGTAGACCGTGGCCATCACCTTCTCGAGGGACACCTGGAGTTCCGGCTGATCGTCGAGGTTCTGGATCCGGTCGAGGCTGCGGTCGAGGACCTCGCGGGCGGTCACGTCGGCGCCCTTGTTCTCGTTGGGGTCGGCGGTCTCGAACAGGTCGATCATGAACCGGCTCACGGCGCCGGCGCGCTCGGCCTCCAGGCGGGCGGCATCGCGCTCCTGGCCGGCCACCCTGGCCTGCCAGGCGGTGCCGGCGATTCCGGCGATCACCGTGACCATCACCAGGACGACGCCGGCGGAGGCGGCCCGGTTGCGCTGGACAAGCTTGCGAAAGCGGTATGCGGGGGTGGACACCACGGCGCGGACCGGCAGATGCTCCAGGTAGTTGCGCAGATCGTCCGCCAGTTCCCGGGCCGAGCCGTAGCGGGCGCGCGGATCGGTCGCCAGGGCCTTCATCACCACCGCGTCCAGATCCCGGCGAATCCTGCCGCGGTTGCCGGCGCTCGCGCCTGCCTGGCTGGGCGGGGGGGCCTCCGCCGCGACATCGGCGGGGCCGTCGGTGCGGTCGTCCGACTCGGCTCGCTGACGCGGCCTGATCCCGGTCAACAGTTCGTAGAGCAGGACCCCTAGGGCGAAAATGTCGCTGGCGGTGGTCAACGGCTCGCCGCGCAGCTGTTCGGGAGAGGCGTAATCGGGGGTCATCAGTTTGCGCTGCGGCGTCTTCTGGGCACGCGGCCCTTCGGCGTCCGGATCAAGCCAGCGACCGATCCCGAAATCGAGGAGTTTCGGGACGCCGTCGGCGGTGACCAGGATGTTGGCGGGTTTGAGGTCGCAGTGCAGGACCAGCTGCCGGTGCGCGTCGTCGACGCCGGCGCAGATTTCCTGGAACAGGCGGATCCGGGCCTGGATATCCAGCTCTTCCCGTTCGCAATATTCCAGGACGGAGGTCCCTGCGACCAGCTCCATCACGATGTAGGGGATGCCTTCGTCAGTCAGGCCGCCGTCCAGGAGGCGGGCGGTGTTGGGGTGGTCGAGCTTGGCGAGCATCTGCCGTTCGGCGAGGAAGCGGGCGCGCAGGGGAGATTCCGAGCCCATGGCCAGCATGAGCTTGACGGCGACTTTCTTCTTGTACTGACCGTCGTCCCTTTCTCCCACGTAGACGACGCCCATGCCGCCCTCCCCGAGCAGGCTGACCAGGCGGTAGGACCCCAGCATCTGACCCAGCCGGGCCGCCGGATTCCACATCTGTGAGGAGACCTCGATCAGATGGGCGGCACGTTCGCCGGCGGGTTCTTCCAGAAAACCGTCCGCGCGCGCGGTTTCGGTCAGGAACGCCAGGACGTCGGCCGTCAGGGCGGCGTCCGGGCCGCAAAGCGAACGGACCAGATCCGGACGCTCGGATTCAGGGCTGTCCATGACCTGGTCCAGGATGGCGTCGATTCTGCGCCAGTGCTCGGTATCGAATTTCCGGATATCCATGGATTCGCCCGCCACATTCGTTGCTGATCGGTCAATCGGATGAATCAGGCGCTTTCAGGAAGCCGTGCAGGATGGTGCGCGCCTTGGTCCAGTCGCGCCGCACCGTGCGTTCTGACACGCCCAGGGCCATGCCCGTCTCCTTCTCGCTCAAACCCGCGTAGAAACGGCATTCCACCGTCCGGGCGAGGCGCTCGTCCAGCTGCGCCAGCTGATCAAGGGCTTCGTCGATGGCCAGCAGATCGTCGGCCTGGGCCTCGATGCGGCTGTGGGCCTCGTCGAGCGTGATGCGCACCCGGTCGCCGCCGCGCTTGCCCGCTTTCTTCCGCCGCGCCATGTCTATCAGGATATTACGCATGACCTTGGTATAAACGGCCATGAAATGCCCGCGGTTCTCCCAGGACAGCCGGGTCTTGTCGGCCAGCCTGAGGTAGGCTTCATGCACCAGGCCGTCGGTTTGCAGGGTGATCATGCCGCCCTGAAATCTCAGGTGACGGCGGGCGAGCAGGCGCAGATCCTCGTAGAGGAGGGCGACCAGGGACTCGAAGGCTTCCTTGTGGCCTCCTTCGAGCTGGAGGAGTAGGCGGGTGACTTCCGGGTTCGGACCCAACGGTGGCGCTCTTTCCGCTAAACGGTTGGCTGCTAAAAGACAACAGGATAGCCCCAAAGGCCGCTCACCGCCCGCGGACGGTGATATTTCGCGGGATCGGACCCGATGTGCTATTTTGCCGTGGTCCATTTTTCTCCCAACATCCAGACCCTGAGGATCCAACATGTTCAAAGCCTTCGGTATCACCTTTGCCCTTGTCCTGGCGGCGGCTGTTCTGTTACCCGACACCGCCCGGTGCGCGGGATTGTCCATCGAGCAGATGCTCGATATCGAACAGGTCCGTGCCGCCGACCTGTCGCCGGACGGCAAGCTGGCCGCCTACACGGTCTCGCAGAATCGCGCCCTGGAAGACGAACCGGGCGGCGCCTGGGTCGAGCTCTACGTGGTCGCGACCACCGGCGGCCAGCCGCGCCCGTTCGTGACCGGCAAGGTCGCCGTCAGCAACGTTCACTTCTCCCCTGACGGGCGTTTTCTGGGCTTCACGACCAAGCGCGGCGACGAGGCCAAGACCCAGGTGTGGGTCATCCCCGTCAACGGCGGCGAAGCGATCCAGGCCACCGACAGCCCGACCGGCGTGACGACCTACGCCTGGAGCCACGACGGGGCGGCCATCTACTACGTCGACACCGAGGACGCACCCCAGCGGGAAAAGGACCTCAAGGAAAAGAAATGGACGCCCAAGTTCTTCGAGGAGAACCTGCGGCACCGTATCCTGCACCGGGTGGCCTTCAGCTGGGGCGATGAACCCGGCGCGGCCGAAGCCCTGGTCGAAGGGATGTCCGTCTGGGGCATCGAGGTCGACCCGACCGGCGCCAAGGTGGCTTTCGGCGCGAGCGAGCTGAACCTGGTGGACTACGAGTACATGTTCCAGGACATCTACGCCCTGGATCTGGCGACCGGAACCTATGAGCGCGTTGTCGATACACCCGGCAAGCTGGGTGTCTACCGCATCAGTCCCGACGGCAAGTACCTGGTCTGGACGGCAGCGGCCACCCGCCAGGATCATGCGGTCAGCAGCCTGTTCCTTGCGGGTCTCGACGGTTCGAATCCGGTGAACATCACGGCGCCGGACTTCCCCGGCCATATCCGTTCGGCCGCCTGGTGGGACGAACGGACGGTGATGTTCCGGGCCGACGAGGGCGTTTACGCCACCTTGAGTCTCCAGCGCGTGGACAAGGGCGCCCGTCAGGAGCGCAAGGTGATCTTCGACGGCGCCGCGGCCGACCTGGTGATCGGCGCGCCGGCCAGCAGGCCCGGCGTCAAGACCATGGTGATGGTCGGGCACAACAGCACGACCCCGCGCGAGCTCTACGCGTGGGACGGTCAGGGCAGCGGCAAGCGCCTGACCCGTCACAATCCCTTCCTGGCCGATGTCGAACTCGGTGAGCAGCGGGTCGTCACCTGGAACGCCCGCGACGGTCTGGAGATCGAGGGCATGCTCATCTTGCCCCTGGGCTACACGTCGGGAACCTTCCCGCTGGTCGTCTACGTGCACGGCGGGCCCGAGTCCCACGTGTCCAACGGCTGGGTCAGCCGCTACGCGAACCCCGGCCAGGTGCTGAGCGCCCGCGGCTTCGGCTACCTGATCCCCAATTACCGCGGCAGCACCGGCCGCGGCATCGCCTACGCCGGCAGCGCCTTCGGTGATCCGGCGGGCAAGGAGTTCGAAGACATCATCGACGGCGTGGATCATCTCGTCCGCGAAGGACTCGTCGACAAGGACAACGTCGGCGTGATGGGCGGCTCCTACGGCGGCTTCGCCGCCAACTGGATGGCGACCTACCACACCGAACACTTCAAGGCCGCGGCGGCCTTCGTCGGTGTCAGCGAACAGGTGAGCAAACGCTTCCTGACGAACATTCCCTACGAGGACGAGTACGTACATATGGGCGTGGCGGTGCGCAACAGCTGGGACCTGATGCGCGAGCGCAGTCCGGTGACCTATGCCGACCAGAGCCGCACCGCGCTCTTGATCCTGCACGGCGAAGACGACCGGCGCGTTCACTCCAGCCAGAGCCAGATGATGTTCCGGGCGCTCAAGATGGCGGGCCATCCGGCCGTGCGGCTGATCTGGTATCCCGGCGAAGGTCACGGCAATCGCAAGCGGTTCGAGCGGGAGGACTTCACCTACCGCAACGTGGCGTGGTTCGAATACTACCTGAAGCAGGGCAACGCCTGGGACGGGCCGCTGCCGCCGCTGGATATCAGCGAGGACATGGGTTTGCTGAAGGACTGATCCGGGCGGACGATACGGGAAACGGCGGGAGCGAAAGCTGCCGCCGTTTTTCTATGGGTCGACCGAAGCGAGGGCCTTGCGCGCGGTTTCGCGCTGCCTGGTCAGGCGGGCGCGTTGGCCGACCGCCGCGGCGGTCGTCTCCCGACCGAGAACCTGGAGCTTGCGCTCGGCGAGGTACAGCGCCTGCCGGTAGTGGTTCTGCGCTTCGGATCGGTTGTCGGCCAGGACAGCGAGGTAACCGAGAGCCAGCCGAGCCCGAAAATTTTCCGGGTCGTCAGCCAGCAGCGCCCCGAACATCCTGCGGGCCTCGGTCCGCTTTCCCTGCCGCAACGTCGACAGTCCCTGCAGGTACCGCGCCTGGTAGCGGAACGTGTCGAACGGGCGGCAGGCCAGCACGACAGCCACCAGGGAGTCGGCGGCGCGGTGACGGCCGTCCTCGATATGGATCTCGGCTGCAGCGAGCATCCCTTCGTAGGTGGGGTTGCTGCGCAGACTGGCCAGGAGATGCGCGCGTGCAGCGGCCGCCTGGCCCAGCGCCTGACGGGTCAGACCCAGATACAGGGCCCCTTGACCCGGCCACCAGCTGCTTGCGACGCCACGGGTCAGGGGACCGACAGCCTCTTCAATCCGACCTGCGGCGTACATGCTGCTGCCGCGCGCGATGAGACCGTCGGCGTGAAACTCCCGCACCGCACCGACGCCGATCACCAGGGCGAGGGCCACCACGGCGGGTGCCAGCAGCCGCGGGACCGGTCCGCGGCGGGGCGGCACGACCGCGGGAGTGATGGCGGGTGAGGTGAGCAGCCCCGTCAACAGCGCGACGAACATGGCCGTGGCGGGAAGGTGGAGGGGAAAGCTCACCAGGGCGTGGACGGCGACGGTCACCAGACCGGCCGACAGCATCAGGAAGGCTCCGGCGTGTCGGGTGTCGCGAACCCGACGCCACCGGTCGGACCAGGCACGCAGACCCAGCAGCAGGACCGCTGTCAGTCCCACCAGGCCGACGAGTCCGAGTTCGGCGGCGGCCTGCAGATATTCGTTGTGGGCGCGAGCGGCCAGGCGCGTGTGGACCGCCAGGTCCAGTTCAGGATGATCCCGCTCCAGGCGGGCGCGAAACTCCGGCCAGCGGACCGCGTAGTTGCCGGCGCCGATCCCGGTTGCCGGTGATGCGGTGAACATTGCCGCGGCCACCAGCCAATCGGTGCGGCGCACCGCACCGCTGTTGCCCGCGAAGAGCCGTCGGTGCAGAACGTTGCTGCCGGCGGTTTCCGGACGATGGTGCATCGCGTCCTGAACGAACCACCCGGACGCGATCGTGAGGGCCACAACCACAGCGCCGACAGCCACGGGGACCCGCCGTCGATGGCCGGCGCGGATGAGGGTCAGACCGAGCGCCAGGATCGCTCCGGCCAGGAGCACCGCCACCAGCGGCCCGGCGGCGGCTGCGGCCACAACGGTGGTGAGCAGGACCGCCGTCGCCGGCAGACCGACCCACCGCCAGTGTCCGGTCCACAGGGTCAGCGAGGGCCACACCGCCGCGGCGGCCAGCCCGGCGAGGAAGTTCTGGTTGCCCAGCGTGCTGATCCCCGCCGGAAAACCGGAGGTAGGGTCGGCGCCGGGCACCCAGCCGGCCATCTGGGTCAGACCGTAGAGGCAGGCGGCGGTCACCGCAGCCACGGCGATCGCCAGCAGGCGCCGCAGGTCACGGGCGGTGGTGACGGTTACGGCGGTCACCAGGGCGACGAGCAGGGTCAGGCTGAACAGCCATGCCGCACGCCAGACCAGAGGCCGGGCCGCGGCCTGGGTCGAGCTCACGAGGACGACCAGCAGGATCAGCCCACCGGCAACCAGCCAGGGCCGGTTCAACAGCGGTTCCGGGCGGCGGCGCCAGCTGCGCCCGGCCAGCAACAGCAGCCAGAACATGCCGGCCATGCCCAGTGCCAGGAACTTCACGGCGTCATAAGAAGTGCTGCCCGTCCAGAAAAGGACGGGCAGCACGGCGGTCACGATCATCAAGACGAGGCGGTCAGACCTCATCTCACCAGACTCATTTTGACGACATCCCCCTTGGCCTGGCCGTCGACGTACATCTTGGCGAAGTACGATCCGCTCGGGGCGTTGCGGCCCTGGCGGTCGGTCCCGCGCCAGACGGCCTGGTGGCGGCCGGCCTCATAGAAGGTGTTGCCCAGCGTGCTGATCAGTTCGCCGCGCACGCTGAAGATCCGGATCTCGGCGGTTCCGGATCTGGCCATCTCGAAATGGAGAGTGGTCATGGGGTTGAACGGGTTCGGGTAGACCTCCAGGCCGTAGGCCAGGCCGGGCAGATCATCGACCCCCGAGATCATGTTGGGCGTCCGGATGACCAGCGGCACGGCGGCGGCGCCCAGGTTCATGACGTAGGCGTTCTCCTCGCGCATGGACATGACCACCACGCGGTTGTCGTTGGGCAGGTAGAGCTGGTAGTCCATACCGTCGGGCCAGTCGGCGCTGTCCCAGTGCAGGACGGCGTTGCCCGGTGTCGGGCTGCTGACCAGGATCCGCCATTCCACCGTTTCCTGATCGGCGGCCACGATGTCCGTGGTGAAGAACTGGCCCGAGGCCAGGTCCCACTCCGGACGCTGGACCGCCAGCATCGGCCCGCCCTGGGGCGACGGCGGGGGCTGGGGCAGATCCATGATCGGATCGAATCCGGCAGTGGCTCTGGTGTCGACGCCGAGGGTGATCGTCCGGGACTTGCTCGCGGCGTCCACCAGGTGGATGTCCGTTTCCCACTTGTAGCCGACGGGGTTCTGCTGGCGGCTCGCTGCCGTCAGCCGCGCGGGCATGGTCTGGAAGGTGCGCCAGTCGAAGAACAGGGTCACGTCGCTGCCCAGGGCGCTCACCCAGTAGCCGTACCAGGCCTGCATGTCGAGGGTGTTGACGTACTGGTCGGCGGCCGAATCGTAGGCGTACACCGTGTTCGACACCAGACCCAGCGCCACGGCCGTCGCCCAGGGGAAGGTGGCGCCGCCGGCGAGCACCTGGATGTTTTCCACCGGCCCGGGGAACCACATGGGGTTGCCGATGAGATTCCAGCCCTGCATCAGCGGAATGTACACGCCGTCGAGCGCCCGTTCACCCTGCATGGTCCAGGTAAACGGCATGTCGGTGCCGATCCAGTAGCCGGTGCCGACGTAGGCGGGATCGCTGCCTGCCAGCGGGTTGTAGCCGGTGCTGCCGGCGAAGTTGAACATGTAGGCGAATCCCGGAGCCAGGCCCAGGATCACGTCTTCGAGGGTGTCCGCTCCGGGCGCGGGAATCAGCGGCGGACCGACCAGGGACCAGCCGGCGGGGATGTCGCGGAAGGTGGGATCGAGGTCGGGCGCCTGGGACACCCCGATCAGCAGCTCGAAACGGTAGGTGCCCAGCCCCAGCGACTGGAAGACGTAGGACAGGCTCGGGAACAGGTCGAAGGTCTGTCCGGTCTGCAGATCCCGGATGAACAGACCGTAGCCCGTCGACGGGTCGAAGTTGGGTGCGAAGGTCAGGGTCACCATGCCCGACTGGTCGGTCTCGACCGTCAGGGGCCAGGTCTTGGTCTCGGCCAGCGGATCGAACAGGGCCCGGACGTCCCGCTGGAACCGGGGTCCCAGGGGCCAGTCGGCGTGCTCGAAACTGGCGGTCAGGTAGTTGGCGGGCGGCGGCGTGGGTTCGGGGATGTCGATCCCGGGATCATAGCCGTCGGTGGCGAACTCGGCGGTGGCCGCCCGGTTGCCGAGGTCGGCATATTCGCCGAGTACACCGTCGACATAGACGATCAGCTCCGGCAGGCCGCCGAAATCGTTCCCGATGAACAGGTCGAAGGTGCGGCTGTCGGGTCCGGCAGGCGCGAAATAACTGTAGCTGTACGCGGGAAAAAGGTCGGTCGACTGGCCGGTGGTCCGGTCGAACAGCCGCAGGTCGACCTGGCCGGTGTCGAGCCCGCTCGGGAAGAAGTCGATGGCGACCTGCTGACCGGTCGAGCCGGACTGGCTGAAGTCGGTGGTCGTCACGAAGGTCCACTGCTTGGCTTCGGTCAGGGGGTCGTAGAGCGCCTTGATGTCGGACTTGAAGTTGCCGCCCCATTCGGGGTGGGGGAAGGTCAGGGCCAGGTTGGCGTCCGGTCGGTCGAAGTCGGGGTCGAAGCCGTCGGTGGCCCCGGCGGCCGTGCCGGCCACGTTGTCGGTGTCGCCCTGGAAGGCGATGCCGACGGCCAGGTCCAGCGGCAGCGGTTCATCCGAGCAGTAGTCCAGCTCGGGACCTTCGATCACCAGCCGGCCGACCGGCAGCGCGAAATCGCGGGAGATGGGCTCCATGGGGAACAGGTCGAAGTTGGGCCCGGAGGCGAAGATGATCTCCCCGGGAATCGAAGCGGGGGTCGTCGGCGAGACGAAGAAGTCCCGCTGTTCGGGAACGATGTCCAGCAGTTGCAGCTGGACCAGGACCATGGCGTCGTTGGTCGGCGGCAGCGGCGTGCCGAGGCCGACGATGTAGGTCAAGCCATTGGCGAAGTTGAACGAGTCACCGATGTTGATCGCCTGCGGCGGCAGGTTTTCACTCAACCTGAACACGCTGGTCGGGTTGGTGCACGTCAGCATGAATTCGAAACCCGAGATGTCGGGCGCCGACGGGTTCAGCAGGACGACCGCCGCGCTGTACGGGACAGCGGCGAGCGGGGCGGCCAGATTGATGTCCCCGCTGTCGAAGACGAACGCGACCAGGTCGGGGCTGGTGCAGGACAGGTCGGCCGCAGCCGGCAGCCCCATCATCGCGACCAGGACAAGAGTGGCACAAAAAGAAGCCGTATGTCGTCTGCTCATCATAATCCCTCCAGTTATTGAGATCGCGCCAGAGCTTTCGATCTGCTGAGCTCAGGCGTCAGTCAGCGGTACAGGATCTGGACACCTCCCCAGGTGGCGGATTCGACGGCCACCTGGTCGTCGAGGTGAAGTTCCCACAGCAGAAGCATGGAGGGTGAGCTGAGGTTGAAGGTCACGCTTCCGGGAACGGGGACTCTTTCGTCGGCAAGGCCGGATCCGATCAGATACAGTTCGTAGGGTACGGGGCTGGCCGCTTCCTCGGTGATGGTGATCGTGCACGGGCTGCCGGTGGCGCCGCCGACGATCATCATCTGCCAGAGTTCGATCCGGTCGAGGGTGAGGTTGAGGCTCGGCCGCACGTCGTCCAGCCAGCGGTTGGGGAAAACCGCGGGGGGCGTCAACATCGACAGGTACGTGTTGAAGGCGTTGTCGGGAACGGGGGGCGGCTGGGGCAGATCGTACTGGTCGAGGCCCTCGAGAGCGTCGTCACGCAACCCGAACCTGTTCGGGGCCGCGCTGCTGCCGTCGGAAGTGGCTTGGTAGACGAACATCAGTTCCTGCGCTGTGCCATCGCCGGTGATCCCCACGCCGATGGCCAGGACCACCAAAAACCCGAGTATCAAACCTGAGGATGCTGTCTTCACGGATGTCTGCTTCCACGACCATGCTGTCAAATAACCATGAAAATTGATTCAAACTCATCCGCCGGAAAAAGTCAATCTTTCGAGGGGTTAAAATTTGACACAAATTGTCGTATTTCATCCCGAATTCGGCGATAATGCGCGAGCGCACCCTCTTCGGTCGCTTCTCCCTGAGCCAGACGCGGCGGGTCGTCGAAACCCTGATGGACGACCCGGGCCTTGCCGGGGAACACCGGACAGCTTTCCCGGGCGTTGTCGCAGACGGTGACGACCACGTCGAACGGGATGTCCGCCAGTTCGGTGACCAGCTTGGAATGGTGCCCGCCGAGATCCACGCCCGCTTCGGCCATCACCTTGACCGCCCGCGCGTTCATGCCGTGGGTCTCGACCCCGGCCGACCAGGCTTCCAGGTCCTGCGAGCGCAGGGTCCGGGCCCAGCCTTCGGCCATCTGGCTGCGACAGGAATTGCCCGTGCAGAGGAAGAGGACCTTCGGTTTGCCTGCTGTCGAATTCATCGCTCCGCTCCCGTCGTGCCCAGTCCGGCCAGCCGCCCGGTGGTCCAGCAGGACTGGAAGTTGAAGCCGCCGGTGACGCCGTCGATATCGAGGATCTCGCCGGCGAGAAAGAATCCGGGCTGCACCTTGCTCTGCATGGTCCGCATGTCCACCTGGGAAAGATCGACCCCGCCGCAGGTGACAAACTCCTCCTTGAACGCAGTCTGTCCCCGGACCTGCAGCCGTGTATCCAGCAGGGTGGAGACCAGAGCGGCGCGCAGGTCACGCCCGCACTCGGCCCAGCGCGCCGGTTCGTCCACTCCGGCTTTCCGGACCAGAGCCGTCCACAGGCGGCGCGGCAGGTCGACCGGGCAGGAAACGGCGATCTGCTGCTTGCCGTGGGTGTCGCCCCATTGCCGCAGATGGTCGTTCAGCGTCGCTGGGGTCGCGTCCTTCAGCCAGCACACGGAAATTTCGCAGCGGTAGCGGGTCTCGGCCAGCGCGCGCGCGCCCCAGGCCGATAGTTTCAGGACCGCGGGTCCGCTCAGACCCCAGTGGGTGATCAGCACCGGGCCTTCCTGTTCCAGGGCGGGATCCCGATCGTCGTCGGTGAGCAGGCGGATCCTGGCATCCGGCATACTCACGCCGGCCATCCCGTCGAGCAGCGGATCGGATATCTTGAAGGTGAACAGGGACGGTACGGGCGGAGCAATGTCATGGCCCAGGCTCTGGGCGATGCGGTAGCCGCCGGTTCCCTGCGGGTCGGAAGTCCGGCCGCCGGCCGCCAGCACGACCTGCCGGCAGGTCAGACGGTCACCGTCACGCAGGTCGACCGTAAAACCGCCGGCCGCGGCGGGGGCGACCAGGGTCACCTCGCGGCGGGTCATGATCTGCACACCGGAGTCGCGGGCGGCTTTCAGGAGGCATTCCACGATGGTCTCGGAGCGGTCGGTGACCGGAAACATGCGGCCGTCCGGCTCGGTCTTCAGCCGGACGCCGCGCTCGGTGAACCAGGCCACGGTGTCGCCGGCGCTCCAGCGGGTAAAGGGCCCGATGAGCTCCCGCCGGCCGCGGGGATAGTGACCAGCCAGCTCGCGGGGGTCGAAACAGGCGTGGGTCACATTGCACCGTCCGCCACCGCTGATGGCCACCTTGCGCAGGCAGCGGCCGCTTTTTTCGATCAGCACGACGGGCCGTCCGGGATCGTTTTCCCGGGCGGTGATGGCGGCGAAGAAACCCGCCGGTCCCCCTCCGATGACGACGATCATGCTGTCGGGCCTCCCTGGGCACTGGCTGCGCGGTATGCGGCGGTGCGATCATGCACCTGGACATCATGCCATCGGTGCCGACAAACCAGAAGGAGAATCGCCATGAGCTGCGACCGGTGGGAGGAACTTGTGATCGCCGGGCCATTTTGGTAAATTTATTCAAGTGAAATAGCGTTTTCAACGCAAGGGGGCGCCATGCGCAAATCGTTCATCTATCTCGTTTCGTTTCTGCTGCTGGCCCAGCTCGCTTCGGCCCAGATCATCGGGCCGGTGCCGGACCTGTATCTCTCCTCCTACTGGATCGAATACCCCGGCGCCGAGCCGGTGGGCCTCTATGTCGTACCCGACGCGAGCGGCGTCACGTTCTACGAGGCTCGCCTCATGGATGGCAGCGAGGTCGACGCGCGGATTCACGTGACGCTGATTGACGGGATGGGGATCCCCATCCAGTTCTACCCTGCTGAAGACATCTGGTTGGACAGCCAGGACTCCCATCTCGCTCTGTGCAGCGGCGGGTCGGTCGCCGACGGTGACACGGACTTCTTCGGGCACACGAGCTGGTACAATCCGCTCCGCGCCGGAGGTTATAGCCTGGAGCCGACCGTGGTGGTCGTCAGCGGCGCGGTTCTCGCCGGTGGTCCCGGCGTCAATCTCCATTTTAACAGTCCCGATCTCAATGGTGACCTGAGCGTCAACCTGACGGATGTGAGTCTGTTCGCGGGGGATTTCTTCGGGGTCTACCACTTCCGCTCGGACCTGGCCTTTGACGGGACGATCAACCTGTCGGATGTGTCCCGCTTGGCTCTGGCGGTGGGCAGAAGCTGTCCCTAGCAGCCGGCCGGCTACGCGAACGTGCCGATCTTCAGGTCGTCGATGGCTTGCAGAACGGCGTCGTGCACGTGCCCGTTGGTCACGATGACCCCCAGGTTTTCCCGCAATTCCCGACCCAACCGGAAATCCAGTGCGCGTCCGCGGATATCGGTCACCCGCCCGCCGGCTTCGGTGACCACCAGCACGCCCCCGGCGTGATCCCAGATCTTTTCCCGGTAGGTTCCATCCCGCGGCAGCCGCAGATAGGCCTCGGCTTCGCCACGGGCGACCACGGCGTATTTCGCCTGGCTGTCCAGCCGCGCCGGCTCGGCGCGGATGGCCAGGCGCTCGGCGATGCGGGCGGCGTCGCCGTGGGCGGAATGGGCGGCCTCGACCGACTCGCAGAAGCGGATCAGGGAAGGATCATGCCGGGAACTGACCCGGACAGGTTCGGCTGCGCCTGCGGTGAACATGGGCATGACTCGGGTTCCGGCGCCCTTGAGAGCCATGAAGATCGTGCCGTCGCCACGCGCCGCTGTCAGGGAACCGCCGAGGTTGGGACAACCGAGGACGGCGGCGACGATGTCGCCCTCGACCACCAGGGCCAGGGAAATAGCGTACTGCTGGCCGCGCAGAAACCCCTTGGTGCCGTCGATGGGGTCGAGGGTCCAGAAGCGCCGGCTGTAGCGGTCGGCGCCGCCCCGGTCGATCCAGCGGCAGACCGCCGCGGCATCGGTCGCGCCGATCACATCTCCGACCTGGGCGACCACCTGGTCGCGTACCGAAGCATGGTCCGGGTCGCGCAGCACCGCAGCGTCCTCTTCGCCGATGACCGGATCGTCGGGAAAGGCGGCTTCCAGCTCACGGCAGACCACGGCCTGACTGCCGAAATCGGCCACCGTCACGGGGCTGCGGTCCTTCTTCCGGATTGCGCCGGGGGCGAGGCGGTCCTGGACGGTGCGGCACAGGCGGCCGGCCTGGCGGACGGCGTTGACGGCGGCCTGCATTTCGCGGGCGAAAGTGTGTTCCTGCCACAGGGATGCCATTGCTTCTCCAGGATTCATGGGGGCGGCGGCCGCATCGCGGCTGGCCGCGACTGACCACGGGAAAGTGTCACAGGTAATCGGGGGGATCAAGCCGCAAACCGGATCCAGAAGATTCCGGCGAAAAAATGCAAATTCTACTGGATCATTCAGCACTTATTGGTGACCATCCTCCATATGTCGGAATAATCACGGATGACCGAAACACGCGAGGTGTTGACATGAAACGGATCGTATTGCTCGCCGCGATGATGCTGGTGATGCTCGCTGCGACATCCTCCGGGCAGGACACCGAAGGTAAATGGGGACTGGGCCTGGACCTCGGCAGCCACAAGCTGGTTGGCGGGAACCACGACTATTCCAATGTCGATCAGTTCGGCGGGCTGCATATCCGCTACGGCCTGTCGCCCAAATGGTCGCTCGATGCGCAGTTCAAGTACGGTACCGTGCGGCCGGGTGTCCTGGCCGGTGAGGATGCCGGACTGACGATGAAGGCGGTCTACCCCTACTACACGACCATGTTCCAGGGAATGGCCGGGGTGCGGTACAACTTCTCGCCCGAAAAGAGCTTCCGGCCCTTCGGTTCGCTGCACACGGGCTTCATCGACTGGAAGGTCCGGGACGAAACGATGACCACCGGCGGTGTCGGGCTGTTTCCGAGTGGCCCGGTCCTGGACGGCTTCACCAACTCGTGGGATCCGAAGAAGCTCGAAAGCATGAACCTGACATTCACGGCCGGCCTGGGCCTGGAGTACTTCTTCAGCGAGACGGTCGCCCTGGACCTGTCGGCCCGCTACACCTTCATCGTCGACAACACCATCGACAATATCGGGTCCGGCACGTTGTACGGCCCCGGTGAAGTCGACGCGAACCAGGGCATGATCGATATGTTCCTGGGCCTGACCTTCTACTTCGGCGGCAACAAGGACCGTGACGGCGACGGTATCGACAACAAGATGGACGGCTGTCCGGACGAGGCCGAAGACTTCGACGGCTACCAGGACAACGACGGCTGTCCCGATCTCGACAACGACGGGGACGGAATCGCCGATCTGCAGGACAATTGCCCTGACGACGCCGAGGACGTCGATGGCTTCAAGGACGAGGACGGCTGCCCGGATCCGGACAACGACGGTGACGGCGTGCTGGACGCGGACGACCAGTGCCCCGAAGAGATCGAGGACGTCGACGGCTTCCAGGACGAGGACGGCTGTCCCGATCCGGACAATGACGGCGACGGCGTGCTGGACGCCGACGACCAGTGCGACAACACGCCCCAGGGCGTGGAAGTCGACGCCTTCGGTTGCCCGATCATCGCCGAGATCAAGGGCGAGGTGATTCTGCGCGGCGTGAACTTCCAGCTGGGTTCCGCGGACCTGACATCGGAATCCTCGACCATTCTGGACAACATCGCCGCTTCCCTGAACGCCTGGCCGGAAGTGAAGATCGAGATCCAGGGTCACACCGACAGCAGCGGTTCCGCCGAGCTCAACAAGGGCCTGTCCATGCTGCGGGCCGAGGCTGTCCGCGAGTACTTCATCGGCAAGGGCATCGCTCCCTCGCGCCTGACGGCCGTGGGTTACGGTGAGGAACAGCCGATCGAAAGCAACGCCACGCGGGACGGCCGGGCGGCCAACCGTCGCGTGGAACTGGTTCGCACCGACCAGGCGCCCTGATCGGCACCGGCCAACCGGGCGAAAGACCGCCCGTCATCAGGAAAGCCCCGGGAAATCCCGGGGCTTTCTCTGTCCCCGAAGAGCCGTTCGCGGGCGGAGGGATGATTTTTAAGGCCGTTTGTGGTATATTCCAATTGGATCACGGCCGGAGATGCGCCCGCAAGTTCCCGACCTCCGGTCTGAGGTAGGAAAGGGAGAAGAGGCCATGAAAATCCTCCACACAATCGTCATTGTCGTTTTGATGTTGAGCCCCACCGTCGCGGCCCGGGCCGTGACCTGCGTCGGAATCCCCGACCTTGATTTTTCCGTGGTCACGAAAGTCTACGAAGGTCTCTGCTCCCTGGTGATCACTCCGGAAGGTTCGGGGCCGCCAATGACCGAGGCCCGGACCCCGACCGGTGACATCGTCGATGCGACCATCCACCTGACCCTCATCGACAACTGTCCGGAGCCCGGAGGCGTGGCGGCGTTCCCCGCCGAGGACATGTGGCTCGAATCGCTGGACGGCGGCGTGAGTTTCTGCCAGGGGGGTAGCACCGCTGACGGCCCCACCGACGGTGAGGGGCACACGCAGTGGTCGGAGGCCCTGCGCGGCGGGGGTTGGGACGAGAGCAACTGTCGGGTGGTCGTCAACGGGTTGCCCCTCGGGCCGTCGACCGGCCTGAACCTCCGGTTCAACAGCCCGGATTCCAACGGCGACCGCGAGGTCAACCTCTTGGACATTTCTGCGTTCGCCCAGGACTTCTTCGGGGCCTACCACTATCGTGCGGACCTGTTCTTCGACGGGACGGTCAACCTGGCGGACGTGAGCGTGCTCGCGCTCGCCCTGGGCGAAAGCTGCCCCTGACGGGCGCGGTGTGCGCTATTCCCACTCGATGGTGCCGGGCGGCTTGCTGGTCAGGTCGTAGGCCAGCCCGCTGATGCCGGGCAGGGCCAGGATCGATTGCCGCAGTTCATCCAGTAGTTCCAGCGGCAGACGCGCGGCCGTGGCGGTCATGGCCCGCTCGCTGTGGATCGGCCGCAGGATGCAGAATTCCCGGCCGCAGCCGTCGACCGCCAGGGGCACCAGCACCGTGGGGCACTGCCAGATCTCACCGTAGATGCCGTGGCGGCGCAACCCCTCCATCATCAGGTGATCGCATTCCCGCAGCAGGTCCAGCCGGTCGCGCGTCATGGTGGCCGCCAGCGGAACAAAACGGGTCGGCAGGGCGCCGCCCAGGTTCCACAGGGTGCGGTTGATGCCGCCGACGGTCTTGAAGATCCGTCCGGAAGCTTCGGCCAGATCGTCCCAGCCGGCCTGTCCGTGGATGAGCACGGGGTGTTCGTAGCTGCGCAGGTCGGCCTTCACGCCCACCGACTTGAAGGGCAGCGGGGCCCCCGCCAACCCGTACGCATCCAGGGCGGCGTCCACGGCCGGGGCGATGGCCGCCAGGGCGGCCTCGTCGGCGTCCTGGCCGTCCGAGCACAGCAGGCGCACGCCCAGGCCCGGACCCGGGAACGGGTGGCGCCAGATCATGTCGTGCGCGATACCGAGCATCTCGCCCAGTTCGCGGACCTCCACCTTGTAGAGTTCGGCCAGCGGCTCGATGACCTTGCCCGCGGCGATCATCTCCTCGATGATCGGCACCCGGTTGTGGTGCGTCTTGATGGTGTCGGCCCGCTTGGTGCCGCCGGTTTCGATCGTGTCGGGGTAGATGGTGCCCTGACCCAGGAGGTGGTCCTCGATGCCCAGGCGTTTGGCCTCGCTCTCGAATACTTCGATGAAGGTGTCGCCGATGGCCCGCCGCTTGGCTTCGGGCTCGATCTTGCCCGCCAGAGCGGCGAGGAAGGTGTCCGAGGCGTCGATGAAGTGGAAGTTCGCGTCCAGCCCCATCTCCTTGAACATCTCCACCACGGCCGCCGACTCGTCCTTGCGCATCAGGCCGTTGTCCACGTGCAGCAGATTGAGCCTTTCCGGACCCAGGGCCTCGGCCAGCAGCCGGGCCGCCACCGTGGAGTCGACCCCGCCGGATGCCAGCAGGAACACCGACCGGTCGCCGACCTGATCCCGGATCTTGGCGACCTCCTCCTGCACGTAGTTGTCCATCGTCCAGGTCGGCGAGCAGCCGCAGATGTCGAGCACGAAATTGGCGATCATGCGGTCGCCGTTGAGCGTATCGTCGACCTCGGGATGGAACTGGAAACCGTAGCGGCGCAGCTTGTCGCTGCCGATGGCCGCGAACCGGTGCGGGGCGCCGTCGCGACCGAGGATGGTGTGGCCGAGCTCCTCGAACTCGGGGCCTACGGCCGTCACGCTGTCGAAATGGCTCATCCACACCTGCTCGACCGGGCCGAGGCCGGCGAACAGGGCGTGCTCGCGGGCGAGATGAAGATCGGCGCGGCCCCATTCCTGGGCGCCGTTGACCACGGTGCCGCCGTAATGCTTGGCCATCTCCTGGTGACCGAAGCAGAATCCCAGAATGGGAATATCGAGGTCGTAGATCGCCTTGTTGTAGTCCGAGTCCTCGCCGAAGGACGCCAGGCTCGGACTGCCCGATAGGATGATGCCCTTGAAACCGGCATAGGCCTCGAGGGGATCCTCGGGCTGACGGATCTCGGCGAGCACGCGGCTGCGCCGGACCTTGGTGGCGATGAGATGGGCGTATTGGCCGCCGAAATCGATGACGGCGATGGCGTCGTGCTGCATGGGACCGTCCGGGGGCTGAGGCGGCAAGGGGGCCGCCGTCCTTTGGGGGCGATTCGTGGCCCATAATTAACAGACGGCGACCGATTCCTCAAGATCCTTCACGGCCTACTTGATCAGCAGCATCCGCTTGGTGTCACGCCGACCGCCGGCGTCGATGGCGTAGAGGTACACGCCGGTGGCAACCTGTTGGCCGGCATCGTCCTTGCCGTTCCACACGACGCTGCGTCGCCCGGGCTCCATGCTTTCGCCGCGCAGCAGGGACCGCACCAGGCGCCCGGACAGATCGTAGACGGACAGGCTGACGCGGGCCGGCTGGGGCAGATCGAACGCGATCGTGGTCTGCGGATTGAAGGGGTTGGGCACGTTCTGGCTCAGCCGGAAGCGGCCGGGCAGTTCGTCGCCCACGGGCGAGGCCGCGCTGGACACGACGGCGTCGATGACCGTCAGGGTATCCTGCCGGCAGCTGTTGCCGGTGATCAGCGTCACGGGGTAGATCCCCAAGTCGGCGTAGGTGTGGGTGGGGTTCTGCACGGTGTCGGTGGACGCGTCGCCGAAGTCCCAGATCCAGAAATCGCGTTCGCCGGTCGACTCGTCGGTGAAATCGAACGTCACGGGCATGGTCCCGGCCCGGGCTGCGACGCTGAAGGCCGCCGTGACGGGGTTGCCGACGGTGATGAGCCCCGCGACCGTGAGCGTATCGGCGCCGGCGGCCCCGCTGACGGTCAGCCGGACGTCGTAGACGCCGGGGTCGGCGTAGGTGTGGACGGGGTTGGCGACGGTGTCGGTGGCGCTGTCCCCGAAATCCCACGCCCAACCGGTGATGTTACCGGTCGACAGATCCGTGAAGGCGACCTCGAGCGGTTCGCAGCCCGCGACGGTCTCGACACTGAAGTCGGCAACCACGGTCGCGGTGTCGGGCACGACGGTGATCAGGTCCGGCGCGGTCAGGGTATCGATCCCGCAGGTGCCGATGACCAGCAGGCTCACCGTGTAGACCCCGGGAGCGGTGAAGGTGTGGACGGGGTTCGCGATGCTGTCGGTGGCGCCGTCGCCGAAGTCCCAGGCCCAGGACAGGACACCGGGCGAGGACAGATCGGTGAAGCTCACCGCGAACGGCGCGGTGCCGCTGGTGGCCGCCGGCGAAAAGTCGGCCGTGGGCAGGTCCGCGACCGTCACGAAACCGACGGAGGTCAGGGTGTCGACGCCGACCGGACCGCTGACGACCAGGGTGACGTCGTAGATGCCCGGTGCGGTGTACATGTGGGTCGGATCGGGGGCGGTGGACAGGCCGCCGTCGCCGAAATCCCAGGCCCAGGCGGTGATGTCGCCCTGGGACAGGTCGGTGAACGTCACCTCCAGGGGGCCGCAGCCCGTCACGACAGAGCCGTCGAAATCAGCCAGCGGCGGGGTCATGCCGATGCCCACGGCCGCCGCCGCGTCCACCATGCCGTACCCGCTGTAGCGGTCCCACCCGACCGTCGCCTCCACGTTCACGATGTCGGCGGCCGTGCCGACCAGCCGGTTGCGGACCTGGTCGGGCGTCATGCCGGGATTGGCCGAGATGACCAGGGCGGCCACGCCGGCGACATAGGGCGTGGCGCACGAGGTGCCGTTGAAGAAGTCTTCATAGTCGCCGGAGTCGTAACCCCCGCTGCCGGAGATGTCGGTCGTCGGCAGGATCGAAGGGCCCAGGAGGTCGACGGCGGTGCGGAAGTCCTGGGCGTTCGCGCCGTAGTTGGAGCCCCACCAGCGTTCCTCGTCGCAGGTGTAACCGTTCGGGTCGGTGCTGACGCCCGGGTTGACCTCGCCCGCGCTGCTGCTGCTGCGCTTGCGGTCGCCGCAGGGGGAGGCGGCCCCCACGGCGATCACGTGGGTGTTGACGGCCGGGTAGCTGATCGCCCCCAGATTCTCGTTGCCGGTGGCCGCCAGCAGGGTGACGCCGGCCCCGTGGGCGTACGCGAAGGCGTCGTCGGCGGGAGGATAGGTGCTCAGGCCGACGGCGCCGAAGCTCATGCTGGCCACTTCGGCGCCGTTGTCGGCGGCGTAGTAGATGGCGTTGATGACCGCCGAGAACAGGATCCCGCCCGAGTTGTCGACGACCTTCAAGGGCATGATGCTGCAGCCGCCGGCGATCCCGGCGATGCCGAGATTGTTGTCGGCCATGGCCGCGGCCACGCCGGCGCAGGCGGTGCCGTGGCCCGCGACGGCGCTGTCGTCGTCGGGGTCGGAGTCGTTGGCTCCGAAATCGTAACCGGCCACGAGGCGCAGGTCCGGGTGAGAGGTGTCGACCCCGGAGTCGAGGATGGCGATGACCACATTCGGGTCACCGTATCCCTGGGCGCCGTCCCAGGCGTCGAGGGCGCCGGCGTCGAAACCGGGCGTCCCGACGGGCGGGCCGGTATGGTTCCAGGTGCCGCCCCAGCTGAAGCTGGGCATCTGGCCGGTGTTCTCGTGACCCCAGTGATCGGACAGGAGGGGATCGTTGGGCGTCGTGGCAGCGAAGGCGCGCCAGTCGGGTCCGGCGTATTCGAGATGGGGGTCGGCCGCCAGGCGCGAGGCCACGGCGGGGATGTCGCTGTCGGCGGGCAGATCGAGCCGGAACCACCGGTCCAGACCGAGCTGGCTGGCCCGGTCCTGATTCTTCAGATTTTCGTGGCTGCGGACGATCCGCTGGACCTGGGCCTGCGCCAGGGCGGTGTCCAGGGAGGGCAGCCCGGTCGTGGGTCGCACGTCCGTGGCGCTCTTGTCGCCGCTGTTCTGGATACGGGCCCGGGCCATGCCGGTAGGCGTGAACTTGACGATGATCCGTCCCGGGGCATACGGCAGCACGGACTCGGCCGCTGCCGTCGGGCCTTCCTGGACCGGAGCGTACGGGCGCGGCGTCAGCTCGACCCCCGCAGCGGTCCCTGCAACTACCGAAATAAGTGTGCCGAGGACGGTTAAACTGGCAAGGCGTCTCATGGTCCCTCCGTGCGAGACGTTCAGATCGAAGGCAAAATCCCCCTGTACCTCGTACGATTTTACCATTAATCGCACAAAAAGTAAACAAAGGAAAATGGGTAATTCCGTTTATCCCAGGATCTGCCCCAGTTTAAGCACTAATGCCTCAAAATCGAAGGGTTTTTCCAGAATAGGGTAATTCAGGGCCGGATGTCCCGTTTCCTCGAGGTAGCGGGCCGGATAGGCCGACATGAACAGCAGCAGGGGGCGCTGACCGTCGTTGCTGGCGGACAGCGCGAAATCCCAACCGGGGGTGCCCTGGGGCAGGACGTCGCTGATGACCAGACTGATGCCGCTGCCGCGGTCGGACCAGATATCCCGCGCGGCCTTCGGATTTTCCGCCGTCAGAACCTCGTGGCCCGCGTTCTCGAGGAAGGTGCCCACCGAATGACGGACCATGCCGTCGCTTTCGATCAGCATCACCGTCGCGGCCACCTGGCCGGTCACCGGCTGCTTGCGAACCTGCGGGGCGGCCGGTCCCGGTTCCTTGGCCAGGGGCAGCCCGATGGTGAAGGTCGTGCCGTGGCCGACCTCCGTGGCGACCTCCAGGTGGCCGCCGGCCTTGCTGATGATCGACTGGACGGTGGCCAGTCCCAGACCGGTACCCACGTCATGGGTCTTGGTGGTGAAGTACGGTTCGAAGATCCGGCCGGCGGTTTCCCCGTCCATGCCGGTGCCGTCGTCGGAGAACGTGATGACCGCCTCGCTGTCGGTATGACGGGTCGCGATGGAGATCGTGCCGCCGACGGGCATGGCGTCGCGGGAGTTGACCGCCAGATTCATGAGCACCTGGTCGAGCTGGGCCGGGTCGAACAGGACGCGGGCGTCGCCGGCCTGCAGATCGGTTGCGACCCGCACGCCGTCGCCCGCCATCTGGGCGATGAGCTTGCGCGTGTCGCCGATGGCCTCGTCCAGCCCAAGGGGCCGCGGAGCGAACGGCGCCGGCCGGCTGAAGCCCAGCAGACGCCGGGTGATACGTGCGCCGCGTTTGGCGGCGGCGATGGCATTGGTGAGGTCCTCATCGACCGGGTGTTCGTGGCCGAGTTCCAGCCGGGCCAGGTCGGTGTAGCCGATGACGGCCGTCAGCAGGTTGTTGATGTCGTGGGCCACGCCGCTGACCAGGCGCCCGACCGTTTCCAGGCGCTGGGCGTGCTGGAATCTTCTTTCGGTATCCAGCAGCGTCTGGGCCATTTTCTTGCGGGTCAGCGCGCTTCCGACCCATTGTGCCATCAGCTTGAGGATCTCGTTGTCGTTGGGACTGAATTCCTTCTGCCGGGGCGTCGGGGCCGAGAAGTTGAGCGTGCCGTAGACCTTGTTCTCCACCTTGATGGGGATCCCGATGTAGGTGGCCAGCCCGAATTCCAGATAGCAGGGGTGGGTCTTGAAGCGGCTCTGTCCGGCGTCTTCGAAATAGACGGCCCCGCCGAACTCGAGGGTCTCCTGGCAGAAGGTCATGCCCAGGGGATAGACGTCGCCCACCTTGATGGAGCTGCCCGCGGAGTGGACGGCCAGGACCTCGTACTGGTCGTCCTTGATGCAGGAGATGATCCCGTTGGGCAGGCCGAAGTGTCCGCAGCCGGCGATCAGCAGGCGGGTCAACCGCTCCTGCAGCGGCTGGTCGCAATCGGTGGAGATGGAGTGCAGTTCGTGCAGGACGACGCCCGTTTCAAGGAGCGCCGCCTTGAAGGCCTCCTGCTCGGAGATGTCGAACATGACTCCCGAGACCTTGGTGGGCATGCCGCCGGCGTCCCGCTCGGCGATCGTGGCGCGGATCAGGTGCCACAACCACTGTCCGTCCTTCGATTTGATGCGCAGTTTGGTGTCGAACATGGCCGAGTGCCGCTGCAAGGCCCAGGTCCTCAGTTCCTTCAGCGTGTTGCGGTCCTCGGGGTGGATGATCTTGTTCCAGAACTCGGGATCGGTTTCCACCTCTTCGACGGTGTATCCGGTCAGCTTGTGCAGCAGGGGGCTGAAAACGGTGCGTGCCCGGGCGACGTCCCACTCCCAGTAGGAATCGATGAGGTCGACGAAGGGAAAGCGGCCGGGGGCCTGGTGCCGGTCACCGTCGGGGCCATTGGGATTGGACATGGGCGCCTCCGGAACAGGAATCGGCCGCCGTCGAAACCTGATCTTTATACCTGGCTGTTTGTTACCATTAATGATTAAGCTAAAAACGGGAAACTGCCAATCACTGTAGCAGGGGGAACCGTTCGCATCAATCCTCGCTGATGCCGGTCAAGGGGACGAATCTGACCGGCAGGACGACTTCCTCGTCGAACTTGCCGTCACGGTTGCGTTCAACGACTGTCAGCCATTGGGTTGCACCATGATTGCCGACCGGCATGACCAGCCGCCCGCCGGGTGCGAGCTGCTCGAGAAGCGGCGGGGGAATTTCCGGGGCCGCGGCGGTGACCATGATGGCCGCGAACGGGGCCTCCTCGGGCAGGCCCAGGTAGCCGTCCCCGGTGTGCACGACTACATTTTCATATGCCAAAGCGGCAAGGCGCCGGCGGGCGGTCTCGGCGAGTTCGGGGACGATCTCGATCGTGTGGACCATGCCCCGGGTGACAACCTCGCTCAGGACGGCCGCCTGGTAACCCGATCCGGTCCCCACCTCCAGCACGGTGTCGTCGGCGCCCACGGCCATCAGGTCGGTCATCAAGGCGACGATGGTGGGCTGACTGATGGTCTGCCCGTGCCCGATGGGCAGGGGATGGTTGGCGTAGGCGCTGCGCCGCAGTGCGGGCGGAACGAATTCGTGGCGGGGAACCTTGGCCATGGCCAGGGCGACCGGTTCGGACAGGTTTTCGCGTCCGAGAACCTGCCAGTTGCGTGCGATGTCGTTGTGGATCGCCTGCATCATGGCCTGGTGCGGGCCGGAATAATCGGTCGGATCGGGTCCGGTTCTGGAACCATTTTCATTTCCAGACATTACCGTCATGATCAGACCAACAATGATTGCGAGACTCATTCGCATGTGAACCCTGCCCCTGACGGGTACCGTCAAGCAGGAGATTAATAGAGGAACACGGCGGCCGCAACCTGCGGCCCCGGGAGGAATGACCATGAAATTCACGAAGACCGCGACCATCCTCGCCATCGTGCTGGCGGGATTTCTGGGGAGGACCGACGCCATGGCCGAAACCAACGACAGGGAATACGCGACGCTTGCCGGCGGCTGCTTCTGGTGCCTGGAAGCCGCGTTCGAGGAACTGAAGGGCGTCGACAAGGTCGAGTCCGGCTACGCCGGCGGCAGCGGCAAGGCTTCCTACAAGGAGGTCACCAGCGGCAAGACGGGGCATGCGGAGGTCGTGCAGGTCAAGTTCGACCCGCAGGTCATTTCCTTCGAGGATCTCCTGGGAATGTTCTTCTCGATCCACGATCCGACCACCCTGAATCGCCAGGGCGCGGACGTGGGCACGCAGTACCGCTCGGCGATCTTCTACCATGACGCGGCCCAGAAGAAGGCGGCCGAGGAGGCGATCAGCCTGCTCACCGAAGAACGGGTGTGGTCGAATCCCGTCGTCACCGAGGTGACGGCCCTGGAGAAGTTCCACAAGGCCGAGGACTACCACCAGGACTACTTCAGGAACAACCCGAATCAGGGCTACTGCCAGGTGGTCATCAACCCCAAGCTGAACAAGTTCCGCAAGCAGTACGCCGACCGGCTCAAGGACTAGACGGACCGCCTGCCGGCAACCGGCCCCGGGTCCCATGGGGGTCCGGGGCTTTTTCTAGGTCCGGTCGCGAGGTATGAAGCCGTCGTCCGTGTCGTCCCGGTCCTTGACCGCGAGCGCCCGCAGCAGCGCCCTGACGTCGCGGACCCCGCCGATCGTGAACCACACGATCACCACCGCGGCGACAGCCATCTCGATCCACAGCTTGGTGTGCCAGAAGCCCAGCCACAGCGAGTCGTAGCGCGACCAGTCGCTGCCTTCGATACGGCGAGTGAGGAAGAACACGCAGCCGCCGATGAAGACAATCAACCAACCGACGTTCCAGCCGTAGGTCGCCAGATAGAGGAACTTGTCGCGGCGGCCGAACTCGTGGTTGATGCCGATGGCGCGCCAGCCGCGGCTGACGGTGACGGTGCCGTGTTCGACCTCGCCGGCCAGGGCGTGCTCGCCGCGGTGCAGGAGACGGTCGAGATCGAACTGCGGGTGGCCGCCGAAGCGCTGGACCACCGATACGGCGATGTAGACGAGCGTACACGACCACATGGCCCAGCCCCAGATCTCCTGTCCGTTGGGAAGGTTGGCCTTGACCCAGACCGCCCACGCGACGGCCCGGTCGGGTCCCGCCCAGTCCAGCAGGCCCCAGAAGGCCGTGCCGGTTTCGGTCCACGACCGCTGGACCTGTTCCAGGATGAATCCGCCCAGAGTGAGGCCTACGCCCACGATGCCGGCCCACCAGGCCGCTGCGGTCGTGCCCCAGCGCGTGTAGAGCCCGCCGATGATCACGGCGCCCGACCAGCCGGCGAAGATCGCGCCGGTCAGGGCGAAGAACAGCAGGATGGCCTGGCTCTGCTTGTAGAGCAGGCTGAACAGGAAGATGAACAGGGCCACGCCCACCACCCCGCCCCGCAGCAGGCGCAGATGGACCTGCGGCGACAGGGGCGTGCGGCGGAAGGGCATCACCACGTCCTGGATGAAGATGCTGCTCCACGAATGCAGGTAGGTGTTGTGGGTGCTGATGAAGGCCCCGAGCATCAGGGCGGCGAAGGCGCCCAGCAGGCCCGGGGGCAACAGGGCAGCCAGCACCAGGGGGCCGCGCATCTGACCACGCACCGCCTCGTTGTCGATGGTGTCCATGCTGGTGCGTCGATGCCGGCGGCGAAGCCGGCCCAGTCCGGGTGGTGCATCACGGTGAAGACCAGGATCGGCACCAGGGTCATGAAGACATCCTGGGCGCGGCCGCGCCACAGGCCCAGCACGCCGCCCATCTTGCCCTCGTGCGCGGTGCGGGCCGAGCTGTTGTAGGCCTGGGTGCCCTGCCAGGACATCGCGCCGTAGAACAGGCCGACCACCCCGATCAGGAAGTAGGTGAAGTTGAAGTCCGCGACGAAGCCCGTGTCGAAGGGATTGATCTTGGAATGGCCGACCGGAGTCTGGGCCATGACCTCGCCCACATCGGTCCAGCCGACGTGCAGCAGCAGGTAGACGGCCAGGATCAGGAACACCAGGTTGGCGAAGGCCCCCTGGATGAAGTCGGTGATCATGACGGCCACCTGTCCGCCGGCGAACACGAAATAGACGGCGGTGCTGAGCAGGACGGCCATGATGGTGGGAAAGACCGGCAGGTGCAGCGCCCCCAGCTGCCAGGTTTCCGGCAGGCCCAGGAAATACATGAAGAACCGGGCCCCCACCGACGGGAAGATGCCGAAGTTGATCAGGCCCGCGCCGAAGGCGACGGTGCCGGCGAAGATGCGGAAACGCCGGCTGTAACGGCGTTCGAAGAACTCGGCCAGCGTCAGGGCGCGGGTGCGGCGGAAGCGGTAGTTCACCCAGCCGCTGACCGTCACGATCATCTGGACCAGGGCCATGCTCAGGCCCCACCAGCTCATGGCGAAGCCGGCCTGGTAGCCCATCTCGAGGTTGGCCACCACGGTGATGGCGCCCAGGCCCGCGATGCCCGCCGAGATCGTCAGGAGGTAACGGCCCGCCGACCGGCCCGCGGCCAGGTAGTCGGTGACCCCGCGCATACGGCGGCGCGTCACGAGGACGGCCGCGACGATGGCGGCGTACATCGCCAGGGGAATGCACCAGTCGAAGAGGGTCAAAACAGGCGCGGCACCTCGATGCGGGCGGCGTCGCCCAGGGTGTGGCCCTCGAGGCGCAGAAGCCGCGCCTTGGTGGTGATGCCGCCGGCGAAGCCGATCAGCGAGCCGCCCTTGCCGACCACCCGGTGGCAGGGCACGAGGATGGGCAGCGGGTTGTGGCCCGCCGCCTGACCCACGGCGCGGGTGGCCTTGGGCTTGCGCAGGGCGCGGGCGATCTGGCCGTAGGTGCGCAGTTTGCCGTAGGGGATCTTCAGCAGCTGGGTCCACACGCGGATCTGGAAGTCCGAGCCGTGCAGGTCGAGGTCGATCTCGAAGTTGACGCTGCGCTGCCGATGAAGTACTCGGCCAGCTGGTATGGAGGTCGGCGAAAAAGGGGGTCTTCCTTGTCCTCGCGGTCTCGTCGGGATAGATGGCGCGAGCGATCTCGTGGGCGCGGATGTGGTACTCCCAGGCCTGGGGCAGGAACTCGAGGCGGGCCAGGCCGCTGGGGCCGGATACGGCCAGCATCGGGTCGAGCACGGTTCTGAGCAAAGCGTATCGCACCATCGGGTTGCCTCCGCGGTTCGCCGATCATGATGGGGACGCATCATACCAGAATATGGGCAGTCCACCAAGCTGTCCGATTCACGGAAGCGTTCTTGCGGGACGTTGAAAATACGTTATCATAAAAACAAGATAGCCGTAATCTATAAATTTTTTCATGGGTGCCACAATTACCGGGGGGACGGTCATGGTCGCACGGCAACTTCTATGGACTTTTTCCGCGCTGGGATTGGTGATTTTTTGCGGAGCGTGCCTTCTGACTGAGGTCGTTCCGGAGAGCATCCTGGATCCCACCATTGAAATAACCGACCCGGCCAGCGGGGATGTCCTTCCGCCACAAAGTAACCATCCCATCCGGGCTACCGCAAAAGCTCCTCAAGACGAAACATGTGAACTACGAATCACGGTCAACGATTCGGTGTTTCATCAGTCGTCTTTCACCTCGTTTCATGACTTCGCCAGAGAATTCTATCCGGGTCAATGGACCGAACGGAATACGAATGCAACCATCAAGGCGGTGGTTACCGATCCCGACGGTTTTGCGGTTGTGGATTCGGTCACTATTTCGGTCGGGGACTATTACGAGACCCCGCCGGTCCTGATGGAACCCGTCGACGGTCTGGTGGTCTTGTCGACCCTCAATCAGTCCACTGTCCTCCGTGTGGCTGATTACGACGACTCATTGAGATTCGATGAAACCTATCAATTTTCCATTGCTCGCGACAGTTTGTTCACCGACGAAGAAGTGACGGAATCCCGTCAGACGAGCTTCACTTTCCAGGTTCAGGCGGCAGGGAGTTACTTCTGGCGGGTGCGGGTGGCGGGCGTCAACGGCATGACCAGCCCCTGGTCCCAAACCCGAAGGTGGACCAATTACGACAGCGGGGTCTATTCGACGGACTATCTGAACTTCCAGACCATCTACAAGGTCATTCGCGGTCAGGATGGAATCTACCTGCTGGGATGGACCGGAACGGATTTTGTGGTCATGAAGCGGGGACTGGATCTATCACCGCGATGGATGACCCGCCTTCCAGGCTCCGGCAACGAAGCCTACTTCGACGGGGAGGAACTGGCCGACGGGAAATTCCTGGTTTCCGTCAACACTGAATACGAATCCTACAACCGCAGGGGTCATGTATTTGTGCTTGATGCCATGGGAGCAGTGGAGTGGCACATGGGGCTGCCTTTCTCCCGCTCTCTGACCACGGTCCGGTTTGGCGCCGATGGAGAGTTCTATTGTGGCTTCAGCGGCAGGGATCCAAGCGGTCCTGCGGTGGCCCGGGCCGACTCCTCGTTCAATTTGATCTGGACGAAGGGAACCGGTCAGGAATGCTACGCTTTGGACGTGGATCATGACCGCGGAACTGTGGTCAGCCTGACCGGAGGAAGTTCCCCATTCATAATGGATGAAATCCGACCGGACGGCTCGTCCGTTTGGAGTATGAACTACAATATTTCGGCAACAGTCACCGACCCTCATCCCCTTCTTCGAGCCCTGGCCGACGGGACCTATATCATCGGGTCCGCGGTGAATAGGCTTTCAGCAAGCCGCATCTATCTTACGCAGATCGACGCTGCTGGGTCGATGATGCGTGCGAACTACCTTGTCGGCCCGCTGTCTTTCGCCAGTTCCGTCCGTCTGGGATCCCTAATCCCGGCGCCCGATGGGGGCTACTACCTCGTCGGGTCGGTAAAATTTTCAGGCGCTAATCAAAAAATCCTGTTGGCGAAGCTGACCGATTATTTTTAGATCACCTGGGTTCGGCAATATGGAACCGCAGACGAAAATTGGTACGGGAATGACCTGATCGTCCTCGAGGACCGGCTGTTTCTGATCGGGTACCATGGGGGGGGCAGCGTCGCCCCGGCGGCTCTCTTGATGGATCTGGACGGCGAGATCCTGGCGGAATAGAAGGGGGAGACAATGAGCGCGAAGCTATTTATTTGGAATATAATTACGATCTGTTTGACGTTGTGTTTGCAGGTTCCGTCTGCGTTCGCCGGTGATTGGTATCTGGCCGCCCATGGTGGCAAGACCCTGTTAACTTCAGACCGGCCACGAGGCATTAACGAGGATCATTATGCCGGCGGATTGCTGGCGGGGCGCGACGTGACGACATTTCGCCTAACGAGGGTTGCCCTGGAGGCTGATGTCAGCGGACCGCTGGCATCCGGCTCCATTGCTACAGGGGAAGCTGGAGAGCCTGGACCGTGGGGTTGTATGGGTGCGCGAGGATTGGCCAAGATACCGTATATCTGAAGGCAAAAATCGGTTTGATCTATGAACGCAATCAGGTGGAAACCCTCAAAACGGAAACTCTGGAGGACGTGGGTCTTTCATTCGGACCGGGGGTCGGCTTCCGTTTCGGGGACCGGCTGTTCGTGGAGATGGAGGGAATCGTCCAGGCCGAGGATCTGGGAGTGATAAGAGTGGTGGCAGGTCTCGGCTTCTAGGTCGGAGCCAACGTGCCCGAAATCGCGATCGATCATTTTCCGTTGGAACAGCTTCGTGCTGAGCCCGTATGATAAGCTGTACCATTTTCGCGCATCATCCCAGCCCGTTTGGGGGTCGCTCGTTGGCTTCCTGTTTCTGGCCATCCCGGCGCTGGCCGGCGACCTGCCCGAACTCGCGTACGAGAAATACACGCTGAGCAACGGGGACGTGAGGATGGGGGAGCCGGGAAAAGGGGGAGGCGGCCGGGCTTCGCCCACCTGTTCGAGCACATGATGTTCCAGGGTTCGGAAAATCACGACACCGACTACTTCCTGCCCCTGCAGAAGATCGGCGCCCAGGTGAACGGATCGACCAACAAGGACCGGACCAACTACTGGGAGAACGTGCCGGCCGACCAGTTGAAGATGGCCCTGTTCCTCGAGGCCGACCGCATGGGCAACCTGCTGCCGGCGATGACCCAGGAGAAGCTCGACAACCAGCGCGACGTGGTGAAGAACGAAAAACGGCAGAGTGAGAACGAGCCCTACGCGAAGAGCCGCCAGCTGCTGCTCGAGTTGATGTACCCCTCGGACCACCCCTACTACTGGACGGTGATCGGCAGCATGGACGACCTGTCGGCCGCCTCCATCGACGACGTGTCGGAATTCTTCAAGCTCTACTATGCGCCGAACAACGCGTCGCTGTGCGTCGCGGGCGACTTCGACCCCGCCGTGGTCAAGCCCTGGATCGAGGAGTATTTCGGGACGATCGCGCCCGGGCAACCCGTGGACCGCCTGGCGTCCTGGATTCCCCGGCTCGACGGCGAGCGCCGCGCCGTGGCCGAGGATGCCGTCGAGCTGCCCCGCGTGTACATGCAGTGGCACACGCCGGCATATTACGCCGCCGGCGATGCGGAATTCGATCTGCTGGCTGGGATCCTGACCTCCGGCAAGACGAGCCGCCTCTACCAGACACTGGTCTACGACCTGCAGATCGCCCAGGACGTATCGTCCTACCAGTCGAGCCGCGAACTGGGCAGCACGTTTTCCATCACCGCCACCGCGGCCCCCGGTCATACGCTGGCCGAGGTGGAGGAGGTCATTGACCGCGAACTGGCGGCTCTGCTCAAGAAGGGTGTGACGAAGAAGGAACTCGAGCTGGCGGTGACCCGGTACGAGGCCGATTTCGTGCGCGGTCTGCAGCGGGTCGGCGGGTTCGGCGGCAAGGCCGACCGGTTGAACCGCTACAACGTCCATACCGGTACGCCCGGATACCTGGAAGAGGATCTGGCCCGGTATCATCGCGCCACGACCGGCTCGGTCGATGCCTTCGCCCGGGAATACCTCGGCCGCGAACGCCGGGCGGTGCTGCACATCGTGCCCCAGGGCGATCTTGCCGCCGGCACGGCGACCGTCGACCGCTCCAGCCTGCCGGGCAGCACGGGTGACGTGGTGTTCCAGCCGCCGGCGATCCGCGAAGCGGTCCTCGACAACGGCCTGAAGATCTATCTGGTGGAAAAGCCCGAATTGCCCCTGGTGGAAATGCGGCTGACGGTGATGAGCGGCTGGGCGGGCGACCCGGCGGACAAACCCGGCACGGCGGCCCTGACGGCCGCGATGCTGGATGAAGGCGCCGGCGGCCTGGACGCCCTGGAGATTTCCGCCACGGCCGAGGCGCTGGGGGCCGAACTGCGGACCGGCAGCTTCTTCGATGGCTCATTCGTATCGCTGAACATTCTCAAGAGCCGGCTGGCATCCGGTCTGGACCTGATGGGCCGCGTGGCCCTGGAGCCCACGTTCCCCGCGGTCGAGTTCGAGCGTATCCGCCTGAACTACCTGGGCCGGCAGCAGCAGGAATCGGTGCAGCCGCGCTCCCAGGCCTTCAAGGAATTCCAGAGAAGGCTGTTTGGTGAGGATCACCCCTACGCCCAGCCGTTCACCGGCACCGGTACGAAGGAATCTCTCGCCGCGCTGACCACGGCCGACCTGCAGGCCTACCACGACCGCTTCTATCAGCCGGGCAACGCCGCGCTGGTCGTCGTCGGCGACCTGACCATGGACGAGGCCGTCGCCGCGGCCACCAAGCAGTTCGGCCGGTGGCAGCCGGGCCAGCCGGTCGCATCGACCGTGCCGGCGGCGAGGCCCTACACCGGGGCCCGGATCGTGGTGGTCGATCGCCCCGGAGCCCAGCAGAGCTTCATCGTCGGCGGGTCCCCGGGGCTGTCCCGGTCCGCGGACGATTTCCTCGCGTTCGAGATCCTGAACACCGCTTTCGGCGGCAATTTCGCCTCGCGCATCAACATGAACCTGCGGGAGGACAAGGGCTTCAGCTACGGCGTGCGCTCGCAGATGGCGGGCCTGCGCGAAGGGGGCATCTTCATGATCACCGCCCCGGTGCAGACTCCGTCCACTCGGGAGTCGATGGTCGAACTGCTGAAGGAGATGGGCGACATTCGTGGACCGCGGCCCATGACGGCCGCCGAACTGGAGGATGCCCGCAACCGCATGGTCATGGGCTTCCCTCAGCAGTTCCAGACCTACGGCGCGGTCGCCGGCAGCCTGACGCAGCTGCTGCTGAACGGCCTGCCGCTCGATGACTGGCGGACCTTCGAGGGCCGGGTGCGCGCCAACGGGGCCGCCGACATGGCCCGGGTCGCCGCCGACCATCTGCGGCCCGACGACATGCTCTGGGTCATCGTCGGCGACTGGGACGTGATCGGTGAAGGCCTGCAGTCCCTGGGCCTGGGCGAGGTCGAGGTCGTGACCGAAGACCGCTCCTGAGACGACGGTTGCGGCAGAACGGACGACGGGCCGCCCCCGGAGGGGCGGCCCGTGTGTCATCTATGGATCAAGCGCCGTTGCGCGGATTTACTTGCGGATCAGGGGGCAGACGAAGCGCTTGACCACGTCGCCGATCTCGATGTCGCCGCGGCCGGCGGCCGCCTCGAGGTCCATCGCGTTGGTGAACTGCATGGGGGAGATGCCGGTGAAGGTGACCGGCCGGACTTCCCAGCGTCCGCCGTGGTAGCCCCGGTCGCCGGGAGCGGCGGACGAAACGGGAGCCAGATCGTCGCCCAGGACGTACAGGGTGGTGAACTTGCCCCGGTTCGGCAGGTCCGTGGGGGTCGACACGGTTTCGAACATCATATCGTTGGCGTAGATCGTACCGCCGGGAGGGCCGACCTGGGCGCTGGCGGGCGCCACCAGGGCCGCGGTCAGGAGGGCGAGGGCGAAGGCGGTTCCGGTCAGGAATTTTTTGTGATTCGGCATGGACGGTTCTCCTTGTTGGTATGTTAAGCTGGATTTGCAGCTCCCGGAGCCAGGTTGGGGGGAGCCTGCTACCGAGGTATATGCAGGGAAACAGGCGTGGTGTGACCGGCCCGGTCGAAATAATTTCGATCCTGGAATTCGGTCACACTGGCGAGGGTTTGGGAATAATGAGGACAGGAGGTGAGCATGGACCGTGACCCGCAGTCACCCCGCCAGGAGGGCGTGACCGGCGCCTCCGTGCCACCCGGTCCCGGCTCTCCGTTGACCGGCGCTCAGCTGAAGCGGGTCAAGGCCCGCGACCCCGACGCGCTGGCCGCGCTCTTCGATCACTACTTCGGCCGGATCTACGGCCTGGCATTCAGGATGACCGGAGACAAAGCTGCCGCCGAGGACGTGACCCAGGAAGTGTTTCTCAAGGTCCACCGGGCCGCGCACCAGCTGGACGCCGGCCGTGACCCCGGGCCCTGGCTGATGACCATCACGGCCAATCTCTGCAAGGAACGGTGGCGTTCGCGCAGCGGCCGGCAAGAGAAGCAGACGTTTTCGCTCGACGCCACACCCGACGCGGTGGCCAACGTGCCTGCCGTCGGGGCGGACCCCGAGACGGAGGTCCTGGCGGGCGATCGGGCGCGCAGCCTGGAACAGGCCATCGGCAGGTTGCCCGAGGCCATGCGGCTGGTGGTGGTCCTGCACGACATGCAGGGTTTGACGCACGAGGAGATCAGTGAAGTGACGGGGGATGCCCCGCCCGCGGTCCGCAAACGGTATTCTCGAGCCTTGATGAAGTTGAGGGAAATGCTTCAGGATGTGCTGGAATGAATGAACGCGACGACATGAACCTGACGCCCGCCGAGCGGCAGATCCAGGACGCCATCCGCGGCCTTGGCGACGTGCGCGCCGATGCGGACTTCCAGGCGCGGCTTCGTCGTGAGTTCGTCTCCGGGGAAATCGCCGCCGCCGAGCCGGCCGTTCAGCTGCCGAACAAGGCGGCGCGCTGGTCCTGGTTCGCGGCGCCCCTCCTGGCGGCGGCGGCCCTGGCGCTGTTCATGCTGTGGGGCGGCGGCCCCGACTGGTCAGTGCGGTCCGTCCGCGGCGACGGCACCATCCAGGTGGCCGGCCAACCCGTTGCCGCCGGCGATACGGACCGCATCGCAGACCTGATCGTGCCCGGGGTGCGGATCGTGGTGCCGGACGGCGTCGAACTGGAGCTGGCGCTGGGGGACGTGATGGTGCTGGGGATCATCCGCGATTCCGACGTGACCATTCCCGCCGAACCGGTCGGCGGCGATGCCGCGCTGGTCGCCCATGTCGGGCACGGGGAACTGCTGGTCAAGACGGGTCCTTCATTCCCCGGTGAGACGCTCCAGCTGGTGACGGCTGAAGGCCTCACCGAGCTGGTCGGCACGACCATCGCCATCAACAAGGGCGACGGGTTCACCTGTGTCTGCGTGCTGGAGGGAACGGCCCGGATCGGCAAGGACCGTGACCATTTCGACGAGGTCTCGGCGGGCTCCCGCAAGGTCATGTTCGCCGACGGCAGGGAGCCGATGATCGTCCCCATCGAGCCCGGCCACCAGCGGGACCTCCGCGAATTCGAAGCCCGCAATCAGGATCTTGCCAGATAATCTCCCCGCGTGAACAACCCGTGGTGCGCCGCAGGGGTCAGCTGCCCTTGCGCCGGAACGCCCAGATGACCGCCACGGCGACAAAGGCGACCGCCAGCAGCGGCCAGAAGAACTCTTCGGCCAGGACCGCGGCCACGAAGGTGGCCCCGAGGATCAACCCGACCACGGCCATGCGCCAGTTGAAGTGGATGCCCGCCAGCACGGCGGTGACCGCCAGCATCAGCAGGGCGGTCAGACCGGCGTTGGCCGGTGCGAAGGCGACGGCGTCCTGCATGAGGAAGACGAGCAGGATGCCCACGACCAGGGTGGCCCAGTGGAGGCCCTGCTTGCGGACCCGGTCGCTCTGGTCCCCGGGCAGGTCCTGGTCCTTCTTCCAGGCCATGATCGTGCTGACGACGCCGAACAGCACCGCCATGGCGAGCCAGTACCACAGGCCGTACTTGACGGAGAAATCCATGATGGCGATACCGCCGACCGAAAACACCACCAGGGCGCTGTAGATGAGACCCTGGTATTTCTGGGAGGGACCCTGTGTCCCGGTATTCGTTTCCATCTTCGTTTCTCCCCGTTAATAGTGTTGCGGAGACCCGCACCGGTCGTTTCGCTGGGATCAGGATAGCCTGACCCGTGCGGTTTCCGCAACCCCGCCGACCGGCCCCGGTGGCGGCCCGGCCCGGCCCGGCGTATCCTGACAGCCATGATTGCGTTTTCGCGTACATCGCTGCTCGAGGCCACCGCCCTGCTGACCGGGGCGGCGCTTGCGTGCGCCGGCTGTCAGGGGCGGGACAAACCGGACGACACGAAACCTGTCGTGGTATCGGTGGAAGCCCATCCGGCGGTCGCTGTACCCGGGCAGGCGGTGACCCTGATCTGGCGCTTCGCGCTGGCTGACGGGTGGCACCTCTACTGGCCCGGCCGCAACGACACCGGGTATCCGCCGCAGATCGACCTCGAGCTGCCCGCGGGCTGGCTGGCCGGCGGACTGCAGTGGCCCGTCCCGGAGCGCTACGTGACCGCCGGTGATATCCTCGATCACGTCTATCACGAAGAGCTGGTCCTGATCCAGCGGGTGGGGATCGGCAGCGAGGCCGTGGCCGGCGATCAGGCCGTCCTGCGGGCGAAGCTCGAATGGCTGGCCTGCAAGGACGCCTGCGTACCCGGCGGCGACGAAACGGTCCTGGAAATTCCCGTGGCCGCCAAGACCGAATCCCGGCGTCACGAGCGTCTGGACAGGTTACGCGCCGCGCTGCCGGAGGTGCTGCCGAGCGGTCTGCTGCAGACCGGTTGGACGGGGCAGACCTTCACGATCCAGGCGGCCGATGCCCGCCGGCTGACCTTTTTCCCGACCGACGACTGCGGGCTGCTGGCGGACCTGCTGCGAGACGGGCAGGGTCCGGGCCTCGCGCTGGAATTCCGGCCCAAGGGCGACACCGTAGGTCCCGTGCGGGGCCTGCTCACCGTAGAATCCGGAAGCGGCAAAACCCGCACCTTCCGGATCGATTACCCCGCGGCCCCCCTGGGGACCGCCTCAACCGGAGGTTGACGATGCGCCGAGTGACGACCGTGTTCCTGACTTTGACCGTGATCCTCATGATGGCCGGGCCCGCGGCGGCCGGCGTGCTGCCGGGCGAGAAGGCCCCGGACTTCACCCTCACCGACACCGACGGGCAGGAGCACCATCTTCAGGCCTATCTGGACGAGGGCAACATCGTGGTCCTGGAGTGGTTCAATCCCGACTGTCCCTTCATCAGGAAGCACCACGAGAACCACAAGTCGATGAACGAGACCTACGCCCCGGTGCAGGGCAAGGGCGTGATCTGGCTGGCGATCAATTCGGGGGCCAAGGGCAAGCAGGGCGCCGGCCTCGAGCGCAACGCCCAGGCCGTCAAGGAATTCGAGATGGTGTTTCCGGTGCTGCTGGACGAGAACGGCGCGGTGGGTAAGCAGTACGGCGCCAAGACGACGCCGCACATGTTCGTGATCACCGCCGACGGCGTGGTGGCGTACAACGGCGCCATCGACGACGACCGGTCCGCGGCCAAGCTCGGCGAGACGAATCACGTGGCCGTCGCCCTGGGCGAGCTGCTGGCCGGCGGCAAGGTCCAGACCCCCGAGACCCAACCCTACGGCTGCAGCGTCAAGTACGCCAAGTAACAGCCCCGGTGGGGCGCGGCCTCAGCTCCGCGTCCCACCCGTTCCCCGGGCAAATAGTCCGGGAGCATCGCGTCGTCGTGGCAGTCGGTGCACGACGGCGTCCGCGAGAAGTCCCGCCCGCTGTGACAATCCACACACTCCAGATCGATATGGTCGTCGTTGAGGATCACGCCGGTGACCGCGTGGTCGAACTGCCCCACCTCCCAGTGGATGTGGCAGGCGGTGCAGCGGTCCGACGGTGTGCGGAACGACTGGGGCGACCCGTGGCAGGTCTGGCATTCGACCCCGCTGTGGTAGGGGTCCAGGGCCCAGCCCGCGGTCCGCGTGTGCTCGAACTTGGGTTTCGCCTGGTGGTTGTGGCAGAAGTCGCAGTCGCGCTCGGCATGGCAGGCGCCGCAGGTCTTCACGTGGTCGAGCCTGGCCTGCTGCCGCGCCGGTTCGTTGCCGTGATGGCAGCGACTGCAGCTGTCCCCCTGGTGGCAGTCGACGCATTTCTGGCCGAACTGTTCCACGTGATCCTCGTGGTGGAACGAGACCACGGGGCCCTTCTCATAGCTCGTGTCGTAGGTGTAGCTGGGCACCGCGGCGATCATGGGGTGCAGCATACCGACGATGTCGGTGGTGTCCACCGGGGCGGCCCCCGCCTGATGGTCGGCCTGCTCGTGGCAGAAACCGCAGGCGTTCTCGTGGCTCCAGTCCAGGTGGCAGTTGATGCACTGCCGGTGGTAGGCGCCCTTGAGGGCCGGCTTGTTCAGGCTGACGGGCCCCTTGGTCTCGTCGTGGCACTCGCGGCAGGGCGGGATCACGCCGGAGGTCTCCGAGTAGTGATGGCAGTTCTCGCAGCCGCCGCTCATGTTGGACATGCCCGCATGCAGGCGGTGGGCGAACACCACCGGGCCGTAGAGGTCGGCGAGCTGGTCGATGATGACGATCTCAGGACCTTCATCCTCCTCGTGCTGCCCGTAGAAGTGCCCGCCGTGACGGGGACAGGTCACCAGGCAGGGATCTTCCGGCGTGGGTTTTTCGCAGGCGTGGCAGGAGGTGCAGGACATCTGGGACTGTGCCGGCCGGGCGTGGGGGTCCGCCACCGGGTGACCTGATTCGACGAGCTGTTCGACGGCCACGCCCGGGGTCGAGGTGAGCACGATCACCAGGGCCAGGCCGCAGGTCAGGCAGGTCAAGGCCAGCAGGAATTGCCTAGGCATGGTGCGCCTCCTCTTCGGCGGGCAGGACGGGGAACACGAAGACCCAGATGCGGTAGAGCACGACGATCAGGGAGATCATCCCGACAGTCAGGAGAATCTCCGTCCAGGCGGGGAAGTACCTCTCGGTCGCGTAAGGCGGGGTGTAGCCGGTCACGAAGACGTTGAACCGGTTGAGCATGACCCCGAACACGACCATGGCCGCCGAGGTGAACAGCCACACGGGATTTCGCCGCAGCCGGTGGCTGAGGAACAGGAAGGCCGGAATGACAACCCCGACGCCCATTTCGATCCAGAACATGACCGCGCGGAAGTCGGCCTGGAACATGAGCTGCCAGGCGTCCCGGTTGACCAGGTCGATGACCTTGGCGGCGAAGTAGACGCTCAGCAGGAGCGGGATCATCCGGCCCAGCGGGCTGAGCACGTGCATCTCGAAGGGCCGTTTGAACGAGCGGGAGGCCAGGATCGACTCGAAAATGGCCATCGCCAGACCTACGGCGAACGCCGACAGCAGAAACAGCAGCGGCAGCACCGGCGTGTGCCACAGCGGATAGAGCTTGCTGGGCGCGATCGCCATCAAGGTGCCCAACGAAGACTGATGGGCGCAGGACAGCACCACGCCGGCGATGATGAAGAAGGTCATGACCCTCGCCAGGGACCGGTCCAGCACCCGCAGGAGACTGTCGAGAAAGCCATTCAGCCGGCCGAGTGCGCCCGGCAGGTTCACGCGGCCGATGAACCGCTCGCAGACGATGGGCAAAAACTCGATGTACAGCACCGTCAGGTAGATCATGACGCACATGCCGACCTCGAAGAGAGCGGAGTTGCCTTGCCACATCGAAGGCATCATCACGTGCCAGATGTTGTAGTAGCGGCCCAGGTCGATGCAGACACCGAGCCCGACGAAGGTGTAGCCGATGGCGGCCGTCAGCAGGGCCGGCCTGACCAGCACGTGGTATTTCTCCATGTTCATCACATGCGCGATGAACGCCATGGTGAAGCCGCCGGCGGCCAGGGCGACGCCGCTGGCGACGTCGATCCCGATCCAGATGCCCCAGGGGTACTGGTCGTCGAAGTTGGTCACCGCCTCGAGTCCCCAGATCAGACGCGCCGCCAGGACGGCCAGGCCCATGGCCGCCAGCACCGCCAGCACGATCGTTCCGGGCGTGAAGAAGGGGACCGACGTGCGGCCCGCCAACGGCAGGGCCCGCTCGTGGTGACCGCCGCCGCCGGTCGCTCCGGTCGCTGCGGTGCGCGTCGCCGCGGGGTCGTTCAGGAGGGCCGCGTTGTCGTGCATCATGGAATCAGCCATGGTCGTCCTCCGTTTCCTTGCGGCGGTCGCTGGATGACTTCACCAGGATGCTCAGGATCCCGAACATCATCAACGGGCCGGTGAATCCCTTGAATATGCCGTGCTGGATCGTCTCGGTGATCACGGCCGGGCTTTCGTCCGGCAGATCCGGAATGTCGATCTCCTCCGGCGCCCGGTCCGAGATCATCAACCAGGAGGTGCCGCCGGCGATGTGCTCCCCGATCACCTCGGGGTGGTAGCGGCGGGGATTGCGGGCGATGCGCGCATGGGCCAGCTGCAGCAGTTCGGACCGTCGACCGAAGACCAGGGCCTCCGGCGGACACATCTCCACACAGGCGGGCGGGCGCCCCTCGTCCAGGGTACGCTCGGCGCACAGCGTGCACTTCATGACCCTGGGGGTCAGCGCGTCGTCGTATTCGTAGGCGGGGATCTGGAAGGGGCAGGCGATCATGCAGTACCGGCAGCCGATGCACTTCCACGGGTCGTAGGTCACCGGCCCCAGCGGGGATTTCTCCAGCGCCTTGACGATACAGGCCGAAACGCACGCGGGATGTTCGCAGTGCAGGCACTGCACCTTGACGTCGAGAGGTTTGCTGCTGCCCGCCGGCGGCGAGTACCGGTTGACGACCGTATAGGCGTCCCGGTCGGGGCGTCGCATTTCATCGAACACCGAGGTGTCGCCGAAGGTGTCGAGGGATCCGTGCGGGAGATCGTTCTGCTCGGCACAGGCCCATTCGCAGCGGCGGCAACCGATGCACAGCGTCGTATCGGTCAGGACGCCGAAGCGGTCCGGGTCGAGTTCGGGTCCAGGCGTCGACGCCTGGGCTCCGACCGCGGTCAGGGCCGCAGTGCCTGCGGCGCTGCCGGTGATCTTGAGAAAATCCCGTCGGCTGACCATGGTGCACTCCTCTTCGATACCCTCCCCGTCCGGAACCGCCGGGTCCCGTCCGGATGGCATGACCTTGAGTTGTTCTCAGGGTGCTGCCGGCCTTCCGCAGGGCCCTGAACTACCTTTAATTTCGCGTCTGTTAAAAATAAATCAAGTGAAAAGGCCGAAAATAATCGTTATAAATTGTTTATTGATAGCTAATTGACAGTATTTGAGTAGGAGTTCTCAAATATAAGCAGGAGTGGTGGTTCGACGGTGGGGCACCAATCGACCAACCGCTGGAAATAATTGGCCCCAACCGCCTTTTTCCTGTTTTCAGCGCGGTTGCCGGGGCCTAAGGTGCGGCGACACCCTTGAATCCGGGAGTTTGCGCATGAAACCCAATGTCCGCCCCGCCAACCCACGGTTCAGTTCGGGTCCCTGCGTCAAGCGCCCCGGCTGGTCGCCCGGCAATCTGCCCAGCGGGACCCTGGGCCGGTCGCACCGGTCGGTACCCGGCAAGTCCCGCCTGGCCGAGGCCATCGCGCGGAGCCGGGATCTGCTGAATCTGCCCGCGAACTACCTGCTGGGAATCGTTCCCGGATCGGACACCGGCGCCCTCGAGATGGCGCTCTGGACGCTGCTGGGAGCCCGCGGCGTGGATGTCCTGGTCTGGGACAGTTTTTCCGCCGGCTGGGCCGCCGACATCACCGGCCAGCTGCGCCTGACCGACGCCCGCGTCATGAAAGCGGACTACGGCAGCCTGCCCGATCTGGCCCGGGTGGATCCCGCTCGTGACACGGTATTCGTCTGGAACGGCACCACCTCGGGTGTCCGGGTGCCGGACGCCCGGTGGATCGCCGCCGATCGCGCCGGGCTGACCATCTGCGACGCGACCTCGGCCGCCTTCGCGGTGGACCTGCCGTGGGACAAGCTGGACGTGGTCACCTATTCCTGGCAGAAGTGCCTCGGCGGCGAGGGGGCCCACGGGGTGATCATCCTCGGTCCCCGGGCCGTCGCCCGTCTCGAGTCCCACACTCCGCCGTGGCCGGTGCCCAAGGTCTTCCGCTTGACGAAGAACGGCAAGCTGATCGCCGGGATCTTCACCGGTGCGACCATCAATACACCCTCCATGCTGTGCGTGGAGGACTATCTCGACTCCCTGGCGTGGGCCGTCTCGGCGGGCGGTCTGGCGGGTCTGGTGCGTCGGAACGAAACGAACGCGGCGGTCATCGCCGCCTGGGTCGAGCGCACCGGCTGGGTGGAGTACCTCGCCGCCGACGAATCGACCCGGTCGACAACTTCCATCTGTCTGAGGATCACCGCCGACTGGTTCGCCGCCCTGCCGGAAGATGCCCAGCGGTCGACGGTGAAACGGATGACGGCCATCCTGGAAGAGGAAGGTGCGGCCTACGACATCGCCGGTTATCGTGACGCTCCACCGGGCCTGCGCATCTGGGCCGGGCCCACGGTGGAAACCGACGACCTCACCGCCCTGCTGCCCTGGCTCGACTGGGCCATCGAACAGGTGCGTACCTAACCGACAGCGAGGAAGACCGACATGACCAGGAAGATTCTGATCGCCGACAAGATTTCGCCGGCAGGCATGGCCTGGCTCGAGGACCGCGCCGGAATTGACGCCGTTTTCCTGCCGGGCCAGGACGAGGACCAGCTGGTGGCGTCGATTGCTGCCTATGATGCCGTCATCGTGCGCAGCGCGACCCGGATCACCGCACCGGTGCTGGCGGCGGGCGCCAGGCTGAAGGTCATCGGTCGGGCGGGGATCGGTGTCGACAACATCGACGTGGCCGGTGCGACCGAAAGGGGCGTGGTGGTGCTCAACACCCCCGACGCCAACGCCACGACCACCGCCGAGCTGACCATCGCCCACCTGCTGTCGCTGAGCCGCAACCTGCCGCATGCCGACCGTTCGGTGCGGGGCGGATCGTGGGAACGCGCCGCCTTCATGGGCACCGAGATCGCCGGCAAGACCCTCGGTGTCGTCGGCTACGGAACCATCGGCCGGCTGGTGGCCGCCCGGGCGCTGGCGCTGAAGATGACCGTGCTGGTCCACGACCCCTTCGTCACCGACGAGGTCGTGCGCGGCGAAGGCTGCCGGCCTCTCGGTTTCGAGGCTCTCCTGGCCGCGGCGGACTACGTGACCCTGCACTGCCCGGTGACCGACCGGACGCGGGGACTCATCGGGGCCGACCAGCTGGCGGCCATGCCGGCCGGTTCCCGCCTGATCAACTGCGCCCGCGGCGCGCTGGTCGACGAGGCGGCGCTGGTCGCGGCGCTCGTATCCGGCCACCTGGCCGGTGCGGCCCTGGACGTCTTCGCGGCCGAACCGCCGGTGGCTTCGCCGCTGCTGGGCCTGGACAACGTCGTATTGACGCCCCATCTGGGCGCCAGCACACGCGAAGCCCAGGTGGCCGTGGGCACCCAGATCGCGCAGCAGGTCGTCCAGTTCCTGGAGACGGGCGAGCCGGTCAACGCCGTCAACCTGCCGGCGGTTTCGGCGGAACAGCTGGCGCGGGTGCGTCCCTGGCAAGGGCTGGCCCGGGCCCTGGGCCGTCTGGTCGGGGCCCTGGCCGCCGGCCCGCTCGAGCGGATCGAGGTCACCCTCAACGGCTGCCCCGACGAGGTCGACACGCACCTGGTCGCCGTCGATGCGGTCGTCGGCTACCTGGGCAACCAATTCTCCGGCGCGGTCAACCAGGTCAACGCACCGACCCTCGCCCAGCGGCAGGGCATCAAGCTGGTCGAGGCGAGGTCGGCACAGGTTTCGGACTACCGTACGCGGCTCGATGTGACCGGCACCGGCGCCTGGGGTGCGGTCGGCGTGTCCGGCACCCTGTTCGACGAGCGTTATCCCCGCCTGGTACGGATCGGAGATTTCGATATCGAAGCCGTCCTCGAAGGCGACCTGCTGATCACCCGTCACGATGATCGTCCGGGGGTTGCGGCCGACTTCAGCCGGGTCATCGCCGACGCCGGCGTGAACATCACCCGCCTGCATCTGGGCCCGGTGCGCGAGGAGGGCCACGCCATGGCGGTCGTCGGTCTGGGCCGGCCGCTGGCCGCCGAGGATCTCGACAGGATGCGGTCTTTGCCCGCCCTGGAAATGGTGCAGCAGATTTCCTGCGCGGATGACCCGGCGTGAAGGCGCTGGTCGTCTTCGACTGCGACAGCACCCTGGCGAGCATCGAGGGGATCGATGAGCTGGCCGAGCGGAAGGGCGCCGGCCGGCGTATCGCCGAACTGACCCGGGCGGCCATGGAAGGACAGACGGCTCTCGAAGATGTGTATGGCCGGCGGCTGGAGATCATTCGTCCCGGCCGTGAGGATCTCGCCTGGCTGGGCGGCCGCTATCGCGAAACCCTGGTCGCGGGCGCCGGCGAGGCCGTGGCCGCCCTGGCGGCCGCCGGTGCGGAGATCCACATCGTCAGCGGCGGCCTGCAACCCGCCGTCGAGATCCTGGCCGCCGACCTGGGCCTGGCTCCGGCACGGGTGCACGCCGTGGGTGTGTCTTTCGCTGCCGACGGCCGGTACCGGTCGTTTGCGGCGGCGAGCCCGCTGGCGCGATCCGGCGGCAAGACCGCGGTCGTCCGCGGTCTCATGCGTCCGGGGATCCCGGCCTTCATGATCGGTGACGGGGTGACGGACCTGGAGGCCGCCGCCGCCGGCGCGGTGGTGATCGGCTTCGGCGGCGTCGTGGCCCGGCCGGCGGTCATGACCCAAGCCGACCACTTCGTGGCCGGCCCTTCCCTGACAGCGGTCGCGGACCTGATCCTACGGCTGGCGGGAACCTAGTCCTTCTGCTGCGGGACGGGAGTGGGTTTGCCGTTCGCGTCGATGTGGACGTAGGTCACGTCGGCCTGGGTGACCGCGACGGTCGTGCGGTCGCCCCGCCGGAAGGCTTCGACTTCGACCCGCACCTTCAGCGAGGTCCGGCCGATGTGGACCACCTCGGCGTAGAAACTCACCAGATCGCCGACCTGCACCGGCTGGTGGAAGACCACCTCGTCCATGGCGACGGTCACGACCTTGCCGCAGCCTATCTCGATGGCCGCCACGGCGCCCGCCTGGTCGATGTGGCTGAGGATGACCCCGCCGAAGATGGTGCCGTGCGCGTTGGTGTCGCGCGGCATCATCAGGACGCGGATCGCCGGGCTGCGGCTGGGAGCGTTCATCGGCCCTCCTAGAAGGCGATCCAGACGGCGACTTCGGGATACCAATGGGAGTTGTCCCCCCCGAATCTCGTTTCGTACGTCTCGTAGACGGCCCCGACGGCCAGGTAGTTGCCCCCCGACTGGTAGGCCACGCCGAACCGGCCTCCGTATGAATTGACGTCGTCGAACCCCCCGCCGACCAGGTTCCACCGGTAGAAGGCTCCGGCGTAGGGTTTGAAGGCCCCGGCCTGCCACAGGACGTAACGGACCTGGGGCGTCAGTTTCCAGAAGGTCGGATCCTGGAGCAGCCAGCCCTCGGCGTCGAAACCGACCTCGAGGCCGTCGGCGACGTAGTAGCCGAGACCGGCCCCGAGGATCAGGTAGGTCTGGCCGAAGTTGCTGCCGGCGCCGCCGAAGAATCCGGCCCGCTTGCGGCCCTTGGCGAATCGCCCGGGGTCCTTGGCGGGTTTGGGCTGGGTCTGCTCAACAGTGGCCGTCTCGGCCTCCTCTTCCGCGGTCTGGGCGGTCGCCGCGAGGGGCAGGGCGGCCAGGAACAGGGTCAGCGCGGCGAGGGCGAACAGGATCTTGGACGTGGTCTTCATGGGTTCCCTCCGAGGATGGGCTCCAGTATCTATCGGCTGACCGGATGCTACCACACATCCCCGCCCGGAGCCCACGGAAAGGCCCACGCGGGACGCAGGCTCCGTTTGCTGGTATAGTCGCGGGGTCCACGAAACCGGACTCGACCCCTGCAAAGGAATGAATAATGGCCCTGCGAATCCTCTTCCTGTCGGTCGCCCTGCTCCTGGCGGGCGCGTCCTCCACGGCCCAGATCCCCGACGAATTCACGAAACTCGAGATCTTTCCGAGGGACATCGGCAAGCGTGAGTTGATCGGCGCCATGAAGGAGTTCTCCTCGGCCCTGGGCGTGCGCTGTCACCACTGCCACGAGATGAAGACCCCCGGCGACTTCGACAGCATCGACTGGGCCAGCGAGGCCCTGCCGGCCAAGGAGAAGACGCGAGGCATGATGCGGCTGGTGGGCCAGTTGAACAGCGATCTCGTGCCGCGCGCGGTCGGCGGGCCGGCCCACAAGGTCCAATGCGTGACCTGCCACCGGGGGCTGACCGACCCGCGTCCCATCGATCTGGTCCTGCTCGAGACCATGGACAAGGACGGCAACCGGGCCGGCCTCGAACATTACAAGGAACTGCGGGCCGAGTACTACGGGTCGGGCAGCTACGATTTCGGGCCCATGGTCGTGCTCGACATGGCCACGACCCTGGCCCAGAACCGGGGCGACACCGCCACCGCCATGGAGTTTCTCGAACTGAACGTGAAACACCACCCGGACCACACCTACAGCTACCTGATGATGGCCCAGATCCAGATGATGTCCGGCGACAAGGAAGGGGCGATCGCCAATACCGAGCGGGCCCTCGAGATCGAACCGGAAAACGAGCAGGCGCAGAAGATGCTGGAGCAGCTGCAGCCCGAGGGTTCGGGCGGGTGACCCGGGCGAGGTACCTGACGGGGGCCGCCGCGCTGGCGGCGGCTCTCGTGGTCGGCATCCAGTTCGTCCCCGTGGACCGGACCAATCCCGAACCGGTCTCGCCGGTGACGGCTCCGGCCGAAGTGCTCGAGATCCTCGACCGTGCCTGCTTCGACTGCCACTCCCACCGCACCCGCTGGCCCTGGTACTCCCGCCTCGCCCCGGTGTCGTGGTGGCTGGCGCATCACGTCGAGGAGGGCCGCGGCGACCTCAACTTCGACGTCTGGCCGGTGTTCGACGCGGTCGAGCGCGAGTTGGTCCTGCGGGACATCGAGCAGCAGCTGGTCAAGGGCGAGATGCCACCGGGGTACTACAAGATCGCCCACCCCGGAGCGCGGTTGACCGCGGCCGAGGATGGACGTCCTGCTCGCCTGGTCGCGCGAACGCTGATCGTCCGCTAGTCGGACTTCTCGGATTCCACAGCGACCGCCCTGGCGATGGTTTCGTCCAGGCGGGCGGCCTGCTTCTCCAGGAGCGCGATGTGGGTCTCGCGCCCGGCCCGCGCCTCGTCGGTGTCCGAATCCTTGGCCTTCTGGCGCTCCTCCTTCAGCTTCTCCTCCAGCTCCTCGCGCTGATGCTTGAGCGCTGACAGCGACTCGGCCACCTCGGCCTTGTCGAACACGACCTCCACCGGGGCGGCGTCCTCGGCGGCGGGTCCGCGGCGGTGGGATTTGGCGGGAATGAACTGCCGTTCGGTATCGTAGGTGCGGACGTTGCGGAAGTGGGGCGAGACGATCTCGACCCCGCCCTCGTGCAGGCTGTCGAGGATGGCCCCACGCAGCCGCGACTTGTAGGTCAGCAGCTTCTTGGTCTCGGTCAACAGGCCGGCGGCGCGGTAGGTCACCGAGAAGTCGCCCAGGTCGAGCACCTGGACGAAGGGCTCCTCGAGGCCGATCGACGAGGCGGCGTCCTGCAGCAGTTGGCGGATCCGGTCCTGGGGCACGTCGTAGCCCAGCGACACCGTCGCGCTGATGATCGTTCCCGAGGACCGGGCCACGGTCACGGGGGTGGACGCGATGTACATGTTGGGCAGGGTCACGAGATCGCGTTCGGCGGTCTGGATCTCGGTGTGGAACAGGCCCCGCTCGGTGACCCGCCCGACGTGTTCGCCGATCTGGATGAAGTCGCCGGCGCGGAAGTTGCGGACGGTCTTGAGCATGATGCCGGCCATGGCGTTGCCCATGATGGTGCTCGCGCTCAGCGCGATGGCCGCCGAGATGATGATCCCGATCAGGGTCAGCAGCTGCCCCTGCTTGGTCGGCGAGATCGGCAGGCCCAGGATCACGATCAGCAGGGCCGCGAAGGTGGCCGCCGACATTATCAGCTGGTTGCGGAACCTGGAGCCGGTCGGGTCGGCCTTGCGATTGAGGAACCGGTTGACGAGACCCAGGGCGATGATGACCCCGGCCATCAGGACGGCCGAACCGATCAGGTTCTTGAACTTGAGAAGGATGTCGACGACTTGATCCATGGTTCCCTCCCGGTCACGGACCCCGGTGCGTGGCTTCTGGACATGGGCCCGAACGTGTCCGACTTTGGTCTCGCTCAGGATATTCCGTTTCGAGTCACGAATGAAAGGATCGAAGTCATGGGGTTCGCGATCAGGACGCACTGGACTACCATCGGCAAGGACGCCCCGGCAAGACCGAGGTCGTGCCCACCAAACCCTGCCTGACCGCCCGGGATCTCTCGCTGGCCTACTCGCCCGGCGTGGCCGTGCCCTGCCTGGCCATCGAGAACAACCCCGCCGATGCGTACAAGTACACCAACAAGGGCAACCTGGTGGCGGTGGTCTCGAACGGCAGTGCGGTCCTGGGCCTGGGCAACATCGGGGCCCTGGCCGGCAAGCCGGTCATGGAGGGCAAGGGGGTGCTGTTCAAGCGGTTCGGGCACGTCGACGTGTTCGATATCGAGGTGGACACCCAGGATCCCGAGGAGATCATCAAGTTCTGCCAGCTGCTCGAGCCCACCGTCGGCGGGATCAACCTCGAGGACATCAAGGCGCCCCGAGTGCTTCGAGATCGAGGAGAAGCTGCGCGAGAGCATCGACATCCCCGTCTTCCACGACGACCAGCACGGCACGGCCATCATCTCGGCCGCGGCCCTGATCAACGCCGCCAAGCTCCAGGGCAAGGAAATCGCCACGCTCAAGGTGGTGGTGTCCGGCGCCGGCGCGGCGGCCATCGCCTGCGCCAAGCTGGTCGAGACTCTCGGCGTGCCGCGGGAGAACTTCATGCTGGCCGACAGCAAGGGGGTCTGCTACCGGGGACGTACCGAGGGCATGAACGAGTACAAGGAGTACTTCGCCAGCGACACCGACAAGCGCACCCTGGCCGAGGCCATGGAGGGCGCGGACGTGTTTCTCGGCTGCTCGGTGGCCGGACTGGTGACGCAGGCAATGGTCAAGGCGATGGCCGACAAGCCCATCGTCTTCGCCATGGCCAACCCCGATCCCGAGATCACCTACGAGGACGCCGTCGCCGCCCGCGCGGACGTGATCATGGCCACCGGCCGCAGCGACTATCCCAACCAGGTGAACAACGTCCTGGGCTTTCCCTTCATCTTCCGGGGCGCGCTGGACATCCGCGCGACGGCCATCAACGAGGAGATGAAGCTGGCGGCGGCCTACGCGCTGGCCGAGCTGGCACGGCAGCCGGTGCCGGCCGAGGTGGCCGCGGCCTATGGTGGGGAACTGTTCGAGTTCGGCCCCGAGTACATCATCCCCAAGCCGTTCGACAGCCGCGTCCTGGCCCAGGTGGCCCTGGCGGTGGCCCGCGCCGGAGTGGAATCAGGGGTGGCCAGCGAGCCCATCACCGACTGGGACGGCTACCGCGCCCGCCTGGAGGGCATGGCGAACAAGAGCCTGATGGTCATGCACACCATCCGCTCGAAGGCCCGCGCCTACCCCCGCAAGATCGTGTTCACCGAAGGCGAGAACGACCGGGTGCTCGAGGCGTGCCGGATCTCGGTGGACGAGGGGTATTGCGAGCCCATCCTGCTGGGGAACCAGGAGGTCATCGAGAAACGGGCGGCGGAAATCGGGCTGGACCTGGCGGGCGTGCGGATCAAGAACCCGGCCGATTGCCCCAACATCGAAGCGATGGCGAGCCGGTTGCACGCCGAAAGGGCGCGCAAGGGCTACAACTACCGCAAGGCGCTGCGCATGGTGCAGCGACCCATCCACCACGGGGTGATGATGCTGCGCGCGGGCGAGGCCGACGGCATGGTCTGCGGGGCCACCCGCTCCTACGTCGATACGCTCAGCCGGGTGCTGCCGCTGGCGGAGATGCGTTCGGGAGTCAGCCGCGTCGTCGGCATGCACGTGCTGCTGGTCGAAGGCAAGGTCTACATCTTCGCCGACACGACGGTGAACTTCAATCCGGACGCGAACCACCTGGCCGAGATCGCCCTGATGGCCGCCACGGTGGCCCGCCACTTCAATCTCGAACCGGTCGTGGCGATGTTGTCGTTCTCGAACTTCGGCGACAACGACCGGCCCGAGAGCCGCAAGGTGCGCGAGGCGGTCCGCATCCTGAACGAGGAGCATCCCGACCTGGTGGTCGACGGGGAAATGCACGGCGACGTGGCGGTGATTCCGGGCCTGTGCGACGACGCCGTGCCCGACTGCCAGGTGATGGGGCGGGCGAACGTCCTCATCTTCCCGGATCTGCAGAGCGGCAACATCGCTTTCAAGCTCGTGGGGCACCTGGGGCAGCGCGAGGTGATCGGACCGCTCCTGGTGGGGCTCAAGCAGCCCATCAACATGATCTCGCCGAACTCGACGGTCGCGGAAATCGTGAACATGGCGGCGCTGTCCGCCTACGAGGTGGGGCGGACCTGACGGCCTAGCGGTAGGTGCTCTTGAGGGCGCCCCAGGCGGTGGTCTCGACCGAGACGGCGCTGCAGAGGGAAAGATTGTCGCTGGCCACGAGCTCGTAATTGCCGATCATGCCGGCGGCGTAGGTGCTGACCACGACCCAGTAGACGTCGCCCGGAAAGAAGCGGACATCCATGTCGTAGGTGATGGCGCTGAGCAGGCCTTCCCCGCTGTCGTCGTCGTAGGCGACGCCGAAATCCAGCGGCATGGAGGGATCCCAGATGGCCTGGCAGTAGATGGTCAGCACCGGATCGGCCAGGGTGGTGCCGCTCGCGGAGAACATCAGTTCCACCGGCTCGAAATCGATCGATTCCATGCAGATGATGTCCAGGTGCACGCCGTCGTTGGCCGAGTCGGTGAAGGGGGCCGAGCATTCGAGGCTCACATCCGCGCCCGCGGCCCGATCATAGGTCGGGGAACCTGCGGTCAACGAGCCGATCAGGACGGACTTGTGTCCGACCTGGGGGGCGACGTTCCGGATGTCGGGTTGCTTTTCTCTGGCCTGAGCAGCAAACGACACCAGGGCGATCAGAACGATGGATGTGAGCCTCAACATTTCCGGTTCCTTCGGGAGCGAGAATGAGAAACAATTCTAAAACAGATCGGACAACTTGTCAACCCAAGTCATTATAGTGCAAGCTGTAGGGGTGGATTCGGCGCAAGAAGAATCATGGGTTGTATTTTTGAATGTAAAATAATATAATTATGGATCAAATTAACCCCGCGACCTGGAAATTGTGCATGGCTGGGTCTGAGCCTTCGTGCCCATCGCCTGTCCTGAGTATCACTTGACGACCTTCGGGAATCGCCGTGCACAATTTCGAGAGCGCCGGGTCGGAGTTGCAACCGAGCGACAGTCGCGGTAACAATCAACCTGGATCGAGCACACGAACCGAAGGGGAGCGGGCAACCCGTGAATGCAAACATCCCACCGAAAAAAATCCTGGTGACCGGGGGCGCCGGTTACATCGGCAGCCATACCTGTCTCGAACTGCTCCAGGCCGGGCACGACGTGGTGGTGGTGGACAACCTGGACAACAGCAGCGAGGAGAGCCTGCGCCGCGTTCAGGACCTGGCCGGACGTTCGCTCGAATTCCACCTGGCGGATATCCGCGACGCGCCGGCGCTCGACCGGCTCTTCGGGGCCCATGTCTTCGACGCCGTGGTTCATTTCGCGGGTCTCAAGGCGGTCGGCGAAAGTTGCGAGCAGCCGCTGCGCTATTACGAGAACAACATCGTCGGCACCCTCGAACTGCTCAAGGCCATGCAGGCCCACGACTGTTTCAACATCGTGTTCAGCTCTTCGGCCACCGTCTACGGCGATCCGGCGACGGTGCCCATCACCGAGACGTTTCCGCTGTCGGCGACCAACCCCTACGGTCGCACCAAGCTGTTCATCGAGGAGATTCTGCGCGACCTGTGCGCCGCCGATGATCGCTGGACCAGCGTGCTGCTCCGTTATTTCAATCCCATCGGGGCCCATCCGAGCGGCCGCATCGGCGAGGACCCGCAGGACATTCCCAACAACCTGATGCCCTACGTCATGCAGACGGCCGCCGGCCGCCGCGAGCAGGTCGGTGTTTTCGGTGACGACTATGCCACGCCGGACGGAACGGGCGTGCGCGACTACATCCACGTGGTCGATCTGGCTCTGGGTCATCTGGCCGCCCTGGACCGTCTGCCCGAGTTCAGCGGCTGCGTGCCGGTCAATCTGGGCACCGGCAGGGGGTATTCCGTGCTCGAGATGATCGTTGCCGCCGGCCGGGCCGCCGGCAAGCAGATCCCCTACAAGATTCTGCCGCGTCGTCCCGGAGACATTGCCACCTGTTACGCCGATCCGGCCCTGGCGGCCGCGGTCCTGGGCTGGAAGGCGGAGCGGGACATCGCACAGATGTGCGCCGACCACTGGAAATGGCAGAGCGGCAACCCGCACGGCTACCGCGGACAAGAAGCGTGATCAGGGTAACGACAGGCTCCTGACTGGCCGCCCAGCCTCATTTTCGATATTCTGACTATATCTATTCAAGTCTGCTGTGAAGGAGGCCCCGCCCATGCGCTGTCTGCTGGTGGTGATCCTGGTGCTGGCTGTTGCGGTTCCCGCGCTGGCCGGCCATCCCTTCGGCGTACCTTTCGATCTCGGTGTCGGCCAGTCCTGGGTACTGGGCGACGATGAAGTGACCGTCGGTTTCGACGGCGTCGCCAGCGACTCCCGCTGCCCGACAGGGGTGTGGTGCTTCTGGGAAGGGGATGCCGCGGTCGATCTCTGGCTCCAGGTTCCAGGCGATCCGCGCGTCGATTTCCAGCTGCACACCTACTACCAGTTCGACCAGATGATCGAGGTAGGCCCCTACACGGTTGTGCTGGTCGAGGTAGCGCCTTATCCCGACATCAATATCCCGATCGATCCGGCGGACTACACCGTCAACCTCATCGTGCTGCACGGGGCGGTGGATGTCGAAGCGAAACCCTGGGGAACGCTGAAGGCGCTTTACCGCTGACCCTGCCCACCGCGCATCAAGAGCGGCCGGCCGGTGGCCGCACCGGCCGGTCGTTCCCTTGCGCCCTAGTAGGTTTCGAATCCCACATTCACCTGAGTGGACAGGTACTGGGCCTGGGGGCCCGCGCCCCTTCCCTGGCGTTCATCGTGACGTTGGTTGCGGCGGAACGGACTCAGGTCCTCTTGCACGTTGACCGACGTGATCTGTCCCAGGTCCAGGCCCACGTGATCGGCGATGGCGGCGGCCTTGCCCCGTGCCTGATCCATGGCCCGGATGCGCAGGCGGCGCATGATCGCTTCGGGATCGGCCAGGTCGTAGTAGGAGGCCACCTCGACGTCCGCGGCCGACACCAGGATATCCAGGGCTTCGTCGACGGCTTCGGGGTCGTCCTGGTGGAACGAGACCGTGCGTCGTACCCCGAAGTGGGAGAAGCGGTTGACACCGTCGTCACAGCGCCGGAACTGCCGTTCGATGGTCGCCGAACCGACCCGCAGGCTGCCCGCGACCAGACGCACCTTCGCGAGTGCGGCGGTGACCGCGGCCAGTTTGGCGTCGTTGGCTTCCTTGGCGACCACGAGCGTCGGGTCGAGGTCGTTCATCGTGAGGGTCCACACCACCCGGTCCGGCACGACCAGCGTATCGGCCACGCCCGTCATGCGGATCGCTCGCAGGCCGCGGCGCTCTTCCTTCGAACAGGCTGTGAAAATCAGGAGGGAAAGTAGAACCGCTGAAATGATGGTCCGGCGTGCCATGATGCACCCCTTCCGTTTCACCGCTTCCAGGGTGGGCGGAAACGATGCATGCCCTGACTGACGCTAGGGAGCGACCGTCGCGGCGTCAACACGTCCGGGCGAGACAAGATAAACAGGCGGCGGTACGCGAAGATCCGGTAATCCGCAGGCCGCAGGCCGAGGACATCCGGATCTTCGCGTGCCGCCGCCTAGTCCTCGAACTCCTCCGCCAGCTCGTTGTCGACCACGTAGATGCAGACCTCGCGGGCGCTCTGCTCGCTGTACCCGTAGCGGTCCGCCAGGTTACTGATGAGGTAGGTGATGTCCTCGCGGATCCGCTTGTCGTAGGTGCGGAACTGGTCGGTGCCCAGGTCCTTCAGGGCGCGCCGGAAGTTGGCGTTCTTCAGGAAGGGTTCGAGCACCTTGTCCTTCAGGCTGAAAACGTAGCGGTCGTAGAGTTCGCGGTAGAGCTCGGTTTCGCTGATGTCCTTGCCTTCGAGCATGATCTCCTGGGTGAGGGTCTCGCTCGTGTACTCGCGCTGGGTCTCCTCGCGGAACTCGGACCGCCGGCCTTCCCTGACGTCGATCCCCAGCAGGTGGTTCTCGATGTTCTCAAGGAACTCGTTCGTGATCTCCAGGCGGTCGCCGGTGTAGGAGGAGACGGCCGTGGTGCCGGTTTCATAGTTGAGGGCGAAGAGGTAGTTCGCGATCTCGCGGCCGATCTGCTCCTCGTTGTAGTAGTAGAGCGACTCCTTCACTTCCTGGAGGATCTGGTAGTTGTACATGAGCCGCAGCGAGTCCAGGAATCCCGTCGGCAGCTGCTTGGCCAGCTCGGGCCGGCTCTTGGTGAAGAAGCTGCAGAGCGTGTCCATGGTGATCAGCTGGCCGTCGCGCGTGAAGTTGGACAGCAGGTCGTGGAAGATGTCGATGGAATCGCGCCCGCTGAACCCCTTGTGCCCCTCGGTTTCCGCCTCGGCGATGATCTTGCGCCGCCGCTTGGCGGTGAAGTTCTTGCGGTCCTCCTCCTCGAGCCATTTGGGGATCAGGCCGGTGTAGATGGACATCTTGAGCAGGTGCAGGTTCTCGTCGCAGTAGAGGGCGTACTTCTGGGGATCGCCGATCCAGTCCAGCAGGGCGCGCGATTTCTCGTTCAGGCGGCTGGAGATGATGACCCGCGCGAAATTCTCCAGCACGCGCGGAAGGAAGTTCTCGCCGATGTGCCGCCCGAAGGTGTTCTCGTAGATCTTCACCTCGGTGGCCGAGTCCAGCACGTAGGAGATGTTGATGAACTCGATGCGGTCGCTGAGCGACTGGATGCCGCGGATGTTCTTGTTGTCCTCGGGGTTCATCACGCCCAGGAACAGGGAGTTCACGTTCTCCTCGATCTCTTCCACCTTGTGCACGCCGTCGCTGATGATGTTGTGCAGCTCCAGCAGGCGCTCCTTGTTGTGGCCCTTGATGTCCATCAGGGCGTAGATGCCGTTGTTGGTCCGGGCGTACCGCGAGAAGATGTAGCGGACCTGGTTGCTGTCCTGCAGCAGCGCGCCGATGCGCCGCTGCAGCAGCGGATTGGTCAGCACGGGCTGGCGGGTGGTCTTGTCCCCGGGGTTGAACACCGAGATGCCTTCGCCCAGGCGCCGGTCGATCCGGTAGGGCCGCGCGTGCAGCATGCGGAAGACCGCAGCCGGGTCCTTGAGCATGTGCAGCAGGGCCTGGTAGAGCGTGGTGCAGATCGTGCACGGACTGTTCTTGAAGACCCAGTCGTATTCCTTGCCGTACGACAGGTTCCACTTGAACTCGTCGTTGGCGAACAGGTTGTCCAGGAACTCCGACCGGTTCTCCTTGGGGATCATCAGCAGCGGATTGTCGTGGCTGGGGCAGGGCACCTCGACGAAGCCCTGGCGCAGACGCGGGCGATGGGCCTCGGAGATCTCGCCGAGCGAGTCCCGGCCCGCCTCCTCCAGCAGCTGTCCCAGACGGTCCATGACCGGACGGTCGTCGAGATCGGAATACTCGCCCAGGGCGGTGCGGTCGAGGTGCCACACGGTCTCGTAACGCAGGCCATCGGGACTGTTGGCGTATTCCTGGAACTTCCGCAGCAGGTTGTTCAGGAAGATGGACTTCCCGCAGCCGGGAGGGCCGTCGAAAATGTAGATCTTGTTCTGCTGCGTGCCGCCGCGGAAGCCGTCGATCATGTTCATCAGCCGGTTGGCGAAGATGCGGTCGGCGAAGAACGGGTGGTCGGTGTTCTCCTCGAACAGGCCCGACGTATCGTAGGCGATGAAGTTGATCGATTCGGGATCGTCGGGATACTCGTCCTCGCCGCTGCCGACCGAGGACTGGACCATGTCGTAGAAGACCTGGTGCACGTTGCGGATCAGGTGCTGGGGCTGGGCCCGCAGCTGCACGAGGAACTGCTCGAAGCTGATGGTGCCGGAACGGTCCACCCCGCGCTGGCTCTCCTCGAGATTCTGCATGGCGTTGCGGATGTGTTCCATGCTCAGATCAATCCCTTGCTGATTTTGCGGTCCTTCATGGTGTACTTCACGCGCTGCCATTCGATCTCCGCTTCGGCTGCCGGCTCCTGGCCCGCCGGCGCCATGCCCGGCAGCGTCGGCTGCTGGTCGGGCTTCTTGATGGACTTGACCTCGGTCGTCTCGAGCGTGACCTTGCCGCCCCACAGGTACTCGAGACCGAGCAGGGTGTTGTTGATGAACTCCCGCACCAGGGGCTTGTCCTCGAAGGTGTGGGACAGGTTGAGGGTGCCGTTGTCCAGCGAGGCCGAATCGACCACCACGTGGGGCGGATGGTAGAGGGAATCCTTGACCATCGCCTTGTAGTCCTCGGCCTTGCGGCTCTTGACGTACCACTGCCAGACCATGCGCTCCTGGTCCATGACGCGGTCGGCGACAAAGAGCTTGTTGCGGTTGACGAAGTCCTGCTCGATGAAGGTGTTGACGAACAGGAAGTCGTTCATGTTCTCGCGCACCCGGAAGATGTATTCCTGTCCGTTGCCCGTTTCCTGGTCGAACTTGCGGCGCTGTTCGGAGTCGAGCATGGCCAGGAACGACTGGCTGTAGCGGCCCTTGTTCGCCGCCTCCTCGATGAAGTAGAAAAGCTTCATGCCCAGGGCGTAGGGGTTCAGGCCGACGCGGGGCATCGACGTGACCGCGGCGTTGACCCGGGCGAAATCGACCTCGTGGCCGGTGATGCGGTCGTCCCGCATGAACAGGGTCTCGTGCCAGTAGCTGGCCCAGCCCTCGTTCATGATCTTGGTGCGGATCTGGGGCTGGAAGTACAGCGACGTCTTGCGCACGATCTGCAGGACGGTCTTCATCCACTTGTTCTCTTCGCGGTCCAGGAACTCCGAATGTTCGAGGAGGAAGCCCATCACGTCGCGGCCGCGGCCCCGTCCGCTGCCGTTGGCCTTCTCGTGCATGGCCGGGAACTCGGGGTGCTTGCGCAGGACCTTCTTGAAGAACTCGTCCTCGGCGTTCGTGCCGAACTTCTTCACCGCGGCGTTGTAGCGTTCGATCTCCTTCACGTACTCGTTGACGCGCGTCTTGAGCTCGTCCTGGAGGAAGACGTCGAAGTAGTAGTTCACCCGGCCGGCGATGCCGTTGGTCTGTGGCCGGTGCTGGTCGGCCAGCATGCCGTGGTAGTCGACCAGGTTGTCGATGGACCGTGCGAACTCGATCACGTAGTCCACCCAGCGGCCCTTCTCGCTGCGCAGCTTGGCGATGGCGCGCTTGTCGGCCAGGGCCTGGCCGGCGAAGTCGTCGTCCCAGGTGTGCTTGAAGAAGAGGTTGTTCTGGAAGAAGTCGATGTGCCCCAGGACGTGATAGAAGATCATCACGTTCAGCCAGTCGGGGTTGTTGTCGTTGTAGAAACTGATCGCCGGCCGCGTGTTGATCACCGTCTCGAACGGGTTGTTGGGGTAGAGCTCGTAGCGGCCCTTGCCCTGGAGCACCTCGACGTCGTGCACCCAGTAGTCGTACATGGTCGGGATCATGACCTTGGGCGACAGCTCGAGCAGGTCGCGGTTGGTCACCACGTACTCGAGGGACTCGTCGTCGAAGCGCAGCCCGGCGTCGCGGGCGCGCTCCTTGCAGCCTTCCATGATCGCTTTGGCGTGCTGATCGACCAACTGCATGTCCGGTTCCCTCTATTCGCTGATCAGCTTCTTGATGCCCTCGATGATGCGGGGTTCCTCCGCGTTCTCGGGCATGACGTCCAGCCGGATCAGGCCCGGCTTCTTTTCCAGCAGCTCCGAACCCTTGAGGTACTTCTCGACCTCGGTCTCGCCGGAGGCGCCGTACGAGTTCTCGGCGATGGTCACGCCGATCCGGTTGGCGTAGGCCATCATCCTTTCGATCTCGGGCATGGTCTCCTTGCCCTCGGTGTCCCAGTCGTCGCCGTCGGTGCCGTGGAACACGTAGATGTTGTAGTCCTTCTCCAGGCTCTCCTTGGCCACGATCTCGTTGACCAGGCGGAAGGCCGAGGCCACCTTCGTGCCGCCGGCGACCTTGCTGTTGTAGTAGGTGTAGAAGTCTTCGACTTCCTTGGCCTCGGTGTCGTGCAGGATGAAGCGCGATTCCACCTGGCCCCCGTACTGGTACAGGATCCAGCTGTAGATCATCACGTGCTGGCTGACGATCACCTCGGTGGGCTTGCCGCTCATGGAGCCCGAATAGTCGCGCAGGAAGAAGATCATCGCCTGCGACTCGAAATCCTTCTCCTTGGACAGCACCCGGTAGACGCGGTCCTGCGGCGAGATCAGCAGGTCGGTCGTGTCGATCGGTTCGCCCGGGACCAGCCGTCCCAGCTGGATGTTCGTCTGGACGATCTGCTTGAGGGTGGCCTTCTTGTCCAGCAGCTGGCCGAAGCCGCGGTTCAGGTCGGTCAGATCCCAGATGAACCGTGACAGGGACCGCTTCTTGCCCTTCTTCTTCAAGTTGGGCAGGGAGAACTGTTCGGTGAGGATCTTGCCCAGGTCGTAGGCGTTCGATTCGACCTCGTGGGGACCGCTCTCGCCCTTGCCCGGTCCGGTGCCTTCGCCTTCGCCGGCTGGGGGCGCACCGGCTGTTCGCCGATGACCTCGCCCTCTTCGCCGTCGCCGCTGCCGCCGCTGCCGCCGCCGCCGCCTTCGGCCTCCTCCTTGAAGTTGGGGTCGTGGACGAGCTTCTCCTCGACGGTGGTCGGGACCACCACGACCTTGTCGCGGCCGCTGCGCGAGGGTTTGACCAGGCGGCCGATGCGGATCTTGCGGGGGAAGCCGTCCTTCTCGCGCCGGCTGTCGCGCTCCATCAGGTCGTCGAGCGAGCCGATGCGGGCCGTGTAGCTGCCCTGGGGCGTGCTCATGGCCTGGATGAAGGTCAGGTCGGGGTAGACGTAGGGGCTCTGCCAGACGCGGGGCATGACCTTCGACGCCGGGAGTGTAGGCGGGTGCGGGCGGCGCCTCGGGCAGGCCGTGGTCGCCGTCGTGCTCGATCTCCCGGCGCAGGCGGGCCTCCCGTGCGGGGGAGATATCCGCCAGCCGTGGCCAGTCAGAATGCCGTTGGCCCTGGCGTCCATGGTCCTAGGTCTCGTCTTCCTGGGTGCAGAAGTACTCGATGGTCTTCTGCGCGCAGGTCCGGCAGTAGCCGAGCTTGTTCAGCATGGTGTCGATCATGCGGTCGTAGAGCTTCTGGTTCTCCTCGTTGGTCCGGTTGGCCAGGGCGCCGATCAGGCTGCCCGCGCCGGCGATGTCGCTCTTGAGGCGCACGTCGGTGACGGCCTTGACCAGTTCGAGGTTGTCCATGAAGTCGTAGTTCGGGTCCATGCCGATCTTCTGCCCGTAGATCTTGCGGATCGCGGTGCGGAAGGTCTCGCGCTGCTCCTCGGTCTTCAGCTGCAGGCGCTCCTCGATGCTCTTGATGAACCGCTCGTCCACCTTCAGGGCCCGCAGTTCGCCGGTCTGGGGATCCTTGTACTTCCACATCTTGTCGGCGCCGAGGTGCTCGGCGTCGATGCCGATGATCATGTTCACGTAGTTCATGACGTCCTTGCGGATGGCCTGGGGCTCGTCCATGTAGGCGTTGAACATCTCGGTCATGATGCGCTCGCGGTACAGGCCGCGCGCGGTCTTGAGGTCCTCGAGGTACTTGGCGCGGTCGTTGTTGTCGTTGACGTAGTCCAGGATGACCCGTTCGATCGTGTTGAACACGTCGTAGGCGAACATGCAGCAGCCCTCGTTGGTCTCGCTGCTTTCGACCATCAGCTGGATGGCCCGGCCCAGGTTGCGCTGGCCGAGTCCCTTCTGCCCGAACCGGTTGGTGATGTCGGTGTCCTGGCTCAGGGTGGCGATGACCTCGGCCAGGGCCTTGATGCTCTTCTCGCCGGCGACCTCGCCGGCGGCCAGCTTCATGGTCTCGATGGGCGTCAGCTTCTCGCTGTGGGGCAGGCGCGACAGGATGCCGCTCACCGAGGCGGCGTAGTTGAGGTTCGGGTCCTGGTGCAGCTCCTCGCGGGTCAGCGTGGTCTTGGTCTCGCTGCCGATGGCGTACTGGGTCAGTTGGCTCTGCAGCCGGTAGTTGGTGTTGTGCGAGATGTAGCTGATCCGGCAGCGGTCGACGATGGGCGCTTCCTCCTTCTCGGCCAGGAAACGGTTGAACTCGCTGTTGTTGCTGGTGGCGATGATCAGCGTGTCGATGGGCCACTTGAAGCCGTCGATCTCGATGGTCCGGTTCTGGATCACGCCCAGGTAGACCTGCACGAGATCCTTCTTGTTCTTGAACATCTCGTCGGAGAAGTGGATGCCGCCGCCGGCCACGCGGGCCAGGGCGCCGCGCCGCAGGTCGAAGCGGTAGGGGTTGTTGGTGTCGGTGATGTGCAGCAGCCGCTGGATGGACTCCTCGCCCAGCAGATCGACGGCGCTGGAGGTGATCTTGTCCTTGGCGGGGTACTTGCCGGTCACCGTGCCGAGGCTCTCGGTCAACGGCACGGGGAAGATCTCGACGTGCTTGAGCATGGCCTCGAGGTCGCCGTCGCAGGCCATCTTGATGTCGTGCCAGATGTAGCCCGAACAGGCACCCAGGGGACGGTAGTTCTCCCACATGCGCTCGATCTGCTCGTCGGACAGGCCGACCTTGCGGGCGAGGTGGCCGCGGGACTCGTCCGGGGTGTCGAAGAGGTTCATCGCGAGGATGGCGGGGTCCTCGTAAGTCTGACTTTCGATGGATGTTATCTTGCCGTATGACCCGATATTATCCAGTCCGATGAAACGGAAGCTGTATTTGCGGTTCCGATCGGTGTTCAGGAACTCGCGGTAGAGCCGGCTGACGTACTCCACGAAGTAGGTTTTGCCGTTGCCGGGCTCGCCGACCAGCACATACGCCATTTCCGACGAGGATCCGCCTTCGGCGGCGTCTTTCACGTAGGATACGAAGCTGTTGATCTCGTCGTACATGCCGACGATATGTTTCTTTCCCTCACGAAAGATCTTGAAATCGTACGTGGTCTTGCCGTTGACGACCACCTTCTCGATATCGCTGTCCAGGATCATGCGGCTGATCCCTTCGAAGGCGTTCTCGAATACCACCTCGTCGTTCTTCAACGCCAGCAAGTGGTTGTGCAGCGTGCTCTTCTTGATTCCAGCCATGATCGACCCCCGTTTGGACCCTTCTGTCTACGACTCTATACGATGGTTGCCCTTGGGCTTGTGATACACTGATGTCTGAGGATAATTCCTCCGCAAACTGTGTGCCGGAATCGACGGGGAGGATCTATGGGGAGTCGAGTCGCAGGTGAAGACGCCGTTCCCGATCGAGCCGTATCGGTGGTGGTTCTTTTATGAATGAACAGAAACATGCTCCTTTCTGCCACACCTTTACGGCCGCCGGCCGGACATTCGCGTTCGATGTCCATACGAGCACGCTGTTGGAAATCGACCCGGCGCTGGCAGGGGTTCTCGCCGGTCGCGATGCAGCCGACGACACGACCGCCCGCACGGCCCTGGCCGCCGCCCAGGAAAACGAGGGGCTGTTTCTCGGGCGTCGCCCCGCACTGCTGCCGGCGCCGGCGGCGTTTGCCCAGGCGGGGGAATGTGACTCCCATTTGAGCCATCTTGTCCTCTCGGTGACCGACCGGTGCAACCTGCGTTGCCGCTACTGCATGCACGGCGCCGACCTGCCCTGGATGCGCGAACACGGCGAGGCGGTCATGTCCACCGCCACGGCCCTGACCGCGGCGGCGTATTTCCTGGAACGCCGCGATCCGGACCTGCCGCCGCTGATCTCCTTCTACGGCGGCGAGGCTCTGCTCGAGACCGACCTGATCGCCGCGGTCACGGCCTTCGTGCGCGGTCATCCCCAGGGACAGGACACGATCTTCTCCATCGACACCAACGGCGTGCTGCTCGACGCAGGCGCCGTCGAGCTGGTGCTCGCGGCGGAGCTCCGGCTGCAGATCAGCCTGGACGGACCCGCGGTACTCCACGACCGCCACCGCACCGACCGTGCGGGCCGGGGTTCCCACGCGCGGATCATGGCGGGACTGGACCGGCTGCTGGCGCGCGACTCGTCGGTCCACGAGCGCCTGACCTTCACCGCGACCCTGGCGCCGCCGGTCGACCTGCCCGCCGTGGCCGCCTATTTCCGCGATTTTCCGCCCTACCGCAAGCACGGCCTGGCGGTCCAGCCCAGCGTGGTGGTGAATTTCGCCAATCTCAACGGCCAGGACTGGCCCGGCGCCGCGGCGGACCGCGACGGTGCCGCCGCTCAGCTCGCAGCTGCCCGCCGGCAGTATCTGACGGCGGTCCGCCGGCAGCGGCGGGAGGAGCTCAGTCCGGTCATCCGCGCCCTGTTCGAACCCGAACTGGTCAAGCTGCACCACCGCTCGCGCGCGCCGCTGGGGACGACCTTCACGCCCGGCGGCAACTGCCGCCCCGGGCGGCGCAAGCTGCACGTGACCGCCGCGGGATTGATGCAGCCCTGCGAACGCGTCGGCGCCACCCTGGCCGTGGGGAATCTGCACGCGGGGATCGAACCGGCCAGGGTCCGGGCGCTTCACGAGGGGTTCCACGCGGCGGTCGGCGAACGCTGCCGTGCCTGCTGGGCCCTGCGGCTGTGCGGCGTCTGTTTCGCGCACTGGGCCGAGTTCGGCAAACCGGAAGAGGCGGGCCAGCCGCTGCCGGAGGCGGTCTGCGCCTCGATCCGCCGAGCCAAGGAGGATGTCCTGAAGATGATGGTCCTCATCCTCGACATGCCGGCCGAATGCCGGCGTTTTCTTGATGACGCCCGCGTCGTATGATAGGATGTGTTCAATGGTCAGAATCCAGGAGGAGGATTGTCGATGTATCGCAAACTCGATGAAAAGAAGCTTTCGGCCCAGGCGCCGCAGACCCTCAACGCCGGCGATTGCCAGTGCGTGTGCGGCGAGTCCCAGATGAGCGAAGACGCCGGCACCACGAAGCCGACGCGCTCGACGAACCAGATCAGAGTGGACCTGACCCCGGGGGATCCCAAGCCCACGCCCTAGCGTCATGATTTGCGGGAGAGACTAGTCGGCGGGGACGCCTTCGTAGATCTGGACGTCGCCGACGCCCGGGAATTCCTCGGACCAGACCTGCAGCCGGATGCGCACGCCGTCCATGACGCGGTACTCTTCCCGGTCGGGCAGGCGGGTGTCCTTGATCCGCTGGACGTCGTCCTTGTGAGCGACCAGGAAATCGAGCCAGCCTGCGGGGTCCTCGGACGGCGGGTTCTTGATGTCGGTGCCGTGGGTTACGCGCCGGCCGTTGATGTCGCGTTCGATGTGCTTGAGCCAGATGGTCCTGCCGCCCCAGCCCAGACCCGTCACCCGCACGATCCTGCCCTCGCCGGTCGCCAGCTGCTGGTTCAGTTCGTCGATGTCCTGCCGATCATACCCGTCGTTCACGTTGAACGAGGTGCCCCGGAACGTGTTCGTGTGGTAGGTGATGTCGCCCTTGTGGTCGGAGGAGACAACTTCCTGTTCGAGGTCGAACGAGTCGCTGCCCAGCGGCGGCACGAACGTCATGACGATCAGCCCGCACAGCACCGCGCCGAACAGCTGGTTGCGCCGGAAGGCCCTTTGCCGGCGCGGCTCCGTGACCAGCATGCGGTCCTTCAGCAGGGCGCGGTTGAGACGGCGGAATTCCCCGGGGTCGGGGACGTCCCCGGCCGCGTCGCGCATGAACCTGTCGAATTGCTCCGTCATTCCTCGTCCTTCCGGTCGGTCACGATCCGGATGCCTGTTTCTTCGATCTCCAGTTCCTTGACGACCTGCCGGCCCGCCGCGGAGAACTCCTGTTCCAGCCCCATGTCCCTGATCATCGTCAGCATCTGCCGTCGCCCCCGGCTGAGATGCTGCTTGACGTTGCTTTCGCCCATCTTCATCGCCAGGGCGGTCTCCCGGACCGTGAACCCCATCCAGTAGTGGAAGACGAACACGTCGTGACGGTCGCTGCCCAGCCGGGCCAGGCAATGCCGGATGATCTCCCGGTCCTGCCGGCGTCCGGCTTCTTCTGCCGGCGTCGCCGGAGCGTTGTCCTCGGATCGCACCCGCTCGAACTCCGCTTCGATCGTCGTTCGCCGGGACCGCCAGTGGCGCTTGACGACCTTGCGCGCAATCTGGAACAGCCAGGTCGAAAACGAGTACCGCTGCCAGGAGAACCGGTCGAGCCGGTCGAGGGCTTCCAGAAAAACATCCCCGGTCAGATCACCCGACAGTTCGTAGTTCCCGGTTTTCCAGTAGATGAAGCGAAATATGGCGTCATGATACTTGTCATAGAAGAACCGGAACTGTCTGGCATCCACGCGGGTGAGCTGGAGCCATTTCTTCTCGATATCCAGTTCGGGATCGTTCGGCTCGTCACTGCGCAACCGCTGGTCGGGCTGACCCTGCGGGTCTTCCCTCTCACCAGACTGATAAGGGTTGCGCCGACTCATATTGGTTACACATCACCAGCTGTTATGTGGTAAAAACACGGGTGGCCGTTGACCAGATTATGATACCACAATTCATGGATAATCGGTATCAATACGACATTAGTGATGACAGGGATTGTTTTTAGCGGAGGATGACGATGACTGTAACACCGGTGGGAAACAAGTTCGGCGCCGCCTTGCTGGCAAGTATTTTTCTCCTGCTCCTGCAGGCGGCGGTTCTCTCCCCGTGTCGGGCGCAGACCGCTGCGCCTGAATTCACCCTGGCCCGCTTCCTGGAAGTGCCCATCATCTTCTCGCCGACCGTGTCGGCGGACGGATCACAGGTGGCCTGGCTGAACTCGCGCCGCAGCCTGGAGGACGACAAGCGCGTCACGCGCCTGTGGCTGGCCGACGTCAAGAGCGGCCGGGCGCGGCAGCTCACCTTCACCGCCGCCGGCGTGGGCAGCCCAGGCTGGCGACCCGACGGTTCGTTGAGCTTCATCCGCACGCACGAAGAGGCGCCCCAGGTCTGGGTCAATCCCCTGGACGGAGCCGAACCGCGCCCGGTGACGGCTATTGAAGGCGGCGTCAGCGCCTACTGGTGGTCGCCCGACGGCCGGTACCTCGTTGTCCTGGCCGACCCGGCCAAGCCGGAGGATGAAGAAGAGTCCGCCACCGACGATGACGCCGATGCCCGGGACGCGCCGGTCTACGACGTGCCGGCCGACCGCGAGGACTGGACGGTCTGGGACCGCCTGGAGCAGCCCGACCAGTACCAGCAGCTGTGGCTGGTGGAGGCCCTCACGATGGGGCCGCACACGGACTTCGAACCCCGGCAGCTGACCACGGCGCCGCTGCACCCGTACCACGTGGCCTGGTCGCCGGACGGCGCGACCCTGGCGGTGACCTTCAACGCCCTGTTCTCCAGCCTGGTGGACGAGGAGCAGCAGATCGGCCTGCTGGATGTCGCCACCGGCACGCTGGACGTCATCACACCCCGCACGCACCACAGCTCGCTGGCGGTTTTTTCGCCCGACGGCCGGCACCTGGCCTACTACACCGACCGCAAGGAAGAGCTGCGGGCCTACCTGAACCTCAAGGATGTGGTGGTGCGCGACCTCGAATCCGGTGAAACGCGCGTCCTGACCGGGGCGTCGCAGCTGACCCTCGGCGGCTCGGGCAGCACGCCGGGTTTCGCGCCCGTGTGGGACGCCAAGGGCCGCCACCTGTACCTGCCCGGCGCCGACGGCACCACGCGCGACCTCTACCGGATCGACGTCCGCCGGGCCGAACTCGAGCGCATCACCGCGCTGGAGGGCAACCTTGTCGATCTGGGCATCGGCGGCGGCACCGTGGCCTACGTGGAGTCGGCCCTGAACCGGCCCGGAACCCTGTTCGCCGGCAAACCGGGAGCGGCCCGGGAGATCGCCTCGGTCAACGATGCGGTCACGCCGTACGATCTGCCGGCGGCGACCAAGCTGCGGCTGCCGGGCCACGAAGACGGATTCGTGGAGGGTTTCCTGTTCCTGCCGCCGGGCGCCGGCCAGAACGACCGGCTGCCGGCGATCATCGAGATGCACGGCGGTCCCTACAGCCGCTACGGCAACGCCTGGAGCTCCCGTTATCCCTGGCAGGTGCTGGCGAAGAACGGTTTCGCGGTGTTCATCGTCAACCCGCGCGGCGGCACCGGCTACGGTGAGGACTTCCTGCGCGGCGTGTACCGCAACTTCGGCACCGACGACTTCCAGGACATCATGGCGGCCGTCGACGCGCTGGTCGAACGCGGCACCATCGATCCGGACCGGCTCGGGTTCACCGGCTACAGCTACGGCGGGCTGATGACCAACGTCGTGGTCAGCCGGACCGACCGGTTCAAGGCGGCCGTGTCGATCGCCGGCATCTGGAACTACACCTCGGCCATGGGCCAGAACAACCCCCAGCTCTTCATCGACAGCTACCGGCAGCCCTGGGACGGCGACCTGGCGCTGATGTGGGACCACAGCCCCGCGTCGCGTGCCAACCGGATCACCACGCCGACGTTGATCATGCACGGCACCGACGACGAACCGGTCGACCCCCGGCAGTCCATCGAGATGTTCAGCTACCTGCAGCTGAACGGCGTGCCCAGCCGGCTGGTGCTCTACCCGGACGAAGGCCACGGCATCAACCAGCCCAGCCACATGATCGATTACCAGACCCGGGAGCTGCAGTGGTTCCTGCACCATGTCATGGGCCGGCAGGACGCCGTCGGCGCCGAGCCGGCGGTGCCGGTCGAGGAATAGGCCGCTACGGCAGAAGCCCCGGACGGTCGGACCATCCGGGGCTTGTTTCCTGTGCGGCGGTGCGGGTTACTCGTACGCCTTGGGCACCGCGCAGATGAACACGAACGGCTCGTCGCCGGTGTTGCGGAACTGGTGGGACTCGTGCGGCGGCACGAAGGCGAATTCGCCCTTGCCCAGGGGGTTCCTGTCGCCGTTGCCGTCGACCAGGGTGCCATGGCCCGACACCACGAAGTTGAGGTGCTCGACCGCGTGGTTGTGGTGGGGCGAGTGGCCGCCCGGCTCGAGGGTGAACACGCGGAACGAGAAGTTGGGTACGCCATCGTCGCTGCCGAGCACGAGCTGCTTGCTGATGCCCTGGACGCCCTCCATGTCCACGGATGTTTTGACGACATCTTCGAGTTTGCGGATGATCAAGGCATTCCTCCTGGAAAGGGACCCGCCGGCGCCCTTATGATAAGGGCAGCGGTGGCAGGTCGCATCAGCAAAGGAAATCAGCCGTGCCCGAAGTCCTGGTCGTCAATGAGCGTGTGGCAATCCCCCTGAGCGAGCTGTCGTACACCGCCAGCCGGTCGTCCGGGCCCGGCGGCCAGCACGTCAACACGTCGGACACGCGCATCCAGGTCAGGTGGAACGTCCGCGAGTCGGCCGCCCTGACCGAAGCGCAGCGCAACCGGCTGCTGCGGAACCTGGCCCCGCGGCTGACCGAGGCGGGCGACCTGATCCTCGCCGGCGACAGCCACCGCAGCCAGCGCCGCAACCGCGAGGATGTCACGCAGCGCCTGGCCGCCCTGGTGCGCGAGGCCCTCATTCCGCCCAAGCCCCGCAAGAAGACCCGCCCCACCCGCGCGTCGAAGGAAAGGCGCCTCGAGGAGAAGAAGCGCCAGTCCCAGATGAAGAAGGACCGCAGGAAGAAGTTTGACGGCTCCGATTAACCCTCGGCTTCCCCGGTCTTGCCCACCAGGAAGAGGTTCGCCGCCAGCCGGCCGACCATGAACGCGGCCGCAGCCGCGGTGGCGCCGATCCAGTCGCCCAGACGAATGGTCACGAACAGCACCGCCAGGATGCCGACGACCTCGAGCGTGGACGCCCAGGTGATCGCACCGGTCCGGCGGCGAGCCACCAGCAGCGAGCGCTGCAGCGACAGGACCACGCTCAGCAGGGGCATCAGGACCAGCAGGCGCAGCGGCGTGCGGGCGAAGTCCGCCAGTTCGGGTGTCAGGCCGCTGACGGTGCCGAGCCAGATGTCGAGCAGGGGCGTCAGGACGATCAGGCCCAGCCCCAAGGCCGCGCCCACGCCCAGGATCATCGCGAACAGGCGCACCTGGTGGAGGTTGTCCCAGCTGCGGCCCAGCATGGTGATGGCGGCCTCCTGGTAGCTGAGGCCCGGCGTGCGGAAGATGAAGACCAGCGCGTTGATCACCGGCAGCACCGCCAGCGATTCCAGCGAGAATCGGGCCTGGCCCATGAAGAAGGTCACCAGCGGCTGCACGGCCAGGGCGATGGTCGAGGTCAGGGCCAGCGGCAGGTAGAACTCCCAGATCTCGCGGTAGCCGGGCACGTGGTCGGCAGACGTTGCCAGCAGCTTCGTCACCGCGCCGGCGGCCATCACCCGGCTGGCCACCGCCTCGACGGTGACGCCGGCCGAAAGGGCGATGGCGCCCACCCAGGCGCCGGGCAGGTCGGCGCCGCGGTAGAGCAAGAAACCGGTCACGGCCATGGTCGTCAGGCGCAGCAACGTGCCCCAGGCCACGCGGCGGGTCAGGCCCACGCGGATCAGCAGACCCTGGTAGAAGCGCCGGTAGCCGATGGCCGCGGGCCAGGGCAGCATGATGAACATGGCGGTGCGGGCCAGGCGGGCCACCTCGGGATCGAGGTTCATGCCCTTTGCGGTCAGCAGGGACCACAGCGGGGTCAGCAGCAGCAGGAGCATGACGGCGGTGATGCCGCCGTTGAGCAGCCACATGAAGTGGCGCAGGCGGCGGTAGATGCCCGCCGAATCGACCAGGGCGGTCGAGGCGCTCATCATCATGATGACCGGCGCCTCGACCAGGATCGCCAGGGCGAAGGCCACCCCGTAAGCCGCCAGGTTGTGCTTGGGCTCGGCCAGGCGGGCGATGACCGCGGCCAGGAACGGGCCCTCGAGGGCCATCATCAGCCAGGTGGCCTGCAGCGGCAGCCAGAAGCGGAAGAGGTCGGGGATGCTCACGGGGCGGGACATCGGAAGAAAGTAACCCGCCCCGGGGCTTTGTCCAGCCGTGCAACCCTGGCCTAAGCCGGATGGGAACGGGAGCGTAGTTGCACGCAACTTGGAACCGGATTTTCGTGGACCTAAAGGGGGAGCCGGCACCATTTCGGTGGCGCCGCACCCGGCTGATTCATGAATCGGCACTGGAAAGGACATTGAAATGGGGACCCGACTCATGAAGATTTACGCTGGTCTGCGCTCCTGGGCTGGTTACCGCCGCGGCGCCTTTGCCGGCGGAAGAGGTGACCAAGGACGGCGTGCTGCACGTCATGAACGGCGCCACCCCGAGCGGGGAAAAGGTGACCGTGGAGCTGCAAGAGGTCTGGCGCCACGGCGGCGAGGACGACGAGGATTTCTTCGGCATGATCAGCCAGTGCGTCGTCGGCGACGACGGCACCATCTACCTGCTGGATACGCGCACGAGCGAGGTGCCGGTCTACTCGCCCGACGGCGAGCGGGTGACCACGCTCAGCCGCGAGGGCGACGGCCCGGGCGAGACGCGCACGCCGTCGAACATGCTGTTCATGCCCGACGGCAGCCTGGGCCTGGTGCAGGTCTTCCCCGGCAAGGTCACCAAGATCGGCACCGACGGCACGCCCCGGGCGTGATGGAGATCGGCGACCCGACCGAGGGCGGCTTCCTGCAGATGTTCGACTGCGTCTCGGGCGGCAAGCGAAGTGATCGTGACGGCCGAGAAGATCAACCCCGAAAACGGTGGCCTGGCTCATCGGCGATCCAATTTCGTGGCCGCCTTCGACGAGGAGGGCAAGGAGACGGTCCGCTACTTCACCAACGAGTACTTCTGGGACTTCACCAACTTCACCTTCGATGAATCGGCCATCAACCGGGTCGATTTCCGCAAGGTGGCCGTGGGCAAGGACGGCCGCGTGTACGTGGCGGCCGAGCGCGACGACTACGTGATCAACGTCTACCTGCCCCGGACGGGACGCTCGAGCGCGTCATCGAGCGCGAGTTCACCGGCCGCGAGCGCGAGGAGCCGAATTCAACCGGGTCAAGGAAACCATGGAGGCGGCCCTGGCCCAGATTCCCAACGCCAAGATCGTGCCGTCCAAGACCGAGCCGGACATCGGCAGCCTGCAATTCGGGATCGACGGCAACCTGTGGGTGGCCAACAGCCGCAGCGGCTTCGAGGAGCCCGAGGGCATCCTGACCTCCTGGGACGTCTTCAGCCCCGACGGGCACTTCATCAAGACCGTGAGCGCCGCCTGCGAGGGTGACGGCGAGAACGACATCATCATCTGGACGCCCGAGGGCAACGCGGTGCTGGTGACGGGCTTCACCGAGGCGATCCGGGCCCTGCAGAGCCAGGGCGCCGCCGGCGGCGAAGAGGATGACGACGGCGAGGCCGCGCCCATGGAGATCATCTACCTGAAGGCGACCTGAGCCCGGAACGATACGAAACGACCCGCCCTTGCGGGGCACGACAAGGAACCACCGGCAGCGGCCCTGCTGCCGGTGGTTTTTTGTGGTGGACTTTCAGGGCCCCAACTGACTGATTTGGGCGCTGCACACGAATTTTTTAGGGATGGGACTGCACTCGGCCCCGCCCCGGACGAACCGAAAGGACCCGACCTTGGCCGACCTCATCAAGCCCCACGGCAGCGACCAACTGATGCCCCTGCTGCTCGAAGGCGACGCCCTCAGCCGAGAAGAGACCGAACGCGCCAAGTCTTGCCCCAGTTGCCCATCACCAGCCGCGAGACCGGCGACCTGATCATGCTGGGCATCGGCGGCTTCACGCCGCTGACGGGCTTCATGGGCCAGGCCGACTGGAAGGGTGTCTGCGAGAACATGCAGCTGACCAGCGGCGTGTTCTGGCCCATCCCGATCACGCTGAGCTGCGACCAGGACACCGCCGAGGGGCTGGCCGACGGCGCCGAGATCGCCCTGGTGGCCGAGAACGGCGACCTGATGGCGACGATGAAGGTCACTGAGAAGTACACCATCGACCGCGCCTTCGAGTGCGAGCACGTGTTCAAGACCACCGACGCGGAGCACCCGGGCGTGAAGATGGTCATGGACCAGAAGGCCGTGAACCTGGGCGGTCCGGTGAAGGTGCTGAGCGAAGGCGTGTTCCCGACGGAGTTCGCCGGCATCTACCAGCGGCCCAGTGAGAGCCGCGCGGTGTTCGCCGAGCGGGGCTGGAAGACCATCGCGGCGCTGCAGCTGCGCAACCCCATGCACCGCAGCCACGAGTACCTGGCCAAGATCGCGCTCGAGACCCTGGACGGGCTGTACATCCACCAGCTGATCGGCGGCCTGAAGCCCGGCGACATCCCGGCCGACGTGCGCGTCAAGTGCATCGACGCCCTGGTCGACGGCTACTTCCTGAAGGAGAGCGTGCTGCAGGGCGGCTACCCCCTGGACATGCGCTACGCCGGCCCGCGCGAGGGCCTGCTGCACGGCGTGTTCCGCCAGAACTTCGGCTGCACGCACATGATCATCGGCCGCGACCACGCCGGCGTGGGCAACTACTACGGCCCGTTCGACGCGCAGAACATCTGGAGCGAGGTGCCCGCCGGGGCGCTGGAGATCAAGATGATGCCCATCGACTGGACCTTCTGGTGCTACAAGTGCGGCGGCATGATCAGCATGCGCACCTGCCCGCACGGCAAGGAGGACCGCCTGTTCCTGAGCGGCACGGCGCTGCGCAAGGGCCTGAGCGAAGGCGAGGACATTCCCGCCGAGTTCTCCCGCCCCGAGGTGCTGGCGATCCTGCGCGGGTACTACGCGGGCCTGAGCGACGCGGACAACGTCGAGGTGAAGCTGCACGACGCGGCCACGGGGAAGAAATCGGGCAAGTAGGCTTCTGTCCGAGCGAAGAGACGAGGACGGCCCGGAGCGGATGCTCCGGGCCGTTTCGCGTGGTGGCAGATATTCAGGCGCAGGCCCTAGAGGCCGCTGCAGGCGCCCTCGATATCCGAGACATCGGTCGTGGCTTCGAAGACCTCGTCGATCTGGGCATAGCCGCGGATGCTGATGTCGACGTAGTCGGCGCCGACGGTGCTGACGACGCCGGTCACGAAATTGAAGATCAGCTGCGTGACGATCTCCGGGCCCGACAGGATGGCGCCGGTGTCCTTGTCGGAGGCGCGGATCCTCAGCACCTGCGTGAACGGCACGCGGACACCCGTCACCGTCTTGACGGCGTCATAAACCTCGAGGCCGGTGAAGGGCGGTACGGTGAGGGTCCGGGAGCGGGACACCTCGGAGGTGTTGCTGGTCGACGAGGACCAGGTGTTCGTGGAGGTGGCGGTTTCGGAGGTGGTGTAGCCGTACGATTCGGTCAGTTCTTCGGAAACCGAAACCTCCTCGCCCGCCTCCCCGATACCTTCGACGTCCACGCCGACCTTGGCGGTGACCTCGAAACCGACCTTCAAGCCGATGGTGAGCGCCTCGCTCGAGAACAACTGCAGGCTTTCGGTGGTGCTCGCGGTCGTCATCCGGGTGCGCGACTCGGAACGGCCCACGGTTTCCTGCAGGGTGGCCGACGAGCAGTTGCGCAGGGTTCCCGAATAGGCGAAGTCGAGCTTGGCCGGCGGCATGATGGGCTGAAGGTATTCGGTCCCGCGATCCTGGACATCCCAGTCGATGCTGTCGGAAATGATGCGGATCCGTTCGACCGGCCCGGAAACCGTTCCGTGCAGCCCGAACTGGGTCATGTGCAGGTAGCGGTCGGACCCGTTGACCTTGATCCTGACCCAGCCCTCGTCGTCCTGCTCGAGCACGAACTCGCTGCGTTCGAAGGGCGTGCACTGGTTGCCGACCAGCTGGACGTTGGAGCTGAACTCGGTGCCGGCGGGGTTCACCGCGAGGTAGGTCCCGCAGGCATCGTAGCCGAAGTGCTGGATGTAGTAGGTGTCGGGGCCGCCGCCGGAAACGGGAGTGAAGAAGAACTGCTGGGTGAAGGCGTCGGGCACGAAGTCGCGGACTTCCAGGAAGTCGTCGCTCAGGCTCGCCAGGACACCGGGCTTGCCCTCCAGTTGCATCAGGTAGGGGATCGTCTCTTCGATCTCCAGGGGGCGCACGATATAGGGGGCCGTCGTGGTCAATTCCAGGGGGATGTTGGAATCGTCCAGGTCGAGGTCGCTGTCGTCGTAGCTGACCAGGACGGCCTTGTTCGCGTCGGTGACGACGATGCCGGCAGCCACGCCCTGGGCGAAGGCCGTCTTCTCCTCGGGCGTCAGGTCGCTGTTCTTGAGGTCGAGGATCGCGAGATTGGTGAAGGGATCGACCGGGAGTGCGGCGTTGAACCGGGGGTGGGCGGCGAAGGTGATCTGGGCCGTGGTGGGGAGATAACCCTTCTTGAAGATCCGACGCACGTCGATCACCACACCGACATTGCCTTCGTCGACGTGGATTTCGGAACTGATGCCGGGGGTGATGTCGACGCCGCCGTCGCCGGGGGCGGTCGGATCGTCGTCGCTGCTGCAGGCGGTCAGGGTCATCACGAGGGAGAAGAGCAACAGGAGGCGAAGCGTACGGGAGGCGGCCATAGGGTTCTCCGTTGAAGGAGGCAAAGGCAGTCGATCAGGGAGGCCCATTATAACTGAAAAGAGGACGAATAAGCCTCTGTGAAAGGCGGGGTTGCGGTACAAAGGCGGTGTTTGGCGGTAGGGGATGGCCGGAACATGGGAGATTGGGTTGATCAGAGGGAGACGTCCATGACCCGTATCAAGATCTGCTGCATCAGCTCGGCCGAAGAGGCCGCGATCCGCCGTGCGCCAGGGGGCCTTGGGGCTGGGGCCGGGGCAGACCACCCAGCCCGGGGGCGGTCACCCCGAGGCCCTGATCACCACGACGCGACGACGGCCGGGTGGCCACGGTGCTGACAGCGGATATGGGGGGGCTGGGAAGAAGGAGGGGGGGGGGTAGCGCGAGGGCTGCGCGAGGTCATGCCGGGGGTGTCGCTGATCCAGGTCGTCCACGTGACGGGCGAGGACGCGGTCGCCGAGGCCCTGGAGATGAGCCGGCTGGCCGACGCCATCCTGCTGGATTCGGGGAACCAGACCCCCAACCCCGCCCGCCGCCATTAGTTTTGGGGTGGGGGTGGGGGGGGTCGTTTTTGTGAGTTAGGGGGGGGTGTGAGTGGAGGGGAGAATGAGGATAGGGGTGGGGGGGGAGGGGGGGGGTGTAGAGGGGAGGGTTAGAAGAGGTGAGGTGAAGGTTGATTGATAGGTTGATGAGAGAGGTATGTAGGTGGAGGTAAGTTGTGATAGATATGGTAGTGGTAAGATATAAGTAGAGGAAATGTTGGTGGTATAGAGAGGTGTAAGAGAGAGGGAAAGTGTAGAGAAGATGAGGGGGATGTGGTGGGGGGGTAGTTTGGAGAGAGAAGGGGGGGGAATGTGTGTGGGGGACAAGCGCTTGCACCCGACAATCGCGTCTGTCACGTCTTGTGCTGACGCACAAGCTGCGCCAGCCACGCTTGCAGCTGAAGCCAACGTTAGATAGACGTTTCGGAAGGACCGAGGTGATATAGGTGAACAAGAACCAAGGCGACCCAGAGGGCCGTCCGATTTTCAACACAAGCCGGTGGATAGCACTGGGCGCAGGATCCGGTCTGGTATTTGGAGCTGCGTTTGGAAATCCAGGCATCGGTTTGGTTTTGGGGGCAGCAGCCGGTCTCGCGTATGGTCGATTTGCGCATCGTTCTACAGACGACTAGGGACGGCAGATCGGAAATTGACGAGATTCCGTGCAACAGTCTCGCTTATCTAACAGGCCGTTCGAGCTGACAGCCGGCTCTATCACGCATCTGGCTGGCGCCAGTCCCCGCGCCAGCCACGCCTGCAACTGACCCCAACGTTACAAAACCCCAGGAATCCCATGAACCCAACCCCACCAACCAAACAACTCCCCGCCGTCTGGGCCTGGGTCTGCATCGCCCTCGGCGTATTCCTGGTGCTCATCGCCCTCGGTGTCTTCAACGACCAGGAAGCCGGCACAAACGCCCCCCTGTGGGTCGTCGCCTTGTGCGGCATCGTGTTCGTGATCGGCGGGTGCATGATGCTGACCCGCCAGAACAGCCGCTTGAACAACCTGCTCGCGGGCCTGATCTGCCTGATCTTCGCCGTCGTGGGGGCCTGGGTGGCCCTGTTCGCGCCGCCGGCCGGCTTCTCGGGTGGTATCCCGCTGCTGTCCGCTGAAGCGAACGTCACGCTGGCCCGCTGGGTGTTTGGCGCAGGTGCGGTGCTATCTCTCCTGCTGTGCGGCTATGCCGTGCGTCTGGCGCAACGGAGCCGCCCGTGACCAGCCCCGCCATCCGTCCTGCCACGCTCGAGGACGCCGCCGCCATCGCCGACCTGTCCAATCAGCTGGGTTATCCAACCGCGACCGCCCAGGCCATCGCACGCATGCGGACGCTCCTCGAGGCCGACGACCACGCCGTCCTTGTCGCCAGCCTGCCCGACGGGACGGTCGCGGGCTGGATCCACGTGTTCCTGGCCCATCGCGTCGAATCGGCGACATTTGCCGAGCTGGGCGGCCTGGTGGTCGCCGCAAAACATCGCCGGCAGGGTCTGGGCCGGGCGCTGGTCGCGGCCGCCGTGAGCTGGACCGCCGCCCAGGGTGTGGCCAAGCTCCGCGTGCGCACCCGCCGCGAAAGAACCGAAGCCCATGCCTTCTATCAGGGTTTGGGGTTTACGCTGAACAAAAAACAGGATATTTTCGATAAGAGCCTGGAGCTGCCGGGCTGAACGATCCCATCCCGGGATTCCGGTCCCGCATCGCCAACCCCTTGCCGAGGTGCAGACAACATGGGCATCGCCGTCCCGGTCATCCTCGAGACCCTCAAGGGCGTTGGTGCGGCCGTGAAGGGCCTGCAGGAGCTGTTGACCTCGCAGAAGACGGCCATCGGCCAGGGACGCAAGGTCGTCAGCGAGTTGAAGAACAACATGTCCTACCTCGATCTGGTGGCCGACGGCGCCAGGAGCCTGGACGACATCCTGCCCAAGCTGTCGACGGCCAGCTACCGGGAGCTGCGCGACGCGGGCTACGACTTCAACACCATCAAGAAGGCCAGGATCAAGGACTACGCCGGGCTGAAGAAAACCGACCTGGCGGGGTGGGCCAAGCAGGACACCGCGGCGCTCATCGAGTCGATCTACGACAAGATCGAGGATCTGCTGATCAAGTACCCTCACGCGAAGAAGTCGAACAAATACCGCTGGAGTGTCCGCGTGAACAACATCCGCAAGCGGATCATGTTGCTCACGAAACACCTGGCCAGCTGAACAGACAGGAGATCACGTGCCGGTAATTGAAAGAACACGGAAGTTGCGGCCCACCAGCGATCCCGACATGACGCCGTATGAAGTCGATACCGAGGCCGTGGGTGCGGCCGATATCCTGCGGCTGACGATCTTCGGCGGCAAGGGCGGCAAGCGCAAGCTGAGCGAGGTCGAGTTCCGCGGCAGCGACCTGGCCCGCAAGAAGCGGTTCTACTTTCGCACCGAAGCGCGGCGCGGCAAGCAGCGGATCTCGTTCATCGGCGCCCAGCCGGTCACGGTCATCGTGAAATAGGACCTGATCGTGCCGAGGCGAGACAACGGCGCGGCGCGAACAACGAAACCGACCCACCCATGATCACCCCCGCTCTTCTCGACCGGATCTTCGCCGACTATTCCCTGCCCCTGGATGGGGAGCACGGCCCGGCCCACTGGGCCCGCGTGCACGAGCACGGCGCCTACCTGGCCGCCCTGACCGGGGCCGATCTGGAAATCGTCCAGTTGTTCGCGGTGTTGCACGACAGCCGCCGCCGCACGGAGGACTACTGCACCACCCACGGCCAACAGGCCGCTGACTTTGCCAGGACCCTGCGCGGCACCCACCTCGACCTGGACGACGACCGCTTCGAGCTGTTGTACGACGCCTGTGCCCGCCACACCGACGGCGAGACCGCGGCCGCCGTCACCGTCCAGACCTGCTGGGACGCCGACCGGCTCGATCTGGGCCGGGTGTGGATTACGCCCGATCCGGCCAAGCTCTGCACCGAACCGGCCCGCGATCCCGCCTTGATCGCCCGGGCCACCAGGCGCGCCCAGGCGGGCTTTCGCCCGGCCATCGTCGACGTGTGGCTCACCGGCCGCTGAGCCGTTTGCCGCCGCCACTGAAAAAATATCCAGAAACCATGATCACTTTCCCCGCCGGTCTGCGCGTCTCCCTCTGAAAACCCTGAACAACCCGTTCGATTTATCTGACGATGGAGGCAACCGCCATGAAAACGTTCAATATCCTGCCGAGAGTCCTGCTCCTATGTTTCGTTCTCGCCACGCTGCCGGGCTGCGGCAGCGACGACGCCCCGACGGCCCCCGCGCCCGCCGCCCCCGTGGTCGAGGTGACCTGGGAGGCGAGGTCGCTGCAGGTCATCAACGACTGCGATGCGTCGACGGGCAGGGCCGAAGGTGACTTCTTCATCTCGTTCAGACTCAGCGCGGTGGACGGTGACCAGGAGACGAAGCTGGCCGAGCAATCGAACGTGTTGGTCCAGGCGAGTGACAACACGAACGTCTTTCAGCAGCAGCTCGACATCGCGGCGAAGGCACAGGTGGCCCTGAAGGACGGCGCCCGCCTGCTGCTGCGCATGAGCATCTACGAAAACGACACGGACGGCCCGCAGGTGTCGATCGGCAACGGCTACCACTACACCTACAGCGCCATTTCGGAACGCTGGGAGAGCGACGACGACGACGGCGCCATGGACTTCGGCAGCCCCGACACCCAAACCCTGACGTTGCGGGACAATGCCGGTGACGCGTGCCTGGTCTATCTCCGCGGCCAGTTCTCCCAGAAGTTGATCGACGAATAGGTTCCGACGCTGACCGGCGGGTCCGGTGTGGTGGTCGAAATTGGTTCTCACTATTAAATTGGCGGTCGGTACGATGAACATGCAGAACGGAGAAGCCTTGGACCTTTCGCGTGAAAACGTGACCCGTCTGTGCCAGGACGCCGCCCGCCAGGACCGGGCGGCCATGGACGCGCTGGTGGACCACGTCTATGCCACCCTGCGCCGCATGGCCAACCGGCAGATGGGTTCCGAACGCGCGGGGCACACCTTGACGCCGACGGCCCTGGTCCACGAGGCGTACCTGCGCCTGGTGGACCAGGACCAGGTCGCGTGGCAGGACCGCGCCCATTTCTACTGTATCGCCGCGCGGGTCATGCGGCGGGTCCTGATCGACCACGCCCGCCGCCGCCTGGCCGACAAACGCGGGGGCGGTCAGGTGTTCATGACCCTCGATTCCCGGGTCGCGGTGCCGGTGGCCTCGCCCGAGGCCGTGATCGAGCTGGACCGCGCGCTGGACCGGCTCGACGCGTTGAGCTCGCGCCAGCGCCAGGTGGTCGAGATGCGCTTCTTCGGCGGGATGACCCACGAGGAGGTCGCCTCGGTCCTCGGCGTGTCGGTGCCGACGGTGCGCCGCGACTGGCGCCTGGCCCAGGCCTGGCTCAAGCGGGAGATGGCCGGATGACGCAGCCCGACGCCGGCCGCTGGGAAAAGGTGCAGGAGTTGTTCGCCGCGGCCCTCGACCTGCCGCCCGGCGAACGCCGCGCCTACGTGACTTCCCATTGCGGCAGCGACGCCGATCTGGCGCTCGAGGTGCTGAGCCTGCTGGCGGCCGACGCCGAGGATCCGGGTTACCTGGACGCCATGGCCGCGGATCTCGGGGGCTTGGTCCGCGAGCCGGAAGCGGAGAAGCCCGACGCCTTGATCGGCACCCGGCTGGACCGCTACACGATCGACCGCGAGCTGGCCCGCGGGGGCATGGGCGCGGTCTACCTGGCCCGGCGCAGCGACGGCACCTACGACGAACAGGTGGCCATCAAGGTCATCCGCGTGGGGATGGACTCCGCGCAGATCACCGCCCGTTTCCTGGTCGAACGCCAGATTCTCGCCCGCCTGCGCCACCCCAACATCGCCAACCTGCTCGACGGCGGCATCACGCCCGACGGCCGTCCCTACCTGGTCATGGAGTACGTGGAGGGGCGTCCGGTCGACGTGTACTGCCGCGAGGAGGCGCTGGGTCTCGAGGCCCGCGTGGAACTGATGCGGACGGTGTGCGGCGCGGTGCAGCACGCGCACAACAACCTGGTCGTGCACCGCGACCTGAAGCCGAGCAACATCCTGGTGACCGGCGACGGCACCGTCAAGCTGATGGACTTCGGTATCGCCAAGCTGCTCGAGGACGACGGCGTCGTGGGGGCGGCGCCCCAGACCATGCCCGGCCTGCAGGTCTTGACGCCGGGTTACGCCGCGCCCGAACAGATCAACGGCGATCCCATCACCACCGCGACCGACGTGTTCGGGCTGGGCCTGGTGCTGTACCAGGTGCTCACCGGCGCCCGGCCGTTCGGCGGGGCCGCGGCGACCGCGCGGGAGATCGCCACCGAGACCTGCGAACGCGATCCCGACCCGCCGAGCAAGAAGGCCGCGGGCGGGGACATCCCGGCGCGCCGCCTGACGGGCGACCTGGACAACATCGTGTTGATGGCGCTGCGGCGCGAACCGACGCGCCGCTACAATTCGCCCGGCCGTCTGGCCGACGATCTGGGGCGTCATCTGCGGGGGGAGCCGGTGTTCGCCCGGCCGGCGACCCTCGGTTATCGCAGCGGCAAGCTGCTGTCGCGGTACCGCCTGGCGTTCACGGCGGCGGCCGCGGTGCTGGTGGTCAGCGTGGGGCTGGTCAGTTTCTATACGGTCCGGCTGGCGCAGCAGCGCGATCTGGCCCGCCGCGGCGAGGCCAAGGCCGAGCAGGTGGCCGCCTTCCTGACCGACATGTTCGCCCTGGCCGACCCGGACCAGAGCCGCGGCGCCGACATCACCGCGCGGGAGATCCTGACCCGTGGGGCCGAGAACGTGACCACCGGCCTGGCCGGCCAGCCCGAGATCCAGGGCGAGATGCTCGACGTGCTCGGCGGCGTGTACCGGGGCCTGGGACTGTACGACGAGGGCCGCGGCCTGCTGAAACGGTCGCTGCTGATCAAGCGCCATCTGCACGGGGAAGATCATCTCGAGGTGGCCGCGACCGCGACCGCGCTGGGTCAGCTGGAAACCGCGGCCGGACGCTATGCCGACGCCGAATCCCTGCTGACGGCGGCGCTGACGGTGCACCGGCAGCAGCTGGGGCCGAACGCCAAGCTGGTGGCCGTCAACCTGCAGGCGCTGGGCATGATGACCGCCTTCCAGGCGCGCACCGACGAGTCGCTGGACTACTACCGCCAGGCCCTGGCGATCTACGAGGCCGACCCGGTCCTGCAGGACGAGAACTACGGCACCTGCCTGAACGACTACGCCCTGGTCCTGCTGGAACAGGGGCAGCGCGGCGAGGCCGAGGCCAAGTTCCGCCAAGCGCTCGACATCCACCGGCGTGAACTGGGTGAGGACCATCCCGAGGTCGCCAACACCCTGTTCAACCTGGCGCTCGTGCTGCGCGAACGGGGCGATTACCAGGCCGCGGCGCCCATCCAGCGGCAGGTGCTGGCGCTGGACCGCCAGCACTACGACGACAACCATCCCAACGTGGCCTACAGCCTGATGAGCCTGGGCGGCACGCTGAACGAGAGCGGCGAGTACGCCGAGGCGCAGCGGGTGTTCGCCGAGGCGCTGGACATCCGCCGCGCCACCCTGGAACCCAGCCACCCCGATCTGATCAAGACCCTGGGCACCGTCGGGCTGGCCATGCGGGGCGGGGGCAAGTACGACGAGGCCGAGCCGGTGCTGCGCGAGGCGGTCGCCCTGTCGCGGGAGCACCTGGGGACGCACCGGATCACCGCCGGCCGTCTGGACGATCTCGGCTGGCTGCTCCACGACCTGGGCAACGACGCCGAGGCGCTGGCCTATCACGATGAAGCGATGGCCATCAAGCTGGAACTCGTCGGGCCGGAGCACAAGGTCGTCGGCATCACCCACATGCATCGGGCGCGGGCCCTCCAGGGCCTGGGCGATCTGGCGGCGGCCCTCGCCGAACAGCAGAAGGCGGTGGCGATCGGGCGCACGGAATACGGTGCGGAAAACGTGTTCACCGCGACGACCGAACTGGGGTTGGCGCGGATCCTGTTGAAGCTCGGCCGGGTGGACGAGGCCTACGCCACGGGCACCGCGGCGCTGGAGAACATGCGGCAGGTGGCCGAGACGGGCAGCCCGCGGGTGGCCGGCGGGCTGGAAATGCTGGCGGCGATCCACCGTGAACGCGCCGAATACACCGAAGCCGAACGCTGCTACCGCCAGGCCCTGCAGCTGCGGCTGGAGCGGATGGGAGCCGAGCATCCGGCGACGGCCTGGACCGAGGTACAGCTCGCCGAACTCCTGCTCGAGCGCGGCAGCCGCGAGGAGGCCGCCGGTCTGGCCGAAGCCGGCCTGCGGATCCTGCAGAAGCGCCTGCCCGCAGACCACCAGCGCGTGGTCCGCGCCCGCACGGTGGCCGCGCGGTCGGCGCGTTGATCCGGCTATTCTAGAAAGCCAGCCCCAGCGAGACGACCGCGTAGTGCAGCCACGCGAAGTTGTACACCTCGTCGACGTCGGCCCCGCCCTCGACGGTGCGGTAGCCGCCCGCCAGACTCCACTTGTCCCCGAAATGGTAGCGCAGCTTCAAGGAGGCATCGATGGCCCGGCCCGGCCCGCCGGCCAGAGCGTCCGCGTCGAGCTCGAACGACACGCGCGTGCCCGCGCGCCAGGTGCTCGCCAGATGCAGCAGGGGCACGAACCCGACATCGGACTTCTCGGCCGCGACGGTGCCCTGGTCCAGCCGGACATTGGCGTCGCGCACCTTGGCCGTGAAACCGACCCACCAGTCCCAGCGTTCACCGCTGTGGAACCGGTAACGATAGCTCAGCCGCCACGAGTTGAACTTGTAGGTCGCCTCGGTCGGTACGCCCGCCGCAAAACTGCTCCCGGCGAATTCCAGAGGGTCGGCCAGCGTGGCGGTTTCGGTGACGCTCAACGGGGCCAGCAGCACGCGCAGGCCGTGACGCGGGTTGATGTTCCAGGTCACGTAGAGGCGACCGGCGGCCCAGGGGCCCTTGCCGGTCACGTCGACCAGGGAGAACCGGGTGCCGGTGTTGTCGTTGGGGATCTGCACGTCGTTGCTGCTCTGCCAGACGGCGCCGCCTTCGAGCTCGAACTGCAGCCGGGGCGTCGTGTGCGCGGCGGTGTCCGCCAGCGCGGCGCCGGACGTCACCAGCAGCAGGCTAATGATGACCAGGGTCCCGTTCGTTCGCATACCTCGTCCTCCCGTGATATCTGTTGAAACCCGATTCACACGCGACCACCAATCTAACATGATCGCGTTGCGACCGCTTCGTCGATCCGCGCTGCGGCCGCTCCGAACCCTCCGGGAAAATCCGACCCGGTTGCGCGGATTTCATTGGCCGCTACCGACGACGGACCCGTTGCCCTGCGCTGGATTACGCCTAAATTGACGTTAGACACCGGATCAAGGGGAAAACATGGAATCGAGACTCTACCAGACGGCTTCGGGTCTGCTGTTCGCTTTGGTATGCCTGGGCCACGGCTTAAGGATCATCTACGGCTGGCCGATGACTATCGGTGCCTACGTCGTGCCCATGTGGTTCTCCTGGGCGGCGGTTGCCGTCACGGCGGTCATGACGGTCTGGGCCATCACGATTCTCGCCCGGGATCAGTAATTCGGGGTTGATCAAACCCGAGATAATGATCATTATGAACTCATGTGCGGAGGGAAGGGCGTCTTGATTTATTGGTGTATTGTCGCCGGCGGGGCGTGCTCCGCACGGTGTCGTACAGAAGTGGGTTGCTGAATGTTTGCGACGATCATCCAGGTTTTGCTTCTGGCCGGTTTCGGGTTTGCGATCTACAAGGTCATCGGTCTGGTCTTCAAGGTTTTCGGCACGCCAGGCAACAAGGTCAAGTGCCGCCGCTGCCAACACTGTGAACTGGTCGACAACGACGGGGTGCTGTGCCGGTACGGCGAGACGGTGACACTGAAGACCTTCGCCAACGTGAACATGTGTCAGGATTTTTCGCCGCAATGACCGGCGCGTGCGCCGGAAGGGAGCGATGATGCGCAGGCTGCTGGTCTTGACCCTCCTGCTGAACATCGTCCTGGTGCTGGTGGCATTGGCGGTGCTGCCCGACCGCGTGGCGACGCATTTCGGCCCCGGCGGAATGGCCGACGCCTGGACTTCCAAGACCACCCACGCAGCCATCTTCCTGATCATCATGCTGCCGATCTTCGGCATGTTCTACTGGTCCGACAAGCTGCTCGAAGGCATCAATCCCAGCTTCATCAGCCTGCCCAACCGCGACTACTGGCTCAGTGCCGGGAACCTGCCCCGCGCCCAGGCCATTTTGGGCGATCAGATGGCCACCTTCGGCGTGGCCACCTTCCTGCTCCTGCTGGCGGCCAACGGTTTGACCATCGATGCGAATTTCCGCGATCCGGCCCAGCTGCGCGAGTGGCTGTTCCTGCCGATATTCGGCGTCTACATGATCTACGTGGTGGTCTGGTGTGTCGGCCTCCTGCGTGCCTTCCGCGTGCCTTCCGCGTGAGGTAGGTCTGTACGTCGCTCCTACCGACAACTTGCGGAAACCCGGAAAATTGTCTTTCCATGGGTTGAGGGAGGGAAATCATGGATTCCCGCGTCTCGGCCATGTCGGACCACGCGGTCCTGTTCCGTTACCGGCAGAAGATCGGCTCGGTCTCCACCAACATCGCCACCCTCGAGGTCTGGCATCTCGACCGGGACCACCGCGAACACTTCCTCGCCAACATCGCGATACCCCTGGCCGGTCTCCCCGATTCCCTCGATCTGCAGTCCATCATGCGACAGGCGCGTGAGGAGAACATCCACGCCTACGTCATCGATCTCGGGATGGTCAAGTGGCTGAACAGCCCGGGCCTGGGATTCATCCTGCAGTTGAAGCAGGCCATCCGGCAGCGGGGCGGGCACGTGGTGTTCGCCAACCTCAGTGACCGGATCGTCCACCTGATCACCTTGGTCAAACTGGATCACGAGTTTCCCACCTGCGCTTCGCTGGCCGAGGCTCACCGGCAGGTCGATCTGATGGTCCGCCAGGAGGCGTCGCGGCTCGCCGGTGACAAGGAGTCGCGGTTGTTCCTGCTGGAGCCCGGCGGTCACTTCTGGAAGCGCCGCCTGGTCGTTTTCGAACTCGATGCCGCCGGCGAGCACTTCGAGTTCGGCCGCGCACAGCTGCATCCGAACCGGCTGCACCCGGACCTGTGGACCCGCTTCATCAAGATGTCCCAGTTCCAGCGGCTGGACATGATCCTGGACGTCGGCCCCAGCGCCCTGTTCCAGACCTGGATGGGGGTCTACCTGGACCAGCTGGCCCGCCTGGCGGTGTTCAGCGGCGGCCAGGTGGCGGTCGTCTGCCGGTCCAACCTGCTGCGTGAACAGTTCGAACGGCTGGAACTGGAACAGGAAGTGACGGTTTTCCCGACGGTCACAGCGGCGCGGGACCACCTGCTGGCAGACACACCAGCGGCCAGGGTTGGACGGTGACCCGCCGGACCTGCTATCCTGACTCCCGTGATGGATCTTTTCCCGAACCGAGGATTTGAATCATGAATCGTCTGATGGTTCCGGTGACAGCCGCCCTGCTGGCTGTCGCCCTGGTCGGCGCCGCAGCCTGCAATAACGAGAGCGAATATCCGCCTACGAGTGAGAAGGAGGATCTGGCCCGGCTGCAGGCGATGGAAGCGGAGATCGACACCCTGGTCGGCGACGCGGCCTGCGAGAAGGACGAAGACTGCCGCGCGATCGCCTTCGGCGACAAGCCCTGCGGCGGACCCTGGAGCTACAAGGTCTACTCGGTGACCAGCGTCGACACGCTGGAGGTGGCCCGGCTCGTGGCGGCCTACAACAAGTTCAACGAGCTGCTCAACCAGAAGCACGGCTGGATGTCCGACTGCATGGTCGTGTCCGAACCGCGCGTCGGCATGATCGCCGGACGCTGTGAAGCGATCCGGGAGCGGACCGAGTGAGCCGTCACAAGGACCGCAGCCTGGTCTATTCGTCCGACGGCGGGCGCATGTGTCCCGCGTGCAGCCGCCCGCAGGACGATTGCGCCTGCGGGCAGCCCGGCGGATCCGGCCGCGGCGACGGTGTCGTGCGCATCAGCCGCGAGACGAAGGGCCGCCGCGGCAAGGCCGTCACCGTCGTGACCGGCGCGCCGGTGGCCGGAACCGACCTGGCCGACCTGGCCAAGCAGCTGAAGAACCTCTGCGGGGCCGGCGGCACCGTCCGTGACGGCGCCATCGAGATCCAGGGCGACCACCGGGACCGGATCGTCGCGGCGCTCGCGGGCCGCGGCTGGACCGTCAAGAAAGCCGGCGGCTGACCCCTTCAGTCCGCCTTTTCCATCTGGTACAGTTCGAAGGTCTCGACCAGGTCGTCGGCCACGGCCATGTAGGCGGTCAGCTGGGGCGAGGCCATGTGCGCCTCCCACTCGGGCTTGGTGGCCCAGTTCTCGAAGAACAGAAAGTTGCCGGGATCCTCGCGGTCGCGGTGGAGGTCGTACTGCAGACAGCCGGCCTCGGCCAGGGTGGGGGCGACGAGCTTGGCCAGTTCGGCGGCCAGGGCGTTTTCGCGCCCCGGTTTGGCCTTGATGCGGGCGACGATGGTCAGGGGCTTGGACATGGTGGACTCCTCGGGCGAGGGTAGATCAGAGGGCAGGCTGGCCTCCAGCTTAGGCCGCACCGGCGGATTGCGCCACCTTGGGCCGACGCGGCGCCGGCGAAAAAGTTTAGCTTTGCCAAATGGGCGAATGCGTCCATCTTACCGCTCCGCTCAAGCAGTTTTTTTCCCCGCGGGGGCGGCGGTGTGATTGACTGGTGTCCGGGTCGTTTCCACGCCAAGAAAGAGGTCGCGCCCATGGCCGAAAAGAAGAAGGCTCCCTCCGGGCAGGATTTCTCGCTCCTGGACGGCGTCACGTCCAGTTCCATCGACCTGACCGAGGAATACGGCAACCAGCACCTGGTCGCCTCGGACCTGACCCTGCCGCTGGACGAGCGGCTGGACGCCTTCGAGGACGTCTACGAAAGCGAGGTCGGGGACACGCCCATCGTGCGGGCCCGCAACACCGAACGGGCCGCGGGTTTGCGCCAGCTGTTCCTGAAGTTCGAGGGCGGCAATCCCAGCGGTACCCAAAAGGACCGGATCGCATTCGCCCAGGCGCTCGACGCCATGCGGCGGGGTTTCGACGCCCTGACGGTCGCCACCTGCGGCAACTACGGGGTGGCCACGGCGATGGCCGCCATGATGGCCGGGCTCAAGTGCCTGGTCTACATGCCGGCGGGCTACCACACGCGCCGCACGGTGGAGATGGTCGAGATGGGGGCGGAGATCGTGCAGAACGCCGGCGACTACGAGGCCGCGGTCGAGGCCTCCCGGGCGCGGGCGGAGGCGGACGAGATCTACGACGCCAATCCCGGCGGCGCGAACACCCTGCTGCAGCTGCAGGCCTACGGGCAGATCGCCTACGAGATCTACGACGAACTGCGGGACGCCCCGGCCGCCGTTGCGGTACCGGTGTCCAACGGCACCACCCTGGCGGGCATCCACCACGGCTTCGTCAGCCTCTACCGGCGCGGCAAGACCTCGCGCATCCCCCGGATGGTCTGCGGTTCCTCCCACGGCAAGAACCCGATCGTGGTGGCCTGGCGCAAGAACCTGCCGGACTGCGCCGACCTGTCGCCCGCCCGGATACGAGAGACCGCCGTCAACGAACCGTTGATCAACTGGCACTCCATCGACGGGGATCTGGCCCTGCAGGCGGTGCGCCGGACCGACGGCTGGGCCGCCGACGCTTCGGACAAGGCCATGCTCGAGGGTGCTCGGATGCTGCGGGACCGCGAAGGGTTGAACGTGCTGGCCGCCTCGACCGCCGGGCTGCTGGTCCTGCTGTCGCGGCACAAGCAGGAACCGCTGCCGGGCGACCGGTACGTCGCCATTCTGACCGGAAGGAAATGACATGACATCATGGCCCGAAGGACGCGCGATCGTCTACTGCCAGGGTGCCTTCAACACGACCAACGGCAAGACGGCCCACGGACTGGTCCGGCGCAGCGAACGCTACGACGTGGTTTGTGTGATCGACTCCGTGTGGGCCGGTCAGGATGCCGGGCAGGTGCTGGACGGACGCCCGGCGGGGATCCCCGTGGTGGCCGATTTGACGTCGGCCCTGGCCTTGGCGGGTACGGGCGCGGACCGGGCGACCCATTTGGTGGTGGGTCTGGCCCCGGACGGAGGGCGGCTGTCGGGACCGGCGCGTATGGACGTCAAGGCCGCCCTCGCCGCGGGCCTGAACGTGGACAGCGGTCTGCACGACTTCCTGAGCGAGGACCCCCAACTGGCGGCCCTGGCGGCCGCCCACGGCGTGGTCATTCGTGACGTGCGCAGGACGCCTCCCCGTGCGGAACTGCATTTTTTCGACGGTCGCATCAACGAGGTGGAGGCCTTCAAGGTGGCGGTGCTGGGGACGGATTCGGCCGTCGGCAAGCGCACGACCGCCTGGCTGATGGTCGACGCCTGGCGCGCCGCCGGTCTGAAGACCGAGCTGGTAGGCACGGGTCAGACCGCCTGGCTCCAGGGGGCGCGGCAGTCCTTGATCCTCGATTCGCTGATCAACGATTTCGTGGCCGGGGAGATCGAGCACGCGGTCTGGACCTGCTGGCGGGAGTACGGGGCGGAGGTGATCGTGCTCGAAGGGCAGGGCAGCCTGATGAATCCGGCCTACCCCGGCGGATTCGAACTGCTGGCCGCCGGCCGCCCCGATGTGGTCGTCATGCAGCATGCGCCGGCCCGCAAGGAGTACGACGGCTTTCCCGGCTACGCGATGCACGATCTGCCCACCCAGATCAAGGCCGTCGAACTCCTGTCCGGCCGCCCGGTCGTGGCCGTGACGGTCAACCACGAGGGGCTGGAGCCCGGGGAAATTCCCGCGGCCTGCGCCGCGATCACGGCCGCAACGGGGCTGCCGGCCTGGGATGTCCTGCAGGACGGCGCCGGCGCCCTGATCGAGGCCCTGGCGCCGCACCTGAACGAGAACCTCCGGCGCAGCCGGGACTGAGGAGTTCACCATGAATGCCGCCGCCAACAAGGACCCCTTGTCGCCGCTGCTCGTCTGGGACCGGCTGGAGGTCGGGCCGCCCCGCATCGAACCGCGGCGGATCAGGGCCGCCTACACGGTGGTGCGTCGGGAAGGGACCGCGACGGTCGATTTGACCTTTTCCTGGGAAGAGGATGTCTTTGACCCCGCCGATCCGGGGGACGCCAACCTGGCGGCCATGATCCTGGCCCAGGTGGCGCTGAATTACGGGCTGTTCTGCAAGGAACTGGTGCTGCACGGGCCGTTCGACGAGCGGGATCGTCGTTTCCTGACCGACATGGCGCGCAACACCGCCCGCGAGATCTACGTGAACAAGTTCCTCCAGCCGAACCCGTTCCTGGTCGGGCCGGCGGCTGAAATGCCCACCGTGCGCCAGGACGACTACCTGCGGGCAAAGCTGGTCTTCCCCGACGGGATCGAGGAGTCCTCGGCCAAGGCCTGGGGCGACGGACGGGGAGCGTGCTGCATCCTGTCCAGCGGCGGCAAGGACAGCCTGCTGAGCTACGGGCTGCTCGACGAGATCGGCGTGGAGAACCACCCGGTGTTCGTGAACGAATCGGGCCGGCACTGGTTCACCGCGCTGAACGCCTACCGCGGGATGAAGGAGACGGTGCCCAACACCGGCCGGGTCTGGACCGACTGCGACCGCGTCTACAACTGGATGCTCCGGCAGCTGCCTTTCATCAGGCCCGACTACGCCAAGGTGCGGGCGGATATCTACCCGGTGCGGCTGTGGACCGTGGCTGTGTTCCTGTTCGGCGCACTGCCCCTGATGAAGCGGCGCGGGGTGGACCGGCTGGTGATCGGCGACGAGTACGACACCAGCACCAGGATCCGGTTCCGGGGCATCACGCATTACGACGGCCTCTACGACCAGAGCCGCTGGTTCGATCTGGCGCTCAGCCGCTACTTCCACCGCAAGGGCTGGCGGGTTCACCAGTTCTCGGCCCTGCGCCACCTGTCGGAGCTGCTGATCGAGAAGATCCTGGTGGAACGCTATCCGGATCTGCAGGCCATGCAGATGTCCTGCCATGCCGCGCACAAGGACGAGAAGGACGGCGTCATCAAGCCCTGCGGTCGTTGTGAAAAATGTCGCCGCATCGTCGGCATGCTGACGGCGCTCGGTGCCGATGCCGCCAAGTGCGGCTACGCGCCGACGCAGATCGAGCGCTGCCTGCGCGAGGTGATGGTCAACAGCGTGAAGCAGGAAAGCGCCGGGGTCGACCAGATGGCGCGTCTCCTGCACGAGCGGGGCCTGTGGGACGCCAGCACGCCGCTACCGGAGGCCCATCCGGAAATCCTGCAGGTCCGTCTCGACAAGGAACACGCACCGCTGAACACCCTGCCCACGGATCTGCGCGGACCGGTGCTCGACATCTTTCTGCAGCACGCCGACGGGGCCGTCGTGCGCAACGGCCGGGTCTGGCTGCCGGTGGATATCCGTCACGAAAAGGAATTCGCGGCTCCGGCCATGCATCAGACCCCGGCGCCGGAGAGGAACCCCGCGGAGATTCCGGATTCCAAGCGGTCCTGGCTGCTGGCCGAACTGACCTGGCCCGAGGCCGAGGCCCGCTTTCGCGAAACCGATCTGGTGCTGCTGCCGGTGGGCGCCATCGAGCAGCACGGTCCGCACCTGCCCCTGGACACCGACGCCTACGACGCCGACCGTTTGGCCCGCGAGGTGGCCGCCGCCTGCAGCGATCCCAAACCCCTGGTTCTGCCCCTGATACCGTACGGGGTGTCCTACCATCACGAGGATTTTGCGGGGACCCTGTCGGTGCGCAACGAGACCATGGCCCAGATCATCTACGACATCGGCATGGGGGCGGCGCGCTGCGGGGCGACCAAGCTCGTGATCGTCAACGGACACGGGGGCAACGGCGCGGCCCTGGCGTTTGCCGCCCAGATGATCAACCGCGATGCCCGGATCTTCACCTGCGTGGAATCGGGCGAGACCAGCGATGTGGACATCGACGCCATGGCCGAGACCCACAACGACGTGCACGCCGGCGAAGTGGAGACCAGCACGACGCTGGCGCTGCGCCCCGAACTGGTGCGCATGGACAAGGCGCGTTCCGCCGTGCCGGGGTTCTCGAGCCGGTACCTGGATTTCACCAACCAGCGGGGTGTCGACTGGAATGCCTACACGCACCGCATTTCCCCGTCGGGAGTGCTGGGCGACCCGACCAAGGCCACCGCGGAGAAGGGCCGGCGCATGTGGGATGTGATGGTGAAGAACCTCGTGGAATTCGTCGAGGATCTCAAGAGCCTGACGCTGGATGAGATCCACCAGCGGCGGTATTGACATGAAGATCCGTCGCGTTGAAGCCTGGCGCTGTAACATGCCTCTGGCCGAGCCCTACACCATCGCCTACGAGACCGTGGACACGGCGGCCAACATCTTCATCGTCCTGGACACGGGACGCTTTCGGGGCTGCGGCTGCGCCGCGCCGGACGAGCCGGTCACCGGGGAGACACCCGCGGCCACGTTGGCGCTGCTCCAGGGAGAGGTCGCCGACGGATTGATGGGCAAGGATCCGCTGCGCCCGGCGGCGGTGCTGGACAGCCTGCTGCCGCTGCTGAAGGAACGCCCCTCGGCGCGGGCGGCGGTGGACATGGCCCTGTGGGATCTGGTCGGTCAGGCGGCGGGACTACCGCTGTGGCGGCTCTTCGGCGGCTACCGGCGCCGGATCCTCACCAGTGTGACGATCGGCATCCTGCCGGTGGACGAGACCCTGGTCCGGGCCCGGGATTTCATCGCCCAGGGATTCCAGTGCCTGAAGCTGAAGGGCGGACTCGATCCGGATCTGGACGCCGAGCGGGTGAACCGTGTCCGGGAGGTGGTCGGGAGCAAGGTTCATCTCCGGTTCGACGCGAACCAGGGTTACTCCCTCGAGCAGACCAAGTCCTTCGTGGCGGCCGTCCGCAAGGCGAAGCTCGAACTCATCGAACAGCCCACGCCCAAGGGGGAGCCCGACCTGCTCGGCCGGGTGACCGCCGGCGTGGCCCTGCCGGTGATGGCGGACGAGAGTCTGGTTTCGCTGCGGGACGCCTTCCGGCTCGCTCGGCGCGACCTGGCGGACATGGTCAACGTCAAGTTGATGAAGGTGGGCGGGCTGAGCGAAGCCCTCAAGATCGATGCGGTGGCCCAGGCCGCCGGCCTCGAGGTCATGGTCGGTTGCATGGACGAGGCCGCCCTGGGCATCGCGGCGGGACTGCAGTACGCCCTGGCGCGAAAGAACGTCCACTTCGCCGATCTGGACGGGCATCTGGACCTGAAGGACGATCCGACCGACGGCGCGGTCCGGCTGGAGAACGGCTGGCTGCTGGCCTCCGAGAAACCCGGCCTGGGATTCAGTTTTCCCGCTTGAAACCGGCGCCGAGCCGGCGCCCGAGCAGCGCCGAACTGCATGCCGCCGTCAGGAAGACCAACGCCGACAGGGCGAAAACCTCGCGGTAGCCGAGCAGACGCAGCACGGTGAAGCCCACCGCCGGGCCGACTAGCCCGCGCACGCCCACCATCGCCACGTGGATGCCCTGGTAGTAGCCGCCCTGGCCGCGCGGGGCAAACGCGATGGACCCCATGTTCCAGGTCACGTTGACGCCCGCCATGCCCACCGAATACAAACCGAAAGCCAGGTAGGCGCCCAGGGCGGGTTGCCCGGGAAAGAGCACCGCGCCCACCGCCAGGGTGGCCGGGTAGAGCGCGATCACGGCGTAGGACAGCGACGACAGCCGCACCGGATTGAAGCGGTCCATCAGTCGCCCCGCCAGCGGGCTGAGCAAAGCCACGCCCAGCGAAGCGATCAGCACCCTGGCCGAGGAGATCTGACCGTAACTCAGCTGCAGCTCGTTCACGAAGTAGAGCGGCACCACCGGCACGAGCATCATGAAGGCCACGCCGTAGATCATGAAGTTGGCTTCGAACCAGAGGAAGGGCCGGTCCTGGCCGAAGGTGGTCGCGGCTGCGCGGAACGGTGTGATCAGCGCCGCCGCGAGGCGGCCGAGGCGGACCGGACCCAAAGGCAGACGGGGCACGACGAAGACCCTGACCGGATCGTGGGTCAAATCGTCGGCCGGCCGGGGCAGCCGGGAAAGGATCAGGGGGTAGACGAAACCCAGACAGCCGAACACCGGATAGATGACGCGGTACATGCCCGGATCGGCATCCAGCAGTCGCCCGACCAGGATGCTGACCGCCGCCATGGTGAGGTTCTGTACCAGGGCGCCCCAGCCGAAGACCCGGCCGCGGCGTTCGGCGCGGATGTTGGCCTGGAGGATGCCGTTCTGGGCCGGGTAGACCAGGGCCGCGAACATGTGCACGATGATCACGACAACCGTGAACTGGCCGGCGGTGGTCACCCCCAGGACCAGCACCATGATGACCCGTCCGGCCAGCCCGCCCCAGAACAGGGCGCGCCGCCGGCCCCCGGTGACCATCAGCTGGCCCCAGTACAGGGCCAACATCATGCCGGTGGTCTCGATGGTCACCGACAGGGTCACCAGCCAGCCCGGCGCGTTCAGGGACTTGCCCAGAACGAACGGGAACAAGACGTACCCGGCGGCCCAGATCCCCTGGAAAACCATGCCCAGGAGATAGCGTCGGACCGTGAGCTGTTCGAGAGCCAGGGTGGAGGCGTGCGTCTTCATGGCGGAATAATCAGCGGTGGCCGGGATGCGCGCCAGCATGATTTTGATTGTCGTGATCGGCGCAGTATCGATTTGGCCGCCGCGGCGATGGAACCCGACCGTGACATCCTGTAGAATCGATGCAGTGACGACAACAGGCCTCGCCCGCAGCGGACAACCGCGTGCGAAAGGATCCGCCATGCCCCGCTTGATCGAAGCGCCGACGGTGATCGAACCGGCCGGCAACAAACCCAAGCTGATCGAGGAATACGTCGGCCGCGTGAACACCGGGCACGAGCAGGTGAGCGTGGCCAGGATGATCGCCGCCGGCGGCTGGGAAGAGCCACCCCAGCGCCCCGCTTTCGAGGAGATCACCGTGGTGCTGCGCGGGCTGTTGCGGGTCGAACACGACGACGGCGTGCTGGAGGTGCGCGCCGGGCAGGCGGTCGTCTGCCGACCGGGCGAGTGGATCCGTTACAGCTGCCCTGCCACCGAAGGAGCCGAGTACGTGGCCGTCTGTCTGCCTGCCTTCTCGCCCGACACGGTTCATCGCGAACAGGATTGAGATTGGGAACCTGGCAGGATTCCCTGAACGCCCACTACGGGCGGCCGGGCCTCGACCTGATGATCCGGGACGCGTTCGCCGCGGCGGGACTGACGCCGGGCGAGGTGACGCTGGACCATCTGGCCGACCTGGACCAGTTCCACCTGCGTGGTCTGGAGGCCACGCGCGAGCTCGCCGCCCTGGCCGAGCTGAAGCCGGGCCTGCGGGTGCTGGACGCCGGATGCGGTCTCGGCGGGCCCGCGCGGACGCTGGCCGCCGACTTCGGCTGCACGGTGGTGGGCCTGGAGATCGTGGAGGACTTCTGCCGCGCCGCCGCCATGCTCAGCGAGTGGGTCGGCCTCGCCGACAAGGTCGCCTTCCGCGTGGGCGACATGCGGGCCATGCCGTTTGCGGCGGGCGCCTTCGACCTGATCATTTCCCAGCATACCGTGATGAACATCGAGGACAAGGGCGCCCTGTTTGCGGAAATGCGCCGGGTCCTGCGGCCCGGGGGCCGGCTGCTGCTGCACGAGGTCTGCGGTGATCAGGCGGCAGACCTGCACTACCCGGTGCCCTGGGCCAGCGATCCGGGCATCAGCTTTCTGGTGTCGGCGGCGGAACTTCGCCGCCTGATCGTCGGCGCGGGCTTCACGGAACAGCGCTGGGTTGATCAGACCCCGGCGACCCGGGCGTGGTTTGACCGGATCGCCGCGGTCCGGTCGCGAGAACCGGCGCAACCGCGCCTGCCGAATCTCGGGCTGGTCATGGGCGCCGAGGCGGCGGTCAAATCCCGGAACCTGCGCCGCAATCTCGTCGAGGACCGCCTCGGGGTGGTCCAGGGCGTGTTTGGCGGTTGAAATAGCACAAAAAAATAAGCTGTCCGCAATATCCTCCCGATTTCGTGATATAGTAAACCGATATTGTCCTCTTTGCTTGAGGGGCGACGCCCTCCTCCGACATCCGGGAAAGGACCCCATCATGGACCGCATGTTCCGCTCTTCTGGTCTCGTGGCATTGGCGCTGCTGGTCGCCGTGACGACCGCGGGCGCTGTTTCCGCCCAGACGCTCAACTATTTCACCTTCTATGATGAAGTCGGCGCGGGCCTGCAGACCAACGTCTGCCGCTTGAGCCTGAGCGACGGCCAGCACGGCGGGGTCACTGTCAGCTTCACCAGCCCGGACACCAACCTCGTGCGGGTCACGGCCGACCCGGATGTCCCGGGTAGCGAAGCGGCCAATGTGTTCGTTCCCAACGGGGGCACCGTGGTCGAGTTCTACGTCCAGGCGTTGGAAGACACCACCGGGACGGTCGACATCACCGCCAGCGCGCCGGGTTTTGCCGACGCTGTCCGGGCCGTCGATGTCGTCGCACCCTCGGTGCACCTCTCGGGCCTGGGAACCACGATCGATCCTTTCGACCTCGAAGACGCCTTCCTGGTCAGCGTCGGTCTGTCAAACACGTCCAACACCGGCATCAGCGTTTCGCAGAAGGTTCGGGTCGGCGGACCGGGCCTGACGGCGACGTTGACGTCCGACAACGCGGCCGCGGCCGAACTGGTGACCACCGCGTTGACCGGGCAGGTGGTGTCGGTGGCTATCGCCCCCGGGGAACCCAACTCGCCGAGCGGCGTGGCCGGCGGCGGCGTGGCCCTGAACGGCCTGGCGGCCGGTACCGTGGTCATCGGCGCCTCGATTCCCGGCTTCGTGCCCACGACCGGGATCCCCAAGACCGTCACCGTGACGCCTGCGGAAATCACCTGGTCCTCTTTGCCGGCGAACGTTGGCAGCGGTCTGCAGATCCAAAGCCGTCTGGTGGTGCTGTCCGGTTCTCAGCACGGCGGGGTGGCGGTTCAGGTGGCCGTGGGCGATTCCAATGCCATCCTGGTCGCGCCGAACGCGACCACCGCCGGGACCGGCACCTATGATTTCTTCATCCCCAACGGCCAGAGATCGGCGTCGTTTGCCGTCCAGGCCCTCGAGGGCGTGGTCGGTGATCAAGTGCTCACCGCGGCGGCTCCTGGCTTCGCCTCCGGTTTCACGACGGTGTCGGTCGTCCAGCCGTTTTTCCGTCTCTCCGGGCTGGGAACCGCCATCGACACGCTGGATCCCGATGACGCCTTTCTCGTGACGGTCGGACTTCCCAACGGATCGTTCACCGGTATCAGCCAGTCCCAGAATGCTCGCCAGGGAGGTCCCGGGATCACCGCGACGGTGACCAATTCGGACGGTGCCGTCGGGCAGCTCAAGACCAGCACCACGACCGGGAACACCGCGGTTGTCTTCATCGCGCCGGGATCGTCCGGCTCGCCCAGCAGCGTCGCTGCGGGCGGGGTGGCGTTCGACGGGGTGGGTGTCGGCATGACCCAGGTCACCGGCACCGTTCCGGGGTTCGCCCCGGTCTCCACGGCTCTTGTCGACGTCGTGGTGTCCCAGCCGTCCATCTCGCTGTCGAATTTCAGCACCACGGTGGCGGCGGGTCTGGTATCGTCCCAGAATTTCATCAGTCTCGGGGCGAGCCAGCACGGAGGCGTGACGGTCCAGGTGGCGTCCCTCGACCCCGCCCTGGCCCTCGTCTCCGCCCACCCGGACTCGGTGGGGACCCCGGCGGTCGACCTGTTCATCGCCGACGGGGGGACCAGTATCACGTTCTGGACCCACGCGCTCGAGGACACCACCGGCACGGTGACCATCGAGGCGTCGTCGCCCCTGTTCGTGACCGGTGCGAACACCCTCAACGTGGTCCGGCCCGCGGTCAAGCTGAACAGCCTGGGCACGACCATCGACACGATCGATGCCGATGATGCGTTCTTTGTCTCCATCGGTTTCCCCAACTTCAACTTCACCAACCTGACGGCCCAGAAGGTCCGTCCGGGATCTGCCGGATTCGACGTGGATATCACGCTGGACGACCCGGTCATCGGACGGTTCGTCACCCTGCCGGACACCGGCAGCGCCGTGACCCTGAACATTCCGGCCGGCGATTCCAACACCCCGACCTCGGTCGCGAACGGCGGCGTGGCCTTCGACGGCCTGAGCGCCGGCGTGGTCCAGGTCGCGGTCTCGTCCGCGCGAGCCGATCAGATCACGCTGTCGACGAAAGACGTCACCGTGACGGCGCCGACGATCAGTGTTTCGAATACCACCAAGGTGGGGGCCGGCCTGCAGACCCAGGCAACGGCCAACCTGAGCGCCTCGGGCCACGGTGGTGTCAACGTCACCATCACCTCCGTCGATCCGTCCCTCATGCTGGTCGCCGCCGGTAATCTCGACGCGGGCCAGCCGGCAATCGACTTGTTTGTCGCCAACGGCGCCGCTTCGGCCTCGTTCTGGATCCAGGGCGTCGACGGCATGACCGGGACGGCCGATTTCGTGGTTTCGTCCCCCCAGTTCGTCACCGAACCGGACTCCATCGAGGTCGTGCAGCCGGGGATCGAGATCACGGGTCTCGGTGCGTCCCTCGATGTTTCCGACGTTCCGGACGCGTTCTATGCCAGGGTTGGTGTACCGTTGTCGAACAATTCGGCGGTTGCGGGCGGCGCACGGCAGCAGCGCCGCGGGGGAGAACCCCCGCTCGAGGTGACGTTGATCAGCGTCAACGGCGCCGTGGCCGAGATTGCCGATGCGTCCTCCAGCAACGACACCATCACGGTGCAGATCGTCGCCGGCAGCTCCCAGAGCCCGACGACCATTGGCGGCGGCGGCGCCGGCCTGGTGGGGCTGACCGCCGGCCAGACCGTCGTGACCGCCGCGATCGGGGGGTTCATCCAGACTGGAGCCGGGCAACAGGTCGTCGATGTCACCAACCAGAACATCTTCCTCAATGGTTTGACGACGCGTCTCGGCGCAGGCTTGCAGTCCGCTGCGGTTTCGGCGGAGCTGGGCGAGAGCAGCCACGGCGGCGTGACCGTCCATGTCGCCTCACCCGACTCCTCGCTGGTTCTGCTTTCAACCAACGCGCTGGCGGCCGGCACAGGGTCGGTCGACATCTTCCTGCCCAACGGCCAGACCGAGGCCGTTTTCTACCTGCAGGCGCTCGAAGCGGCGGCAGGCAACACGGTGTCGGTCATCGCCTCGGCCCCGACCTTCGCTGCCGGGGCGCAGAACGTGGACATCGTGGCGCCGGCGACGGCGATCACCCTGCTGGCCGACTCGATGGACGTGAACGTGGATGACGACGAGTTCGTGGTCCAGATCGGGGCGATCAGCGCCGACGGCACGGGTCTGTTCGAGACGCAGCCGATCAGGGGTGGTGGCGCGGTCCGCACGCTGACGGTCTTCAGCGACATGGAGGCCCTCGCGCTGATCGAAACCAGCACCACCAGCGACGACACCGCCACGGTCAACCTCGATCCGGGCGAGTTCCAGACCGCCTCGACGGTGGCCGCCGGCGGCGTGGCCTTCAACCCGGTCCTCGGTGGCCAGGTGATGGTGACGGCCTCGATCCCGGGTTTCATCACCACACCGGCGGGGATGCCCACCATCACCCTCACGGGCGAGGTGACGGGCGTCGGCGACGTGGTCCGGCCGGTCTACCAGCTGGGGCAGAATTTTCCGAACCCCTTCAACCCGCGCACGAAGATCGCCTTCAGCCTGGCCGCAGCCGGTCCCGTGACCCTGAAGATCTTCGATCTGGGGGGCCGCCTGGTGCGGACGCTCCACGCGGGAGAGGTTCTGGCGCCAGGGCCGCACCAGGCGGTCTGGTCCGGTCAGGACGATCGTGGTGCGACGGTGGCCGCCGGCGTCTACTTCTACCGGTTGGAAACACCGTCTTTCCAGGCGGTCAAGCGGATGACCCTGCTGAAGTAGGGCACCGACCAGCGGCACGCGGGCGTCCTCCTGGGAAAGGAGGGTGCCCGCGTGCAAAGCACCTGGGGGATCCGGTGGACTGTTTTTGTTCCGTCTGTCGTCGGTGCCGGCCCGGCCGCGGGCAAGATCGAAATGCCTTGAAAATAGCTGTTCCGTAACTGATTGCGGCTTTCAATTTCCCATGTATCATGTTCGCAAGATCAACATCGTGGATTGAGCGCCGGCGGAACGCGCCCGGCGCCCTGCTCCCCCAAAACCCAAGGAGACCTGAACCATGGCACACGAACTGCCTGCTCTGCCGTACGCCAACAATGCCCTCGAGCCCCACATCTCGGCCGAGACACTGGAGTACCATCATGGCAAACACCATGCGGCTTACGTGAACAACCTGAACAACCTGATTCCGGGCACCGAGTTCGAGAAGCTGTCGCTGGATGACATCGTCAAGAAAGCGCCGGCCGGCGGCATCTACAACAACGCGGCCCAGATCTGGAACCATACCTTCTATTTCAACGGCCTGAGCCCCAAGGGCGGCGGCGAGCCCACCGGCCCGATCGCCGGCGCCATCGACAAGACCTTCGGCTCCTTCGCCGAGTTCAAGGAACAGTTCAGCAAGTCGGCTGCCACGAACTTCGGCAGCGGCTGGACCTGGCTGGTGAAGAACGCGTCCGGCGGCCTGGAAATCACCAACACCGACGACGCCGACAGCGCGCTCAGGATGGGGACCCCGCTGCTGACCATCGATGTGTGGGAGCATGCCTACTACGTGGACAAGCGCAACGCCCGCCCGGCCTACATCGAATCGTGGTGGAATCTCGTGAACTGGGATTTCGTGAACGAGAACTTCGGCGGCTAGGGAAACCGACCGTTGTTGTTGCGCGGGGCCGGCTCCTGGTGGAGCCGGCCCCGATTCGTTTGTCCGGGCGCGACTACTGCAGCTGGATGTTGTCGATCTGGACGGCCAGCGAATCGGACGGCTTGCCGAAGTAGAAGATGATCCGATCGACCTGCGTCAGGTCCAGGTCGCGTTCGCTGTGGTGCAGGCGGCGGTTGCGGATCGGCATGGTCATGGTCTGCCACTGTCGGCTGACGGCGAAATTCTGGGAGGTCCACTTGTCCTCGCGCAGCCCCTCGTAATCGTCGATGCGTACGCCCAGGCGCGCCTCCGGACCGGGCGAGCGGACCAGGCGGACGTCGAACTGGAGTTCCCGGTAGGTCGACCAGTCGTCCGGGAACCGTTTGAGCACCGCCCCGGGCCAGTGGGTCGGCGGACCGCCGTCGAGCCGCAGCACGCGGCTGGAACCCCCCGGAGCATCGTCGATCTCGGGGAAAGTGAGGTCTGCTTCCATGTTGGCGTGCCACAGGTAGCGGTCGCTCCAGCGCCCGAAATCGGCCAGCACCGGGAACAGGTCCCGGCTGTGGTAGGTCGCGGCGATCCTCATCGGCAGATAATAGAGCTGGACCGGAATGCTGAGCAGCAGCACCAGGAACAGCGCCCGGCCCGCGCGGTTGCCGTGTCCCCGCCACAGGACCCAGCCGACCACCAGCCCGATCCCGACCAGATCCAGCAGGAAGTCCGTGAACAGGGCCTGCCGCCCGACCAGCAGCTGCAGGAATTCGACCGCCCCGCCGATCAGGGCCGCGGCGCCGGCCGCCCACCACAGCCGCCCGCGCAGGGGTCCGACCCAGTAGACCAACAGCGCGACGCCGCCCAGCAGGAAGATGTGCACCTGGTCGCCGATGGGCGAGATGACCGGGTGGTGGTTCAGGGCCTTGGGGATGCGGATGAAGAAGGGAAAGAGCATCAGGACCAGGAGCATGGACCAGGTCTGCCAGCGGCGCAGGAAGGCCGGCGCGGGAATGGCGGGCTCGTGACGGTCCATCAGGTTCTCGGTTTCCAGGTGACCTGTTTGCGGCCCCGCAGGAACTGCCAGAAGGCCACCGCGCTGGCCACATTCAGGACGCAGAGATAGTAGACCAGCCCCACCAGCTGGGGCAGCTGCCGGCCGCTCCGGTTCATGGTGTGGCCGTAGGCGGCAATGACGTAGAAAAGAACCTGGCCGATCAGCAGCAGGCTCCAGGGAGCCGCGCCATCCGGAGCGGTCACCAGCAGCAGGTTGCTGATCAGGGCGCCGGCCATGAAAAGGAAAGCCAGATACCGCAGCACCTTGTGCGACAGCAGCTGCCAGGCGAACACCCCGAACCGCAGCGGATTGAGCAGGGCGGCCTTGTCCTTGAGGGCGTGGAAGGCCCGCAGCGTGACCCGGACGCGCATCCGGAACTCGTCGCCGGCCTGGGCCAGCGCGTCCTCGTACAGCAGCGCCCGCGGTTCGTAGACCACGCGGTAACCCTGTTCGCGCACCGTCAGGGGCTGAACGAAGTCCGGCAGCTGGTCGGCGTTCATCGGACGGTAGATTTCCCGCCGCATCGCGTCGACCCCGCCGTCGACGCCCACGATGGAGCCCAGTCCCGTTTCCCAGGCACGCAGGTTGTTCTCGTAGCGCATGTAGGTCGAGCAGCCCTCACCGGTCAAGGAACCGTCGGGCGCCTTGTAGACCATGCGGCCGGTGACGTAGCCGACGGCCGCATCGGCCAGGGGCAGCACCAGGTTGGCGATCGTGTCGGGGCCGTAGAGGGAGTTGGCGTCGCTGAAGACGATGACCTCGCCCGTGGCCGCGGGCATGCCCAGGTTCAGGGCGCTGGTCTTGCCCGCACGCGGCTCCTGACGGATGAGGGTGACCCGCGGGTCGCCGATGGCGCGCACGAGGTCATCGGTGCCGTCGTCGGAGGCGTCGGAGATCACGATGACGTTCAGCCGGTCGGCGGGATAGTCCTGTTCCAGCTTGTTGCGGACGGTGGCGGCGATGTGGGCCGCCTCGTTGAAGGCGGCGATCATCACCGTGACGGTGGGCTGGTGGGCGCCCGGTGCGGCGGACCACACGCGCCGGCGAACGAGGCCGCCCAGCAAGCGGGCCAGCAGGGGGTAGCCGGCGTAGACGTACGCCAGCATCAACAGGCAACAGCCGAAAATGGTGATCAAGATACCCAAGCGGACAGGCTCCCGGAGGTGGTGACCCTTTGTCGAAACAGGTGATTAATGGTATACTGACGATGTCCGCATGGGAACGCCTTAATTGCCAGTTGTGACAAAGGGGGAACCATGAAAACTTTGCTATCGCTCGCGTTGCTGCTGCTGATCGCGCCGTCCGCCTCGGCGGTATCCGACCCCTCGCCCGACGTGATGGGAGTCTACTTCGACCAGGATGCCTGGGAGCCGGAATTGTACGCGCCGCCGTTCACCCAGTTCCGGGCCTATGTGATCCTCACGAACCCCACCGAGACCCAGATCAACGGCTTCGAATTCGGCTACGACCACTGGGCCAGGCCCGAGGACCGGAATTTGATCACGCGCGTGGCCACGAACTATCCGCCGGGTCTGATCATCATCGATCCGCCGCTGGATCCGTTCGTGGGGTCCTATGCCATCGGTTTGCCGTCACCCTTCCCCGCGGCCGAAGCCGTCGTGCTTCTGAGCTGGGACTACATGCTGCTGGCGCCGAACCTGGTGATGCACCTCAACCTGACCGAAGCCACGCCTTCGTCCCTGGGCAACGGTTTTCCGGCCTACTGGAGCGACACCGGTGTGGTTTCGGCGGGGTTTGCCCAGACCTGTTTCGGGACCGGCGCGCGGGTGAACGAGTTCTGCCCGCTGCCGGTGGAAACGCACAGCTTCGGTCGGGTCAAGAGCCTGTACCGGTAGCGAAGCCTACTTGACGATGGGCAGGTCGTGTCCCGCCCAGTCGACGATACCCTTGCGCAGGTTGATGACCTGCGTGAACCCGGCGTCGACCAGGAATTTGGCGGCCACCGTGCTGCGGTTGCCGGTGCGGCAGTAGATGAACACCGGGTCGGTCTTGTGTCCCGCCAGTTCGTGCAGGCGTGTCTGCAGTTCCTGGATCGGGATGAGCCAGGCGTCGGGCAGGTGCCCGCCCGCGTATTCGCCGGCCGTCCGCACGTCGAGAATCACCGGATCCAGATTGGCGATCAACTCCTCGGCCTGTTTTGCATCCACCTCGCGGTAGGCGGCGGCCTGGTAATCAACCGCTTCGATCACTCCTTCGATCTCACCGATGGCAAAGGGAAAGGTACCCGCTGCGGGGAACGCGATGTAGGGCTTCTCGTCCGCGGCGGTCGGGTAGGCCTTGGTCACCTCGAGGCTCGGGATCGTGATGGTGAACGAATCGCGATCGGCCACGCCGGCGCGAACGTAGTCGCCGCGGTAGATCCGGTAGTGCTGCACGGGGGTGGCCGGATCGATGGTCAGGATCCGCAGCCCGCCTTCGATCTTGCCGGAAATCTCGGGCCCGGTGGCGGTCCCGGCGGCTTCGTCGTTGCCGCTGCAGGCGGCCAGGGAAAGGAGCATCAAGACGAGGGTCAGCAGGGGAAACATACGCACGGTCATGACGGCATCTCCGGGGCGTGGGTTGGCGAAAGACATTAGTTTCGCAGGCTTGAATGTAATCAAGAAACGACCGTTGGCCAGCCGGAATCCGCCGCCGATCGGAATCGGCCCCAAGCGGGCGCTGGAAGCGGGCGACGCGGCAAGGGCGGGATGATGGCACGGTCAGCCCGCTATATCAACGTTGCTCCTTCCATCCAACTGGGATATCGTGTGGCCATGACAAATCCCTCCCGATCAATCGGAACCTACACCATCGAAGAGGAAATCGGCCGCGGCGGCATGGGTGTCGTCTTCCGCGCCCGCGACAGCCGCCTGGACCGCACGGTGGCCATCAAGGTCCTCCATCAGCAGGTGGCGGCCGACGCCGAGAGCCTCGCCCGTTTCGGGCGTGAGGCACGTACGCTGGCCGCGCTCAACCATCCCAATGTCGGGGCGATCCACGGCCTCGAGGAGGCTGAAGACGGGCATTTCCTGGTCCTGGAATACGTCGACGGCGAGACCCTGGCCGAACGGCTGCGGCGGGGGCGCCTGCCGTTGGCCGACGTCCTGGAGGTCTGCACGCAGATCGCCGCCGGTCTCGAGGCGGCCCATGAGGCGGGGATCGTCCATCGCGATCTGAAACCCGCCAACGTCAAGATCGCCAGTGACGGCCAGGTGAAGGTGCTGGACTTCGGCCTGGCCCGGGTCGATGCCCAAAACGCCGTCGCCGACCCGGTCGACGCTACGCAGGCCATGACGCCCGGCGACCCGGCCACGATGACCGGGACCCTGCTCGGCACCGCTCCGTACATGAGTCCCGAGCAGGCGCGCGGGGAATCGGTCGACAAGCGTTCGGATATCTGGTCGTTCGGGGTGATCCTCTACGAGTGCCTCACCGGCAGGAATCCTTTCGCCGGTCCAACCTTCAGCGATTCGATCGCCGCAATCCTGGCCACCGAAGCGGACCTCGACCTCCTTCCCGAAGCCACGCCCCCGCTCGTCCGGCAGGTCCTGCGCCGCAGTCTGCAGAAAGACCGGCGGTCGCGCCTCAAGGACGCCGGCGACCTGCGGATGCTGCTGGAGGACTGCCGCGGAGCGGTGCCGGGAACCGTGGCGTCCGTCGCGGTGGGCGACAGCATCCAGGACAAGACGTTTCTGATCGACGATGAAACCTGCCGGGGTCTCGACCGTGAGGGTTTCGATCCGCACCTGATCGGCTGGAAGATGCAGTACGCCGACAACGAGCGGGAGTCGGACGTCCTTCAGGTCTGGATTCCGAGCTTCGGCGAGGACCACATGATGGGCCGGTGGCGGGACCTCCTGGCCGCCGCCCCCTACCGGACCATCGTCGCCACGCCCGTGGGGATCGAGCCGAACGCTTCGTACCGGCCCAACATCTCGATGGCGAACCAGCTGGCCGTCCTGCGCCGCCTGGTCGCCGACGTGGCCGGGCGGGCCCGTCCCGACAAGGTGGTCGTGGGAGGGTTCTCATGAGGCGCCGACATGGCGCTGCGGTGTGCAGCGGGTGACGAGACCGGCGGGATCTTCGACGGCGTCCTGGCCGTCGACCCGAACCTGGAAAAAGAGACCTGCTTCCTGACGGGCATGTTCTCGGGGGTCGACCCGCAGAACGGGCAGGACATCGTGGGGGTCCTCAAGAAGGTCGGGGAGGAATGCGGGACGGTGGACGAGTGGCTCCTGGTGCACGACCACGTGGTCGACTGCGTGGACAAGCTCAGCACGGACCTGTCGGCTCTCGTGCGGCAGTGCCAGGATATCGCCGGTCCGTTCTTCGCCGTGGCGCCGGGGGAGCCCTCGCCCTTCATCCAGTGGTTCCGCGAGGCCAGGGTAAACACCAGCCGGGTCCAATGTGTCTTTGCCGATGATCCGCAGAAACGAACGATCATCGCGGCGATGAGGATGCAGCATATGGAGAATCGCTGTCTGGGTGATCAGTTTACCGACGACGCCTTCACCTTCATCCCCGAAACGCGCCACCTGGATCTCATGCGGCCCGCGGTCTTCCTGCGGCACATGACGGATCTGGCGACCGCGCTCTAACCCCAGAAGAAATACGAGACGAGGATCGCCGCCGTCACCCCGGCGACATCGGCGGTCAGCCCGCAGATCACCGCGTGGCGGCTGCGCTTGATGCCGACGGCGCCGAAGTATACCGCCAGGACGTAGAAGGTGGTTTCGGTGCTGCCCTGGATGACGCTGGCCAGGCGGCCGGCGAAAGAGTCGGCGCCGTGGGTCTGCATGGCTTCGACCATCATACCGCGGGCGCCGCTGCCGGAAAGCGGTTTCATGAAGGCGGTCGGCAGGCCGTCGATGAAGCGGTTGTCGAGGCCGATGCCGCCCGCCGCGGAACGCAGCCCGTCGAGCACCAGGTCCAGCGCGCCGCTGGCGCGGAACACGCCGATGGCCACCAGCATCGCCACGAGGTAGGGGATGATGCCGACGGCCACCTTGAACCCGTCCTTGGCGCCCTCGACGAAGGTCTCGTACAGGTTGACGCGCCGGCGGATCCCGCCGGCCATGAAGCCGATGATCACCGCGAAGATGAGGAAGTTGGCGAGGATCGAGGACTGCGTCTCCATGGCGGCCTGGTCGAGCCGGCCGAACCAGGCGACCAACCCGGCGATCAGCGCGGTCATCCCGCCCAGGTAGCCGAGCACCACCGGGTCGTGAAGGCGGATCTTCTGGAAAAACGAAGTGATCAGCAGGCCGGCCAGCGTGCTGCAGTAGGTGGCGATCAGGATGGGCAGGAAGATGTCCGTGGGATCGGCGGCGCCCATCTGCGCCCGGAAGGTGAAGATGGTCACCGGCACGATGGTCACGGCCGAGGTGTTGATGACCAGGAACAGGATCTGGTCGTTGCTCGCGGTTTCCTTCGCCGGGTTCAGTTCCTGCAGTTCGGTCATGGCCTTCAGGCCCAGCGGCGTGGCGGCGTTGTCCAGGCCGAGCATGTTGGCGGCCATGTTCATGACGATGCTGCCGCTGGCCGGATGGCCGGCGGGAATGCCGGGGAACAGACGCCGCAGCAGCGGGCCGAAAAGGCGGGCCAACAGCTCGACCGCGCCGCCCTTCTCGCCGATGCGCATGATGCCCAGCCACAGGCACATCACCCCGGTCAGTCCCAGGGCGATCTTGAAGGCCGTTTCGGCCATGTCGAAGGTGGAGCCGACGATGTCGCGCCACACCTCGGTGTGGCCCATCAACGCGCGGACGACCGCGGCGGCAAAGCCGCCGAGGAAAAAAAACGTCCAGATCCTGTTGAGCATCCGTTCTCCAGGTTGGCGGTGGCCGATTCCGGCCGGCCCGGCTAAAGTAAACCCCAGGTCGGGCGTGTCCTGGAGGCCAGCATAGCCCGGCCGGCTTTTTATGTCATCGGCTTATGTCGCCGCCCGAACCGCGAGGTTGCCGTCATGCCTACCGTCTGGACCGGAACGCTGAAGAAGATGGGGGTCGAAGCCGCCGCACCGGTGCGCTATCGCCTGCGCGACGGCTGGTTCGAATCCGATCGGCGCAGCGAAGACCACGAACTCAATCCCTACCTGGGAATGAACCTCACTCTGCGTTTCACCGGCGAGATCAACTGCACCTACTGCGGACGCAAGACGAAGAAGACCTTCGGGCAAGGCTTCTGCTTTCCCTGCTCCCAGTCGCGGGCCGAAGCGGACATCTGCATCGTCCGGCCCGAACTGTGCCACCACGGCGAACCGGACAACCCCTGCCGGGACGAGGCCTTCGCCCAGAGCCAGTGCTTCCAGCCGCACATCCTCTACTGCTCGCTGACCAGCGGGGTGAAGGTGGGCATCACGCGCCTGCCCAACGTGCCGTCGCGCTGGATCGACCAGGGCGCGACCGCCGCCATCCCGGTCGCCAAGCTGCCGGACCGGCGGACGGTGGGCCTGGTCGAGAAACGGCTCAGCGACGAGGGTTTCCAGGACAAGACCCACTGGACCAGAATGCTCAAGGGCAACGCCGGGAAAATCGACCTGAAGGCGGCGGCGGACCGCGTGGCGGGTCGGCTGCAGGAGTGGGACGTGCCCGGAATCCTCAGCGAACTCGAACGCCTCGAACACCGTTTCGTGTATCCGGTGCTCACCTGGCCGGTCAAGGTCAAGAGCTTCAATCTCGACAAGGATCCCGCGGCCGGCGGTGTGCTGCAGGGCATGAAGGCCCAGTACCTGATGTTCGACGGCGGCGTGATCAACATCCGCAAGTTCAGCGGTTACCGGGTGGAAGTGGTGGCCGGCTGACCGCTCGTCGCCTCGGCCTGACATTCCGCTTCCGCCTGTCACCGGCCGTGACCTCGTCAGGGATCGGCCGGGATCCGCCCGTCTTGGTTATTCTTTTTGCTGAAACAACTTGTACGATGATCGGCGCCGGGCCTTCCCCTTGCGTACGGCGGTCTGTTCCCGACAGACCACGGCAATGACGCAAGGAGGAAACGATGAACAGGAACGAATCCCCCCCGGTGGCACAACCGGATCTGGAAGCCAGCCTGAGGCGGCTGGGTGTCCGCGAACTCGAGGAGCGGATGGAGATCAGTCCGCTGCTGGCGGGCGCGGGCATCGAGGACACGGCCGTCGAGGCGCCCGTGATCTGCTGCACCTGCAAGATGCCGCCCCCCGAGAATCTGCCCTACCCGACGATGCTGCCGACACCCACCGGACCCACCAACCCCGTTGGTTGGCCCCTCTGATGAAACGCGCCCCGGGCAGCCGCCCGCCGCGGTCCGGATCTCCGCGGAGTTCCGGACCCGGCCGGCGCCCCGGGGGCGACGCGGTCCCGGACGCCGGACGGCCCCGGGAGGCCGACCTCCTCTGGGAGCTGTGGAATCTGCAGGCGCTGATGCCCGACGCGGATCGTGAGGATCTGCTCGCCATTCAGCGCCGCCAGCAGGAGCATCTGGCAAGAGAGCGGGAGGCTCTTGCCGGACTGTGGACCGGGGACAAGGGCCTCCTTGCCCCGGGCCACAGGTTCCTCGCCGCCAACGCTGACCTGAAGGCGGGCCTGGTCCTGTCGCTCCATCAGGGTCCGTACCAGCTGCTGGCGGAGCCTTTCCTGCACGAGGGTGTGGACACATCGATCCTGTTGAACAGCCGCGCCATGGCGTCGTTTCAGGAGGGTACCGCCGCCATGACCGGTCATCTCGGGCTGCGCGGCCGGCTCGAATGGATTCCCGTCGGCGGGGGCGGCTTCGTGCGCAAGCTGATCCGCCGGGTGCGCGAAGGCAGGCCGGTGCTCGTCTACCTCGACGGCAACACCGGCGCCCAGGGTATGGCCGCAACTCGTCGGCGAGGACTGCGCTACCGGCTGCCGGGCCGCGAGATCAGGCTGCGGACCGGACTGGCCAAGCTGGTCTGCCGTCTGGGTTGTCCGGTCCATCGCGTTTCTCTCCACTGGGATCAGGCCGGCGGGCTGGTCTGGCGGCGTGACCCCACCGTGCACTGGGGACGCGGGGATGACCCGGCGGTGGTGACCCGGTTCCTGTTCGACTGGTGTTTCAGTCAGATCATGACGCGTCCGGACCAGTGGCAGTACTGGGCCATGCTGCGCGAATCGAGTTCCTGTTTCAGCTTCAGCGAACTCGCCGATCCCCGGATGCCCGCCGGGTTGCGGAGCGACTTCAAGCGGGCCTTCGCCACCTGCCTCGAGCGGTCGCCCGCAACGGTGAAGCTGATCCTCGAAAAATCGGTCCAGGTCTGGCCGGGCGACGTGCTGGCCGATCTCAGTGAAGACCGGTTCTATCCGGCGGCAGGTCTGCGTGACGGGGATCTGGATCCGCTCCGGTCGGGAACACCTTCGCTGGCGGAGCTGCAGGACATGCACGGCGAGGTCTGGGTCCGGTTCCACGGGCTGCGGTTGTGCCTGCTCGGCATGGCCAGGCTGGGAGGCTGACGGTGTCCGCCAAGATGGTCGTTTTTCCCCATGCGACCGGGCCCTGGCTGGTGACAGTCGGGTGCCGCTATTTCACCGTTCCTCCCAGCCTCGGCCGGGCCCTCCTGCCGCTGCACCGTCGCCGACCCGACGCGACCGACCTGAAAGTCTGCCTCGGTACAGAGAGTCCCGCGGCGGTCGACGCGCTGGCACGGCTCCTCGAAGAAGAACCGCTGCCGGCCGGGCGATCCAAGCCGTGCGCGGGTCCGTTGATCCGCTGGCGGCTGACGCTGGTTCCGGCCCGCCTGACCGCACGCTGGGCCGCACGATTGGCGCCATTGGCCGCGTGGCCGGTCATGGCGGCGTGCACGGCCGCCGGTATCCTGGGTTACCTCTGGCCGCGGCCGGCCGCGCCGACTGGATCGGAGCCGGCGACCCTGATCCTGGCGCTGGTCCTCTTTTTCCTGACGGGGCTCTGGCACGAACTGGGGCACGCGGCGGCCCTCGACCGGGAGGGGTTTCCGCCGGGAGAAATCGGCGTGGGCGTGCTGTTAATTCTGCCGGTGCTCTTTGCCGACGTCACGCCGGTAGGGGGCTTGCCGCGCTCGGGCAGACTGCGCGTGGACGCGGCCGGCATGTGCTTCCAGACCAGCGCCGGCGGCGGTCTCTTCGCGGTGGGTCATCTCGGGCTGCTGCCCGGAATCTGGAGTCCGGCGGCGGTCCTCGCCGGTGCCGGCGCGCTGCTGGCGGTCGTTTGGAGCCTGATCCCCTTTGTCCGCTCCGATGGCTACTGGCTGGTCTGCGACCTGCTGGACCGCAAAGATCTGGACGGCCCGGCCGCGCCCGGCGCCGGGCGCCGTCGGCGCTGGGGTTTGCGGGCCTTCCAGATGACCCATGTCGTTTTCCAGATCTTGGTCGGGTTGCTGCTGCCCTGGCGGGCCGGAGTCATCGCGGCCTGGCTGACCGCACGCCTGGGCGCGCCGGCTGTCGCCGGCCCGGTCGGCTGGACCGTGGTCGGCTTGGGCCTGGTGCTGGCCGGCGGGGTCATGATCCGTGCGTGGCCCCGGACACGCGGGCTCTGGCGGGCGGCCTGGCGCGGGCGCTGATCCTGGGCGATACGCCCCAGCGGAACGCCATCTTCCTTTGCGCCTCATCTTTTGGGGACGAATTCCACCAAAAACCATTATCCTGGGGAGGTCGGCAACGTCGCCGGCGACCGGTCGCGTTACAGTTGCGAGGACACCATGACCGAAGATCTTCCCACCCCCGACGAAGAGTCCGGTGCCGTGCCGCTGGAAATCGACGGTGTCCTCGACCTGCACATGTTTCCCCCGCATGAGGTCAAGGACCTGGTGACCGACTGGATCGCCGCCTGCCAGGCGGCCGGCCTGCGCGATCTGAGGATCATCCACGGCAAGGGGATCGGGGTGCTGCGGACGATTGTACACGGTATACTGAAGGACCACCCCGAGGTGGAAACCTATGGGCATCCTGCCGATAGGGGATCGTGGGGGGCGACAACGGTCAGGCTGAAGTCCTGAAGAGAGTGGCGGATGGCGGGCAAGAAGGGCAAAAAGAAGAGCCGATCCGCGGTCACGGGCCAGACCCCGCGCCGGGGCAAGCGGCGGTCCATCCGCTACGAGGCCGAGGAGCAGTGGCCGCAGGACAAGCCGCCCCAGCGGGCGGACGATGCCCCGCCGGGCATCCTGCTGCGCAAGCTGACCGTGGAAGAGGCGCTGTTTCGGCTGCGCACCCAGCTGCTGGCCTACGCCGACAAGGGGCAGCGTGAAGTCCTGGTGGTCCACGGCAAGGGCCTGAATTCCCTGCAGGGCAGGTCCGTCCTGGGCCCCGAGGTCAGGGATTGGTGCGACAAGAATCCGTCCCTGGTGTTATCCTGGCGTCAGGCTCCGGCCAAGTGGGGCGGCGAAGGGGCCATCGTGGTGGTGCTCAACTAGCGGGAGTCGATCAATCCATGCCCATCGATCGTTTCGAAGACAGCAGGCCCGATCTGTTTCCCCGGCGGGGATTCCTGGCCGGCCGGACGGCCCTGGTGACCGGCGGGGCGCGCCGCATCGGCCGGGAACTGGCCCTGTCGCTGGCCGCAGCGGGGGCCGCCGTGGTGGTCCACTACCGGGAATCGGAAAACGAAGCCCGGGAAACGGTCGCTGAAATCGTCGATTCCGGGGGTGAAGGCTTCCGGGTGCGCGGCGACCTCGCCCGCGCCGAATGCGCCGCCGGTCTGGCGCAGGAAGCGGCGGAAACGGCGGGCCGGTCGCTGGATATCCTGATCAACAACGCCTCGGTCTTCGCGCCCGGGGACGCCCTGACCACGACGGTCGAGCAGTGGGACCACAACCAGGCGGTCAACCTGCGGGCGCCGTTTCTGCTGGCCCAGTCCCTGGCCCGCCAATTGCCGCAGGACGTTTCCGGTAACATCATCAATCTCAACGATTTCCGGGCCGTGCGGCCCGGCGCGGACCATTTTCCGTACACGATCAGCAAGGTGGGTCTGCACGGCCTGACCAGCAGTCTGGCGCTGGCCCTGGCGCCCCGCGTTCGGGTGAACGAGCTGGCGCTGGGCGCCATCCTGCCGCCGGAGGGCGCCTCCGCGGACTATCTCCACACCCTGCGCAGCGAGATCCCGACTGGAAAATTTGATTCACCATATGAAGTAAGTCAGGCCATGCTGTTTCTGCTGGGAAACCGGGCCCTGACCGGCCAGACGCTCTTCATCGACGGCGGGCGCCACCTGAAATGACCGCAAGGGGGAAAAATGAGCTCAGAAGCCGCTGAATCCGCCCGTGACCTCATTGAAATCAAGGACTTGCTGATGCGCGGCATCGTCGGCGTCAACGAGGACGAAAGGCGCAAACGGCAGGACATCCTGGTCAATCTGGTCATGGCGACCGACATCCGTCCGGCGGCTGCCGCCGACGATATCGAGCAGGCCTGCAACTACCGAACGGTCAGCAAGGCCATCATCCGCAAGGTGGAAGACAGCTCGTATTTCACCGTGGAGAAGCTGGCGACCGAGATCGCCCGCCTCGTTCTTCAAGACGATATGGTCAAAGAAGTTAAGGTTACCGTCGAGAAACCCGGCGCCCTGCGCTTCGCCCGTTCGGTCGGGGTGACGATCGTGCGCCGTCCCGCAGACTTCATGTGATGAAGGAAGAAGTTTATCTCACCCTCGGATCCAATGTCGAACGGGAATACTACTACCCGCTGGCGGTCCGCAAACTGGCCGAAATGGCCGAAATCGCCGCCGTGTCGCCGGTTTACGAGACCCGTCCGGTCGGGATGGCCCCCGATACCGGACCGTTTTTCAACGGCGCCGTCCTGGTCCTGACGAACCTGGAGCCCGAAGTGTTCAAGACCCGCCTGATCCAGGATGTGGAGAACGCGCTGGACCGGGTGCGGCCCTCCAACGGGCAGTGGACCTCGCGGACGATCGACGTGGACATCGCCATCTGGGGCGAGGTCGTGGGGGAAATCCTCGGCCGGCGGGTCCCCGACCCCGGCATCCGGAAGTACATCCACCTGGCTTTGCCCCTGGCGGACATCGCACCGGACCTGGAACTGCCGGGTCAGCCGCAGGGCCAAGCCGTGACCCTGTCTCAGATCGCCGACCGGCTGGTCGCCGCCGGTGCGTTGCCCCGCCGTCGGGATGATATTATCCTCAAATACTGACGCGAAACGCCCCAACCGGAGGTTGTCCATGCCGCGCCTGAAGAAGAAACTGATCGTTGTCGGCGACCGGCTGCTCATCCGGCCCGAGGAGGGTGAGGAAAGGACCAACGCCGGCCTGTACCTGCCCCAGACCGCCGTAGCCGCGCGCCAGGCCCGGGGCGGTTGGGTGGTGTCCGTCGGTCCGGGCGTGCCGGTGGTCAACCCCATGGACCTCATGGATGAGAACTGGAGCGGTACCGACGCCGCCGGTGACAGCCATCTGCGCTTCATGCCGCTCCAGGCCCAGGAGGGCGACTACGCCCTGTTCCTGCACAAGGCCGCCGTGGAAATCACCTTCGAGAAAAAGGAGTACCTGATCGTGCCCAACAGCGCGGTGCTGGTGCTGGTCCGCGAGGGTTTCGAGGGCGAGCCCGATGTCTGGGAGGGCGAAAGCAACTGAGACCGCTGGAGCCGCCGCCCGTTCCCTGCCCAAAAACGAAAGTGCCCCCAGCGGGGCACTTTCTCTCATTCAGGGACCCGGCCGGTCTCAGCGGTAATCCGTCGGCTCCGGGTACATCGCTTCCCACCACGCGGGCCGCCCCTTCAGGTGCTTGGCCAGAAAGGCCAGGATGGTGTCGTTCCAGACGATCCGCTGGTCGTGGTCCAGAATGTGGTGGTCCTGGCCGAGGATCTGCACGTATTCCACCTCGCGGCCGAGGATCTTCAGGGCCGTGAACAGCTGGTCGCTTTCGCCCTTGGGCACGTTCGTGTCGCCGTCGCCGTGGACCAGCAGCAGCGGCGTGGTGATCTTGTCGGCGTGGAACAGCGCGCTCTGTTCGACGAACAGGTCCCGGTTCTGCCAGGGGTAGGAATCGGCCAGGGCCCGGGCGCCGTAGGCGTAACCCCACAGGCCCTCGCCCCAGTAGCTGGAGATGTCCGAGATCCCGGCGTGGCTGACGGCGGCGGCGAAGATGTCCGTCCGGGTTACGACGTATTCGGTCAGGAAACCGCCGTACGAAGCGCCCATGCAGCCGACGCGCTCGGGATCCGCGAACTCGTGCGCCGCCAGGAAGGCCTTGGTGCCGGCGATGACCTCAGCTGCGGTCAGCTTGCCCCAGTCGTTGACGTGACGGGCGGCGTACTCCTGACCGTAGCCCGTGGCCCCGCTGGGATTGGGCACGTAGACCACGTAGCCCTGACCCGCCCAGACGTTCTTGGGGTACCGCCCGCCGAAGTCGCGCGTGATCGGGCTGGTGCCGCCGTAGTAGTAGACGATCACCGGGTACTTCAGCGCCGGATCGAAACCGGGCGGGTAGTAGACGAAGCCGTCGAGCTTCATCCCGTCGGGCAACGTGGCCACCCAGTCCTCGACCTTGCCGAAGACGATGTCTGCGTACTGCCGCTGACCGGGATCGAGCAGCAGGGTTGCCTTGTTCTTCTTCAGGTCCACCGTGTAGAGCCGGTTGGGCCGCGTTGCGCCCGAACCCCGGGCCACCGCGACGTGGGCGTCCCTGGCCAGCGCGAACTGGCTGGTGACCTCGAGGCCCGTGTTGATGCGTTCCCAGCGGTCCTGTCCGGGCTTGAACCGGTAGACGGTGTTGTACTGCGTGTCGATCGTGCGGGCGTAGATGTAACCGTCGGCGACCGACCAGGCGGCGCCCGAGATGTCCGGCCTCAAGTCGACGGTGATGGCGGTCGGCCGGCCGGTCTCCAGGTCGAAGAGATAGAGCTGCCCGCCGTAGTCGTTGGCCTGGACGCCCGCGGGCAGATTGCGACCCAGCCCGTCGAAGGCCGAGGGTGACGCCTGCAGCAGCAGCGTCTTGCCGTCGGGGCTGAAATCCGCGCCGCCGACCCAGGGGTCGTCGAGGACCATCGTGGTCGCCAGCGTTTCGAGGTCCATCAGCCACAGCTCGGTGGTGCTGAACGGGCGGTTGGTGATGTCCGGTTCGTTGGTGAAGAAGAGCAGCTGCTTCCCGTCTGGAGAGATGGTCCAGCCGTCGGCGCTGACCGGTCCTGCGGTCAGGCGCCTGGTCAGGCCGCCGGGTACGAAGACCTCCATGAGGTGGGAGCGATCGCGCCACCAGGGCTGCCGGTCGGCCGGGTGTTGGACACGCTTGACCTTGCGGGGATCGGGGTCGGGGCTGCGATTGATTTGGTAGACGATCGAACCGCCAGCGGGCGCCCAGTTCCAGCGGCCGAGTTTCTCGACGTCCTCGAGCACGGCGGTGACGTTGCCGCTTTCGAGATCGTGCAGCCAGATCGTCGCGGCACCGTCGTGGGACGTCTGCCAGGACAGCTGACGGCCGGCGGGGTGCCAGGTCACCGCAGCGGGCGCCTGGCCGTTGCGCCACAGGTGCACCAGGGCGCCGTCATCGGTGCGCCGGATCTCCAGCCACTGTTCGCGGTCCTTGCCGTTGCGGTAGGCGCCCAGGCTGATGGCCGCCAGCTTGCCGTCGGGGGACACAGAGACGTCCGCTATGCGGGGAGCGTCGAGCACGAGCTGGATGTCGACCGGACGCGTGGACGCGGTGTCCAGCACCAGCGAGGCTGGCCCGGCCGCAGCCGCTGGCGTCACCGACAGACCCAGGTCCCAGGGAGCGGTGGCTTCGGCCGCGGGCATGGTGCGCAGCACGACCAGATGCTTGCCGATCGTCAGCGTCATCTCCGCCGTAAAACCTGCCGGTTCGTCGTCCGCAGCTTCGCTCTCGGTCAAAGCAAGATCCGCTCCGTCGAGCACGCCGCTCACGGGGTGCGCACCGGCTACCGTGAGGGTGGCCTTCTGCCAGCGATCGCTGGTGATGGTGAAGGCCAGGTAGCGCACGCCGGTACCGGTTGCCGGGGTCGCAAAGGTCACCCGTCCGGCGTCGGTTGCGACCTTTTTCCAGGAATGCGTCCGGCCCGCGGATCCGCTGAAGTCGCAGTTCTCGCAGGGCCAACCGTCGCCCGGGACGGCGACAGCCTGCTGGAACAGGTCGTCGGTCGTGACACCGGCCCGCTCCGTGTCATGGAACGCCGGCAGCTGCAGCGGGATGATGTCGGTCACCAGGATCTCATCCACGAGGACGGGGTCCGGTACCGCGACCGCCATTGCTTCAGGCGTGGCGGTCGCGGCTTCCTGGGCGAGCAGGTGCGGAGCCCAGGCGACAAGGAGGAGAACCACGGGAATCAGGTAATTGCGGCGGGCGGACGAATGCATGACGCCTCCAGCGGTTGGTCGGGTCGGGGGACGGCCGAACGGGACCTGGAAACTATAGATCAGGTCCCTGCCGAAGCCAAGAATTCCCCTGATCAACAGTTGATTTCGACCGGACTTGGACCCATCCTAGGGCGCATCATGAACTTTAGCCGCCGCCTCAAGCGCTTCTGGTATTTTCTGGTCCGTCTCCAGCGGGAGATCGGCTATGACGATTGTATGGGGATGGCCGCGCAGATCGCCTTCTACACCATGCTCGGCCTGTTCCCGTTCCTGATCTTCCTGCTCAGTCTCATCAGCACGTTCCCGCTCGGGGAGAAGCTGCAGCGCGAGCTGCTCGCGGCCCTGAGCGAACAGATGCCCGTGGAGTCGGCGACCTACGTCACCGACGTCGTGATCCGCCAGCTGCCCAACTACAGCGAGGGCCTGCTCAGTTTCGGTCTGCTGGCCTCGTTGTGGGGCGCCTCCATGGCCGTCGGCGCCCTGATCACGACGATCAACCGGGCCTACAATATCCGTCCGCGCCGCAACATGGTGACCCAGAAGGTCCTGTCCATCGTGCTGGTGCTCGTGCTGTCGGGCATGTGGCTGATGTCGATGACCATCATCCTGGTCGGCCCGGGCGTGACGCAGAACCTGTTCGAACTGATGGGCATCGCCAGCGAGACCAACACCTTCTGGACCTCCATCCGGCTGCCGATGGCGTTTGTCCTGAACCTGCTCGCCCTGTCGATCCTGTACTACTTCGCCCCGGAGGCCCGGCAGAAGTTCCAGTGGATCCTGCCGGGGGCCGTATGGTCGACCATCATGTGGCTCGTGGCCTCGTCGGCGTTCCGTATCTTCCTGCGGAACTTCGGCACCTACAACAAGACCTACGGCGGTCTGGCGGCCGTCGTGATCCTGATGATCTGGCTGTGGATTTCCGGGCTGGTCTTCCTGATCGGCGCCGAGATCAACGCCCTGATGAAACGCAAGGACGAGGACGACCCGCCGGTGCGGGTGCGTCTGCTTCGCTGAGGAGACACTGCGCATGAATCGCATGACCGCGACCTGGACCGGAGGCCTGCGCTTCACATACCGCTCGGCCACCGGTCATGACCTGGTGACCGACGTACCGGAGGAAAAGGGCGGCGGCGACACTGCGGCCACGCCGCTGGAGCTGCTGCTGCTGGGACTGATCGGGTGCACGGGCGTCGACGTGACGAGTATTCTCGAGCGCATGAAGCAGCCCCTGGAGGGCCTCGAGGTGGCCGCCGAATTCGAGCGCGCCGCGGATCATCCGCGGGTCTACACCAAGATCCACCTGATCTACACCCTCACCGGGGCACTGGACGAAGCCAAGGTCAAGCGGGCGATCGAACTTTCCGAGACCAAGTACTGCTCCGCTTCGGCCATGCTGGGCAAGACGGCGACCATCACCCACGAATTTCATATTCAGGGCTGAATCCCTCCTTTTTGCAGCGGGTTGCGCGGCCACTGACGCTATCCCGCCCGCCGTCCGCTCCGGTGCGTTTGGCCTTTACCCGGGTTTTTTTGTAATCTGACCTGAATGATGATTCCCCGGACAGGTACGCTTCCGTTCGCTTGGGTTTCCGGTTCGCCAAGGAGGCTTCGATGACCCGCCGCTGTGCCCTGCCTGCAGTTCTGCTGCTGCTGCTGACCGCCACCTCCGCGCTAGCCGTGACGATCGATGCGGAACTGGAAGCCCTGCTGGCACAGAAGAGCGCCGGTGAACAGGTGCCGATCCTGATGATCTATGATGCGCCCGCCGGCGTGGCGGACCTGGCGGACGAACTGAAGGATCTGGGTCCTGAACAACGGCGGCAGCGCGTCGTGGCCGCGTTGCGGAAGCGGGCGGCCAAGATGCAGGCCGGGGCGTTGGCTCACCTGAGGGAGCGCGGCCGGTCGGGCGCGATCGACGCGGTGCAGTCGCTCTATCTCGCCGGCGCGGTCTCGTTCCGGGCCGACCCGGCGGTCGTGCCGTCCCTGACGGCCCTGCCCGATGCCGCCACCCTTTTCTACGACAAGACCTACGATCTGACCCGCGCGACCAGCCGCGGACCCGTCGACAAGATCATCGCCGCGCCGGCCGCCGTCGATACGGCGTGGGGTGTGAAGTACGTGCGGGCCGATCAGGTCTGGGACTCCATGGGCTACACCGGCCAGGGCGTGATCGTCGGCCATATCGACACGGGGGTCTGGCTGACCCATCCGGACCTGGCTTCGCGGTTGTGGGTCAATCCGGGCGAGATCGCCGGCAACGGGGTGGACGACGACCAGAACGGATTCATCGACGACATCCACGGCTGGGACTTCGGCGTCGGCGACAACGACCCCAACGACGACAGTCCCAACGGTGGCCACGGCACCCATACCGCCGGCACGGTCGTGGGCGACGGCAGCGGCGGTATCGCCACCGGCGTGGCTCCCGGCGCCGAGCTCATGGTGCTCAAGGTCTGGCAGGCCGACGGCAGCGGCGGTTCGCTGGGCATGATCTGGGCGGCCGAGCAGTACTGTGTGGAGAACGGGGCGCGGATCATCACCATGTCGCTGGGTATTCCCGGCAACATCCCTGAGTCGTTCCTGAGGGCCGAGAGAGCCAACAACGCCAACATCCGTGATGCGGGTGTCGTTTTCTTCAACTCCGCCGGCAACGAACACGGAGCGTACAGCCCGCCGATCGAACTGACCCTGACCGCGCGCGTGCCGCCGCCGTGGCTGCCCGGGGGACAGCCCCACAGCAGCACCGGCGGCGTGATCTCCGTCGGGGGTACCTACTACCGGAGCGACGACGTCTACAACGGCTCGTCGCGCGGCCCCGCCCGGTGGGACGATGTCAGTCCGTGGAACGACTGGCCCTACGCGCCGGGGCCGGGACTGATCAAACCCGATCTGGCGCTGCCCGGCGTCCTGGTCAACTCCACGGTCCTGCCCGCGGGTTACAGCGGCAACTCGTGGACCGGAACCTCGATGGCCTGTCCGCACGCCGCGGGCATCGCCGCCCTCATGCTGGAGAAGAACCCCACGCTGTCGCCGGCCGGGATCGATTCGATCATGGAAAAGAACGCCATCGATCTGGGCGCGCCGGGCAAGGACAACGACTTCGGTTCCGGCCGGCCCGACGCCTTGATCGTCGTGGCCGCCACGCCTTTGACCGCGGCCCCGGACATCGCCGTGGCGGACGTTCTGCCCGATCCGTTCGGCGACCAGGCGCTGGATCCCGGTCAGGTCAGCTCCCTGGCGTTTCGCCTGACCAACAGCAGCCCGCTCGTCGCGGCGCTTGCGGTCTCGGCCATCCTGACGGTGGACCCGAATCCCTGGGTGACCGTCACCGACGGGAGCGGTTCTTTCCCGGCCATGGCCGCCGGCGGGGGCACCGCCGACAATCAGGCCAGTCCCTTCAGCCTGGAAGTGGGCGCCGGCGCTCCCCAGGGTTTCGCCTTCACCATGAATCTGACGGTCACCTCCGGCCTGTATTTTCAGCAGACCTTCGATGTGGAATGGTATGTGGGGCTGCCGGACTGGCGCACCCATGACGTGGGCGAGGTCTTTCTGACGGTCACCGATCAGGGCACGCTGGGATTCCTGGACGACAGCGGCGCTGAAGGAGCGGGGATGGGCCTGCTCACCAGCGGCGGCGATCTGTTCATCGGTTCCTTCTGGGCGGCCACCGGCGCCGACTACGTGTGCAACCGCGACTACAGCGGCCTGGGCGGCGAGAACTACGAGTGGATCGTCTCGGACACCGACCCCAACGGCCGGGTCCAGGATCTCGGCGAGCAGGGTAGCGACCAGACCTTCCGCTCGACCTTCACCGACGCCGGCCACGCCTTCCCCAAGCCCCTGTCGGTGGAGCTGACGAGCATGGCCTTTGATGCCGCGCCGGATCAGCGGTTCGTGATTCTCGACTACCGCGTGACGAACCACGGGACCGCGGCGCTGCCGTCGCTGTACACGGGGGTCTACTGCGATTTCGATATCGGTGACGGATCGGCGGTCGATCGGGGCGGCACGGACGCGTCGCGCAACCTGACCTATCTTTTCGAGCCGCTGGGGCTCTACTACGGCATCGCCCTGCTCGGCGCCGCCGAGGCGGCGAACCTCTCGGTGGTCAACAATCCCCAGTTCGTTTACCCGGCCAGCCACGTGACCGATGCGGACAAGTTCGGTTTTCTCAGCGGCAGCCTCAGCTTCCCCGCCGGCAAGACCGCCGATGACTGGTCGGCGATCACCGCGGCGACCATGGGTCTGGAACCGGGCGGCACCGGCACCGTGGTCTACGCGCTGGTCGTGGGGGAAAGCCTGCAGGAGCTGCAGGCGAACGTGGACGCCGCCAATGCGGCCTACAACCCCGTGGCCGCCCTGACGGAGCAGACGCCGGTCAAGGTCCTGCGGCTCGAGCAGAACCATCCCAATCCATTCAACCCCGCAACGAGCATCCGTTACGTCGTCGAGCAGGAGGGTCCGGTCACGCTGGAGATCTTCGACGTGGCCGGGCGCCGGGTTCGCACCCTGGTGCGCGAGGTACGAGCCGCGGGGGAACACGCGGCGACCTGGAACGGCACCGACGATGACGGAGCGCGGGTACCCGGCGGCATGTACATCTACCGGATCGCATTCGGCGGTCAGACCGCCGCACGCAAGATGATGCTGCTGAAGTAGGGCCCGGCCTATTCGACCTCCATCACCAGGAAACGCATCCGCCCGCCCCGCTCCATCTGGAAGACGGCGGGCTGGCCGAAGGCCAGGTCCTTGACCAGGCTCTTGAGAGACCGCAGCCCGCCGATCGGCTGGCCGTTCAGGGCGTAGAGGATGTCACCGGCCATGAACGATTCGCCCAGCAGGCTGACGTCGGCGGCCAGGGCGGCGACGATCACGCCCTCGGTTTTTCGCGGCTTGAAGGGCAGCAGCTGCCGGCTGTCGTTGTCCAGGTCGATGCACAGGGCGCCGATCCGCTTGACCATGTTCCGCTCGGTCGAGATCATCTCGAAGAAACGGTAGTCGGGATCGACCCGTTCGATGACCTCGACCGCCTTGGTGAACTTCCGCCCGCTCCGCATGATCTCCAGGTTGACCTTGCCGCCGATCGGCTTGCGGTAGAGGTTCACCTCGAACTGGCGCGCGTTCTCCATGGGCTTTTCGTCCAGCGCCAGCACGATGTCACCGGCCTCCAGGCCCGCCTTCTCGGCCGGGCCGCCCGGGTAGACGTCACCGAGAATGACACCCCACTGGACCCCCAGTTTGAGCGCCGCGGCCATCCACGGGTTCACGGTCTGGGGGTAGACCCCGATGATGCCGCGCTTGACCCGGCCGTTGGCCCGGATCTGGTTGAAGACGTTCTTGGCGATGTTGCTGGGGGCGCTGAAGCTCAGGCCTTCGCTGCCGCCGCTCTGGGTGAAGATGAGGGTGTTGACGCCGATGACCTCGCCCCGCGCGTTGACCAGGGGACCGCCGCTGTTGCCGGGGTTGATGGCCACGTCGGTCTGGATGTAGATCATCGGGTTGTCGCGCTCGAGCTGGCGGGCCACCGTGCTGACCACGCCGAAGCTGACGGAGTTCGTCAGGCCCATCGGGCTGCCGAAGGCGAAGACCAGCTGGCCCTGGAAGATCTCGTCCGAGTCGCCCAGGGTCAGGAAGGGCAGGTCGGTCTTGTCGATCTTGATGACGGCCAGGTCGGTGTCCTTGTCCGTACCGATGATCTGGGCGCCGACGATGGCGCCGCCCGAGGCGAGGATGGACTTGCCCGGATCCTGACCCAGGGCCTGCGGCGCGAGCCGCACCTGGACGCGCTTGGCGCCTTCGACCACGTGGTTGTTGGTCAGGATGTAACCGTTCGGATCGAGGATGATGCCCGAGCCCGTGGCCTTCTGCTGCCCGAACAGCGCTGCGCCCTGGGGCCCGCCCGCGGCGAGGGCGCCGTAGCTGGAGGTGTAGATCTGGACCACCGCGGGGCTCACGGTCTGCGTCAGTTCACGAATCTCGTCGCTGAGGGAAGTGATGCTCCACTCGTTCTCGGCGACCTTGTCCTGGGCGGGTGCCGGCACGGCGACCAGGAGAATGGCGGCCAGGGCCAGAACGGCGGAACGATTCCGGGGATGTGATGATGTGAGCACGGGGACCTCCAGGCGGGTAACGTCGTAGACGGGTTCAACTGGCATGGTTGTGGAGCCACAAAATACCGGGATTCGGTCCGCCGGTCAACGGGCCGGAAGCGGGATCCGCAAAACAAGGCCCGCCGCGTCGAGCGGCGGGCCTTGGGGGACGGAGACGCGGGAGCCGTCTACTTGATCAGGACCATGCTGCCGGACCGGCTGAAACCGTTCGCGGTCGTCAGCCGGTAGTAATAGGTCCCCGAAGCGACCTTCCGGCCGCTGCGGTCGGTTCCGGACCAGGTGACCTGCTGGGGACCGGCGCTGAAGGTGCGGTCGGCCAGCGTGGACACCAGGCTGCCGTCGATGGCGAAGACCTCGATCTTCGCCGCGCCGGCCCGTTCCAGGCTGAAGGAGATGGTCGTCTTGGGATTGAATGGGTTGGGATGGGCCAGACCCAGGCTGGTGACCGCCGCCGGCACGCTGCCCGGGACCTCCGACAGCGCCTGGCCTTCGCCGACCTGCCAGATCCGGTCGGCGACCAGCGGGCCGATGGTCTCGACCGCGCCGCTGGGCCAGTGGATGACCACCTGGTCGGCCGATCGCGAAGCGCCCAGGCCGAAGTGGACATCCAGGGAACTGTTGCCGAGATAGGCGGAGCCGGCGGTGACGAGCCGCGACTGGCTGACACCGTCGGCGGTCAGGACCACCCGGGCACCGATGGCGCTGGTGTTGGGTGCGACGCCGGCCAGCTTGAGGACGACCCAGTGGTTGTCAGCAGTGATTTCATTCCGGAACAGGACGTTGGCCGCCCCGTCGCGTGACACGAGGAGGTCGATGGCTCCGTCGCCGTCGACATCTCCGCTCGCGCAGGCATTGCTGGCGGTTTCGGCTTCGGCCGGCCCCACCGGAACCTTCACGAACGTACCGGTCCCGTCGCCCATGAGCATCAGGTCCGGCTGGTTGTGACGGGTGACGTAGAGATCGAGGAAGGTGTCGTTGTCCAGGTCGGCCCAGACCACGCTCCGGCCGTTGCCGGAGTCACCCAGGTTCTCGCCCAGCACCTTGTTGAACTGGAACGACCCCTGGGCGGAGTAGAGGATGTCGGCCATGCCCTCGTTGGCCACGTACAGGTCGAAATCCCCGTCGTTGTCGTAGTCGCCGAAGGCCGCGCCCATGCCCTTGCCCAGATCGCCGAGACCGAGGCCGTTGGTCAGGTCATTGAAGCCTTGGTCGTTGCCGACGTTCTCGTAGTAGAAATTCGTGCTGAACTGGTTGGTCAGGAACAGGTCGAGGGTTCCGTCCAGGTTGCCGTCGGTCCAGATCGCCGCGCTGCTGTTGACCCCGCTCGGCGGGGGGTTCGCGGCTGCGATGAAGAGGAAGAAGTTGGGGGAGATCTCTCCCTGGCTCTTCAGCAGGACGTCGTTTGCGCCGTAATTCGTCACGTACAGATCGAGAATGTTGTCGCCGTTGAAGTCGACCCACGTGGTGGAACCCCCGGGGCCGTCGTGATCGAGCCCGAACGAGGTCACCGCGGAAAAGCCGCCGGCGCCGTCGCCGACCAGCAGCTGGTTGGCCGATCCGAACCGGGTGAGATAGACGTCCAGGAAGCCGTCACTGTTGACGTCCGCCCAGGCCGCGCCCTGCCCGTTGCCGGCGTCGGCGATCAGGCCGACGGCGATATCGGTGAAGGCGCCGCCGTCGTTGCGCAGCAGCTGGTCGGCGGCGTTCTCGTTGACGACATGCATGTCCAAATCACCGTCGTTGTCGATGTCGACCATGCTGACGGCGCGGCCGGCGCCGGTATCGCCCAGCGGGCCGGCGGTCGAGGCGGCAAACGGCCCGTCGGTGTACTGGCCGGTGAAGGTCAGCGTGCCGTCCTCGGCGACGGTGGCCACCTGGGGACCGGTCGGGTCGGTCCAGTAGGGGATGTCCTCCCAGGTCACGGTGAAGGTGCCGGCCTGGAAGACGTTGAGCAGGCGGTCGCCGCTGCTGGAGAAGTCGAAGCCGGGGCCGCTGATGGTCCACTCGGCTTCGACACCGTCGGGTTCGCAGTCCATGACGATGGCCGCAGCGTAGTCGGGGACCGACTGTACGGCCTGCAGGATCTCACCGGTGACCATGTCCTGCACCACGAGAATGATGGCCAGGTCCGGCTGGCTCCAGGCCTCGTCCATGGGGAACGTGTTCATCACCTGGGCGGTTTGCCCGGGCGACCTGGGGGTGAAGGTCTGGCTGGGGAGCATGTCCACGACCATGTTCGGATGGTCGTGAAGACCGTCCTGGCAGACGAAGGCGTGGACCTGGATGTCGGAACCGCTGAAGGCGGTGTCGACCGCGATGTCGGTCGTGACCGTGGTCACGCCGTCGAGGATGACGTAGCCGGAGGTCATGGCCATGGGGCTGGCCGCTGCCAGCTGACCCTGGACCGTGGGCTGATAGTAGCTGTACATCGAGCCGCTGGAAAAACCACCGACCTCGGGGTAGGTACCGCCGAACATGACCGAGGGTGTCCCGTTGAACTGATACCAGGACGCGCGGGCGTCGCCGGCGGGGAAATCGTAGGGGGCGGTGAAGTAGAATGTCATGCCGAGGAACTGGTCGTCCCCGAAGTAGGCCTCGAGATCCTGGATTCCGCGAACCGCGGAAGGACAGTAGGGTCAGCCGTCCGCCGACCAGAGTTCACCCACCACCGTCCGGTCAGCGGCGTAAACGAATCCTGACGTTCCGAGCAGCCCGATGGCCGCGGCGAAAAGCAACAACCCCGTGAATACGGGCAGGCGTTTCAGGTAGGCAAACATATGGATCTCCTTGGCGGCGGAAAAACCTATTCGGGTCTCAACTGATAATCTTATCGCATTAGCGGGGTAATGTCAGGAAAAACCGACCAAAAAGCCGGGAAATATGGGGCGGCCCCGAAAGGGCCGCCCGGGGGCGTCACACGGTCTTGAGGAGTCCGGCGGCCAGGAGCTGGTCCACGAAGGCCTGCAGGTCCGCGGCGGCGGTGCGGGGGGAGACGTCGTATTCGGCCAGAAGATCGGCCAGCAGGTCCTCCATCGTCTTCTTGCCGTCGATGCAGCGCCAGATGAAGGCCCCGATCTCCTCCAGGGAATGGGTCAGTTCGCCCGTCGGCTCGCCGATGACGAGTCCGTCCCCGATTTCCTTGACGGGGCAGTCTTCGTTCCTGGCCAGGATGGTCTTCAATGCCAGCATTTCAAGTCCTCCGCTGATCGGCCGTCCGTACTGCCGTCGCTCGTCTGCGGGCCCGGGGGAGATCACGTACCAGATTCCAGCTTCGGGCCGAAGATCCCCTTGCTTGAGCAAAGACTTCGCCGCCAGCCGGTGCGGCGCCAGGTTCCGGGATGGACCGCAGTCAGGGTGGGGGCGCGTCAATCATGCTTAATATTGTGAAGTATATAAGGGCAGTGTGCGCTTAAGTTGTTTTATCAAGCGGTTTACCCTGGGTTTGGCACGAGGTGGGGGCGCCGCGGCCCGCCGTGTGTCCGCCAGGGTGACGACCCCCCCAGGTCGGAACGGCTGGCGGATTCCGCTCGGAGTGGTCGGATCGTGGCGGTGTGCGGCGACCGGCCGACTGTCGGGGCAGGTTCCCGGCAGGTCCTGAAATATCCTTATTCCGGTAAAGTTGATTTCCCCGCTTGACAGCCGTTGATTTATGGTATTTAACTTCATATGAAGAAGCAATAACGTGTACCGGTCATCCACTTATGATGGTGAAGTGGTCATGGAGGATCCGTCAGGCATGAAGGCAAGGGATGTGGAGGAACTGCTCGGAACCCCCGCCCGGCTGGCCATCCTGGTCACCACGGCCGATGCCGGCCGCTGGACCTTCACCGCCCTGCGCGACGAAACGGGGCTGGCCGACGGCAACCTCCACGTCCAGACCCGCAAGCTGACCGCCGCGGGCTTCCTGTCCCGGGACCAGCTGCGTCAGGGCAACCGCACGGTGACCTGCTTCGAGTTGACCGAACGGGGCCGGCGGGCACTCGAAGAGCATCTGCAGATGTTGAAGGACGCGCTGGGGAGTGCCGGCAGGATCCCGTCCGGATCATCCACGACGCTGAGGAAAAAAGACAACTCCCAGGTTTGGTAGACCCGGGAAGGCCGTCAAGCAGGCAAACGACGAGGTTGAAGCCATGAAGATCGCCATCGGCGCGGATCACGGTGGGTTTGAACTGAAGAAATCGCTGATGGACCACCTCGGCCGTTCCGGACACCGGGTCCTGGATGTGGGTACGCATTCCACCGACGCGGTCGATTACCCCGTCTACGCCCGGAAAGTGGCCGAAGCCGTGGCTACCGGGCAGGCCGAGCGGGGGGTGATGATCGACGGCGCCGGCATCGGTTCCTCGATGGTGGCCAACAAGGTGCCCGGCGTGCGGGCGGCCATGGCCTACGACCTTTCCAGCGCCCGCAACGGCCGCGAGCACAACGACGCCAACCTGCTGACGCTCGGCGCCGGGCTCATCGGCGGGAACCTGGCCGCGCAGATCGTCGACGTCTTCCTGACGGCCGAGTGCAACGAGCCCCGCCACCGGCGCCGGGTGGCGATGATTGCCGATGCCGCGGTGACCGGCGCCCCGGCGGCCGCCCGTGCGGTCGCGACGGCCGCCGGCACGGGCCTGGACGACCTGTCCGAAGCCGACATGGCCCGTATCATCGACCGACTCGAGGGGCTGCTCGGCGCCGGCGGCGACGCCTGGCACGGGGGACCCTGCGTGGGCAGCTGCCCGGACACCGCCCGCCGCTTCATCGAACTGGGCGCGCGGCGACTGACTTCCGGTCCCGACAGTCCCGGCAACATCCCCGAGGACATGGCCCGGTATATCGACCACACGATTCTCAAGCCCGATGCCACCCTGTGACATGGTCGACCGCATCGTGACCGAGGCGCGCGAATTCTCCTTCCGGTCCGTCTGCGTGAATCCCTGCTGGGTCAAGCGGGTGGCCGACGGTCTGCGCGGCAGCGGGGTGCTGACCTGTTCGGTGGTCGGGTTCCCCCTGGGCGCGAACACCCCGGACCTCAAGGGCATGGAGACCCGCAAGGCGATCCGCGACGGCGCCAAGGAAATCGACATGGTCATCAACGTCGGCCGGCTCAAGAGCGGGGACGACGACTACGTGCTGAAGGACATCCTGGCCGTGACCGAGGCCTGCCGCGACGGCAGCGCCGTGAGCAAGGTCATCATCGAGACCGCGCTGTTGACCGACGACGAGAAGAAGCGGGTCTGCGAGCTGGCCAAGCGGGCCCGGGCCAATTTCGTCAAGACGTCGACCGGATTCGCTTCCGGGGGCGCCACCGCCGAGGACGTGGCCCTGATGGCCCGCGTGGTCCGCGGGGCCGGCATGGAAGTCAAGGCCTCCGGCGGCATCAAGTCGTTCAGCGACGCCAAGCGCATGATCGAGGCCGGAGCGACGCGGATCGGCGCGAGCGCCAGCATCGCCATCGTTCAGGAAGCCCACAAAGTGACGGTCCCCGCATGACCGCAAGGAGCCCAGCATGGTCGACCTGAGAGCCTACTGCGTGATCGACAGCCTGCAGCCCCAGTTCGCCTCGTTCCAGGCGACGGTGGCCCAGGGTTTTCTGCCCCGCGTGGGGCAGGCGAGCCTCTTCGTGGAAATCGCGCCGGGCATCGAGATCAACCGCGTGATGGACATCGCCCTGAAGTCGACGAACGTGACGCCGGGCATGCAGATCGTCGAACGGCATTTCGGCATGCTGGAGGTCCATTCGGACAGCCAGGCGGATGTGCGGCAGGCCGGTCGGGCCATCCTCGAGGCGCTCGACCTGGAGGAGGAACAGCGCCTGAAGCCGCGCATCGTTTCCGACCAGGTGGTCCGGCACCTCGACGACCACCAGTGCATGCTGATCAACCGCATGCGTCACGGCAACCTGATCCTGTCGGGCCAGACCCTGTTCGTGCTCGAGTGCGAACCGGCGGCCTACGCGGCCCTGGCGGCCAACGAGGCGGAGAAGGCCGCCGGCATCAACATCCTCGAGGTGCGGGCCTTCGGCAGTTTCGGCCGGGTCTACATCGGCGGCGAAGAGAAGGACGTGGAGGTGGCGCGCCCGGCGGCCGTGGCCTCACTCGAAGCCCTCAAGGGTCGTGAGATCAAGAAGTAGGAACGACGGCGAAAACGACGGATACCATGAACAGGAGGAACGAAAATGGCTGACGCTCTGGGAATGATCGAATGCAGGTGTTTCGCGGCGACGGTCGAGGCCGCCGACGCCATGGTCAAGGCCGCCCGGGTGGACCTGGTGGGTTACGAGAAGACCGGCGGCGGCTACACCACGGCCATCGTCCGCGGTGACGTGGCGGCGGTCAAGGCGGCCTGCGACGCCGGCCAGACGGCCGCCACGCGCGTCGGCGAGGTGGTTGCCGTGCACGTGATCGCCCGTCCCCACGCCAACGTGGACACGGTGATCCCGCTGGGTCGCCAGGCCGAAGCGTAGGCCGGCATGAATCTCGCGAAAGTCCTCGGACGGGTCGTGTCCTCCCGCAAGGAAGAGAGCCTCGAGGGCCTCAAGCTGCTGCTGGTGGGGGCCGCGGGCCCGGACGGCGAGCTGACCGGCGGCATCGTCGTCGCGGTGGATGCCGTGGGCGCCGGCGAGGGCGAATACGTCCTGTACGCCTCGGGCTCCTCGGCGCGCCAGACGGCCGCCACGGACGGCAAGCCGGTCGACGCGGTGATCATGGCCATCGTCGACAGCTGGGACATCGAAGGCGCCGAACGCTACAAGAAGGGCCGTGAAGGATGAGACGGCTCACCGACCACCAGGTCGATCGCATTGCCCGCCAGCTGGCAGGCAGGCTGGGGACAGGGACGTCCCACACGGCCGCAAGCCCCGGGAGTGCCAGGGATGGCCTTCCGGGGCGGTCTTCGCCGACGGCGGCGCCGGTGCCGACCGGGGAAGGCGCCTTCGCCAGCGTCGACGACTGCGTCGCTGCTGCGCGCATCGCGTTCGACTACCTGGGCGAGGCCTCGCTGTCCAAGCGCGAGGAGATCATCGCCGCCATCCGCGCGGCCATGCTCGAGCACGGTGACGCCCTGGCGCGGCTGGCCTGGGAAGAGACGGGCCTGGGTCGCTACGAGGACAAGATCATCAAGAACAGGCTGGTGACGGAGAAGACCCCGGGCACGGAGGCCCTCAGGCCGGAGGCGACTTCCGGCGACCACGGTCTGACCCTGATGGAGTGGGCGCCCTTCGGGGTGATCGGCGCCATCACGCCGACCACCAACCCGACGAGCACGATCATCTGCAACACCCTCGGCATGGTGGCCGCCGGCAACAGTGTCGTGTTCAACGTCCATCCCGGTGCGGTGGCCTGCTCGTTGGCCACCATCGGCCTGATCAACCGGGCCGTGGCCGCCGTCGGCGGCCCGCAAAACCTCGTGACGGCCGTCGCGAGTCCGACGATCGCCTCGGCGACCGAGCTGATGCATCACCGCGGCATCGATCTGCTGGTGGTCACCGGTGGTCCGGGCGTGGTCAAGGCCGCCATGAAGAGCGGCAAGCGCGCCGTGTGCGCCGGCCCGGGCAACCCGCCGACAGTGGTCGACGAGACCGCCGACCTGGCCCAGGCCGCCCGGGACATCGTGTACGGCGCGAGCTTCGACAACAACGTCATCTGCGTGGATGAAAAACAGGCGTTTGTCGTCGCTGCGGCGGCCGACGAACTCATCAAGGAGATGCGGGCCAGCGGCGCCTACCTGGTGGACCAGGCGCAACTGCGCCGCCTCGAGCGCGAGATCTTCACCGAGAATCGGGGCCCGCGCACCCACAGCGTGATCAACAAGGATCTGGTGGGCCGGAATGCCGCGGTGATTCTCGATCGCATCGGCGTGCGGGCGGACGACAGCACGCGGCTGGTGATCGCCGACGTCCCCGAAGACCATCCGCTGGTGTGGAGCGAACAGTTGATGCCGGTGCTGCCGGTCGTGCGGGTGCCGAACGTGGACCGCGCGATCGATCTGGCCAAGGAGTCCGAACACGGCTTCGGTCACTCGGCCTCCATGCATTCACGCGACATCGACGCCCTCAGTCGCATGGCCCGCGTGATCAACACCAGCATCTTCGTCAAGAACGGGCCCATCGTCGCCGGGCTCGCCGCCGGCGGCGAAGGGTACACCAGTTTCACCATCGCCAGCCCGACGGGCGAGGGTCTGACCTATCCGGTCAGCTTCTCGCGGCGCCGGCGGTGCGTGATGGTCGACCACTTCAGGATCGTGTAGGTGGCATGAACCAGGCGCTCGCACTCTTGGAATTCAGCAACGTGGCCACGGGGATCCTGGCCGTCGACGCGATGCTCAAGAAGTCGCCCGTCGCGCTGCTGCGGTGCGGTTCGGTGCACCCGGGCCGCTATCTGGCCCTGGTCGGCGGAACGGTGGCCAGCACGCTGGAGGCGCACGCCGCCGGTGTGGCCGTCGGTTGCGCCCACGCCGCCCTGGCCGACGCGGTGTGCCTGCCGGCGCCCCACGCCCTGCTGGCGGCCGCGGTCAGGGGCGAACGCGGAGCGCCCACGATGGAAGCGATCGGTGTGGTGGAAGTATCGACTTCGCCGGGGCTGCTGCGAGCGATTGATGCGGTGCTCAAAGCGGTCCCGGTGGGCCTGATTGAAACCCGGCTGGCCGATGACCTCGGCGGCCGGGCCCTGGCGGTAATCGACGGACGATTACCCGATGTGCAGGAAGCCCTTGATCGGGCCGCCAGGGAATTGGGCTCCACGGCACAGCTGGTGGCCGCGACGGTGCTGCCGCGGGTGGACGAGACCCTGCGGGACGTTCTGACCGAAGGCACCCGGTTCTCGCGGTGCGGTCTCTGGGAGCCCGCGGGGGCCGAAACCGTGGAGGACTGAGCGATGTTCCTGGGGCAGGTGATCGGCAGGTTGGTGCCCGCGGTGGTCCATGACGGCCTGGCCGGCGTGCCCATGCTGTGGGTCCAGCCGCTCGACAAGCACGGACAGGCCGCGGGCCGGCCCTTCGTCTGCGCCGACGGGACCCGGATGGCGGGTCCGGGCGAGATGATCTACTGGGAGGCCAGCCGCGAAGCCGCCCTGACCCTGGACCCCAGTTTCGTGCCGGTCGACCACGCGGTCGTCGGCCTGGTCAACGATCTGCAGATCGATCCGCCGGAGAAGAAGCCATGATACTCGCCAGGGTCAGCGGACGGATCACGTCGACCATCCACCATCCGGCGATGGACGGTCGGCGCCTGCTCCTTCTCGACCGGATCGACGCCCGTGGCCAGGCGACCGGCGGCTACGTCATCGCCGTCGACACCGTGGGCGCCGGGCCGGGCGAGATGGTGCTCATGCTCGACGAAGGCAACGGCGCCCGGCAGATTCTCGGCGGCGCGGACCTGCCGGTCCGATCGGTGGTCGTGGGCATCGTCGACGATCTGCCTGGATGAACGGGAGTTGAACATGTCCGAGCGTCCCCTGCCGATCTTCCCCTTTCCCATGAACGAGGCCCTGCCGCTGGACCTGGTCGGAGCGCCGGTCGACGGGAGCGACCTGGACGCGTTTGTCGCGTTCCTGGCCGCCAGGAGGGGTTCGGCTCCGGCTCTGGTCGGAGGGTATGGCGAGCACCGGGGTATCTACGCGGGCAGCCCGCTGTTCGGTACGACCGAGGCAACCGGCGCCGAACCGCGGGTGATCCATCTGGGCGTCGACGTCTGGACGGATGCGGGCACGCCCCTGCGGGCTCCGGTGGCGAGCGTCGTGCACAGCTTCGCGGTCAACGACAGCGCCGGTGACTACGGGGGCACGATCATCCTGGAGCACGCCGGACCCTGCTGGACGCTGTGGGGCCATCTGGCGCACCGTTCGCTGGAAGGACTGCGTCCGGAACTGCCGGTGGCCGCGGGCGAGGTCTTCGCCTGGCTGGGCGAGCCGCTCGAGAACGGCGGCTGGCCGCCCCATCTTCACCTGCAGCGGATCAACGACCTGCAGGGACACGCCGGCGATTTTCCCGGCGTGGCCACGCTCGCGGACAAAGAGGCGTGGCTGCGCAACTGTCCCGATCCCTCGGACCTGTTAGGCTGAGTCGCTCGGACGGGTCCAGGCGTCGACACGCTGGACGGCGCCGCCGGGGCCGGTGATCGCCCAGACCGGCAGCCAGCCCACCCCGACCAGATCGACCCGCACGTCGGAACGCCGGGGCGTCACCGTGAAGGTCTCCACCTCGTGCAGGACGTCCTCCCACTTGCTGCTGATGTCGGCCACATCGTCGGCCAGCTTGTCGCGCATTTCTTCCAGTTCGGCCTGCATCGCGGCGATTTCCTGGCGCGACTCGGCCACGTCCTCCTTGGCGCGCGCGGTCATGCGCCGCTTGCGGGCGGCCGTCGACAGCCCCGTGCTGCGCTTGCGTCCGAGGACCCCGAACATGCCGAGCAGGGTTTCGCCGGCCGAGATCATCTCCTGTTTCTTACGCGAACCGAGTTCGGCTTCGTCCTCGGACAGCTCCCTCTCTTCGCGCCGCAGCTTCTTTTCCAGCCGGGCGAGTTTGACCTCGATCTTGGCGTTGAGCTTGTCCACCTCCAGATCCCGATTCTCGCGGGCGAGCAGGCGGGCCCGTCCCAGGAAGGTGGCCTCGTCCTCGTCGGGCTGTCCGTAGAACTTCAGGGCGGGGATGTGACGCACCTCGAGGGTGTGGTCGCCGTAAAGATGATCCTTGAAGGCGGCGGTGGCCGCGCGGTGCGTCGCCGCGGTTTCCCAGCCGCGCGGCAGGGGACCGTAGAGGGCCGCGTCCCGGCCGGATTCGGTCAGCTCGGTGGGCGCCAGAGCGAGGGGGTCCGCCTGCCGCCAGTCGATGCTGCCGGCGCTGCCGCCGGGGTGCTGCAGCAGCCGCACCGGACGTTCGGCCTTGATGTCCTTGCGCCGGTCCACGAAACCTACCTGGCCGCAGGCCAACAGGCACGGTTCGTACAGCAGGACCGCGGCGTCGGCATCGGTCGCACCGGCCTCGGTCGCGGTGACCCGCACCGGCAGATGGGTCTGGACCAGGCGGCCCTTGAGGCTGGCGGCTACCGGGCCGTAGCCTTCGGCGGCCAGGTCGGCCGCGAATTCCTTGCCGGCCGTTGCGGTCGGTGCCACGCCCGCCACCGGGGCGGGCGCGCCGGCGCCGCCCGCTCCGGATGCACCGGTCATCGCCGGCGTCAGCGGCGCGGTTTTCAGCAGTCGGATCTGATCGCGGGTCAGCGGGCCGCGCAGGTAGCTCATCACCCAGCGCGTGTTGAACAGGACGGGCTTCTCCTCGTGGACGTTGTGCAGCAGGAACACCCGGGAATCGAGACCGCTGATGAGCTTTTCGAGCTGACCGCGGTCGGTGCCGCCGCCGGCGGCCTCCAGGCCGTCCATCATGCGGGCCTTGTCCCGTTCGGTCTGCAGCTTGCCCACGAACCAGGTACCGGTGTTCGACAGTCCCTTGTAGTCCAGGTCCACCGGGTTCTGGGTCGTCAGCACGACGCCGAGGCCGAAGGCGCGGGCTTGCTTGAGCAGGGTCATCAGGGGCTTCTTGGACGGCGGATTGGCCGTCGGGGGCAGGAAGCCGTAGAGCTCATCCATGTAGAGCAGGGCACGCAGGCTGGTCGTGCCGCTCTGCCGACGGACCCAGGCCAGAGTGCTTTCGAGGAGCAGCGTGACGAAGAACATCCGCTGGGCGTCGTCCAGATGGGCGAGGCTGAAGATGGCGTGGCGCGGTTTGCCGTCCTGGGTGTAGAGCATGCTGTCGATGTCCAGCGGCGCCCCCTCGAGCCAGGCGGCGAAGCCGGGGGAGGCCATCAGCCCGTTGAGGGACATGGCCAGATCGAAACGCTTGGCGGGCGGGAAGAACGTGTCGACGTCGAAGACGCCGAGCTTGCGCACGGGGGGCTCCTGCAGGGCCATGATCAGGTCCGCGAGGTCCAGGTTCCGGCCCTGGCGCCAGTAGTGCTCGATGACGTTGGAGAAGAAGATGTGCGCGGGGCTGCGGACCGGGTCGGCTTCGACGCCGGCCAGGCCGAGCACGGCGCTGACCGTGCCGCGGATCTGATCCCGGAACATCTCTTCCTGTCCCTCCCAGGAACCGCGGGGAGCCCGCAGCGAGGCCAGGATGGAAACGGGCTCGCCCGCCGTCGAACCGGGGGTGAAGATCCGGAAATCCGCGCTGTCGCGCAGCCGCCTGATCCGGTCGCCGTCCTGTCCCCAGGACGCCAGCCCTTCGCGCCAGGTCGTGGCGGTCTTTGCGGCGAAGGCTTCCGGCGCCATGCCCTTGCGCCGGGCGTCGTCCGGATTGATCCAGGGGGCGAAATCGCTGGGCCTGAGTTCGGGAAACGTCAAAAGCAGGTTGGAGATGTCGCCCTTGGGGTCGATAATCAGCGCGGGGACCCCGTCGAGGGCCGCCTCTTCGAGCAGGCCGATGCACAGGCCGGTCTTGCCCGAACCCGTCATGCCCACGCAGACCGCGTGGGTGGTCAGGTCCCGTGCGTCGTACATTAGGGTCTCGTCGGTCGTCTTGCCGGCGGCCTCGTCGAAGATGCGTCCCAGATAGAAGGACCCTGTCTGTTCGATGGGTTTCATCATCAATCCTCTTTCATTGCCCCTGGCCGGTGGCGTCAGTGCGCCGCCGTTCCAACAGGAGGAATCATACCATGGTCAGTTCGCGCAACCGGCGCTTGATCATTCGGCTGGCCCTGGTGCTCGTGATCGCGGCGATCGGCGCGATCCAGGCCCGGCGCGGCGACGACCGGGCCACGACCACCGGCACCGTCGAGGCGGCCTTCCAAGATGAACGTTCCGGTATCATGCTTGAAGCCGCGGGCCGCGTCCAGCGTGTGCTGGAGGACGACCGGGAGGGCTCCCGCCACCAACGTTTCGTCTTGGCCCTGCCTTCGGACCATACGGTGCTGGTGGCCCACAACATCGATCTGGCGCCGCGGGTGCCCCTGGCCGCCGGCGACAAGATCAGCCTGTACGGCCAGTACGAATGGAACGATCGGGGCGGCGTGATCCACTGGACCCACCACGACCCGGACGGCCGCCACGAGGGTGGCTGGATCGATTTTGGCGGCCGCCGCTACGAATAGGGCGGCGGCGGACCGCATTCCGGCGCGGCCGCGCGAAGCCCATGAAGCGAGAATGTTTAGCACTTTCGCGGACCCGCTACAAACCCCGTTTGGCCCTCTGCAGGCGCTCCGGCGCCGCCCGGCCCGAAATTTGCTTCTTGCCTCAGGAGACCCTCTGCTAGCAGTTTTCGACCGGATCGAGCGGCACCCCGCCGCCTACCCTCGGGGAAGGAGCCCATCCCAGTGTCTGGTGACAACCACCGCGCCGCCGCCCGCCGCCGCTTCATGAGGATCGGCGGTCTGGCCTTGCTGGGCGCAGGTATCGGCCTGACGCGACCTTTCGGCGGTCAGGCCCTGGCCACCATGCCGGAATTCCCGGCGCCGCTGGCGCCGGCGCTCGCTACGGGCCGCCGTCTTCTGCTGCACAACACCCATACCGGTGAAACCGGCCGGTGTGTTTTTGCCGCCGCCGGTCGTTATCTGGCCGACGGACTGGCCCAGGCCAATCATCTGCTGCGGGACCATCGCACCGACGAGATTCACGCCATCGATCCTCCCCTCCTGGACCTGATGCACGATCTGGCGCGTGAGTTGGCGGTCGAACCCGATTTCGAGATCATCTCGGGCTACCGTTCGCCCACGACCAACGCCATGCTCCGGCGGCAAGGCCGCCAGGTGGCCCGGAAAAGCTACCACATGACGGGCAAGGCCGTGGATCTGCGTCTGAAGGGTGTGGATCTCAGGCGTCTGCACCAGGCGGCGCTGGCTTTGAAACGCGGTGGCGTGGGGCTCTATTCCGGTCCCGGGTTTGTCCATGTCGATACGGGGCCCGTGCGCACCTGGTGAACCGCTGCCGCCGTCCCGAGCTCTCCGACCACGGCCACTTCCTGCTCAGCTCGCAACGGATTCGCCGGCGCCGGCGGGATTCGGCAAGCCGCCAGGGCTTCGGCCAGGTCGGTGTCGTATCCGTAGCAATCGTCCCGGAACTGAAGCACGCCATTCTGATCCACCCAGGCCGTCAGATAAACCAGATGCACCGGTAACGGCTGCTTCAGGCCCACCGACAAGGTTGCGCCTTCGGCCAGCGCGGCGACCGCCGCCGAGTCGCCGGCAGCCGGCGCGGTCAAAGCCAGCAGCAGGGATGCCGGGTCCTCGACCCGGACGCAGCCCGACGAGAAACACCGGGGCCAACGGGCGAAGGCCGCCCGCTGGTTGGTATCGTGGATGTAGACGCTGAACTCGTTCCGGAACAGGAACTTGATCCTGCCCAGGGGATTGCGCGGCCCCGGCTCCTGCTGGAACTTGTAGGCCATGTCCCAGGGGACCATCGCCGGCCAGTCGACCTGGGCCGGATCGATCTCCACGGCGCCCGGCCGCCAGTCCGTGAAGATCCGGAACCCCCGGTCGGCCAGGTAAGCGGGATCGGCCGTCAGCTTGGGCAGCAGGTCCTCGCGCGCGAGTTTCTGCGGCACGTTCCAGCGAGGATTGAGCACGAGCCAGCTCATCATCCCCGAGACCACCGGCGTCGGGCGGTCATGGCGGCCCACGATTGCCCGCATGGTCAACTCGGGTTCGCCGTCGGTGACCAGCGCCAGGGTGAAGTCCGGAATGTTGACCTGGATATGCCGTTCACCCGGATCGCGCGGCAGCCAGCGCCAGCGCTCCAGGTTCAAGGCGATCTGCCGGACCCGGTCCGCGGCCTGGACATTGAGGGCGGACAGGGTGCGGGGGCCGAGGATGCCGTCGGGCGTCAAGCCGTGACGGCGCTGGAAAGAACAGAGGGCGCCAGCCAGCTCGGCGCTGAAAAGTTCACGATCGTCACCGGCGCCGGCGGGGATGCCGATCGCCAGCCAGGGCGCGGGCAGATCGCCGCCGGCATGCAGCCGGGCGCGCAGGACGGGAATCCGCGCATCGACCATCCCGGGGCGAAGCAGGTCGCCGGGTTCGACCAGGGGCCAGCCGCCGGCGCGGGCGACCCCGTCGAGCCGCGCCAGTTCCCGACGGAGTCGACGATAGTCGGCCCGGTCGGGACGACAGGAATCGAGCGTCTGCACCAGGGTTTGCCGGATCGCAGCCGGCTGTTCCCGGCCGGGAGCCGGCAGGTCGGCGAGCGTGGCTTCGAGCAGAGGCAGCGGGTCGGGCAGCACGGCGGGTGTGGGCCATTTCTCCCAGACGGCGCCGGGTTCGACCCGGCCCCGGGCCAGGTGGACACCCAGGGCCAGAAAAGCGTCGCTGAGCAGGGACTCCGCCGTCCGCATCGCCTGGAAATCCGTCCAGACCGCAGGCGTGGTCTGCCCGCCGGTCTTCAGGCGGTCCAGTTCGTCGAGATGGTAGGCTGTCGGGTCCAGGCCGTCGGTATCGGCCGCGGCCAGCATCTCCAGAAAACCGAGGGTCCGGGGAGTCAGGACCCGTCCGTCGACCCAGACCGGCACCTGGTCGCGCGCGGCGTGGATGCGCACCACCGCCGTCCGATGGTGCAAAGTCGCTTCACCGGACAGCGCAGACGCCGCCGCCCTGGCCGGCCCGGAGGCGTGGGCCAGAAGGACGAAGACGAGTCCGGCGAGGGCCCGTTGTGTGGATCTGGAGGTCATGCGACGGAATCACGATCACCTGAAAGCGAAGAAATCCGTTTCAAAATCTCCGCGAGGTTCCGTTGCGCGGTGGGTTACGTGTATATCATACCACGGATGCGGCACTGGCGGCAAACTGTGTGGAGCGGGGCGGCGGCGCATGCGCCGCCGCCTGGCCTTACGGAGGTCAGTCCTTGACCACGAAGGAGATCTTGCCGTTGATGCGGTACTCCTTGATGGCGCCGTCGTCCACGACTGCTGTCATGTTCTCGACGTAGAAATGCTTGATGTTCTTGACGGTCTTGCCGGCGCCGGTGACCGCCTGCGCCGCGGCGTCTTCCCAGCTCTTCTTGGACGATGCGATGACCTCGATAACCTTGACGATGCTGCCCATGACAGCCCCTTTCATTGATCCGTCCGCGGACGGGTGATTGCTTGGTGAACTCCTTCGACAACCCCGATGCAAACAAAGTCACAAACCGGCCGGTCGGGGTCCGGCCGCCGGCTAGAGATCGGCGGCGAAGGTGTCGCCCCGGTCGAGATCGCCGGTTTCGAAGCCGAGCCGGAACCAATGCACCCGCTGCTCGCCGGACCCGTGAGTGAACGCGTCCGGAACCACCTTGCCCTGGGTACGTTGCTGGATGTTGTCGTCCCCGATGGCATTGGCGGCGTTCAGGGCCTCTTCGATGTCTCCCGGCTCCAGGATGGAGAACCGCCGCTGGGCGTGGTGCGCCCACACGCCGGCCAGGAAGTCGGCCTGAAGCTCCAACCGCACCGACAGGTCGTTGGCCTCGCTCTGCGACAGGCTTTTCTGCCGGTCGTGGACCTGGTCCGAAATGCCCAGCAAGTTCTGCACGTGGTGCCCCACTTCGTGGGCGATGACGTAGGCCTGGGCGAAATCGCCCGCGGCGCCGAAACGCTGACGCAGGACTTCGTAGAAGCCGAGGTCGATGTAGGCTGTCCGGTCGGCGGGACAGTAGAAGGGACCGACGGCCGCGCTCTGGAAACCGCAGGCCGACCGCACCTGGCCGCTGAAGAGCACCAGCGGCGGCTTTTCGTACCGTCGGCCGCGCTCGGCGAACAGCTCCTCCCAGACATCCTCGGTATCGGCCAGGACCACGGAGATGAACCGGGCGAGTTCGTCGCTGCCGCTGTCGACCGGCCGCTCGGTGGTCCCGGTGCTCAGGGTTCCGGGACCGCCTGCCTGCTGGGAAAGAAAGGTGGCGGGGTCGCCGCCCAGGAGCATGTAGATCACCAGGATGACCAGACCCGTGCCCCCGAGACCGCCCCCGATCAGCGCCGGCCTGCCGGCGCCCCGGCGATCGCGGACGTTGGTGCTTCCTCGCCGGCCTTTCCAGCGCATACGGTTCTCCTTGAGTGAGCGAGGTTTCGCAAGATCCTGATGGCACCAGTAGATTAGAAGCCCGGTACGATTTCGTCAAATCACGGCGAGTAGATCGCCCTTCCGGCTGCTCCAGCCGGTACCGGCAACCGACCAACCATACCACTTGACCGTATTTGCCGGGCCCTGCTAGGTTGAAATCCGATGGGATTAACTCGAGATTTAGAATGGGGGGGGGTACTTTCCATGAGCAGGAAACTGGGTGCGGAATTCATCGGCACGTTCTGGCTGGTCCTCGGCGGTTGCGGCAGCGCGGTGCTGGCCGCGGCATTCCCCGACGTCGGAATCGGGCTGCTCGGTGTCTCTCTTGCCTTCGGGTTGACGGTGCTGACGATGGCCTACGCCATCGGCCACATTTCGGGCTGCCATCTCAATCCGGCGGTCTCGATCGGGCTGTGGTCGGGCGGTCGCTTTGCGGCGTCCGAGCTCCTGCCCTATATCGCGGCCCAGGTGCTGGGCGCGGTCGCCGCCGCCGGTGTGCTGGTGGTGATCGCCAGCGGGCAGGCCGGCTTCGAGGTCAGCAGCGGGCTGGCCGCCAACGGCTATGCCGCACATTCACCCGGCGGCTACACGATGCTCTCGGGTCTGGTGACCGAAATCGTGATGACCTTCATGTTCCTGTTCGTCATCCTGGGCGCAACCGACGCCAGGGCGCCCAAGGGGTTTGCGCCCATCGCCATCGGTCTGTGCCTGACCCTGATCCATCTCATCTCCATCCCCGTGACCAACACCTCCGTCAATCCGGCACGCAGCACCGGACCGGCGATCTTCGTGGGCGACTGGGCCGTGTCACAGCTGTGGCTATTCTGGGTCGGGCCGATCATCGGCGCGGTCCTGGCCGGGCTGGTCTACCGCTGGGTGGGCGGCAACGGTCAACGCGATTAAAACACTTGAAGGGATCGAACCATGAACCTCATCACGACACTGATCGTCGGAGCGCTGGCCGGTTGGCTGGCCAGCAAAATGATGCGCGGCGGAGGCTACGGCCTCTTCGGCAGCATGGCAATCGGTGTGGTGGGCGGCTTTTTGGGGAGCTTCATCCTGGAGAAGGCGGGTTTCGTCGCTGAAGCGGGACCCTTCACCTATCTGGTCACAGCCTTGCTGGGCGCCGTCGTGCTGCTGTTCGTGCTGGGGCTCTTCAAATTCAGGAAAAAATGATCCCGCCTATTTCTGCAGGTGGCTGGCCGCGTCGACCAGGCGCGTGCCGCCACCGGCGTCGGTCACGGCATACTGGAACCAGGGCTGAACGTCGTAGGCCCCGATGCGGCCCAGACGGTCCAGCGCCAGGTACCCGACCTGGACGTTTTCCAGGTCGCGGTGGCGTTTGACGATCCGGCGGATGCCTTCCTCGCAGGCCTCCTGCGGCGACGCCCCCTGACGCATGAGTTCGACGATCAGGAAGCTGCCGAGGGTCTTCATGACCTCCTCGCCCACGCCGGTGGCGCAGGCCGCCCCGACCTCGTTGTCCACGAACAGGGCAGCCCCGATGATGGGGCTGTCGCCCACGCGACCGTGCATCTTGTACTTCAGGCCACTGGTGGTGCAGCACCCCGACAGATTGCCGGCCCGGTCGAGCGCCAGCATGCTGATGGTGTCGTGATTGGCTGGGCGTCGGCGGTGAGCCCAGGGGATCGTACTTCGGCGGTCTTCAGCCATTCCTGCCAGGCCGGCGTGACTGGCCTCGGTCAGCAGGTCCTCCTCAGGAAAGCCCTGTGCCAGAGCGAACCTCCTGGCGCCGTCCCCGACGAGCATGACGTGCGGCGTTTCTTCCATCACCCGGCGCGCCACGCTGACCGGATGCATGATGTCCTGGAGGAAGGCCACCGCCCCGGCGTCGCCGTTCTCATCCATGATGCAGGCATCCAGGGTCACATGACCTTCCCGGTCGGGCCGGCCCCCGTAGCCGACGCTGGTGACGGCGGGATCCGCTTCCACGACTCGGGCCCCCTTCTCCACCGCGTCGAGACCGCGGCCGCCGGCGCCGAGCACCTGCCAGGCCTCTTCGTTGGCGGGCAGGCCGTGCCGCCAGGTGCTGACCACCACGGGTTCCCCGGCGGGCTGCTCGCCCGGAGCGACGATCTTGTCGATCAGGTTCATGGCGTTGGGGTTGTTCTGGGCCCGACCCAGTCCGGCGGCGCCGACGGCGGCCAGTCCGGCGCCGGTCGACAGCAGAAATTCGCGGCGTGTCGTCATGGTTTCTCCTCCGCGTCGGGGTTGGCGAGCGTCAGGACCACCGTGGCGATTTCGCACGGCGCCAGCGGTATCCGGACCTGGCGCCGGTCCGGCAGCACCGCGACGGGTTCACGGTCCACCGCCAGTGGTCCTTCGAGCAGGCTGGTTTTTGCGGCCGCGGCCACGGGCCGTCCCACCGTGAGGATTTCGGTCACCGGCGTGGTGGCCTGGTTGTAGAGGCGGACCACCAGGTCCCGCCCGGTTTCGGCCAGCTTGATCGCCGTCACCGCGACCTCCGGTGCGGATTTTTCGACGAGCGACCGGCCGCCGGGGGTCATCCCGCAAACCACGCCCTGATGCGTGGGCGGCTCGCTGCGGTAACGTTCGCTTTCGCCCTTGATATCGGCCGCGAACAGGCAGGGCCCGAACGGGACCACGGCGTACCGGAACGTATGCCGGCCGATGCACTGGGCGTCCGGTGTGTGCAGCGTGGGTCCGGCGTTCGTGTTCTTGCGCGTGGGGAAATCGTCGCGGCTGAGCCAGTCGACGCAGCGCAGGAGGGTCAGGGCGAAGATGACCTTGCCGTCGCTCTCGGTGAAGGTCTCGAACTCGGGCAGTCCGCGGTTGAGCACGGCCAGACCACGGTCCGTATCCTGCACGGCGGTGAAATCCTGCTGGGGCCAGGTCGGGGGAGCCGGTTGATCCCAGTCTGGGTTGGACGGTCGCCGGATGGGCCGCCGATTCAGCATGAAGTGGCCGTCGGAGACCGCTTCGGTCGCCGCGATGCCGGTGGGAAACCACGCTCGCAGCCGGTGGTCGAAAGCGCGGTTGTTGAACTCCGTTGCGACCTCGACCCGACGTCCGCCGGCGTGCAGGGTCAGCCTGACGGTGACGTCACAGGGCGTGGTCCGCTGGTCCCGGCCGTCACGGCCGCGCGTCAGAGAGCGCGGCAGATCGAAGCGGAACGTGGCTTCGGCGGTGGCCTTCAGGCCGGTGTGGTCGGTGATCTTCAGCTTGCCCGGGCTGCCGCCGGCGAAGTGGACGGCATTGCTGCGGGCGGGCGAATAATCGTACTCGTCACCGCAGTCCTCGGCGTCTTCCAGAAGGTTGAGTCCCTCGTAATCGCGGTCCCGTTCGATATCCAGCAGATCGAACGTGCCGTCGGGGTAGAGGGTCACCTCGAGATGTTCGTTGCCCAGCACGGCGAAGTCGGCGGCGAGCTTGGCCGTCACCGGCGCGATGGGTCGCGGCGCCACGAGGGCGCGATCATCCGGCCGGTCGGTCAAACGGTACTGGGCGTGCCCGACCGCCGGCAGGTCGCGTGCCAGGAAACGCACGTGAAGAAAGCAATCCAGCGTGTCGCGGTCCCGGGCCGTGCCGATGATCCGGTCGCCGAAGCGATTCAGGTAGGTGGCCTGCAGGGCCAGCTGCTCCCGAGCGTAGAGCTCGGCCCGGTAGTCGACACCCCAGAACCGCTCGAGATACCGCCGGCCCACGATCTCGCAGGGCACCGCACGTCCCTGGTCGTCGAGCAGACGCAGGTTGTCCAGGTCGTAAGCGAGCGGCTGCAGGACCACCAGACGGTCGATGACCTCGTCGCGCCGCACGGGCAGGGGGTTGGCCACGCCGATCACCGTGTCGCGGTCGTCGGCTGCGCGCGCGGCGAACATCGGGGTCAACTCGTTGAGCAACCTCGACAGGATCTGGCGTCCGGTTTCCTTCACGACGGCAAAGCGGGTGTCCATCTCCCGGTGCACCGCATCGATGCTGCACCCGCAGATCGAGTCGTGGGGGTGGTTGAGCAGAAGCTGTTTCCAGGCGAGATCGAACAGGCCGCCGGGCCACCGACGGTCATGAAGCAGGGCCGCGGCGGCGGCCAGCGGTTCGGCGATGCGGGCCAGCAGGTTCTGGCAATCCTCGTTCTTCTGTTTGAGGGGCATGCGGGCTGACCAGACCCCCGAGAGGATCAGATGGTCGCGGCCGCCCAGCAGCTCGCCCGCGTGGAGCGGACGCTCGGCGTCGGGCCGGTGCACGCCGGGCGGCGGCCAGGAAGTCCTCGAAGCCGCCGTGGGTGAAGTCGGTGCCGTCGAAGGCAGCGCGCAGCGCAGCCAGGATACGCCCGAACTCCTGCTGGGGCGGGAAATGATCGCAGCCGTTGTTCAACAGGGCGGGTTCACCGCCCGGCCGTGCGGCCATCTTGTCGAACAGATCGCCGACCTTGGCCACCGCCGCGGCCGGATCGACCGCGCGCCGGGTGTGCGCGTGCCAGATCTCGGAAAAACCCAGCCCGCCGGCGTTGCAGTAGCCGTCGCACTGGTTGACGGCCAGGACCTCGCTGCCGTCGGGAGCCGCCCAGCGGAAGAGCCAGCCCAGCTCGGGGCCCTCGTCGCCCAGGCCGCGGGTGAAGATGAACGAATCGATACCGGCGAGTCGGAGGATCTGGGGGATCTGGGCCAGGATGGCCGAAACTGTCGGGCATGTAGCCGACGTTCTGTACCTTCTTCAGGGGGGCGGCCTTGCGCCCGAACATCAGGTTGCGCACGGTGGCCTCGCCGCTGACCAGGAACTCGTCGGGCAGGATGTACCAGGGGCCCACCTTGAGGCGGCCTTCGCTGGACCAGGCGGTCGACCCGCGCGCGCTGTCGGGGGGCGAGATCTCCAGATAGTCCTCCAGCGCGGCGCTCTGGCCGTCGAGCACGAACTGGCGGAACTCGGGGTCGTGGTCGAGGGCGTCGAGAACCCGGTCGACGGTTTCGCCCAGCATCACGCGGAACTGGCTGCTGGTCAGGTACCACTCGCGGTCCCAGTGGGTGTGCGAAACGATGAAGGCCTGGTTCGGTTTGGGACGCAAGAGCTTCTCCCGGCCGCCGTTCAGGTGAGTTGTCCGGTGATCTGGCCGACGGTCGTCGTGGCCAGCCCGATGCAGGTGTCGGCGGCTCCGTAATAGAGGCGAATCTCGCTGTCGGGCCCGGCGATCCCCTGCTCATCCAGCCCCGTGACGACCATGCCCGACGGGAACACCACGTTGGGCACCTGGCCGGTCATCTTCCCAGGTTTCCCGCGGTTCGAGCATGTTGTCGGCGGTCCGCCGGGCGATCACCGGGCGGGGATCGTCGGCAGATCCAGCAGCACGGCGCCGGCCTGATAGATGTTGGCCGATCCGAAGTGGGTCGCCACCCCGTGGTACAGGTGCAGCCAGCCGTCGGCGAGACGCACCGGCGGCGGACCGGAGCCGATGAGCTCGTCCCAGAAGTGGGGGCGACCGGCCAGGACGGACCCTTGCTTGCGCCAGGTGATCAGATCTTCGGACGTGGTCAGGATGATGCCGCGTCCGGTGGCCGGACCGCTGCTCAGGCGGCGGTCGTTGGGCCGTTCCAGCATGGCGTAGCTGCCGCCGATCCGGGCGGGAAACAGCACGCCGTTGCGGGTGTCCTCGCTGCCGGTCAGACCGGCCAGCTCGAGCTTGTCGAGTCCGGCGAACCCCGCGTCCGGGTCGCCGCAGGCCCGCCAGATCGCCAACCGGCCGCCCTGGTCGGTGTCGACGGCGGTGACCACCAGGAGTTCATCATCCACCCTGCTCAAACGGGGATCGTAGACGTGGTACACCTCGAGCGTGTCGCCGGGGGCCTCCTCGAGAAACTCCGTCAGGCCGACCAGTTCCGTGGGCCTGGCGGCGACCTTGAACTTCGCCCCGTCGCCGCGGGCCGGCACCAGAAAGGTGCGCCGGCCGCGGGTCTGAACCCGCAGCAGCAGGAACGTGTTCTTGTCGACGCGGATGGCGCCCGGATTGAAAACGCTGCTGGGGTCGATGATCTCCGGCTTCATCGCCGGAATATCGTTCCGCGTCAGGATGGGTTTCTTGCCGTGTCTCTTGAAAATCATGGAATCCTCTTCAGTTGTCCGTCCTGATCGATCGCGAACGATCCGTAGGGGGTCACGAGTCGGGCCACGAAACAGTCGGCGGCCGTCTCCAGGGACAGCTGCCAGCCCGCGGGCAGGGGCTCGTCGCGCCCTTGCGCCGGTGGGACGTCCCAGCGCGGGATCCTGCCCGGTGGCAGGCCCAAGGCGGCCAGGTCGGCAGCGTACCTGCCGTGCTTCTGCTGATGCAGCCGCTGCAAATAGTAGACCGGCATCAGCCGCGCGCCAACCGTCATGACCATATGCTCCGGATTGTCGGTCGGCGCGGGTGCCCCCGTACCGCCGAATTCCACCGCCCCCCACATCTCGGGGTAGTGCATGGCCACCAGGCCCTGGGGCGACCAGACCCAGTTGTGTTCCGGGCCGGGCTCCTTGACGTAGACGTCGCCCGCGATCCGGGTTCGCCACTGGACACGGGAAAAATTGACGCGCCAGACGTCGCCGGGCCGGGGCGGGGCCGGTCGGCCGGCGGCCTGGGCGAGAACCTTCCAGGGTATCGCCATCTCCACTGACCAGCCCTGGTCCAGGTCGGCGGGATCGTTCAAGGTGCCCTCGACCGACACGGCCGTCCGCAGCCCCTGGATATCCCAGGCGTTGATGGCCGGGCCGCCATCGCGGTACGGCTTGACCACCAGCAGGTCCCATTCGGTGCCCAGGGCGTTGATTTCCAGTTCGTAGTAGAGGTGGTTGTCGCCGTCGGGATCGATGAACACCTCGAAGTCGTTGTCCTGGTAGATGACCGCGTCTCGCGCGGTCAGGGTGGCCCAGACATGGGGTTCCTCGAGCCGGGCGCCGATGTAGAAACATTCGTTGTCCCAGGTCATCTTGACCCGGGTATCGTGGTAGGGGTGCGCCTGCGAAGGGCCTGCGATGTCGACGAATGCCGCGGTCCACGGCGCCGCCGCCCAGGCCGGATCGTCGAGGCGGCCGTCAATCACCGGGGCCGCGGCCGCCGGCGGGCAAATGTAACTTCGGGGAGCGAACGGAATGGCCGGTACGTCGAAGGCCTGTCCGCCGGCGGGAGCCAGAACCAGTAGGCCCGCGGCCAGGACAGTGATCGAACGGGGGCGTCGCAGCAAAATCCGGTTCATTTCCCGCCAGTCCTCGTCCGTGAAGCTTGGTTTGGTGTTCGCACGGACGATGATAACACACCTGATTTTGGGGTGAAACGACTGTTGCGACGGTCGATTTTCCGTAAAATGAATATCAAAATCACCCAGACTGTTGGTTGGTAGGAGCTTAGGCGATATGGCGAATAATCAAAATATCCTTGCCGTAACCCGCTGATTCTGGTACAATAAAAGTCCCAGTCGGAGAATATCGACCTGAATCGTGGTCCCCAAGACATAGGATTCGGGATTTTTGCATCATCTGAGGGAGAGGGTCTGCCATGAAACTTAAGTTAATGTCTGTGATGATGGTCATGGGCGTCCTGCTGGGAACTCAGGCTGCCTGGGCAGATGATTGCTCGATCTCCGGCACCATCACCGCCAGCCCCACCAACAGTCCCGGCGGTCCGGCGTGGGCCTACACGCTGGTGATGACCTGGGATACGGGGACACCGTATGCCTTGAGCCACGCCAATGTCCTCATCGACTCGGCCGACGGAACGTGCATGTGCTCGGACCTGGAGGACGCCTTGTCGTGGAACAATCCGATCGGTACGTCCGATGGCGACCCGAACGGCTGCATCGTCAGCTACGAAGGGTTCCTGGAATGCAAAGGCGACCCGAGCATTCCCGGCGTCGAGGGTATTCTGCTGAAGCTGGAGCCGATCGAGGATGAATTCTGCGAGCCCGGCCCGACGGGAACCGGGACGTTCGTTTTCTATTCCGACCTGCCACCGGCGCCGATCGACGAGGACATTCTGTCCATCGTGGACAAGTACGCCACGCAGTCCTGCTTCGGTCACCTCTCGGGTGATTTCCCGGGGTTGGCCTGCGATCCGGTCAGTGTTGACGGCGCGTCCTGGGGCACGCTGAAGGGTCTGTTCCGCTAGGATCGTCCCGCGCCAACACGTCAAGAAGCTCAACGGCGTCGCTGGAATCTTCCGGCGGCGCCGTTTTTTGTCCAGCAGTTGCGGGATCAGCGATCAGTAGCCGATGCCGGCCGCCTTCACCTTGGCCGGATCGTGGGCGCTGCAAGGGGTCACGCCGTAGACCATCCCGCAGCCGGGGCAGGCGCACTCGAAGGTGTCCATGGTGAATGACGCGTCGCACTGGACGCATGCCATTGCCAGCGGCCGGGGCAGGGGTTGCCGGTTGAACCCCATCATGCGGACCTTGTCGACCATGGTCTTGCCGTCGACGCTGGGGCCCGTGCATCCGTCGTGCATGGTTTCTCCTCGGGTCGCGAGTAAAACAGGACAATTTTGTCTAATTTACTCTACCCACACCCATCCGGCAAGCCGAATCGGCAGCCGGCATGCCTAGCGGACGACGATCTCATCGGCGAATATCCAGCACGGCTGTCGCCGGCCGGGATGCCACGCGGGGCAGATGCCGGGCGATACCGCCGTCACGCGGACGAACTGCGCCTGCCGACCTTCCAGCGGAACCGTGAATTCCCGGATGGTCTTTTCCTGGACCCGGTCCGAAACCGCGTGGACAGCCTCCCCGGCATCCTGCCAGGACTCCCCGTCGGCGGATGTCTGGACCTGCACCCCGAGGGGCAGAAAGATCCAGGCGTTGGCGTCCTGGAGAAACCTCACGGTGACCTCCGTCAGCGCGGCGGCTTCGCCCAGATCGATGGCGACGTCCAGGCCCTCGCCCTCGCTGCCGTACCAGTGGCCGTCCTGGAAGACGCGGGAGCCGCGCAGGCCGTCGGTCAGCCCCGCCCGGGGATTGGCGCCGAAACGGGTGCTCGGCGGGTGGCGGAAGTCCATTCCGGCACCGACGGCCAGGTGGGAGACGATTTCCTGAAGGGCGGGGGCCCCGTAGGGGATCCCGTCGATGAACAGGCGAGCCTGCACCAGCGCTTCGTCGCTGATTGTGACTTCGTGGTCGTCTGCCAGCACCGGGTCGGTGGTGGTCACCGTCGCCAGGCCCTGGTCCTCCGGTCTTGCGTCCGGCGTGAATCGCGCCCTTTCATCCTCGGTCGCCAGCCGCCAGCGGACCGCCAGGTCGTGGCCGGCAAAAACGCGCTCCACCCGTTCATCCAGGGTGAACCCCAACCGGCAGACCGAACCCGCGTTCCGGGTACGCGCCGTCAGCGTCACCGGCCGGGCCGCGGCACCGGGACGGACGTCCAGGGAGGCGAGCACGGCCTGGTGGCGGCCCACCCGGTCGAGGAAGTCAGGGTAGGCGTCACGCTGTCGCGGCGACCACAGCGCCTCGGCCATGCCCAGCAGGCGGGGAAAGAGCATGGTGTCGATCCGCTCGGCGGGGATGTACTCGGTCCACAGATTCAGCGCGCCGCCAAGGATCCGCCCCGGGTTGACCGTGGGAGCGCCGCTAGCCGGTTCGGGGTCGAAACCATGGACCTGCTGCAGGTCGAGCACCCCCGGATCGTAATCGAAATAGGCGTGGCTGGTGGGGGAGACGATCACCGCAAAGCCGGCCGCCACGGCGGCCTCCGCCCGGTCGAGTCCGCGCCAGGCCTGCACCACCGCCGACGATTCCCGCTCGGCAAGATCGCCGTCGAGAATCTCGTCCCAGCCGATGAGCCGGCGCCCGTGTGCGGCCAGAAATCTCTCGATGCGTGCAACGAACCAGCTCTGCAGCTCCTCTTCACCAGCCAATCCCTCGGTGCGGATCCTCGCCTGACAACGGGGGCAGGCATGCCAGCGATTTTTGGGCACCTCGTCGGCGCCGATGTGGACGAAGGGGGACGGAAACAGATCCATCACCTCACGCAGCACGTTCTCGAGAAAGGTGAAGGTCGCCTCGCTGCCGGCGCAGAATACGTCGGCGTGGACACCCCATTGCGTCTCCACGTAGAACGGGCCCCCGGAGCAGGAGAGTTCGGGATAGGCTGCCAGGGCGGCGCGGGCGTGCCCGGGCATCTCGATTTCCGGCACCACGGTGATGAAACGGGCGGCCGCATACGCCACGATCTCCCGGACATCGTCCGCCGTGTAGAATCCGCCGTAGGGGCGGCCGTCGGGTCCCTGGCGCCAGGCGCCGATCTCGGCCAAACGGGGGTAGCCGGGAACGGCCAGCCGCCAGCCCTGGTCTTCGGTCAGGTGCCAGTGGAACACGTTGAACTTGTGCACCGCCAGCCGGTCCAGCAGACCCTTGATCACCGCCAACTCCATGAAGTGACGTCCACAATCGAGCAGCATCCCGCGCCATGCGAAACGCGGGCCGTCGTCGATGACACCGGTGGGCACGAGCACGGGGCCGCCACCGCGATCCAGGTTAACCGCCAGTTGCCTGAGGGTGCCCAGCCCGTGGAAGATCCCCGCTGGATCGGAAGCAGTGAGGATCAAGCCGCGACCGGCGATTTCCAGGCGGTAGTGCTCGTCCGCGAATCCTTCCGCGAGAACGATCAGGAGCCCGCCGGCGTCATGGCCGGGCGAATCGACGACGGTGATTTCCGGCTCACTCTCGGTAAAGGGGGCCAGCAGATCCCGGGCGACCGCCGCCAGATCGAGGACCTCGTCCTGGTGACCGCAGATCATGATCCTGTCGAGTTCCGCCAGGTTGAAGGTGTCCCCGTGGGCTTGCCATGCGGCAGGTGCCGGGATCAGAGGCAGGGAGTCCCGGTTCATGGCGCAAACGTCCCTTCCGGACAGGAGAAAACCGCCGCTGATCAGGACGAGCAGCAGCAGTCTGCAGAGGCGTCCCGGCACGGAAACGGGTGGGAATGCCGGGTGTGCCGCATACATGCCCGCATGATCGGAAGTCTTTGCCCTGATGTAAACCCCGGGTTATCGTGGCGCGATGAACACCGCCCGACGCAACGCCAACCTGCTGCTCCTGCTGGCCGCGGCCATCTGGGGTTTCGCCTTCGTCGCCCAGCGCGTGGGCATGCGCCATCTCGGGCCCCTGACCTTCAACGGGGTGCGGTTCGCGCTCGGCGCCCTGGTCCTGCTGCCGATCATGATCAGGGGGCTGCCCGGCCGTCCGCCAGGCCCGCCGCCGTCGTCGGTCGAGTGGCGCCGTATCTGGAAGGCGGGGCTGATCGCGGGCACGGTCCTGTTCTGTGGAGCCACGCTCCAGCAGTACGGCGTGGTGTTCACCACCGCGGGCAAGGCCGGATTCATCACGGGCCTCTATGTGGTTTTTGTTCCCTTGCTGGGTCTGTTTCTCGGGCAGCGGGCGAACCGTCACATCTGGGCCGGAGCCCTGCTGGCCGCCGCCGGACTCTATCTGCTGAGCGCCAGGGGGATCGTCGGCATCGACCCGGGCGACGGCCTGGTTCTGATCAGCGCGGTGTTCTGGGCGGTTCATGTCCTCTTGATCGGACGTTGGTCGGGCCAGATGCCGCCGGTGCGTCTGGCCGTCGCCCAGTTCACGGTGGTGGCGATCCTGAGCAGCGTCGGCGCGGTGATCTTCGAGGACATCGATCTCGGGGCCATCCGGGCCGCGGCCGTTCCCATCATCTACGCGGGGGTCTTCTCGGTAGGCGTGGCCTACACCCTCCAGGTGGTTGCCCAGCGGGAGGCCAAACCGGCCCACGCCGCCCTGATTCTCAGTGCCGAGGCCGTGTTCGCCGCCCTGGGGGGATGGCTCATCCTGCAGGAGGGGCTGGGAGTGCGGGCCCTCATTGGTTGCGCCATGATGCTGGGCGGTATCGTGTTGGCCCAGTCCGAGCGCCGGGACGAAGTGGTTGTCGACGGCGGGTGATCCGCTCGGTATCAGCCGGATGCAACCCGGACTCGGCTTCCTGCGTCATGCTGTATGGATGAATCAGCAACCCACCGCCCACTGCTCTTTCGGAGGTATCCCATGACCCGCCAAGGCCGCGTCGTTCCGGCAGCCGTTCCCTTGCTGTTGCTCTGCTTGATCCTGACCGCTCTGCCTGTCCACGGTGAGGAAATCGTCCGCGAATTCACTTTCGAAAGTTCCGCACTGCATCTTTCGCACATGATCGGCGAGGTTACCGTCCGACAGGGGGCGACCGACGCCTTCCGGGTGCAGGTCACCGTGCGGGGCGGGGACGCGGCCCCCGGGCTGATCGAGTTCATCACCGACGACGACGACGGCAAGGGTCTGGTGATCGGTTTTCCCATCGACGACCACACGCGCTACGTCTATCCGGAACTGGGGCGGGGCTCCAAGACCACCATCACCTTTCAGGGCCAGGAAAGCCATGAGGGCAGCTGGCTGAAGCGGGTCTTTGCGGGGATGAGCGGCAAGAAGATTACCGTCACGGGCGACGGCCGGGGGCTCGAACTCTGGGCCGATGTCGTGGTGGAAGTCCCGCGCGGCGGCGATCTGGAGGTCAAGCTGGGCGTCGGTGAGATCACGGCGGCGGATCTCGCGGCCGACCTCAACCTGGACACCAACAGCGGCGCCATCTACGTGGAAAGATTGACGGGGGACCTGCTGGCCGATACCGGCAGCGGTCGGGTTGCGGTCGCGGGGATCGATGGCGAAGTCAACATCGACACCGGCAGCGGCAGCGTGTCGGTCAGCGACTGCCGCGGCGACGAGATCAAGGTGGACACCGGCAGTGGCGGGGTGGATGCGGCGAAAATCTCCTGCGAGAATTTCGATGTCGACACCGGCAGCGGCAGCGTCGAGGCCATCGGCATCGCCACGGACAAGGCCCGGATCGACACGGGCAGCGGCTCGGTCACGCTGCAGCTGGATCGCATGGGCACCGGCCGCTTCGTGATCGACACCGGGAGCGGGAGCATCGACCTGATGCTACCGGCAAATGCTTCGGCCAGGATCGAGGCCGACACCGGCAGCGGTTCGGTCAAGAGCAGGATCGACGGGGCCGAGATCCACAGGAAGAGCAGGGATGAACTCGAGATGACCGTCGGCGGCGGCGAAGCCCGTGTGACCCTGGACGCAGGCAGCGGCTCGATCACCATCGGCATGGAATAGAACCAGTACGTATTCGGTCCGGCGACCTGCAGCGAGTCCGGGCCGCGTGACCGGGCTTTTCCCCAGCGGAAAGGCCCGGTTCCTTTTGCCCGATTGCCGATCGATCCGGTACCCGGTATAGTCGCTGCGGTGCCGGTGAATGCGGTTGGCGGACGGAGCCCGGAGGTCGTGCATGCGCAGGAGTCTGATTCCGACGGCAATCCTGGTTCTCGTGGCCGTGTTGCTGTTCAGCCGCGGAAAGGACGAACCTCGAATGGGCGAGTCGAAACCGATAAGAACGCTCACCTCCGAGCAGTTGCTCAACAAGGTCAGGCGCCGGTTCGAACCCGTGCGCGTGCGGACGGCCACCGATGTCCTGCCCGGCGGCTACGCCGCCGCCATGGCCCCGGTGGTCGTCGACTGGGAGGCCAGCCGGACCGATGGCCCCGGCGGCTTCGCGATCGTCCACAACCTGAACCACGGCGGCAATCCGGTCGACGGCACCACCGTCCTGTGTTCCGCCCGGATTCCCCTGGACGGGGTGGAGGCGGCCGAGTTCACCCTCCTGCCCCTGGACCGGATCGGCCGTGAAGGCCTGGTCCAGCACGGCCAGTTGCGGCTCATTTTCGCCGCCGAGACGCCCGTCGAAATTCTCCACGTGGGCGATGCGACGATGGGCAGCGACGCGGGGCTCAACGATCTGGTGTTCAGCTGGGAGGCCTGGCGACCCCCGGACGAAGGCTACGACGTGATCACGGGCATGGATCCCTCGGCCTATCTCCTGTCGCCCCGGCTTTTTTCCGGGCCCCAGCGGTTTCTCGACGATGCCCTGGGCGGGCGGGAGTGGATCAGCTACCGGCTGCGGCTGCCCGCCGGCCGGGAGGGATTCGCCGAATTGCTGCGGACCTGTCTGGCCCTCGCGGATGGCGTGGCCCGCCATGCGATCTCCAGGATCCTGGAGCAGGGAGAGGAGGCGTGGCTGCAGCACGCACCGTCCCTGCCGGGCCAGGCGGACCGCGAACAGGCGGAATGGGAAAAGCTGCGCCGGGCCGTGGCGCCCAGTCCCATTGCGGACGTGCCCTTGGTCAACCTCGCGGAAAAAGACCAGGCCTACCAGACCCTGCTGCGGTCGTGCGCGACCATGGCGCTCTACTCGATCAACGTGACTGCGGACCGCCTGGCGGCCGCCGGGCACACCGACGGCCTGGTCACAGAGAATCTCATGCGCCCGGATCTGGGCGAACAGGAACCCTGGATGAGCGAGCTGGCGGGCACCGATCTGCGGGGCGTCTTCCTGCGGGCGCCCGCGGCGGTCCGCTACCTCAGGGAGCATCCCACCGCCTTTCCGAAGAAGATTCCCGCCTACCTGGAGCGTGCGGGCTTCCTGCAGTTGGCAGACGGCAAACCGGTGAAATTCAAGTATTCACTCGACAAGACCACCCCTTACGGAACGTACCGGGACAACCAGGTCAAGTGAGGGACGGCGCGGGCTCCCGTTTGCCCATCCGGGGTGGATTTCGTAATCTGATGGCGTCGAATCCCACAGTTCGCCAAGGGGGGCATTCATGATGTCGCGGCTGACGCTTCTGTCCGTCTGCTTGGTTTTTCTATTCTGCGGCTGTTCCCAGCGCAATATCCAGACCGTCGATTCCCGCGTCTACTCCAGTGACGGCAGCCACGAGGCGCCGGCCCTGACCGACACGGTCACGCTCGCCGAGGAAGTGGCGGCCCACCTGGCGATGCCGGACACGAATCAGGCGGAGATCCGGGCCCTGGCCGAAGCGGCGCTGGCGGACTACCGCGATTTCGAGGTCGAGGTCAAGCACAGCTATGACGCCATCTATCGCCGCTGGTACGAAGCCGGCAATATCCGCAAGCGCGTGCACCGGGGCGTGGGCCTGGGCAACAGCCTGATCGCGCTGGGCAAGGCGACGGCGACGGATCCCTCTTTCGTCGAAGCCTGGACGGCCCAGGGCCGTCTGGCCTGCGAGGCCGGGGATGTCCACCAGGGCCTGGAATACCTGGACAACGCGCGTACGGCCGCGCGGGTGCGCCAACAGGCAGACCGTCCGGTGGACGACGCGACCCTGCTCGAACTCTACCGCCAGCGTGCCTGGGCCCTGCGCGACCTCGCCCGGTGGGAGGAAGGCCTCGCGGCGGTCACCGAAGGACTGAAGTTCAAGCCGGGCGACCGCGACCTGGTGCTGATCAAGGGGCTGCTGCTGGCCGGCGCCGGACGGTACTCCGAAGCGGTCAGTCTGGCAGTGCGCATGCCTCCCATGCGCTATCCGAAATACACCCTGCTCAACGAAGGTCTCGAATACCAGGAATCGGCCTACGCCAACCTGTGGATCAAGTCCCAGGCCCTGCTGGCCATCGGCGACTACGAGATGGCGTTCCGCATCTTCGGCGACATGGAGCTGTACCCGTACCGGGGCATGCTGGTCCACGCCGACCGTTTCTGGGAGGATGTCGGGCTCGTCGCCGAGCTGGTCGGCGACGAGGATGCCCCCGTCTACTACGCCATCGGCTACATCATGCGGAAGTACGACCGCTATTATCCGGTCGGGGCCCACAACATGACCCCCCTGGTGCTCGACGTGCCCAACGAGCGGATGCCCTGTTACACGAGTTTCGGCCAGCGCTTCTACGTGGCCGGATCCTATTTCTCGTACATCGCCGGCCAGATGAACATGATGTCGCTGGGTATTTTCGACGATCAGAAACTGCAGGCGGCCGGGCGCGCCCTGCTGGCCCTGGAAATCGCCGAGAGAAGAAACATCCGGCCGGACGTGTGCCGCGCCCTGCGTGGCCGCATCCTCTACTACGGGGATGACTTCGTCGGGGCCTATCAGGAGCTGAAAGCCGCCCGGGAGGGGTTTCGCGAGCAGGGCCAGGTGGATTCCGGCACCAGTCTGCTGCTGGGCATGATCGAATTGCAGGCATCGCGGCACCAGGCGGCGGCGCGTTACTTCGAGGAAGCGGTGGCAAAGGATCCCGCCCTGGCGGTCGGCTGGCGGTCCCTGGGCATCGTCTATGCCAATCTGGGTCTGCTGGACAAGGCGGAGGAGGCCATGACGACCGCCCTGTCTTTGCAGCCGCGCTCGGTGTCGGGGCTCTACAACCGCGGCCTCTTCTACTACCAGACCCAGAAGTACGACCGATCCCTGGTCGATCTGGATCAGGCCCTCAAGCTGGAGCCGGAGAACCGCGAGGTGCAGCGCATGCTCCAGATGGCCGCCTCGAGTTACCGGGCCGAAGGCGGCAACCCGTCCGCATACCTGGCTTCATCCAGCGCCGCCCTGATTCCGGCCGAGGGCGGCGAACCGGGGATCACCTTTGAAACGGATCCCGAAGCCCTGCTGGCCCAGCTGGAAACGGACATTACCGGATTCTTCACGCGGCCGGACTCCCTGGCCAGAACGCCCGCAGAAATCGACCAGACCATTGCCGACCTGGAGGCCCGGTACTTCGACAATGGCGACCGCGGCGTCCGGAAGATCCTGGCGCTGGCCTACATCGACCAGGAACGATTCCGGCGGGCGCAGGAGATCCTGACGCCCGGCTGGGGGGTCGACCTGGAGCCGGACGAGGAGATCATGCTCCTCTACACGGACCGGATGCTGGGCGAACAGAAGCGGGCCCAGGAGCTGGCGCAGGCCATGGTCGCCGGCGAGGCCGGGACCGACAATCCCTACGTCTGGGCGATCACCGCGATGGTGATGCGGGACGATCCCCGGGCTGTCGACTCGTCCCTGGTCAACACCATGTTCATGAACAAGATGAGCTACGGGCTGGCGAAGGAAGCCACGACAAGCGTCTTCGGCTGGTCGACGTTCATGCGGTCGGGCTTTTCCAACCTGCGGGCGGCTTCGACCCATGACCGGGACGTCGTCCTTCCCATCCCGGACGAACAGCAGCCCTTCTTCCGCGGCCTTGGGGCCGTGTCCGGCGGCGTGTCCGGCACGGCTGGCGGCAAGGACGGGTCGGTCAAGTGACCGGCCGCCGCAGGACTTCGAGCTGGTAGGAGAGAAAGCGATCCTCCTGCGGTCGGGCGAAAGCGTCGAAACTACCGACATGTTCCAGGCGGGATCTCTCCATGAGGTCCCGCCACTGTTTGCGGTCGTAGGTGCGCAGGTCGTAGGTGTCGTCGAAGTGGGTTTCGCTGGTGGGACGGGTAACCGTCAGGTGGCTGATCACCTTCTCGATGCGGCCCGCCGGCGTGCCGGGCACAGGCGGCAGGTAGTTCACCAGCTGGCTGACCCGGCAGCGGCCGCGGGCCGTTTGCCACAGGTCCTCCTCGGGCAGCAGCCAACCGTAGTCGGTCAAGCTGAGGCCGACCACGTACAGCGCACCTGGACGCAGCAGTTCCGCCACCTCGGCGAAATGGCGGAGCATGGCCCGGTCGCTGGTCAGATGCCGGATGGAATTGACCGGGTTGAAGGCGAAGTCCACCGTTCCGGGCTGCAGGCCCGCCTCCGCCGCGCGCCGGACGAAAGTCTCCATGTCGGCCGGAAAGATCCGGGCGCCGTCCTTGCCGAGCCGCCGCCGGGCGTAAGCCAGCTGCCCTTCGTCGCGGTCGAAGCCGGCCACCTGCCGCCCGCGGCCGGCGGCCACCCGCAGGTAACGGCCGGTCCCGCAGGCCGGCTCGAACCACCATCGCGCGGGCGCCAGCGGGCCGGTCGCGAGCCGCCGCTCCAGCTTCTCGAAAGCGGTCACCTCGCCGGCGGTGCCCGGGGTGTAGAGGATGTCGTACACCATGGGGTCGGCATAGAGTCCCTGGCGGCCCATCAGCTGTAGCCGATGGCCACGGCGATGACCAGGAACACGGCCGAAAGCGCCATCAGCATGGCGAACAGCGGCAGCATGAATCGTAGCCATCGGCCGAAGGGGACCTTGGCCAGGGCCAGCATCGCCATCAGGATGCCGCTGGTCGGGATGACCGTGTTGCTGAAACCGTCGCCGCAGGTGAAGGCCAGTACGGCGGTCTGCCGGGTGATGCCCAGGATGTCGGACAGGGGCGCCATCAACGGCATGGTGACGGCGGCCTGGCCGCTGCCCGAAGGGATGAGCAGGTTGAGCAGCGATTGGAAGCTGAGCATGCCGACCACGGCCACGTAACGGGGCACCTGGCTCAGGAGCGTGGCGGCCCCGTGCACGACGGTGTCCATGACCTGACCCTCGGCCAGCACGACGCTGATACCGCGAGCGAAGCCCACGACCAGCGCGGCGACGACCATGTCGCGCATGCCGTCGACGAAGGCGTCGGTGGCCTCGTCCAGGGGCAGGCGCGCGATCAGCATGGCGGCGATGCCCATCAGGAAGAAACCGCCGGCCATGTCGGCCATCCACCAGCCGTACCGCTGCACCGCGAAGAGAATGAAGCCGAAGATGGCCGCACAGACCACGATGATGGCGGTATGGTGGTTGCCGTAGACCTCGGCGTCGGCCTCGTGGTCATCCAGTTCGAACGAATCGCCGGCCAGCAGCGACCGCGAGGGGTCGGCCTTGATGCGCGCCCCATACCGCAACAGATAGGTCACCGAAAGGGTGAAGGCACAGGCGAAAAAGACCAGGCGCAGGGGGATACCGCTGTTCAGGGGCAGTTCGGCGATGCCCTGGGCGACGTTGACGGTGAACGGGTTGGTGGTCGAGGCGGCGAACCCCGTCTCGGCGGCGAGGAAGACCAGAGCCATGCCGTAGATGCGATCGTATCCCAGCTTTTTCGCAACGATCAGGAAGACGGGTATCAGCGGGATGAACTCCTCACCCATGCCCAGCGTGGAGCCGCCGACGGCCATGACGAACATCAGGACCACCGTCAGCAGCGGGCCCCGGTCGCCCAGCTTGCCGAGCAGGCGGTTGATGGAGGCGGTGATCACGCCGGTGCGCTGCAGGATCCCGAAGGCGCCGCCGATGATGAAGATGAAGAAGATGATGTCGGCGGCCGCTTCGAGCCCGCGCGGGATGGCGGTCAGGAATCCCTTGACGCCCACCGGAGTGGCCTTGCCCGCGACCGGATCGTCCAGGAGCAGACCCTGCAGCGAGAAATGCTTGGGCACCGCCTGGAAGGTGCCCGGCACCAGCAGGGTGCGCTCGTGTCCGTCGATTTCCCGGGTTTCGCGCTGGTAGGATCCCGAGGGGATGACCCAGGTGAGGGCCGAACAGACGAGGATCACCAGGGTCAGCAGGACAAAGACATGGGGGACCTTGAAGCGGATTCTTGACACCGGAACTCCTTCGGGTGGTGGGGTCGGGAATCAGTCGATGACCCGGCGCATGATCATGCGGGCCGCGGACGGGCGGGCGCATTCCTTGAAACCCGCCCGCGCGAACAGGTCGGGGAAGCCCATGAAACTGGAAACCGGCGGCAGCTTGCCGCGCCGCGGAACCGTCGGGTAGGCCTCGAGGACGCGGCCGCCCCGGGCGCGCACGTAATCGACCGCCCCGCCGATCATGGCTGCGGCCAGGTTCCGGCCCCGGAAACCCTTGCCGACGAACAGGCAGGGCAGCGACCACACGGGCTGGTCGTCGATCTTCTTCAGCACCCGGGAACGGCCGATTGAGGCGAAGTCCTCCCGCGGTCCGAGGGCGCACCAGGCCGCGGGTTCGCCGTCGACGTAGCCGATGAGGCCGGGCACGAGGCCGCCTGCGACCAGGGCCTTCATCGCCCGGCGGTTGCCTTCGCCCTGATTGGCCTCGAATTCCTTGCGGCTCGTGCGCCACCACATGCACCAGCAGCCGCCGTACGCTCCGCGCTCGCCGAAGAGTCGCTCGAAATCCCGCCACCGCCGCGGGGTCAGCGGTTGAATCTCCATGGGGGCCTTTCTCACCGCTCGAAGGTCGAGACGTTGGCGACCTTCTGCCACCGACCATCCACATTGGCGTAGGTCATGATGCCCGCGTAGGTGAAGGTGCGGGTCTTGACCTCGCCACCAGCAGTAGGCTCGTTGCGGATCACCGCTACCCTGGAGATGACCCAGCCCATGCTGGCGTCGTCGGAAACCTCGGCGTGGGGCACCATGAGGTCCTCGTATTTCTCATAGGAGGCGCCGGCGAGATAGGCCGTGAAGAAATCGCGGACCTCACCGCGCAGCTGCATGTCGACCCTGCCGTCGCCCACGTACATGAACTCGTCGGGAACCGTCTCCATGAGGGCCTCGACGTCGCCGTCCCGGTGGGCCTGGATATCGGCCAGGTGGATGCGCAACAACTCGATTTTTTCCGCTTCGACGTCCACTGCGGGACCGCAGCCGCCGGCCATCGCCGCCAGGAGCAGCATGCCGGTCCAGCCCAGGATTGCTTTCATGAGTCCGCCCCCTTTCAGGTCCACCTTGCCTCAGTCGGTGCGGTGGTGCAACATTCTTCGTGATAAGACGCATTATCGTCGGTGCCAGGGCATGAAACTGCCCTTTTTTGGTGGTACTTTCCTCCTGGAGGTTGCTTCCGTGAAAAGCCCGCTCCTTCTTCCAGTCTTGTTGCTCATGATGTTCGCGGTCGTCGGCGCCGCCGCCGCCGATCCGGCGGGATACGTCCTGCGTTATCCCGATATCGGCGGGGGCAACATCGTGTTCACCTATGAAGACGACCTCTGGCTCGTGGCCGACACCGGCGGCGACGCTCGCCGTATCACCAGCCATGAGGGCACGGAGCTGGCAGCCAAGTTCAGCCAGGACGGCTCGCGGATCGCCTTCACCGGCAACTACGACGGCGGTAACGACGTCTACGTGATGGATGCGCTGGGAGGCGTGCCCGAGCGGCTGACCTGGCACCCGGCCGGCGGCATCATGCTGGACTGGTGCCCCGACGGCAGCGGGGTGATCATCAACACCCGCCGCGACTATCCTTTCCGCGGCGACATCTACAAGGTGTTCTTCGACGGCCGCATGCCCTTCCGCGTGCCGCTGGACCGAGGCGGTCTGGCGTCGATCGCTCCGGACCACAGCGGCATCGCCTACAACCGTATCGGGCGGCAGTCCCGGACCTGGAAACGCTACGAGGGCGGCATGGCCCAGGACATCTGGGTCAAGGACCTCAAGAGCGGCGCGATCGAACGGATCACCGACTGGACCGGCACCGACAATTTCCCCATGTGGGCGGGCCGGATGATCTACTTCAACAGCGACCGTGAAGACGGCACGTTGAATCTCTACGGCTACGACACCGAGACGCGGGAAACCCGGCGCCTGACCACGTTCACGGATTACGACGTGAAGTATCCCTCGCTGGGTGACGGCAAGATCGTCTTCCAGCACGGCGCGGGCCTGGCAGTGCTGGACCTGGACAGCGGCGAGGTCAATACCGTTCCGATCAACATCCCCTCGGACCGGCGTCACGTTCGCGAGGAACTGGTCCCGGCCGCAACCCGCGGCGGTTCGTTCGGCCTTTCGCCCGGCGGCGAGCGCGTCCTGGTCGAAGCCCGGGGCGAGATCCTCAACCTGCCGGCCGACGAAGGCGACGCGGTGAATCTGACGCGGACCAGCGGCAGCCGCGAAAAGAACGGCGCCTGGAGCCCCGACGGCCGTCACGTGGCCTTCGTATCCGACCAGTCGGGCGAAGAGCAGCTCTATCTCGTCGATCAGCGCGGTGCCGGGCCGTGGCGGGCCGTGACCGACGGCGATTTCGCCTTCATGCGCCAGCCGGTCTGGTCGCCCGACAGCAAGCATCTGCTGTTCAGCGACAAGTACATGCGGCTGCATCTGGTCGATGCCGCCGCCGGCAAGACCACCGTGATCGCCAGCGGCGAATATGACGATGCCTGGGAGCGCTGGGGGATCATGGACTATGTCTGGTCGCCCGACAGCCGCTGGATCGCCTACACCGAGCAGACGCAGGCGATGAACGAGGCCATCTGGCTGTACGATACGAAGACCGGCAAGGCCCACAAGGTCACCGACGACATGACCAACGACTGGTCGCCCAGCTTTTCCGCCGACGGCAAGCACCTCTATTTCCTGTCCAACCGCACCTTCAACCCCGTCATGGGGCGGCAGGACCAGAACCACGTGTTCCTGAAGATGGCCCGGCCCTACCTGGTGCTGCTGCAGGCGGACGCCCGTTCGCCGTTCTACGAGGAGGACGTGAGCGTCCCGGAGACCGGCGGCAAGGAGGACGAGGGTGACAAGAAGGAGGCCAAAACGTCCGGAATCGATACCGATGGTATCGCCGACAGGGTTCTGGTGTGTGAGGGCGTCGCCGCGGGCAACTACTTCCGCCTCGAGGCGATCGACGACGGTTTCCTGATGCTGCGCCGGAACGAGCCCGAGTTCCTGAAGTACCAGCATGTCGACGACGATACGCGCGGTTCCCTCGACCTGGTCAAGTACGACCTGGCTGCCGCCGAGACCAGCGACCTCATGACGGGGATTGCCAACTATCATCTCAGCGCCGACGGCAAGAAGATGATCTACCGCGCCGCCGGCCGGGTCGGAGTGGTCGACGCCGGCAAGCCCGCCAAGGTGGGCGACGGCAAGGTCGATCCCGGTGCGATCAAGCTGCAGATCGATCGCCTGGCCGAATTCCAGCAGATCTTCGACGAGGCCTGGCGCATCCAGCGCGACTGGTTCTACGACCGGAACATGCACGGTGTCGACTGGCAGGCCATGCACGACAAGTACGCGCCGCTGGTGGCCGGCTGCGGCACCCGGGGCGATTTGAACTACCTGATCGGCGAGATGATCGGTGAGCTGAACATCGGCCACACCTACATCTACGGCGGCGACTTCGAGGACGGCGCCGACCGCGTGTCCACCGGCACCCTCGGCGCGGACTTCACGGCCGAGGCGGATGCCGGCTTCTATCGCATCACCAACATCGCCCGCGGGGTCTCCTGGGATCCGCGTTACCGGTCGCCGCTGGCCGAACCCGGCGTGGCCGTCGCCGACGGTGCGTATCTGATCGCCGTCGACGGCGTCGAGGTTCCCGTCGGCGACAACGTCTACCGGCATCTGGTCGACAAGGCGGACAAGATGGTCACGCTGACGGTCAATACCGAGCCGAAGGCCAAGGGCGCCCGCGACGTGCGGGTGCGGACGCTGAGCGGCGAATACGGGGTGCGCTACCGCGACTGGGTGGAGAAGAACCTCGCCTACGTCACCGACAGGAGCGACAGCCGCATCGGGTATCTGCACATCCCGAACATGATGGACCAGGGTCTGGTGGAGTTCGGCCGCAGCTACTATCCGCAGACCTGGAAGGACGCGTTGATCATCGACGAGCGCTACAACGGCGGCGGCTTCGTCGGCGACATGATCATCGACCGGCTCGAAAGGGTCATGTGGTCGGTCACGATCCCGCGCGAAGGCGAACCCGGCCGGAATCCCGAACGGGTTCACCGCGGTCCGGTGGTCGTGCTGATCAACGAGGATACCGGCAGCAACGGCGAGTTCTTCGCCGAAGCGATCAAGCGTCTGGGCCTGGCCGAGGTGGTCGGTGTCCGCACCTGGGGCGGGTCCATCGGCATCGAGCCCCATCAGGATCTGGTCGACGGCGCGACGACGACCCCGCCGCAGTTCGGCATGTACACGCTGGACGGCGTCTGGCCCATCGAAGGCTGGGGAGTGGAGCCGGACATCGTGGTCATGAACCTGCCCAAGGACGTGGTCGACGGCAAGGACGCCCAGCTGGATTTCGCCATTGATCACCTGCTCGGGAAGCTGGCGGACGCGAACGGCAAGTGGGACATTCCGGCGACCCCGGACTATCCGGACAAGAGCAAACCGCACATGAGCGGGGTGAACCGCTAGCGTCCCGGTTCAGCAAAGAAAAAGCAGCCCGCCGTCACGGCGGGCTGCTTTGCGTCCCGGACCGGTCAGATCCGTTCTAGTGCGGCGCCTCCATGCCGAGGAAGTACATCAGGAAGGCGGCTTCCTGGGCGTACTGTTCGATCTGGGTGGAGATGGTCGTGCCGCCGCCATGGCCGGACTTGCCCCGGACCAGCAGACAGATCGGTCCGCCGCCGGTGTCGGCGGCCTGCAGGCGGGCGGCCATCTTGCGGGCGTGCAGCGGATCCACCCGCGCGTCGTTCTCGCTGCCGGTGACGAGGAAGGCCGGGTACTTCACCCCGTCTTTCACGTTGTGGTAGGGGGAATAGGCGTTCAGGTAGGCGAACTGCTCGGCGTCGTCGCTGCTGCCGTACTCCTCGGCCCAGATGTTGGCCAGGCCGTACCGGTGGTACTTGAGCATGTCCAGCAGGGGGACGCCGCAGTCGACGACCCGGAACAGCTCCGGACGCTGGACCGTGACCGCACCGACGAGCAGACCGCCGTTGCTGCCGCCGCGGATCGCGAGCTTGTCGCTGCTGGTGTAGCCGGCGGCGATCAGGTACTCCGCCGCGGCGATGAAGTCGTCGAACACGTTCTGCTTGTTCTCCTTCATCCCCGCCTCGTGCCACTGGCGGCCGTACTCCCCGCCGCCGCGCAGGTTGGCCACGCAGTAGACGCCGCCGGCCTCGAGCCAGACCAGGGCGCTGGTGGAGAACCGGGGCCTCATGGAGACATCGAACCCGCCGTAGCCGTAGAGCAGCGTGGGGTTCTTGCCGTTCTTCTTCAGGCCCTTCTTGTAGACCACGAACATGGAGACCTCGGTGCCGTCCTTGCTGGGATACCAGACCTGATCGGCGACCATGTCGGCCACGTCGACTTCGACCGGGAACTCGCGGTAGACCTCGAGCTCGTTCCGGTCCACATGGTACTTGAAGGTCGTCGACGGATAGCTGTACGAGGAGAAGCTGACCCAGACCTCGGGTTGCGACCAGCGTCCGCTCACCCAGCCGGTGCCGATGGTGGGGAACGGCAGGTCGCGGATGAAGGTGCCGTCCAGCTCGTAGATCTTGACCACGGTGTAGGCGTTGTGGCTGTAGGTGGCGTAGATCTTCCCGGCGATACCGCTGACGCCCTGCAGCTTGTCCTTCTCGTGTTCGGGCAGGAAGACCTTCCAGTTTTCACGTCCCGGGTTGGCCACGTCCGTGACGTAGACCATTTTCCGGGGAGCGTCCTCGTCGGTGGTGATCAGGATCTTGTCCTCGACGAACAGGGTGCCGTATTCGTTCTTCATGCCGGTGGCCAGGGGGATCAGCTCCTGGTCGCCGCCCAGGGGCCTGAACCACACGTCGTTGACGTTGAACAGGCTGCGGTAGAAGACCTCGTGCCTGCCGTCCTCGGTCACGCCCACGCCGTGCCAGTATTCCTTGACCTTGTCGTCCTTGAACACCTGGATGTCTTCTTCCGGTCCGGTGCCCAGTTTGTGCAGCCACACGCTGTGCCAGTACTCGTGTTCCCCGTCGGGTACCTCGCCCTCCAGGGGTTTGCAGGTGTAGTAGAACCCGCTGCCGTCGGGCAGCCAGCTGCCGAGCGATTGCTTCCAGCCGCGCAGCTTGTCGGGCAGGATCTCGCCGGTGGCCGTCACCATGACCGAGATGACGGGGTTCTCATCGCCGGCATTGGCCTTGCCGAAAGCCACATATGCCCCGTCGCGGCTGGGGGAGGTACCGGCCATGGTCTCGGTCTCGGGCCACGTGTTGGGGTTGAGCAGCTCCACGGCGGGGGCGCCTTCGCTCTTCCGGGTCACGTACACCCACTTCTCGTCTTCCTTCTTCTTGGTGTAGTAGAACAGCCGGTCGCCGACCAGGACGCGCCGGGGCACGGATTCATCGTCGTAACGCCACAGCTCGTTGAAGCGCGACTCGAGCCACGTTTTCTGCGGTAGGCCGTCGACGAAGGAGAGAGTGTAGGCTTCCTGGGCCGCCGTCCATTCGACCACGGCCGGATCATCGGCCTGTTCCAACCAGACGTAGTCGTCGGTGATGACGGTTCCATGGAAGTCCTCGGTGACCGGTTGCTTGGCCGTGGCCGGCGGCGGGGGAATGTCGACCGCGGCGTTGTTCGTGTCCTGGTCGCCGAAGCAGGCGCCAAGTCCGACCGTCAACAACGGCAGCAGAATCCAGGTGAGCGTGCGGTATCTCATCGCACCGACTCCTTGTCCAGAGTGAAGAGTGCCGGGGGGCTGTGTCCTGTCCGGAACCTACAGGACGCCGCCGGCCGCGACAATGGATAACCAGCTTCAAAAACAGGCAGGAATACTCTTGAAGAGGAAGGAAGAGGCCCCGGGGAACGTCCCCCGGGGCCACATGTGTCGTGCCTACCGGACCATCAGCTGCCGCTGAACCCGCGGAACTCCACCTCGTCAATGTAGACGTCGTCGGCATTGCCGCTGGCGTCACACCTGAAGCGCAACTTGGCGTCCGCCGGATAGTTGTACGACCCGGCCGGAATGCTGACGACCTCGTTGTAGAAGGTCCCGTTCACGAAGTCCTGCGATACGGCAAAGGTGGCGACCGTCTGCCAGGTCGAACCGTCCCAGTACTGCACCCAGAAGTCCTCCACCTTGTCCATGCTCCGGGCATAGAACCAGAACTCGACCTCGAGGTCCGTGTATCCGGTCACGTCGTGTCCGGCCGCGTGGAAGAAACTGGAGGCCGTACCGCTGTTGTCCTGGATGTCCAGGGCGGCCGATCCCTGGTGGGCGTAGGTGCCGCCGGTATAGCGGGAGCAGTCCCCGCCGCCGTCGGCGTAGGCACCCCAGCCGCTCTCGAAGTCGTCGAAGGTGATGGTCTGCCAGCCGCCGCCGGCCGGCTCGGTCACCGTGATGTAGGCGGTTTTCACCTCGGCGTCGCTGCCGGCGCTGTTGGCGACCGTCAGGGACACGGTGTAGGTACCGGCGGTGGTGAACGTGTAGCCGGGATGCGTGGCGGTGGAGCTGCCGCCGTCACCGAAGTCCCAGCTCCAGCTCGTCGGCGAGCCCGTGCTCAGGTCGGTGAAGGAGACCACCAGCGGTGCTTCCCCACTGACGGGCGTGCCCGCAAATGCGGCCGTCGGGGGCACGGAACCGTCGCCGAGGGTCTGGCCCGTGTTGGCGGCGCCGGACGTGCCAACGGCGGCGGACTGCCAGGTGAAGTCGCCGTAGACCGAACCGGTGCCCGCCAGTTGCAGTGACCAGCCCACGGGGCTGGTGGATGGTTCGCTGACGCCGATGTCCACCGAGGTCAGGCCGACCGCCGGTCCGTCGGACGCCACGAAGGCCCCTTCGTAGCTCAGGAACATGACCACCGCACCGGTGCCGTCGACCAGGGCCAGACCGTCCGGACTGCCGTTCTGCAGGCCGGCCATGGCGAAGGCCAGCGTGCCGAACCCGCCCTGCTGCACGGGCAGGGTGCCGGCGAGGTTCAAGGTGCTGTACGCGGCTCCGCCGCTACCGTTGTAGCCGACGACCGACCAGCCGCTCAGATTGGTGCCCGCGGTACCGGCGATCTCCACGAATTCGCCGGTGTCGCCGCCGTCGTTGTCGTAGTGGAACTCGTTGATCCAGACCGTGGCGTCGCCGCCGCCGCTCTGACCGGCGGGCGTGGCCGCGGCCTCGTTGCCGTAGCCGGATTCGTTGGCGCTCAGATCACTGGCGGTGACGACGTAGTAGTAGGTCGTACCGTTGGCGACCGTGGCGTCGGTGTAGGCGCTGACCGCCAGCAGGCCGCCGTTCAATGCCGTGTAGGGCCCACCGCTGGTCGCGGCGCGGTACACCGTGTAGCCGGCCAGGTCACCGTCGCCGTTGTCGGCCCAGTTCAGGTCCACCGCGCCGTCACCCGCCGTCGCGGCCAGGCCTGCCGGGGCAGCCGGCGCCGTCGTGTCCACGATATTCGCCGCGGCGGTGTCGTTACCGGTAGCGCCCTGGTCGTCGGTGACCGTCAGCGTGACCGTGTAGTTGCCGGGGGCGTTGTAGACGTATGTCGGGTTGGCCAGGGTGCTCGTGCCGCCGTCCCCGAAGCTCCACGCCCAGTCCGTGATGGTGCCGTCGGGGTCGATCGATCCGGCGGAGGAAAAGCTGACCGCCGCGCCCGCCTCCGCTCCGTAGGGACCGCCCGCTTCGGCGACAGGCGCCTGGTTCGCCGGGCCGCCGACAAACGACTGGCCGTTGTTCAGTGCGCCGGGCGTGTCGGCAGACGGGGCCTGCCAGGTGAAGTCACCGGCGGCCGCGCCCGAGCCGGTAAGCTGGAGAGACCAGCCGACCGGTGAATTGGTGGGTTCGCTGACGCCGACATCGGTGGAGGCCAGGCCGTCGGCGGCGCCACCGACGGCCGTGAAGCCGCCTTCGTAACTGAGAAACTCGATGGTCGTGCCGGTGTCGTCGATCAGGGCCAGGCCGTCGGGGCTGCCGTTCTGCAGACCGGCGATGGCGAAGCTGACGGTCCCGAATCCCGCCTGCTGGTCGCCGATGATCCCGCTCAGACTCTGGGTCTTGTAAACCGTGCCGCCGTTGCCGTTGTAGGCCACGATCGACCAGCCGGCCAGGTCGGTGCCGGCGGTCCCGGCCACCTCGACGAACTCACCGGTGTCGCCGCCGGAGTTGTCGTAATGGAATTCGTTGATCCACACGACCGTGCCGCCGCCGCCGCCGGAGTTGGGCGTGGCGCCGGCTTCGCCGCTGTTGCCCGATTCGTTGGCACTGGTGTCCAGCGCGGTGACCACGTACCAGTAGGTCACGCCCCCGGTCAGCCCGGTGTCGTTGAACTGGCTGGACGTCAGGAGTGCGCCGTTGACCAGGTTGTAGGGACCGCCGCTGGCGGTGCCGCGGTAGACGTTGTAGCCCGCCAGGTCGGATTCAGCGTTGTCGGTCCAGTCGAGGCCGACCGAGCCGGTCCCGGGCACGGCGGCCAGGCCGCTGGGAGCGGCCGGAGGCGTGGTGTCCCCGCCGCCGCCGCAGGTGCCGTTGAACAGGCAGTCCACCCATTCGGGATGGTCGATGAAGGGGTTGCGGTTGCCCTGCTCGGCGTAGACGGCATCGTTGCGGGCCAGTTCCTTGGCGTCCACCGGATCCTCGGCGTGCCAGGTCAGCAGGACCGACAGCAGCCCCATGTAGGCGACCGTCTCGTTGCTGCCGGTGTTGGAATTGGTGATCAGGGTGAGGTTGTCCGTCAGGATGAGGTCCGGTTCGCCGTGTCCGGTGACGCCGTGGTTGCCGCCTTCGTAGCGCACGTCGAGATAGAGCAGGGCGCGGGCCACGTCACCGCGGCGGTCGAGCCAGGTCTCCCAGTAGGTGGCGTCGTACCAGTTGGACCAGCCGGGGTAGGTCCCGGCGCCGCCCCCGACGCCGTCGTTGGCGACGGTGGTTCTTTCCGTGCCCGTCGGGCCGGCCGTACCATAGGGTTTGTTGTTGCGGGAGGAGTTGTAGCTGTCATTGCTGAGAAACAGGTGATGGCAGTCGGTGTAGGGATAGTTGCTGCTGACGTCGCTGGGAAAACCGTAGCTCTTGGGCCAGGAGTGTTCGCGGTTGTAGTCGTTGTTGCCCGCGCCGTATTTCGGATAACTCTCGTTCAGGTACACGTCCAGGATGCGGCCGCTGTCGTTGGGGTCCTGGTCCGCCAGTTCGAGCACGTTCCAGGTGTCGGTGGCGGAGCTGGTGTAGGGAATCCGGGTGTGGTCGTCGATGGCGTCGTGGAGGCTCGACCGCAGCGCCGCGGTGCTGGAGGCGTCGACCGTGTCGTAATAACCCGGGGGAATTCCCTTGTCCAGCCAGGTGGCTTCCGGCTCCGACCGCGGGATCATGGGATTGGGTTCTTCCGAACAGCCGGCAAAGAAAACCGCTGCCAGAACCAGGAAAACCAGAGCTATTCTGCGGGGTGACGAGAACATCCTGAACCTCCGTGTTTACCAACTATTGGGGTGGGACTTAAGAGATCCTACCGTCCGTTGTGGTATTGCTCAAGCTCAAGAATAGCAAACGATTATCAATATCAACGAGGTGCGGGCAGGCTTTCTTGCAGGAGCAGGGCGCCCCGGTGGTCGGGATCGCGGGCGAGGATTTCCGTGACCTCGACGCGGGCCGCGGCCGCTCTGCCGGTAGCGGCCAGCAACCGGGCCAGGTTGAAGCGCGCGACCACGAGGTCCGGGTCGACCGCCAGCGCCCGGTGGAACTGACGCTCGGCCTCGTCGAGATCCCCCGCGTTGCCGGCGATCATCCCCAGGTTGCTGTGGGCTTCGGCCAGGCCGGGCCGCAGGTCCAGCGCGCCCCGGTAGGCGGCGGCCGCTGCTTCAGGCCGCTCGAGGCGCAGCAGGATGTTGCCCAGATTGTAGAGGCCGGCAGCGGTTCGTTTGATCGCCACGGCCCGTTCGGCGTGCGTGAGCGCCGCGGCGCTGCGATCGGTCGCGTCGAGGTGTGTGGCCAGATTGAGGTGGGCCAGGTGGTTGTTTTCGGTCACCGCCAGGGCGTGGCGGTAGACCGTCTCGTTGTCCCGCCACACTCCGGCCTGGACAAAGGCGGCGGCCGTCAGCAGCAGCACGACGACCGCGCCGATCACGGGGCCTGCCGCGCCCGGCAGACGCCGGTTCGCCGCGACGGCGCCGAGCCCCCAGGCGATGATGATGAACATCCCCACCGCCGGCAGATAGGCGTAGCGGTCGCTCTGCAGTTGCTGGCCGCCCTGCACGAGATCCAGGACGGGCAGCAGCGTCAGCAGAAACCAGAACCAGCCGACCGCCAGCCAGGGCGCCGGACCGCGCCAGCGCCAGACCGCGCCGGTCAGCACCGCCACCAGGGCCAGCGCGCCCGCCATGATCAGCCAGGACCAGCCCAGGGGCGGGACGGGGTAGTGGATGGCCAGATCCACGGGCAGCAGGATGCGCTCGACGTAGGTCGAAACAAAAACAGCGGCGCGCCCGATCCGGTCGATCAGCGGCACCGCGAGCGGGGCCCCGAACTCCCCGCCGACGGCGGTGGCGCGGGCCACGAAGGCCACCGCGACAGCGGCGGCCCAGAAGGGGAGCTTCTCCAGGACCAGGCGGCTGACCTGCGCCCGGGTCGATCCGGCGCCCCAGCGCCCTGCCGGCCACACGTCCAGCAGATGCATCAGGACCGGCAGGACCACCGCCATGGGTTTGGCCGCCATGGCCAGGCACGCCAGCACGAAGGCGGCCAGATAGGAGCCGGGGCCGGGACGCAGAGTCCACCGCCGCCAGACCAGGAGGCTGGCGAGACCGAAGAACATGAACAGCACATCCTTGCGGCCGGTGACCCAGGCGACCGGCTCGACGTTCAGCGGGTGGACGGTAAACAGAGCGGCGGCCAGAGCAGCCCGCCAGAAGGCGCCCGTCCAGGCGCGCAGCAGAAAGAACAGCAGCAGGGCGTTGCCGGCGTGGATCATGAGGTTGGTCAGGTGGTATCCCCGGGGGTCGAGACCGCCGAGCTGGTGGTTGGCGAGCAGGGACAGCCAGGTGACGGGGATCCAGACGGCCTGGTCGGTGGTGGTGACCGCCCAGCGCAGGCCGTCGGGCGACAGCCCGGCGGCCAGGCGGGGGTTCTCAGAGACGTAACGGTCGTCGTCGAGGTTCAGGAAACCGTAGCCGGCGGTGCGGCCGCAGGCGGCGGCTGCCAGCAGGACCAGCCCGCAGGCGACCACGAGAGTTCGGTTCCGCCGCCCCGGTCGCACCATCCTACATGACGTAGAAATGGAAGTTGAGCGACAGGTTGTGGCTGATGGAATTCGTGTCGCTGAAGCCCCCGAAATCACCCACGTTGATGTAGATCAGGTCATAGGAAAGGCCGACGGCCGTGCCGTCCGAGACGCGGAACTCGTAACCGGCTCCGGTGCTGTAGGCCCAGCCGGATTCCTGGAAGTTGATGCTGTCCTGGGGCAGGGCGGCGGTGGCCGAAAAATCGAGCGTGCCGCGGCCGATGCCGCCCTTGATCCAGAAACCCTCGCCGCGGGGAAAGAAGTAACCCTCGAGCATGAAGCTGAACGTGTAGGCCGAGACGGGAAGAATGTTGTTGAAGAAGCTCCGCTTCCAGCCGTAGATGCCGATCGACGCGATGAGATTGTCGCTCCGCGCCCAGCCCACGCGGGCGCCGCCGGTGAAGGCCGAGATGGTGTCGGAGGAATTCCGGGGCTGGCCTTCCTGGGTGAAGTCGACGGAGTTCCAGCCGTGGCCGAAGGTCAGCCCGACGACGGTGCCGTCCCGGTCGTGCCCGCCCAGCTCCAGGGCCGAGGCGCCGGCGGCGGCCAGGGTGGCCGTCGCCACGAGAATGGTGGTCAGGATCAGTCGCTTCGATTTCATGGCAGGCAGCTCCCGGATCATGTTCAGAGTCGGTTTCTTCACCGGCCGAATCTAAGGGAGAATCGCGGGTGCGTCCACCCATGATCCCCCGCAGAGCGTCCCGGGAAGACCCGACCTGATATGAAATAAACATTTTTTGGGGACCGGTTCGATTTTGCAGGCGAAATCAGGACCCAATCACTATATTTGTCCCACGAAATCGCTGTCCTTATTGAACGGGGATGTGCGGTTGCCCTGACAAGGGCACCAATCGACCCCAGAATCCCGGATGGTCAACGTGAAAGCCTTCTTCAAGAATCCCGTCGTCGCCTTCTTCTCCTCCCTCAAACTCAGCGCGACCCTCATGGTTCTCGTGGCTTTCGCCAGCGCCCGGGGGACGTTCATCGAATCGAGCATCGGTCGCGACGGCGCTTACGACCTGGTCTACGCCGCCCGCTGGTTCGAGGTGCTACTGGTCATGGTGACCCTCAGCCTGATCCTGCTCTTCTTCAGGCGCTGGCCGTACAAGCCCCGCAACTACGGGTTCGCTCTCGTGCACGTCGCCATCGTGGTGATCCTGGTCAGCTCCGGCATCACCCGCTACATGGGTTACGAAGGAGTGATGCCGATCCGGGAGGGACAGTCGGCGAATTTCTACTACTCCGACAAGTCGCACGTCCAGGCCCAGCTCGGCGAGGAGATGGCGAGCTATCCGGTGCGGCTGTGGAAAATGGGCGAGAACGACATCTGGCGGACCGTGACCCTCGGCGGCCAGAAGTACAAGGTGGGCGTGACCGAGTACTGGCCCCGCTTCGGTCAGGAATTCCGCGCCGGACCCGGCGGCAAGCCCGGCATCCAGTTCGGCGTCACCCGCGAGGAGGGCGTGGTCACCGAGACCCTGCTCCAGGGTGAAAGCGTGCGTTTCGGGAACATCGAGGCCAAGTACCTCACCGAAGGCTTCAGCGATGAGATGTCGTCGTCGCGGTACGGCGACCTGCGGGTCCACATCAACGGCACGGTCTGTACGATCCCGGTGACCCCGGGAACGGAACAGGCCACCGACTGCGGCGGATACCAGTTCCGCATCACCGAATTCCAGACCGATTTCAAGGTCGGCGGCGAGCCCAACCTCGACGGTCCCCTCAACAATCCGATGATCCGCGTGGCCATCACCGGACCGGACGGTACCGCAGGCGAGCGCATCCTGTTCGCCTTGCATCCCGACTTTTCCATGGGCCACAGTGGCGGCGAGGAAGACTTCACCGATCTGGATGTCCTGTACCAGGTCAACAGCGGCATCGAATTCGCGCAGGGCGGCGAGACCGGGATCATGGCCCGGGCCAGTTTCCCGGTCGCTTCGATGGCAATGGAATCCGAGGACGAAATCGAATTGCCGGCGGGGGTGCCTTTCCCCGTCAAGATCCGCACGATCTACGCCAGCGGGCCCCAGGACTTCTCCTTCGTGACCGTCGCCATCGAAGAGTCCTTCGTGCTGACGCCGGTGATGAGCGACAACGAGAACGCCCGCGCGGCGGCCAGGCTGGTCGTCCGCGACGAGGCCGGCAACGAAGCCGACGCGATCTGCCTGGAGCAGGGACGGCCCCAGCGGGTGACGCTGGGCGACCAGACACTGTCGCTGGTGTACGGCCCCATCGTCAAGGAACTGCCCTACAGCCTGAAGCTCGACGACTTCGTGCTGCAGACCTACCCCGGCAGCGAGAATCCGGCCACGTACGAGAGCTGGGTCAGCCTGACGGATCCGGGCAAGGGCATCGTCGACGAGAAGTTCCACATCTACATGAACCACCCGCTGGACTTCCGGGGCACCAAGCACTTCCAGTCGTCCTACGACATGGATCTCAAGGGTACGATCCTGACGGTCAACAACGATCCGGGCAAGCTCCCCACCTATTTCGGCTATACGCTGATCTCGATCGGATTCCTCATGATCATCCTGAAGGACGCCCTGTTCCCCCTGAAGAAGAACAAGAAGAAGCGGCAGGACACCGCGGCCAAGACGACCATGGCGGCGATGCTGGCCCTGGTCCTGGCGCTGGGCACCGCCGGCGTGGCGGCCGCCCAGAGCGGCGGGCATGACCCCAACGACGGACAGGACCACTCCGGTCACAACCACGGCCCGGCCGAGGCCGAAGACCACTCCGGCCACAACCACGCCGCTCCGGCCACCGGCTACATCACCCTGTCCGACCCCGCGCGCGAAGCGGCGGCCCGCCTGACGATCCAGGACTACCGCGGGCGGATGAAGCCCTTCGACACCATGGCCCGCGAGATGGTGATGAAGATCGCCAAGCGCACCAAGTTCGAAGGCCGGCACCCGGTGGACCAGTACCTCAGCTGGTCGCTCAATCCCTATTTCTGGTTGGACAAGCCGATCATCGCGGCCAAGTTTCCCGGACTGAAGGAAGTCCTGGGCATCTCGCCGGAGACGACCCATGTCTCGTACAACAGCCTGTTGACGCCGCAAGGTCAGTACCGGCTGGCGGCGCAGGTCCAGGAGGCGCATCGTACCCCGGATCGTGACCGGTCCAAGACGCAGCGCAAACTCATCTCGTTCGACGAGCGGTTCCAGTTGCTGAACATGAGCTTCCGCGGCTTCAACCTGAAGTTCTTCCCGGTGCCCGGCGACGACAACAACACCTGGCTGTCGTACCAGGACGTGACGCCCAAGCTGGGTCCCGAGCAGCGGGAGCCCTACCGGGCGGCCTTCGCCGCGCTGACCCAGGGCGTCGAATCCGGCAACAACGGCATGATCCTGGACGGGTTGAACCGGACGCGCGCCCTGCAGGCGCAGTACGGCGCCGAGGTCCTGCCTTCGAAGACGGTGACCGACGCCGAGCTGTTCTACAACAAGAGCCACATCTTCTCCTGGATGATGATCCCCCTGCTGGGGACCTTCCTGATCCTGCTGCCGGTCTATCTGGTCAACCTGTTCCGGCACCACGGCCAGCGCCTCAGTTTCAAGAACCCGTTCTATGCGCTGGGCATGGCCCTGTACGTCTTCGCCTTCGTCGGCATGATCTTCGGCTATACCATGCGGTGGATCGCCTCGGAGAGGATTCCCATCAGCAACGGCCACGAATCGCTGCTGTTCATCGCCATCGCCGTGGCGCTGGCCGGTCTGGTGTTCGAATTCGTCACCCGCATGAGTGTTCCGGCGGCCCTGGGCGGCCTGCTGACGACCGTCGTGCTGGGCGTGTCGATGCTGTCGACCTTCGATCCGGCCATCGGCCCGCTGGTGCCGGTGCTGGTCTCGTACTGGCTGAACATCCACGTGACGATCATCACCAGCAGCTACGGTTTCCTCGGCCTGGCGGCCCTGATCGGCGCCCTGACGCTGTTCCTGCTCATGGTCAAGGGGCCGGGCCGGCAGAACGTCAAGGAAGCGGTCGAGTCGCTGGACAAGGTGAACATGTACGTCCTGATCACCGGCCTGGGACTGCTGACGGTCGGCACGCTGCTGGGCGGCGTCTGGGCCAACGAGTCCTGGGGGCGCTACTGGGGCTGGGATCCGAAGGAAACCTGGTCGTTGATCACGATCCTGGTCTACGCGGTGGTGCTGCACTTCCGCTGGATCCCCAAGATGAAGTCGATCTGGCTGCACGCCGCCGGCAGCATGGCCGCCATCTCCTCGGTCGTGATGACCTATTTCGGCGTGAACTACTTCCTGAGCGGCCTGCACAGCTACGCCGCCGGTGACGCCGCCCAGGTACCGAACTGGGTCTACATCGGCGTGGTGATCATGGTTGTGATCATCGCCGTGTCCGGGTTCATCGACAGGACGCGCCAGTGGAAGGTCAAGGCCTAGGGCCCTCTTCCTTCCCTGCGAAAACAAAGGGTCCGGGATGTCCTCGCGCGAAGCGCGCTGCGGATTACCCGGACCCTTCGTTTTTGCAGGGAAGGAGATGCTCCCCGGCGCCTGGGTTCCCTTGTACCCGCTGAAGAAGACCCGACTCGGATCAGGTCACTCCGCGGCGCGCTGCATTCCCTTGAGATAGGCGCGATTTTCGACGGCAGTCCGGTTCTTCCTGAGTTCGACCACGAAATCCTTGCTGATCCAGGTCCGCGGCCGGCAATTGAGGCGCAGGATGTCCCGGGCGACCCTCAACTTGACCGGGTCGTTCTTCAGCTTGCCCTTGGCGACCGCCTGGAGGTAGGCGATGCCGTTGACCAGGAGGATCAAGGGATAGAAGAACGGGAACAGCAGCACCGAGCCGGTACCCAGTTCGGACTTGTAGAACCGCTCGATGTCGAAGCCGGCGAGCATCGTCAGGGTGCGCAGCTTCTGGATGTTGAGCAGGAATATGTGGCCGAAGTACATGCGGTCGTCCGCGTGGTTCGCGAACCAGATCGAGTCGAGTTCGCTGAAGGCCTGCCGTTTCCAGTAGTCGCTTTCGACCAGGAGGTGGGACAGCTTGGCCCGAAGGTGGGACAGGCTCGGCGTGCTGACCAGCAGCGACCCGCCCGGCTTCAGCACCCGGTGGAACTCCGACAGGACCAGCAACTGGTTGGGCAGGTGTTCGATGCCCTCCTGGCAGACCGCGAGGTCGAAGGTGTCGTCGGGGTACGGCAGAGGCTCGGACAGGTCCACGAATTCGCTGGTGACGCCGTCGACCCGCATCGATTCGGGATACAGGTCGGCGGCGGTGACCGCGGCGCCCTGCCTGCGCAGCAGGAAGGTGGCCCGGCCGTCCCCGGCGGGGCAGTCGAGGGCCTTCTGCCCTTTCAGATTCCCGCGGCTTTCGATGAAGCGGCGAACGGGTATGTTGATGCCCTGATCGGGATAGACGAAGCTCACTGTCCGGCCGCCTCCTTCAGGACTTCCCACGCCCGCACCACGTGTTCACGCCGGGTCGCGCGCTGGCCCACGGCCAGCCGCAGGGTGTAGACGCCGTCGAGCTTCGTGTGGGTCAGGTAGATGGTACCTTCCCGGTTGATCCGCTCGAGCAGGTCGGCGTTGGCTGCCTCGAGGGCCGCGGGATCCCGGATACCGTCCGGTTTCCAGCGAAAACACACCGTGTTGACCGGAACCGGTTCCAGTCGTTCCCAGTCGGGGGCCTCGTCGACCCACAGGGCAAATTCCTGGGCCAGAGCGAGATGGGCGCGGATCATGTCCTGCAACTGGGCGGTCCCGTAGTGCCGCAGCACGAACCAGAGTTTGAGCGCGCGAAAACGACGGCCCAGGGGGATGCCCCAGTCCATGAAATTGCTGACTTCACGGTCGCGACCGGTCTTCAGGTACTCGGGATTGACGGACATCGTCCGTTCGAGATGATCCGGATCCCGCACGAAGTAGGCGGAACAATCGAAATTCGTGAACAACCACTTGTGGGGGTTGAACACGAACGAGTCGGCGTGTTCGATCCCGTCCAGCAACCACCGCATCTCCGGCAGGATGGCCGCGCTTCCGGCCAGGGCCGCGTCGACGTGGAGCCAGACGCCGTGCTGTTGCGTGACGGACCCGATCGCGTCCAGCGAATCCAGCGCGGTGGATCCGGTCGTCCCCACGGTGGCCACGACGCAACACGGCACCAGCCCGTTCTTCAGGTCGGCGCGGATCTTCAGGTCCAGGTCTTCGGTGTCCATCATGCGGCCGCGGGTTGGATCCTCCACGATGCCCACGCGGACCACGTTCTCGGCGCCGAACCCGGCGATTCGCGCGCCCTTGAGGATCGAGGAATGGGCGTCGGCTGAAACGTAGACGCGCAGTGCGCCGGCGCCGGCCAGCCCGTCAGGTCCGGCCTTGTTCACCGCAAACGCCGTGGACTTTTCGCGGGCGCAGACCAGGGCGGTCAAGCTGGCGGTCGAGGCCGTGTCCTGGATCACGCCGTGGAATCCGGCCGGCAGGCCGATCATGCCGCCCAGCCACTGCATGACCGTTTGCTCGAGCTCGGTGGCCGCCGGGCAGGTCTGCCAGAGCATGGCGTTGACGCCCAGGCCCGCCGCCAGCAGCTCGCCCAGAATGGAAGGGCCGCTGTTGTTGGCCGGGAAGTAGGCGAAAAAGCGGGGATGGTTCCAGTGCGTCACGCCGGGCATGATGTCCCGCTGGAAGTCGGCCCAGATGTCGGCCATGGGCTGTCCCTGGACCGGCGGGCTTTCCGGCAGCAGGGCCCGGATGTCGCCGGGTTCGACCTGCGCCATCACGGGGTAACGCGCGGAGTTCTCGAGGTAGTCGGCGATCCAGTCGATCATCTCGTGGCCGTGGCGCCGGAATTCTTCACTGTTCATCGGTACTCCATCGGGGTGGGCGGCGTCAATTCCGCAAGAGCCTCACTCCGATACGGCCTCTTGTCAAGCTCACCGAAGGGAGCTTGATTCATGCTATGATCGGTGGTGCGAAGGTCACTCTCGACAGGAAAGGCTGAATTCGATGGTCCGCCGGACACAGCTGCGATACGCGCTCCTGATTCTGTTCGCTGTAACGACGCCGGTGGCGGCGACGGCCCTCGAGTTGACCGTGGCGGGTGACCACCGCCAGATCGAGGACTATTTCATCCCCCTGCCGCCGGGAGTCGACGAAGGATCCATCCGCATGCTGGTGGTCGGGGACGGTCCGATCGATCTGGTCACGCCCGCTCCCGCTTTCGTTCGCGAGAGCGCCGCCGCCTTCAGCACCGTGTTCCCCTGGAACTGGACCGGACCGCGCCAGGCCCTGTTCCGCGACAGTCTGGGCGATACCGCGACCGTGGTCGTCTTTCCCCAGACCCCGTGGCGATACGACCCCGCCGCCACGCTCGTCCCGTTGGTGACCATCACCACCGACTCGACGGGACTCTGGGACCCGGCCACCGGGATCTACGTCGTGGGCGACGCGGTCAACTTCGACCAGCGCGGTGGAGCCTGGGAGCGGGAGGCCCGTTTCCGCTTCTACGAACCGGGCCGGGGACTGGTCGTCGACGAGCCGATCGGCCTGCGGATCCACGGCGGTTTCAGCCGCTACTACCACCAGAAGGGCCTGCGCATCTACTTCGACGACTACGGTCTCGCCGACCAGGTCGTTTACCCGTTCTTCACGGCGGGCCCGGGTACCTTCCGCCGCCTCATCTGCCGCGCCAACCGCTTCGACAGCGTCGCGATCAACACGAACCTGGCCGAGGGCCTGATGGGGGACCTGGGCCACGCCTACAGCCGCCAGCGATTCGTCGCGGTCTTCCTGAACCAGGAGTACTGGGGCGCGTACAACCTGCGCGAGCGCCTGGACGACGAGTTCTTCGAACACACCTGGCAGCTGGCGGCCAAGGGTGACTGGAACTTCATCAAGGACGGAGATACCGAAGAGGGTTCGGCCGACGGCTGGTGGTCCTTCCTGGCGTCCTTCGGCCAGGTGACCGATCCCACCGACCCGGTATGGTTCGACGGGGTGCGGCGCACCCTCGATCTGGCCAGCTACATCGACTGGCAGCTCATCAACCTCTACCTCGTCCCGGGCGACAACGGCTTCGCCTGGAACCTGGCGCTCTACCAGCCGGGCGATCACCCCTGGCGCCTGGTGATGTGGGACGAGGACCTGCTGATGAACAGCCTCGACACCGCCGCCGAGACCTTCAAATTCTTCACCGCCGACGGGCCCGACGCCTGGGCCCGGTGGCAGGCCCCGTCGGACGACCGGCCCTGGACGACCGAGCAGCAGGAATGGCTGACCATGTTCCGCACCCTGCTGGGCAATCCCGACTTCCGCGCCCTGTTCCACTCGCGTCTCGACCATCTGGTCGCCACCGAGCTGAATCCCGACGCCATGATCGCCCGCCTGGACGCTCTCGCAACCGAACAGATGCCCGAGATTCCGGGCCACGCTGCGCGCTGGGACGGTTTTCGCACCGAATGGTACCAGCAGTACCTGGTGCGAACCCGTCAGTGGCTGCGCGACCGCCATCCGCTCTTCCTGGCGCAGGCGGCCGCGTTCCTGAGCGAGTGGCCGGCGCCCGCCTGGCCGGGAAACTACGACGGACTGGTGATCAACGAGATCATGCCCGTCAACGAGAGCACCATCGCTGACGAAAGCGGCGATTTCGACGGGTGGATCGAGCTCTACAACGCGTCGGCCCTGCCGATCAATCTGACGGGCGTGGGCCTTTCCTCGGCGGTGTCGGGTCGGGGGCGCTGGGAGTTTCCGGCGGTGATGATCAGGCCGGACGAGCACCTGGTGGTCTGGCTGGACGGCCAGCGGGCCGAGGGGCCGCTGCACCTTTCCGGGCTGCTCTACCCGGCGGGCGACACCCTGTGGCTGACCTCCCCGCTCCAGGACGGCGCGCGCGAACTGGACCGACACACCTACGGCCCGGTGGCCGCCGACGTTTCGGTGGGCCGCATCCGTGACGGTCTGCCCGACTGGATCGTGCAGGCAACCCCTTCCCCGGGGGCGTTGAACGACGGCCCGGTCATCCCGCCCCGCCCGGTGCCCAACGCTCCGGAACTGCACGACAACTACCCGAACCCGTTCAACGGGGGCACGACCCTGGTGTTCGGCCTGGCCCAACCGGGTCGGGTGAGGATCCGGGTCCACGACCTGCGCGGCCGTCTGGTGGCGACCTTGCTGGATGAACAGCGGGGGGAGGGGTACGACCAGGTGACGTGGGCGGGCACGGACGACGGCGGCCGGATGCTGCCGTCAGGCGTCTACGCCGCGCGTCTGGAGGCGTCCGGGACGGTTGTCACCAGGACCATGACCCTGGTGAGGTAGAATTTCTCACTCCTCCTTGGGAGCGGTATCCTCAGCCGGCGGCGCTTCCTCTTCGATCTCGGGCGTGATGAGGTCCCCCACGAACAGGCTCGAGTTCTTGACGAAAAAGACGTTGGGCAGACCCTCGGACAGGGCTTCGAGCCGCTCGGCGTACTCGGCCTCCTTGCCGCGTTCGGGCGTGGCCAGACCCAGCATCACCACTTCAGCGTTCTGGCTCTCGCGCCTGATGACCTCGGCGACCTTCTCGTCGGGATCCTTGAGGAGCACCGTGATCTCCGCGTCGATCCTGATCTCGGCCACCAGATCCCCCAGGAACTTCTCGCTCGTTTGTTGGGCCATCGGCGTGGTGGCCAGGCTCATGATGCGGACCTTGGCCTGCCGCCAGGAGGAGTTGCGGGTCAGCAGGAACGCCAGCAGCAGCATCAGGTCGCCGTTGCGTTGCAGGCCGCCCCACCAGATGATGATGTGCCGTTCGGCATTGGCCCGCGGATACAGCAACTGGGGGCGGATGCGGGCGAACAGCAGCGATTTCTTGAGGGGTTCGAGCCGTCGCATGGCCCGCAGGAAATCCACCTGCAGCTGCGGATTCGAGGGCCAGCCCAGCAGCAGGGTGTTGCTGGAGATGCCGGCGATGCCGTTGGCCTGGGCCACGTCCACCACGCCGTCGACCAGCTCGCGGACGATGTCCACCTCCGGAAAGGCCACGACCCCCTCGGCGGCCAGGATCTCGCGCATCTCGTCGCGCCGTTCGGTGACCTCCGGCGGATCGGCCGTGACATCGCCGACCAGAAGCTTGCAGACGGTGACCACGCCGCGGCCCTGGCTGAACCAGTTGCCGTAGCGCACCAGGTCGAGCTCGGTGCGGATGTCGTCCACGAAGACGAGCACGTGGGGGCGCCAGTTGCGCGGTGTCATGGGGTGGCGGGCCAGACGCACCAGGGCCCAGCGGATGAGAGTCTCGTAGAGGCCGCGGCGGGCATCGCCCCAGCCGGATTTGCGCTCGCTGCGGGACAGGGCCAGCCACAGGGCCAGTTCGGCGAAGATGGCGATCAGCCCCACGGTGGGATTGATCAGGAGCATGACCAACAGACAGGCCACGCCGCCGATGAAGTTGATCAACCACGGGGAACCCAGGCTCGGCCGCCACGAAGGATCGCCGCTCAGCGATTCGAAGGCCGCCACGAAATTGACGGTGCCGTAGATGGTGAGGAAGAACATGGTCACTACGGCCGCCACGTCGTTCAGTTCGCCCAGGAAAACCGCCGCCAGGGCCAGCATGAGGGAGACGAGCAGGGCCGGCAGCAGGTCGGGCTGGCCGTTTTTCGTACGGTTGAGGAAACGCGGGGCCAGACCGTCGCGCGCCATGGCGCCCAGGGTCCGGGGAGCGCCGAGGATCGAACCGAGGGCCGACGAGAAGATGGCCGCCCACAGGCCCGGCAGGATGAGAACCGGTCCGAGCGGGGCGATGCGCGCCCAGACCAGGGGGTCGTTCCGCAGCTCGTCGCCCGTCGCGCCGACCGCCAGCAGGACCGGGACGATCAGGTAGACCACCAGCCCGACCAGGACGGCGGTGAAGGCGCCGCGCGGCAGGGAACGCATGGGGTCCTTGAGGTCGCCCGAAAGCCCGAGGCCGGCCATGACCCCGGTGACGGCGGGAAAGAAGATCGCAAAGCCCGTCCAGAAACCCACCTCGCCCGAGCCGCCGCCCAGGGGGATCGAATCGACCTTGGCCTTGAACAGCGCGCCCGCGGCCAGGGCCAGGACCGACACGAACACCAGCAGCAGCAACGGCAGCTGGGCTTTCAGGGCCTTCTCGGCGCCCAGGTAGGCCAGCGCGCCGACGGCGAGGATCAGCACGATGGTCGTTTCCTGCAGGGGCAGGTTCGGCCACACGAAACGGAGGGATTCGGCCAGACCGAAGGCGTAGAGGGTGACCGACACGGCCTGGGACAGGAACAGCGGCAGGCCGATGGCGCCGCCGATCTCGATGCCCAGGCTGCGGGAGATGACGTAGTAGGCCCCGCCGGCGCCGATCTGCGTGTTCGAGGCGACCGCCGAGAAGGACAGCGTCGTGATCAGGGTGATCATGTTGGCCAGCAGCACGATCGGGATCACCTGGCCCAATCCGAGATGGCCCACGAGCCAGCCGAACCTCAGGTACATGATCACACCCAGGATCGTCAACAGCGTGGGCGTGAAGACACCGTAGAAGGTGCCGAGTTTGCGGTCCATGGGGCGCGGGCCTTTCTGTGCGGGTTTTCCGGTCTGAGCGCCGCCACCAGATTACTTTCTGAGCGTCCGTCCGTCCAACGTGACTTTGGGCAGGCCCCGCCGGGCGCCTTGGGGTATCATGGGCGGCGACGAAAAACGGCAACCGCCGCCCGGGGCCCGGTCCCGACCACATCCCGAGGAGGAAAGCATGTCGGCAGAGATCTTCGCCAAGACCTACTACGGCAACACCGTCGGCGACTGGGGCGTCGCCCTGGCGCTGATTATCGGCACCTTCGTTCTCAGCAAGCTGCTCTACTGGTTCTTCGCCGCCGTCCTGAGGAAGATGACCAGCCGGACCCGGTCGGGCCTGGACGACATCATGGTCGATCTGATCGAGCGGCCGGTCATCTTCATGGTGGTCGTCGCGGGGATCCGCCTGGCCCTGGGCACGCTGCACATGCCCGAGCACGTGGCCGCCTGGGTGGGCAACGGTACCCAGTTCATGATCATCATCAGCATCACCTGGCTGATCGTGCGTCTGGTCGAGGCCCTGTTCATCCATTTTCTGGCGCCGCTGACGAGCAAGACGGCCACCGACCTGGACGATCAGCTCCTGCCGGTGCTGCGCAAGAGCGCCAAGGCGGCGATCTGGGCGCTGGGTATCATCATCGCCCTGAACAACGCCGGGTACAATGTCGGTGCGTTGATCGCCGGCCTGGGCATCGGCGGCCTGGCCCTGGCGATGGCCGCCAAGGACACGGTTTCCAACGTGTTCGGCGGTTTCACGATCTTCACGGACCAGCCGTTCACCATCCGGGACCGGGTGCGGGTGGCCGGTTTCGACGGTACAGTCGAGGAGATCGGTATCCGCAGCACCCGTCTGCGCACGCTCGCCGGCACCCTGGTGACGATGCCCAACGCCAAGTTCAGCGAGTCGGCCGTGGAAAACGTGACGGCCGAACCCACACGCAAGGTAACCCTGAACCTCGGATTGACGTACGACACGAAGCCCGACAGGATGGTGAAAGCCCTGGAGGTCCTGCAGGAGATCAACGGGGCCGAGGCGGGGGTCACCGACGAACCCAAGATCGGGTTCATCGATTTTGGTGAATCTTCCCTGAACATCATCTACATCTACTACATCAGGAAAGAAGCGGACATCATCGGCACGCAATCGGCAGTCAACATGGAGATTCTGCGCCGGTTCAACGCGGAGGACCTGGAATTCGCCTTTCCGACACGGACCCTGTACACGATGCCGGCCTAGAACTGAAACACGGCGCCGGCGCCCGTAGCGCCGGCAAAAAGGAGATGCCCATGACGACCCACGCACGAGACTTGATCAGAACGCTGCTGCTGATCGGGGTCCTGGCCCTGCTGGCGGCCGGCTGCTCATCTTCCGGCGGCGGCGAAACCGCCGTGACCGAGGCGCCGCCGGTCGCCAAGATCAAGATCACCTCGCTCGACGATCTGCCTTCCCACAGCTATCCCCTCGAGGGGACCGTGACCGAGCTGCTGAACGATCCGGTCCGGATGGAGGCCTTGCGCAAGGCCCTGCGGGCGGACATCACGTCGGACCTCGCCACCTACGAGATCACCGACACGGCCACGCTGCAGGGCATGCAACGGAACCTGGCCATGCTCGACCTGGCCGACGGGGACTTCGACAGCGCCCTCGGTCGTCTGGACAAGGTGGCGGCCATGGAGGACAAGGAGGCCAACCGCCTGATGAGCGGGTTGACCACCCGCGCCTATATTGACGCCCGGGACAAGGTGCCCGGCGATGCCACCCGTGAGCAGATCCATGCAGCCTACCGGGAGGAATTGAAGGCCGCCGTGGACAACCTGCCGTACGACGTCGTCCAGGACCTGATCAAATCGGGCAAGGCACGGGCCGAATACATGAGCGAGAACCTGCTGATGGGCATGGTCCAGGCACAGTTCGAGCCGGCCGCCCAAGCGATGGGCGAACTGAGCGGCGATCTGGCCAGCGGCGTGGTCGGAATCCGTCTGGCCATCGACGAACGCCTGCCCCTGAACCCGATCGTCGCCTCGGTCTACGGCGACTACCTCGAGGCCAACGCGGTGGCCAAGAACGATATCTGGCCCGAGCGTGACGTCGTACTACCCGGTGACGCGAACTACGCGCCCGTGGTCATCGGCATCTGGGATTCGGGGGTCGACGCCGAGGTCTTCGGTCAGCAGATGTTTGTCAACGCGGCCGAGACCCTCGACGGCACCGATACCGACGGCAACGGCTTCGTGGACGACGTGCACGGCATCGCCTTCGACCTGGACGGCTTCTACAATGCGGACATGCTGCACCCCCTGGGCGACCAGGAGGGCAAGCTGGACGCGGTCTTCGAGTACATGCAGGGATTCCTGGACCTGACCGTCGGCCGTGGACAGCGACGCGGCCACGGCCGTGCGCAGCCGATGGCGACCATGCCCGCCCGACGAGGTCGGCGATTTCTGCTGACCACGCTCAGCTTCGGCGGCCTGTACATGCACGGCACCCACGTGGCGGGCATCGCGGTGGCCGGCAACCCCTTCGCGCGCATCCTCAACGCGCGGATCACCTTCGACTACCATCAGACGCCCCAGGCCATGACCATGGAGACGGCCAAGCGTCTGGCTGCGGCCTACCCCGCGACCACCCGTTATTTCCAGGATCACGGCGTGCGCGTGGTGAACATGAGCTGGGGCTGGACCTTCAAGGAGATCGAGGGCAGCCTGGAGGCCAACGGCGTGGGCGAGAACGCCGAAGAGCGGTCGAAGATGGCCCGCGAGATGATCGATGTCCTGAGCGAGGGGCTCAAGCAGGCGATGATCGAGGCGCCGGACATCCTGTTCGTCACCGCCGCGGGCAACGACGACAACGACGTGGAGTTCGATGTGGTCATTCCTTCGAGCTTCGATCTACCCAACCTGATGGTCGTCGGCGCCCTGGACCAGGCGGGCGATCCGACCAGCTTCACCAGCGGCGGCCGCAACGTCAAGGTCTACGCCAACGGCTTCCAGGTCGAGAGCGAGGTGCCGCACGGCAAGACCATGAAGATGTCGGGCACCTCGATGTCCTCGCCCAACGTCTGCAACCTGGCGGCGAAGCTGATCACGGTGAAGCCCGATCGCCTGACGCCGATCGCGAGGTCATGGCGCTGATCGAGAAGGGCGCCGATCCCCACCCCGATCATCCGGACATCGACTGCTGGATCCATCCCAAGAACACCCTGGCGCTGAACTAGGGCAAGACCATCACTCCGGGCCGGTTCGCCGGCCCGGACTTTTTTTTGCCTCCAGGCGTCCTTGCTGCAGGCCCACCCGCTGGGTCTGGACAGCCGCTCCGATGATGAGCAGACCGCCGCCGATGCTGGCCAGGTCGGGCCGTTCGCCCCAGATCAGGAAGCCGGCCACCGCCGCAAACAGCACGTGCAGGTACGTGTAGATCGAAATGCGCGAGGCACGCGCGTGGTGGTAGGCGATCGTCAGACCGTACTGGCCGCCGGCGGCGAACACGCCGGTACCCAGCAGGGCGAGCCACTGGCCGGCCGACGCCCGGGGCGGCGCTGTGATCAGGAAGGGCAGGGTGGCCAGGGTGGACACCAGGGAGAAGGTGAAGATGATCCGGTTGGGACTTTCCCGCCCCTTCAACGAACGGACCAGCGTGTAGGCCAGCCCCGCGAACATGCCCGAGGCGAAGCCGGCCATCGCCGGCAGCAGTTCGTAGTCGAAACTCGGCTTGATGACGAGCACCGCGCCGACCAGCGCCGCCAGCAGGGCGGGAAACAGGTCACGGTGGAATTTCTCCTTCAGCAGCCAGACCGCAAAGACCGTGACGAAAAACGGCGAGGTCTTGTTCAGCAGGGAGGCGTCGGCCAGGGTGAGCTTGTCCAAGGCCAGGAAATAGAGCACGACCCCCGCCAGGCCGCTGAACGATCGCAACAGCAGCCGCCACCAGTGGGGCGTGGGGGCAAAGGGATTCTGGCGGAAACTGACCGCGACGGTCGTCGTGACAGCCAGCGTCACCAGATTGCGGAAAAACACCTTGATGGCCACGTGCACGTCGCCGGAGAGTTTGACGGAAGCGCCCATCAGGGCGAAACTGAGGCCTGAGAGCAGCATCCAGGCCAAGGCGCGGGGCAGGTTGTCGACGGCGGTGCGGTGGGGGCTCTGGGCCAACAGGAGTTTCCTTTTCCGCTGAGGGGACCTATGCTCGCTGCGCATCCGGTCGGGTCATCGACTGGACAATAGTCCGGTCCGGGTGCTGCGACAAGGGATACGGCCGGAAAGGTAACCGCCATGACCGCAGGCAAGGGGTCGCTGCTGCAAAGTCTCGATCCTCACCTCAAGGGTGTTCTGGAACAGGTCTGCCACCGGATCGCCGCCGCCGGAGGCACCGCCTGGCTGGTCGGCGGCAGCGTCCGGGACTGCCTGCTGGGACTGCCGACCGGGGACATTGATCTGGAAGTGTTCGGGTTGCCGGCGCCGGCCCTGCGGTCCGCCCTCGAACAGGACTTCGAACTCGACCTGGTGGGGCAGTCGTTCGGCATCCTCAAGGTGCGCGGCTGGCCGATCGACGTCGGTCTGCCCCGACGCGAAGCCAAGATCGGGCTGGGCCACCGTGGTTTCGAGGTCCACTCCGACCCGGATATGCCGCTGAGCGAAGCCGCGGCGCGGCGCGACTTCACCATCAATGCCGTCTACTTCGATCCGTTGACCGGCACCCTGGAGGACCCGTTCGCCGGAGCCGCGGACCTGGAACGCAGGGTCCTGCGCCATACGTCGCCGGCCTTTGGCGAGGATCCGCTGCGGGTGCTGCGCGGCATGCAGCTCGCCGCCCGTTTCGACCTGGAGGCGGCGCCGGCGACGGTGACCCTGTGCCGGACCATCGCTCCCGAAGGACTGGCCCGCGAACGGCTGTTCGGCGAGTGGTCCAAGCTCGTCACGCTCGGGGAGAAACCCTCGCGGGGTCTGACCTTTCTCAAGGACACCGGGTGGCTCGACCACTATCCGGAACTCGCGGCTCTGCCCGGCTGTCCCCAGGATCCCCGCCACCACCCCGAGGGTGACGTCTGGATCCATACCCTGCATTGCCTGGACGCCTTCGCCGCCGAAAAGACGGGCGACTACTGGGAGGACCTCGTGGTCGGTCTCGCGGTGCTGTGCCACGACCTGGGCAAGCCGGCGACCACCACGCACGACGGCGGAACGATCCGCGCGCTGGGCCACGAGAAAAAGAGTGTGGAACTGGCCGCTGTCTTCCTGGAGCGACTGACCAGTCAGGCCAAGCTGGCGGCGGAAGTCCTGCCCCTGGTGGCCGAACATATGATTCCGGCCCAGCTCCACCGGGCCGAGGCCTCGGATGCGGCGGTGCGCCGCCTGGCCGCCAGGGTCGGCCGCATCGACCGGCTGGTCCGGGTCGCGCGGGCGGACAACTTCGGCCGTCCGCCCCTGCCGAACGATACCTATCCGGCGGGAGACTGGCTGCTGGCGAAGGCGGGGCGGCTGGCGGTGACGCGGGGCGGTCCGGAACCGCTGGTGCAGGGCCGCGACCTGATCGGTCTGGGCCAGAAGCCGGGCCCCGGTTTCGGCGTGATCCTCGAACGAGTCTACGAAGCCCAGCTGAACGGCGAGGTCACCAGTCGTGACCAGGGCATGGCGCTGGCCCGGAAACTGCTGCAGGAAGCCCCGGATACTTGATCAGTTGTGGTCGAGCTCGAACAGGAAATCGGCGTTGACCTGATCCGGATGCAGGATGGCGGTCACGGTGGAGGTCGCATTGCGCCACCGTGCGGCCGAATCTTCCTGTGCGATGGGTTCGCCGAAGGCGTCGTTGCAGACCTGCGAGAAACGATCCAGGAAGTTGCCGGCCGCGTAGTTTCCGTCCAGGACCTGGAAAATCAGTTTTTCCGGTTTCCCTTCGAGCACATAGAGTTCGGCCTTGGTGCTCCACTGACGGTCCCGGTTGAGGTAGCCGTCCGTGCAGGGATAGATGCTGAAATCGTCCTGGATGCACTCGAGCCGGCAGTTCTCGGCGCTGTACAGATCATAGCTCAGGGGGATCCGGTGAAACAGGCGGTTCAGGGGGCCGGCCTTGTGGAACGCGGCGGCTTCGATGGTGGTGGTATCGATCTCTTCGCCCATGACGATGGGTGTGCTGTTGATCCTGATCAGCATGATCCTTCATATCCTCCCTGATCCGCCCGGATTCCTTTCCGGAACGTCCCCTTTATCACGAACGAGTCTAGCACGACCGCGGTTGCCGGAGAAACCGAAAATCGGCAACTGCAACCAAAGGTCGCCGGCGGTCACTCCCGGTCCGCGTTGGCTGGCAAGAACCGGGCCGCCTCGGCACAGAAGCGTTCGAGGTGGTCCTGCCAGTGGCTGGCCGCTGCGGCGCGGTCGTCGGTGCGCACCAGTTCGTACATCCGTTCATGAGACTTGAACCAGGCCGCCGGGTCGAAACCCTGCGCGCAGGCGGCGTACCAGTAGCGGCGGGCCAGCCCGTCGAGCCGACCGATGTCCGCTTTCAACACGGGATTGGGACAGGCCCCGAGCACCAGTTGCGCGAAACGGGATTCCAGATCCACCACCGCGGGGTCGGTCTGCGGCCCGGTCCCGGTCGCCTTGACCCGGGCCCGGTTCAGCAGATTCTGGATCTCCATGACCTGCTTTGGCGCCAACGGGAATGACAGCTCCAGGGCCAGGGGCTTCAACCGGGTGAGCACGGTCTGGATAGCGACGAACTCGGCGGAATCAAGCGCCGGCACCATGAATCCCTGGCCCATCGCGCTGGTCAGGAATCCCAGCGCCTCCAGTCCGAGCATGGTTTCGCGCAGGGGCGTGCGGCTGATTCCCAGGTCGCGGGACAGATGGGTTTCATTGATCCGGTGCCCTGCCGGCAGACGACCGTCGGTTGTCCTGGCCAGGATTTCCTTGAGGAGATCTTCCCGGATCGGCTTGCGTTGGAACATGGCCCGCATCCCGTGTTTTCTGCCGCAGGGGCGGCCAGAGGGTTGTAAACGACTGCGGGAATTATGCCACCGGCACGCGGAAATGACCAGCCTCGGATCAGGACGGCGGCGCCCGGCGCGACGCGGCTGCGTCAACAACAAAATCCTGATGGTGGCCGGACGTGGGCGCGTCACCTGCAATGATTTAAAACAGGACGCCGTGCAGGGAAGCACGGGGCACAATCAGGAATCCGGGGCCGGGCAATTTGAAAGCATACCATGCGGCGCTGTGAAAATTGCCCGAAGAGGTGGAAGACATGAGTGAACTTCGCCATTTGATGGAATACCGCAGGGAATCAGGGGTCGTCGCATTTTCGGAGACGCCCTCGGTGAATTTGGCTTTCAAACTCCTTTTCGATGGGCATCACGCGGCGGCCGAGAAGCGGTTCCAGCGCATCCTCGCTGACGATCCCCAGGACAACGAGGCGATGGCCGGGCTGGCGGTCTGCGTGGCCGAAGACGGCGGTCGCTTCGTGACTGCCGCCAAGATCGCGCGCAAGGCCGTTGTGATGAACAAGAAATCCGCCGCCGGCTATATTTCGCTGGGATACGTGAATCTCCTGGGTGGTCGCCTCGAGGACGGCTACCGCTATCTGATGAAAGCCAAGCATCTGGCTCCGCGGGATCCGCGGCTGCAGGCGGGGTTTGCCATCTACGACCAGGAACGACCGCCGGTGATCTGCGACCTGTCGCGTCAGCACCCGGTCAACAAGGTACTCGGCGGCGCCCGCAACTACATGCGCTCGCCGGCCCACAAGGCCGCGGCGGTGATGATGATCTCGGCGGGAGTCTATCTGGCCAACAACCTGCTCACCTGACACAAGGCGGGGGGGATCACCGGTTCTCGACGTCCTCCAAGATGAACCGGATATCCTCCCCGGCCTTTTCCGTCCGCCGCTCGTAGTCTCCAGCCGCAAAATATTCCTTCAACCTGCCGGTGACCGGAATGACCATGGGTGACGCCACCCAGCCGATCGGCTGCGCGGAATCGGCGTCGCGCACTCTTCCCGTTTCCAGGGCCCGCGCCGCTTCGGGTAGTCGCAGCGTCCGCGTGGCCCGGCGCAGGGCGAGAAAACGGGCCTGATGGACGGGATCGGCGAAGCGGGCGAGGGGCTGCGCCAGACAGGCCAGGTGGAAGTGCGTGGGGGTGAACACCAGACCGTCGAGATCCATCCTCTCGCTGGCGACAATCAACACCGCGACGGTGTCGCGCAGCAGGCCGAGTCCCGGAAACTTCTGGCCGGGCAGCAGGGGGCGCGACAACTCGAACGTGGAACGGGCGTCCTGGATCAGCAGCCACTCCACCGACAGCAAGACCATGTTCCGGACCAGCTGACGTTCCACCCTCAGTTTCAGCTCCAGGACCACGATCGGCCGGTGTTTGCCGGCCCGGATGGTGAGCGTGTGGCCGAGGGGATCCTCCAGATCGATGTCCACCTTCAGGCCTTCGAATCCCATCCGGCGCAGTCGGTCGAGCAGCCCGTACTCCTCGAGGGCAAGTTCGAGCCCATGCCGGGAGAACACTCCCAGGAACCTGGTGTCGGGTATGACTCCGGCCCCGCCCAGATCGGCTTCATCCAGGCCCCAGGCGTCCTCCGCGGCCGGTCCGCCCGGCAGCCTACGGCTCGCCGGGTTCCTCTCGTCCGGCAGCAGGTGGGGGTGGCGCATCAGGCGCGCGAGACGACGGTAGTGGTCCACCGGCAATTCGATCTCCAGGGGAATGTCGAGGCGGCTGCTGCCGGTCAAGAGCCAGGAGAAGAAAGCGGCCCCGTGCCGCCAGGCCAGCGGGCCGTAGCCGCCGGCGGTCAGGATGACCACCGGCAGGGCGGTCGCCGCCCGGGGCGGTCGGACGAGGTTCATGACGAAGCGGTCCCGCTCGAGCATGCCCTCCATGGTGATGCGCCAGTCGCCCAGACGGTCCTCGACGGCCGGGTCGCTGCCGGCGAGGTAGAACACCAGTCCGGGGTGCACCGCGGCGAAGACCGGCGGCAGGTGCTCGCGCACGGCCGCCAGGTAGGTGGCGTCATCGACGTTCGCGCCCAGCGCGATGCTGGTCGATGCGGTGGCCGCCACCACGCCCAGGTCCTCGTTGTGGATGGAGAAGGTGTGGACGGTGGGGTCGTCCGCGAAGATGGCCCGGGTCCCGTCGCCGTCGTGGAGGTCGAGGTCGATCACGAGGATGGGAAAGGTGTGGCCGCGGCCGCGGACGTGGGCGATGGCCACGGCGACGTCGTTGAAGAGGCAGAAGCCGGATCCGTGGTCGCGCGAGGCGTGATGCAGTCCGCCGCCGAGATTGACCGATACCCCGGCGCGTTCGACCGCGACGTGGGCCGCCAGCAGCGTGCCGCCGCAGAGCAGCCGCTGGAACTGGATGACGCGGTCCTGTTCCCCGTCGTCGAGGCTGAGGCCGATGATCCGCTCCATGGCGCCGGTATCGGCCAGCGAGCGGATGTACTCCCGGGTGTGGACCGACTCCAGCAACTTCAGGGACACCGCCCGCGGCCGCCGCAGCATGCCGCGCCGCAGCTGACCCCGTTTGCGGAGGTAGGCCAGGATCCGGAACGGACGCCGGGCATCGTACTGCGCGAAGCGGATTTTCAGGTGGTAACCGCGGTGGATGACAAAGCGGGGCCCGGGCGGGTCACCGCCGAAATGGAGCCAGGCTTTCAGGCGTCGGAACATTCCCGGAGGTTGCAAGCCGCGCCGTCCCCGGTCAAGGGGAGATGACACCGACGGCGGTCAGACACTGAACCAGTAGGACACCTTCAACAGGAAGGTGTTGCCCGGTTCGACCCCGAAGGGGAAGCCGGCGTTGAAATCGTTGTCCCAGGCTGGGGCGCCGGTCGTGTCGCCACGCTCCTCGTACCGGTCCTTGCTGTGGGTCCAGACCAGGAAGATCGTGGAGCCGGGGCGATACTCCCAGCGGTAGACGAGATTCAGGTTCATCGCGCCGAAACTGAAGTCGTATGCCGCAGCATCCAGATCGTAGGGCCGCAGATCGTAGGAATCAGGCGTGGCCAGCCAGGTGGGTTTGGTGTAGCTGCCCGTGGTCAGGAACGGCTGGAGGTAGAGCTGCAGGGAGCGGTCCCGGTCGAACAGGATGCTGGACCGCAGGGTGACGTCCCAGATCATCTGGTCCAGTTCGCCGAAAACGTAGTCGACGCCGCCGATACCGATGACACCGGGCTGGGAGCCGTCGTTGGCGTTGTTGGTGATCCACTGGGATTCGGTCCGATTGTGACGGATACCAAAGCCGAGCCGATGGGTGAAGTGGTCACTCTGGTTCCAGCGCACGCTGGCCTCGCCGGCCAGGCCGCGCACGTTAGGGCCCCAGTCGCCGGCGAACTCCAGAAAACCCGACACCGGCTTGCGCCAGTCGCTGGAGCCGCCGCAGGAGACGGTTGTCCAGGCCGGCCGGGTCATCAGGGGGCCGCGCCGGCCCTCGAAGGTGCGGGTCTCGTACTTGCTGGTGCCTTCGAACGCCCTGCCGATGAAGATCCAACCCTCATAGAAGCTCTTGTTCTGGGCCCAGGTCGTGAAATGCACACCCTGGCTCTGGCGGTGGCTGCGATCGTAGCTCCAAGCGGCGGCGCCGCTGTTGATATCGAAACCCGTGTTGCCGGCGTAGAGCCAGCTCTTGTAGGTCTCGAGCTCGATCTCGACGCGGTTGAACCGGCTGCCCCGCCCGTCATCGCTGTAGTTGTAGGACACCACGCCGGCGACGATCTTCTCGTCCGGCGCGCTGAGGAAGCCCATGTCGTTGGGGTCCAGCCGGTCGGATTCCCACCTGCCGGCCAGGCTGCCCCGCCAGACGCCGCCGCTCTTGCGCACCTCCATCCGGCCGCCGGTCCCGTAGCTGGTCGCCGGGCTCAGCGCCGGGTCGAAATAGTCGGTGAAGGGATCGACGACCGTGCCGACCGCCGAACCGGAGACCCGGTACATGCGGTCAGCGAAGTTCATCTCGAAGTCGACGCCTCCCGAGTAGCCGTTGCGCTGGAGTTTCTCGTCGGCGTCGGCGAACGAACTCTTGTCCCGGTTGACGGCGGTCCCCATCACGTTGACGCGATGGTTGCCTTCGGCGAACTCCTTGCCCAGCCGCACCAGGCCGTAGGTGGTCTTCTGGTCCCCGCCGACGAACGGGTTGTGGGCCTTGCCGGGAATGCCGATGTCGGTGGCCGCGGCCAGGACGGCCAGCGAAAAGTCCCCGCCGATCTTGCCGGTCAGCTTGGCGGCACCGCGGATGCGGCCGTTGGTGTCACCGGTGCCGATCCGGCGGGAATAGAACAGATTGAAATCCGGGTGCATGAAGTAGCGGGCGCCTTCGATGAAGAAGGGTCGCTTTTCCTGGTAGAAGGTCTCGAAGGGGGACAGGTTGAGCACCGCGGGGTCGGCTTCGACCTGGCCGAAGTCGGGCTGGAAGGTGGCGTTCAGCGTGAGGTTCGAGGTCAGGCCGTACTTGAAGTCCGCGCCGATGTTCTGGGAGTTCTGCCAGGTGTCGCCGTCGCCGGCGACGGCCGGATCGACATGCTTGGTCAGGACGTAGGGCAGAACCTCGAGCTTGCGGGGATTGCGGACGCCCTTCAGGCCGGTCAGCGTGCCCCAGCGGCTCACGAAACCGCTCGCGTTGCGGTCCCACATGACCCAGCCGGTGTCCTCACCGCGGCCGTGCATCCAGCGGTAGACCTGCAGGCCCCAGGTCATGTCAGCGGCGGGTTTGAACCTGATGGCCGCGAACGGCACGCGGATCTCGACATACCAGCCGTCCTGGTCGTGGAAGACCTCCGCGTCCCACACCGCGTTCCAGTCGACGTCGCGGTTGCCGTTGTCGAAGAGATAGGCGTCCTGTTTCACCCCGGCCGGATTCACGCGGAAGTTGTACCCGGTGGTGCGGTCGTGGTAGGGATCGATGTAGATGCTCACCACGTCGGACGCCTCGATCTGGTCGCGCCGGCTGAGGTAGCTCGAGATCTTCGCGACGTCGTCCTCGTAACAGGCCATGGCAAAGTAGATGGCGTCGTCGTCGTAGGCCACCTTGAAGACCGACGGTACGCTGGCGGGCGCCCCGCGGTCCGGGTCCAGCTGGCGGAACCCCCAGCCGGTCTGGGCCCGGTTCCAGGCCGCGTCGTCCAGGCGGCCGTCGAGGACGATTTCGAGGTCACCGAGGTAGAAGGCCTCCAGCGAGGGAACTTCGGTCAGGGTGCCGTTGGCCAGATCGGGATAGATGTCGCCGGTGCCGTCGGGAGCAAAACTCGTCACTGGCGGCACGGCGGCCGCGGGGGTTGTCAGCAGCGCGAGCACAAGGATGGTGAAGCAGGCCAACCGGGGGCCGGGGCCGGAAATCCAGACGGACATCGCTACTCCAGGAAAAGGGGGTGAGAGGGGCGGCAGACCCCAGCATTCCCCGAATTACGGGGCGGGCCGGGTCAGGTTCCAGAAAAAACCGTGAATCACCGAACTATTGACAATACCGGTGCGTCTGTAGGGTGATGGATGCATCAGAAGGGTGGCCCGGAAAGGGCGCATCCGATCACGACCGAATCAGACAGGATTTCCATGGATCCGGCTGAACTGCTGCAGAAATGCCAAAACGGCGACGAACTGGCCTGGGAGGTGCTCGTGAGACAGCATCAGGGACGAATCTGCTCCATCGCCTACGGCTACGTGGGCGAACAGGACGAGGCCATGGACCTCGCCCAGGAGATCTTCGTCCGCGTCTACCGACGGCTGGACACCTGCACCGACAGCGAGAAGTTCGTTTCCTGGCTGTCACGCATCGCCCGCAACGCCTGTATCGACCATCTGCGGCGACGCAAGGCCCGTCCGCCGCGCCAGGACATTCCGGCCGAGGACATGGTCGCCCTGGCGGGTGCGGGACCGACGCCCGAGGACGAGTGGATCAGCTCCTCGCGTCAGCGGATGGTCCACCGGGCGCTGCAGCACCTGAGCGAGATCAATCGCGAAATCATCGTCTTGAAGGATATCCAGGGGCTGCCCCTCGAAGAGATCGCGGGCATGCTCGATCTGCCGCTGGGAACGATCAAGTCGCGATCCAGTCGCGCCCGGATCGAACTGGCCAAGGCCATCACTGAAATCGGGGGCGGCCCCGGGCCCAACGGCTACGGCGCGGAGGCGGTGACATGACAGGCGGGACCAGGGACAACGATCGCCGGCGCGACGAAGGATTCGTCCGGGACGTGCTGGCCAGGACCAGCGGTCCGGCCTGTGACCGTGCGTGCGGCCAGTTGCCCGATCTTGTCGACGGCCTCCTGACGGGCCTCGATCGTGATCTCGTGCAGGGCCACCTCGAGCACTGTGCGGGTTGCCGGCAGGTCGCGGTGGTTCTGGGCTGGTTGACGCCTGCACTGCCGGCCATGGCCGCAATCGACCCCGGACCGGCGTTCACCGCCGCGGTCCTGGCCCGGACCTCGGACCGCCGGCAGCAGGCGGCGGCCCTGGCCGAACCCGGTGGCGCCGCCGGGCTGATGGACCGCCTCGGGCGCTGGTGGGAAACACAGATCCTGCGGCCCGGCTTCCCCGCCCAGGTGGCCTACGTCGCCACCATCGTGCTGGTGCTGCTGACGGTCGCGCCCGGATCTCCGATCAAGGACGTGCCGGGCAAAGCGCTGAGCACGATGCAGGCCGGAGGCGGGGCCATACCCGTGGTCGGGCCGGCCCTCAACAACGCTTCGACCTGGCTGGATGCGCGGGGCGCTTCCGCCCTGGCGGGAATCTCCGCGGACCTGCGGGGACGCTGGCACCGGACGGAGTCGTCCCTGGCCCGGCGGTCCGATCGCTCGGGCGCAAGCCGGGCGGAGCTGGCTGCATATCTGGAGCAAACGCTAACCAGGATCCGTGACGGCGAGCTGGGTCAGGCGACCTACGAGCTGTTCAGCGCCGGCAAAGCCGCCGGCCGGGCCTGGACGGAATGGTGGACAGAAGATGACGACGATGACCAGTAATACAAAGGAGAGTGCCATGAACGGCGCGGAAAACAACAATCAGCAGAGTACCTTCGAACGACCGGCGGCCCCGCCGTCCCCGCCCTACGCCTACGGGGAACAGCCCTCCCGGGCGAAAAGGGGCTACAAGTCCGCGGCCCTGGCGACCATCCTGTCGATGATGCCGGGTGTCGGGCAGGTCTACGTCGGCTACTATCAGCAGGGATTCATCAACATCGTGGTGTTCGCTTCGGTCATCGTGGCGCTCAGTTCGGGGATGCTGCGGGGTTTCGAACCCTTTCTGGGGATCTTCCTGGCGTTCTTCTGGATCTTCAACCTGATCGACGCCAACCGGCGAGCCCTGCACGTCAACCGGGTCATCGACGGTCTGGGGGCCGAATCCGTTCCCGAAGACTTCAAGATCCCCGGCTCGGGCGGATCGGTCGTCACCGGTGTCCTCCTGATGGGGCTGGGCCTGTTGTTCTTCCTGGACCTGAAGTTCGACGTTTCCATGGAATGGGTGACCGAGTGGTGGCCGTTGGCCTTGATCGCCGGCGGCGCCTGGATGGTCTACAAGGCGAAGACCAAAGGCGACTGACCCGGTATCGCCGCTGTGGGAGATGGGCCGCGCCGGTGATCCGGCGCGGCTTTTTCTCACAGCAGATCCCGCCAGACGGTCTGGACCCGACCGAAGACCGCCTCCCAGGTGAAGGCTGCCAGGTCGGGGTCCGGTCCGCGGTCACCGTGGTCCAGGGAGTCCGCCAGGGCGTCGGTCAGGCGGTCGACAAAAACGGGCAGATCCGCGGCGCGCGGCCGGTCGACCGTTTCCAGGGCCGGCAGGGGCACCAGGGTCATCCGCTCACCCAGATGCGGCTGGATCTGTTCGACGACGCCCGGCAGGGCGGTACTGACCAGTCGGCATCCGCAGGCGGCGGCTTCGACCAGGACCAGCGGGACCCCTTCGTAGAACGACGGCAGGACACACACCGCGCAGCGGCGCATCAGGTCGGCCAGGGATTCCTGATCGAGCTGGCCGTGCCGGATGACGTAGGGAGCGAGGGCGTCCATGCGCGTGCGCAGCAACTCGGCTTCGGGTCCGGATCCGCCGCCGGCCACATGGAGTCTGACGTCGGGCCGGCGGGCCGCCAGGCGTGCGACGGCGTCCAGCAGCCAGGGCAGACCCTTGGCCGCGCTGTACTTGCCCACGTATAGCAGCTGGTTCTCGCGGATCGAGGAATCTGCGCCCGCCGACCGGCGGAAGACCTCGGCGCGATAACCGGCTCCCGTCACGGCGATCCTGTCTTCAGCAACCGAAAGGGCCGCCGCAAGTTGGCCGCGGTGATCCCGCCGGAGAACGCAAAAGCGGTCGATCCCGCGACAACCGGCGACGACCTCTGCCTGCAGGTGGGGGCACAGCTGCATCTGGCGCAGGCCGGTGGCGTGGCAGGTGGCGACCAGGGGCGTTTCCGGGACCAGGTCGCGCAGCAGCGAACTGACCAGCCAGATATGATGCGTGTGGATCAGATCGGGCCGGAAGTCGGCGATGACACCGGCCAGATGGCGTCGCCAGACCGTGCGGTAGGCATCCAGCTGCGCGGCGTCCATGGTCGACCACACCGTGCTGGGATAGGGCATGACGTCGCTCATGCCCGGTACGGGAAATGCGAGGTCAGCCGCGGGTGTTCCCGGGCCGGGAGAGACCGTCGCGTCGGCAAAAAATACCGGCCGGACGTCCGCTGCGGCCAACGGTCCGACCGTCGGCGTCCCTCCAACATGGGGCACGCCGACCACGGCCTGCTGCCGCCAGCCGGCCCCGGCGGCCAGATGGCAGATCGACTCGAGGGTGATGCCGCTGCCGGTATTGGCGGGCCGCTGCGAGAGGATATGCAGGATTTTTGCGGACATCTGGGCCCCTTGGTGGAGAATCCGGGAAATTAGCGGTTAATAATTATTCCCCGGTTACGATATAAGAAGCTGATAGTCATGCCAATTAGCTTGTTCACCGCCGCGGGCTGCCGCCAGTGGTACGGAGTGGGTTTTGATTCCGGGCAAATCCAAAATCCTGATCGTCGATGAATCGCTGGAGAATCTGCGGATTCATGCCGCCACCCTGCGCAGCCAGGGTTACGAGGCGTGGTGCGCCCATGACGGGGAGGAAGCCCTCAGGATTCTCGATGCGGGGCTGCCCGACCTGTTCCTGATCAACTCCAACCTGCGGAACATGAACGGCTATCAGCTCTGCCGCCACTTCAAGCAGGATTCCCAGCTCAAGAAAATACCGGTGATCTTCATCACCGAGGACCGGTCACCCGCCAATATCGACCAGGGTTACGCGGTCGGCGGCGTCGACTACATCGTCACGCCCTTCCACCCGGCGGAGTTCCTTGCCCGCGTCGCCACGCACGTCGCGCTGTACCAACTCGTGCAGCGGGTCGAGCAGATGCAGGAGACGGCGATCGACGCCAACCCCCTGACACGCCTGCCGGGCAACAATTCGATCGTGCGCGCCATCCAGGAAGCCATCGACCAACACCGGGACGTGGCGATCATCCATACCGACCTCGACAATTTCAAGGCGGTCAATGACGCCTACGGTTTCAGCGTCGGTGACGACATCCTGCTCTTCAACGCCGAGATTCTCCACACGGCGCTGCGGAAATACTGTGACGGGGACAGCTTCCTCGGTCACATCGGGGGCGACGATTTCGTGGTGATGATCCCCTCGGACAAGCTGGAAGTCGTGGCCAACGAGGTCATCCGCCGTTTCGACGACGGCGCGCCGTCCTTCTACGCCGAAGTCGACCGCAAGCGGCGATACCTCATCTCCGTGGACCGCCAGGGAACGACCAACAGGTTCCCCATCACCTCTATTTCCATGGGCGGCATGCTGCTGCGCGACTACTGGTTCACGCGGTATGTCGAGGTGGCCGAGATCTGCGGGGAACTGAAACATGCCGCCAAGAAATATGAAGGCAGCAACCTGTTCACCGATCGCCGCGAGGCCACCCCCGACAGTCTCAATCCCCTCGGTGAGGATGCCGCGGCCGATGAACCCACGCTGATGGTCGACAACTAGCTCCGGTCCGCCAGTTCCCCCAGAATATCCCTGCAGAATCCGGTCAGTGAAGGATCACGCGCGCCCATGACGATGATCACGTCGCCGGGCCGGGCTTCGTCCGCGATGGCCCGGGGGATATCCTCCCGGCGGGGGAGGAAACGCGCCTCGCGGCCCTGGGCGAGGATCTCCGCCACCAGGTCGCCGCTGGAAATGTCGCGGGTGACGGTGCCGCCGGCGAAGTAGATTTCCGGCAGCCACAGGAGGTCGCCGGGATCGAGGCTGGCGGCGAAGGTGTCGACCAGGGCCCGGCGCAGAAAACGGGTGGGCCCGTAACCGTGAGGCTGGAACACCGCCAGCACCCGGCCCGTGGTCCGTCGGCGGGCTGCGGTCAACGCGGCGGCGATCTTGTCGGGGTTGTGGGCGAAATCGTCGATGACCTCGCAGCCGGCCGCTGCGCCGATCTTCTGGAAACGGCGGCCGATCCCCGCGAAGTCCGCCAGCGGCGCCGCCATGTCCGCGACTTCCAGACCCGCCTGCCGGCAGACCGCGATCGCCGCGGTCGCGTTCAGAACGTTGTAGAGACCGGGCACCGGCAGGATGAAACGGGTGCCTGCGACCGTGAAGGCCGACCCGTCGGGCATCAGTTCGACGTCTTCGGCCCAGGTACCCGGCCGCGGGTCGGGGCCGACCCCGCAGAGATGGGCGCCCTCGTGCAGGCTGGTCAGATTGGCGTCCGCGGCGACCACCAGGGGGCCGGTGACGTTGGCCTTGAAGGTGGTGAACATGGCCAGGACCTCCGCGGGTTCCTTGTGGTCCAGTCCCAGGTTCAGCACGACGCCGGCCCAGGGTCGGTAGCGCACGAGACTCCCGTCGCTCTCGTCGGCTTCGATGACCAGCAGCGGTGCGGCGTCGGCCGCCGGCCGGGGCGCCCAGGCGTTGCCGATATGGCCGGCGGCGGTCAGTTCGGCAAGGGGGCCGCCGGTCAGCAGGCCGGGTCCCAGACCACCGGCCCGCAGGATGGTGAAGACCATGCCGGTGACGGTGGATTTGCCGCTTGTCCCGGAGACGGCGATGGTGCGGTGGGTGGCGACATGGTGGGCCAGGAGTTCGGAGCGGTGCAGGATGGGAATACCGGCTTCCCGGGCGGCCTTCACGTCCGGGACCTTGTCTTCGACGGCGGTGCTCACGACGACCGCGGCGCAGGACCGACCGGCCAGCGGACCGTCGGAGCGACCGGCGGTGACGAAACTGCCGTCCTGGGGCAGGATGATCGCTCCGGTCCGTTCCAGGCCGGCGCGGATTTCCGGGTGCCGGCCGTCGTCGAAGGCGCGGTCGCTGCCCGAGCAGGGTCGGCCCGCCTGGGCGTGAGATTGGGCCAGACCGCTCATGCCGCTGCCGCCGATACCGGCGAAGTGCAGCCAACCGTCGACCGCAGGCGTGTCGGCCTGCCGCTCAGATGATGACAACGGGATCCCCTTCCTGGACCCGTTCGAACAGGTCGGTCACGGCACTGCTGGCCATGCGGATGCAGCCGTGGGAGGCGGGCGTACCCAGAGTTTCCTCGTGGTTGGTACCGTGGATGTAGATGTAACGCTCGCGGCTGTCCACCTGCGGCCCCCGGTTCACTCCTTCTTCACAGCCGGCCAGGGTCAGGATCCGCGTCAGAATCAGATCCAGTTCGTCGCCGGATCCGGCGGCCGTCTTTCGCCAGAGGATACCGGTGGACCGGCGGCTCGCGAAGATCATGCCCGGCTCGGCCTCCTGGCCGATCTTGCGGTCGATGGTGTGCAGACCCGGCGGTGTGCCGCCCGAATCCTGACGGTTGTCCAACCCGGTGGCGGCCGTGGAGACGGGCCAGGTGCCGTGTACAGCGCCGTCGACCACCAGATCCAGACACTGCCGGTAGACGTCGACCAGCAGCCAGCGACCGGACGGGTCCAGCCCGTGGTCACGCAGCAAACCGGTGCCGCGGTACAGGGCGTCCGCGGGATCCTGTGGGTTGTCCGGGAGTTTGTTCGCGTTCATGGGGGGCATCCTTGCCAAGCCATCGGTCAGTGACCAACTTGTACGTTAAAGAATTATCGACCGTCGGCCGGGGGGCCGGCTTTCCGCCAAACTGACGATCCGGGCGGATTTCCGCCGGGAGGGACACCAATGTACGATATCGAAGGGTCTCTCGACAAACAGATCCTCGAAGTCATGAAGAACCGGCCCGCGGTCGTGTTCACCGAGGCGACCGAACCGCGGGTCATCGAAGCGGCCTGCTATCTGCCGCGGTTCATCCGGCCCGTGTTCCTGGCGGCGGAAGACGCCGTCAAGGACGTCATCCACCGCGAACTGGGCCATGTCGATCCCACGCGGATCGAGTTCGCGCTGTCCGAGAGCGCCTTCGTGCGACATCGACGCGCGGACCGACCTGCTCGAGGAGTTCGCCGCACGCCTGCATGGAGCTGCCCGCACGACCGTCAGCCGGTCCCGCACCTGGACGAGGAGGCGCGCGCCCTGGTCAAGGACCCGGCCCGGTTCGGCATCATGGCCGTCCGGCAGGGCCACGCCGACATCGTGGTCGGCGGCATCTCCCACGAGCCGCGCGACTATTTCCGCCCCATGACCCGCCTGCTCGCAAAGCAGGAGGTGCTCTCGGAGGCGGGCGTGATCGTGCTGCCGGACAATCATCCGGACGACATCTTCCCGCACAACATCCTCGTGGTCGGAGACGTCGGCGTCAATTCGACGATGAATCCCGAAATCCTGGCGAACGTGGCGGTCGGCACCTGCGCGGTGGCGCGCGATCTCTTTCCCGAGTCGGTGCTGCCGACGATCAACGGGGCCATGGTCAGCTACTCCAACAAGGGCTCGGACGAGGGGCCCAGCCCCGAACTGGTGCGCCGGGCCAGCGAACTCGTACCCGAAGTCCTGGCCGACCGCGTTACGCGGGGCCGGCGCTACGGCACCATCAACATCGAAGGCGAGGTGAAGATCTCCGTGGCGCTGTCGCGCCGCAGCGCCCACCTCTACCGTCGCGGCCAGGAGGATTCCTTCGTCGGCGGCACGAACGTGCTGATCGTACCGAACCTGGACACCGGCAACCTGCTGTTCCACCTGTACGCCACGCGTTTTCCGGAGGCGCGCAAGTTCAGCGTCATGTTCGGCATCCGCTTCCAGGGCGTGGACCTGCCCATGGACAGCACCGCCGCCGATGCCATCCTGGCGGTCAAGGCCAGCGTCCTGCGGCTGCACCGGTTCAAGCACTGGTCGCGCACGCCGAAGGACACGTTCTTCCCGCGCCACCGCATCCTGGCGATCAATCCGGGCTCGACCTCGACCAAGATCGCGGTCTACGAAGGCGAACTCGAACGGTTCGCCGAGGAGATCGAACATTCCGCCGCCGAACTCGAACCCTTCGAGGGCAAGCGCATCGTCGAACAGTACGGTCTGCGGCGGGAAGTGATCCTCAAGGTGCTCGGTGACCACGGGATCGCCGTGAGCGACCTGGATGCGGTTTCGGGCCGGGGCGGTCTGCTGCAGCCGATCCCCCACGGCACCTACGCGTGAACGAGCGCATGCGGGAGGACCTGCTGGGCGGGACCGGGGGCGACCACGCCTCGAACCTGGGCGCCCTGATCGCCAGCCAGCTGGTCCAGCGGAACGGACATTCCGTGCTTCATCGTCGATCCGGTGGTGGTGGACGAGGTGCCCGAGCCGGGTCAAGATCACGGGCATGAAGGACATCCGGCGCCAGGTCATCAGCCACGCCCTGAACCAGATCTCCACCGCCCGCCGGTACGCCGAGGAGAACGAGACGTTCTACCGCTACCTGAACCTGATCGTGTGCCACATGGGCGGCGGCATCACCGTCGGCGCCCACGCCAAGGGCCGCTACATCGACGTCAACAACGGCCTCGACGGCGAGGGCCCCTTCAGCCCGCAGCGCTCCGGTTCCGAGCCGACCGGCCAGCTGATCCGCCTCTGCTTCAGCGGCAAGTACACCCTGGAGGAGCTGCTGAAGCTGAACAAGGGTCGGGGGGGGCTGATGGACCTGCTGGGCACGGCCGACTTCCGCGAGGTCGAGCGCCGGGTCGCCGCCGGCGAGGACGAGGCCTGCGAGGTCTACGAGGCCATGGTCTACCAGATCTGCAAGAACATCGCCGCCCTGCTGCCGGCCTTCGGCGGCGAGGGCGTGGATCGCGTCCTGCTGACCGGCGGCCTGGCCCGCAGCGCCATGCTGGTCGGCGACATCACCGCCGGGGTGAAGGCCCTGGGCTGCGGCGTGACCGCCTATCCCGGCGAGAACGAGATGTACGCCCTGGTCAAGGGCGCCCTGCGCGTGCTGAACGGCAAGGAAGAGGCGCGCGAATACGCTACGCGGGCCCGGCGAGGACCGGAGGACCCGACCATGGCGCCGATCCGCAATCTCGACCAGCTCGTCAGCGACCTGCGCGACCAGCCCGCCGCCGCGTGGCGGTGGCCGCCGGTCACGACCCAACACCATCCAGGCCGCCGCCCGGGCCGCGCCGAGGGCATCGCCGAGGTGACCCTGGTCGGCGACGGCGAGCGCATCGTCTCTGTGCGCCGAGTTCGCCCTGGATCCCGCTGGATTCAACGTGGTGGACGAAAAGGACCCCGTTGCGGCGGGTGCTGCGGCGGCGGCCATGGTGCGGTCGGGCGAGGCCGACGTCCTGATGAAGGGCCTGATCGGCACCGCGGACTACATGAAGCTGATCCTCGACAAGGAGCAGGGCCTGCTGCCGAAGGGCAGCGTGCTGTCCCACGTCACGGTGTTCGAACTGCCGGCCTACGTCGCGTCGCAGGGCAAGCTGCTGTTCGGCGCCGACGTGGCGATCATTCCCGCGCCCGACCTGGCGACCAAGGTGAAGATCCTGAAGTACTGCATCGCCGCGGCCCACAGCTTCGGGATCACCGAGCCGCGCGCGGCCCTGATCGCGGCCACCGAGAAGGTGAATCCGCGCATGGAGGCGACCGTCCACGCCGCTGAGATCCGCGACATGGCCGCGCGGGGCGAGATTGCCGGCGCCATCGTCGACGGACCGCTGGCGCTGGACCTGGCGCTGTCCCCGGAGTCGTGCCGGATCAAGGGGCTCGCATCGCCGGTCGGCGGCAGCGCCGACATCCTCGTCTTTCCGAATATCGAAACCGGCAACGTCTTCTACAAGAGTTCCACCCTGTTGTCGGGCGCCCGTCTGGCGGCGGCCGTCGTCGGCACCATCGCCCCGTGCGTGCTGACCAGCCGGGCCGACGAGCGAAGAAGTCCAAGTTCCTGTCCATCGGGGTTGCCGTGCGGCAGCGGGCGCTGGCGGGTTGAATATCCTATGGTCAGAGCGCCTGAACCCGGCAGACCACCGGTGGCAGTGGCGGCAAGGGCACCGCCGACGAGGAGTCGTCGCCGGCGGGGATGATCTCGAGAGGAACGTCGCCAGATCAATTCGGGAATACGCCCAGGAAGGGGCACTTCGAGGCGGCTGTCCGCAAATCCCCCGAGAACACGCAGGCCCGTTTCGGCTTGAGCTTGACGACCCTGCTGGCCTTGACCTCGGATTCCGAGATCAACGCGGCCTTCAGTGAGTGGGAACTGTACCTCGAAAACAACACACCATTCAGAGGCACGGGGAAGGCCCACAGCCCTCTGGGGGTTCCGCTGACGTTCGCTTCCGGAAACCGGAACATGGAACTTCCCCTGGAGATCCTGGCCCAGTCCCTGATGATCGGTTTCCAGCCCGAGATGAAGGCAGTCGAACCGAGTATCGCCAGGGTCCAGAACATTTTCCGGGACCGGGTCATACCGGCACTGGAGTTGTCGGCGTCGCATCTGGGCGAAGTGGCCGAAGACCCGGACTTTGTGTTCTGGGTGACCCCCCTGATGCAGGGCGATGCCGATGAAGACTCGCTGGAGTTGGACCGCACGGAGATTCTGGCGGCCCGGGCCGGGGTCCTGCTGCTGACGTCTGCCTGCCGGATGGCCGTGGCTTACGACCTCAGCTTTCCCTCCTACGATGCAGCGGGCATTCTGAGCGCCCTCGATTACGAGTCCGGCAACATGCTGACCCTGCGCTCCGATGGCAATGAACAGATGGCGGGTGTGGAAACCGATTTTCTGGCCGCCGTCAACGCCCTTGACGCCGGAATCACTTCCCTGCTGGGTGAGACCGACTCCCAGGACAACGACATCATCAAGATCGGACCCGATCTGGCGAGCCAGACCGAACTCGTTGATTTCCAGAACAACGATCTGCCCAAGGCCCGCGATATTTTCGCCTCCGGCCTGGTGCTGAATGAAGACTGGGACAGCGACTACATGACGCCCAACGTCGATTTGAGGATCAACGCCCACAACTTCTTCAGCAATCCGATTACGGACTGGAAACAGGTTTTCCCGCCCTATGCCGTATCCACCCGTGAAGTATCCGATGCCTGGCTTCCCCGGGATTACATCAATAACTGGAACGGCTTCTATTCCGAAACCCCGGGTTATGCCGAGGGCGGTTGCGTGTTCTGGGTGGAAAATTCCTATGTGGTCCGGGACAGCGTCTGGGGCCACCCGGATCTTTCTCAGTTTGCCAAGATGACCGGCGGTTGGGAGGTCGAGTATCTCATGTACTACGGCTACAGCTACGAGGGAACCCTTACCGTCTCGGGTGCCGGCGACCTTATTGTCGGCTACAACTACATCGATCTGTTCATGGATTTTGAACTCGTAACCGATGCTCCGACCACTCTCATTCCCCACCTGACCTGGGAAGCCGATACCTACCAGGAATGGAAAGCCGGATTGGATAATCCCAACTTCAACGGCCTGTTGCCTGAAATCAACACCATCGATCAGCTGTTCACCCTGTTCGGCTACGACGGGGATGGATGGGAGAAGGAATTCGACATCGATTGGACCGATCTGGATTGACGGACCATGGCGCATAGACCGGTTCCGTCCTGCGGGATCCACGGCGCGGGGGTCGTACTGGCTCTCGCGCTGCTTTTGGTTCCGATGCTGCTGGATTGCCAGGTCTGCCGTGCCAATCCGGCATCGGGTCTGTTCGATGTCCTGAATCCGGGCATCGCGCGCGATCTGGGGCTGGGGGGTGACCCCTTCCGGTCGTCCCTGATCGACGAAACCTCCTGGTGGGGCGACTCCATGCAGGCTGAACGGACGGCCGTCGCCTACAGGTTGGAGTATTTCGAACCCATCGCGCCCCGGTTGACCCGGGGGCGAGGATGGCTGCGCCACAGCGGCAACGAGGTTCGGGGCGCGTCATCCGTCCCCGTCGGAAACGGACGCCTGTACGGGCAGTTCGGCCTGACCCACAAGGACCAGGCATTGATGGCCGACGAGCTGGGCAACCAGTATTCCCTGGCGGGAAAAGGCGGCCAAGGAGACCTGCTGCTTCGTCTGCAGGATCTGCCGGAAGGACTGACCCTGCAGTTTTCCGCCCCCCTGGGAGCGACCAGCGATCACATGCGCAGCATGCCCCTGGGCATCGGTATCCGGTACGGTATTCCCGACCGGTTCATCTTCCAGGCCAGCAGGGTGCGGCGCCTCTACAACCATGCCCTGGACCTGGCGGTTGAAGACGATACCATCGCCAGCTCCCTCAACCTGGCCCGCGTCATTGCGACGGTGGACACCCGCCTGTATCTGGGTTCCGCTTCCTGGCTGGCCTACACCCTGCGGACCAACGATTTCGAGGATATCGACAAACTGTCCGACGCCTTCCGCTACGAAATCATTCCGGTTGGCCGGTCCGTCTCCTACGAACTCGATCTGGTGGTCGGCCGCAAGGAAGAATACGCGTTCCTCCTGCGCGGGGTCTGGCTGGATTTCGATGTCGGTGGTTCGGCCTACTGGGGCGGGCAGCGCTTCGGCAAGGTCAACTACTTCAAGGGTGACCACCGGACAGGAGTGATGGCGTTCGAAAAGACCGGCGCCGGTAATACCCGCTGGCTGGCCGACATCACTTTGACGGAACTGCGGGGGCGGGCTTGGGGCAGAATCGAAAGCTGGCCTTTCACCGATTCCCTCGGCGATCTACTCGGTGCGCGGATGACGTTCAAGGGGCAAGTGAGGGCCCACTGGATGCGGTACCATGCCGGGCTCGATCGCAAGGTGGGACGCGGTCGGCTGAAGTTGGGGCTGGCCTGGTACAACATCTTTCCCCAAGCTGAGGTCCAGAGCTGGCGGTCGGGATTCGGGTTTCCCATCGGGTCGAGGGATAACTATTCCCTGGATACGGATCACCTCCAGTTGGGGGCGGTCTCTCTGGGGGGCACCATTCCCTGGGGAGATTTCCGCCTCGAGGGCGATGTATTTCAGATCGTATATGGGGGAATTCACCATACCTTCAAGCGACCTGAGGATGATGAGGAGACCCCGGTGAAGGAACCTACGGCCGATCCAGCGGGCTGGTTCGGCGGCACCTATGCCCGGGTGGGTTTGAGGTATGATTTCTGATCTTGCCGAATTTGAAAACGACCTCCAAAACCAATATCTGAAATGACTTGCGGGGTTGTATACCATTCTCCAAAGAACTACGATTGGACGGTCTAACCGTTAGAAATGGTTGATCCCAAGGGAGGAAAGCACATGCCGAACACGTCCGACAATCTCAAGGAAGCTTTTGCCGGCGAGAGCCAGGCCTTCCAGAAGTACACCTCGTTTGCCGAGGCCGCCGAGAAGGACGGTTTGCCGAACATCGCCCGCCTGTTCCGGACCACCGCGCAGGCCGAACGGATTCATGCGGCCGGACACCTGAAGGCCCTCGACGGCGTCGGCTCGACCGTCGACAATCTCGCCGCGGCCATCGGTGGGGAGACTTTCGAGTACGAAGAGATGTACCCGCCCATGCTGGCGCAGGCCGAGGCCGAGGGCCACAAGGCAAAACGCATGTTCAAGTTCGCCGTCGGCGCCGAAGAGGTGCACGCCAAGCTGTACGGCCTGGCGCTCGCAGCGGCGCAGAAGGGCGAAGACCTGACCGAGGTCGCGTTCCATCTCTGCCCGGTCTGCGGCCACATCGAATTCGGTTCGCCGCCGGACAACTGCCCGATCTGCGGCGTGGTCGGCAGCAAGTTCGTCCAGGTCTGAAACGGCTCCTGAATCCGGTCGAGGCCCGCCCGTCGGCGGGCCTCGTTTCCGGTGACTGCCCCGGCAACAAAATTCATCTGGCGGATGGGCGGCATTTGCGTAACTATGGGTTGAAGTCGTTACCCGCTTGGTATTTGATCGATCGCGGACGTTTTCCCGTGGGGCAGGTCCAATGATCATCCGCATGTTCCTGACGACAGTCTTGCTGACGGCCGCGGCGGCCGCCTTCGCCCAACCCGCCGATCCGGATCCCAACGGCATCGGCATCTACTTCGACCAGGGCGCGGTGGACGAGAGCTGGTGCGCCAGCGGTACGGTCGGCAGCCAGGTGACGGCCTATCTGTGCCTGACGCGGGCGTCGGATCCGTCGGGCTTCACCGACTGGGAGGCCCGCATCGAGTCGTCGGTGCCCACGACCCTGGCCGGATTCCAGATCCGGGGCGATGCCACCAACGCGGCCACGGCGCCCGAGTTCGTCGTCTCCTACGGGACACCCCTGCCGTATCAGCTGTCCACGGTGCTGCTCGACATCACCGTCGACGTGGTGTGGGAATGGTCCATCGCCCTGAGGGTCTGGCCGGCGACGGCGCCCCGCGGCGCCAAGAACCTGCCGGCCTACGCGACGGTCGACACTCCGGCCTTCCAGACCCTCGGCTATTCGTTCGGTTGGGACGAAATTGCCGAAATCCCCAACTGGTGCGCGTCGATCAACGACGCCGGCTGTCTCGGGGGCCCGTCGGTGGATGTCGAAGCGACGGCCTGGGGCCGGGTCAAGGCGCTGTACCGCTGATCCGGACAGGTGACCCCGCGACCAACTTGGTGTATTCTCTTGTCAGGCAGGCGGTTCGGATTTCTGAACCGACCCGGTCATGGACAGGGGGGGCGTCATCACCAATTCTTCGGGTTGGACCTACCGATCGCTGGCGGTCGTGGCTCTGGGCCTCGGCCTGTGGGCGTTCGCCCACCAGGCGCGCCTATCCGCCCTCCCGCAGAACATCATCCTGTCCGAAGATTCCTGGCCGGCGGCATTCGCCGACGTGACCGTCGGCGGGCTGGACCAGGCCCGTTTCCAGGCCGAGGTCCATCCCATCGGCGCGCAGGTGACCATCCTACCGGCGACGGGCGACCCGCTGGTCGTGAAGCTTGAGCCCGCCTATTCCCTGCCCTACCTGATCGTGACGCTGGTCAGCGGACTGTTCTTCTGGTCGGTGGCCGCTTTTGTCTTTGCGCCGCGGGTCCGGCAGCCGGCGGTGGCCCTCTTCTTCTGGATCTCCTTGCTCTACGGGACCGGCGTGCTGGTCGGCGGTGTTTTCGGACAGTCCCGGCCCCTGGCCATGTCGCTGGTGCGGCCGCTCCTGCAACTGACCAGCCTGGCATTCCTGCCGGCGGCGTTCCTGCACCTGAGCCTTGCCTTTCCATCCCGGACGGCCTTCCTGAACCGACGACCACAGGTGCCGACGCTCCTTTACGCCGTGGCCACGGCTCTGGTGCTCTGGCAGGCTTCGGTATTCCTCCACTACTTCCTGCAGCCGGGTCCGGCGGCCTGGTCGCGACTCGCACCGCCCCAGATGGCGGCCGACGGTCTGCTGGTCCTGCAGGTGGTGGCCGGGTTCACGGTGCTCTTGATCCGGGCGAGTCGGCTGGCCGAGGCCCGCGAGCGCCAGCAGCTCCGCTGGCTGTTGCTCGGGTTTGTCGTCGGGTCGGCGCCCTACGTTTTCCTGCGCACGCTGCCCAACCTGTTCGGCGCCCCGGCGCTGTTTCCGGCGTACTTCGACCGCGTCCTCGAACTCGCGGTGCCCACGGGATTCGTCTTTGCGGTGGTGCGCTACCGGTTCCTGAACATCGACATCATTCTGCGCCGGGGTCTGATCTACGGCCTGCTGGCCGCGGGACTGGCGGCCGTCACCGTCCTGCCCGTGCTCCTGCTGGGTCCGGGCTGGCGGGACCCCTGGCCGATGTGGTGGCGCGTGGTCGTTGCGGCCTGCGCCCTGGCGGCGGGTTTCCTGTTCCGCCCCCTGCGCGAGATCATCGGTCGGTGGGTCGATCGTGCCTTTTTCAAGATCGAACACGCCACCGACCGGACCCTGCAGCACCTGCAGGAAGAGCTCGACACCGCTTCCGACGGGGAAGACGTGGCGGGCATCATGACCGCTTGTCTGAAGGACTCCCTGCACGTCGAACGGGCCGCCGTGCTGTTTCGCGAAGACCGGACCGTGCAGGTCAAGGGCAACGTCCCCGGCGACGGTCCGCGGTCCTGGTGGGAGGCCTGGTCCCTGGATGCCGCCCGTGCGCCGGCTCTCCAGGCGCAGCCCGACCAGCTGGCCGACCCGTTCGCCCAGGGTGAACCCTATCCCGTGGACCTGACGAACGCGGGCCTGGTGATGGTCCATGCGCTGGCGGCCGAAGGGACCCTGTTCGGGGCCGTCTTCGTGGGCGGCAAGATGACCGGCCGTCTGTTCCTGTCCGGTGACGTCGCATTCTTCAGGCGGGCTTGCCGTCTGGCCGCGCGCCGTCTGGCGAAGCTGCGTCTGGCGCGGACCATGGCCGGCGAGCGACGTCGACGCCGGCAGATGGACGAACTGATCAAGCTCAAGGACGACTTCCTGTCGCGGGCCGCCCATGATCTCCGCACGCCCGTGACTTCGCTGGGGTGGTCGGTACGGAATCTCCAGGACGGTCTCGCGGGTGACCTGAACCCCCGGCAGCAGGAGTACCTGCGCTCGCTCGAGGACGCCGTGGACCATCTCGGCGGACTGGTGACCAATCTGCTGGAGATCAGCCGGCTGGAGAAATCGACCTTGAAGGTGGAGTGCCGTCCCTGCGATCCGGGCCAGGTGCTCGCACGGTCCGTCGGGACGGTCAAGCCCCTGGCTGACGCCAAGGGCGTTCGTCTGGAACCGGAGATTGCTTCGACCAGCCTGATCCAGGCCAACGAAGACAAGCTGGCCGAAGTCCTGGTGAACATCCTCGAAAACGCCGTGCGCTATTCACCGGCGGGCGCACCGGTCGCGGCGAAGGTGGCCGGCGCCGACGGCCGGCAGGTGGTCATCACGATCCGGGACCATGGTCCGGGGCTGGGCGGACTCGAGGATCCGTTCGCCCGGTTCGTTCAGGGGACGCCGAGTCCGGGCGGTGATACGGGGGGATACGGGCTGGGACTGACCATCGCCCGTGAATACGTGCAGCTGATGGGCGGCACGATCCGCGGCGGGGATCACCCCGACGGCGGTGCGGTATTTACGATCGAATTTCCGGGGCTGGCATGACCGAGGGGGTACGCTGACGTGGATATCAAGGCAACCGTATTGATCGTCGATGACGACGCCGGCCTGCGCATGGCTCTCAGGGACCGCTTCGAGTTCTGGGGGTGCGAGGTGACCGAGGCTCCGGGCGGCGAGGAGGCCGTGGCCGCCGCCGCGAAGCGGGCATTCGATCTGGTGGTGCTGGATTTGTCCATGCCGGGCATGGATGGCTTCGCGGTGCTGGAGAAGCTGCGCAGCGACGGCCACCCCGCCGACATCGTGGTGCTGTCGGCCCACGGTTCATCCGACAAGGTGGTCAGGGCGCTCCGCAACGGGGCCGACGATTTCCTGACCAAGCCGGCGGACTTCGACCTGCTCGAGCAGATCGTACGCAAGGCCGTCGACCGCCGCCGGGTGCGGCTGACCCTCGATGCCCTGACCGACCGCGCGGGGGTGCGGGTGCTGGCTGCTGCTCCGGCCATGCGTCAATTGCTGGCCACCGCCGACAAGGTGGCTGCCACCGACACGACCGTGATCATCAGCGGCGAAAGCGGCTGCGGCAAGCAGGTGCTGGCCGAATACATCCACGCCAAGAGCCTGCGCCACCAGGGTCCCTTCGTCTACGTGAACTGTGTGGCGATCTCCACCGATCTGATCGAGTCGACGCTGTTTGGCCACGAGCGCGGCGCCTTCACCGGCGCCCTGTCGCGCAAGACCGGCAGGCTCGAGGCCGCCGCCGCCGGCACCGCCTTTCTGGACGAGATCGGCGACATCAGCCCCGACCTGCAGACCAAGCTGCTGCACTTCCTCGAGGCCGGGGAGTTCGAACGGGTGGGCGGCAACCAGACCGTCAAGGTGGACTGCCGCATCCTGGCGGCCACCAACCGCGACCTGGCGCAGGAAGTGGCCGCCGGACGGTTCCGCGAGGACCTCTACTTCCGCCTGAACGTCATCAATCTGCCGGTGCCGCCGCTGCGTGAGCGGGCGGAGGACATCCAGCTGCTGGGCGAGGCGTTCATGACACGCTTTGCCGACGAGATGAAGTGCGGTCCGAAGCGGCTGAGCGCCCGGACGCTCGAGATCATGCAGGCCTACGCGTGGCCCGGGAACGTGCGGCAGCTGAAGAACGCCATGGAGCGGATGGTGGTCCTGTCGACCGAAGCCAGCCTGACCCCGGATCTGCTGCCGCCGGAGATCCTGGCCAACCAGGATTTCAGGCCGGCGGACCAGGGGGGCGCGCTCCAGCCGGACCGGCCCTACCGCGAAGCGGTCGCCGACTTCAAGCGGGGTCTCATCGGGCGCGCCCTGGCCGAGTGCGGCGGCAACCAGACCAAGGCGGCCGAGAAACTCGAACTGCAGCGCAGCTACCTGAACCGTCTGATCAAGGATCTGGGCCTGCGGGGAGATTGAACGGCGGTCAGAAGTCGATCGCCGCGCCCATCGTGAAAATCCGTCCGGGATTCGGCAGGCCCACCTGGTACTCCACCAGCTGGTCGAAGAGGTTGTCGACGCGTGCGTACAGATCGATCGCGGTGTCCGGGTGGAGAAAACGCCAGCTCACCCGCAGGTTCCAGGTCACCCCGGCGGGCAGCCGCCTCAGGTCGCCGGTGGCGCTCGAAGCGCCCGAGGTGTCCGCGCTCCAGCGGGCGCCGGTGAGCAGGGCCTCGCCGAGGATCCCCGGACCCTGGGCGGGCCGCCACTGCAGGCCGGCCCGGGACAGATAGTCCGGCCGGTCCTCCGCCGGGCGGTCAAAAGCATCGTCTTCTTTGACCCTGGCCTGCATGACCGTGTGCTGCAGATCCAGGCTCAGGTCGGGCGCGATCTGCCGGCGAACGACCAGCTCCAGCCCCGGCACGCGGATCTCGGTCCGGTTGACGCGCCGGTACTGCCGGTCGGGTCCGGGCAGGGCCACCCGTTCGATGCCGTCGCGCAGATACCCCACAAAAACGCCGGCCTCGAGCTGCCATTCTCCGGGAGATGCGCTCCAGCCCGCTTCGAACAGGTCCTGCCGTTCGGGTCTGAGGTCGGGGTTGGGCACGAAGCGGCCGAGGGCCCCGGAATAGAGTTCGCGCAGGGAAGCGAAACGGCTGCGCCGGCTGACCGCGGCGAACACCCGCGAACGGGCGCCGAATTCCCGCGTCAGCCGCAGGTTGACCGCCGGGGCGTCGCTGGCTGCCTGGGCGGTCTTGTCGCCCGCTTCGGGCGTGGCGGCATGGTCCCAGCCCAGTCCCGCTCGCAGCACCCAGGCGTCGCGGTGCCGGATCTCGGTTTCGGCGACCAGCGAGGTCAACCACTGGCTGTAGGCGTTTGCCGGACCGCCGACCGTGAGGGTCTCGGTGTGATGGGTGTAGCGGCCGGTCGCCTGCACGGCCAGGCTGGCGGTGTCCCCGAGCCAGCGGGTCACGCGCGCCTTGCCGTAGCCGGTGCGGTCGCGGTCCCATTCGTAATCCTGACCCGGAATGAGCGGCTGATCCCAGCCGTCGGGTCCGCGCGGGTCGATCTCCTGTTCGAAATAATCGGCTGACAGGGCGGCCTGGAGATCCCACTTGGCGTCGTCGTCCAGAGGCAGGTCCAGCGAGGCGCCCAGCAGCGCCCGCTTGCGCGTCGGGTAGCGCCAGAACCGGGCTTCATCCCCCAGGTGGAGCTCGGGGGGAACACCTTTTTCGGCGGTCCAGCCGGTGGCCAGCAGGTTCAACCGCCCCGTCCCGGCGACCGGGCGGCTGCCCCGCACCAGCAGGGAGAACTGGCTGAGGTCGCTGTTGTCCCGCAGGGAATTCGCAGCCGCTCCGGCCACGTCGCCGGGTACGGGCCATGCGTCCCAGCTCTGCCAGCCGGCGGCGCCGAGCATGTCCCAGGCGCCGAGACGGTCCTGGTGCTGGACGTCGGCCCGGCTGCGGCCGTGTTCGCCCAGACCGAGACTCAAGCGCGTTTCTGTTCCGGCGACCGCCGCCGGCGGCAGGATGCGAACGCTGCCGGCCAGCACGCCGGGCCCGTCCATCAGGGTGGTCAACCCACGGGTGCCCGTCAGGGTCGCGGCGCCCGTGATGGGGATGGTCTGCAGGTCGACGCGCTCGTCCCAGGGCAGGTTCAGGGGGATGTCGTCGATAAAGGTCTGCACGTGGCGCTCGGGTGCGCCGCGAATCATCAGGTGGCTGTCGCCGCGGGAGTTGGTCGATACGCGGGCCGACGGGATCAAGGCGCCGACGTCGGCCAGCGATCCGGGATCCTGCACCTGGATGGTCGGGGCATCGATGCGGGTGCGGTCCGGCGCCGTCGTCGGCGGCTCCTGGCCGCTGACGACCATGTCGCCCAGTTCGGTGACGGTCGTGTCGAGGACGGCTTCCCGGGCGCCCGCGGTCACGGAAGCGCAGAGGATGGCGCCGCAGAATAGAACGATCCGGAGGCCCACGATCATCAGATACCGGATTCCGGTGCAGTGTAACCGTCCTTGAAACGCAGGACGCGGGCGGGGTTGCCGGCGACGATGGCTCCGGCGGGCACATCCCGGGTCACGACGGCGCCGGCGCCGACGACGGCGTCCTTGCCCACGGTGACCGGCAGGATGGTGCAGTTCGAGCCCAGGCTGGCGCCGTCCTCGATGATCGTCGGCAGCCACTTGTCCTTCTCGGGCTGGGGGGGCATGGTGTCGTTGATGAACATGACGCCGTGGCCGACGAAGACGTCGCTGCCGATGGAGACCATGTCGCAGATGAAGGTATGGCTCTGCACGCGCGTGCGGTCGCCGATCGTCACGCCCTCCTGGATCTCCACGAACGTGCCGATCATCGAATCGCGGCCGACCTTGCAGCAGTACATGTTGACGAAGTTCCAGATCTTGGTGCCTTCACCGATGTGGCAGTCGCGAATCAGTTGCGTAGCGTTGATGGGATAATCCATAATGGCTCCTCGCAGCGGGTCGGGCGGCCTTCGGGCCGTGGTCGCAGGTTTCGTCAGGAAAAATAGTACAAGCAAGGGGTTCCGTCTTGAAAAATGATGACGTCGCAGCGCTGAAACTGGGTTGGAGCGATTTCGCGGCGGGCCGTCACGTTCCCGGAGGCCGTCATACCTGGTTCGCGGGCACGGCCGCCGAGCTGCTGGATCGTGTGCGCGACGGCTGGCCGCGGCGGCGCCCGGGCGCCGGGCGCGAAGGTCTGGACAAGGTGGTGCTGGTCCCGGACGACCCGACTGGCTTCGTCTCGAACACGGTGCGGGTCGATGAAACGACGCCGCTGCACGCGGTGTTCGACCGCCGCCAGCCCCACGAGGACGGGTTCGTGCGGGTGACGGCCGCGGGGCCGCGCGAAACAGTCCGCTTCGCCTCGGTGGTCATGTACGCGGCCGACACCTTGCTGGAGAACGACGGCCGCCGCAGCGGCGATTTCGACTGGGAGGTGGTCTGTCTGGTGGCCGGGCCGTCCGAACACGAACCCATGGATCCGTTGACCATGGCGCGCAACATGCTGGAAAAACCGGGTGGGACCCACTGCGACTATTCGGCGCGCGACTTTGCCGAGGCCGTCTGGTACTGGAGCGGGCGCGCAACGGCGCACGTCGAGGAAATATAGGGGTAGCCAAGGAACCGGTGAACTAGAAGCTGGACCCGCGCATGGAGATCCTGCGGGACTACCTGCTGGCCAAACCCGGTGTGACCGACGACTTCCCGTTTGGTCCCGAGGCGATGGTGTTCCGCGTGGCCGGCAAGATCTTCGCCATCATGCCCTGGGAGTTGAAACCGGTCAGCATAAAGCTGGTCGAGGAGCTGATGGACCACAGCTACGACCTGGTGTTCGCCAAGCTGCCCGGAAAGGTGCGGGAGGGGCTGGTCTAGAATTTCAACGACCGTCGGTCAGGATGACCGGTTCGCGTATCAGATCGCACGTCAGACAGGAGTGCACCGGCCAGACGACCACCAGGTCGCCGATCTCCAACTGGCCGATGATCTCGTCGGTGGCCGCGACGACGCCGTGCTCCTGCGAGAGCGAGATGACCGGTGCCTCCGCCAAGATCCGACCCAGTCCGGCCGGCTGATCATCGCGGTCGCAGTCGAGGGTGCCCAGCCGTCCATAGATGCGCCGCCCGTCCGCGAGCACGAGACTCTCCTGCGACAGGTGCACGGCCCCGCCGTGCACGACGATTTGCCGGCGCTCGGGATAGAGACCAACGACGGGACAGACCGCCGCGGCCGCCAGCTGTTCGGCGCGGCATGAGCCGATCTCCAGCTGCATCAGGTCGTAGAAGACGAAGTTGCCGGGCCGGATCTCGTCGACGCCCGTGAAATCATCGACCACGCTGCAGCAGGGCGTGTCGCCGACCGAGAGTTTCAAGCCGGGGTCGCCGGCCGCGGCGCGGGCCGCAGTCAGGCGCGCCACCGTCTCGACGAACAAGGCAGCAAGGCCGCCGCCGTCGCGCACGAGGTAGCTGTGCCCGGTGTGGGTGAGCAGGCCGGTGGCCTGGGCGATCGTCGCCACCACTTCCGCCAGACGGTCCGGGGCGTCCCACGGCACTCCGGTCCTGCCGTACCCGGTGTCCACCTTGACCCAGACGTCGACGTCCAGACCAGCGGTGGCCCGCGCCGCTGTCACCGAATCCACGGTCAGCCCCAACCGTCCGCCGTGCCGGTCCAGGTATGCGGCCAGGTTGGCGATCCGCGGGAGTTCCAGGGGATTCAGCAGGAGGGCGACCGTGACGTCCCGCCATCCGGCCTCGGCGAACCGTTCGGCCATCGGCACCGAAGAGACCGTGATCCGGTCGACGCCCTCGTCGGCGAACCAGCGGCCGATTCGCACGGACTGGTGGGTCTTGAAATGGGGGCGGAAGGCGACCCCGCAACGGCGGGCCTTGGCGGCCATGGCCCGGATGTTGGCGCGGGCCCGAGCCTCGTCGACGACGACGGTCGGCCGGGTGATCCCCAGGGACTTCAGGTAGGCGCTGGTCTTTTGCATGGCCTGATTCTAGCGGATCGCGGCCGCCAGCCGTCATCCGGGTTGCCAAATGCTCCCGGGTCCGTCATCCTGCAGCCAGGAGGAAGATGATGAAATGCCCCGTCTGCCGCGTGCCGACGTACGTGGTCGAATTCGATCAGATCGAACTGGACCTTTGCCCCGACTGTCAGGGCATGTGGTTCGACCGCGGCGAGCTGGACCTGTTGCTGGGGACGCCCAAGGCCCCGCCCCAGGTGGACGCCGTGTCCGACGAGGACCGCCGGCGCTGTCCGCTGTGCCGGCACCGGATGAACAAGGTGAATATCGGGCCCGGGCGCCGGGTACTGATCGACAGCTGCCCCGAAGGTTGCGGGCTGTGGTTCGACCGCAACGAGCTGGCCGATCTGACCGGCGATCTCGAAGCCGAAGGCTGGTACGTCCAGCCGAACGTCCAGGAATTTCTCAGCGGGAATGTTTCCCGCGAAAGGTGATGAATGATGATAGCTCTGCTTGATTCTCCTCGGTCTGATCGTCGTGGTGGCCGTCTGGGTCGTCGGCATCTACAACGGGCTGGTGGCCCTGCGCAACCAGGTCAAGGAGGCCTGGGCCCAGGTCGACGTGCAGCTCAAGCGCCGCTTCGACCTGATCCCCAACCTCATGGAGACCGTCAAGGGGTACATGAATCACGAACGGGAGACCCTCGAGGCGGTCACCCAGGCGCGGGCCGCCGTTTCCGGCGCGGGCGGGCTGCCCGAACGGATGCAGGCCGAGTCGGGCCTGACCGCGGCGCTGGGCCGCCTGTTCGCGGTTGCGGAAAGCTATCCGGACCTGAAGGCCAGCACGAACTTCCTGTCGCTGCAGGAGGAGCTGGCCAGCACCGAGAACAAGATCAGCTTCGCGCGGCAGTTCTACAACGAGACCGTCATGAAGATGAACAACAAGGTGCAGATGTTCCCGGGCAACATCATCGCCGGCATGTTCAACTTCGAGGAAGAGGAGTTCTTCGAGGTCGAGGAAGAAGCCCAGCGCGAAGCGCCGAAGGTGGATTTCAGCTGACATGTGGGAACAGATCGCAGCCAACCGACGCAAGTCCGTCGTCCTGGTCTTCTGGGCGGCCCTGCTGCTGGCTGGCCCTGGGCTTCTCCGGCGGCGAGTACTTCGTCGGCAAGGGCATGGGCCGCCGGCGTGGTCATCGCCCTGATCGTCTGGCTGGTCATGACCCTGGTCGCCTGGTTCCAGGGCGACCAGGTCATGCTGTCGATCTCTGGCGCCAAGAAGGTCGAAAAGAAGGACCTGCCGGTGCTGTTCAACGTGGTCGAGGAGATGACCCTGGCCGCGGGCTTGTCGAAGATGCCGCAGATCTACGTCATCGACGATCCGGCGCCCAACGCCTTCGCCACCGGCCGCCGTCCCGAAACCGCGGCGGTGGCGGTGACCAGCGGCTTGTTGAAGATCCTCAACCGCGACGAACTGCAGGGCGTCATCGCCCACGAGATCGCCCACATCCGCAACCGTGACATCCAGCTGATGCTGTTCGCGGGGGTGCTCGCGGGCGCCATCGTGATCCTGGCCGAGGTCGGGCTGCGCGGCATGTGGTTCGGCGGCGGCCGCAGCCGGTCGCGCCGCAGCGACGGCGGCGATGGTTCGGGCATCTTCGCCATCGTGGCCATCGTGCTGATGATCCTGGCGCCCATCCTGGCCCAGCTCATCTACTTCGCCGTCTCCCGCAAGCGCGAGTACCTGGCCGACGCCTCGGCCGCGACGTTCACGCGCTATCCCGAGGGGCTGGCCTCGGCGCTGGAGAAGATCAGCCGGGCGCCGGACAAGCTGGGCGGCGTGACCAGCGCGACGGCGCCGATGTACATCATCAACCCCCTCAAGCGCGCGAACAAGATGGCGGCCAACGCCACCAGCACCCATCCGCCGATCGACGAGCGGGTCCGGATCCTGCGCTCGATGGGCGGCCAGGGTTTCGCGGCCTACGACGAAAGCTACCGGCAGGTCCACGGGGGCAAGGGAGTGATTCCGGGATCGGCCCTGAAGGAGGACGGCGCCGCGGGCCGGGCCGCGCGCCGGCCCCCGCGAGAAGGTCTCGGCCTCGCAGCGCGAGATCGCCCGGCAGGTCGACGATTTCTTCTACCGCGCCAAGCAGTATCAGCGCATCGAGTGTTCTTGCGGAACGGTGCTGAAGATCCCGCCCGACTTCAAGGCGCCGGCGGCCAAGTGCCCGCGGTGCGGGACCCTCCACAAGACCGCCTAGCCGTTGGCCATCCGTACCGCGGCGATGAGGGCGCGGGCCTTGTCCAGGGTCTCGCGGTACTCGGCGGCCGGGTCCGAGTCGGCCGCGTCACCGGCAGCCACCCACCCCGCAGGTCAAGTGGCCTTCCGCGCGAGACCGCGCCCGCAGGATCCCGATCGACTCGGGATGACTGCAGCCCCACCAGGGCCACTGGCGATGGCGCACCGCCATCACCAGGCCGTCATCGGTCCAGGCCGTCACCGCCAGGCAGGCCGGCAGCGAATCCCGGTCGCCGACCAGCGAGTGGTAACGCATCACCTCGAGCGGTTCGGGCAGACCGGTGAACAGGCCGGTCATGTCGTGCAGCACCGGGCTGGTCTTGCCGTGCCGCGGTGCGGGCGCCCGCACCACCTCCCCCGAAGCCTCGACGATGCCCAGATGCCCCGGCACACGCCCAGGATGGGCACCCGTTCACCCATCTCCAGGATGACCCTGCCGCAGATACGCCGAAGTAGGCCGGGTCGCCGGGCGAGCCGGGTCCGGGGGAGATGATGATGCGGTCGGGCGCCAGCGCCTGCAGCTCGGCGACGGTGATCGTGTCGTTGCGGAAGACCAGCGGCTCGACGCCCGTCAGTTCGGCCACCATCTGCACCAGGTTGAAGGTGAACGAGTCGTAGTTGTCGAGGATGACAAACGTGCCGTCCATCATGCCGGGCCGCCCGGTTTCACCCTGGACCGCGGCCACTGCCCGGATGAGGGCCGCCGCCTTGTCGAGGGTTTCCTGGTACTCGGCGGCCGGATCGCTGTCCGAGACCACGGCGCCGCCGGAGCCGAACGTGCAGCGGCCGTCGCGGCAGACGAGCGTGCGGATGACGATGCTCAGATCCATGGTCCCGCGGTAGTCCAGGTAGCCGATGGCGCCCGCGTAGACCCCGCGCCGGGTCGGCTCCAGCCGGTCGATGATCTTCATGGCCTCGATCTTCGGCGCACCGGTCATCGACCCGCCGGGAAAACAGGCACGCACCAGGTCCAGTGCGTCGCAGTCGGAGCGCAGCCGGGCCGTGACGGTCGAGACCATCTGGAAGACCGTCGCGTAGTCCTCGATGACCCGCAGTTCGGGCACCCGGACGCTGCCGACGGTGGCCACCCGACCCAGATCGTTCCGCACCAGATCGACGATCATCATGTTCTCGGCCCGGTCCTTTTCCGAGCGGGCCAGCTCGGCGCGCAGCCGCGCGTCCTCCGCCGGCGTGGCGCCGCGGGGGCGGGTGCCCTTGATGGGGCGGCTTTCGGCGATGCGGTCGGGACCGAGCTTGAGGAAGCGTTCGGGCGAGGCGCCGGCGATCTGGAATTCCGGAAACTTGAGCCACGACGCGAACGGCGCCGGGTTGACCCGCGCGCAGGGCCGCCGTTGAAGGGCCAGGGATCGCCCGGCAGGTCCATCTCCAGACGGTGGGTCAGGCAGACCTCGAAGACGTCGCCCCGCCAGGATGTGCTCGCGGCATTGCTGGACGGCGGCGCGGTAGGCGTCGCGGTCGAAGTGGCCCGGTCGACGCCGTCCGGCGGCCGGTCGGTCGGACGAGGGCGTCGGTGTCCGGGGCCGGGGCGGGCTCGTTTTTTTCGAAGGCGGCGATCCGGTCCTGCCACCACGCAAGCCGGTCGGCGGGACCGTCGGTGCCGCGGCAGGTCAGGTGCAGGGTGGTCCGGCCGGTCGCGTGGTCGTGGGCCAGGATCTCGTCGTAGATGCCAAAGGCGAGGTCGGGCAGCGGCAGGTCGTCGCGCGCGGTGTCGGGCAGGAGCTCGACGGCGCGGCCGGTCTCGTAGCCGAAATAGCCGACCAGGCCGCCGGTGAAGGGGATTTCGGCCGGCTCTTCCGGGGGCAGGTCGGCGCCGTAGGCCGCCAGCAGATCCCGTAGCGCGGCCAGGGGGTCGCCGCGTTCGGTCTCGACCGTCGGTTGCCCCAACTGGTTGCCGGATATTGTTTTCCAGGTGACAAGCTCGAGATCCATTCCCAGCTCCGGACCGGCCGGCCGCCGCCCGGTCAACAGGGCCGCCGGCCCGGCGCCGAGAAAGGAGTGCCGCCCCAGCCGGCCCTCGACCAGGGCGCTGTCCAGCAGGAAGGCATGGTCCGCGGCGGCGAACAGCTCCGCGTATCGCCAGAACGGCAGCTTCAGGTCAATGGGATGGGCGCTGCGCCGGGTCATGGTCCGTCCGTGCCGGGTTCGGGGCCGCTGCGGGCGAGGATGGCCGCCACGCGCTTCTGCAGCGCCGTGACGTGGGTTCCCTGCCAGAACAGGTGGTCGCAATCGACACAAGTATAGTAGGTGTCCAGCCATTTGGCTGTCCGCGGCGGAATCCGGTCGGCCACCGCGGCCTTGGCGACTTCCCGGATGAGGCCGTTGCAGCGGCTGCAGCGGCCGAACATCCGGACCTGGGCGGCCAGGTCGAAACCGGCGCAGGACCTCGGCGACCTGCTCGTCGGGATGGTCCGAGCGGATCAGCAGGCGCGCAGTCCATGGTCCGCCGTTTCAGCAGGGACGCGGCTCCGGCCAGAGCACGATCCCGGTCTTCGTTCGGCCGCGGCGCAGTCGATGTCGGGTTCGGTCCAGTCCGCGGTCGCCAGAGGGTGTCGAAGCCCATCACCCGCAGCAGCCGGACCAGCTTGCCCAGGTGGGCGTCGCAGATGAACGCGGGCCGAGCGAGCGCCCGCGCTCTTGCACCTGGGTGGACCTCGAGGACGTGGCCGGGTCGGCGACCAGCGTGTCCAGCGCGCAGGGAGTCCGCGTCGTCGAGGGTCGCGGAAAACCCCTTGAATCCAGCGAGAATACGGACCCGATTTCGCAGTGGGGGATCCTTCAGGGTGGTGGATTCGACCACGTCGCTTGATCGTCGCGGTTCGGCAGCTGCCGCGACAACGGCCCACAGTCGGCGACAGGGGCGGCTAAGAGGCATTTCCCGTCAGGATGATCATAGCCGGCCCACGGCTGATCGGGGAAAATGAACATCATTGTCAGCATCAGGTTAAACCCGCCGCTTCTGTTCGTTGCGGATTGACAGGCGCGGTGGCCGGAGGCTACCTTCTCCAACCCGCCCCGGTGGCCGGGAATCCTCTTACGCCCTACGCCTGGAGTGAGAATTGCGCCTTCGCCGAACAGCCCATTCCCTGCTTGCGACGATGATGCTGGCTGCGCTGTCACTGGAGCGCGGTCGCCGATGACGGGCGCCGTCCCTATACCGACCTGCAGACCAACAAGGGCCGCCTGGGAATCGCCGTGTCCAACCTGGGCTATTTCGGCAACGCCTTCAGCAACCGCAACGCCCCCTCGGGCGAGTATCCCCTGTCGAGCAAGGTCGAGCACATCTACCGCGGCGGCATCTGGGTCGGCGCCAAGACGCCCGACGGCGAACTGCACGTGTCGACCGGCGCCCAGGACGCCAACGGCCTGGAAGAGGGCGACGAGATCCGCTGGAGTTCCAGAACTAGTTCAACCCCGACGATCCCCAGGATCCCGAGTCGTTCGTGAAGATCTGGTCCAACAGCCAGAACGAGGACAACTACGAGCCCGACGCCCTGGCCACCCAGCACTTCGAATGCTACTTCAACGACTTCCAAGATCGTCGAGTCGGGCAACCATACGCCGCTGGGCCTCAAGGTGTCCATGCGGGCCCTGGCCTGGGGACCGACGACCGCCGACGACTTCGTCATCCTCGACTACGCGATCATCAACATCTCCGGCAACGAGCTGCGGGACGTCTACCTGGGCCTCTGGATCGACACCACGGTGGGCAACACCGAGCGTCACGGACCCCTACGACCGCAACGCCGCCATCCGCTGGGACTACTACGACGACGTCAACGGGGCCTGGGGGCGCAGGGCATGGTCAACGATGCCTACACCGTCGCGAGGGCGACCCGAACATCTGGATGGCCTACGAGCACGACGACGACGGCGACGAGGGCCTGGCCACCAGCTGGATCGGCTACCGCCTGCTGGGCACCAACGCGGAGCCCGAACCCGCCGAGGGCGTCAACCCGGTCTCGTTCAACCCCTGGGCCTTCCGCGGGGTGCCCGGAGGACGACGTGGTACTACGAGGACGGCGATCCCGATTCGCCGCCTGGCCGGCAAGTACCAGGTCATGAGCAACGGCGCCTTCACCGTGGGCGAACAGCAGGATGTCGATTTCAGCGGGGCCGGCAACTGGGTCGGCCTGCTCTCGACCGGTCCGTTCCGTTCCCCTACTGGGCGCCGGACGACACCCTGCAGGTCACCTACGCCATCGTGGCGCGGCGGTCGATTCGCTGGGCCTGCTGGACAACAGCAAGGTCGCCCAGGTGGCCTACGACGACGGATTCTCGATCCCCACCGGGCCGCCCTCGCCGAAGCTCGAGTTCAGCTACGCCGATGATTCGGTCATCCTCGAGTGGGAACCCGGCACCCCGACGGACGAGTTCGGCAATCCGCTCGAGGCGGACAATCCCGCACGGTCGCCCGAGCACCACATCAGCGCCATCACCGGCAACCCCGATTTCCAGGGCTACCGAATCTGGCGCTACCAGGCCGAGGACTTCTCGGCGGGGCTACCCAAGGAAGTGGCCCAGCTGGTGGGCGAATACGACGTCGTCGACGGCATCGGTTTCGACACCGGCCTGCCGCCCCTGAACGAGGACGGCAAGCGCGAGTTCGTCGACACCAACCTGCTGGACGGTTTCCCCTACTGGTACTCGGTCACCTCGTTCAGCGCCCCGCGACGAGGTCAGCGGCTTGCCCCTCGAGAGCGGCTTCAACGAGAACGCCCAGCTGGTCTATCCCGGGCCCGGCGCCGGCGACGCCGGACAACCCCGCGCACCGTCGGGCGTCTATCCCAACCCCTACCGGGCCGGATCGGAGTTCGACGCCCGCCTGGGGACCATCGAGACTGGGCCGCAAGATCTGGTTCACCGGGCTGCCGGCGCGCTGCCGCATCCAGGATCTTCACCCTGGCGGGCGAACTGGTCCAGACCCTGGACCACGACGATCCGGTCCAGGGCCAGCGCTCGTGGGACCTGCTCAGCGAGCCGGCCGGGCCATCGCCTCGGGACTGTACATCTACGTGGTCGAGGACCTGGACACCGGCGAGATCCAGCGCGGAAAGCTGGTGATCATCAAATGACGCATCTGGCGCGCAGGCGCGCATCGATTCCCGGGCACGTTCCTGGCCGCTGCCCTGGCTGGCCGTCTGGCGCTGGCTGGGCGGCTGGTCGGTTGCGCGGCCAACGATCCGTTCGACCCGCGACCGTCGACCGAACCGGCCGCCCACCGTGCGCCTCTTCGTCACGCCGGTCGATCCGGACGTCGACCTGAACCCCACCAGCTACTTCGAGCGGACCTTCGCCTGGAGCGGGTCGGACGCCGACGGGTTCGTGACCGAGTACTACGTGTCGATCCGCACCGACGCCACGGTGCCGGCGCCCTGGGACACGACCACCCGCACCGACACCACGATGACCTTCACCACCGATGAACTGGGCGAGGCGCAGGCCACCTTCCTGCTGGTCTGCAGCGACGACCGGGGAGCGCTCAGCGACACCGTGGTGCAGTTCATCCCCCTGCGCAACTTTCCCCCCCTGATCGGCCTGCAGTCCGTCTTCGACCCGCTGAAGAACATGCAGCGCGAGTTCATCGACGCCGACGGCAACGCCCACCGAGGACGGGGCGGCCGCGGTCGACACGGTCTTCTGGAACTGGGGCGCCATGAACTTCCGATCTGTCGGCCTTCGATCCGGACGGCCGCAGCACCATGGATCACCTTCTACCGCTACACCCTGGCCGACGACCTCCCGGACAGCACCTACGACCTGGGCGATCCGCGCGCGAACCCCGAGACCGCCTGGGTGCGGGCCCCCTTCATGGACGATGCCGATTTCGCCTTCTTCGACATCCTGTTCGAGGACGTCCAGCCGGGTACGCGGACCCTGACGGTGTCGGTCAAGGACGAGGCCGGTTCCGATCCCATGTTCCGGTACCAGTGGGTCGTCCGGCCGCCCCGGGGCCCGGTGCTCTACATCCCCGACGTCTCGTCCTCGGCCACGCGCAGGTTCTACCTCGAGTACCTGGACTCATCCTTCGGGGCCGGGGGCTGGGACCGCTTCAATTTCTGGATCGGCTTCCCCGACGACCCGAGACGTCCTGCTGTATACCTTCCGCAAGTTCGACCTGGTCCTGTGGACGGACACGGGCACCGCCTCGAACAATCTCAAGTTGGCGGCGTCGAGCGGGGGCGTGCTGACCCGCTTGGTGGCTCCGGAAGATGGAGTCGAACCGGGACGACTCATGTACGTCTCGCGGGTCCTGACCGGAACGAGGACCGTGCTGGGCCACCCCTTCCTCCAGGACGAGATGGGGGTCAGCCCCACCGGATCACCGCCCAGCCAGTTGCGGATGCAGCCGGGCAAGCGGGCCGAGAGCCTGGACGCCTTCCTGCCCCCGGCGACCTCGACGCGCAACTCGAACGACGCGGGCATCGGACTCAATATCCTGGCCGGGGCGGACAACGAGGTCCTGTACCGTATGGAGGAGTGCCGGGAATGCTACGGGGATCCGCGCCGGCCCGCGCCCCCCTTCGATCCCATCGTGGCGGTGCGCGCGCCCTCGCGGGCCACCCGTGCCGAGGCCTGGCTGGTGGGCATCAGCCTGCAGCTGGACGAGTTCGAGAAGACGGAGGTCTTCGCCCTTCTCGACGCCATTCTTTCGCTCGAGACTGGGGGTGACCCTGACCGGTCGCACCCTCCTGCGCGGCCTCGTCCTGGCCGCCCTGATGCTGACCGCCGCCGGCGCTTTCGCCCAGCCGGGCGCCCGGTCCACGCAACCCCAGGCCCCGGCCACGGTGAAGGGCCGCATCTTCGACGACGAGACCGGCGAGTCGATGCCCTACACCAACGTGTTCATCTCGGGGACCAACATCGGCACGATGGCCTTCACCGACGGCTTCTACATCATCCGCGGGCTGCAGCCGGGCACCTACACCATCAAGGCCAGCTACATCTCGTACGGGGTGGGCAGCCAGACGGTCACGCTCGAGGCGGGCGAGATCCTCAACCTCGACTTCCGGCTCGAGGTCCAGGCCATCATGGCCGAGCCCTTCGACGTGGCCGCCGAGCGCGCCCTGATCGAGGTCGACCGCACCGGCAGCACCCACTACATCACCAGCGACCAGATGGAGGCCATGCCCCTGGACCAGGTGGTGGACATGATCGCCCAGACCCCGGGCGTCACCATCCAGGACAACGAGATCCACATCCGGGGCGGCCGGGCCGACGACACCATGTTCGTGGTCGACGGCATGAACGTGAACGACCCCCTGGCCGGCGGCGGCTACGGCTACAGCATCGATCCCTCGATGATCAACGAGATCGAGGTCCTCACCGGCGGTTTCAACGCCGAGTACGGCCAGGCCGTCAGCGGCGTCGTGAAGGTGTCCACCAAGGAGGGTTCGAGCCGGGTCGAGGGCCGGTTGAGCCTGAAGCGCGACTACCTCTTCGAGACCCACGACAAGACCGTCTATCCCGGCTACGAGAACCTGACGGACTACACCGACCCCAAGAACATCGACATCATCAAGGCGTCGGTCAGCGGGCCGGATCCCATCAGCGCCGGCCTGCGCGCGCTGGGCATCGACCTGCCGGGCGAGCAGTTCATCCTGGCCGGTCTCTCGCTCGACACCCGGGACGGCTACCTGCCGATCTACAGCCGGACCCAGAAGCTGCAGTCGCCGATCTACACCGGGAATTTCTGGGCGCCCCGGCAGGACAACAACTGGAACGGCCTGCTGAAGTGGACCTGGAACTTCACGCCCCACCACAAGCTGAACATCAACCTCAGCCGCAACGTGGGGATCGGACCAGGGCTTCGGCCTGCCGGGCGAAGGCTATCCGCGGGCCTTCATGGACAACCTGGACAACTGGCTGGTGTTCACCACCGAGAACATCCTGAGCCAGGTCTACTATCGCCAGGTCCTGAACGACAACTCGTGGTTCGAGGTCACCCTGGGGCGCAACTTCAACCGGATGCACAACAACCTGAACGGCAACGACGACTTCCGGTCCTACGCCCCGCCGCCCGAACCAGTCGCAGACTCCCGGACGACGGGCAGAGGACGTTCCACGCCGACCGCTGGCACGACCACTACTCCGAGTCCTACACCCTCAAGACGGCCTACTCGTTCATGGGGATCGGCAACAACAAGTTCAAGACCGGCTTCGACCTGTCGTTCACCGAGATGCAGCTGATCGACCTGCAGAACAGCCTGGGCCAGCCGCCCGCGGGCAAGCTGGCGATCTACGAGGACATCTTCAAGGCCAACCCCGTCACCGGCGCGGCCTATTTCCAGGACACGCTCGAGTACCGCGGGCTGATCGTCAACGCGGGCGTGCGGCTCGACTTCTGGGCCCCCGGCCGCGAAGTCGAGCGGGTGATGGAGAGCCCCGACGACTACCTGTTCATCACCGAGGACATGGCCGACCGAGTTCTACGACAACACCTTCTCGGACGTTCGGCTCGCGCTGGAAGGCCCGGCTGTCGCCGCGGGTGGGCCTCAGCTTCCCGGTGACCGAACGCGACAAGTTCTTCTTCAACTACGGCCACTTCAGCCAGTGGCCGCGGTTCGCCTACGTCTATCCGCAGCTCGAGGCCCAGACCGCCAGCAAGGTCCAGCTGCTGGGCAACCCGAACCTCGACCCCAAGGTCACCATCGAATACGAGACGGGTCTGCAGCACGAGTTCGGCGGCCTGTGGAGCATGGGGGTCACCTTCTTCAACCGGGACATCTACGACTACGCCAAGAGCGTGTCCCTCGATCCGGTGACCATCGGGCCCGAAATGACGCCCGACCCCGACGACAACAAGCCGGTGACCATCGACCCGGTGCGTTACTTCAACGGCGACTCGGCCCGCAGCCTGGGCGTCGAGGTGAGCTTCATCAAGCGCACCACGCGGTGGCTCAGCGGTTCGGCGAGTTTCGAGGTGCAGCGGTCGACCGGCACGAGCAGCGACGCCGACGCCAGCTACCTCAAGGCGGTCTACGGGGAAGCGTACGATCCCTCGGCCAGCATCGGCGGCCTGACGCGCGACCCCCTGGTCTGGGACCGCCCTGGTCGTGAGCTTCAACGCCGATTTCTCGGTGTTCGAGGACGACCGGCCCCAGATCTTCGGCTGGGTCATGCCGGCCAACTGGAGCGTCAACCTGCTGGCCCGCGCCGAGGCCGGCCAGCGCTACACGCCCCGGTCGCTGGACGTTTCGGGGGCCACGGTCTACGGGTCGCGCTACAGCGAGCTCGGCCCCTACAAGAGCAGCATCAACTTCCGTCTCAACAAGTTCTGGCGGTTCGGCCGCAACCGGACCAGCGGGTGACCATCTTCCTCGAGGGCCAGAACATCTCTTCAACCACAAGAACTACCGGCGGGTGAATCCCTGGACGGGCGAGGGATACCAGGTCGGGGACTACAACCCCGACTGGGACCGCAACTACCCGGACATCCCCACCGACAGCGAGGAGTACGCCAAGTCGGTCGTCGACCCGAGCTACATCGAGAATCCCATCATCCTCATGTGGGGGGTGAGCTACTCGTGGTAGGCGTGCGCGGCATCACCCCCCGGCCTTGGATCGTCCTGGGGACGGCCTTCGCGCTCGTGTCCTGCCTGCTCGCGGGAGCGGCCGGCGCCGGCGAGCTCATCCGCCTGTACGGCGACGAGAACACCGGCACGGCGGGCGCCCAGTTCCTGCGCGTTCCGGTCGGCGCACGCGCCGTCTCGCTGGGCAAGGCCTACTCGTCCCTGGCCATGGACGGTTCGGCGCCCTTCTGGAACCCCGCGGGCATCATGCGTACCCCGGGCCGGAAGAACTTCTTCGCGAGCCACACGAAGTACACCGCCGACATCGAGATGAACCACGTCAGCCTTCACGGCCGGCGGCAGAACTTCGGCTTCGGGCTTTCGGCAGGCATCCTGCGGTCGGGCGACATCCTGCGGACCACCGAGTTCCACCAGGATGGCACCGGGCAGTACTTCAACGCCAACCAGTTCTTCCTCGGGGCCAGCCTGGCCCGGGCCATGACCGATCACTTCTCGATCGGGGGGACCGTGAAGTACTACCAGGAGAACCTCGACCAGTGGCAGATCAAGTCGCTGATGTTCGACATGGGGATCCTCTACTTCGTGGGCGCCGGCGACGTGTGGATCGGCTTCACGGTGCGCAATTTCGGCGGCGACCTGCAGCCCTCGGGCAGCCCGCCGGCGCTGAGCGGGGGGTACACCCACGCCACCGACTTCCAGAAGTTCCCCGCCCCGACCGAGGGGTCCTTCGGCGCCTCGAAGGCCTGGAGTCTGAGCCGCAAGCTGGGTCTGCTGACCACGGCCGACTTCAACCATCCGTCCGACAACATCGAGAGTTTCCGGCTGGGCGGCGAGCTCGAAGTCAACCGGATGCTGTTCCTGCGCGCGGGCTACGAGACTGGCAGGCCCGAGAACGGGTTGTCGGCCGGGTTCGGCGTCCAGCTCAAGCGCCAGCAGTTCCTCATCCGCGTGGACTACGCCTACGCCGACATGGGCAGCTTCGGGACCATCCACTACGTTTCGCTGGACCTGTCGCCCCTCCATCGCAAGAAGAATTCCGATCCCTTCGGAAGGAGGGAACGATGAGGCGGGGCCTGACCATCCTGGCGCCGCCGGCGGCCCTGCTCGCGGTCCTCGTCCTGACGGCCGGCTGCGGCGAGAAGATCGCCATTCCCGAACCCGTCGGGCAGTGGTCCCTGGCGCCGTACTCCTACTTCGGGCAGTATTTCGACCCCGACGGCCCGATCCAGTTGACCCAGTCCTCGGGGACCCTGTTCGTGGTCTCGCCGACGACCCTGACCAAGCGGAACCAGGACTACGAGGTCACGGCCCGCTTCGACGGACTCGACGGCGGCGCCGCCGTCTGCGTCGATCCGGTCAGCGGCTTCGTCTTCCTGTGGCAGCAGGGTCCGGGGCGGATCAGTTGGCACCGTTCCGACGACCTCAGTGCCGAGGGCTTCACCGACGTGGCCGGCGTGGGCCGGGTCGTGGCCATGGAAGCCAACCCCTCCGGCGTCGAACTCTTCCCCGGGGCGGTGACCTTCCTGTACCTGTCCGACCCCGAGACCGGCCTGATCCATCGCTACGCCTTCGACCCCTTCACCGGCTTGAGCCCCTACGGGATCCTGGCCCGGTCCGATGGCGACGGCACCCGCTTCGTCCATACGCCGGCCGGCCTGGCCACCGACTACCAGGACAGCCTGCTGGTGCTGCGACGCGGACGCAGCCGCTGTCGGTGTCGTTTTCCAGCGTTCGGCGTTGCCGATGTGGGTGTCGGCGAGGAACCCGATCCGCTGCGCGGTCAGGTCGCTCTGTTCGACAACCCGAGCTGTGTCCCGCCGCCGGCCTCCGATTACGTGATCGGCGATGCTGCCGGCCACGGGGATGACTGGGTCGAAGCGGGCCAGCACCGAGCTGGGTGAGTTCGCGGCGGTGGCCGTCGCGGTCGGCAAGGATGGGCGCATCTTCGTCGCCGACGAGGAGAACGACAGGATCCAGGTCTTCTCGGCCCAGGGCGAGTACCTGCTCCAGTTCGGCGGTCTGACACTGTCGCCGGCACCGATTTCCCTGGACCTCTACGAGCCGCCCTCCACGGGGGGGCAGGATCTGCCCAACTACGCAGGCTACGTGTTCGTCGCGGTACCCGACCTGGGCGTGGTCCGCCGTTTCGAGTCCAACGAGCAGTATAAAGAAGACACCGGAAAACCCCCGCCGCCGCCGCAATGATCCCACGGGTCGGGCCCGCCGCCTGGTTCTGGCTCCTGGCCCCACCGGCGGCCGTCGTGATCGTCCTTGTGCTGTTCCACAACGTCTTCGCCGTCTTTGCCATCTACCATCTCGGCTTCCTGGCAGCTGCTGTTGCCGTATAACCGCCTTATGGCTATTGCT
>CALOFL010000020.1:0-162579 GCA_942492615.1 Candidatus Krumholzibacteriia bacterium
ACTTCTATCTGTCGAAAAAACTAACCATCGCCGAAGGATTAACAAGCCGCAATCGATCCGCCTCGCCGACCCCGGCGGCGGGGCGGCGGCTGGGCCAACTGTCGGCGACAAGGTGCGGAACGACCGCGGGTGAATCCGTTCAGGAGGTGCTCCATCAGCGACCCCAAGCAGGATCAGGCCGGCCCCGAGCGTCAGGGGGTGGTCATCCGCCCGTCGGGCGGCCAGTGCCTGGTCGCCGCCGATGGGCGCACCTGGCGGTGCAAAGTTGCGCGGACGCCTCAAGAAGGGCCGCGAGAAGTCCCAGACTGGTCGTGGTGGGCGATCGCGTGCGCTTTCAGGTGCTCGATGACCGGACCACGACTCCCCCGGCGGCGTCATCGAGGAGGTGCTGCCGCGTCGCAACCGGATCAGCCGGATGGCGGCCCGGCGCAGCGGCGGCCACGTCGAGCAGGTGCTGATGGCGAATCTGGACCAGGTCGTGGCCGTGCAGTCGCTGCGGCGAACCGGCGCCCCAAGCGGGCTTTGTCGACCGCCTGCTGGTGGCGGCCGAGCGCTTCGGCGTCAACGGCGTCCTGGTGCTCAACAAGGTGGACCTGGTCCCGCGGTGAGTTCGGAGCTGACGGCCGAGGACCCCTGGAATTACTATCTGGAACTGGGCTACGTGGTCGTGGGCCTCGGCGGACTCCGGGCGGGGATCGACGGAATTGCACGACGTGCTGACCGACCGCATCTCCCTGCTGATCGGCGCCTCGGGCGTGGGCAAGAGCACCCTGCTGAACGCGATCCAGCCGGGCCTGCGTCTGCGGGTCAACGAGGTGACGGGCAAAGACCGGCCTGGGCCGGCACACCACCACCCGCACCGAGCTGTTCCCCCTGGCGGATGGGCGGCTTCATTGCCGACAGTCCCGGGCATCCGGGGTTTCGATCCCTGGGATATGGATCCGCTGGAGGTGCGGGATTATTTCCCGATTTTCGGGAGCCGGCGCCAGCCTGCCACTTCCGCACCTGCCTGCACCGCGACGAGCCGGGTTGCGGGGTCAAGGAGGCCGTGGCGGCGCGATCCCCGCCTGGCGGCACGCGGCCTATCTGGCCTTGCTGGAGGATCTGGAAGAGCGGAAGGCGCGGCCGGCTACCCCGGCGGTCAGAGGGCGGTCCGCGCCGACCGGTTGCCGGCAGCGACCGCGTAGAACCTGACGGCCTCTTCGGCCCTCGTGCAGCAGCTTGTCCAGGGGCAGGATGCCGGTCGGCGGATGCCAGCGGGTCGTGTTCCGCCTGGTCGGTGGCCCACCAGCCCGGCAGGGTGTGCCCAGAAGACTGGGAGATTTGGCCGTCATCTCATATATTCCGAGGGCTACCAGGCCCGTAGGCCAGGTAGAGGCAAATGCGACCAGACAGGCCGATTGCATGGTCCTTGAGGCGATGCATGGCGTGGCATCGCGCTCGCTCGGGAAGGGTCGGGTTGCCGCTGCCGGAACCGGCACCGCCCCGGGCGTGCCAGCGCCCCGGAAGGAGTCCCGAGGACCGGAGTCCGCACCTGCAACACCGCCGAACCGCCTTCAAGACGGGCCTGGCCGCCTGGCTGGCCCGTCTGGCCCGCCGCCCGCCCTGACGCCGGCGCAGCTGCTGGCCCTGCGCCCGCGCGCATCCTGATCGTGCGCCAGCACAACCAGATGGGCGACATGGTCTGCGCCACGCCGGCCCTGCGGGCCATCGCCGAGGCCTGGCCCGACGCCGAGACCGCCCTGGTCACCGCGCCGGTCAACGGGGGGTGGTGCGCACAACCCCCATCTGGACGGGTCTTCACCTTCGACCGCCAGGTGTGGCGACAGCCCGGGCGCTTGCTGGGTTTCTGCGCTGAGTCCGCGGCTTCCGGCCCGAACTGGCCTTTGTCCTGAGCAGTGTTTCGTTCTCGGTGACCAGCGCCTGGATCGCCGCCGCCAGTCGGGCGCCGGCACATCGTCGGGGGCCGACAGCCGCCCGTTCGGCTGGGACGTCAGCCGCCACGCCTTTTCAGCTGGAGATGCCGTCCGAACCGGTGCATGGACCGACCACGCCGTGGCCCACAACCTGGCGCCGCTGCAGGCGGTGGGCATCACCACCGCCGACCGGACGACCGTCGTCGTTCCCGCATCCGCTGAAAAGGAACGGGCGCGGTCCATCGCCACCGGTCTGGGGCTTGCCCCTGGATTCTGGGCCCTGCATCCGGGCGCGGGCAAGGCGCCAGAACCTGTGGCCCGCCGACCGGTTCGCCGACGATCGCCCGTCGGGCCGTGGCCGCCGGGCGCCAGGTGCTGATCCTGCACGGTCCGGCCGATGCCGGGCCCCTGGCGGCGATGCAAGAGTCCCTGGGTGATCTGGCCGCCGGTCCCATTCGGGTGGCCCCGTCCTGCCCCGTGGGGGTGGGGGCGGCGCTACTGCAGCTGGCCGACAGGTTCCTGTGCAACGACACCGGCGTGATGCACATGGCGGGTGCCCTGCGGGTGCCCACGGTGGCCCTGTTCGGGCCCACCGATCCGGCCCTGTGGAAGCCGCCGGCGCCGGAGGTGGTGGTGGTCAAGAGCCCCGCAGCAGCCCGGTGCCGGTGCGCCGCGGCCGGCGGGCGGCGACGAGTTCGGCTGGATGGAGAACATCACGCCCGATGAGGTCTGGGCGGCCTGGTCCGGTCTGCCGGGACGGACGGCCACCGTGGCGGAAGAAGGTTGGTCGTGGAATGGTTGTCATTCAAGGTGCTGGTGCTGGTGTTTTCGGTGGTGGTGCACGAGGTGGCCCACGGCTGGGCGGCGCTCAGGCTGGGGGACGACACGGCACGCCAGGCGGGCCGCCTGACGCTCAATCCCGTGTCCCACATCGATCCGGTGGGGAGCATCCTGGTGCCCCTGGTTCTGTCCTTCACCGGCGGCATCATGTTCGGCTGGGCCAAGCCGGTGCCCGTCAGGCCGGGACGGCTGAACAATCCCATGAACGACCACCCCAAGGTGGCGGCGGCCGGCCCGGTCAGCAATCTCCTGCTGGCGCTGATTTTCGCCGCGGCTGCTGGGGCTGACCGTCGCCCTGGGGGCGCCGGCCGGTGCGGCGTCCGGGCGGCCGGCCCTCCCTGCGCGTTTCTTCTTCACCATGTTCCAGACCGGCGTCATGATCAACGTGGTGCTGGCCCTGTTCAACCTGATTCCGCTGCCGCCCCTGGACGGCAGCTGGATCCTGAGCCGCTTCCTGCCGCCGGAGGCGCGGGCACAAGTACGAGAACCTGCGGCGCTACGGCATGCTGATCGTCGTCGGCTTCCTGCTGCTGGTGCGGTACACGGGCATGGGTGGGATCTTCTCCGGAGCCATCATGGCGGTGATGGATCCCTACTGGGGCATTGCCAACACGGTGGCCAGTTTGGGCGGCGCCTGAGGCCGGACCGTCAGCGCTGCGCCGAGGTCGGGATGGATCGGCGCGGCGCGTGTCGTCACCCAGGTCCAGCCGCTCTCGTTGCCGCGGCTGTCGACCGCGGTCACGGCGTAGAGACACGGAACGTCCAGGGGCGAGCGATCGATGAAGCGGGCCTCGGCCAGCGGTTCGTCGTTCAGGGCCATCGTCCGCCCGTCCACCTGCCGGTAGACGATGTAGCCGACCAGGTCCAGGTCGGTGGTGTTGGGACGCCACGACAGCTTCACGGCGAGCGAAACCGGCGGCGGCGGTCAGACCGGTGGGCACCGCCGGCGGGGCGGTGTCGAGCGGTGCTGTCGTCGCGACCAGGGGATCGGCGGCCGGGCCGGACCCGGCAACCGCTCCGGCCAGGCCACGGCCAGCAGCAGAAACGGAGTGGCGGCGAAACTTCTTCAGGGCCTCCGTTTGTTGGACAATGGACCCGTGCGGGCCGATAAAGAGCCTCCGCCGCGGCGGGAGGCTTCTTGATCACCCAGCGAATGGGAACCATCTCCGGCGGTTATTCGTTGCCCGGCCTGGCCGTAGGATTCCCGAGGGTCGGCCAGGTTCAGCCGTGGCGACGGCGCTCATGGTTGCCGGAAGTGTCCACGGCGTACACGTGGTACTGGCTAATGCCGGGCCGGGGATTGGTGTCGACGTAGCTGGTGATCATCCGGCGGGCGCGGTCACCAGGGTTTCGGCTGACGCCGTAGTGTTCCGGCTCACGACGTAGCCGGCGAGGTCGGTGTCGACCGTGTTCATGTCCCAGCTGACAGGGTCGCCGCCGTGGGGCTGTACTCCACGCTCCAGGTTGGCCGGAACGGCCGGGGGCGCGGTGTCGATGGGGGCCGGGGGGTGCCGGGTTGCTGTCATCGCTGCAGCGCCAGGCCAGGGCGACGAGGGCGATGAGCATGACGGTCACGATCATCTTGTTGCTTGCCATGGAATGGTCCTCCTTCTTTCGCTTGGTTGCCCGATGGTTTTTGGTGTGGGCCGGCAGAGATCGGTTGCAGTGGCACAGTTGTTTCAGATTCTGCCCTGCCGGCCGCGTTCACGGCTCACCAAATTGCAAAGCGGGTGCCAATTGTCGGGGGTTACGGACCTGCGGGTTAATCTCGTTGTATTGACAAGGCAATTGGAGGTTCTTTGGGGGAATCGGGGGAAACCACGGGCCGCTTAAGGCCATCATGGGCCTTGTGTTATGCGATGGTCGGACGGGTCACGGTGTTGCAACTTGCCCGATGCCATTCCGCCGGTCTGGAGACCGGCGCTGGGGCCAGGTTGGGTACGGGTTCAAAAGGCATAAAGCCCTTGACATCTTTTGGTTTATGGTTTTACATGACCTCAGAATCCCGGCGATAAACGGGGATGTAACGGAGGAACCCAGGAGGCTTGTCATGACCAAGGCCGATATCGTTGAGGACATCGCCCAAAAGACTGGCCTGACCAAGAAGGAAGTCGCCGAAACCGTTGATCTTTTCCTGGCCAAGATCGGCGATCTGTTGATCGCCGGACGCCACCTCGAGATCCGCGGCTTCGGCACCTTCAAGGTCAAGGAGCGCAAGGAGCGCATGGCCCGTAATCCGCGCACCGGCGAGGCCGTACCCGTGCCATCGCGCAAGGTGCCGGTCTTCAAGGTCTCCAAGATGCTGAAGGACAAGGTGGCGGCGCCGATGGGAGGTGATGTCCGCCTTGGGCGGGTCCGGTAGAAATCGGAACCGGTTGTCCGGCCTGCGGTCCGGAGGGCCGGTTCCCGTCGTTTGAACCCCCTGTTTCGCGGAGGATCGCGATGCACCAGCGCCAGAAGCTCCCTGACGGAACCATCGACATGCGCAGCGACACGGTCACCCGACCGACGGCCGCCATGCGCCGGGCCATGGCCGAGGCCGAGGTCGGCGACGATGTCTTCGGGGACGACCCCACGGTCAACCGTCTGCAGGACGTCGTGGCCGAGCGGCTGGGCAAGGAAGCCGCCCTTTACGTTCCCAGCGGCACGATGGGCAACCAGCTCGCCCTGCGGGCCCATACGCAGCCCGGCGATCAGCTGGTGCTGGAGGACGGCGCCCACATCTACCGTTATGAAGGTGGAGCCCCCGCTGCGCTCAGCGGCCTGCTGGTCACCTGCGTGGCGACTGTCGACGGCCTCCTGGATTGGCCGCTGGTGGCCGCGGCCCTCAATCCCGACAACGTCCACTGCGCCCCGCCCGCGCTGGTCTGCCTGGAGAACACCCACAACCGGGCCGGCGGGCGCATCCTGCCCCAGGACGAGGTCGTGCGAGATCGGCCACGGGCCCATGAGCGCGGCCTGACGGTCCATCTGGACGGGGCCCGCCTGTGGCACGCCCACGTGGCCACCGGGCTGTCCCTGGCCGAGCTGGCCGCGCCGGTCGATTCGGTCAGCGTGTGCTTTTCCAAGGCCCTGGGGGCGCCGGTGGGCTCGGTCCTGGCCGGCGACCGCGGCACGATCGCGCGGGCCTACCGCTGGCGCAAGATGCTGGGGGGCGGCATGCGGCAGGCGGGGATCGTCGCCGCCGGCTGCCTGTTCGCGCTGGAGCATCATCTCGACCGACTGGCCGAGGACCATGCCCACGCCGCGGCCCTGGCCGCAGGGCTTGACCATCCCGGCCTGAAGGTGAATCATCCGGTGGACACGAACATCGTCATCATCGACGTGACGCCGCCGGCCGACGACGAAGCACTCCTGAAGCATCTGGAGAGCCGGGGGATCCTGGGTGTCGGTTTCGGCCCGGGCCGGGTGCGCCTGATGCCCCATCTGGACATTTCCACCGCCGCGGACGATCGCGCGGGCCGTGAGGTCCTCAACTCCTTTCCGCAGCGGGGGAGCCAGATCAGTGAAAATCGTCATCATCGGGGCCGGCTCGGTCGGATTCGAGCTGGCCCGGATCATCACCCGCCGGGAGCACGACCTGATCCTGGTGGAAATGGACCAGGAACAGGTCGACAACGTCAGCGAGCATCTGGACTGCCGTTTCGTGGTGGGCAACGGGATCAGCCCCACGGTCCTGGAAGAGATCGGCATGAAGGACTGCGACCTCTTCGCCGCGGTCACCGACCGGGACGAGATCAACATCATCGCCTGCCAGACCGCCCACGCCCTGGGCGCCAAGGTCAAGGTCGCCCGCGTGCGGCAAGAGGACTACTACCAGGACCACCGCCTGCTCCTGGACGGCATCGACCTGGCCATCAATCCCGACCACGAGGCCGTGCACGCCATCCGCATGGTCCTCTTCCAGACCGGGGCCACCGAGGTCCACGAGTTCGCCGGCGGCAAGGTCCGCATCATCGGCGCCAAGGTCGAGGCCGACAGCCGGGTCGAAGGGCAAGACCCTGGCCGAGATCAACCAGGAACTGGGCGAGCGCATCGCCCTGGTGACGACCATCGTGCGCGGCGAGGAGACCCTCATCCCGCGCGGCGACACGGTGATCCTGGCCGACGACCAGGTCTTCATGGCCGGCACCCGGCGCGTGGTGGACCGCTCCCTGATCTACTTCCTGGCCAAGTCCCGTCGCCTGGAGAAGGTGATGATCGTCGGCGCGAACGCCATGGGACGCGAACTGGCGCGTGATCTGGTGGCCGCCGGGGTCAAGGTCAAGATCATCGATCGCAATGAGGAAAAATGTCGGCAGGCCTCCGAACAGGTGCGGGGCGCCCTGGTGCTGCATGGGGAAGGCTCGGACACGGACCTGCTGGCCAGCGAGGGCGTGGCCGACATGGACGGCTTCGTGTCGGTCAGCAATGACGAAGAAACCAACATCATGGCCTGCCTGTTGGCGCATCATCTCGGTGCCGGCAAGACCGTCTGCCTGGTCAACCGGCCCGACTACGTGCCGCTGCTGCCGCTGCTGGGCGTCGATTCGGCCGTCTCCCCGCGCCTGTCGACCTCGGTGTGGATCGCCGGATTCGTCAAACGCGGGGCCGTCATCAGCGCCGAGAATCTGGGTTACACCGGGGCCGAGATCCTGCAGTTGCGTGTGGGGGAGGGCTGTCCCTGGCTGGGCAAGCAAGCTGATGGAGCTGGATTTCCCGCGCGACGCGGTGATCGGCGCGGTGCTCAAGCAGGGCCGGGTGCTCACGCCCCGGCGGCGACACGGTGCTGGCGGCCGGCGACGAGGTGGTGGTCTTCGCCCTGCCGGATAGGGGCGCGGCCGTTGAGGACTTCTTCGCCGGCGGCAAGCCGTGAACATCCTGTCGGTCGTCAAGGTCCTGGGTTTCCTGCTGCTGGTCACCGCGGGGTGCCTGCTGCTGCCGGCGCTGGTATCTCGGCTGTACGGCGAGCCGCGACTGGCCCTGGTTCCTGGTCGCCGCCGGCATCGGCGCGGCCGTCGGCGGCGTCACCTGCTGGTCCTGCGCGACGCGCCCGGACCTGCGGGTGCGCGAGGGCTTCGCCGTGGTCGCCTTCGGCTGGCTGGTGGTCGGCCTGCTGGGTGCGCTGCCCTTCTGGCTCAGCGGGCAGATCCCGTCCTTCACCGACGCGGTCTTCGAATCCATCTCCGGCTTCACCACGACCGGCGCCAGCATCCTGCCGGACATCGAGAGCCGCACGCATGGCACCCTGTTCTGGCGGGCCCTGACCCACTGGCTGGGCGGGATGGGCATCGTGCTGCTGGCCCTGGCCATCCTGCCGCTGCTGGGTGTCGGGGGCATGCAGCTGTTCCGGGCCGAGGTCCCCGGCCCGGTGGCCGAACGGCTGACGCCGCGCATCCGGGAAACGGCCAAGCTGCTGTGGGGCGTCTATCTCCTGTTGACCGTGCTGGAGGTCCGTCGCCCTGATGATCGCCGGCATGGGGCTCTTCGATGCGGTCTGCCACTCGTTCGCCACCATGGCCACCGGCGGTTTCAGCAACCACAACGCCAGCGTGGGGGGCTACGCCTCGCCGGCGGTGGAATGGATCATCATCGTCTTCATGTTCCTGGCCGGCGGCAAACTTCTCGCTGCACTACCTGGCGCTGACGGGCCAGGGACGGGTCCTATCCCAAGGACGAGGAGTTCCGTTTCTATGCCTCGGTCATCCTCGTCAGCACCATCGTGGTCGTGGGGGTCCTGGTCCCGATCAGCTACTACCCGACCTTCGGCGAGACGGTCCGGCACGCCTTGTTCCAGGTCGTCTCGATCATCACCACGACGGGCTTCGGAACCGCCGACTACCTGCTGTGGCCCCCGGTGACCCACGCTCTCCTGCTGTTCCTGATGGCGGTCGGAGGTTGCGCCGGCTCGACCGGCGGCGGCATCAAGGTCATGCGTGTGCTCATCCTGCTGCGGCACGCAAAGCTGGAATTGAAGAAGATGCTGCACCCGCGGGGCGTGTATACCTTGTGGTTCAACGACCGGGCCCTGTCGCCCGGTCTGTTGACGAACGTGCTTGGTTTTTTCCTGCTGTTCATGGTGGTCTACGTGTCCGGGGTCCTGATCCTCACCTTCGGTGGCCGCGACATCGTCACCAGCGTGGGTGCGACCGCGGCCACCCTCGGCAACATCGGGCCGGGACTGGGGCTGGTCGGGCCCTCGAGCAACTACGCCGAACTGTTCGATTGGGAAAAATGGCTGCTGGTGATGTTCATGCTCATCGGCCGCCTGGAGATTTTCACCGTGCTGGTGCTGTTCCTGCCCGAAGCCTGGCGGCGGAGTTGATCGCGCCTGGTGCACCGCACGCCGGGTGCCAGACCATCGAGAAGGGTAACGAATGCATGAACGCCGATCTGAATCGTCCCGACTGGGCCATCGACCCGGAAGAGCCGCCGCCGCGCTGCGGCGATTTCATCCGTCGAAACCCTGGCCGCCGCCGGGCGCGACTCCCTGGTGGTCGGTCTGTCCGGCGGCATCGATTCGGCCGTGGCCGCCGGGCTGGCGGTGCGGGCCCTGGGCGCGGACAAGGTGCGCGGCGTCATGATGCCCTACGCCACCAGTTCAGCAGTGCGGCGTCGCTGACCGACGCCGACGCCGTCGCCGCGGCGCTGGGCGTGCGCGCCGACCTGGTGCCGGTCACGCCGATGGCCGACGCCTTCCTGGCCGACGTCTCGGCCCCGGACCGGGTCCGCCGCGGCAACGTCATGGCCCGCTGCCGCATGGTCGTACTCTACGACATTTCGAGCCGGGACGGTTCCCTGGTCCTGGGCACCGGCAACCGGACCGAGGGCCTGCTGGGCTACACCACCATGTACGGCGACAACGCCTGCGCCCTGAACCCCATCGGTCGGCTCTACAAGACGGAGATCAGGCTGCTCGCCCGCTGGCTGGGCCTGCCCGCAGCGGTGATCACCAAGGCGCCGAGCGCCGACCTGTGGGAGGGCCAGGCCGACGAGGACGAACTGGGCTTCACCTACGCCGAGGCCGACCGGCTGCTGCACCACCTGGTCGACGAGGGCTGGGCGCCCGGCAGCTGGCGGCCGCTGGGCTTCGGCCGGGACTGGTCGCCAAGGTGCCGCCGCGGGTGCGCGCCATGGCCTTCAAGCGGTCCGCCGCCGGTGGCCTGATTCCCGGCCGGCCGGGCCGATCCCGACGTCGCCGCTGGTGACGGACGGGCTTCCCGCCTTCACCGACGGGGGCCATTGATCTCGGATCCGCTGCCGGAGGTCGATTTTCCCGGCGGGTGCTGCCACCTCGTGGCCACGCCCATCGGCAACCTGGCCGACGTGGGACTGCGGGCCCTGGCGGTGCTGGCGGCCGCCGACGTGGTCTACGCCGAAGACACGCGCCACACCCGGCGCCTGCTGGACCGCTACGGCGTCCGGGCGTCGCTGGCCAGCTACCACGACCACAACAAGGATCCGGGTCGGTGCCCGCAGATCGTCGAGCGGCTGCAAGGCCGGCGGCAAGGTGGCCGTGGTCAGCGATGCGGGCATGCCCTGCATCTCGGATCCGGGCTTCACCCTGGTCAGGGCCCTGCAGGAGGCCGACCTGCCCTGGACCGTGATCCCGGGCCCCTCGAGCACGCTGGCGGCTCTGGTGCTGTCGGGTTTTTCCACTGACCGGTTTCTGTATCTGGGGTATGCTCCGCGCAAGAAGGGTCAGCGGCGCACATTCCTGGCCGAGGCCCTGGAGGAACCGGGCACGGTGCTGATCCTCGAGTCCTGCCACCGGATCCGCTCGACCCTGGAGATCCTGGCCGAGCTGGCGCCCGGCGCCGGACTGGCCATCGCGCGGGAGATCACGAAGCTGCACGAGGAGACCCTGCGGGGCACATGCCGCCGAGCTGCTGGAACTCATGACCGGGCCGCGCCTGAAGGGGGAGCTGGTCCTGGTTCTGCAGGGAACCGCCGGCCACGCGAAACGGGATTCAGGGACGACAGGAGACAAATGATGGATTTCACGGAATTCAAGCTGCAGGCCCGCGGCCGGGTGCGGCCGGTGGTGCTCGCGCTCGACGCCCTGGGCATGACGCCCCTGGCGGTGTCGATCACCGGTCTGGTGATCACCGCCTTGTCCGGCTGGATCATCGCCCAGGGGAATCTCTTCCTCGGCGGGCTCATCTTTCTGCTGGGCTCGGCCTTCGACATGCTCGACGGCGACCTGGCCCGCCTGCAGGGCACGGTGTCCAGGCGCGGGGCCTTCCTGGATTCCTGTTTCGACCGCCTGGGCGAAGCCTTCCTCTTCGCGGGACTCACCTGGTATTTTGCCACCCTGCGGTCCGGAGCCGAGCCGGTGGCGTTGCTGCTGATCACCTGCGTCGTGGTGGGCAGTCTGACCACGAGCTACGTGCGGGCCCGCGCCGAGGGCGTGGGAGAAACCTGTCGGGTCGGCTGGCTGCAGCGCACCGAGCGGGTGATCCTGCTGGCGGTCGGCGCTGCTGCTGGGCCGCTGGGCGCTGGTGCCGGTGCTGTGGTTCCTGGCGGTCGCCACCCTGGCCACGACGGTGCAGCGTATCGTCCACGTGGCCGCCAAGCTGCCCGGACCGGAGCCGCGGACCGTCGTGCCGGTTGAGCCGGAACCTCCGGCCGCTGACGCCACCGACGCCGCTGACGCCACCGGCGCCACCGGCGCCACCGACACCACCGCCGCCGCCGACGCCGCCGATCCTGCCGCAGCACCTTCGGCAAAGGACGGCTCGTGAATCCTCCCGCCGGCGACCGGCTGACTCCGGCGGAGCACCGCGGGCTCCTGATCACTTTCGAGGGCCCCGAAGGCAGCGGCAAGACCACCCTGATCGACAATATCGCCCGTATCCTGACCGAGCGGGGCGAGGAGCCGATGCTCATCCGGGAGCCCGGGGGCACGGAGATCGGGGAACGCATCCGTAACATTCTGCTTGATCCTGCGTCACAGGCTATGTGTTCCGAAACGGAACTGCTGCTGATGGTGGCCAGTCGCGCCCAGCTCGTCCGCGAGAAGATCGCTCCGGCCCTCGAGGCGGGTTTGATCATCCTGTGCGACCGTTTCGCCGATGCTTCGGTGGCCTACCAGGGATTCGGCCGGGGCCTGGGCGAGAAACGGGTCCACGCCGCTCAACCAGCTGGCCCTCGGCGGGCTGGAGCCCGACCTGACCTTCCTGTGCCTGCTGCCGCCGGAAGAGGGGCAGCGGCGGCTGCAGGACCGGGCCACCGACCGCCTGGACCGGGAAACGCTGGAATTCCACCGCCGCGTGTACGAAGGCTACCAGGCGATGGCGGTTTCGGGCGAATTGCGTTTTAAAGTAGTGGATGCCACCGGAACACCCGCTCAGATGATGGCCCAGGCCCTGGACCAACTAAAAAGGTTGGAACACGGGCTGCTCAAATATCTATAACGGGGACCGTGCACGTGCCGAATATGGACGGAGCAACCCGAAACGGACCCGAAGAAGGACGAAACATGAACTACTCCGCGAATCTGCCCTCCACCTTGCGCCGGGGCTCCGGTCCCTTCGCCCGCGGCCTGCTGTTGGCGGGACTGCTCTGCCTGCTCGTTTCGTCTACGGTCTACGCCGGCGATGATCCCGCCTCGCGTCGCCGCGAGTTCTACGACAACCTGAAGATCATGTCCGACGTCTACGAGCGGATCATCAACAACTACGTGGACGAGGAGGATCCCAAGGCCGTCATGGAAGCGGCCGTCAAGGGCATGCTCGACCGGTTGGACGAGCATTCGAACTACCTGCCGCCGGTCAACTACGAAGACCTGATGATGTCCACCGAGGGCGAGTTCGGCGGACTGGGCATCACCATCAACATCCGGGACCACTATCCGACGGTGGTCTCGCCGATCGAGGGCACGCCGGCCTACTACATGGGCATCCAGGGCGGCGACCAGATCATCGAGATCGAGGGCGAATCGTCCCGCGACTTCAGCAGCCGCGAGGCGGTCAAGCGCCTGCGCGGCAAGCCGGGTTCGAAGGTCACCATCACCGTCGCGCGGCCGGGCGAGGACCAGCCCCTGCCCTTCACCATCACCCGCGACATCATCAAGATCGAGAGCGTGCCCTACGCCTTCATGATCGACGACATCGGCTACATCCGGATCCAGAACTTCGCCCGCACGACGCGGGACGAGCTGAAGCAGAAACTGGACGAACTGACGGCCCAGGGCATGCGCGGCCTGATCCTGGACCTGCGCTTCAATCCCGGCGGTCTGCTGGATGCGGCCCAGGGCGTCAGCGAGCTCTTCCTGGAGAAGGACGACCTGATCGTCTTCACCAAGGGCCGCCTGCGCTCCCAGAACCACTCGCTTCTACAGCGAGGCCCGCGGCAGCGTCTACAACAAGGTGCCGATGATCGTGATGATCAACGGCTCGTCCGCCTCGGCCAGCGAGATCGTCGCGGCCGCCATCCAGGACCACGACGCCGGTCTGGTCGTCGGCCAGACCTCCTTCGGCAAGGGCTCGGTGCAGACCGTGTTCCGCCTGGACGAGGACGAGGCCCTCAAGCTGACCACCGCCCGGTACTACACGCCGAGCGGCCGGTCCATCCACAAGGACCGTCCGCGCAACCCGCACGAGGGAATGGATGAAGAGGTGGCCGCGGATGATGAGGCGCCGCTGCTGGAACAGGATCCGGCGGACAAGGAAGTTCACCGGTTCGACAAGGAGAAATTCTATACGGACAGCGGCCGGGTTGTTTACGGCGGGGGCGGCATCACGCCGGACATCGACATCGAGCAGGACTTCCTGACCGATTTCGAGGTGGCTGTGGAAAGAGACGGGGCCCTGTTCGCCTTTGCGGTGGACCTGGCTTCAAGGCGTGAGGGCGTCTCGGGCGAGGCCGCGATCAGCGACACCGATTTCACGGCGTTCCGCGAGTTCCTCGGCGGCCGCGAGAACATCGAGGAGTATCTCGGCGTCTTCGACCTGGCGTTCAGCGATTCGCTGGTCGACGCCAACAGCGACTTCATCAAGCGGGGCATCCGGCGGGAGCTGTCGCGCCGGATCGGTGGACCGACCGCCGCCTACAAGGTCGCCATCGAGGCGGACACCCAGTTGCACGAGGCCCTGGAACTCTTCCGCAAGGCCGGGACCCTGCCCGAACTGCTGGCCCTGGCCGAGGAATGGAACGCCGAGCAGATGCGGCTCTTGGCCGCCGAAGCCGACGCCCAGCAGGACGAGCCGGTCAGCAACTGACCGCGACGATCGACTGCAAAGCCCGTCCCGGCAGGGACGGGCTTTTTTGTTGTCCGGCTGGCGCGCTGTCAGGTCTTCTTGATGAGGCTGGTCGCCGCGGCGACCATGCCGCCGATCTCGCCGAGGTTCGTGGGGATGATCAGCGTGTTGCCCTCCTTGGCCAGCTTGCCGAACTCGCCGATGTACTGCTCGGCCACCCGCAGGTTCACCGCGTCCGAGCCGCCGGGCATCTGGATGGCCTCGGCGATCTTGCGGATTCCCTCGGCCGTGGCGATGGCCACCAGTTCGATCTCCTTGGCCCGGCCTTCGGCCTCGTTGATGCGCTTCATCTTCTCGCCCTCGGAGTTGGCGATGGCCTCCTGCTTGGTGCCCTCGGCCACGTTGATCTTGGCCTGGCGCTGGCCTTCGGACTCGAAGATGGCGGCGCGTTTCTCGCGCTCGGCCCGCATCTGCTTCTCGAGCGCCTCGCGCACGGTCTCGGGCGGATGGATGTTCTTGATCTCGTAGCGGGTGATCTTCACGCCCCAGGGGTCGGAGGCCTTGTCCACCGCCTCGATGATGGCGTGGTTGATGGCCTCCCGCTCCTCGAAGGTCTTGTCGAGTTCCAGCTTGCCGATCTCCGAACGCATGGTCGTCTGCGACAGCTGCGTCGAGGCGAAGAGGAAGTTCTCGATGCCGTAGCTGGCCTTCACCGGGTCGATGACCTGGAGGTAGAGCACGCCGTCCACTTCGACGGCGATGTTGTCGCGGGTGATGCAGGTCTGCGGCGGCACGTCGACCGCGACCTCCTTCAGCGAGTGCTTGTAGGCCACCCGGTCGAGGAAAGGCGTCAGGATGTGGAAGCCCGCCTGAAGGGTCCGCGAGTACTTGCCCAGCCGCTCGATGATGTAGGCGCTCTTCTGGGGCACGATGCGCGCGGTGTTGACCAGGGTGATGATGACCAGGACGGCGATGCCCGCAGCAATGATCGGACCGATTGTCATGACAGTTCTCCTTTTCAGGGCCGGGACCGCGAGGTCCTGGTTTATTGCTCGGGGCGGACCACGAGGGTGATGCCGTCGGCGGCGGTGATGACGGCCCGGCTGCCGGCCGGGATGTCCGTCGTGCTCCGGGCGCTCCATTCGGCGCCCTTGTAGAGGACGCGGCCGGCATCGCTGCCCGGAGCGATGGCCGTCGTGACGGTGACCGCCTGGCCGGCCAGGTCGTCCAGGTTGGCCTCGGGATCATGGTCGGCGCCGAGGTAGCCGGACAGGCGGGCCCGGAACCAGCGGCGCAGCAGAAGAAGCATCACGACCGAGCTGAGGGCGAAGACCAGCAGCTGGGAGGTCCAGCTGCCCGTCAATCCCAGCCAGGTGGTCAGCGCGGTCACCCAGCAGCCGGCCCCGAAGAAAACCAGGATCACGCCCGGGAGCATGAATTCGGACATGACCAGGGCCAGGCCGATCAGGAACCAGATGAGGATCGGATCGAAGTTCATCGCCGTCTCCTTTGGGAGCTGGGGCCGAAAGCGGCCCGTCATGCCGAGTCTACCCGGGGGGGATTGATTCTATTCGATCAGAATTGGGGGCAGGCTGATTCCGGTCAAACAAAAAATCGAGCCCTCCGGCGGGGGAGGGCTCTGATACGGGCGGCGGTCGCGGCGCCAGGTGTCGGCGGCGCGGCTCAGCCGACGAGATTCAGCTTGTGCATCACGTCTTCGAGGAGAAATCCTTCTTCACCGGGCAGGTTGATGAACTTGAAGCCCACCTTGTTGAAGTTGGGATTCGAGTCCTCGTCGGTCCAGATGGCCTTGGCTTCAAGGGTGACATCGGTCCGATGGTGCACCATGACCGGCAGGATGATCCGGAAATTGTAGATCTTGCCCGGAATGATCCGGTCCTTGGTCACGACCATCATACCGTCAGCGGTGATATCGACGATCCGGCCCATGGTCTTGCCGGAGTCCAGATTGATGGCATTGACCAGATGAGGCGTGTTCTTTCGCGGTCGGTGACGATAGTCTTCCATGACGGTCCTTTCAAGGTAACGGATGACCCTTCACAGTTCGGCTCCCGGCCCGGGAACTTGAGGGCAAAATGGCGGGATCGCGGACGGTAAACACCGCTGCCGGCGGATGGTTGCCCCGCGGCGCCAGGAGGCTTATCCTTTGCCGAAGCCCGGTTTTGCGGGGTATTCCGCTTTTCCTCGACGGTATGGAGATTCCGCATGGACGACAGATTCGATATCAGGGTCGATTCGGAGATAGGCCGCCTGACCGGGGTCGTGTTGCACCAACCCGGCCAGGAAGTGGCCAACATGACGCCGGAGACGGCCGAGAGGGCTCTCTACAGCGATATTCTCAACCTGTCGGTGGCGACGGAGGAGTACCGCCAGCTGCAGGGCGTGCTGGAGAAGCGGGCCCGCATCTTCCAGATGAAGGACCTGCTGGAGGACATCCTGGCCAACGACCGCGTCAAGGCGGGGCTGGTGCGGCGTATCTGTGAAGCCGAGGGCGTGCCCGAAATCGCCGGCGAACTGCTGCTGCTCGAGCCTGCCGATCTTTCCCGTTCGCTCATCGAAGGGGTTGCCCTGGTCAAGGACAACCTGTCGCGATTCCTGAGCAAGGACCGCTACTCGTTGCGGCCGCTCCACAACTTCTTCTTCACCCGCGATTCCAGCGTCGTGGTCGGGGACAAGATCCTGATCGCGCGCATGGCCAACCGCATTCGCCAGCGGGAAGCCCGTATCGCCGAGGCCGTCTTCGATTTTCACCCCCTGTTCGGGGCCCGGACGGTCAACCCCGCGCGGCTGGGGGGAGGCGACACCTCCGTGACCATCGAAGGCGGCGACGTGCAGGTGGCCGGTCCGGAGATCCTGGTCGTCGGTATCGGGGCCCGCACCTCGCACAAGGCCATCGATTTCCTGATCGAGAGGTTCAAGGAACTGGGAGTCCAGCGGCACCTCATCGTGCAGGAGCTGCCCAAGACGCCGGAGTCCTTCATCCACCTCGACATGGTCTTCACCTTTTTGGACCGGGACTGCTGCATGGTCTACGAGCCGGTGATTCTGCAGACCCACCATTTCGATACGGTGCATATCCATATCGAAGGCGGCCGGGTGGTCAGGATCCGCGAGGAAGACAACCTGCTGACGGCCCTCAAGGGGCTGGGGCAGGACCTGAAACCGCTCTTCTGCGGAGGACGCCGGGACCGTTGGATCCAGGAGCGCGAGCAGTGGCACAGCGGCGCCAACTTCTTCGCCCTCAGCCCGGGCCAGGTCATCGGTTACGGCCGCAACAGCAACACGATCGCCGAGCTGGACCAGGCGGGTTTCGCGGTGGTGCCGGCCGGGGATGTCATTGCCGGGAAGGTCGATCTGGACGCCATCGGACGCTGCGTGGTGACGATCGACGGGTCCGAGCTGGCGCGCGGCGGCGGCGGCTGCCGCTGCATGACGATGCCCATCGGGCGCCGGCCGCTCACCGGGTGATCAGGTCCGGTCGTCTCTGGCGGCCGCCAGCTGCTTCTGGCGGCGGCCGAGATAGTAGCCCACCCCGCCCCACACCAGTGACAACGGCACCGTCACCAGCGCGGTGCCGACCAGACCGATTCCCAGCACACCCAGGAGCTTGAATCCCAGCGCCCCGAGCGCGTCGCCGCCGCGGTAGACGAAGGTGTCGATGAAGCTCTTGGCCTTGTAACGGACATTGCGGTCGACCAGGGTGAAGAGGGTCTCCCGTGCGGGTTTGACGAAGGCGTAGTTGCCGGCCCGGCGCGTGACCTCGAAGACGACGAGCACCGCCAGGGTGGGCGTCGTACCCAGGAAGAGCGCGCCCAGGGCCATGGCCAGCGGCAGGAGCACGAGAGCGGCCCCGGCGCCGAAGCGGTTCAGGAAGCGGCCGGTGAGGAACAGCTGCCCGAACAGGGTCAGGGCGTTGGTCCACAGATAGATGTCGGCAAAGAGAGCCGTCCTGTCGTCGCGCAGCGGCACCAGGTCGTGGACGACGTCGGAGCGCAGGAAGTAGAGCAGGGTCCCGATGAAGGTATACAGAAAGATGTAGATCCCGATGCCGCCCAGGAAGGAGGAGCGGAACATCAGGGACACGCCGCCGAGCACGCCGCTGCCGTCCTTGCGGGCCACCGGCCGGTCATGGGCGCCCTCGAGGTGGAAGCCCGCGGCGTTGAAGCGGCGGGACAGGTACTTGACCAGCCAGACCGACGCTTCGAGGAACACGATGGACAGCAGGATGAGCTTCGCTTCGCCGATGAGGCCGATGAAGAGTTTGGTGACGCCGTTGCCGAGGATCGAGCCCAGGGTGCCGCCGATGGCGATCAGGCCGAATACCCGGCGGCTCCGCTCGTAGCCGAAGCCGTCGGCCATCAAGGCCCAGAACAGCGACAGGACAAAGAGATTGAAGACGCTGACCCAGACGTAGAACACCCGCCCGACCATGATCAGATCGTCTTCGCCGGTCAGCTGCAGGACCAGGAAGAACGCCACCAGGTTCAGGGCGAAGAAGCGGTAGGCGATGGGTATGAACCGGTCCCGCCGGTACTTCCTGACCAGCGTGGCGAACAGCGGCGTGAGCAGCGCCATGGCCGCCAGGGTGAAAAGGAACAGGTTCTCGAGGTCGCGGACGCCGCCGGCCAGCCCCATGGTGTCCCGGATCGGCTTGAGGATGTTGTAGCTGGTCATCAGCGTGTAGAAAAGAAGCGCGGACAGCAGGACCAGAGACACCTCGTTCTCGCGGATGGTGAAGGTACGCTGCAGGTAGAAGCTGATCTTTTTCATGAATTCTTCAGATTGTCCGTGGGTTGGAGTGTCGGAGGTTGCGGGCGCCGGCCCGTCCCGCATGATACGCCACGGACGGCGAAATGTTTAGGTCTCATCCGCGCGGAACCATCGGGGGGGTGCCAAACCGCAGGGTTTCTGCTAATCTGTCAGGTATTGAACGCAGAGACCGGATCACGGTGCGGGCCGTCTTTCCGGGGCCGAAAGTTTCGCGGCCCCGTGTCCCGCTCGCTCGATCCTCCTATCACCCTTCATTTCCAAGGAGTTTCGCATGTCCAAGGGATTGCAACGCATCCATCATGTCGAACTGGTGGTGGGGAACGCCAAGCAGGCGGCCTATTTCTACCGCAAGGCGTTCGGCTTCGATCAGGTCGCCTACCGCGGCCCGGAGAACGGCACCGCCGACCGGGTCAGCTACGTCATGCGCCAGAGTGACATCTGGATGATCCTGACAACACCCCTGCGTCATGACGATCCCCTGAACACCTGGCTCAACCGCCACGGTGACGGGGTGCGCGACGTGGCCTTCGAGGTCGGCGATATCGACGCGGTCTACGCCAAGGCCACCGCAGCCGGTGCGGTCGCCGAGCAGGAGCCCGCGGTCTGGAACGACGCCGCCGGAGCGGTGCGGCACGCCTCCATCCAGACCTACGGCGAGGTGCTGCACACGTTTGTCCAGCGCGACGGCTATCCGGGCTTCCTGCCCGGCTTCGAGATCGAGGAGATCAAGGGCGACGGTGTCGGCCTCCAGTGCATCGACCACGTGGTCGGCAATGTCGCGGACCACCAGATGGACCAGTGGGTCAAGTGGTACCACGACACCCTGGGCCTCGACCGTTTCGTCTCCTACGACGACAAGGATATCTGCACCGACTTCACCGCCCTGCGCAGCACGGTGGTCGCCTCGGACGACCGGGCGATCAAGATCCCGATCAACGAACCGGCCGAAGGTCTGAAGAAGAGCCAGATCCAGGAGTACATCGACGCCAACCTCACCGCCGGCGTGCAGCACATGGCGCTGACCACCGACGACATCCTGGCGACGATCGCCGCCCTCCGGGCGAACGGCGTGGAGTTCCTGGCCGTGCCCGCAGGCTACTACGACACCGTCTGGGAACGGGTGGGCGAGGTCAAGGAGGACAGGGAGCGCATCAAGCAGCTGGGTATTCTCGTCGACCACGACGAAAAGGGCTATCTGCTGCAACTCTTCACCAGGCCGCTGCAGGACCGGCCGACTCTTTTTATCGAAATCATCCAGCGGCGGGGCAGCGACAGTTTCGGCAAGGGCAACTTCCGGGCACTTTTCGAGACCATCGAGCAGGAACAGGCTCTGCGGGGCAACCTCTGATCCGGTCCGCCGGCAGCGATTGAAAGGTCCGGTCCATGCCTTATTACCACCGGTTGGGGAAGATACCGCCCAAGAGGCACACCGCGTTCCGCAAGGACGACGGTTCGATCCACTACGAGCACCTGATGGGCAACCTCGGGTTCACCGGCATCCAGTCCCTGCTCTACACGCTGCGCCGACCGACCACGGTCAAAGCGGTGGAAGTGGCCTGGGAGACGCCGCGCGAGGCGGAGCCCGGCCGTCAGCTGAAGATGCGCCATCTGCGGTCCCACCGGCTGGCAACAGGCGGCGGCAGCCCCGTCAGGGACCGCTCCCTGATCCTTTTCAACGATGACGTGAGCCTGTCGCTCGTCCGGCCGTCGGCTGCCGATCCGTTTTTCTACCGCAACGCCCGCGCCGACGAGGTGGTCTACATCACGCGGGGCGGCGGCGTCCTGGAATCCCAGTTCGGCAATCTGCCCTACCGTGAGGGCGACTACCTCGTCATCCCGCGCGCGATCATCCACCGCCTGGTGCCCGCTGCGGGTGAGCAGGTGCACCTGGTGATCGAAAGCCGGGGGCACATCCGCACCCCCAAGCGGTACCGCAACCCGCACGGCCAGTTGCTCGAGCACAGTCCCTACTGCGAGCGCGACATCCGGGCCCCGCAGGAACTGGTGGTCCGGGACGAATGCGGCGATTTCGAGATCATCACGCGCGTGGGTGAGACCTGCCACCGGGTGGTGATTGACCATCATCCCTTCGACACCGTCGGCTGGGACGGCTGCTACTACCCGTGGGCGTTCAGCATCCACGATTTCGAACCCATCGTCGGCAGCATCCACCAGCCGCCGCCGGTGCACCAGACCTTCGAGGGCGACGGCTTCGTGATCTGCTCGTTCGTGCCCCGGCTGTTCGACTTCCACCCGGAGGCCGTCCCGGCGCCCTACAACCATTCCAACGTCATGACCGATGAGGTGCTCTACTACTGCAACGAGGAATTCATGAGCCGCCAGGATATCGAGGTGGGGTCGATCACCCTGCATCCGGACGGGCTGGTGCACGGGCCTCAGCCCGGCAAGACGGAGGCCTCGATCGGGGCGGTCAAGACCGACGAGCTGGCGGTCATGCTCGACACCTTCGCCCCGCTGCAGGTGGCCAAGCAGGCCCTGGCCTGCGAGGACCCCGCCTACGGCGGATCCTGGCTGGAAGGGGACGACGGTTGAACGCCTCGGTGACGGCTTTCATGGACGGCCTTGTCGACTATGCCGGGTTGTTCCCGCCCGCTTCCCTGGACATCCGCGCCGCGGTCGCTGAATTCGCCCGCCACCAGACCGAACCCGAAGCCTGGATGCTGGGCCGGTTCATCGCTCCGGCCGGCCGGCTGGAGGAGATCGGCGACGCCTGTTCCGGCTACCTGGAGCAGGGCGGCCGGTGGGCGTTTTCCGTCCTGGCCGGCCACCGGGACGATCCCGACGCGGCCCTGAAGATCCTGGCCGCACAGGGCCGGGCGGTCGGCGCCCTCGAGGACCGGTTCGCCGGCGCGGCCCGTGTCGAGGTCCTGGAGATTCCCCTGCCGGCGGTGGTCACCGGCGCGGAGGTGAGTGGTTTCCTGGGCGACCTGGCGGCCCATCTGCGTTCGGCCGACCTGGCGGGGCGCCAGCTGTTCGTCGAAATCCCGACCGGCGGCGACGACCGCACCGTCCTGGCGGCGGTGGGCAAGCTGGCCGCCGACCAGGCCGGGCCCAAGAACTACTTTCCGCTGATCGGGGCCAAGCTGCGTTGCGGCGGTGTCACGCCCGAGGCGTTCCCGAGCAGCGAGCGCGTGGCCGCCTTCATCGACCAGTGCCGGCGCCTCGAGCTGCCCCTGAAGTGCACGGCGGGTCTCCATCACCCGGTGCGCCATCTGGCCAGCGAGCCGCCGGTGATGATGCACGGCTTCCTGAACGTCTTTGGCGCCGGGATGCTGGCGCATGCCGGGGCGCCGCTCGCGGTACTGACCGGTTGTCTCGCAGAGACCGACCCCGTTGCCTTCAGCTTCACGGCGACCGGGTTCGGGTGGCGGGACCACACGGTCGACGTCGCTGCGATGAGCCGGGCCCGCCGGACCTTTCTCAACGGTTTCGGCAGCTGTTCCTTTGCCGAGCCCAGGGAAGACCTGCGCACCCTGGGCCTGCTCTGAAAATCTCGAACGAAAGGAAGGTCCCTGCACATGGACCCCACGGTTGATCCCTCAGCGCGTTCCTTCGTCCCGGTGGAGCCGGAATCCCATTTTCCCCTCCAGAATCTGCCCTACGGCGTGTTCTCGCCGACAGAGGCCGATGAACCCCGCGCCGGGGTCCGGATCGGCGACCATGTCCTGGACCTGGCGGTCGTGCAGAACAGCGGTCTGCTGGACGGCGCGGGTCTGCCGGACGGGATCTTCAGCTATCCGGTGCTGAACCCGTTCATGGAACTGCCGGTCGAGCAGCGGCGCCTGGTTCGTCACCGGATCCACGAACTGCTGAGCAAGGACGAACCGACACTGCGTGATGACCCCGTCCTGCGCGGACGGGCCCTGCTGCCGGTTGGCGCGGTGGTCCTGCAGTTTCCCGTCAGCATTCCCGACTACACGGATTTCTATTCCTCGAAGGAGCATGCCACCAACGTCGGCATCATGTTCCGCGGCAAGGACAACGCCCTGATGCCCAACTGGCTGCACCTGCCGGTGGGCTACCACGGCCGGGCCAGTTCGATCATGCTGTCGGGCGAACCGGTCGTACGGCCGCACGGTCAGACCCTGCCCGCCGACGGCGCCGCTCCCGTCTTCGGTCCCAGTCGGCTGATGGACTTCGAGCTGGAGATGGGCTTTTTCGTCGGGCAAGGCAACGAACAGGGACGGCCGGTGGCCATCGATGACGCCGACGGCAACATCTTCGGGCTCGTGCTGGTCAACGACTGGTCGGCCCGCGACATCCAGAAATGGGAATACCAGCCGCTGGGTCCGTTCAACGCCAAGAATTTCGCCACGAGCATCTCGCCGTGGATCGTGACCCTCGAAGCCCTCGAGCCGTTCCGTTGTCCGGCGCCCGTCCAGGAGCCCGCGCCTTTGGCCTACCTGAAGGAAACCGACCGGGCCACCTACGACATCAACCTCGAAGTCGAGGTCCGGGCCGCCGGGCAGACCGAAGGTCTGAAGGTCTGCGCCAGCAACTTCAAACACCTGTACTGGACCATGGCCCAGCAACTGGCCCACCACACGATCACCGGCTGCAACCTGACCACCGGGGACCTGCTGGCCTCCGGCACGATCAGTGGACCGGACAAGGGCAGTTTCGGGTCGATGCTGGAGATCACCTGGCGCGGCACCGAACCGATCACCCTGCCGGGAGGCGAATCACGGAAATTCCTGGCCGACGGGGACACGGTGACCATGACGGCGTGGTGCCAGGGCGACGGCTACCGTGTGGGCTTCGGTGAGGTCGGCGGCCAGATCCAGCCGGCAATCGACCTGCCGGGCCTGGAGGGCTGATGCCGGCGGCGGACCAGGACATTCTCTGGCGGCCGGACGACAGCCGTATCGCCGGCGCCCGGGTGACGGCCTTCCGCCACCGGGCCAACCGGGACCACAATCTGGAACTGGCGGATCATGCGGCGCTCCACACGTGGTCCGTCGCGAACAGCGCGGCCTTCTGGCGGCTGGTCTGGGACTTCTGCGGCGTGGTGGGCGACGGTCCCGGTGAGCCGGTCCTGGAGCATCCTGAGCGCATGCCGGGCGCCCGCTGGTTTCCGTCATCCCGCCTGAACTACGCCGAAAATCTTCTTCAAGGTCCCGACGCGGCCGCAGCGATCTGTTTCCGGGGTGAAACCGGGGCGACCAGACGTCTGACGTTCGGCGAGTTGCGGCGCGCGGTGGCCAGGGTGGCCGCCGGGCTGGTCGCCGAGGGGGTCGGGCCCGGCGATCGGGTCGCCGGATTCGTGCCCAACGTCCCCGAAGCGGTTGTCGCGATGCTGGCAACCGCCAGTCTGGGCGCCGTCTGGTCCAGCTGTTCGCCCGATTTCGGGGTGCAGGGGGTGCTGGACCGCTTCGGTCAGATCGAACCGGCGGTGCTGTTCACCGCCGACGGCTACCGCTACGGGGGCCGGGCTCACGATTCGCTCGCCACGGTGGCGCTGCTGCAGGAAGCGCTGCCGACGCTGCGCCGGACCGTGGTGATTCCGTTCCTCGACGCGGGCGCCGACCTGCCCGCCAAGGCCACGCCCTGGCAGGATTTCGGGCCGCCGGATGCCGGCGCCACGCCCACCTTCAACCGTGTTCCCTTCGATCATCCGCTGTTCATCATGTTCTCGTCCGGGACGACCGGCCTGCCCAAGTGCATGGTGCATTCGGCCGGAGGGACCCTGCTGCAGCATTTGAAGGAACACCAGCTGCATTGCGATCTGGGGCCGGACGACCGGCTGTTCTATTTCACGACCTGCGGGTGGATGATGTGGAACTGGCTGGTCAGCGGACTGGCTTCCGGCGCGACGCTCATGCTCTACGACGGCCATCCCCTCAAGCCCGAAAGTGCCGTCTGGGACTACGCCCAGCAGGAGAAGTTCACCATCCTGGGCACCAGCGCGCGCTGGCTGGCGGCGTGCCAGAAGGCCGGACTCAAGCCGGGCGCCAGCCACGACCTGGGTTCCCTGCGGGCGGTGCTGTCGACCGGATCGCCCCTGTCGCCGGAATCCTTCGACTACGTCTACCGCGATATCAAGGCCGACGTGCAGCTGAGCTCCATCTCCGGCGGGACCGATATCATCTCCTGCTTCGCCCTCGGCAGCCCGGTGCTGCCGGTCCGGCGCGGGCAGCTGCAGTGTCGCGGCCTGGGAATGCAGGTGGCGGTGTTCGACGCCGACGGCCGTAGCGTGACCGGCGAAAAGGGCGAGCTGGTCTGCACGGCGCCTTTTCCCTCGATGCCGACGGGATTCTGGCGGGATGATGACGGTTCCCGGTACCACCGCGCCTATTTCGACCGCTTCGCGAACACCTGGTGCCACGGCGACTTCGCCGAGCTGACGCCGACCGGCGGCATGATCATCCACGGCCGCAGCGACACGGTGCTGAATCCCGGCGGGGTGCGGATCGGCACCGCGGAGATCTACCGGGTGGTGGAACAGTTCGCAGGGATCGTCGACAGCGTGGTGGTGGGGCTCGAGCGCGGGGACGACGTCGCGATCGCGCTGTTCGTCGTGCTGCGCGAGGGGCAGGATCTGACCGAAGACCTGAAGGCTGAGCTGAGCGCACGGATCAAGGCCGAGAATTCCCCGCGGCACGTTCCGGCGGTCATCATGCCGGCGCCCGACATCCCCCGCACGATCAGCGGCAAGACCGTCGAACTGGCGGTCCGGCGGGCGCTGCACGGTCAGCCGGTGGACAACACCGATGCCCTGGCCAACCCCGCATCCCTGGACTATTTCCGGAGCCTGCGGGGCCGGCTCGACGGCGGTACCTGAACCCGCCGCCTCAGATGGTCGCCAGGGCCTGGCGCAGGTCCGCGATGATATCCTCGACGTTTTCCAGCCCCACCGACAACCGGACCATCGCCGGGTCGATCCCCACCTTCTGCAGTTCGTCCTCGCTGTAGGTCGAGTGCGTCATCGAGGCCGGATGCTCGATCAGGGTGTCGACGTCCCCGAGGCTGACGGCCAGGGTGCACAGCTTCACGCTGTCCATGACCTTGATGCCCGCGTCCCGGCCGCCGGTGACCATGAAGCTGATCATGCCGCCGGCGCCGCGCTGCTGCCTGGCGGCCAGTTCGTACTGGGGGTGGGTCTTCAGACCGGGGTAGATGACCTCTTCGACCTTGGGGTGGTAGCTCAGAAACTGGGCGACCTCCATGGCGTTCTCCATGTGGCGGTCCATGCGGACCGGCAGCGTCTTGAGCCCGCGCAGCAGCAGCCAGGCGTTGAAGGGGGAGATGCAGCCCCCGACGTCGCGCAGGATCTCCATGCGGGCAGTCATGATCCAGTCGGCCTTGCTGACGAGGATGCCGGCCACGGTATCCCCGTGCCCGCCGATGTACTTGGTCGCCGAGTGCATGACGATGTCCGCACCCAGGTCCAGGGGGTTCTGCAGGTAGGGCGTGCAGAAGGTGTTGTCGACGAGCACCGGGATGTTCCGCTCGTGGGCGATGGCCGCCACCGCGGCGATGTCCGTCAGCACCAGGGTCGGGTTGGCCGGGGTCTCGAGGTAGACGAGGCGGGTCCGGTCGGTGATGGCCTCGGCGAAGTTGGCCGGGTCGTCGGCGGGCACCTCGGTCACGTTGATGCCGAGGCGGGGCAGGGTCTGGGTGAACAGCTGGTGGGTGCCGCCGTAGAGCGTGTCGCCGGCGACGATGTGGTCGCCGCTGCGGCAGCAGGTCAGGACCGCGGTCGTGGCGGCCGCCATGCCGCTGGCCAACGCGAGCGCGGCTTCGCCGTTCTCCAGATACGCCATTTCGGTTTCGAGCGCCGTCTGGGTGGGATTGCCCAGACGGGTGTAGACGTAGCTCGCATCCTCGCCGCGGAAGACGGCCGCCCCGTGGGCGACGTTTTCGAAGGCGAAGGTGGAGCTCTGGAAGATGGGTGTGCTCACGGCGCGGATGGGCCTTTCGGCCTCGTGCTTGTCGAGGTGCACCTTGCCGTGGATGCACAGCGTGGCGAAGCCGGGTTTCTGTTTCTTGTCATCCATCATTTTTTCCCTTTGGCCTTGGCCCGGCCGGGCAGGTGCTTGCGCAGGTTCGCGACCCGGTCGAGATTCTCCCAGCTGAAACCCTTGTCCGGGCGGCCGAAGTGGCCGAAGACGGCGGTGTCGGCGTAGAGGGGGCGTCGCAGGTCCAGGCTCTCGATGATGCCGGCGGGCGAAAAGTCGAACTCGCCGGCGAGGATGGCGGTCAGCTTGTCGTCCGAAAGCTTGCCGGTGCCGAAGGTGTCCACGGTCAGGCTCAGCGGATGACGCATGCCGATGACATAGCTGATCTCGACGGCGCACCGCTTGGCCAGTCCGGCGGCGACCAGGTTCTTGGCGGCCCAGCGCGCTCCGTAACTGCCGCTGCGGTCCGGCTTGGTGGGGTCCTTGCCGCTGAAGGCGCTGCCGCCGTGCGGGCAGGCGGGTCCGTAGCAGTCGACGGTGAGCTTGCGGCCCGTCAGTCCCGAATCGGCTCGCGGCCCGCCTTCGCTGAAGGTCCCGACCGGGTTGATCATGATGTCGGTGTCCGCCGTCAGCAGTCCCGTGGGCTCCAGCACGCTCTTGATGACCGAGCGCTTGAGGTCGCGTCGGAGCTTGCCGAGGTCGGCGTCCGCGTGGTGGTGTGCCGACAGGACCACCGTCGTCAGCGCCACGGGTTTTTCATTCCGGTACCGCACCGAAACCTGCACCTTGCCGTCCGGGTAGAGCATGGGCAGCTTGCCGGCCATGCGGACGGCCGTGAGTTTTTCGGCCAGACGGTTGGCCAGGAAGATCGGCACGGGCATGAAGTCGACGTCGATCGGCAGGCTGCGGCCTTCGTCGGTGGCGTAGCCGACGCAGACGCCCTGGTCGCCGGCGCCCTTGCGGTCGACACCCAGGGCGACGTCGCCGGACTGTTCCTCGAGCATGACCAGCACCGCGCAGCTGTTGTGGTCGAAGCCGATGGCCGGATCGTTGTAACCCACGCGAGCGATGGTCTCGCGCACGATGGACGAGATGTCCAGGTAGCACTTGGTCGTGATCTGGCCGGTGACGATGACCATGCCGGTGGTGACCATGACCTCGCAGGAAACGCGGGCGAAGCGATCTTCCCTGAGAATGGCGTCGAGGATGTCGTCGGAGATGAGGTCGCAGATCTTGTCGGCGTGGCCGGAAGTGACCGATTCGGCGGTCTGGATCCAGTTTCGGACAGGTTGGCGTGACATCAGATCCTCCTGGGGCGGAATTATGGTTCCCAAATGAGGCGGCACCTGAAACAATCCGGGGTCGGGATTCGTTATGGGGCGAATCCTGACGACAAGTCGAAAATGGAGGGGTCAGCCATCAAAGTCAACCGCAGTAAGAACGGCGAGGATTTCGCCATCAGGGTGTCCAATCTCAACTTCGCCTACCTGCGCGACCCCGTGTTGAGGGGCGTCGGTTTCGAGCTGGAGAAGGGCGCCATCGGCCTGCTGGGGCCCAACGGGAGCGGCAAGACCACGCTGCTGCGCTGCCTGCTCGGGCAGGTCCCCCTCAAATCGGGCCAGGTGAAGGTGCTGGGATACGACATGGCCGGCCAGGCCCGCCTGGCCCGCGCCGGCCTGGGCTGGATGCCCGAACGGGGCGGCATCATCCCGGGCATGAGCGGTGTCGGGCTGGTAGCCTATCTGGGCGAACTATCGGGCATGCCCGCGCGTGATGCCATGCAGCGGGCGCACGAGGTCCTGCACTACGTGGGCCTCGCGGACGAACGCTACCGCAAGTGCGACGACTACAGCCAGGGGATGAAGCAGCGCCTCAAGCTGGCCCAGGGTCTGGTCCACGACCCGGACTGGCTGTTCCTCGACGAACCCACCAGCGGCCTGGATCCCCGCGGACGGATTTCCATCCTCGAGTTGATCCGCGACCTGGCCTGGAACAAGGGGCTGGGTGTGATCCTGTCGACCCATCTGCTGGCCGACGTCGAGGCGGTCTGCCAGGAGATCCTGGTGCTCAAGCAGGGCGAACTGCTGGCCCGCGAGAAGATCGACGCCGGCTCGCGCGAACCGCGGCAGGTCTTCGAGGTCGAGGGATTCGGCGACGAAGAGGCCTTCTTGCAGGGGCTCGGCGCCCTCGGCGCCGAAATCGTTCCCGACAACCGCCTATTCCTGGTCACGCTGGATCTGGCACGTCTGGAGGGCGGAGCTTCCGCTCCGGGCACCGACGGCTACGACACCGCCGCGGGGGTCAACGCCATCCTGGCGGTGGCCGCGGCCAACGACTACGCCTTGCGGCGCCTGCGCCGCCGGCCCGTGAGCCTGGCCGACGAGTTCTACAGCATGGTGGAGGCCTGACCGATGCCCGTCTACGACAGAGGATACACGCATTGGGAACCGTCGGCGGCCCGCGCCTGGCCGGCGTGGTGGGTCATCGCCCGCCGGGGTATCGCCGAACCGCTTAAGCGGCGCTGGTTGCTGATGCTGCTCCTGCTCGGCTGGGTGCCGGCCATCGTCAAGGGCGGCATCATCTACTTCAAACTCAAGGCCGGCGACATCGCCGATCTGCTGGGCGGCGGCTGGACCAGCATCGAGCCCGAAGGCTTCCTGTCCTTCATGGAGGGGCAGCGGTTCTTCGTCTTCGTGTTCCTGGCCATCGTGGGGGCGGGGCTGGTGTCCACCGACCGCCGGGACAACGGCTTGTCCCTGTATTTTTCGCGACCGCTGGGCCTGACCTCCTACATCGGCGGCAAGAGCCTGATCGTGATCTTCTACTACTGCCTGGTCACGCTCTTTCCGGTCTACGCCCTGTGCATCTTCGCCTACCTGATCGCTCCCGAAGCGGCCGGTCTGGACCTGCTGCTGCTGACCCCGTTGCGGGCGACGGTCTACTCGCTGCTGGCCGGAGGCAGCATCAGCCTGGTGCTGCTGGCCTTCTCGTCCATGGGCAAGCGGTCCATCTTCGTCATGGTGTGGTGGACGATCATGGTGTCCGGGACCGAGACCATCGGCGCGATCGCCGAAGGGTTGGGCCGCGAATCCGTGCAGGCGATCAATTTCCTGGGCCAGTACCACAACGCCGGCTCGCTGCTGTTCTCGTCGCCGCCGCGGCTCGACGTCAATCCCTGGCTCAGCCTGCTGATCGTCCTGGCCTGGACTGCCGCCGCGCTGCTGGTGCTGCGCAACCGGATCCGGCCGGTGGAGGTGGTCTCATGATGGGCGCGGGAGTCGGCTCGACGGAGGCCCGGATCAGCGCCGACCGGGTGGGCAAGTGGTTCGGCGAGGTCATCGCTGTCAACAACTGCACGCTGAGCGTGGGGACCGGCGTGGTCGGGCTGCTGGGGGCCAACGGCGCCGGCAAGTCCACGCTGTTCAAGATGCTGGCCGGGCTGATCGAACCCAGCCACGGGTCGGTGCGGGTTTTCGGGCGCAAGCTGCGCGAAGACGTCGGCTGGTACCGCCGCGTGGGCTTCTGCCCCGAGAGCGACGCGCTGCCCGGTTGGATGACCGGGCGAGAGTTCCTGTCGCTGATGCTGCGGTTGATGGGCTACAGCAAGGCCGAGGTGAACACGCGCGTCGACCTCTGGCTCGACCGGTTCGAACTGACCGCTGCGGCCGGCCGCCGGCTCGACGGCTATTCCAAGGGCATGCGCCAGAAGATCAAGCTGGCCCAGGCCCTGGCCCACGATCCGGAGGTGATCTTCCTCGACGAACCCCTCAACGGCATGGACCCCGTCTCGCGCAAGCAGTCCATCGACCTCGTGCGGGAGCTGGGGGAACGGGGGCGAACGGTGCTGGTCTCCAGCCACATCCTGCCCGAAGTCGAGGAAATGACCAGCCAGATCATCCTGATCGATCGCGGCAAGGTGCTGGCCGAGGGTTCGGTGACCGAGATCCGGGACAAGATCCCCGAACATCCGACGACCGTGGCGCTGGCTTCGGCCGAATGCCGCCGGCTGGCCGGCTTCCTGATCGGCCAGGAGCACGTCGTGGGCGTCCAGGTGGAGACCCTGCCGGAGGGCGAACGGGTGATCGTGCGCACCGACCACGCCATCGGTTTCTACCGGTCGCTGCCGGAATGGATCCTGAAGAACAACCTGACCGTGGATGAAATCCTGACCTTGGACGACAGCCTCGAGGCCGTTTTCCAGTACCTGACCGAATGATGGACGCCATGAACGAAACCGATACCATGAACCGAACTTCTGCGACGTCGGCGCCGGCCCCCTTGCCGAGCCTGATCTCGATCGTCTGGATCGCCTGGTTCTCGGTCAGGGAGATGGCCCGCCGCCGCCGGCTGATCTCGCTGGGCCTGATCAACCTGCTGCCGGTCCTGGTTGTCCTGGCGATCCGGATCTGGTTCCCGGGCGAGGGCATCACCGCCCAGATGCAGCTGGCGGCGCTCAGCCATGACACCTTCATCCCTTTCCTGATCCCCATCGCCGCCATGGCCGTCGGGATCCCGGCCATCGGCGAGCAGGTGGAGGACGGCACGATCGTCTTCACCTGGACCCGGCCGATCCGTCGGCGGGCCATCTATCTCGGCCGCCTGTTCGCGGCCCAGATGGTGGCCACCCTGCTGATGTCGGGTTCGCTGGTGCTGTGTTTCGTGATCATGGTCAGCGAGGGTCTGCAGGTCATCACCTTCGAGTTTCTCAAGCTGTACCTGCTGACCTTCATGATCATCGGGCTGGGGGCCTTCACCTACTCGGCACTGTTCGCGGCCTTCGGCACCTTTTTCAAGAAGCCGGTGCTGCCGGCCATCCTGTTCGCCTTCGGTTGGGAAAACCTGGTGAGCAACATCCCGGCCCGCGTGCAGGAGCTGAGCCTGCGGTTTCATCTGCAGAACCTGGTCGAGCGGCCGCCGGCCGCTCCGGACGACCTGCCCGGCCTGCTGGGCGCCCTGCTGAGCACCTCCTTCAAGCGTGACCCGGTGCCCGAGATCAAGTCGGTCGCCATCCTGCTGGTAGTGATGTTCCTGGCCATGTTGCTGGGAACCTGGCTGCTGCAGCACAAGGAGATCGAGAAGTAGGAGCAGGTTCCCAAAGACGCTGCTTAAGGTCTTTTCTCATTGTCCTCGGGCTTCGCCCTGCGGATCATTCGAAAATTCCGTAAGCAGCGTCTTTGGGAACCTGCTCTTTCATCTCGATCGGTGGGGTATGTCATGGCATCTCTCGGACAGGAGTTCTTCGCACGCCAGACCCTCACGGTGGCCCGTGACCTGATCGGGACGGTGCTCGAGGCCACCGCGGCCGACGGCACCCTGGTCACCGGCCGCATCGTCGAGGTCGAAGCCTATGAAGGGGAAAACGACCCGGCGTCCCACGCCGGTCGGGGGCGGACCCCGCGCAGCGAGATCATGTTCGGCCCGCCGGGACACGCCTACGTCTATCTCATCTACGGCATGCACCACTGCCTGAACTTCGTCACCGCAAGCGAGGGGACCCCGGGGGCCGTGCTCATCCGGGCCGTGGAGCCGGTGGCGGGCCGACAGATGATGGCCGCCCGCCGCGGGCTCGCTCCGGACACCGCCGCCGACCGGGCCTTGACCGCGGGGCCCGGACGCCTGTGCCAGGCCCTGGGCGTCGACCTGGCCTGGAACGGCCTGCCGCTGTTCGCCGCTCGCGACGAACCGGAAGAGCAGCGCGGGCGGCTGCGGCTCCTGCAGCCGGACCGGCCGCCCCGTAGAATCGCGACCACGCCCAGGATCGGCATCCGCCAAGCGGTCGATTTTCCTTACCGTTTCGTCGATCCGGACAGCAGCTGCCTGAGCCCGTGAGCATCCCCCGACGATTGTGGCCCGAGCCAATAAATGATATAATGTTTTCAATGGGCGGTCCGAGGATCAATGCGCCGCAGTGGCCGTCACGTGCCGTCGCCATCGTGGGAGGATTGCCGATGCGTTCCATCCCTAAAATCTGCATGCTCGGTTTCTGGCTGGTAGCCGGCTTGGCGTCGGCCGTCTCCGGCGAAACGGCCACGCAGCGGCGGCCGCGGATTCACGACGGATTCGGGGCCGTCCTGACCGGCGGATCGGCGGACCTTGCGAAAGCCGGCGCTGACACCATCAACCTGATGGCGGGTCACAACGATCCTACGAACAGCCCGTGGGAGCCGGCCTACTACGGTGACTTCGAGGATGCGGACGGAAATCCCAGTTGGAACGGCTGGACCCATTACGACGTCACGCAGCCCACCGAGAACCACTGGTCGGTCGGCAACGTGAACCAGACGAACCCCCTGAATCTCACCGCCTGGTGCGGCGACTATCTCACTCCCTGCTCACCCGCAGACTCGGCGTGGGGCTACGGAAGCTCCTGGCACGACTTGCTTCTGTTGCGCAAGACCGTCGGCGACCCGCTGTCCCCCGCGACCGTCGACGTCACGGCAAACATTCGCCACGACGTCGAGCCCGGCTACGACCACCTGTATCTGAGCTATGCGGTCGAAGGGGTGCTCGGTTACACGGACATCCAGAGCTGGGACGGGTTCGGCGACAACGTGGCCGTGGCGGGTAACGCCACCTATCTGCCCACGGAATACGTCGCCGGGACGGATGTCGCCGTCTACTGGCGCTTCCAGTCCGACAGCAGCTGGGACGACGGTGACTGCGCCTTCGCGTCCACCGGCGCGGTCAACCTGGACGACATCACCGTGACGATCACCCAGGGCCTCGATACCCAGGTTTACACCGAAGATTTTCAGGACGGCAGCCTCGGCCCGGACTGGGTGTTGGACTATCCTGTTGGAGTCGGCGATTTCGCCCAGCTGTGGAAGGGCCTGGAAGACCTGGACCCCTGTCAGGAGAACACGACCGCACAGGTCGCATTTATCGACGACGGTCTCGTGGTGCCGGGAACCGGGGGCACCAACTGCGTGAGCTGGTGCTACGGGCCCTCGGGCTACATCGTCAACCACGCGGGCGGTCTGCTGGGTCCGAGCTTTCACCTCGACAACGCCCTCGAGTCCCCGGTCATGGCCTGGCCCGACGACAGTTTCGACGGCATCACCTTCGATTTTTCCGTCTATCGCCACGAGGATTTTAGTGCCACTTCGCCGGGGATCTTCTACGCCTGGGATGTCCGCTCGGCCGATACGGATGGTTCGGCGGGCAACGGGATCCAGAACATTGCCACCCAGGGCTGGCTGAGCCGCAACTTCGTGTACCTGGGCGGACCCGACTACCTGGTCGCAGCCGGCAACAATGTGACCGACCTGATGAACCCGGGCCGCGACGAGGTCCAAGTCCAGCTGAAAGCCCTGGAGCTGGGGTGGTTCTGGGGCCTGACGGGCAGCGACGGCACGCCCGCGCCTTATTTCGACAACGTCCGCCTCAAGGTGTTCCCCTACCTGGGGCCGGCAATGGCGGCCCGGGAGGTCGACCTGGCCCAGGACAATTTTCCCGAGGCGGGTATGCTGGACTTCCAGGACCCCGGTTCGATGCACGTGCGTTTCGACGCGGCCAACAACATCTCGCTGCCGACCCACCTGCGGAACGATCCCGGGGATTCCCTCGTGGTGTATATCCAGCCCGTCCGCACGGGATCCGCACTCGACGGTCCGCCCCGGCTGCACTATGTGCTGCGGGCCAACCCCGTTTTTGATCCCTACCGGGGAGCAGCCCCGGCGATCGGCTCGACGGTGGGGGTGCGAGACGGGGGGTGGGGCAACGCGTGGCACTTCGACCTGCCCGATACGGGATTCCTGTTTCCCGGTGACGTGCTGCACTACTACTTCTCCGCGACCGACGCCATCGGCGGCGTGGGCGGCGCCAATCCCGTAACGGCGATTCTGCCCGCGGACACCACGGGCTTCAGCACGGGTTTCGGCGATCCGCTGGGTTACAACTCGACGTTCACGGTGCGCGCACTCCCGTCCCTGCGCAGCGACGGCTTCGGCGGCTTCGAGCAGCCCGGCATCCTGTTCTGGAACGATTTCGGCAGCCGCGGCGGCGAGAACGAATGGTACACCGCTCTGAACAACATCGGCCTGCTTCCGGGGCTGGATTACGACATCTACTACACCAACTCCCCGAGTTCGGCGGTCGGTAACGGTCTGGGCGGCCGTGCCACCCTCGAGGTCATCAGCGGTTACTCGGATCTGCTCTATACGTCCGGCGACCTCGGGTTCAGCACCATCTCCAACGGAGATTTCCAGAACGATGGCGGGGATGATGTCGGACTGCTGAGTCTCTGGCTGCTCGAGCCGAGCAAGGACATGTTCCTGACCGGTGACAATCTTGCCGACGATCTGGTCAACAACGGCGGCGCCACGACCCAGTCGTTCGCCGAGCTGTTCCTGGGGATCGGTGTCGCCAATCGCGACCTGCGCTCCTTCATCGGCAACCAGACCACCCCCCTGGTGGTGGTCGAGCCCGGCAATCCGGTCTTTTTCAACGCCTCCAGCTGGATCGCCTTCGGCGGCTGCCTGGGCATCAACACCTTCGACGCCGTGACCACCGTGGCGGCCGCCCAGCGGTTGGCCCAGTTTACCGATCCGAGCGGCTTCATCGGGGCGTATCCCTACTCCGCGGCAACCCTCAATGTCCTGGACAACGGGAACCGGGTGATCTCGCTACCCTACGATTTCAGTTTCATCCACTCCATTCAGGACAACAAATCCCCGGCACCCCGGGCGGCCAGGACCACGTTGCTGTCCGACGTCCTCAATTACTTCGACTTTCCCATTCGCTTCCCCGATCCCACCGACGTTCCCGTTGCGACGGCATTTCGGGCCAAAAACCACCCCAACCCTTTCAATCCGGTCACGCGGATCATTTTCGCCCTGCCAAGGGAAGGCCGCCTGACCTTGAAGGTCTACAATGTTCGCGGCGAGTTCGTCCGGACCCTCGTGGACGGGCTCCGGCCCGCGGGCGAAGGCTTCGTCGTGTGGGACGGGACCGACGGCCGCGGGGCGGCGGTTTCATCGGGCGTGTATTTCTACGAAGCGAGGCAGGGCCAGGAGGTCCTGATCGGAAAGATGGCGCTGGTCAAGTGACCCGAAGCCGCGTGAAGCGTTTGACGTGGCGGTTAACGATTTTGTATTTTCACCTATCAGCGGTGGGCGAACACCGCTGGAATCCTCATTACGTTTTGAAGGGGGCATCCCATGCGAGCGTTCGGGCATGGATTCATCTATCTGTTTTTCGTTCTTCTATCGGCCGGCAACCTGGGGGCGGCGGAAGACTCCCGTCTGGTCTTTGGCGAACAGTATTCCATCCACGGCGGCAACCCCGAATTCGCCAAGGCTGCGGTCGATACCTACCGCCTGCTGGGTCCCTGGAACAGTGGTGCCGACTACAACGGACAGTTCGAGGACCAGAGCGCATTTCCGGCCTGGAACGGTTGGACCTCCGATGACAGGACGGCGTTGTCGCAGTCCCAGTGGCAGGCCGCCACCCAGTACGCCGTCAACGGGGTCTATTCGGCCTGGTGCGGCTCCCTTGATTTTCCGCCGTGCTCTCCCCTGGACCCGGTGGGTGGATACGGCAACAGCTGGTTCGAGAAACTGGAGTGGAGGGGCACCGTCGCCGATCCGGCGGCAGGGTGCCAGGTACAGCTCATCGGCGTCCTGGACCATGATATCGAACAAGGGTATGAGCAGCTCTTGCTGGGGTACGTCAATGGCAACGACGTTTTTGTCACCCTCTGGATGACCGACGGCACCGCTGAAGATGTGTCCCTGGACGTTACCGCCACGCTGACGCCGGCGGACTACGCGGGTGATAACAGCGACGAAGTCGTGCTTCAATTCCGCTTCAAGAGCGACGGCGGCTAGTCCGACGAGGATTGCCTGTTTCCTTCGGCAAGGGCGCCTGCCAGATCGACGACATCTGCGTGACCATCGCCCAGGATGGCATACGGCGAGCTGGTCTTCTTCGACGGATTTCCAGACCGGCGACCGAACCTGGGCGACGGACCCTCGGATCCAACTGGGCGCGTGGCGCCTTCCGACGGCGTGGGCGATTTCGCCCAGATCTGGACTGGCCTGCAGGACCTGGACCCCTGCCGGTCCAACTAGTCGCCCCAGGTGGCCTTCATCGACGACGGCGTGGTCGTGCCCGGCACCGGCGGCACCATGTGTCTCGACTGGTGCTACGGGCCCAACGGCTACATCGTCACGACCACCAGCGGTCTCGCCGGGACGCGGCGAGCACCTCGACAACCGCATCTCTCGCCGGTCATGGACCTTCCCGACCCAGCTACAGCGGGGTCCCTGCTTCGTTCGACGTCGTTCGCACGAGGAGCTGGCGCCCGATTCCCCGAGCATGTTCTACACCGAATGGGCCGTGCGCTCGGCCGACACCGACGGCGACGGCGCGACGGCATCCAGGACATCGCGGACCAGCCCTGGGAGAACCGGGTTACGTCTCCTGGGGCAGGCACCGACGAAGTCGGCACATCGGCGACGATGTCAGCGACCTCATGGCACCCGGGCCGGGACCAGGTGCAGGTCGCCCTCGGCGTCTACGAGCTGGGCTGGGTCTGGGGCTGGGTCGGGACGACGGCTACCCCGCCCCCTACTTCGACAACGTCCGGGTCAAGGTCTTCCCCGTGCTCGGCCCCGCCATGTCGGTCCGGGAGGTCGATCTGGCCAACGACGGCTTTTCCCCGAGCGGGGCTCCATCGACTTCGGGGACCTCGGCTCGCACCACGTGCGGTTCGACATGGCGCGCAACATCGCCCCGCCGCCCACCTGCGGATCGACCCGGGCGATTCGATCGTGGTCGAGGTCGACCCGGTCCGGCAGGGCGCCGAACTGCTGGGCAACCCCGATGCTGCACTACAAGCTCCTGAGGCCAACCCGGTGTTCGATCCCTACCGCACCGCGGGCCTGCCCGACGCGGGCAGCGTGCCCGGCGTACCGGCCGCCGTGGGCGGCGGGGAGCCCCGCGCGGACCATTGGGCCTTCGACCTGCCCGACAGCGGATTCCTGTTCCCCGGCGACGTCCTGCACTACTTCGCCGAGGCCAAGGACGCATGGTCGGCGGGCCGCATCCGCGCCAGCCATCCTGCCGGCCGGACACCACCGGTTTCAGCGACGCGGTGTTCGGGGACCCGATCACCCCTACGACGTCGTTCACCATGCGGGCCCTGCCGACCATCCTGGACGACGGCTTCGGCGGCTACCGACGCCCCCGATCCTGTTCTGGAACGACTTCGACAACCGCGGCGGCATGAATCAAGTGGCTGCACGCGACCCGTGGACCGTTCTACGGGATTCCCGGGGAGGAATACGACTTCTACTACACCAACGGGCCCCCTCGGGCGTGGGCAACGGCCTGGGCGGGCGGGCCCTGTCGCATCTGCCCCTCGAACATTACACCGACATCGTCTACTCCTCGGGCATCCTGGCGACCTACACCCTGGGCAACGGTGATTTCAGCGACGATCCCAGCGACGACATGCAGGTCCTGCTGACCGCCTGGCTCCAGACCGGCGGCAGGGACCTGTTCCTGGCCGGCGACCGGCTCGCGACCAACCTCAGCTTCTCGGCCGAGGGGCAGACCTTCCTGACCGACGTCATGGGCGTCGAATACCTGGGATGGAATCTGGCCTCACCTTCATCGAGGACCAGCGAAGTCCGACGGTCCTTGCCCATGCGGGGAATCCCGTGTTCCAGAACGTCGCCTCCTGGGTCGCCTTCGGCGGCTGCCCCGACCTGAACCCTTCGACGTCGTCCAGGTCGGCCCCAGGCCCAGCGCCTGGCCGAGTTCACCGATCCCGTCGGCAAGCTCGGCGGGCCTACACCTATTCGGCCGGCGACCCTTCAACGCACGCCCGGGCCCACCAGCCGGGTGGTCTCGATGCCCTACGACCTGAGGTTCGTCCACACGATCGGGCCGCGCAGGGCCCCACCCCCTGGCGGCCCGCGGCTCTTGCTGCGGGACGTGCTGGGCTACTTCGGGCTGCCCCTTCGATGTACGGACCATCACCGACACGCCCGCGGTCCTGCGGTTCAGCGCGGCCAACCACCCCAACCCGTTCAACCCGGTCACGCAGATCGTCTACACCGTGCCGCGGGCCGGGCACCTGTCGCTGAAGGTGTACGACATCCGCGGCATGCTGGTGAAGACGCTGGTGGACGATCGCGTGGAGGCCGGCGCCGACCAGGTCGCGGTGTGGGACGGCACCGACCAGGCGGGTTCGGCCGTGTCGTCGGGCGTGTATTTCTACGAGGCCCGCACGGGCGCGGAGGTGAAGGTGGGGAAGATGGCGCTCCTCAAGTAGCGGCCTGATCACACCCGGCGGCCGGGAAGTCCTCGGGCCGTTCCGCCCGGAACGGCCCTGCGGATGACCCCGTCGCACCGGTCCGGGCGACCCGCGCCATGAGGTCGGTAACCCGGTTTTTTGATTCGACATTCTCCTCGCGCAGAGTCGTTCGCAGAGGGTCATGGTCAAGGTCATCGCAATAGTTATCCCATCATGCTTCCGCGTGCCGGGCCTCGTCCTGGCCGACGACCCGTGTCCCCCGTATTCCCCGGGGGATCAACGATCGTGATCCACGGCGGCCCGGCCGATCGGCCAAGGCCGGCAGGCGACACCATCAACCTGATGTCCGCCCCGGAACGACCCGACCAACGGGCCGGGCGAGCCGCTGTACTACGGCGACTTCGAGGACGCCGACGGGCGATCCCGCCTGGAACGGCTGGACCAGCATCGACTACACCCAACCGGTCATTTCCCACTGGCAGGTGAGCAACTACCAGCAGGCCGACCCCGGCAACCTGACCGCCTGGTGCGGCGACATCAACTTTCCCAGCTGCGACGACAGCCTCGATCCCGCCGGCGGCTACGGCAACGGGTGGCACGACCATGCTCGAGTTCCGGGTCGCGGTGCGGACCCCGCCGCCGAGCCACCGTCACGGTGACCGGCGACCCTGCAGAACGACACCGAGCCCGGTTACGACTTCACGTCTACCTCAGCTACCGGTGCCAGGACCAGGTCCTGCCTCGACATGCAGGTCTGGGACGGCCAACGACGACTTCGCCTCTGACGGCAACGGTCACCTACCTGCCGGCCGAAGTACCTCGGACGGCACCGAGGTGGCCGTCTACTGCCGCTTCAAGTCCGACGGCGGCTGGTCGGACGAGGACTGCTCCTGGCCCACCCGCCGGCGCGGCCCAGGTCGACGACCTCACCGTCCACCGTTTCGACAACGGCCGGATACGCGACCTGGACTTCTTCACCGACTTCCAGGACGGCGACCTGAACCTGGGGGACTGGGTCCTCGAATTTCCCCATCGGCGTGGGCGACTTCGCCCAGATCTGGACCGGCCTGCAGGATCTGGACTACTGCGAGGTCAACTTCTCGCCCCAGGTGGCCTTCATCGACGACGGGCTGGTGGTGCCGGGCACCGGGGGCAGCGACTGCATCAACTGGTGCTACGGACCGCAGGGGTACATCGTCAACACCACCGGCGGCCTGGCCGGCCCCGAACGAGCACATCGACAACGTCATCTTGTCCCCGGTCATGGACTGGCCCGACCCGGCGTACGACGGGACCCTTCTCCAGTTCGACGTCTACCGCCACGAGGACCTGTCGAACGACGCCCCGGGATCTTCTACACCTGGGCCGTCCGTTCGGCCGACACCGACGGCGAGGGCGGGAACGGCGCGAGGACATCGAGGACGCGCCCTGGGTGGACCGGAACTACGTCTATTACGGAGGGCCCGATTACCTGCGGGACGGCGACGACGTCACCGACCTCATGAACCCGGGCCGGGACGAGGTCCAGATCCAACTGGGCGTCTACGAAGCTGGGCTGGGTCTGGGGCTGGATCGGCAACGACGGCTACCCCGCGCCCTACTTCGACAACGTCAAGGTCCAGGTCTTCCCCGTCGCGGGTCGGCCCGGACATGACGGCCCGCGAGATCGATCTGGCCCACGACAACTTCCCCGAGCGGGGCTCCATCGACTTCGAGGACCTCGGGTCGCTGCACGTCCGGTTCGACATGGCCGCAACATCTCGCTGCCGACCCACCTGCGGAACGATCCCGGCGACTCCCTCGTGATCGAGGTCGACATCCGCGCCGGGCGCGGCGGCGCCAACCTGCACGGAACGCCGTGACTGCACTACAATCCTGGAGCCAACCCGGTGTTCGATCCCTACCGATCGGCGGCCTGCCGGCACCGAGGGGCCGGTCGACGGGGCGAAGGCCCCATCCGGCCGGAGAAGGTCATCCTCGACATGTGGGCCTTCGACCTGCCCGACACCGGGTTCCTGTTCCCCGGCGACGTCCTGCACTACTACATCGAGGCCACCGACGCGATCGGGGGCGCGACAGCCCGAGGACCGCCATCCTGCCCGCGGACACCACCGGGTTTCAGCGACGGCTTCGACGATCCCGCTGGGCTACGACCTCGACCTTCACCGTGCGGGCCCTGCCGACCATGGATCGACGACGGGTTCGGCGGCGTACGAGCAGCCCGCCCATCCTGTTCTGGAACGACTTCGGCAACCGGGGCGGCGAGAACGAGTGGTACACGGCCTTCCGGACCAATGCCAAAGCGCCCGGCGTGCACTACGACATCTACTACACCAACGGACCCAGCTCGGGGGTCGGCAACGGCCTGGGCGGCCGGGCGCAACGCCCTCTGATGCTCGAGCACTACAGCGACATCCTCTACACCGCGGGCGACCTCGGGGTGAACACCATCTCGAACGGGGATTTCAACAACGATTCGGGGGACGACGTCGGCGTGCTGACGGGCTGGTTCATGCAGGGCGGCAAGGACATGTTCCTGACCGGGGACGACCTGGCCAGCGACCTCGCGATCAACGGTGGGGCGGCGACCCTCGCCTTCGCCGAGGACATCATGGGGGTCGGTCGTCACCACCAGGACATCCGACCCTTCATCAGAACCAGACCACCCCCTGGTCAAGGCCGTGCCCGGCAACCCCGTGTTCCATGAACGTCCTCACCTGGATCGCCTACGGCGGCTGCCCCGGACATCAACACCTTCGACGGGGTGGTCGCCCCCGCCTGCCCGGTTCGCCTGGCCGAGTTCACCGATCCCGGCGGGCATCACCGGGTCTACACCTATTCCGCCGCGACCCTGAACATCCCGGAGTCCGGACCAGCCGGGTCATCTCGATGCCCTACGACTTCATGTTCGTCCACGACCGTCCGGACGCCAAGGCGGCCGGCCCCCTGTCCGGCCCGGGCCCTGATGTTGAGGGACGTCCTGGCTATTTCGGGATCCCCTGTCCCGGCATCGTCGAGCCCACGCCGGTTCCCTCCCGCGCTGGTGTTCACGGCCCGCAACCACCCCAACCCGTTCAACCCGGTCACCACGATCACCTACACCCTGCCGCGGGCCGGCCACCTGTCGCTGAAGGTGTACGACGTCCGCGGCATGCTGGTGCGGACGCTGGTGGACGACGTGCGGCCCGCGGGCGAAGGGCAGGCGGTCTGGGACGGCAGGGACGCGCAGGGAGCCCGGACGGCCTCGGGGGTGTATTTCTACGAGGCCCGGACCGCAGGCGAGGTGCAGGTCCACAAGATGGCCCTGGTGAAATAACCGTCGCCTTGAATGACGAATGACGGGAGGCGTCATGTCGAAGGTTTTCTTTTTCGTTTCCCTGGGGTTCTGGCTGGTCGCCGGCTCAGCCTTCCCGGCTCCCGACCGGACTTCAAGACCGGCGAGGCTGCAAGTTCTCGCCGGGCGCGACCAAGTCATCGTCGGCGGCCCGGCGGGCGGGGCCAAGACGGTCGTGGACACCATCAACCTGATGGCCGGCCACCTCGACCCGACCAACGGTCCCGGCGAACCGTTCTATCTCGGGGACTTCGAGGACCTCAGCCTGTTCCCCGCCTGGAACGGGTGGACGAGCGCCGACCTGACTCTTCCCGGGGGCGAATCCCACTGGCACGTTTCGGATTACCATCGGATCCGCGGCGGCCTTTCGGTCTGGTGCGGCTCCTTGGATTATCCATCCTGCGAAGTCGGTGATCCCGTCGGGGGCTACGGCAACGACTGGAACGAGAGGCTGGAATGGACCGGTACTGTCGCCGACGGTGCCCTGGAATGCCAGGTCCGGATCACAGCAATCCTGAATCATGACATCGAAGCGGGTTACGATCAGCTTGCTCTGGGCTACGTCAACGGGGAGGGTGTCTTCTCGACCCTGTGGATGACCGACGGTACCGCCGAGGCGGTGCCGCTAGACGTCCAGGCCACCCTGACGCCGGTTGATTACGGCGGGCCCGGTCATGACGAGGTGGTTCTCCAGTTCCGATTCATCAGCGACGAAATCTTCGCCGACGAGGATTGCGGGTTCTTCGGCGAGGGTGCCTGCCAGCTGGATGACGTGCTAGTGACGCTCAGCAACGGCGGCGTAGCGACCTTCGATGATTTCGAAGATGGCACGCTGGGCAACTGGATTCCGCGTCTGTCCACGGGCGTTGGGGATTTCGCCCAGATCTGGACGAACCTGGAGGACATCGATCCCTGCCGGAGCAATTACAGCCCGCAGGTGGCCTTCATCGACGACGGTTTGGTGGTGCCGGGCACCGGGGGCAGCACGTGCTTCAACTGGTGTTACGGGCCCGGTGGCTACATAGTCAATCCCGAGGGCGGATTGTCCGACCCCAGACAGGACCTGCACAATGCCGTCGATTCTCCGGTGATGAACTGGCCCGGCACTGACGAGGTGGGTGCCCTATTCGAGTTCGACGTCTACCACCACCTGGGCATCGACTACATTCACCCGCGGATCTTCTACTCCTGGAGCATCCGTTCGGCCGACGTTGACGGATCGGGGGGGCATGGGTCCCAGACCATCGCGGACCAGCCTTGGGTGGACCGAGGCTTCGTCTACGCCGAGGATGCTACCTACACGCGTTTCTCCACAGAGGTCACCGACCTGCTCGTGCCTGGCGTCGACGAGGTACAGGTGCGGCTGGCCGTCCGCCAGATGAGCTGGGCATTCGGGATGGGTGGCGACGGCACCCCGACCCCCTACTTCGACAACGTCACCCTGAAGGTCTTCGAGCAGGGTGGTCCCGCCATGACGGCGAAGATCCCGGATCTGGCCCAGGACGCCTTCCCCGCCAGCGGGACGCTCGACTTCGAGGACCGGGGGGCGCTGTCAGTCCGCTTCGATATGGCCCGCAACATCTCGCCGGCCGGTCACCTGAAAAACGATGCCGGCGACTCGATCGTGGTCCGCATCGCCCCGGTCGGTTCCGGTGCCGTCCTCGACCCCGGGCCCCGGCTCCAGTACGTCCGCCAGGGGAACGAAGCCTACGACCCATGGCGCACCGCGGGTCTTCCCGCCAATGGGTTCGTCGACGGCGTGGAGGTCCACGACGGGCAGGGTCAGCCCACCGGGGAATGGTCCTTCGACCTGCCCGACACCGGCTTCCTGTTCCCCGGCGACGTGGTCCACTATCTCATCGTCGCCACCGAGACAGGGCCCGGTGGAACGATTCAAGCCTTCCTTCCGGCGGACACCACGGGTTTCCAGGACTTCTCGGGGCCCTTGGGGTACGATCCGAACTTCACCATGAGGGCCCTGCCGCGGCTGGAAGAATGGTATAACAAATCGGTCATCAGCTCGGGCGGCCCGGCCCTTTTCTGGTTCGACGCGGAGGACCTGTCGGGACTTGAACTATGGATCGAAGCCCTCCAGGAGTTCAGTCCGATCGGACAATCCCAGTTCACGACCTTCGACTTCGATGTTTTTCTCACCCGCAGCCCCGCTTCGGGTCTGGGTAACGGCCTCGGTGGCCGGGCCACCGCCGCACAGCTGGATCACTACGGCACCGTTCTCTATTCAAGCGGAACCGAATCCCTCCTGACCCTGGGGCGTGGAGATGTCGACATTGACCCATCGAACGACATCGGTCTGCTCGACGACTGGCTCCAGAGCCCGGGAAAAAACCTGCTCCTGACGGGTGACGGTCTGGCCTACGACCTGGATAGGTCCTCTGCCGGTGGGCAGTTCCTGACCGGACGTTTGGGGGTTGATGTGACCACGAACGACCTCCGCTCATTCATCGGCAACCAGGCGGCTCCCCTGGTCAGACCGACTCCGGGTTCGGGCATGCTGTTCCAGACCACCGGGTGGGTCGCCTACGGGGGATGCCCGAACATCAACAGCTTCGACGGGGTCACACCTGGGGGCGGAGGCGTTCTCGCGGCGGAGTTCACCGACCCCACCGGCACCACCGGAGCCTATCCCTACGCCGCCGCTACGTTGAACACAACCGGAGATGCCGTGGTTGTATCTCTGCCTTACGACCTGATGTTCGTCAAGACCTCCCCGACGGATCCCCCGCCCAACGCCTTGACGGCCCGGAAATCCCTGCTGGCAGATATCCTGCACGCCTTCGACTACATGTGGGGGCCCGTCGGCGACGTGCCAGGTGGTGCGGTCGCTTTCGCCGTCGACATCCACCCCAACCCATTCAACCCGAGGGTAACCATCGCCTACACCGTCCCCGGTCCGAATCGGTTGTCGGTGAAGATCTTCGACGTGCGCGGGGCTTTGGTCCGCACCCTACTCGATGAGCAGGTGGCGACGAGCGGCGAGGCCGTCTGGGACGGCCGCGCCGACGGAGGGCGGGCCGTTGCGAGCGGGGTCTATTTTTACGAGGTTCGGTGTGGCTCCAACGTGGAAATCGGCAAGATGGCGCTGGTTAAATGAACACGATTCGCCGGAAACACCCGGGTGGCGGCCTGCGTATCCCGTGCGGAATCATTGACATCTCGGGGGTGTGGTGGTAGCTTGCCCTTGTTGAAAACCCCACCCCCGAGGGGACTCTAAAACCGAGTAAATCGCTTGTTTTTCGTACCTGGCCGACAGGCCGGGGTTTATCGTGACGCTCCGAATCAGCGGGGCAAGACAACGGAGGCCTTCATGGCTTTTAGAATGCGTTTCCTGATCCTGCTGGCTGTCGTTGCCCTGACCGCCGGTAGCGCCGGGGCCCAGACCTACCTCGATCTCGAGGGACAGATCCAGGAGTTCACCCTGGACAACGGCGTCCAGTTCATCGTCCTGGAAAACCATGACGTGCCCGTGTTTTCCTTCCGGACCTTCGTCAACGTCGGCAGTGCCAACGAGGTCCGCGGCATCACCGGGTTGACCCACATCCTCGAACACATGGCCTTCAAGGGGACCGAAGAGATCGGGACCAACGATGCCAAGGCCGAAGCCAAAGCGATGGCCGTCGAGGACGCCGCCTTCGCGGCCCTCAAGGCCGAGCGGCTGAAGGGCATCAACGCCGACCCGGCGAAGCTCGAGGAGCTCGAAGCGGCCTTCACCGCCGCCAAGGACGCCGCCCGCGAGTTCGTCGTCACCAACGAGTTCGGGCAGATCGTCGAGAACAACGGCGGCCAGGGCCTGAACGCCTACACGAACAGCGACGTGACCGTCTATCTGTACAACATGCCGAGCAACCGGCTCGAGCTGTGGGCCTATATCGAGGGCGCCCGCATGTCCAAGCCGGTCTTCCGCGAGTTCTACACCGAGAAGGATGGACCGGTCACCGAAGAGCGCCGGATGCGCACCGATAACAACCCCATCGGGCGGATGATCGAGCAGTTCCAGAACCTGATGTTCATGGCCAACGGCTACCACCACTCGACGATCGGCTACATGTCCGACATCGAGAACGTCAGCCGCGCCGACTGCCAGGAGTACTTCGACGAGTACTACGTCGGCTCGAACATCGTCGTCAGCCTGGTGGGTGACGTCGATATCGAGGAAGTCAAGAAGTACGCCAAGAAGTACTTCAGCGACATCCCCGCGGGCAATCCCGAGCCGGTCGAGACCTTCGAACCGGTGCAGCTGGGCGAGAAGCGCCTGACGATGAAGGACCCGTCGCAGCCCGTGTTTGCCGCCGGCTACATTGTCGAGAACGTGATGCATCCCGATTGGCCGGTCTACGAGGTCATCGCCGACGTCCTGGGCCAGGGTCGCACCAGCCGGCTCTACAAGAGCCTGGTCAAGGAGCAGCAGATCGCCGTCCAGGCCATGACGTTCGCCGGTTTCCCCGGCGAGAAGTTCCAGACCGGCCTGGTCGTCTTCGCCATTCCGGCCAAGGGCAAGACCGCAGCGGACATGGAGACGGCCTCCATGGCGGAGGTCGAAAAGATCAAGACCGAAGGCATCACCGCCGAGGAGCTCGAGGCCGTGAAGCAGCGCACCCGCGCCAACTTCATCCGCGGCCTGCGCGGCAACGCCGGCATGGCCAGCCAGCTGGCCTGGTACCAGACCTACATGGGCGACTGGCGCAATCTGTTCAACCGGGTCGAGCGGATCGAAGCGGTCACCCTCGAGGACGTCCAGCGGGTCGCTGGCGAGATCTTCGTCGAATCGAACCGCACCGTTGCCGTCATTGAAACCGAGGACGCCTCCTAGGAACCGCTCTCGCCCCGCGGATCGTGCGGGGCACCGAAAGGAACGAACATGAAGCTGATGAACCAGAGAATGGCCGCCATGCTGCTGGTGCTCGTGATCGTCACGGTGGCGGTTACACCCGCCAGCGCGGCGAAGAAGCCCTGGGACAAGATCAAGATTCCGGAGCTGAATCCCATCCAGATGCCCGCCTACGAGCGGGTCGAGCTGGAGAACGGGATGATCCTGTACCTGACCGAGGACCACAAGTTTCCCATCGTCGAGCTGAGCGCCACCATCGACGCCGGCAGCATCTACGAACCCGCCGACAAGGTGGGGCTGGCCAGCATGACCGGCCGGGTCATGCGCTCGGGCGGTACCACGAACCGCAGCGGCGATGATATCGACGAGCTCGTCGAGGCCCGCGGCCTGAGCGTGGAGACCTGGGTGGGCCAGTCCAGCGGCGGCGCCTACCTGTCGGCCATGAAGGAAGACACGGACCTGGGCCTGGAACTGCTGGCTGATATCCTGCGGAACCCGGCTTTCCCCGAGGACAAGATCAAGCTGGCCAAGGAAGAGGAGAAGGCGGGCATCAGCCGCCGGAACGACGAGCCCCAGGGGATCGCGCGCCGGGAGGCCATGAAGGCCGTCTTCGGCGCCGACCACCCGATGGCCCGTCACCCGGAATACGACACCGTCGCCTCGGTAGGCCGCCAGGACATGATCGATTTCCACAGCGACTGGTTCCATCCGGACCGGATGTACCTCGTGGTCATCGGCGACTTCGACAGCCAGGAAATGATCCAGAAGATCGAGACGGCATTTGCCGGCTGGGAGAAGGCCACCGTGCCCCTGCCCGCCGACCCGGAAATCCCGGATCTGCCGCGTACGGTCAACGTCGTCGACAAGGATGACCTGACCCAGTCGACCATCTTCATGGGCCACAAGGGCATCCGCGCCGACAGCCCCCACTACGCGGGCGTCCAGGTGGGTAACCGTATTCTGGGCGGCGGGTTCGCGACGCGCCTGTTCAACGAAGTCCGTAGCCGCCAGGGTCTGGCCTATTCGGTCGGCAGCAGCGCCGGTACCGGATTCCGTAATCCGGGTCTGTTCGTGGCCTTCACGATGACCAAGAGCGAGACCAGCGAGAAGGCCGCCGCGGCCGTGCTGGCCGAGATCCAGAAGATGATCGCCGAAGAGGTCACGGACGAGGAGCTGGCGATCGCCAAGGACGGAATCCTCAACTCCGAGGTGTTCAACTACGACACGAAGCGCGAGATCCTCGACCGCATGGTCATGTTCGAACGCTACGGCTACGAAGCCGATTTCCTGCAGAAGTACCAGGAGCAGGTCAAGGCCATGACCAAGGCCGACGTTCTGGCCGCCACCCAGGCCGTGTGGAAACCCGACCAGATGACCATCCTGGCCGTCGGCAACTATCAGGAATGGGACGGCGACTTCTCCGGGTTCGGTGCGGTGAACATGGTGGACATCACCATTCCCGAGCCGGCGATGGACGTGCCCCTGGCCACGCCCGCCAGCCTCGAGGCCGGCGCCGCGCTGATGGCCGGCATGGCCGAAGCCGCCGGTGGCCAGGCCAGCCTGGCCGGCATCAAGAGCTACGCCGAGACGACCGTCATCGAGGCGAACATCCAGGGCATGGACATGACGTTCACCATCGAGAAGACCGTGGTCTATCCCGACAAGGTCCACACCGTCCAGAAGACCCCCTTCGGTAACATGACCAGCGTTGTTGCCGGTGACATGGGCTGGTCCGACACGCCGATGGGCAAAAAGGACATGGAAGGCGAGGAGCTCGCGACCGCGCACGAGGAACTGCAGACGGACATGCTGGGCATCATGCGCAACATGGACGCCTGGACCTTCCAGGCCCTCGAGCCGCGGCAGGTCGAAGGCAAGGACTGCAACCCGGTCTACGCCTCGGGCGTGGGTGACGATTACCGGATCCTCTACCTCGACGCCGCGAGCAATCACATCGTCATGGTCGAGCAGCCGGGCACGTCGCCGATGACGGGCGCACCGGTGGTCCAGAAGGTCTATATCGACGAGTACATGGAGGCCGACGGGTTTACCATGCCCAAGAAGATGCGCATCATGTACGACGACGAGGAGTTCGGCAAGGGCACGGTCGAGATGTTCGACGCCGATCCCACGGTCGACATGTCCATGTTCGAGAAGTAGCGACCGGCCGCGACAGTTGCGGCAGGTACATCATCCGGGCGGCATCCACAGGGATCCGCCCGGTTTTTTTTCAGGGGGATCGGAACCTGGCGGCAATGGGGTGAGGTTGACCCGCGGAGGGATAGGTGGTAAGATGCGTTTCTGGCAAATTTATAGCTGCTTCCAGGTCTACCCAAGCATGAAGATTGAAGTGCGCGAGCTTCGACATGACTTGGGAAGTGTCGCCTAAGAAGCAGCTATAATTGTATAATAGCACAAATAAAGTCCAAAAAGCCAGAATTTTTTCCGTTTGATACCCGTTGATGTGGTTCGAGAATATCCCAGGATTTCAGGGAGGATCCCGATTGGCGCGAATTATTGCCGAGTCCGACGGGTATTTTCAGCGGTGCCGGCCCCATGCAACCTGACGGCCGCCTGATCGTAGTGAAGCCAAGGCCCGAGCACCGGGGCCGTACGGAAAGACGCCACGCCCACGGGAGGATCCGCAATGTTTCTGGAAGCCATTATTCTGCTGTCGATCCTGATGGTCGTGTTGAGCGTCGGACTTCTGCTGTTGAAATTCGTGTTCGCCCTGGTGCTGCTTCCGTTCAAGCTGGCCTTTTTCCTGACCAAGGGACTGCTGACGCTCGTCTTCGTGGTGCCGCTGATGCTGATCCTCGGCACCGTCTTTCTGGCCCTGCTGCCGGTCGGCGCGCTGATACTGTTTCTGCCGGTGATCGTGCTCGGTGGCGTGGCGACGGTGCTGGCCGGCGTTTGACGACGGCCGCGCGCCTGTTCCTGGCCTTGTTGCTGTTGACCCCCGTGGCCTTGGTGGCTCCGGGGGTTTCGTTTGCCGGATTCGATCCGGTCGAAGCCGATGCCCGCACGGTGGATTGGTCCACGCTGCGCCGCCTCATCCTGCAGGGTGGGCATTTTCCTCCGGTCTACCAGCCGGTCTCTGAAGCAGAGCTGGCCCATCTGCTCGCGGAATCCATGGATCAGGCCATGACCGGCACGGCCACGGCCTACGCCGACGATCGTGAGCTGGACAGGCTCCGTTTCCAGGTGGACCGGTACCGCTCAGGGGGCGGGGGGGTGGTGTTCCACGGCTGCGACTGCAAGGTGCACCCGCCGCAGGTCCGCATTGCCGGGCGGATGCTGGCTGGGTTCACCGATCTGGGCGATCCGCTGGCCCAGGAGGCGGGCCTGGCCTGGCCGCCGGGCTGGAACGCCGCTTTCGAACCGGTGGTCGATTTTTCCGCCGGACCCTGGTGGGTGGCTCTTTCGGCCAGGCTGACCGGCCGCGTGAAGGGTGCCGGTGTCCGGTTCGAAGGTCCCGGCGGGCCGGCCGATCCACTCACCTGGCCGGGCTGGGGCGTACCGACGGGGAAGGTACCGGTCCGCGACGCCCGGCTGGCCCAAGGGCCCTGGGTGATGGATGTACCCCGGGGGGAGGCAGGCGTCCAGTGGGGCCGCTGGGCCTTGAGCGCGGGTTGGGCGCCCCGGCGCACGGGTCCCGGGCTGACCGGTGCCCTGGTCCTGGACCGCAACGGTCCGACCTTTCCCGCGGTGACCGCCCGTCGCACCCGGCCGTTCGCCTGGGGCGGCGGTTTCTGGGATTTCCTGGCTCCGGAGGACCTGCTGCTGCGGACCGGCCGGTTGAGCAAGCGCCAGGTCCGTTTCCGCGAAGACGACGGCGTCGGGGAGAAGACGGCCCACCCGTGGTTCTTCCAGTGGCTCGTGGGCTGGGAACTGACGGACTGGTTCCGGGCCGCGGTGAGCCACACGGCGATGGCGGCGGCGCGCGACGGATCCCTGTGGGGCGACCTGCTCCAGATCAATTTCCCGACCAAGAGCACGACCTGGGACGAGGTCGGCGGCGGGCCGGTGACCGACCGCATCCTCGACGTCCAGTTCGAATTCCGCTGGCGTCAAGCGCCCTGGCCGTGGCTGCCCGCGGCGGCTGGCCGCCTGTACTGGGACTACGCCGGTACCGACGCTTTGCCCAGCGGTCCGGGGGGCTACGTACCCCAGATCGCGGTGCCCGCTTCGGTGCTGGGATTCGAACTGTTCAGTCCCGCCTGGGATCTGGGTGCCGAGTACGCGGAGCTGGTTCACGAGGATGTCCTGTGGTACAGCAACAGCGGTTTCACCGAGGGTTACAGCCACGATGCGTGGGTCCTCGGTCACAACCTCGGGGGTTCGGGCGAATCGGTGACCGGTGTGGTCCGCTGGCGGCCGCGAAACAGGGACGTGGAAACGGGTCTGACCGTCAGCCGCGCCACCTGGGGCATGGCCGGCCGGACGCCGGGCAGCGGCGAACGCACGACCGTGGCCGCCAGTCTCCGGAACATTCCGACGCTGGCCGAAACGTTCGGCGCGGAGGGTGGCGGGCGGTCCCCGTTGCTCTGGGACGTGACGTTGGAATGGAACCGGGAAAGCGCCGACGGGGGCGCCTATCTGGCGAATCCGCCGGCCGGCCTGGCGAGCGAGCGCAGCTGGTGGCGGGCCTACGTCAAGTTGGGTATCTGATCCCGCCTCTTCATGCTGATGGTCAGCTGAAAGGTGGCCACCGGTTCTTCGCCCAGCTTGTCCGGCACCGTGGCTGTGACCGTCACGGTGTCCTCGACGCGCTCCCCGCCTTGTTCGGCGCGGTCCAGCAGCGCGATCAGCCGGGGGCCGTCGTGGCAGGAGAAGACCGTGGCGCCTTCGGCCCGTTTGTGGAAGGTGGCGTGGAAATCCTTGAAAAGAAAAGCCACCGACGAGCGCCGGGCCCGGATCATGTTCATGACGATCAGGCCGCCGGCGGTGTCGGCCCCCACGCACAGGGCGCCGAAATAGAGGGATCCGAGGTGGTTCCTGGACAACCAGGCCAGAGGCAGCCGGACCACGCAGCTGTCGCGGTCGGCCTGCAGCAGGGTCGGGCGCAGGACGGCGATCAGCGGAATCCTGGTCAGCGCGAACAGGCGCAGGGACCAGGTGGCCTTGAGCATCTTCCAGTCGGGCATGGGTCCTCCCGGGACCGGGGTGAAGGGGCCGGAACATGATGGACCATGGACGCCGCCGGAACAAGCCCTGGCCCGGGCGAGGGCGACGATTGTCGCAAACGGGCCGCATGTGTTAAATTTGGTGGCGGTCATATGCTATGCATTGCCGCCGAACCGATCCCCGCGACGAACCGAAAGGTCGCCATGTCCGAGCACGCCAATCCCACCCACACCGTGGCCGAGCCCTACAAACCGGCAAACCATGTCCGCATCGTGACGGCGGCCTCGCTGTTCGACGGCCACGACGCGGCCATCAACATCATGCGGCGTATCCTGCAGGCCAGCGGGGCCGAGGTCATCCATCTGGGGCACAACCGGTCGGTGCAGGAGATCGTGGACTGCGCGATCCAGGAGGACGCTCAGGGTATTGCGATCACGAGCTATCAAGGCGGCCACGTGGAGTATCTCAAGTACATGCACGACCTGGTGCGTGAGGCCGGCGTCGCGATCAGGATCTTCGCCGGCGGCGGCGGGACCATCCTGCCCGCAGAGAGCGAGGAGCTTCAGGCCTACGGCATCAGCCGGATCTTCTCGCCGGACGACGGACGGGAGATGGGACTGCAGGGCATGATCAACGAGGTGCTGCGGCAGTGCGACTTCCCGGTGGGTGAGACGCCGACACCGGCGAGCATGGCGCCCCACCTGAAAGGCCTCGCCACGCGGGACCCGCGCGCGCTGGGTCGCCTGATCTCCCTGGCGGAGAACCATCCCGAGCAGGGCGACGAGCTGATGGCGGCGGTGGGCACGCCGCCGGCCGGCCGGGTGATCCCGGTGCTGGGGATCACCGGCACCGGCGGAGCCGGCAAGTCGTCCCTCGTGGACGAACTGGTGCGCCGTTTCCTGGCCGACTTCGCCGACGAGACCATCGCCATCGTGTCGGTCGACCCTTCCCGGCGGCGCAGCGGCGGGGCCCTGCTGGGCGACCGCATCCGCATGAACGCCATCGACCACCCGCGGGTCTACATGCGTTCGCTGGCGACCCGACAGTCGAACCTGGCCCTGTCGAAATACGTGCGGCAGAGCATCAACATCTGCAAGGCCGCCGGATTCGACCTGATCATCGTCGAGACCAGCGGGATCGGGCAGAGCGACACCGAGATCACCGAGCATTCGGATGTTTCCCTGTACGTGATGACCGCGGAATACGGGGCGGCGACCCAGTTGGAGAAGATCGACATGCTCGACTTCGCCGACCTGATCGCCATCAACAAGTTCGACCACCGCGGCAGCCTGGATGCGCTGCGCGATGTCCGCAAGCAGTTCCGGCGCAACCACAACGAATTCGACAAGGCCGACGACCTGTTGCCCGTCTTCGGAACGATCGCCTCGCAGTTCAACGATCCGGGCATGAACACCCTGTACAAGGCCATCATGGGCGCGATCGTCGAGCGGACCGGCGCCGAACTGCATTCCCAGTGGGAGATCACCGAGGCCATGAGCCGGCGCGCGTACGTCATCCCCCCCGAACGGGTGCGTTACCTGTCCGAGATCGTCGACAGCAGCCGGGAGTACGACCGCTTCGTCGCCGACCAGTGCGCCCTGGCGCGCCGGCTGTACCAGCTGGCCGGAACCATCGAGCTGCTGCGTGAACGCACCGGCACCGCGAGCGTGAAGGTGACCGAGCCCGGCGCCGGCGGGGTGGTCACGGCCATCGCCCACGTGCAGGGGGAACCGGCCTACCTGCAGGACCTCGTGGAGCTGCACAACGAGCTGGAACAGAAGCTGGATGCCCGCTGCCGCGACCTGCTGCAGGAGTGGCCGGCCACGGTCCAGCGCTACCGGGCGGACAAGTACGTCTTCAAGGTGCGCGGCAAGGTCATCGAGCAGGATCTCTACACCGAGTCGCTGAGCCACACGCGCATCCCCAAGGTCAGCCTGCCGCGCTACGAGGACTGGGGCGACATCCTGCGCTGGCTGCTGACCGAGAATGCGCCCGGGTTCTTCCCCTTCGCCGCCGGGGTGTTCCCCCTCAAGCGCGAAGGCGAGGATCCCACGCGGATGTTCGCCGGTGAAGGCGGGCCCGAGCGGACGAACCGGCGCTTCCACTACGTCTCGGCCGGGATGCCGGCCGCCCGGCTGTCGACGGCCTTCGACTCGGTGACTCTTTACGGCGAGAACCCCGACCGCCGCCCCGACATCTACGGCAAGGTCGGCAACAGCGGCGTGAGCATCGCCACGGTGGACGACGCCAAGAAACTGTACTCGGGTTTCGATCTGGCCGACCCCAAGACCTCGGTGTCGATGACCATCAACGGTCCGGCGCCGATGATGCTGGCCTTCTTCCTGAACGCGGCGGTGGATCAGGGCTGCGAGAAGCACATCCGGGCCGAGGGACTGGTGGACGAGGTCGAAGCGAAGGTCGCGGCCATCTACCGGGAAAAGGGCGTGCCGCGGCCGGCGTACCGCGGCGAACTGCCGCCGGGGAACGACGGGCTGGGCCTGATGCTCCTGGGCGTCAGCGGCGACCAGGTCCTGCCGCCGGACGTCTACGCCCGGATCAAGGCCGAGACCCTGAGCGCGGTACGCGGAACCGTTCAGGCCGACATCCTCAAGGAGGACCAGGCGCAGAACACCTGCATCTTCTCGACGGAGTTCGCCCTGCGGATGATGGGCGATATCCAGCAGAGCTTCATCGAGCAGAACGTGCGCAACTTCTACTCGGTGTCGATCAGCGGCTACCACATCGCCGAGGCGGGAGCCAACCCCATCAGCCAGCTGGCGTTCACGCTGGCCAACGGGTTCACCTTCGTGGAGTACTACCTGTCGCGCGGCATGGATGTCGACAGCTTCGCGCCGAATCTGAGTTTCTTCTTCAGCAACGGTATGGATCCCGAGTACTCGGTCATGGGACGGGTGGCCCGCCGCATCTGGGCCAAGGCCATGAAGAACAAGTACGGCGCCAACGAGCGCAGCCAGAAGCTGAAGTACCACATCCAGACGTCCGGCCGCAGCCTGCACGCGCAGGAGATCGCGTTCAACGACATCCGCACCACGCTGCAGGCCCTGTACGCCATCTACGACAACTGCAACAGCCTGCACACCAACGCCTACGACGAGGCGATCACCACGCCGACCGAGGAATCGGTGCGGCGGGCCATGGCCATCCAGCTGATCATCAACAAGGAACTCGGCCTGGCCACGAATGAGAACCCGCTCCAGGGAGCCTTCATCACCGAGGAACTGACGGAACTGGTGGAGGAGGCGGTGCTCAAGGAGTTCCAGAGCATCAGCGAGCGGGGCGGCGTGCTCGGGGCGATGGAGCGGATGTATCAGCGCACCCGCATCCAGGAAGAATCGATGTACTACGAAGGGCGCAAGCACACCGGCGAACTGCCCATCATCGGCGTGAACACCTATCTGGATCCCGACGGTTCGCCGACGGTCCTACCCAATGAGGTGATCAGGTCGACGGACGACGAGAAGGAATACGCCATCACGACCCTCGAGGCCTTCGAGCTGCGCAACGCCAAGGAGGCGCCGCGGGCACTGGCCGACCTGCAGAAGACGGCCGTCGAGCACCGCAACACCTTCGAATCGCTCCTCGAGGCCGCCAAGGTCTGCTCCCTGGGGCAGATCTCCGGGGCGCTGTACCAGGTCGGGGGGCAGTATCGGCGGAACATGTAGGGCGCTCGGGGGTGGGCGCCGAGCTTAGGCTGCGCAATGCGCTCGGCGCCCACCCCCTCGCTTTGCTCGCCGCAATGCGCTCGGCGCCCACCCCCTCGCTTTGCTCGCCGGAGTGCGCTCGGCGCCCACCCCCTCGCTTTGCTTGCCGGAGTGCGCTCGGCGCCCACCCCCTCGCTTTGCTCGCCGGAGTGCGCCCGGCGCCCAAAAAGCCGTGATTCAGCCGCATTTTTTCAGTTGGCTCCGACGACCGCATCCTCGACCACGGATTCCAGTACCACCGTCTTGTCCAGGACCAGGGGCGTGGGGTAGCTCCCACCGAGCATGAGAATGCGCCCTCCGTTCGGTACGGCAGCCAAGGCGTCGGTCACCCGGTACCACGGCTTGGCGGGATCGGCGGTCGTGTTGCCGGCCGTGCGGTCCACCCAGGCCGTTCCGGGAGCGAAGGTGGGCAGGAACATGCCGCCGTACCCGTAGACCACATCGGTTCCGGGAACGCCCCAGTCAAGCTGGAGCGTCGCCAGATGAAACAGTAGTTCGCGCATGGCCGCGGCCGAGAGCTGGGGCTGGCTGGACCACAAAGCTGCGGCGATACCGGCGGCGTTGGGCGTGGCGGCGCTCGTGCCGGTGAACGGTCCGCTGAACGCCCAGGTTGTCGTCGAGGTCGGGGCGGCCAGGTCGAGGGCCCGCAACCCGCCGTTGCTCGGACCCTGGCTGCTGTACTCGGCGATGGGGTCGGGCTGGGTCGCGTCGTAGACGTTCTGCCTGACGGCCCCGATGGAAATGGTGTTGGGGTGGAGGTTGTTCGTGGGCGGCGTGATGGAACTGGCGGCCACGGCGTGCTGGAAGGCTGAGCTGTCATGCTTGAAGACCTCGAACTCGGCGCCCGCTCCGGATTCCCGCGCCACGGTGACGTGAAGCGTCACGGTGTTCTGCGTGCTGTTCTGCCACACGATCTTCTCGAACGTGTTGCCGCCGGCGGTGCTCGAATCCAGCACGTTGAGCTGGTTGTCCAGCAGGTAAAGATCGTAGTCAGTGGTGCCGCCGGCGGTGTTCCAGGACAAGTAGATGAAGGTGGTGGCCCCTGACCGGAGGGTGTAGGTGTTGGTCTCGTCCCCGGTCGCGTTCCATTCGTGCCACTTGTCGCCATCGCCGCTGGCGAAGTTCCCCTGCCAGTGCGTCTGGGCGCGGTTGCCGGCCGAATTAAAATAGAGGATGCCCGCGTTGCCGGCGGTATCGACGGCCAGGTTGGCCGTGCCGCTGCCGTCCGCCCAGCCCTCGTTATACCAGCTCTGGGTGGTGCTCAGGAGATCGACCCCTTCGGTGATGGCGTCGTCGACGGCCAGGCCCAGGTGGGTGGAATTCGCGATGCGGAAGATGTGATAGGTGGCTCCGGGCGCGTGGTCGTAGACGCATTCCACCTGACCGGTCCCGTGAGTGACCGTTCCGCTGAACAGGCCCTGTCCGGTGTAGTCGTGGTTCAGGAGTACCGGCGGTACGGATGCCGGCGACTGGGTCTGCGCCGAATCGAGCCTGGCGAAATTGCGGTCGATGATCCCGATGGTGATGCCGGTGCCGTCGGCCCCGCCGTCCCGATACAGGTCCGAGCCGGCGACCCCGGGGCCCTCGTCATTGTCATGGGGTTGGCCGGCGTCGCGCAGGAGATGGCCGGGCGGCAGCGCGCGGGCCAGGGGACGCACGCCGCGCGGCGGCAGCCAGGCGCTGGTCTGATGGCGCCACACCGCCTCCACTTCACCGCCGTTGCGTGTGATCAGATCCGGGTCCACGGGGGGTGAGCCGATCGGCGCGACGATCTCCACGTTGATCATCCCATCGACCCGGACCCGCAGGCCGGATCTTTCGGCCAGGGCGACAAACGCCGTTCCGGCGGCCTTGTCCGTGGGCACGGCCGCCGCGAAAACGTCCAGGTGCGCCGTCAGGGGCAAGAGTTTGAGTTCGGGATCCGTGGCCGGGGTGTCGGGCGCTTGCTGGGCGCCGGCATTCAAGGCGAATAACAGCAACATGACCGTGGTTGGGAATCGCAAGGTCTCTGCCTCCGGAGGGATGGAAGGGATGTGTGGATCCAAGCTTGCTCATCTATTGATACGCAACTGGAACAGGTAACCGGACAGGATTTATCCGATTGGTGGGTTGGTTCGTCGGATGGCCCGTGGTCTCCACTTCGTCCGCATGAACGGATCGGGAGTCGAGGATGGGCACAATATGACGCTGCTGAAGCGAAGGTTGGGTCAACACCTCACCTTTGTCGGCTGCCTGGCGAAAATGGCGCCCCGGCGACAGGCCCATTGCCAGGATGACCAGGAGCTCCAGGGTGTGGTGTTTTCGAACCGACATCGGGGACATGTCGCACCCCGTCGGGTGTCGCCGTGAACACGAATTCAGCCGCCGATGATCGCGGCGAAGCGACCCGCTGCCTTCCCTTCACGGCGGTGGCTGGGGTAGAGCGTACCACAGATCGTGCAGGCTCCGCAGGCGTGGATGTTGTCAGGGGCCAGGCCAGCGGCCTCGGCCTGGCCGCGGTTGGCCGCCCACAGATCGAAGATCAGCTGCCCGCTGCGTTCCAGGAAATACCATTCGGCAGCGTCACCCAGGCGGTCCAGGGCCTCGCGGCGAACTTCCGGGCCCACCTCGTAGCAGCAGGGGCCGGCCGAAGGGCCGATCACCGCGCGCATGGACGCCGGGTCGCCGCCGGCGGCGGTCATCGCGGCGATCAGGTTGCCGGTGACGCGGCGGACGGTCGCACGCCAGCTCGCGTGGGCGAACCCCCAAATCCGGTCCCCGGAGGTTCTTTTCCCCGCCGACCAGGATCAGCGGACAGTCGGCGCTGCGTCCGATCACACCGAGGCCGGGACGATCGGTCCACAGGCCGTCCGCTTCGCCGAGACAGCCGGCAGCAGTGGCCTGGAACACTGTCCCGCCATGAACCTGCCGGACCCAGGCAGCCTGCGGCAGGCCCGCGGCTGCCGTCAGTTTCGCGACCGCCTGCTCATGGTCCTTGCCGGCAGGATCGCTCTTGAAGTCGGGGCCCAGGGCCGTGGTCCAGCCGGCGCGCCAGGTCGTTGCCGACAGCGCGGGCGCCGGGACGTACCAGGTGGCCGCTGCACTCATGGCGTCTCCTTGTTTGCGGAAAGCAGGACGAGGATCCGGCTCCGGACCTGATTGTCGAGAGGTGCCCAGACCACGGGCCGGTCCGCATACCAGGGCACCGCGGATGTGGCGGAGAACAGGACACCGGGCGGGGCCTGGCGGGCCTGTTCGACCCTGGCTGCGGTGACGGCGGTTTCCGTGCGCGCCATTTCCGCGGCCGTCAACCAGCCGGGCAGGTGGCAGGGAAAGGCGCTGACGATCGCCAACGCCAGCAGGGCGGCGCCCGAGGCGGTCAACAGCCAGGGAGCCTTGCCCGGTTGGTCCGCCGGACCATTCACGATCGACGCGGCAAGCCAACTGCCGCAACTCTTTGACACTTCCCAGATGACCACCGGCGCCAGCACCAGCAGATGCCGCAGGTCGTGGTCGAAGATCGCATACTGAAGGATCATGAGGACCAGCGTGAGACCGGCGGCGGCCAGCGGCGACGGCAAGGCCGGCCGCCGCTTCCGGGCGAGACACCGCTGCAGTTGCCACAACCAGAGTCCGGCGGCCGCCCACAGCGCCACGACCAGCGGCAGCGGGAGCAGCCGGTGCAGGTCGCGGCAATAGAACTTCACGCCCCGCGCCGCCTTGCGCAGCACGGGTACGGGGTCGGTCGCGAGCGTCGTGAACAGCGGCTGCGGATCGAGCTGCCGGTACACGTCGTAACCGGGCCAGTTGCGGGTGTCCTTCACGTGTTCGGCATAACCCTGCAGGCTGAAGACGGGATTGCCCGTCAGCTGGGCGTTGCGCACGGCCCAGGGGGCCGTCACCGCCAGCCAGACCAGCAGCGCCGGCAGCCAGCGTCGGCGGCTGACGCGCCGCCCGCCGCCCGACAGCCACCAGGCCAGGGGCACCCAGAAGAGATCGAGCCGCAGGAGGGTCAGCATACCGGCGAGCAGACCGTCGGTGAACGTCGGCGCGACCGGTCGGCGCAGCCACAGCATCAGCATCAGCAGAGCGCACGATAGTTCGACAAAGCCCCAGTCGACCGCAAAACCCAGCGCGGGATTGAAGCCGAGCAGGACCAACCACAGCAGGAGCCCGGCCTCCTGCCGGCGGCGGATCAAGGCCGCAGCGCCCGCGAACACGAGACCGCCGAGCGCGGCGACCTGGAACCAACGCACGTTCGCCACCGCCTGTTCGGGATCCTCGTCCGCAGCCAGGACCGGAAGCGTCAGGGCCAGGGCGAACCCCGGTTGCCGGTGGAGCAATGGTTGGGGCAAGGTGCGGGCGAACGGAAAGGCAAAGGAGAGGGGGTAGGCGACATCGGTCAGGAAGCCGTCGCCGCGGACAAGGTGCCGGGCCACCGTCAGGTGGGTGAAGAGGTCGCTGGTGGCCAGGTGCGGCCGGGCCGGATGGGTGGGCAGCCAGGCCGCCAGGAACAGCAGCGCGGCCAGCAGGCCGCCGGTGAGGCTGGTTCGCCAGGAACGTCGCTCGGCCGACGCCGGCCGCGGTACCACTGCCTAGTTCCCGCGGCTGCCGGGTTTGACCACGTCCTGGCCGGCTTTGCACAGGGGGCAGCCGTCCGGCCGGAAGGTTTCGACCTTGACGGTGGCCAGAGCGTGGAGCGGCAGCGGGAGGCCCGCGTCGCCGCCCGTGCGGTCGATGATGCTGGTCAAACCGACAACCCTGCCGCCCGCTTCTTCGACCACCTTGACGACTTCGAGCAGGCTGGTGCCGCGGGTCACCACATCCTCGGCGATGATGACCTTCTCGCCCTGTTCGAGGGAGAATCCGCGCCGGATCATCATGGTCCCGTCCTGCCGTTCGGTGAAAACGAAGCGGCGGCCGAGCGCCCGGGCGACCTCGTGCCCGATCAGGATGCCGCCCATCGCCGGGCTGACGACCAGGTCATGGGGCGTGTCGGCAAAGAATTTTCCCATGGCGGCGCCGAGTTCGCGGGCCAGGTCGGGAAACTGGAGCAGGCGGGCGCACTGGAAGTAGGTGTCGCTGTGCAGCCCGCTGCTGAGCAGGAAATGACCCTTGTGCAGGGCGCCAAGCTCTTCCATCAGGGCGAGGACTTTTTCTGACGACATGGTGGCTCCTTGGGCTGGGTATCTAGGCCATTTCGGCGGCGATGGCGCGCAGGGCCGCCGCCGGATCACTGGCCTGGGTGATGGGACGGCCGATCACCAGAAAGTCCGCACCGTCAGCGACGGCCTGGCCCGCGGTGGCGACCCGGTGCTGGTCGTCCGCGCCGGCGCCGGCGGGACGGATTCCCGGGGTGACGATCAGAGGTTCGGTGCCGATGGCAGCGCGCAATCGGGGCAGATCCGCGGCCGCACAGACCAGCCCGTCGCAGCCGCAGTCCCACGCCAGGCGGGCAAGCCTTTCGATCCTGTCCTGCAGCTCATCCGCGGAGGGGCTGACCTCGTCCATCTCGGCAGCCGACAGGCTGGTCAGGATCGTGACCGCCAGCAGGGCGGGCCGGCGTCCGGTCACCGGATCCACCGGAGCGGTGGACAGGGCCTCGGCGGCGGCGGTCAGGGAGCCGCGGCCGTTGCCGGCGTGGATCGTGCAAAGCGAAGCGCCGAGCGTCGCTGCGATCCGGGCCGCTGAGGCCACGGTGTTGGGGATGTCGTGGTATTTGAGGTCCAGAAAGACGTCTCGTTCCATCGCGCGCAACCGGCGCACGACTTCCGGTCCGGCGGCTGAAAAAAGCTCCAGCCCGACCTTGACGAAGCCGCCGCCGTCGCCGAGGCGGCCCGCCAGCCGGACCGCCTGATCCAGGCCCGGGACGTCGAGAGCGGTGATGATACGTTTCCGGGCCGGTAGCAAGCGCAGGGCTTCGATCAGTGGTCGCCTGTCCATTCCTGAAGGTCCGCTTTCTTGATATTCGTGGTCCAGGGCCCGATCCGGCGGGGATTTGCCTTGCCGCGGCCGGGCAGTTGCTACTACCCTTCTAACAGCCGCGGGTCCGGAATGCAAATTCAAATCCCCCGTTCGAAAAGGGGGGCCGGTCCCGAGGCCTCGGTGTGCCTTTGACCGCCGCACCCTGGCCGGATTCCCGGGCCCTGATCACGCCCCGCCGCCACAGAAAGGGATCGCCCTTGCTCGATCGCAAATTCATACGTGACAACCGCGAACTCGTCACCAGGGCGGTGGCCTTGAAGAACGAGTCGGTGGATATCGCCGCCTACTACGAGCGGGATGCCGAGCGCCGGGCCGCCTTGCAGGAGACCGAGACCCTACAGGCGGAGGCCAACAAGGCCAACCGCGCCATCTCCGAGAAGAAGAAGGCCGGACGGGACGCCACGGCGGCCATCGCCCAGATGAAAGAGGTGTCCGCCAGGATCAAGGAACTGAAGGCCCGCGCCGAGGTCCTCGAGCAGGAAGTCGAGCAGCTGTACCTGCGGATCCCCAACATTCCCGACCCTGCGGCCCCCGAGGGGGGCGAGGAGAACAACGAGCTGATCCGCTCCTGGGGCGAGCCCGTCGCACGGGAGTTCACCGTCATGCCCCACTGGGACATCGGTGCCGAACTGGGCATCTTTCATCCCGAGCGCGCCGCGGCCATGAGCGGCAGCGGTTTCACGGTGCTCACCGGGAACGGCGCCCGCCTCGAGCGCGCCCTGATCAACTGGTTCCTCGACATGCACCTGGAGCAGGGTTACACCGAATGCAACGTCCCCTACCTGGTGGGGCGAACGGCCATGACCGGAACCGGTCAGCTGCCCAAGCTGGAGGAGGACATGTACCTCTGCCAGGTCGACGACCTCTTCCTCATTCCCACCGCCGAGGTGTCGGTCACCAATCTCCACATGAAGGAGACCATTGCCGCCGACAGACTGCCGCTGAAGTACTGCGCCTGCTCGCCGTGCTTCCGCCGGGAGGCCGGTGCCGCCGGCAAGGACACGCGCGGCTTGCTCAGGGTCCATCAGTTCAACAAGGTGGAGATGGTCAAGTTCGTGGACCCGGCGACGTCGTGGGACGAGCTCGAAAAGCTGACCGCCGACGCGGAGGAGCTGCTGCAGAAGCTCGAACTGCCCTATCGGGTGCTGTCCCTGGCGACGGGCGATCTCAGCTTCGCGGCGGCCAAATGCTACGACCTGGAGGTCTGGTCGGCCGGGGTCGCAGCCTGGCTCGAGGTCTCGTCCTGCAGCAATTTCCTGGATTTCCAGGCCCGCCGGGCGGGCATCCGCTACAAAGGGCCCGAGGCGAAGGGTTTCGTGCACACACTCAACGGATCGGGGCTGGCATTGCCCCGCATCCTCGTCGCGATCATGGAGAACTACCAGACGGCGGACGGTCGGATCCGTGTGCCCGCGGTGCTCGTGCCTTACATGGGCGGTCTGGAGTACATCGACTGATGGGCAGGTCCTGGCCAAAGCGATCCCTGTTCGGCCTGAAGCGCCGTTACCTCTTCAATATCTACCTGTTGGTCGGCAGCATCAGCATCGTGGTCGCAACGACGGTCTTCACCATCCGGGTCTCGAAGGCCGTCGAGAGGCAGAGCTACCTGACCACGCAGCTCATCTCCAGTCTGGCCAGCCGCCTGATCAAACCCGAGTCGATCGAGGAGATGAAACCCGTGGCGGCGATCATCAACGAGATCGACGTGCCCATGATCCTGACGAACAACGAGGGGCGCCCGGTCCTGTGGAACAACCCGGTGATCGGCATTCCGGTACCCGAATACCAGATCCTGTTCCAGGAGGACATGGCCAAACCCAGCAACCCGGTCATCATCGAGATCCTGTCCCTGGCCGCCGCCTACGATCAGGAACAGCAGCCGTTCGCCGTCCTGGACCGGAACGGCAGTCGGGTCGGCACGGTGCACTACGGGAGATCGGCCCTGAGCCAGCGTCTGAAGATCATGCCCTACCTCGAGCTCATGGTGATGGCCCTGTTCTTCCTGGTGATGATCTGGGCCCTGCAGAGCAAGAAAGAGGCGCAGCAGAAGGCACTGTTCGCGGGCATGGCCAAGGAGACGGCCCACCAGCTGGGGACGCCGCTGACATCGATCATGGGCTGGCTGGCGCTGCTCGAGGAGAAGGTGCCCAGGGACGATGAAACCATGGTCGAACTGAACCGGGACATCTCCCGTCTCAGCATGATTTCCGCCCGCTTCAGTCAGATCGGCTCGAAACCCCAGCTCGAGGACGTTGACCTGTCGGGCGTGGTGGACGACACGGTGGAATATTTCCAGCGTCGGCTGCCCCACCTGGGCGGCCGGGTCAGTCTCCGGCGGGAAGGGGACGTCACCAACGTGGTGCGCTTCAACCGCGACCTGCTGGGGTGGGTCCTGGAAAACCTCATCAAGAACGGGATCGACGCGCTGGTCGAGGGCAAGGGCACCATCACCGTCCATCTCGAGGATGCGCGCGAAGGCGGGGTGAACCTCAGGATTACCGATACGGGCAAGGGCATTCCGTACCGGGAGGGGAACAAGATCTTCGAACCCGGGTTCACGACCAAGAAACGCGGCTGGGGTATGGGTCTGGCCCTGGTCAAACGCATCGTCACGCAGTATCACAACGGCAGGATAAGAGTCGAGTCCACCAGCCAGCACGGCACGACTTTCCTGGTCACTTTCCCGCCCGCCCCGGTTTCCCCGGCGGGCCCCTGAACAAAGGAGCCTCTTTTGGCCTTTCGTATATTGTGGGTCGACGACAACATCGACGAACTCGTTTCCCACCAGAAGTTCCTCAGCGACAAGGGCTACGAGGTCGAGGGCGTCACCAACGGCCTCGACGGCCTGACCATGCTGAAGGAGAAGACCTTCGACGCGGTGCTGCTCGACGAGATGATGCCCGGCATGGGCGGCCTGGAAACCCTCGAGGAGCTGCGGACCTTCAACCAGCACATTCCGGTGATCATGATCACCAAGAGCGAGGCCGAGGACCTGATGACCCGGGCCATCGGCAAGCGGATCGACGACTATCTCGTCAAGCCCGTTTCACCGGTGCAGATCCTGTCGGCCCTCAAACGCCAGCTCGAGGCGCGAAAGCTGGCCGGCGAGGAGGTGACCCGGGACTACATGAGTAACTTCATGGCCCTGAGCGACCGGTTCGCGGCCGCCGCCACGCCGGCGGACTGGGAGAAGATCTACGCCGATCTGGTCACCTGGAGCATCGACCTGTTCCAGTTCAGCGATCACGGGCTGCTGGAGACTCTCGAGGAGCAGATTGCGGCGGCCAACCTGTCCTTTGTCAAATACGTCCGTCAGCACTACCGCAGCTGGGTGAACTCCGACGGCGCCACCGGGGTGGGGACCGGCTCGGACGCCGAGGTGGGCGCCCCGGTGCTCAGTCCGCGGGTATTCGAAAACTGGGTGGAACCGGAAATCCAGAACAGCCGGCAGGTTTTCTGGATCGTCATCGACTGCATGCGGCTCGATCAGCTGCGGATGATCGAACCTTTGCTCGAGGGGCTGTTCCACATCGAGCGGCGCAACTACTGGTCCATCCTGCCCACCGCGACGCCCTACGCGCGCAACGCGCTTTTCGCCGGGCTCTATCCCCTGGACATCGCCGAGGGTTACCCCGACTGGTGGGTGGGTTCGGCCGATCACGACGGCAGCCGCAACGCCCACGAGGGCGACCTGCTCAACGCGCTGCTGAAGCGGATCGGCAGCCCGGCCGCCGGCAGTTCGCGTTACTACAAGGTGTCCGACGCCCGCGATCTCGATCTCCTGCACCGCAACCTGGGGTCGCTCGGCGACACGCGCCTGGTCGCGGGGGTCTACAACTTCCTGGACATCATGGCCCACGGACGCAGCCAGAACCGGATCCTCAAGGAGCTGGCCCCGGACGAGGCCGCCTTCCGCACGCTGATGCGCTCGTGGTTCGAACATTCCAACCTGCACGACGTCATGAAGAATCTGGCGCGACGGGACTGCACGGTGATCCTGACGACGGACCACGGTTCGAAGCTCTGCCGGCGGGCCGTGCAGATCCGAGGCAACCGGGACACGAGCAGCAACGTCCGCTACAAGTTCGGCGACAACCTCGGTGTCGACGAGGAACGTGTCATGCTGATGAAGAACCCGGAGGACTACCGCCTGCCGGCCCAGACGACGATCGAGAACTACGCGATCACCTCGGAGAACTACTATCTGGTCTATCCGACGAATTTTCACGAGTACGAACGGCTGTACCGGGACAGTTTCCAGCACGGCGGCATCAGTCTCGAGGAAATGATCTGTCCTTTCGTCGTTCTGCGGCCGCGTTGACGGGAGTGGCCATGGCCGATCAGTCCATTCCCACCGGCGCAGGCTTCCCCCACCGGGTCATGACCCGTGGTCCGGCAGGCACGCGAGCCCTCGGGGTCGCAGCGTCGCGGCTCCTGCAGGGCGGGGAGATCATCCTGCTGCACGGGGATCTCGGAGCGGGCAAGACGTGCTTCGTGCAGGGACTGGGCCAGGGGCTGCGGGTGAAACAGGAAGTCGTGTCGCCCACCTTCACCCTCGTGAACACCTATGACGGACGCCTGCAGCTCCACCATCTCGATTTCTACCGGGTGGAACCCGGCGCCGACCTCGAGGACATCGGGGTATCGGCCATGCTCGATGAGGTCTGGGACCGCGAAGCGGTCCTGGTCGTCGAGTGGCCCGAACCCCTGCTGCCCTTCCTGGGGCCGGCGGCCAGGCTGGAGCTGCTCGCGGTGCCGGGATCTTCGCTGGACGAACGCTTGTGGTGGCTGCGCGGTTCGCCGTCGGTGCCGCCGGCGTGGGCCGACCTCTTTGACGAAACCACCTTTGACCCTGCGACCGGAGCGTGACCCGTGCTGCACCTGGCCTTCGATACCGCCACCCGCTGGGGCCGCTTCGCGCTGGCCGAAGGCGACCGGCTGCTGGCCTACCGCCCCCTGAACGTCTCGGGCAGCTACGCCGACGCGCTGCTGCCGGTCATCCAGGAAATGCTCGCCGAAACCGGCCGCAGTCGCGGCGATCTGGCGGCCATCGGGGTGACGATCGGCCCGGGCAGCTTCACCGGTGTGCGCATCGGCGTGGCGACGGCCAAGGGTCTGGCCTACGGCCTGGATTGCGGGCTGGTGGCCGTCACCTCCCTCGAGGCCATGGCCGCGGCCCTGCTGGCCGAGCATCCGGATACCGACATCGCGGTCCCGGCACTCGATGCGCGGCGCGGTGAGATCTTCTGCGGTGTCTATGGCCGTGACGGCTCGTGGGTGCGTGCTCTGGTCGAGCCGGCGGCCGCCGCGCCCGAGCGCTGGTGGGAGAGCGTCCGCGAGACCGTGCCGGATATCGACCTGCCGGCCTACGGCGGCGACGGCACGGGTCTGCTGCTGGGGATGGGGGAGGCCCTGCGGCCGGAACTCGTCGGCCGCGGCGAACCCGTGCTGCGCCGGTGGACCGCCGCCCATCCGGCCACCGCACGCGCGCTGGCTCTGGCCATGGGGACGGATCGCTTGCCCGCGGCCCATCCGTTTGCGCTGGTGCCGGCCTACATGCGTGTCTCCGACGCCGAGGTCAAGAAGCAGGTCGACTTGACGCCCGGAACACCCAGCACGGAATTCACGACCTTCGAAAGTGGGAATGATCCCACATGACCGCTGCGGCCTCACGCGTGACCGTGCGCGATCCCCGACCCGAGGACCTGGCAAGCGTGATCCGGCTGGAGAACACCTCGTTCAGCGATCCCTGGTCACCTTTCACCCTCATGGGGGAGCTCGAGCCGGATGCCCTGCGCCTGCCGCTGGTGGCCGAGATCGACGGCGAGTTGGTGGGGTATCTCATGGCCTGGCGGATCGTGGATCAGCTCCACATCCTGAACATCGCCACCGATCCCGTCCGGCGCCGCCGCGGCATCGCGACGGCGCTGTTGCTGGCCGCGGCGGCTGCGGCCCGGGACGCCGGACTGGTGGAGATCACGCTGGAGGTCCGGCGCAGCAATTCCGGGGCGCGTTCGTTCTATCACGATCACGGATTTACCCAGCGTGGCGTACGCGCAGGGTACTATTCGGACAACAACGAGGATGCCCTGATCATGAGCCGTGATCTCGCGGGATTCGGCGATTCCTGAAAAAGGTTGTCCGCAACCGCCGGTTGGGGCTAATTTAGCGGTGATGCAACGAAGAGCTCCGCCCGGCGCGCGTGCGGCCCGGCCGTGCGACGTAGCCCTTTGAGATCCGAGGAGGATGCCGTGTCCTGGTTGACACAGGCGGCGAAGGGAATCAAAGCCCTGACCAGCCAGAAAAAGGACATTCCCGACAACTTGTGGCGAAAGTGCCCCAAGTGTTCCGAAATCCTCTATCACCGCGAGCTGGACCGCAACCTGTGGGTCTGCGGCTCGTGCGGCCATCACCTGCCGTTCACCACCGAGCAGTACATCGGCATGCTGTTCGATGAAGGCACCTGGTCCGAGACTCACCGCGGCATCACGAGCAAGGATTCTCTCGATTTCAAGGACTCCAAACGCTACAAGGACCGGATCAAGGCCTCGCGCCAGAAGACGGGCAAGGAAGACGCCGTCATCACCGGTCGGGGACAGATCGGCATGATTCCCGTCAGCGCCTCCATCATGGATTTCTCCTTCATGGGCGGCAGCATGGGTTCGGTCGTGGGCGAGAAGATCGCGCGCTCCCTGCTCGACGCCCTCAAACACCGCGAAGCTGCCGTCATTCTCAGCCGCAGCGGTGGTGCGCGGATGCAGGAGTCTCTGCTGTCCCTGATGCAGATGGCCAAGACCAGCGCCGTCCTGGCCCGGCTGCGGAAAGAGGGCGTACCCTTCATCTCGATCATGACGAATCCGACCACCGGCGGCGTGACCGCCAGCTACGCGACGCTCGGCGACATCAACGTGGCCGAACCGGGCGCCCTGATCGGGTTCGCCGGGCCCCGGGTCATCAAGCAGACCATCGGCGGCGATCTGCCGGAAGGCTTCCAGTCCTCGGAGTTCCTGCTCGAACACGGCATGGTCGACATCATCGCCGAGCGCAAGAATCTCAAGGAGACCCTGACGCAGACCCTGCACTGGTTCGTCGACGGTCGGGATGTGTCGGTGCGGCGCCCCCCGCGGGGCTGAGCGGCGTGGCCCTCGGTAGCCCCCGGTCCGACGGGGTCACCAACCCACCGGACGGCGCTGCGGCGCCCGGTCATCCGGGGGAGCCGGGCATCGGCCCGGACCTTTCACCTCCCTTCACTGCTGCTGACGACGCCACCCGGTGGCTGTTCAACCTGAATCGATTCGGCATCCGGCCGGGGCTCACGCGTATCCAGGGTCTGCTGGAGGATCTGGGCAATCCCCAGCGGGATCTGCGGGTCCTGACCACCGCCGGCACCAACGGCAAGGGCGGCACGACCCGCATCCTTGCGCGTCTGCTGCAGGACGGCGGCCGCAAGGTGGCCGCCTATACCAGCCCCCACCTGTTGCAGGTCCACGAGCGGATCCAGATCAACGAACGCCAGGTAGACCCGGCGGATTTCGCCCGGCGGGTCGAAGCCATCCGGCCCCTGGTGGAGAAACACGAGGCCAGCTGGTTCGAAACCCTGACGGCCCTGGCGGTGCAGATCGCCCGCGACGAGGGGGTCGACTACCTGTGCTGCGAAACGGGTCTCGGCGGCAGGCTCGACGCCAGCAACGCGCTGACGCCCGAGGCGGTCCTGGTGACCACCGTGGGTCTGGACCACCAGCACATCCTGGGGGAAACCCTGGAAGAGATCGCGGTCGAGAAACTCGGCCTGCTCAGGCGCGGCGTTCCGTTGTTCTGCGGCGTGGGGGACGATCTCCGCTCGCTGGTCTTCCGGACCAGCGTGGTCGCCGGCAGCCCCTGCTACTTCCTGGATGAACTCGCCCGCTGGGGCGATACCGCCGCCGGTACGTGGGATCTGACCCTGCGCGAGCGGGTGTTCGCAGGCCTGCCCGACCCCGGCACCGCGGCCATGCGTCGCAACGTCGCCTTGGCGCTGCTGGCGCTCAGCGAACTGCCCGACACCGCTGGCGGTGATCTGCTCCCGGCAAGGCCGGCCGAATCGTTGCGGAATCTTTTTCTGCCCGGGAGGTACCACCGGGTATTCGACGACCCCGCCTGGATCTTCGACACGGCCCACAACACCCAGGCCCTGGACGGGGTCCTGACCGAGTTCCTGCAGCGGCCTTCGCGCGGGCGCCGGGTGATCCTGTTCGGAGCGATGCACGACAAGCAGATGCCGGTCGAACTGGGCGAGCTGCTGACCGGCTGCGACCATCTGGTCGGGGCCCCGATTTCGCTACCGCGGTCCCGCACCGCCGCTGAACTCGCGGATCTGTTCGCAACCTGGCGTCGGACGGTGAGTCCCTGGCCCGCGGCCGGGGCCGGCCTGCCGCCGACGGTCGTGGCGCCGCATCTGGACGAGGCGCTGGCGCGCGTGGTCGCCGCCACCGGGCCCGGTGACGAGATCCTGGTCACCGGGAGCTGTTTCATCGTGGCCGAAGCGCTCCACAAGCTGGGCATCGAGGAACTCGATTCGACCCGGACTCCCCGGCCGGCCGACGCCATCCGGCTGCATCCGAAAGAGGACCGAACGTGAGCATCGAACTTTTTCTCGGCATCGATACCGGCGGTACCGGTATCAAGTACGTCGTCACGGGCCGGGACGGCGTCCCTCTCGTGCGTGGGGAAGTGGCGACCGATCCCTCCTCCATCGCCAAGTCGATGATCCGCCTCAAGGAAGCGGTGGACACCTCCCTGGAGACCATCGCCACGGGTGCCGGCCTGCAGTCAGTGGGTGTCGCCTGCGCCGGGATCGTCGACGTCGCTGCCGGCCGCCTGGGCCGGTCGCCCAATCTGCCCGGTTGGCAGGACAGTGACTTGCGGGGCGGTGTGGCCGCGGTTTTCGGCGGCTTGCCGGTGACGGTGGCCAACGATGTCAACGGTGGCCTCTACGGCGAGTTCAAGCACGGTGCGGGGCGCGGCTGCAGCAATCTGGTGATGATCGCCCTGGGCACGGGCGTCGGCGGCGGCATCATCATCGACGGCCGGCTCGTGCTGGGGTCCCACGCCGGGGCCGGGGAGATCGGCCATATGGTCCTGGATCCGGCGGGTCCGGTCTGCACCTGCGGCGGACGGGGCTGTCTCGAGGCCTGGGCCGGAAGCCCGGGCCTATTGAACCTTGCCCGCGGTGAGGTGCGCGCCGGCAACGGCGGCGCCGCGCTCGCGGAACTGATCCTCAGCAGCGGGGACAGCCTGACGACGCGGGACCTGGCCAAACTGGCGTCCGCGGGCGATGCCGGAGCCAGGGAACTGTTCGCCATCGCGGGCAGGCGCCTGGGGCAGGCGGTCGGAAATCTGGTCAACGTGCTTGACCCCGACCGGGTGATTGTCGGCGGGGGCGTGGCGCAGGCCGGCGACCTGATCCTGGGGCCCTGCCGCGAGGTCGTACCGCAACTCGTACTGGCGGTCGAAGCCAAGAACGTACCGGTGGTTCCGGCCGAACTGGGAACGTTGGCCGCCGCTATCGGAGCCGCCAGCCTGGCCAGGGAAATGGAGCACACCGGTTGATGGATCACCCCGCGGGACAGGACCCGGGCGATCGGTCGACGCCGCACAGCGACGGCGGTGGCGCTCTCCGCTTTGCGCTGGCACCGGCTCTTGCCCTGTGCCTGATGCTGGGGTCCATCTTGGTGTGGGGCGGCCCGCACCCGGTTCTGGCGCAGGCGCCGGGGGGCGACGGCACCGGCACCCGGCAGGCCTCCCGTCTGCAGTCCGACCGTTTTGTGGACCGGATCATCGACGGCCAGAAGGTCGCCTGCATGTACGGCAACGTCCTGATCGACCGTGACACCCTGACCGCCCAATCGGACACGGCCTACTACTACCGCGATCGGGAATTCTACCAGTTCCTGGGGAACGTCCGCCTGACCCGTGACGGCGGCGTCCTGACCTGTCTGCGCGCCGACTATGATCGCACCCTGGGCCGGGGGGACTTCTACGGCAACGTGCGTATCGAAGAGGAAGGGACCATCGGCACCAGCGAGCGCGGCGAGACGCGCGCGGCCGGACGCTTCATGCGCCTGATCGGCAACGCCCTGCTGGTCACGCCCGACTATTCGGTCCGGGCGGATACGATTTTCCAGGACCGGCAGACGGGATCGGGCGAGGCCTTCGGCAACGTCAGCATCATGGAGCCGGGCGCGAAGAACCTGGTCACCGGCGATCATGCGACGTTTTCCGCCGACAACGCGATCGCCGAAGTGGACCGCAACCCGGTCCTGACGAGCCGTGAGCAGGACGGCGGCCCCCTGACCAGCACGTCCAGGCTGATGCGCTTCTACCGCACCGAGGACCGCGTCGTGATGGTCGATTCGGTGTCGATCCAGCAGGACCGCACGACGGCCACGGCCGACACCGCGGTGGCCTACGGCCAGGACCATCTGGTGCTCACGGGCAAACCCGAGGTGTCGCTGAGCGGATCGAGCACGATGACGGGCGACCGCATCGATTTCTTCTACGCCGACGGGGAACTCAACGAGGTGGTCCTGGTCGGCTCGGCGCGCATGGAGGATGCGGCGCCCGACAGCCTGGCCCGTATCTACCAGGGCCTGCCCGAGATGGACATCCTGGAAGGGGATTCCATCTTCGTGGAGTTCGAGGGGGACCAGATATCGCGCAGCGTGGTCGTGGGCAACGCCCGCAGTCGCTACACGCCGCAGGACCTGTCGGACGAGGTGGCCACCAACGACGTGACCGGCGACACCATCATCATCAATTTCCGCGATGAACAGGTGCGCCGCGTGAAGGTCCTCGGCAATGCGGAAGGCCAGTACCGGTTCGCGAAGATCGCCGCCATGCGGCAGATGCTGGGGGAATCCAAACGCCTGGCGGACAAACTCGCGCGCGGGGGGCGCCGACAGCACGGCGCTGGCCGACTCCCTGATCGCCGAAGGAGTGCCCGCAGCGACCGTCCAGGCCGCCGATTCCCTCATGACCGCGGCGCTCGATTCCCTGGCCGCCGCCGGCTACGATACCAGCCAGTCCACGATGGACTTCCTGGCGAACGCCGAAAAGGTAGACTACGGCGCCCAGCAGGTGACGTTCGAAATGTCCGACCAGACCATGGAGCTCGAGGATCAGGGTTCCCTGCGTTACGGCTCACTCAAACTCGATGCGCAGCACATCATGCTCGATACGAACACCCGCGAGCTCTACGCCCAGGGGAATCCGCTGGTGGAGGACAAGGATTCCATCGCCGGCAAGCGGATGGGCTACAACTTCCAGCACAAGACGGCCGCGGTCGAGGACGGCGTGACGGCCATGGACGAGTACTACTACGTCGGCGAGGAGATCCAGCGGTTCCCCGACGAGACCATGAAGATCTGCGGCGGCCGCATGACCTCGTGCGACCTCGAGAATCCCCACTACCATTTCTGGGCCAAGAACATGAAGATGCGGCCGAACGACAAGGTGGTCGCCGCCCCGATCGTCGTGCGGATCGGCCACGTGCCGGTCTTCGCGCTGCCGTTCTACTACAAGAGCCTGAAGTCGGGCCGCCAGTCCGGTATCCTGTTCCCGTCGTTCGACTTCGGCTGGTCCAGCCGGGAGGGTCGCTACATCAGGGATTTCGGCTACTACTGGGCCACGAACGACTACATGGATTTCCTGGTCGAGGGCGACTACAACGAACGCAGCGATTTCGGTTTCCGGGTCTCCAACCGCTACGTCAAGCGCTATGCCTTCAACGGCGGGATCGACTATTCACGGAAGATCGGGCTGCGCGAGGTCAACGACACGGACGAGTGGCAGCTGCGCTGGAACCACAATCAGCCCACCTTGTTCGACGATTACCAGTTTCGCGCGGACGTCAAGCTGGCCTCGACCACGCTCAGCAGCAATGACCTGACCGGCTCGAACAACCGGGACATCGTCAGCGGCCAGCTCAAGTCCAACGTCTACGTCAGCCGCAACTGGTCGTTCCTGGGCGCGAGCCTGAACGCGAGCCGGGACGAGCGGGTGAACGCCGAGGATAGCGATTTCTTCACCGACAACCAGATCTACAGCATGACGCTGCCTTCGGTATCCATGAATTTCCGCCAGATCACGCTGGCGCCTTCACTGCGCGGCGCCGAGCGGGGCAGTTTCTTCGGCAACATGCTCCGCAACACCTATTTCTCCCAGCGGTACACCTTCACGGCGAGCGAGGTGGGCTACGAGGTCAAGGACATCAAGAGCTACGACGCCAGCGGCAGCTGGTCGCTGAGCCTCAAGCCCGATCCCATCAGCATCTTCAACGTCAGCTTCAACGCCAACGCCGGCCAGGCCTGGACGCGGGTCGATTCCACCGGCCAGGTCTGGCAGCCGGACACGAATTTCACCGACGGCGGCTTCTACGAGGACCTCGACGCCAGCTTCCAGGACACCCGGCCCAGCCTGTCGTTCGGCACGACCCTCGGTACGGCGCTGTACGGTCTGTTCCCCCTGGAGGTGGGGCGATTCCGCGCGATCCGGCACACCATGCGGCTGAACTCGTCCTGGAACGTGACGCCGGGGATCCGCGACCGCCAGGACTACCGAACGTCGGTCGGGCTGGGTTTCGACAACCGTTTCGACCTGAAGTACCTCAGCGCCCAGGGCGACTCGACCTTCACGGAGAAGAAACTGGACGGCGTGGTCGACTGGAGCCTGCGGACGAGCTACCAGCCCCAGGCCAGCAACGGCCGCTTCTGGAGCGACATTTCCAGCGGCTTGACCATCAAACCGGGGCAGAGCCGCTACCTGACAGCTGAAGGTCAGCAACACGATCGACCCGAAGACCTGGCCCTGAAGTCCACGCGGTTCAGCTACGGCCTGAGCTTCAAGGGGCGTCTGGACGTGGGGCAGGTGGCAGCGGCGGACGAGCAGCTGCGCAACAGCGCGATCGACCGGCTGGGTATCGACCTGGCGGCCGCCGGCAAGGACTCCGTCCGGGTGGACGAATACGGCAACCCGATCGACGAGGAACCCTTCGACACCTACGAGCAGGATCAGTTGTTCGACGGGGAAGACAGCTCGTTCTACGATTTCTACGACCGGCCCGGACGCCAGGAGAAGCCCGGTGACAAGGATCCCACCGAAGGCGGCCGCTTCATCCCCTTCGACGTCAACGGCTCCCTGTCCTACAGCTACACCAACGCCAGCCGCGACAAGCGCGCCAGCGGGAACATCTCGCTGCGTACCAACCTGACCCGGAACTGGGAATTCCGCTACCAGGCGTCCTTCGACATCGCCCTGGGACTGCCCATCCGTCAGCAGTACAGCCTGCACCGCGATCTCCACTGCTGGCGGTTCGAATTCAACCGGACCATCAGCACGGTGGACTCGCAGTTCGGCTTCCGGATCTACCTGAAGTCGATCCCCAGCCTCAAGTACTCCCGCGGCCGCGAAGACTACATGGGCTCGCTCGGCGGCGGTCTGGGCGGCGGCGTCTTCTAGCCGGTTTTCCCCGCCATGACGGGGTTTCCGGAAATCCGGGAATTGCCACCTCGAGAAACCCCGCACCAGCTCTGGAAAAAACGGATTTAGGTGTTGACAATCCCCATGATACCGGGGTTTGATGGCCGCAAAGGAAAGGGGGTGATATGTATGAATAAGACGGAACTTACCGAACAACTGTCGAAAAAGACTGGAATGAGCAAGGCTGCTGCCAAACGTGCGATCGATGCGATCTTCTCCACCGCTCCGCGAGAAGGGATCATCGCCAGCGCCGTTACCAAGGGTGATCGGGTGCAGATCACCGGATTCGGCACTTTCGAGCGCCGCAACCGCAAGAAGCGCACGGGCCGCAACCCTCAGACGGGTGCTTCCATCACGATCCCGGCGGCCAAGTATCCTGCCTTCATGGCGGGCAAGAGCCTCAAGGACCGCGTGCAGAAGTAATTCGGCCGGTTTGTTGAAGAAAAGGGCGGCCCTCGGCCGCTCTTTTCGTTTCCCACCGGTGGCGGCCACAAGCAGGTTGCCCGGGCCGCGGCGCGGCTTTATTATGATCCGGAACTTTCCGGTAACGCCGACGGCTTTGCCGTCGCCCGGCAAGCGGCTGGTTTTCCGCGCCCGATCATCCGGCGTCGGTTGATTCATTACAGCACCACCGGATCCGGATCCAGGCAGGAAAGCGCAATGGAGAATGGCGAACTGAAGAACGCCCGGGCTGCGCCCTGGGCTGGTGCTGCTGGTGCCTGTTGCTCGTCGGCTGGGCCACTGCCGCTGGGCGCGGCTGCGCCAGACGTGGGCCAAGCAGGCGGGGACTGGCAGGACCTCGTCCTGCTCTACACGACCGACGTGAAGGGCAAGATCGATCCCTGCGGCTGAAAGTCCAAACAGCGTGGCGGGTTGGCCCGGAGGGCCACCTTTCTGGACGGTGTTGGAAGCGAGACAAGCCGGTGCTGCTGGTCGACGGCGGGGACCTGTTCGGCCACCGCAACAAGAACGAGCGCATCCAGACCGAGTTCCTGTGCGAGATGACCGGGGAGCTTGGGCTACGACGCCATCGGCCTGGGCGAGCGGGACCTCAACTACGGCCTCGGTCTTCCTGCGCGAGATGATCGACGAGTACGATCTGCCCTTCACCAACGCCAACGTGCGCGAGGGGCGACCGGGCGAGCTGATCCTGCCCGAGTACCTGGTCGTCGAGCGCGGCGGCATCCGTTCGGCATCGTCAGCGTCCTGGATCCCAACAAGATCATCACCATGACGGCCGAGGACGAAGGCTTCGAGGTCGCCGATCCGGTGGCGGTCCTGCGGGAGCTGGTGCCGCGCGTGCGCCAGGAAGCCGACACCATCGTGCTGCTGGGCCACCTGGGCGACGGCGACACCGAGACGGTGGTCCGCGAAGTCAAGGGCATCGACATGGCGTGATCGGCCACACCACCGCGGAACATCAACACCGAGCGGATCATCGACGACACGGCGGTCTTCGTCGGCCTACGAGGGCCGCTACATCGGCCGGGCCGACCTCTTCGTCGACGACGAGCGACGGCCTGGTCATGGCCTTCGACGTGAGCATCACGAGTCTGGACGACACGATCGCCGACGACGAGGAGATGCTCAAGCGGGTCGAGGAGTACAAGGAGGACCTGGTGGAGTTCAAGGAGGCCAAGCGTGCCGCCTACCCGCGCGACCTGGGTTCGGAGAACGAGACCTTCCTGGGCGACCGGGCCTGCATGGCGTGCCACGAGGACGCCTGGCAGGCCTACGTGAACTCGCCCCACCGGTCGGCCTTCGCCACGATCCGGAACAAGGGCCAGCATTTCGAGCCCGAATGCATCTCGTGCCACACCACCGGTTATCGCTACCAGAACGGCTACGCCGATGAATCTCCCTACAACCGGCTCTCGGCGTGCAGTGCGAGGCCTGCCACGGCTACGGCACCGAGCACGCGCGCGACGGCCGCTGGGCGGCCCAGGCCAAGGACTCGTGCCTGGATTGTCACGACCAGGAGAACAGCCCGGATTTCAACTATGCGAAGTACTGGGAAAAGATCAAACACTAGCGCCCGCCGGCGCTGGGCTTCGGGGGTGGCCGTGGTCCTGCTGGTGGCCGGGAGTCCGGCCCTGGCCCTGGACCTGTTCACCCTGTGGCGCCAGCCCGAGATTCCCCTGCGATCTGGAGGCGCCTGGGTCGACTACCGCACCCAGGTCATGGCCGGCGGCCGCCGCGAGCCGGGCTGCACGCATCTGGCCTGCCTGGACGGAAGCGGAGGGGCGACGACGAATCCTGGGTCCTCGAGCTCCTGCCCCTGGACGAAGCGGGCCGACGGGACCCTGGTGCCGGTGCCAAGGGCGATGGGTACCCGCCTGCGGCATTTCGCCGCGGCATCCGCGCGCGCAGGGGCCCTGCTGGACGCACGTGCTCGAGATCGCCAGTGGCGGGACGGGGATGCCCGGAGAAGATCTCCCCGACCGAGCTGCGCGACGACCCCCTGGTGGCCGCCTCGCTGGAGGCCGAGTTCCTGCCCGACACGAGTCGAGGAGAAGATCCGCCCACCACCCGCGTGATCGCCGGCCGCCAGTTGCTCTGCGCCAGTTCGTGATGACCGCGGCCGACACCGCAGACGCGTCGACCTGCCGGCCGGCCGCATGGTCCAGACCACCACGCGGGAGATCTCCGTGGCCGTCCACGCGGAAGTGCCCTTCCTGGGCCTGGCCTACGTGGCCGAGCGGATCCGCGCCGAATCGCGTCTGGATCCGCCCAGCGACCGCTTCCGCGCCGCCGCCCCGGATCCGGGTCGAGATGATGGAACTGGTGGGCCTTCGGGACCGGGGCGAAGCCGGTCCTGGAAGGGTCGAATTGACCCCGATCAAGCGAGCCCTGTGATATAATCATCCCATGTTATCCAATGACCTGAAGGAATTCCGGGTCGAGGCCCACGAGTTCTGCTGGGCCAGCAGAAGCCCCTGCCCACGCCGGCCATCGCCCGGCGTCTCTTCGGCGCCCGTCGCCATGAAATGCCCGAAACCCAGGTGGTGGTGCGGGCCCTGCTGGCGCCGATCCGCGTTTCGTGGCACCCACGACCACTGCTGGACCGTGCTGGGCTCGCCCCTCCTGGCGCAGACCCTGGACGAGGCCACCTTCGCGGTGGTCGACCTGGAAACCACCGGCAGCGTCATCGGCGTCGACGAGATCATCGAGATCGGCGCTGGTGCCATCGTGCGCAAGGGCGGCGAGATCATCGACCGGTTCGAGACCCTGGTCTGGACCGACCGCACCATTCCGCCCTGGGTGGCCCGGCTGACCGGCATCAGCAACGACGACCTGGAGGGAGCGCCCGACCTTCTCGGACGTGGCCGAGGACCTGGCCCAGCTGATCGACGGCAACGTCTTCGTCGCCCACGACATCCGTTTCGACCTGCCCTTCCTGCGCTGGGAATTCGCGCGCCGCGGGCTGGCCGGCCGGCGGTGACCGGCCTGTGCACGCTGCAGCTGAGCGCGGCAGCTCTGGCCCGACCTGCCAGCCGCAGCCTGCCCGACCTGGCCGCGCAGTTCGGCGATCGCCCACGAGAACCCGCACCGGGCCGCGGCCGACGCCGAGGCCACCGCCGGCGTCCTGCTGCAGGCCCTGGGCGACGCCGCGCGCGCCCTGGGGCTGGGCGATCTGGGCGATCTCTACCGGGTCGAGGAGATCCTCGCCGGCCCGCAATGGGCGAAGACTGCCCTCGCCGGCGGCGCCGCCGAATCCTGACCCCGTTTCCGCTTCGAGAATCCGACTCCGGCCCGGTTTTTTTTTTGACTCTGCGCGTACAAATTGAGTCCGATTCGGCGAGTGTATGACTCGCAATGCCGAATATATCGCACCCTTGCTGAGCCGGCGAGGACCTGTTTCCGATTCGGAAGGCGGTCGGGGCGGACGCTAAACAGAGCCAAGGAGGAGCCAATGGCCAGCGTCAAGGAAGATGATATCCTCGTCCGTGATGAAAGCTTCGTGAAGTACGAGCGGCTGCTGACCAAGGCCGAGACCGAGGGCCGGATCGACGGTCCCAACAAGTGCCTGGTCTGCGGCATGCGCTACCTGAGCAAGGACGAAGCCGACAACTGCTGCAAGATCAATCCCTGATCCCGCCCGGTGCGCACGGAGAACATGAAGTCCAGACAGTTCTGTTCGGTCTGCAAGGAATGGCTGGAAATGGATGTCGTTCCCACCGGTGACGGTGAGGACGACGACGGCGTCGTCTGGTTCCGCTGCCCCCAGTGCCAGGGCTTCCTGCCCAAGCTGAGCGGGTCCGCTCGACGAGGACGCGGCTGCGACGGGGAGGAAGCCGACGCCGCCCACGTTCCGCCGACGCGGCAGATCCGGACGAGGAGCCGGCGAGCGTGATCCCGCCCAGGCCGGCGGAAGTCGCCGGCGAGGACATGCCCTGGGACAGCCCCGCCGACATGATGGCCGCGCGGGACGACGCGGTCGGCGTCGATGCCGTGACTGCGACCGGCGGACGACGGGCGGTGGACGGCCCGTGCAACCGGCCAAGGAGCCGCCGGGGCGAAGCCGGCCGAACCCGAGCCCATCGCCGAATACGCGGCCCTGCTGGCCGAGACCGACCAGGGCGACGCCGACGCCCTACCGGCCCTGGGAGACCTACGAGGTGGGACAGTGCATCCAGCACCTGGCCTGGGAGGACTGCGGGGTGGTCGTGGCCAAGGAGGAGCTGCCGGGCGGCCGCCAGGTCATCAAGTGTTTCTTCGAGGAAGCCGGCGTGGTCCGGCTGATCGAGAATGCCGCCAAGTAGGATGAAGTCTGCCCGACACCGGATTCTGCTGTCGTTCCTCGCGCTTCTCGGGGGTATCCTGGCTTCTTCGCCGGCGCGAGCGCAATTACCCCACCTGGACCCGATCCCCTGGTATGCCCCGGCCGATTCCACCTCGCGTCTGGCCCTCGTCGCGGACCTCGACCGCTTCCATGATCCGAAATTCAGCTGGAATCTGAATCGCATTCTTTTGACGGCCATCCTGCCGGCCGGCGACGACGGCGTGTTTTTCCTGCGGATCTCGCATCTCACGTTCGACACGGCCGAGGTGCCCGTGCGGTCACGCTGGCCCTGGGTCATCGGCGAGGACGCCGGCCCCCAGTGGCCGGGGGAACAGCGCGTCGCCAGCTTCGGGCGGATCGAAGTCGGGGCCACCGCGCCGATCAAGCTGCCGCTCGTGTCCCGCGTCGACTACGGCCTTGCCCTCGGCTTGCCCACCGGCAGTGACCGTGTCTATCCGTGGTCCTCGACCAGCTTACCCTTCCGTCTCGAGCTCAGGAAGAACTACGCGCTCAAGGGGCGGACCCGGCTGGGCCTGACGGGCGGGTACCTGGCCCACCTCGCGTCGGGGCGCGACAATCTCGACGACGCGGCGTTCCCCAGCGGCTGGCATATCGGCGCGCAGCTCGACTTCTTCAAGGGCCGGGCCGGCCGGCTGGGCCTGGCTTATGACTTCCATGACCGGCAAAACCGGCGTTCCCAGATCGCCGCGCTCCAGGTCTGGCTGCCGTGGTCGGCGGACGGCGCCGTCGGCTTCAGGGCCGCCCGCGAACTGCAGGGCACCCTCGACCGGCCCGCAGCATGGTATTTCACCTTTTCGGTCCGCCTGGACAGCCCGCGGTACCGGCTGACGGACACGCCGCCGGCACCCGAAATCGTCCCCTGATTCCCGCCGGGGTTGCGTTTTGCCCCGTTGGCCGCCGCGAGGGTTCCGGAAAGCACGGCCCACCCTATCGCGGGCCCCGCGCCCGCTTACCGTCCCGCTGTTTCCCGTTGTTTCTCCGAGTGCCCCGCCGGTTCTCCTGGCACCCGGTGTTTTCCCGGGTCGAGTCACCATCCTGATGGCGAGTATCAACTGTCGCCATGGCATGTCGTTTGCCTTTTCCGGGCGAATCCGGCGGTGCGATTCTCAGCCGCCGTCGGCACACCCGGAGGCTTGACTTGGCTCACGTTCTGATCGACAACCATCCGCGGTATCTGGCCGCCCTGGCGCCCTTGCTGGACTCCTGGGGCGTGACCTACGCGGTTCTGCCGACCGGCGAAGCGGCGGGCGCGCCGCCGACGGTCGACGACTGCGACGCCGTGATCCGCTTTCGTGACGGGGAACGTCGTGACGAGCAGTCTGCGGCAACCGGGCCCCTGCCCGAGACCGCGAATTCGGCTTGCAGCTCACCGCCGGCGCGTTGCCTGGTCGTGGCCGCGGACCCCGCATCCGGCGGTGGCTTCAGGCTAACGGAAGCCGGGGCCCAGCCGGAGACGGCTTTGCGCGAAGCGCTTTTCGCCTGCCGCGACGCGTCTGTCGCTCTACGCTGCGATTCCGCCGACAATCACCGCGGACCGCACCTGCGTGAGCGCCTCAGCCACGAGCTGAGGACACCCTTGACCGCCATCAAGACCGCGCTGGAAATCCTCGCGGGCGACACCTGCCTTGATGATGATTCCCAACGCATGGTGGACATCGCCCTGCGCAATGTGGACCGGCTGGAGGACTCGGTGGCTTGGGGGGAAGAACTCCTGGCCGCCGGCTTGCCCGACGCCGACTGAGACCGGTCCCCTTCGCAATCCTGATCTCCGGATCGCCCCTTCCGGCAGACCCTTGCGCATGAGGGGTTGCGCCGCCGGTTTCGCGGTGTATGATTCCCGCTTGAGATTTCAGACGCGTCCGGCGGCCCACTGAAGCCGGCGGGATCGCGCCATGTCCGAAAGGATGGGAACGATGAACAGATTCCACCGGAAATTGCGTCCGGGATTCGCCGCGGCGGTGCTTGTCGCGGCGGCAGCATGCTGTCTGGGCCCGGTTGCCTCCGGGCAGGGGGACGTGCCGGACCTGGTACTGTCCTTCACGGAGGAAGACTCGCTGCCGTTGCCGCCAGGGGGCTGGGTGACCGGATTGACCTTCATGGGACCCGACACCCTGGTCGTGCTGACCGATACACCCGATTCGGTGAGTGTCTCGGGTGATCGCGAGGTGCGCCTGGTGTTCCAGGACCGCGGCGGCCGGGTGCTGATGCAGGAGGACTTCACCGGCGTCTGCGAGCGGGGCCTCGCCTGGGACGGCGAGTTCCTCTACAGCTGCGGCGACGCACCGGACGGAAGTTCCATCCTCTACAAGATCCGGGTCGACACACTCCAGGTCGATGGCGCGTTCAACACGCTGGGACACCGCCCGACTGACCTGTGTTACGACGGGAGCTACATCTGGATAACCGACCGGGACGCCGGCCGGGTGGACCGCTTCGATCCCGAAGTCGACGAAATCACCCGCTCGGTCCTGACGCCCGGATTCTCGCCGTGCGGGGTCGCCTGGGATGGAAGCTGGATGTGGGTGACCGACAGCGGAACGGGTCGGATGTATCGGCTCTCCGGGGGACGGCGCAACTGGTCGGCGACCATCAGTCCGGAATCCTATCTTCATAGAGGGCATAATGTTCTGCTGTTGGGTGACAACAAGGCCTTCTGGTATGTGCCCCCCGGCTCCAGCCATGCTCTGAAAATCAGAATCAATTGATGCGGTTCGCTTGACACGGGGCGGATGTGGACTTAATCTGAATTACGAAAACAGAATTCAAAATCGAATCTAGCGTTTTCACTCCATAAATCGAGGTTTGGAATGACGCCCGTGAAAAAGAGCCAGGAAGTCGACGAGAGTTTCGTCAAGGAAAAGGAAGCCGCCTTCGCCGAGTTCATTCAGCGCAAGGGGCTGAAAACGACACGTCAGCGCAACACCATCATTTCCACCTTCTTCAGGCTTCGCGGACACATCTCTGTCGAGGAACTGCTGAACGAGGTCAAGAAAGCCAATCCCAGAATCGGCTACGCCACGGTCTACCGGACGCTGCACCTGCTGGTGGAGAGCAATCTGGTGGAGGAGAGGCGCTTCGGTGACGGTCTGGCCCGATACGAAGGCCACTCGGACGTCGAGCATCACGACCACATGATCTGCCTGGAGTGCGGTCGGATTTCCGAGTTCTACAACCCCCGGCTGGAAGCCCTGCAGGAGAAACTGGCCGAAGAAAACAATTTCGAGATCTACCGCCACCGCCTGGAGCTTTACGGTGCCTGCAAGGACAAGGACGCCTGCGCCAAACGCAAGGCCAGCAAAGCCGCAGAAGCCCGGGGTGCCTGACACGTCCGGTGCCTGGTTGACGATCGAAGTCGACCGGTCGGCTCTGATCGGGAACATCCAGGTGTTCCGTGATCTGGTCGGGCCGGCGACGAGACTGCTTGCCGTGGTCAAGGCTGATGCCTATGGCCACGGCCTTCTTTTGGCCTCCGAGGCTTTTCTGGCTGGAGGCGCCGACTGGCTGGGGGTTCATGCGGTCGCCGAGGGCGAATGCCTGCGGGGGGCCGGGATCACCGCGCCGATCCTGGTTCTGGGACCGGCCGGCGCCGGCGAGGCCGCCAGGGCCGCTGACCTGGATCTGGACTTGACCGTCGCCTCCCTGCCGGCCCTGCGCGCGGCGGCCACCGTCGGCAGCAGCCTGAAGATCCACCTCAAGGTGGAGACCGGGGTCAACCGCCAGGGACTGATCGAGGATGAACTGGACGAGGTCGTCTCTCTGCTCGGTGAGCACCCCAACCTGGTGCCCGCCGGACTGACCAGTCATTTTGCGGATATCGAAGACACGACCGACCATACTTTCGCCAGCGCCCAGATGGAGCGTTTCGAAGCCCATCGCCGCCGCCTGTCCGCAGCCGGGCTGACCGCCGCCGCCGTCCACATGACCTGCAGCGCCGCGACCCTCCTGTGGGACCGCGCCCACGGTGACATGGCCCGCGTCGGGGTCGGCGCCTATGGTATCTGGCCTTCGAGGGAGACCCGGGTGGCCTTCCGCCAGGAAAAGCGGCAGCAGATCGTCCTGACGCCGGCGTTGTCCTGGAAGGTCGGAATCTCCCAGGTACGCCGGGTTCCCGCCGGCCAGACCGTCGGCTACGGGCGCACCTGGAAAGCCATGACCGACAGCCGCATCGCCGTGCTGCCGGTCGGTTATTCCGACGGCTATCCGCGGGCCCTTTCCGGGCAGGCCCATGTCCTGGTCCACGGGCGTCGGGCGCCCCTGGTCGGCCGGATCTGCATGAACCTCTGCATGGCCGATGTGACCCACATTCCCGAGGCCGAGGCGGGCGACCGGGCGGTCCTGCTGGGGCGTCAGGGTGACGAGGTCATCACGGCGGAGATGCTGGCGGAGATCCTGGGGACGATCCCCTATGAAGTGCTCACCTTGCCGGGTCCGACCTGGACACGTGTTGCGGTTTGACGCCGCTCCCTGCGAACTGGAGATTTTCATGTTGAATTCCCTCAGCCGCTTCTTCGAGAACAGGCTCGCCCCCAGCGACGACGCGCAGGATGACGAGACCCGGTTGCGCATCGCCACCTGTGCCCTGCTGCTGGAAGCCGCGCACGCGGACGACGAGTTCAGCGACGCGGAGCGGTCCACGATCAGTCAGCTGGTCGGCGCCCGCTTCCAGCTGTCGGAGGCCCAAACGCTGGAACTGCTCACGGTGGCCGATGAGGAGAGACGGCGCAGCGGCGATCTCTACCAGTTCGCCCGTCTGGTGAACAACAGCTTCCCGACGCCGCGTAAGCTCGCGATCGTCGAGATCCTGTGGGAAGTGGTCTACAGCGATGGGACCCTCGAAGCCCACGAAGATGCTCTGATGCACAAGATGGGCACCCTGCTGGGGATACGGCACGAGGATCTGATGGCGGTCAAACTCAAGGTCAAGCGCTCCGGATCCTGACGGAGACCGACTGTCCGGCCATGTACGTTTGCCGCCCAAAGTGTTCCTGCAGGTACGTTATTGGCGGTGTCGCCGCGAGCTTATCGGGTTTTACGTCTTTTAAAACATTAACATATAACAACTTAGATGTTTCAGGCGATCGTGGCACCGCCCCTGCAAAGATCCTCGTGACTTTCGTACACGACCGGGATCATCTGTTACCTGTGGAAGGGGATATCCATGAAGAAGATTCGTTTCATACTGCCGCTGGCGGCCCTGCTGATGCTCGGCCTCCTGGCCGGTTGCAGCCAGGATGAGGACGGGGTGGTCGCCGCCGGCGCCTCCGCCGACGACTTCACCTACCTCGATCTCAATGAGACCTACGGCGGCCTGAGCGCCACCGACGAAGAGGAAGCTTTCGGCGACGAAGCCTTGAAGGCCATGATGCTGACCGAGGACGGCCAGGAGATCCAGGATCCTCTGGCTGACGATCCGGAGGTCCAGCGGCTGCAGGAGATGGGCCGTCACACCGACCTGTACCGGGACGGGGCGCGCCCCAAGTTCACCTACCTGCGGTTGCGGTGGGGCATGTTGCGCGGCCCGGAAGACACCACCGTGGTCGAGCGTCCCTGTGAACTCACCGACTGGACCGGTGAAATCCATACCGACCGCGGACTGGTCGTGGTCAAGCGGACCATCCGCTTCGAGGCCGGCGACCATGTCATCTTTCCGCGCCTGAATCCCCAGACCGTCGCGTTCGTTTCGCGGACGACCTGCGGCTTCGACGGATTGGTGCTGCAGATCATCGAGCGCCCCGACACCTCCGCTACGGGTGAGGTGGCGGATCTGGAGCCCAACATGCTGACCATCAACGCCGGGCCCTTCCGCGGGGAATACCTCGTGTCCGAACTGGCGGGGATGAATGAAGTGTTCGACGTGGACGACAGCGGCAACCGCTTCCAGATCGAAGGCTTCACCCTGACGGACATCGAGGTCTGCCCCAAGGGATTCCTGTCCGGGCGCTACCGGCGCGTGCCGCCGCAATTCGGCGAGGACCGGCCCGACACCGCCGGCGGGGAAGACCGCGGCGAGCTCTACGGCCACTTCGCGGGCACCTGGCGCGATCTGAACGGCCGCATCCAGGGTTTCCTGCGCGGTGGGTACGGGATCAATGCCGAGGGTGAGCGGGTGTTCATGGGCAAGTACATCGACCGCCGCGGTCGCTTCCAGGGCCTGCTGCGCGGCACCTGGGAACCCGGTGATCAGGAAGGCAACCTGGCGAGCTTCAAGGGCCAGTGGGGCAACCGTCGCGAGGGCGTGATCGGGATTCTGGGCGGCGAGGCCCACCCCGTCGAAGGCTATCCGGGCGGGTTCTTCACCGGACGCTGGACGGTCAGCTGTGATGACGAAGCCGAGGACGGGATCTCCTAGAATCGGACCGCCAAGAAAACCCGCAGGGCCGGCGCGAACTGCGCGGGCCCTGCGGGTTTCGCTTGCGTTGAACCGGCCCCGTCAGGCCAGATTCAGGACGATGTCGTCGGCCTGGATCAGCGGGTAGTCGGCGAACTGCTTCTTCAGGGCGACCAGCAGGTCGACTCGCCCGGAAAACGTACCTTCTCCCAGAGCCTCGAAGTGGTGGGCCACGGAATAGGCTTCGACTCCCTTGGCCGTGGGGTCCACCTTCACCTCGCGCCGCCAGCCATCGACCTTGATGCCGGCGGGCATCGATTCGATCAGAGCCGTGATCTGCTCGTCGTACTTGCGGGCGTAGGCATGGTACTTGGCGAACATGCTGGCGGACCTGATGTAGCGGTGGGCGACGATCTCCAGCCCGGTTTCGGCAACGATCCGCTTGGCTTTCTTCTTCAACAGCGCACTGGTGGCCGCATCCACCACGACGTGGCAGTCCGTACGCCGCGGATCCCGACCAGCTCCTCCAGCTTCTCGGCCTTGCCCTCGTGGTAGATGCCGTCGGTGAAGCTGTAGAAGATCTCGGTGGCGTCCTCGGTGCCCATGAGGATAAACCCTTCAGGAAGGCGCGGACCACCTTGGGTTTGCCCTGGAAGACGATTTCATAGAAGGTCTGCCGGACGGGTTTCTTCTTGGCTGCCATGGCGACTCCCTCTCTAGACGAAGAAAACGAAGGTGACGATGACGAAGATCGGCAACAGGACCGGTACCGACCATTTGAGCATGTAGCCGAAGAAGCTGGGCATGGGGATGCCGGCCTCCTCGGCGATGGACTTGACCATGAAGTTGGGCGCGTTGCCGATGTAGGTCACCGCGCCCATGAACACCGCGCCGGCGGAGATGGCCTTCAGGTCGGCGATGAACCCGTGGTTGCGCAGGGCCGCGGTCGAAGCGTAGCCCAGCATGTCGGGGACCATGGACTCGGTGGCGCCGAGGGCGCCCAGGGCGGCGTTGAAGAAGGTCAGGTAGGTGGGGGCGTTGTCCAGGAACGCCGACTCAAACTACCCGGTGGCCCAGAAATAGCGTACCGGGCCGTGCACCTGGCTCGGTCAGTCCCGAAAGTGCGCCCGCCGAGCCGGCCTTGAGGATGGCCAGCGCCGGGATGATGGTCATGAAGATGCCGGCGAAGAGGTAGCCCACCTCCTTGATCGGGAACCAGGAGAAGCCGTTCTTCTCGCGCAGGACCTTGGCCGTGGTCCGCAACGAGAGGATGCCCATCAGGATGATGATGACGTCCTTCAGCCAGTTCTGGAGCGGCACCTGGACCGGGTGGCTGCCGCCGCCGTAGATCGTCACCTCGCCCAGCTTGGACCGAGCCGGACATGATCACGGCGCCCATGACGCCCAGCAGGAAGAAGAGGTTGTGCCAGCCCTCGATGCGGATGCCTCTCGCCCTCGGCCGCCGGTGTCTGCCGGCGGGTTCTTCCCGCGGTAGAAGTAGGTGTCGACGGCGAAGAAGACCGACCAGGATCAGCGCCGACCGTCAGCAGCATCTCGGGCAGCAGGCCGGTGGTGACCCAGAAGAAGGGCACGCCGTGCAGGAAGCCCAGGAACAGCGGCGGGTCGCCCAGGGGCGTCAGCGAGCCGCCGATGTTGGCCACCAGGAAGATGAAGAAGACGATCAGATGCACCTTGTTGCGGCGCCACTCGTTGGCCCGCAGCAGGGGCCGGATCAGCACCATGGCCGCGCCGGTGGTGCCGATCAGCGAGGCCAGGAAGGTGCCGATGAGCAGCAGGACCAGGTTCACCACCGGCTTGCCCCGGAGGGCGCCGCCCACGTAGATGCCGCCGGAGATGGTGAACAGCCCCCACAGCAGGATGATGAAGGGGATGTAGTCGATCAGGTAGATGTGCAGGATCTCCTGCACCGCCTCGGCGGGGTTCCAGATCAGGAACGGCACCGCGAAGAGCAGGGCCCAGAAGGCCGAGACCTTCGGGAAGTGGGGGTGCCAGAAGTGGGGGGCCACCAGCGGGAACAGGGCGATGGACAGCAGGATGCCCGCGAAGGGGATCACCGTCCACAAGGGCAGCAGGCCCACCGGGCTGGCGTGACCGCCGCCGTGGTCCGCGTGGGCGTCGCCGTGCCCCTCGCCATGAGCGTCGCCGTGTTCCGCGGCGGCGGCGGTTCCCGCGGCGTGCGTGGTGTCGCCGTGATCGCCGTGCCCGCCATGGTCCTGGGCGCCGGCGGGAAGGGCGCAGAGGAGCAGCGCCAGGGTGAACAGGAGCAGCAGCGGTCGCCGGTTCGTGTTGGGGGATCGGGACATGAAGAGTGCCTCCGAGTGGTTCCGGACGTTCAGGGCGGACGGTCAAATCCTGGTTGGTGCCCGACGGACCCTAGGGTACCATCGCAGCGCCGTCAAACATCGGGCCCGAAGGGGCCCCCTGTCAACATCGACCGCCACCGGACGGGGCCCGCGTGCGCATCGCCCAACTGAGTACCATGACGGGGTATTACGGTGGCGAGGTCTGCCTCGTGAACCTGGCCACCGGGCTGCGGGCCCGGGGCCACGAGGTGACCTGCGTGGTGCGTCCGGACACGCGGCTGGAAGCCGAACTGCGCGCCCGCGAGGTTCCGGTCCTGCCCCTGCCGCTGCGCCACTGGTTCGACCCGGTGGGCGTGGGGCGGCTGCGCGGTTGGCTGCGGCGCGCGGACGTCGAAATCCTGCACACCCACCTGCCGCGCGACTACTTCACCGCCGCGGTGGCCGGCGTGGGCACCGGCGTGACGAACGTCGGGTCACGCCACCAGCTCCATCCGGTTTCCCAGCCTGTTCTCAAGCGACCGTTCCTGCGCCGTTTCGGGGCCATGATCGCCGTCAGCGAGGCGGTGCGGAAGGGCTGGCTGGCCTCTGGGCTGGTGGATCCCGACCGGGTCTTCACGGTGCCCAACGGCATCACCCTGCCGGCCCCCGGTCCGGGCGTCGACCTGCGCCGGCAGGTCCGGATCGGGCCGGATGTTCCCACCGTGGGTTTCGTGGGCCGTCTGTGCCCGGGCAAGGGAATCGAGACCCTGCTCCAGGCGGCGGCCCTGGTCGGGCGGCAGGTCGCCGACCTGCGGGTGTTCGTCCTCGGCGACGCCCCGGGCCGGGGCCAGTATCTCGAACACCTCAAGGCGGTGGCCGCCCGGCACGGGATCCTCGAACGCGTCCATTTCCTCGGATACGTGCCGGACGCCGCGCGGGCCTGTGCGGCGTTCGACGTCCAGGTGCTGTGCTCGCGGGCCGAGCCCTTCGGCCTGGTCACCCTGGAGGCCATGGCCCAGCGGCGACCGGTCGTCGTGACCGACACCGGCGGCAGCCCCGAGATCGTGCGGGACGGAATCGACGGGTTCCTCGTGCCTCCCGGCGACGCGGCGGCCCTGGCCCTGCGCCTGGCCTGCCTGCTGGAGTCGCCCGGGCTGAGGGCCGAGATGGGCCGGCGGGGTCGTCTGCGCGTGGAGCGGTGGTTCACGACCGACCGCATGGTGCGGGCCACCGAAGGGGTGTACGAGGCGGCCCTGGGGCGCTCGGTCAAGCTCGCCAGGGCCGCCTCCGCGTAGGGGCCCGGTCGGGTCTAGGGGGCCAGGAAGCCCCGCACGACGGGCGTGATGCCGTCGATCATGAGCTGGACGGCGATCACCGTCACCAGCAGTCCCATCAGCTTCTCGATGATGCGCAGGCCGGTCCTGCCCAGCCGGGCGAGCACGGCGTCCGCGCCCATGAGCAGGACGCCGGTCAGGAGCAGGATGCCCGCCACCGCCGCCAGGACCAGGGGGATGCCCAGGGGGCCGGGGGCCTGGGGGGTCAGCACCATGACCGTGGTGATCGACCCGGGGCCGGCCAGCATGGGGATGGCCAGGGGCGTGATGGACGGGTCCTCGTCCTCGACGTCCTCGGCGGCGAGTTCGACGTCCTCGTCGTAGGCCCGGCGGATGCCCGTGCGCCAGCGCTGCGGCTTGGACTGGAGCATGTCCAGGCCGATCCCGAAGAAGATCACCCCGCCGGCGATCCGGAACGCTTCGACGGTGATGCCGAACACGTGCAGCAGTTGCCGGCCACCGAGGGTGAACAAGGCGAGCACGCAGAAGGAGGTGAAGAGCGCCTTGATCAGCACGCGGCGCTTCTGCGCCTTCTGCATCTTCGCGGTCAGGCCGCTGAAGAAGGGGATGACGCCCAGCGGATCGATGACCGGCCGTCGAGCGTGATGCCCAGGAAGTGGTGGGGCTGCGCAGCGGACTTGAGGGCGTTGACGGCCACCTGCAAGGATCCGTCGGTACCGTTCTTGAAGCCCACGGGCGTCGAGAGACCGCTGGCCATCTCCCGGTGGGTCTGCGATTCGGTCGTACGGGCGCCGATGGCCGTCCAGGTGACCAGGTCGCCCAGGTACTGGGGCATCACCGGGTCGAGGGCTTCGGTCGCCGTGGCCAGCCCCATTCCGGCCAGGTCGAGCAGGAGCTGCCGCGCCGTGCGGATGCCCTTCTCCACCTGGAACGAATCGTCCATGTCCGGATCGTTGACCAGGCCCTTCCAGCCGACGGTCGTGCGCGGTTTCTCGAAATAGACCCGCATCAGGATCAGGATGGTGTCGTCCACGGCGGCGGCCAGTCCGGCCAGGCGTTCCGCGTATTCGTGGGCGGCTTTCAGATCGTGGATGGAGCAGGGCCCCACGACCGCGAACAGGCGCGGGTCCCGGCCGTCCAGGATGTCCATCAAGGCCCGGCGGCGGTTCAGGATGGTGTCCCGGACCGTGGTGTTCGCCGGCAGATCTTCCAGCACCGACTGGGGCGTGGGTAGGACCGTCTTGGCGACAACATTGATGTTGTGAATTCTTTTTTCCATGGCACCGAGTCTAGCACCGGCTTGGCCCGGCCGCCACTGGTGGCTGCGGGTCATCGCCGGTCGCCGCCGTTCACGCCCCGATGACTCGGCTTGACGTGACCGCGACCTGTTGGTACCATCCCGTTGTCAGTGAACGCTTTACAGGAGGGGTTGAGCGTATCCATGATGATCGGCCGCACCATATCCCATTATGAGATCCTCGAGCATGTCGGCGACGGGGGCATGGGGGCGGTCTACAAGGCCCTGGACACCAAGCTCAAGGTCCACCGCGCGCTGAAGTTCATCCATCCCCACCTGGTGGCCGACGAGGACCTGAAAAAGCGGTTCGTCCTGGAGGCCCAGGCCGCTTCCCGACTCGATCACCCGAACATCTGCGCCATCCACGAGGTGGACGAGACGCCGGCCGGCCGGCCGTTCATCTGCATGACCTACTACGACGGGGGGACCCTCACCGAGCGGCTGGCCGAGGCGCCGCTGCCGGCGTTCGAAGTCTTCCAGATCGGCTTCTCCATCGCGCGGGGGCTGCTGTGCGCCCATGAGCACGGCATCGCGCACCGGGACATCAAACCCGGGAACATCATCCTGAGCAGTGACAGCTACCTCAAGATCGTCGATTTCGGACTGGCCAAGCTGGCGGGGATGACGCGGCTGACCCGGGAGGGGACCACGCTGGGCACCGCACGCTACATGTCGCCGGAGCAGGCCACGGGCCAGGACGCGGACCACCGCACCGACATCTGGTCCCTGGGCGTGATCATGTACGAGCTGGCCACGGGCGAGCTGCCCTTCCGGGGCGAATTCGATCCGGCGGTGATCTACTCCATCCTCAACACGGAACCGACGCCGGTCCACGAGGCCAATCCGGACATCCCCGAAGCCCACAGCCGGATCATCGCCCGCTGCCTGGAGAAGGATCCGGACCAGCGTTACGGGTCGGTCGCCGAACTCCTGGAGGACATGGGCCGTACCGCCCAGGCCGAAGGTTGGGACAGCTCGTTCGGGGAACTGGTCCTGCCGGTGTCCCATGTCGAGGGCTTCCCCGCAGAGCCGCAGCGGAGATTCTGGCTGCGTGGCCTGGCAGCCGCGGCGACGGTGGCCGTGCTGGCGGCGACGGCCGTATGGTGGACGTCGCGTCCGGAGCCCCTGTACACCACTGATCTGCGGCTGGCGGTGATGCCGCTCGAAAACAAGGTGCATCCGAACCAGGATCTGCTGACCGCGGGTCTGACGGACGTGGTGGCGCAGATGTTCGACCATGCCTCCCGACGGCACGATTCCATGTGGGTGGTGCCCAACCGGCTGGTACGATACGCGGAGATCGCCGAGGACGCCCAGGCCCGAAGCGCCTTCGGGGTCAACCGTATCGTCACCGGCGGCCTGCAGCGATTCGAAGGCGGGCAGGTCGTCTGGTGCTGGCGCTGCGCGACGCCGGATTCGCTGGAGCAGCTCGGGACGATCATGGATTCCGTTCGATCCTGAGTCTACGATCCTGGCTGATTCCCTGCCCGGCGCCGTTGTCCATCTGACCGGTCTCGACCCGGAGACCGGCGCCGATCTGCGACCATTTCTTCCCGCAACGGGAACGGCCGCGGCCTTGTACCTGAAGGGGCTCGGTTTCTCGCTGTTCGGCGTAGGATCATGCGGACGCCGTGGCAGCGTTCGCGATGAGTAGCGTCAACCTTGCTCCCAGTTTCGGCATGGGATGCGTGGCCCGGGGTTGGGCGCAGTGGCAGGCTCACGGTACAAGCGGTGACGAGGGCCTTCTGCAGGCAGGCCATCGCCAATCTGGAACAGGCAGTCGCGGCTGCTCCGAATCGGTGGCGGCCCCTTTTCGAACTGGGTGAAATCCAACGTCAATCGGGTCATCCTCAGGATGCACTGACGGCCTTGTTCGCAGCTGATGAACTGTCCCCCTTCAATCCCAGAATAATCGGAATCCTGGCGCGGGTCCTCAGGAAAGAAGATCGCTTTTTGGAAGCACGAGAGTATCTGACTTCAACGGTAGAGGTCCATCCCGACTATTTCGAAAACCAACGTACTCTGGCGAATTTCTACTATTGGACCGAGGAAGAAGAAGCCGCCCTGCATCATTACAATCTGACCCTCGATCTTGCACCCGACGACGCATTTTCCCTGAATAACAAAGGTGGGATTTTCAGTAACCGCGGGGAATACTCCAGAGCGCTCTCTCTATATGAGCGGGCATTCTCACTGCTGCCGAACTGTCTGACCTGCGCCAACATCGGACTGATGCTCTATCACGAGAAGAAGTTTCAAGATTCGGCGAGCTACTATGAACTGTCCCTTGAGCATTGCGGAGAGGACGATTCAATGATCTGGGCGAACTGGGGAAGGTCATTGTACTGGACTGATGACGGTCGGCAGGATGCAATTGACAAATTTAAGCGCGCCATTGCGCTAACCTGGTCGGAGTGGTACGAGGCGCCAGGTGACCCCCTGGTGATCGGCAATCTGATCGAATACCACGCCATGATCGGTGACGGTGAAAACACGTTGCGATTGATCTCCATGGCGGACTCCCTTGCTTCTGAAAATCCCGAACTCTTGTATCAGATCGGCGATGCCTACGAACTTGTCGGGGATAGGAGCGCGGCGCTTCGCTATCTGGGTGAGGCGATTCACCGGGGGATTGCGGTCGAGCGTATTCTGGACACCCAGGAGTTGGCCGACCTGGTTGAAGATCCACGTTTCATCCGGATGGTATCCGCCACATCCGGGACGGAGGAATCTAGGGCGGACAGTTTGCAGTGACAGATCCCTGGAGGATCAAGAGGGGAGAAAACTCATGAAGAACATCCGAATGCGAATGATGCTAGGGGTAGGTCTGTTGCTTGCCACCCTATTGGTGGTGGGTGGATGCTCGAGACACTATGTGGATGTCTATCTCAACGAGATCGGTTCACTTGTCCTGCTTGACGGCGATCCTGATAATATCATCGATCCTCTGTGGGTCTATAAGGATGACTATGTGATTTTCAACAATACGAGGTCGAAAGCAATCACACTGACATTCCCCTTGGGCATGTTCGAAGTCGATGAGGTAGTGGTCGACGGGGGGCGTCGGGCGATCCTGCAGGTGGTCGCCGACGGCCCAAGCGAGGGTACGATCAGTGTTTCCGGGGACGGAATCCCCGCAGGATCTCCCAAAGTCAAAGTGGGTGAAGGACCCTGATGCCTGCGTGGCGGATATTGCTCGTCCTGGGCGGGTGGAGTTTTTCACCCGCCTTATGGGCGCAAGTTGAAAGAGAATGGGGGCCGAGGGAAGAGGATTCGCGGCCCCCTGACCACGCGGGGTGACCAGATCGCTCCTGTCAGTCGGCATTCACGTTGGAAGGTCTTTCGGCGCATGGACTCGACATTGCCTTGATGTCCCAACGGTAGATCCCCGTCTCCGAGCCTATTATGGTGAAGTTATGTCCGGGCCCTTCTCCGGAATCCTGCTTGAGCACTTTCCTGTGGTTGTTCGGATCGGTAACGCCGACATCAAGAGTGTACTTCGAATCAACGGGTTCACCCCGGTCCTCAAGGTCAACCCTTAGTTTCATGGATGACCCCGGTGCAAAGCCCGTCTGTTTGATCCGGCAGCGCATTCTCAAGGAGGTCCGAGAATGGATGGCTAGGCTGTATGCCAGGCTTTCTTCAACCGTAACCGGTTCCCCAGGATTGTCACCATCTTGATCTTCAAGCCACGCCCTGTACGCCTCGGCCGGCAGGGAGACTTCAACTCGCCACTCCCCGAAATTCCGTTCGTAATTCTTGAAATAGCAGGGAGGGAGGGATATGCGGTAGCGGGCGACCCGGCCATTGGTTGAAACATGTTCCCTAACTTCGGGCCATGATTTCCCCGACGGTGAGGTGATCTCCAACCCGAGGGGCGCGTGGCTCGGTTTGATGATGATGATATCGACCGATTTGTCGGCTTCGCCTATCAACGTCGGGAATTCCTGCTTTTCACCGGGCAGGATTCGTTTGGCCGGATCCAACAGAGCGCCGGACCCGGTGATCTCGCCGACGATTTGGATGAGGAACTTGGTCAAGACATTGGGGTCGCTGTCCTCGAAATCCTCCGTTAAATCGACATATCCATTGGTATGCTCGGCGAGGTTTACTAGGGAGTCTGGATGCAGAGTCTCGGGCGCGCCCATCCCGATGGCGTAGACACTGATGTCACTGTCCTCCTCCATCATGGTCGAGAGATAAGGGGATCGGTTTTCCTGGCCATCGGTCAATATGATTATGGCTCGAGGCGGGTCGAGGGGGGAAAGTAGGTCGCGTGCTTCCTTTACTCCGGCGCCGATGGAGGTAAATCCTCCCGCCGCAAGAGTATTAATGGATGTCTCGATCGCCGAGCGAGTAGCCAGATTCACGATCAAAGTTGGCAGGTGGACCGTATCGGCCGATTCGTTGAAGCTGACTATGCCCAGACTTGAGCCGGTATCCACTAGGTCGATCAGGTCGCTCGCGGCGGTTTGCATGATTTCCAAACGGGTCTTACCCCCCGATTCCGGAGGATGCGCTCATGCTACCGGACTTGTCCAGAACTAGACAAACTCTTGTCTTCATTTTCTGGAGCGCATGACTGGCTTGGACAATTCCCCTTCCGGGGTTGTAGGCATAGGACTCCATGACCTCTACATCGGCTTCGTCGGGGAACCGGCAGGTGGATTTCAGGATGTCGACGATACTCGAGGCACCCAGGTGCTTTGACTCACTCCACAAAACGGCGACCAGGGCACTCACATGGGCTGTCGCGTGAGAGGTCCCCCGGCCTAAAACGTAGGCGTCGGAGCGGGATGTCGTGCCGACATCCACTCCCGGAGCGTAGACCATTTCATCGAAATCGTGAGCGTAGGACTCCATGCACATGTCATTTGAATGGACGGCTCCGACCACGATCACATGTTTATGGTACGGGCTGGTTGTCGGGCCGGCAAAATTCCCAGGATCAAGTACTTTTCCCCGAACATCGCCAGCTGCAACGCAGAGAATGGCATCTTCACCATGGATGTGATCCAGTGCGGAGAGCAGCGTCCCTTTGCCCGTGGGAAAGTCTTCAATGAAATCATCTTCATAATTCAAACTGAGATTGATAACTACCCTTTTTGCGGGGCTGAAACTACTGGCGTAGTCGGTGACCTCCTTGATGCCGTAGTAGACAAGGGCACCCGTTGATCTCAGTTCTGAACCTTCGGGAATTCCATCGTAGGATCCATGAACGGCTTTGTAGACATAATCGGGAGAGACCCAGTTTATCCCAGCTATACCAACGGAATTGTCTTGGAAGGCGGCCATGATACCCGCCATCTGGGTGCCGTGATATGGGGCATAATCGTCGCGGAGGCCAATAAAGGCCCGTCAGGGGGTTCTTCCCCGCAATAAATCGAACTCCATCCATATCCTCGTGTTCGAGGTGATCCTTGAGGTTCTGGTATTCCGGCAATGGAGGGACGGGTGGAGACTCAGGCAGCGGAACTCCGGAGTCCAGCAGCCCAATGACGACATCATCAGATCCGGAATGGATGTCCCATGCTGAATACATGCCCATATATTCCGGACCCTATTGCCAAGGGGGATTTTCAGATTTGAGGTGGGGGTCATTTGGTTCGGCACTGGCAATGAGTGGAAGATCAGGTTCAGCAAATTCTATTTCTCCATGCCTGTCCAGATCATTGATGATACCCAACAGTTTGTCTGGTTGTACCGAAGCCTCGAGATATGTCCACAGCCCGATGGGCTCGCCGGCCAATGCGTAATTTCCAGAGCCAAGGAACGAGTCCAATAGACTCGATGCCTGGTGGGTGTGAAAGCCATGTTGTTTGAATTTTACGATCAGATGGTCCTTGCGGTATTTGATCGACCTTTCCCTATATATGCCGGTGGCAAATTGAAGAAGTCTTGGTGGCATAACCTAGTCCTTCCAGAACTCTGATGGACTAATTACTGATCGATAATTGCACGAGGTTGCTATCCCCGATATCTCGCAACCTCTTACATGTTACACCCGGAAGCCGGTTTTTCGCCAGTTGTGTCCGGCCCATTGCCGGTTTCGGGGTGCCAAAGCCCGTTTCGTGGCTAGAGTGTCTTTATGAGATGCGATATTCATATGGCTGGAGGAGCCGAACCGGAGGTGGGGCGATGAAATACCTGATGATTCCGTTGGCGTTGGTGCTGGGCAGCGTCGCCGCGTGCTCGGACAGCGGCACGGACACCGGCCAGGACGCTCCTGAGACCGTCGCCGCCCAGGCGGACGAAGGCCGGCAGGTGGAGGCCTGCCGCGCGGCCGTCCAGGAGCTGGGTGGGGCCCTCAAGACGGCCCTCGTCGAGGCGATGGGCCAAGGTGGCGTCGAAGGCGCGTTGGGCGTCTGCCACGACGAGGCCCAGCACATCGCCGACCGGATCTGCGACGAGGACGGCCTGACCGTGGGCCGGACGAGCGACCGGGTCCGCAACCCGGGCAACGCCCCCGATTCCTGGGAAAAGGCGGGGCTGGCCGCCTTTGCCGACCGGATCGCAGCGGGCGAGAAGATCAAGGATCTGGAAATGTGGGCCACGGTCACGGCTCCGGACGGGGCCCGCACCTTCCGCTACCTGAAGGCCATTCCCACGGCGCCGCTGTGCCTGAACTGCCACGGCGCCGACCTTTCCGACGATGTGGCGGCGAAGCTCGCCGATCTCTACCCGGACGATCAGGCGCGGGGTTTTGCCCTGGGCGATCTGCGCGGGGCGTTTTCGGTCAAGCTCGATCTGCCGACGCCGCCGGCCGACGACAGCTGACGGGGGATGCTCACATCACAGGGAGGCCGGCCTTGCGCGGCGGCCTCCCAGCGCCTTCATTAGCCGCACCATGGCCCTACTCGACTTCAAGAACGTGACCCTCGCCTTCGGCGGTCCCCCGGTCCTCGACGGCGTCAGCCTGCGGGTTCAGAGCGGGGAGCGTATCTGCCTGCTGGGCCGCAACGGCGAGGGCAAATCGACACTGCTGCGGCTGATGGCTGGACAGACGACCCCCGACAGCGGCGAGATCGTCCGCCAGGCCGGTCTCCGGGTGGGCCTGCTGACGCAGGAGATCCCCGCCGGCATCACTGGCACCGTCCATGAAGTCGTGGCCTCCGGGTTCGAGGCCGCCGGTGTCGCCGCGCCGGACTGGGAACACAACCACATCGTCGAACAGACCATCACCCGCGCCGAGCTGGACCCCGCCGCGGATTTCGCCACCCTGTCGACGGGCAACAAGCGCCGCTGCCTGCTGGCCCGCGCGGTGGTCGTCGCACCGGACATCCTGCTGCTGGACGAGCCCACCAACCACCTGGACATCGACGCGATCGCCCGGCTGGAAGACGACCTGCGCCGCTTCGCCGGCACCCTGGTCTTCGTGACCCACGACCGGGCATTCCTGCGCGGTCTCGCCGGGCGCATCGTGGAACTCGACCGGGGGCGGCTGCGCGACTGGACCTGCGACTACGCGACCTTCCTGCGCCGGCGGGACGAGACGCTTCGCGTGGAGGAGGAGCAGAACGCCGAGTTCGACCGCAAGCTGGCCGAAGAGGAGGTCTGGATCCGCCAGGGCGTGCGGGACCGGCGTACCCGGAACGAAGGGCGCGTCCGCGAGCTGAAGCTCATGCGCCGGGAACGGCAGGAGCGCCGGGAGCAGACCGGCGGCGCCCGGCTCGAACTCCAGGACGTCGGCCGCGGCGGCAAGCTCGTCGTCAGGGTCCGCGACCTCGAATTCGCCTGGGATGACCGGCCCATGGTCCGCGGTTTCTCGACCCTCATCCAGCGCGGCGACAAGATCGGCATCCTGGGCCCCAACGGCTCGGGCAAGACCACGCTGCTGCGGCTGCTGCTGGGCGACCTGGAGCCGCAGGGCGGGACGATCGAACTGGGGACCAATCTGAAGATCGCCTACTACGACCAGCAGCGCGCCCAGCTCGACGAGACCGGGACCGTGCTGGACAACGTCACCGGGGGCCACGAACAGGTGAGTTTCAACGGCCGCCCGCTGCATGCGATCACCTACCTGAAGAACTTCCTGTTCACCCCCGACCGGTCGCGTGCGCCCATCAGCCGCCTTTCGGGGGGCGAACGCAACCGCCTGCTGCTGGCCCGGCTTTTCACGCAGCCGGCGAACGTCCTGGTCCTCGACGAACCCACCAACGATCTGGACATCGAGACCGTCGAACTGCTGGAGGAACTGCTGGCCGAGTTCAGCGGCACCCTGCTGCTGGTCAGTCACGACCGCGAGTTCCTCGACAACGTGACCACCAGCACGCTGGTTCTCGAAGGCGAAGGACGCATCACCGAAACGGTCGGCGGCTATTCCGACTGGCACCGGGTGTCCCGCCGGGGCCCGGCCCCCGCCGAAAAACCGAAGAGAGCCCCGCGTCCGGCCGTGGCCACGACCAATGCCCGCAAGCTGACGTGGAAGGAAGGCAAGGAGCTCGCGGTCCTGCCCGCGGAGATCGAAAACCTCGAAGCGGAGGTGGAACGGATCCACGCCCATGATGGCGGCCCCGGCCTTCTATCAGGAGGGCGGAGGCAAGGTGGCCGAAGCCCGGGACCGCCTCGCCGAACTCGAATCGACCCTGGCTGAAAAATATGGCCGGTGGGAAGAGCTCGAAGCCCTGGAAGACCGCTGATTTCCTGAATCTGTGTTTTGTTTTTAACAGGCTGCATTTTCTGGCATTTGCGGGTGCCCTGGTATAGATTTTCCAGTTACGGATCGACGGTGAGGCGCTGCGGTGATTCGCGGCGGCCCATCGGCTCCCGCCCGGCCCATTTCTGGTGTTCGGGACTGCCCATTACCCTACTCCCTCTCCCGCAGTTCCACTGTGCGGCGGGATCGAGGGCGAGGAGGCGACCTTAACGTCATGTCTACCGAAATCACCAGACAAGACGATGTCACCATCCGCTTCGTCGGCGACTCCGGCGACGGTATGCAGCTGACAGGCACGCAGTTCACCGACACGACGGCCAAGGTCGGCAACGACCTGGCCACCTTCCCCGACTTCCCCGCTGAAATCAGGGCCCCCGCCGGCACTCGCGCCGGCGTCTCGGGATTCCAGGTCCATTTCAGCTCGCACGACATCTACACGCCTGGGGACGCGCCGTCCGTGCTGGTGGCCATGAACCCCGCCGCCCTGATCACCAACTACAAGGATCTGCAGCCGGGCGGCATCATCCTGGTCAACACCGGCGCCTTCACCGAGAAGGACCTGCAGAAGGCCGAGCTGGACAGCAACCCGCTGACCGACGGCACGCTCGCCGGCTACCGGGTGATCGAGGAGGACATCAACCAGCGCACCATCGAGGCTCTCGAGGGCACCGAGCTGGGCAAGAAGGACGTCCTGCGCTGCAAGAACTTCTACACCCTGGGCATGATGTACTGGCTGTTCAGCCGTCCCATCGAGCCCACGCTGGAGTGGCTGGAGAGGAAGTTCGCCAAGAAGCCCGCGCTGATGGACGCGAACTCGCGCGCGCTGAAGGCCGGCTACAACCACGGCGAGCTGTTGCGGCTGTTCCAGGGCCGCTACGAGGTCCCCAAGGTCGAGGACGTCGAGCCGGGCACCTACCGGAACATCATGGGCAACCAGGCGATCGCGATCGGCCTGGCCGCCGGCGCGGAACTCGCCGGCCTGAAGGCCTTCCTGGGGTCCTATCCGATCACGCCGGCCACGGACATCCTGCAGCACATGTCGCTGATGAAGAACTACGACGTGATCACCTGCCAGATGGAGGACGAGATCGCCGGCATCTGCACCGCGATCGGGGCCTCCTTCGCCGGCCGCCTCGGCATCACGACGACCAGCGGGCCGGGGCTGGCCCTGAAGACCGAGGCCATGGGCCTGGCGGTCATCACCGAACTGCCCCTGGTCGTGGTCGACGTGCAGCGGGCGGGGCCGTCGACGGGTCTGCCGACCAAGGTGGAGCAGGCCGACCTGCTGCAGAGCCTGTTCGGCCGCAACGGCGAAGCACCCGTGCCGGTGATCGCCTGCGCCTGTCCCGCCGACGCCTTCGACTGCGCGGTCGAGGCCTGCCGGATCGCCACCCAGTACATGACCCCGGTCATCCTGCTGAGCGACAACTACATCGCCAACGGTTCCGAGCCCTGGAAGCTGCCCGATCTGGACAGCCTCGACCATCGACCCCGTCCAGTTCGTCACCGATCCGGAAGGCTATCAGCCCTACGCTAGGGACGAAAAGCTGGCCCGCGCCTGGGCGAAGCCCGGCACACCCGGCCTGATGCACCGCATCGGCGGTCTGGAGAAGGACAGCTTGACCGGCAACGTGAACTACGATCCGGAAAACCACCAGCTGATGGTCGACACACGCGCGGCCAAGGTGATGGGGATCCGGGATTCGATTCCGACTCCGGCACTGAACGGACCGGACACCGGCGATCTGCTGGTGGTCGCCTGGGGGTCGCCCTACGGCGCCGCCCGCGCGGCGGTCGAGAGGCTGCAGAAGGAAGGCGAGACCATCACGCACATGCACATGAGGCATCTGTGGCCCCTGCCCAACGGACTGCCGGAAATCTTCAAGCGGTTCAAGCGGATTATCATACCCGAGCTTAACATGGGTCAGCTGGCCCGGCTGCTGACCAGCGAGTATCCGGAGTTCAAGTTCGAAACCTACCACAAGGTTCAAGGCAAGCCGTTCCAGGCCCGCGAACTGAAGTCCCACTTCGAGACGATTCTGAAGGAGAAGTCATGAGTGAAGTCCAACAGTTGAAAGCCAAGGACTTCAAGTCCAGCCAGGAGATCCGCTGGTGCCCCGGGTGCGGTGATTATTCGATCATCAGCAGCGTCCAGGCGACGCTGGCGGAGATCGGCGTGGCCAAGGAGAACGTGGTCATGGTCTCGGGCATCGGCTGCTCCAGCCGGTTCCCCTACTACATGGACACCTACGGTTTCCACAGCATCCACGGCCGGGCCAACGCCATCGCCACGGGGGTGAAGGTCGCCAACCCGGACCTGGACGTCTGGGTGATCACCGGTGACGGCGACGGCCTGTCCATCGGCGGCAACCACATGATCCACTCCCTGCGGCGCAACGTGAACCTGAAGATCATCCTGTTCAACAACGAGATCTACGGTCTGACCAAGGGCCAGTACTCGCCGACCTCGCCCCAGGGCCTGAAGACGAAGACCACGCCCTTCGGCTCGGTCGACGCTCCCTTCAATCCGGTGCAGCTGGCCCTGGGCGCCGGCGCCACCTTCGTGGCCCGCACCATGGACGTCAGCCCAAGCACATGAAGGCGGTCCTGAAGGCCGCCGCCGAGCACAAGGGCGCCGCCTTCGTCGAGATCTGGCAGAACTGCGTGATCTTCAACGACGCGTGCTTCAAGGAGTGGAGCGACAAGTCGGTCCGCGCGGAGAAGACCATCAACCTGGTCCCCGGCCAGCCGATGGTCTACGGCGCGGACGACGACAAGGGTCTGCGGTTCGAGGGCTGCGGATTCTCCATCGTCCCGCCGGCCGAGGCCTCGGTCTGGGATCCCACCATCAAGTCGGCGGGTCCGGCGTTCCAGCTGTCCCAGCTGGACAACGATCCGGACATGCCGCGGCCGTTCGGCGTCTACCGTGCGGTCGAAGCCCCGACCCTCGAGGACCTCGTCCACGACCAGGTCAAGCAGGTCACGGACAAGCGTGGCGTAGGGAATCTGAAGGATCTCATCTACACGCCCGATTGCTGGACGGTGGATTAGTCCCGGTTCCGGTTTCCGGCACAGAACGAAGAGGCGTCCCCCAGGGACGCCTCTTCTCGTTCCGGGTCAAGAATTACGTTTGATGACCACCACGGTGACGTCATCGAACCGCTCGGCGCCGCCGGCGTGATCACGAACCTCGTCGATGATCCGCTGGACGAGTTCGGTGGCGGAACATTCGCGGTTGGCCTCGACCAGCTCGACCAGGCGGTCCTCGCCGAAAGGTTCCTCGGCGGTATTCTCCATGTCGGTCACCCCGTCCGAGAAGATCACCACCGTCTCGCCCGGCTGCAGGATGACGATGTCGTCCTCATAGTCGAAATGTTCGAGAACGCCCGCGGCCAGCCCGCCGCTGGTCAGGCGCTTGGTCCGGCCGCTGCTGGTCAGGTACAGTGGGCGCTCATGGCCCGCGTTGCAGTAGGTGAGCACGTTGCTGCGGGTGTCCAGACGGCTGTAGAACAGGGTGGCGAACTTGTCCGGGGTGGTGCTGAGGTACAGCAGGTGGTTGCAGTCGGTCGTACTCTGGTGGCAAGAGGTGCCCTGCAGGGCCAGGCTGCGCAGGGTGGCCTGCAGCGTGGCCATCAGCAGCGCGGCCGGCAAGCCCTTGCCCGAGACGTCGCCCAGGGCGATCGCCCACCGCTTGTCCTTCAGCGGAATGAAGTCGTAGTAGTCGCCGCCGACGTGGCCGGCCGCAAGCGTGTCTCCGGCCACGTCGTAGCCGGCGATATCCGGTTGTTCCTGGGGCAGCAGCCCCATCTGGATCTTCTCGGCCGCGCGCAGGTTGTCCACGTTCGCCCGGTTCTCGATCTGGATCCGCGCCCGCTCGAGAACCTGCGCCGACTGGCTGGCGATGATCGCCAGCAGCCGCTGGTCGTCGGGATCGAAGCCCTCGTCGCCGATCTTGTTGTATGCGCTGAGCACCCCGATCAGCTCCGCCCCGACCATCAGGGGGACGCAGATGAAATTGCGCACTCCCGCGTCGATGGGAATTCCCTTGAGGCGTTTGTCGTTGTCCGGATCGTTGACCAGCAGAGCCCGCCGCTCGTGGCACATGCAACCCAGCAGGTGGCGATTCAGATGGTAGATCTCAGAGACATCGGAGCCGACTTCGCGTACCAGCGTGCCGGTGGGCACCATGGCCTCCCTGTCGACCAGCGTGATGGAGACCTGCTCGGCCCTGATCGCCTTGATGGATCTCTTGCTGATGGTGCGCATGATCTCGTCCTGGTCCTGGACCACGCTGATCGCGCGCGCCAGATCGTTCAGGACCGAGAGTTCCTCGATGGCCCGCTTGAGCTGCTGCACCTCGTCGTGGGGCTGGTTCGTCTTCCGTTCCACGTTCATGGCTTCCCTCCAAGGAATCTCCCACCATGGTACCATTTTTTGTTCCGGCGGGAAACCCGCTCCCGCCGCTTCAGTCAAGGTCAAGGGGAATAATGGCTTCCGGTGTTACGCCTGTGGTCGTGACCGCGGCGCGCAGACCCACGATCGTGACGCCGGCGGTCCTGGCCTGGCGCAGCAGGCGTCCGTATTCCGGGTCGATGTCGTCCGCCGGCCCCACCGTGCGGGCATCTCTTCTTTGGCTGCAGAGGATCAGCGCCGCGCCGTCGCCGGTAGTCAGGATGTCCATCAGTTCCAGCAGATGCTTCCGGCCACGCAGCGTGGGGGCGTCGGGAAATCGCGCCCGGCCGTCGTTGACCAAGGAGACGTTCTTGACTTCGACCCAGGTGCGGCCACAGCCGCCCTGCAGCAGGAAGTCGATCCGGGAGCCGCGGGTGCCGTAGCGGACTTCGGCCTTCAGATCGTCGAATCCCGCCAGATGCGGAATCATGCCGCCGGTGAGCGCTGCGGCCGCCAGCCGGTTGGCCAGGATCGTGTTGACACCCACCAGGACCGTTGTGTCGCCGCTTGCGCCCGACGGAACCTCGACGATCTCCAGCGTCCAGGCGAGCTTGCGGGCGGGATTGTCGGCGGGACTCAGCCAGACGCCGCCGCCGGCGAACAGGCACCCCTTCATGCTGCCGGTATTGTTCGTGTGCGCGGTGACGTGGCGACCGTCATCCAGCTCCACATCCACGAAAAAGCGTTTCCGGCGGGCCAGGAAGCGGCCGCGGACCAGGGGACGGGGGAAATCCAAGGAGGCCTCGCTGGGGTATCTGGCCGTTGCCCATACCCGGGGTCGGGGTTATTGTTAATGCGATCAAGGAAACAGTTTAACAATGCGATCCCCTGAGCGCAGGGAAAACCGAGGCGGGCCATGAAACTCGGCGACTGGAAATTCCGGGCATTCCACGACGGGCGCTTCAAACTGGACGGCGGGTCCATGTTCGGGGTCGTGCCGAAAGTGATGTGGGAACAGAAGCACCCGGCCGACGATTCCAACCGGATCGACCTGGATCTGCGGTGCCTGCTGGCCGAGAACGGCGACCGCCGGATTCTCGTCGACACCGGGATGGGCGACCGCTGGCCGGAAAAGAAGGCCGAGATGTTCGGTCTGGTGCGGCGGCCCAACCAGTTGCTGGCCGAACTGGCCGAAGCCGGCATCACGCGGGAGTCCATCACCGACGTGGTGATGACCCATCTGCATTTCGACCACAGCGGCGGGGTCATGCGCCAGGCGGAGGACGGCGGCCTCGAGCCCGTCTTCCCGGCGGCGACCCACTGGGTCCAGAAACGCCAGTGGGACTGGGCCGGCAGCCCTTCGGAGAGGGACCGGGCCAGTTTCCGCCACGAGGACTTCGCCGGCCTGCTGGACGCGGGTAAGCTCGAACTCATCGATGGACCGGCCGAGATCATTCCCGGCGTGAAGGTCACCCCCGTCAGCGGGCACACCCCCGGGCAGCAGCTGGTGGAATTCCACACCGGCAAGCGCGTCGTCGTCTACGTGGGGGACCTGATTCCGTTCCTCAGCCAGGTGCATGTTCCCTGGATCATGGGTTTCGATCTCAACCCCCTGCTGACGGTCACCGAGAAGAAGCAGTTCCTCACGCGGGCAGCCGAGGACAACTACATCCTGGTCTTCGAGCACGATCATTTGAACGAGGCGGCGACGGTCATGTTTGCCGACGGCAAGTTCCGTCCCGACCTCGTGTTTTCCCTGGACGACCCTCCCGAACTGGACACCGCATGAAGAACGACGGCATCATTCCGGACCTTGGCCAAGCCCCCCTGCCGGCGCGCAAGCCCTCCTGGCTGCGCATGAAGAAGCAGGGTGGCGCCGACTACAACGACGTCAAGCGCCTGTTGCGGACCTCCTCGCTGAACACGGTGTGCGAGAGCGCCAACTGTCCCAACCGCGGCGAGTGTTTCAGCAGCCGGACCGCCACTTTCATGCTGCTGGGTGATATCTGCACGCGGCACTGCACGTTCTGCAACATCCCCGGCGGCCGGGTCCGGCCCGTCGATCCGGACGAACCGCGGCGTGTGGCCGAGGCGGTCAAGGAGCTCGCCCTGAAGTTCGCGGTGGTGACCTCGGTCAACCGGGACGACCTGCCCGACGGGGGCGCGGCGCATTTCGCCAGCACGATCCGGCAGATCCGTCGGCTCAACCCGGGCTGCGGGGTCGAGGTCCTGATCCCCGACTTCCTGGGCGACCCGCTGGCCCTCGAGACGGTCCTGCAGGCGGCGCCGGAGGTTCTGGATCACAACCTGGAAACCGTGCCGCGTCTCTACGCCACCATGCGGCCGCAGGCCAACTACCACCAGTCGCTGCAGGTGCTGCGACGCGCCCGTCAGTGGGCCGATTCGTTCCAGGCCAACATCCGGGTCAAGACCGGCATCATGGTCGGCGTGGGGGAGACCCGTGAGGAAGTGATCGACCTGATGAAGGACGCCGCGGACCACGGCGCCGAGATCATGACCATCGGCCAGTATCTGCAGCCGACGGCGAAGCACCACCCGGTGCTGCGCTACGTCGAGCCGGCCGAGTTCGATGAACTCGGCGCGGTCGGTCGGGAACTCGGCATCCCCTGGGTCGAATCCGGTCCGATGGTGCGGTCGAGCTACCATGCCCGGGAGCAATCCGAAGCCATGGCGACCGCCCGCCCCGCTGCTCCTCCCGCAACCCCCGCGGCCGGATGAACGGCCGGCGGCGCTGGTTCCTCTGGGCCGGTGGCGCCTATATCGTTGTCATCGCGGCCGTGGCCGCCGGGCTCAACGGCCTCTACAGCGGCTCCCGTGTCAGGCTGGACGAGGCGATGGGCCAACGCCTGTTCGCGGTGGCCAACAGCCTGACCGCCGCTGCGGACGGCGATTTGATCTCCAACGCCAGTTTCGGCGACAGCACCGCCCTCTATTACCTCGAAGACCTGCGCGACCGTTTCGAACAGGTTCGGCAGGCAGGCAACCTCGCCGAGATCACCCTGACCGATCCTCTTGACGACCGGGTCATCTTCAGCACGTCGGCGGGGCTGACTGCCGGGGAAACAAACGTCTACTGGTCGCTGGAACAGGCGGCGATCCTGCAGGTCAAGCTGGGGGACGCCGCGGTGACGCCCCTCTACGACCGGGGCGGGGTCTTCCAGAAATCCGCCCACGCGCCGGTCTACAGCTACGATGCCGACGGTCGGTTTCTGGTGGCGGTGATCTCCGTCAGCGGCGACCCCGACTTCTTCGAGGCTCTGGCGACCCTGCGGCGGGCGGCCTACGCCACCGGCGGGGCCGTCCTGTTGATCCTCGTGGTCGTCGCGGTGTTCCTGTCGCGGATCTTCGCGGCACTGGAAAGGTACCGGGCCTCGGTCCTGCGCCAGGAAAATCTGGCGGCCATCGGCCGGATGACCGCCGGCATCGCCCACGAGATCCGCAATCCGCTGGGAATCATCCGCGGCGCCGGCGAGCACCTCCAGCGGGTCCTGGACGGCGCGGGCATCAACGACGAGGTCGCCGCATTCATTCCCGAGGAGGTCGACCGGCTGGATCAGATCCTGGAGGGGTATCTGGCTTTCGGGTCGGACCGCCAGGCGCCGGTGGAGTCCTTCGATCTGGGCGTCTGCGTGCAGCGCGGCGCCGCACTGATGGCCGGCGAACTGCAGCTCGCGGGTATCGGGATCGATACGACGGCCGTCGAGCCGGGTCTGACGGTGACCGGCGATCCCCGGCGGCTGCAGCAGGTGCTGCTGAACCTCATGATCAACGCCAAGGATGCGATGATCGCGGGCGGGACGATCACCTTCGGCTGGGAGGCGTCGGCCGCCGGGGTGGTCCTGACGGTCACCGACGACGGTCCCCGGTTTTCCGGACAGGGGCAGCCGAACGCCTGTTCGAACCCTTCTGGACCACCAAGGAAAAAGGCAGCGGACTGGGGCTGGCCATGTCCCGGCGCATCGTGGAAGATATGGGCGGCACCCTGGACGTCCTCAACCGGCAGGACCGTCAGGGAGCCCGGGCGGTCATTCGCCTGCCCCGATCCCGGACCACGGAGCCGGCCGCAGAACAGTAGGAAAGGACGGGCACGGTGGCGAGAATCCTGGTTGTCGACGATGAGAAGAAGATGGTCACCCTGCTCAAGGGCGCCCTGGCGGCGCGCGGCCACGAGGTCGTGGGCGTCCATGGCGGCAGCGAGGCGCTGGCCCTGGCCGAAGCCGAAGTGTTCGACATCGTCCTGACCGACCTGCGCATGGAGCCGGTGGGCGGGATGGAGGTGCTGCAGGGCATCAAGGAGGCGAGCCCGGCGACGGCGGTGATCATCCTGACGGCCTACGGCGATGTCCAGACGGCCGTGGAAGCCCTGCAGGGCGGCGCGTTCCAGTACCTGACCAAACCCGTCAACTTCCAGGAAGTCGCCCACGTGGTCGAGCAGGCCGTCGCCGCCGGCGAACGCAGCCGCGAGAACCGCGCTCTGCGTCATGCCGTAACAGGCGGGATCACCTGACCCGGATCTGATCGGCGAGTCGGCGGCCACCGGGAAGATGCGGGACCTCATCCGGAAGGTGGCCGGATCCGACACCACGGTGCTGATCCGCGGCGAAAGCGGCACCGGCAAGGAGATTGCCGCACGGGCCATCCACCGCGCCAGCGGCCGCGCCGACCGCCCCTTCGTGGCGGTCAACTGCGCGGCCATCGCCGAATCCCTGCTCGACAGCGAACTGTTCGGCTACCGCAAGGGGGCGTTCACCGGCGCCCAGGAAGACCGGGAGGGGCTGTTCGAAGCGGCTCGCGGCGGCACCCTGTTCCTGGATGAGATCGGCGAAGCCGGTGCGGCGGTCCAGGCCAAACTGCTGCGTGTGCTCGAGGAGAAGAAGATCAACCGCGTGGGCGACCCTCTCGAACGCAGCGTCGACGTCCGCGTGATCGCCGCGACCAACCGGCCCCTGGAAGACGCCATCGCCGAGCGCCTTTTCCGCGAAGATCTCTACTACCGTCTGCTGGTGTTTCCCCTGGACGTCCCGCCCTTGCGCGACCGTGCGGACGACATCCCGCTGTTGGCCGCCCATTTCAGCCAGCGGCTCGGGCACCGGCGCCAGAACCTGAGTGCCGCGGTCATTGCGCGCATGCGGGCCTATCCGTGGCCCGGCAATGTTCGGGAACTGCGCAACGTGATGGAGCGGGCGCACATCCTGGCCGGCGACGCCCCCATCACCGACGACCACATCCTGCTCGACGTCGGCGGTGCCGCGCCGTCTACCGGCGGAACGGTGCCGGGCGAGGACCTGAATCTCGACAACCATGCCCGGGTGCTGATCGCCGCGGCGCTGCAGCGGGCGGGCAACAACAAGAGCCTGGCGGCGAAAATGCTGGGAATCACGCGCAGAACCCTGTATTCCCGGCTCAAACTCCTGGGAATGGACAGCGATGGGACGGACTGATCCGCAGGGAGCAGGGCCGGGACCGAATTGTACCTTCAGGGACAGTTCGCCGCGTCCCGGACCGGTCAGTGCGGGCTCCGGGCCCTCTGCCGTACTATTGGCATTGTTCGCAAAACGTTTTTTTACATCAAGAGTTGAGTTCAAGGCGGTAAGGCGCGACCGCGGTGGCACAAGGCCTGCTTGATTCCAACTTGAAGCGCACCCCAGCCCGTGACCGGAAAGGACAGGCATGAACGCACCCTCGCCAGCCGGATACATCCAGCCCACCTGCCGGCGTGGTCGGTGGTCAGGTCCGTTGCGGGCCGGGTTGCTGGTGCTGCTGCTGTCGATTTCGTTCGGAACGGCGTCCGATGCCCAGACGGGGGGTCGGGATCAGTTGCAGCAATACCTCGAGCGGAATCAGGAATTGCTGGAGTGGGCGAAGGAACTGGTCGTCGAAACCGGGAGCGGACCGGCGCGCCGGGTGCTGAGTCAGGCGAACGACCTGCACCAGCGCTCCCAGGGACTGTTCCAGGGTGGTCGCATGCTGGAATCGTACAACGTGGCGCGGCGGTCTCGGGCCGCCATCGGGCACGCCGTCCGGATCGCCCGTGAATCGATGGGGCTGGAGGAACGCATCCGGATTCGCGCCGACAGGCTCCGCGAACAACACGGACAGCTCATGGAACGGGCGCGCGATCTGAACAGCGCTCAGGCCGTGGACTTCCTGCAACGGGCCCGCCTTCAGGCCGACCGCGCGCGCGAACAGTATCGCCAGGGGGACTTCAAGCTCGCCTGGAAGATTCTGGAGCAGGCCGACGACCTGATGCGCCGTGCGGCGCGCATCCTGGCGGACGCCGTCGGTCCCGAGCGCCTGGAACGTGAAATCGAACGCACCGGCATGCTGATCGGACAGGCGCGCGACCGGGTCGCTGATGATCCTGACGCGGCCGGGCGGAAGCTGCTGGAAGATGCCGAAGACGCTCAGCGCCGTGCCCGCGAGGCTCTGGGCCAGGGAGAGACGGGCCGCGCCCTGCAGATGACGACGCTCGCACGCCGCCTGGCAACCCGGGCGGGTCGGATGCAGGGTTCGGCCCCCGACCAGGAGGCCGTCCGGCGCCAGCTGGAGCGGTTCGACGAACGGGCGACCGCCATCGGCGACCGGATTCGCGAGGCCGGCTCCGAACCGGCCCGGAACATCTACGAGAAGGCCAGGCAGCGGCGCGAACAGGCCGCGAACTCCCTGGCCGCGGGCGAGGACGAGCAGGCTCTCCGGCAGATCCGCGCCGCCCACGATTTCCTGAACCAGGCGGAGGATCTGATCCGGTAGCATGAAGTCGTGAAAATCACTTCCCTGGTCCTTCTGGTGTTTGGCGGGTTGGCATGGCTGCCCGCCGCTGCGCACGCCGACGAATTCGGCGATGTTTCGCCGACCCGTGAACCGAGTCTCTGGCGCTGGGATCTGTCCGGAGGTTTCGACTCCTACCTGCACACCTACGCCCTGGCCACCGAAGACACCACCGAAGCCATCGCCGAATTCATGTTCCAAGGCGGCGTCCAGGGCGAGTCCCGCCGGCAGGCCCGCAACCGCTGGCGCCTGCGGGCGGAAGCCTCGGCCGGCACCGAACTCTACCGTCAGCGCGTGGAGGGGGACTATCGGTTCCGCGACTCTGCGCGTCGCGACCGGTTCCGGCTGTTGGGACGGTTCTGGGGCCGACAGTACCGCCGGGATACCGACTACAGCCTTTCCAGCGATAATGTCGAAGGAACCCTCGAAGCCAGAGCCTATCCCCTGGTCACCGAGGCGGCGGCCCTCGAATTGCGCGGCTTCGCGGGTATCCTCGACTACCGCACGCCATCGGCCCTGGAAGTCGACTACCGGGACCGCGGACTGGGCGCCTTCGTCCGCTCGCGCGGCTTCGAGGGTCCGGTCTGGGGCCTGGGATCGCGGTTCGCCCGTCGCGCCTACCCCGATTCCAGCGCCATCGATCGCGATTCGTGGAGCCTGGAGGGAGAATTCGATCATCACGACCTGGAGGGCCGCGGCCTGCGTGTCTTCCACAAGTCCCAGCGGCGGGTGATCGCCGACGAAACCGTGCGGCCCTCGGCCTGGACCCACTGGACGGACCTGGGCGGGCTCGTGTCCGCCGGCCGGGGACAGGTGTTCCTGGAACTCCAGAACGAGCTCTGGTCATACGATGAGGAGACCGGGGCGTTTTTCGATTCGTGGCGGGTGGACGGCGCCCTGGGTTACCGCTGGGGCGATCTTCTGGGCGAGGTCTGGAAGCTGGCGTTGGCCGCCGAACGCTTCGACGCCGGCGATTCGCCCGAGACCTACAACCAGTTCGGCCTGCGGGCCGGCGTCGAATCCTACGGCGAGGCTCTGGGAGGGATGATCACGCTCGAATACGGACGGCGAATCTACCGGCAGGGCGATGTCGTTCTGGGTACCGACGCACTTTTTCCCGAAGGTGGGGAAACCCTCGCCCTGTATACCGACTTCGACTACTGGAAGATCTGGCTGATGGCCACGTGGTCGGTGGCGCGGAATCTCGACCTGGATATTCTGGCCAACTACGAGCCGGAGAATCACGCCGAAAACACGGATGATGCGGCCATCGGCTTCGCCAGCGTCCGCCTGGCCTGGCGCCCCTGATTCCCGGACTTTCCCTCCGCTCAAGTCCCTGTTATCATTCATTCTCGCAATTGAAGTGCCCGACCTCGTCCCGGGAGTCCCCTTGTCCGCACTGGATTTCGCCAAGGAAACCCTGCTGGATCCGCGCAGCCCCGCCTGTCTGTGGAAGCATCCGCTCATGGCGGTCAAGGTGGTCGTCGGCGCCGCGGAGAACTTGCTGCTGCCGCTGGGAGAGAGAGCCGGGCGCAAGGCCCTGCGCGAGTGTCCGGTCTGCGGCTGGCAGGGTCATCGGTTCCGGAACTTCCTGTCCGCCGACGAAATCATCCGCCATTGCATCTGCCCGACCTGCGGCTCGTTCGACCGCCACCGCCAGCTGGTTCTGGGCGTGCGACGCGAACTGCACGACCGGACCGGACCGGCGCCGGAAGTCATCGTCGGGTTCTCCCTGTCGACGGCTCTGCGTTTCCTGCTGGAGCACGAGGGCCTGGCTCGCTGCTTCCGCAGCGACATCGATCAGGACGACCGCAGGTTCGCGCCCGATTTCGTGGCCGACCTGCGGCAATCGCCCCTGCAGACGGGCACCGTCGACTGGGTCTTCTGCAGCCACGTGCTGGAGCACATTTCCGAACTCGATTTCTGCATCGATGAGATCCACCGCATGCTCAAACCCGGGGGCACCGCCTGGATCCAGGTCCCGCTCGAACCCGGCCGGGCCCACAGCCGCCGCATCGAGATCGATCCGCACCGGGCCCACGCCCATGCCTGGCAGTTCGCCCCCGATTTCGGGAACCTGATCGAGCGGGACGGCTGGACCGTCACCGAGGTCATCGCCCGCGAGGCGCACTCGCCGAGTGATCTGCGGCATTTCGGGATCGATCCGGCCGAAAGGTACTGGCAGGCCCGCAAGGACGCCTGACGGTCCATTCGGCCCCGTCCGGGCCGGTTGCGTTCCGGTCTGATCCCAGGTATGCTTTCCCTTCAACCGGGAGAAGGTTTCTTGATGCCGTACGTGCTGGACCGGAAGATGCTACGCGGCGCCCTGATGGCGGCCGCGCTCTGTGGTGTCGTCTTTCCGGCCCTGGCGACCGGTATTCACGTGCACGAGGGGCACGTGGGCGACGACTGCGACCTCTGCCTCCAGCTCGCCCACCTGGTCTTCGCCATGGCCGACGACGGCCCCGCGGCCGACCGGACTGCTCTTGTCGGATACCATCCGGAGCCGCAGGAAGGCCGCACCTTCTGCGCCCCCCTGTCAAGCGATCCCGCCCGCGCTCCTCCCGTCCCTTCCTGATCCGAAGCAACCGTCCGGCCACACGGGCCGGCACGGGACCTCGACCATCGGGAAAGGACCGGACCCATGAAGAAGATCGCATGCATCGCGGCCGCCCTGGCCTGGGGCGCCGCCCTGCTTGTCCCGTCCACCTCTTTCGCCCAGGAGGGGACTTCGACCACCGCCACCGGCATATCGCGGGCCATGAATCCCGCCATCAGCGTCAACACCCTGCTGTTGGGGCAGGTGTCGCGCGACGATCCCTCGCGCGAGGCCAACAACATCGACCTGCAGGAATCGGAGATTCAGTTCACCTCCATCGTCGATCCCTTCTGGACCGCGGACCTGGTCATCGCCGTGCATCCGGAGCACGGCCACGAGGAGGAGGGCCACGAGGGTGAGGAATCCCACGGATACGCACTCGACATCGAGGTGGCCAAGGTGGAGTACCGCAACATGCCGCGAGGCCTGGGCCTGGTCATCGGCAAGGACTATCTGAACTTCGGCAAGCACAACCCCCTGCACACGCACCAGTTCGCCTTCGTCGAGGCTCCCATCGGGGTCCAGGCCTTCCTGGGCGACCACGGCCTGTCCGGCGTGGGCGCCGAGGCGGCCTGGAACGTCCCGCTGCCCTGGTTTGCCGAGCTGTCGGGGTACGCCGCCAACTCTCCGGCCGAGATCTTCGACCCCGAGAGTCGCGACCTCGTCTACGGCGGCCGGCTGACCAACCTGTGGGACACGTCGGACGCCAGCACGGTCGAGTTCGGCCTGTCGGGCTTCACCGGCCCGGGGGCGGGCCATGAGGATGAGCCGGGCGGGCGCTTGGCTACCTACGGAGCCGACCTGACCTTCAAGTGGCTCTCGATGTCCCGTTCCCAGGGACCGGCCCTGAACTGGACCAACGAGGTGCTGCTGCCCGATCCCGCCGAGAAGGAGGGCGACCCGCTGGGCTTCTACTCACACCTGCAGTACCGGTTCGCCCGGCAGTGGTGGTTCGGCGCCGGCTACAGCCGGGCGAACGACTTCGAACTCCACGAACACGAGGAGCCCGCCACGGACGATGGCCTGCTGACGGTGAACGAGTACAAGGGCAACTTCACCTGGACGCCCAGCGAATTCAGCGCGGTCCGGCTCGAGGCGTGGTACCAAAAGGACACGACCGGCGAATACGAGGACCTGGGCGTGGGGCTGCAGGTAAACTTCACCATCGGGTCGCATCCGGCCCATCTCTACTAGGGGGGACGCCATGAAGACATGCATCGCCGCATTGTTGGGGACGGCCCTGGCCTGGACGGCGTCCGCGGCCGAGCTCGAGGTCGTGTCCACGCTTCCGGATCTAGGTACCGTGGCCGAGGTCGTCGGCGGCGACCGGGTCACGGTCACCGTCCTGTGCCCCGGCGACATGGACCCGCACTTCCTGCCCGCCAAGCCCAGCCTGGCCCGCAAACTGGGCAAGGCCGACGCCCTGATCTACAACGGCCTTGAACTCGAGGTTGGCTGGCTGTCCCTGCTGATCGGCAAGGCGCGCAACCCCGACGTGAAGCCCGGTCAACCGGGCGAGATCGACTGCTCGGAGGGACTGTCCGAGATCCTCGAGGTGCCCGAGGGCGAGGTGGACCGCAGCATGGGGGACATCCACCCCCAGGGAAATCCGCACTACACGCTCGATCCCCGGCGGATGGTCGAGGTGGCCGCCTACCTGGCCGACAGGTTCGCTCGCCTCGATCCCGAAGGGGCCGAAGCCTACCGGGCTGGTGCGGCGGACTTCCAACGCCGGGTCGAGGAGAGGCTGCCTGTCTGGCGGGCCGCCGCCGCGGGGGCGGCCGAGCGACCGGTGATCCTCTACCACCGCAACTGGACCTACCTGGCGAACTGGCTCGACCTGATGGTCGTCGGCGAGGTCGAGAACCGGCCGGGCATCGCGCCCTCGCCGCGCCACGTCCAGGACCTCATCTACCAGGGCAGGCACCTCAGGAACGTCCTCATCCTGTCGGCCCACTGGGACCACCACGACGTGGGCGAGGAGATCGCCGAACGCATGGGGGCGGCCCTGGTGATCCTGCCCGGCCAGACGGGGGCCCAGGACTCGCCCGGCGACTGGTTCGGGCTGATCGACACCATCACCGCGGCTCTGGCCGCCGCGGCCCCGCCCGCCGGAGATGCGCCATGACCGGTTTCTGGGAGATGATGGTCGCGCCCATCGCCATGGCCCTGGTCCTGGTGGCGATGCATTCCCACCTGGGCTACCACGTGGTCAAGCGGGGGGTGATCTTCGTCGACATCGCTCTGGCCCAGATGGCGGCTCTCGGCGTGGCGGTCGCCCTGCTGCTGGGCGGCCAGGTCGGTACCGACCGCACCTGGGCGGTTGCCCTGGCCAGCACGTTCGCCGGAGCCCTGCTCATTTCCGGGACGCGCAGCCGGCTCGAGCGGGTGCCCCAGGAGGCCTACATCGGCATCATCTATGCGGTGTCCAGCGCCGGGATGATCCTCGTCCTGTCGGGTGTCCCCCACGGGGGCGACGAGATCCGGCACCTGCTGGTCGGGGCCCTGCTCTGGGTGACGTGGCCGGTGGTGATCAAGACCGCCGTCCTCTACGGCGCCCTGGGCGCCCTGCTCTATCTCTGGCGGAGGCCGCTGGCGCAGGTGTCGCGCGACCCGGAGGAGGCCCGGGCCTCGGGGCTGTCGCTGATGAAGTGGGACTTCGTGTTCTACGTGATCCTCGGGGTGGTGGTGACCTCGAGCGTCCAGGTGGCCGGCGTGCTGCTGGTCTTCAGCCTGCTGGTGGTGCCGGCAGTCATGGGGGCGCGGTTGTTCGACGGGGGACGCCGGCTGTTCGCGTACACCCTCACCGTCGGGGTCGGGGCGGTGATCGTGGGCTCGGCCCTGAGTTACGTCTTCGACTTCCCGACCGGCGCGGCGATCGTGTGTTCTTTCGGGCTTTTCCTGGGGGTCCAGGTCGTCCTGGAGACGGTGATCCGGCGTTGACGTTTGTCCCGCGCCGGGAAACTGTTATCATTACCCGATACTTTCGACATGACCCGAGGCGGCGCGGCGCCCGCGCGCCCATCCAGAGCAGGGAAAGGCGATACGATGGCCCAGATCACGAAACGCAGCGAGGATTACAGCCGCTGGTACCAGGACGTCATCCAGGCGGCCGAGCTGGCCGAGAACAGCCCGGTCCGCGGCTGCATGGTGATCCGTCCCAACGGCTACGCCATCTGGGAGAACATCCAGCGCTTTCTCGACGACCGGTTCAAGGAACTCGGGCACGTGAACGCCTACTTCCCGCTGCTGATCCCCAAGAGCTTTCTGGCCAAGGAGGCCGAGCACGTCGAGGGGTTCGCCAAGGAATGCGCCATCGTCACGCACCACCGGTTGAAGCAGGTCACCGAGAACGGCAAGACCACCGTCATCCCCGACCCCGAGAGCAAGCTGGAGGAGGAGTACATCATCCGCCCCACCAGCGAGACGGTGATCTGGGACCAGTACCGCAAGTGGATCCAGAGCTATCGCGACCTGCCGATCCTCATCAACCAGTGGGCCAACGTCGTGCGCTGGGAGATGCGCACGCGCATGTTCCTGCGCACGACCGAATTCCTCTGGCAGGAGGGCCACACCGCCCACGCGACGGCCGCCGAGGGCCGCGCCGAGACCCTGCAGATGCTGGAGGTCTACCGCTGGTTCGCCGAGGACATCCTGGCCATGCCCGTGGTCTGCGGCGCCAAGACGGCCAACGAGCGTTTCGCCGGGGCCGTCGAGACCTTCTCGATCGAGGCCATGATGCAGGACGGCAAGGCGCTGCAGGCGGCCACCAGCCACGACCTCGGCCAGAACTTCGCCAAGGCCTTCGACGTGAAGTTCCAGGATGCCGAGGGAAAAGTCGAACACGTCTGGGCCACCAGCTGGGGCATGAGCACGCGCATCGTGGGCGCTTTGATCATGACCCACAGCGACGACGACGGCCTGGTGCTGCCGCCGCGCATCGCCCGGACCAAGGTCGTCATCGTGCCGATCTGGAAGAACGACGAGGAGATGGCCCAGGTGGTCGCCGCGGCCGAGAAGCTGGCGGGCGAGCTGGGTGGGGCCGCCGGAGGGGTCCACATCGACAAGCGCGACAACATGCGGCCGGGTTGGAAGTACGGCGAGTGGGAGCGCAAGGGCGTGCCGCTGCGCCTGGAACTCGGTCCCCGCGATCTGGCCGACGCGAAGGTCATGATGGTCGCCCGCCACGACCGCAACAAGCAGCCGGTCGCCTTCACGGAGCTGGTCGCCACGGTGCCCGCGGAGCTGGAGCGGATCCAGCAGGACCTCTTCGACCGCGCGCTGAAGCGCCGCGAGGAGGCCACCGTCCATCTCGACACCTGGGACGAGTTCACCCAGCTGTTCAAGGGTGACGGCGGCTTCGCCCGCTGCCACTGGTGCGGCGACGGTGACTGCGAGCAGACCATCCAGGACAAGACCAAGGCCACGATCCGGAACATCCCCTTCGAGCGGGACGAGTCTCCGGGTGAGTGCGTGCACTGCGACAAACCGTCGCTCGGGCGGGTGCTGTTCGCGCAGGGGTACTAGAAAGTAGTGCCGACGGTGGGCGCCGTTGGCTTCAGCCGTTCCCTCCTGGACCCAGGCCGTTCATTCTGGTAAGGTAAACCAGATTTAAATGGTCGGGATTCACGGTCAGTTTTCCGAGGAACCGGGACAGGGTTCGGAAGCGGAATCCGGAGTTCGTGGGTTTATTCCGGGAAACAATGGGGGATGTTTCCTTGACCCAGGCATCGTCCCTGACCGTTCTCGGTCGCGGACGATAACGACTTCGCGCCGAACCTCCGACCGTGACTACAACGTTGGAGGTTCGTTTATGTTATTGTCATTATATAGTTTAACCAAGTTCTTGCTGCCTCGTTTCCACTCGCTCTCCATCGTCTTCACCCTCGCCTTCGTCTCGACAGCGGGCAGTCTGGCCCTGCTACCCTCAGCCCTGGCCGCGGACCGAACCGCAGAGACAATGCCTTCCCATGTACCGGGTCTTCCGGCCTTGGCGCCGGCTCCATCCGCTCCTGTCCACCGAACGGATAAGGCGGCCCGGGTCGTCCTGGCCACCTATGATTTCGAGATGATCGGTGGGGGTGCGGACCCGCAAGGTTGGACGGAACTCGATCTGAGCCCCCCGTTCCTCCAGTACTGGCGGGTCGAGGATTTCGCCGGATTGCCTTCCCCTTACGCGCCCCTGTCCGGGACGCGGTCCATGTGGTGCGGGGTCAGACCGGACCCGTCAGATCCCGCCCTGGAGGGCTTCCAATCGTTGCCGGGGTACGGCAACAACTGGTCGACCGCCTTCGCGACCGCTCCGATCCTGGTCGAGTCCCAGCTTTCCCTCGTGTTCGACGCGCGGTGGTCCCTCGAGGCGGGCTTCGATTTCTTATCGGTGCAGTATCGCGAGTTGCCCGCCGAGTCCTGGAATACCCTGGCGACCTATGACGGTGATGGCGGGGCGGACGACCTGCAACTCGACCTGCCCGCGGGGCTTGACGGAACCCAGGTCCAGGTGCGGTTCCTGGTGCAGACCGACAATAGCATCTCCGACGAGGACGGCAATTTCGATTCGACCGGCGCGGCCGTGATCGACGACCTCCGCCTGATCAACGACGGCGTCCAGGTCCGTTTCGAGGATTTCGAAGCCGAGGTCATCGGTTCGGCGGCGACCGACGACGGGTTCTGGGCGGCCGACCCGCCGCGGACGCCCTTCGGGGACTTCACCGCCCTGGTCGGACCGGTCGGCGTCCTGCAGGAGGATCCCGCCGGGGACAACCTCGGCCACTTCTGGTCCTTCTTCTCCGGTTCGCCGGACACCTACCGCTGCGGGCAGGTTCCTTCTCAACCGGCCGTTCCGCGCCCTCTCGATCCGGCCGACCCGCAGCAGGTAGATAGCTTCGCCAATGAGATCCGGTCGCCCTGGATACCGCTAGACGTCGACGAGAACGGTGACCCCGTCGACCTCGGGCCCGACCTGACCCTTAACCTCGGGGCGCGGATCTACGGCGACTTTCCCCTCAACCTCGGGGTCTTCTACAACCCCAAGGTACGTTTTCTGGTGGGGGGCGTTGCCCAGGAATGGCAGTCTACCGGCAGCGTGTTCTACGGGGACGACAAGATCTGGGCCGTCCGCCTCCATAATTTCCCCTCGCCCCTTGCGGCGACGGAGGTCCAGGTGGCGATCGAGGTCCTCGACCTGGCCTACGCGGTCTCCGGAGGGCTCGTCGATCCCGAGGCCTGCCACACCCATGGACCGCTGATCGACGACGTCCAGGTCGCCCTGTACTCGGGATCGGCTCCCATCACGGTGACCAATACCCTGGGTGGAGGGCCGGGCAGTCTGTACGTAGCCCTGGAAGAGGCGGCCGTCTCCCCGGGTCTCGACAACATCTTTTTCAACATTCCCGGTGCGGGCCCCCACGAGATCTTCTCGGTGGGCTTGACGATCGACAGTCCCGTCTGCATCGACGGCTTCACGCAGCCCGGTTCGTCCCCCAACACCAATCCGGTGGGTCAGCCGAGCAACGCCGTGATGGGGATCGTGCTCAACACCTCCTTCATGACCAATGTGATCGAGGCGACCGCGGCCGGTTCGACCCTGCGCGGAATCGTCGTCCAGTCGAACAACGACAACCTCAACGGGACCATCCAGAACCTGGCCGACAACGTCACGATTACGGGGTGTTATTTCGGCACCGACGCGACGGGGCTGCAGACCAGCGGGTACAACCCCCGGCGGGGTGTCGTCTCGTTGGGCGACGGCCTCATGGTCGGAGGGCCGGATCCGGAGGATCGTTGCGTGGTGTCCGGTCATGTGTTCGACGGCATCCTGATCGCCCAGTCGACGGCAACCATCCAGGGTTGTTACGTCGGCACCGACGCCACCGGTGGGGGCGCGATGGGCAACGCCACCGACACCCAGCTCCTGGCGGCGGGAATCGCGGCCAATCTGCCCTTCGGGCAGGGCACCATCGATGTCCTCGATTGCATCGTGGCCTTCAACCAGGGGCAGGGGCTGCGGGCCGAAGGGAACACCACGGTCCTGGCACGCAGGACCTCGTTTTTCGGCAATACGGGTCTGGGGATCGATTCCTTCGGCATCGGTCCCACCTTCGATGATCCCTTCGCGCCGATTCCCGTCATGACCGGCGTCGATCCCAGCACCGGCATCATCACCGGCGAATTCCCCTTCTTCGTTTCCGGCCTGGATGTGGAACTCGATTTCTTCTCCAATCCGGAATGCCACCCGAGTGGATATGGCGAGGGGCGAGTGTTCCTGGGCACCCACGCCCTGGTATCGACGGCGGACAACCCCATCTCCTTCACCGCCGATCTCGGTCCCCTCGGCAACGTGAGCAACGTGACCGCGACGTTGACCACTGATGGCGGCCGCACATCCGAGTTCTCCCTTTGTTTCGACATCACAAATACGCCGGCGGGGCAGAATGTCGCGGTGTTACCGGACGATGGCACCAGTGGGGCCAGCCTGGTCTTCGCCGACGTGTCGGTGGCGGGCAACACGACCGTGACCGAATTGCCGGTGCCCCCTGAAGAGCCGACCGGGTACGAGGTGGGCGGCGCCTCGTTCTGGGACATCCAGACCACGGCGACTTATACCGGCATGGTCGACGTCTGTTTTGCCTACGATGAAGCTGCCTTGGCAGGGAACGAGGCGGATGTTGCCCTGTTGCATTACGACGCCCTCCTCATGGATTGGGTGGACATCACCACCACGCGGGATGCGGCCAACGATCAGGTCTGCGGGTCGACGAACAACCTTTCGCCGTTCGTCGTGGCGACCGAGGGGATCGTATCGGGTGCGCCGGACGTAACGGTCAAACGGTGGGGGCTCCGTAACCAGCCCAATCCCTTCAACCCGATGACGACGGTTTTCCTGGAAATCCCACGGTCGGGATCGGTTCGCGTCGAGATCTTCGATCTGGCGGGCCGCCGCGTCCGCACCCTCGCGAACGGCTTCTACGAGGCCGGTGGGCACGAACTGGTGTGGCGTGGCCGTAACGATGCCGGAGGCGACGTTTCTTCGGGGGTCTACTTCGTGCGGCTGGTGGGCGCAGACATTCGTCTGGTCCATGAGATGCTGTTATTGAGGTGATACGACGGGGGGCGCCTGCAGACGGGAGCTTTCGCCCCGCCCGAACGGGTATTATCTTATCCGCGAAGAAACAAGGATGGCGCGGGGCCTGTTTCGGCCCCGCCTCCGTGCCGATACGCCCGTTCGAGGAGGCTTGCAATGGAACACCCCTGGCTCGACAACGAAACGCGGGAACTATTCCGCCACAAGGTCGGCCTGGCCGAAATGCTCAAGGGCGGCGTCATCATGGACGTCACCAACGCCGAACAGGCCAAGGTCGCCGAAGAGGCCGGCGCGGTGGCCGTCATGGCCCTCGAGCGCATACCTTCGGATATCCGCAAGCTGGGCGGCATCGCCCGCATGTCCAACCCCGGCATGATCCGCAAGATCCAGGAGACGGTGTCCATCCCCGTGATGGCCAAGGTCCGTATCGGCCATTTCGCCGAGGCCCAGATCCTCCAGGCCCTGGGCGTCGATTTCGTCGACGAGTCCGAGGTGCTGACCCCGGCCGACAACGAGAATCACGTCTACAAGCACGACTTCAAGGTGCCGTTCGTCTGCGGGTGCCGCAACCTGGGCGAGGCCCTGCGGCGCATCGGCGAGGGCGCGGCCATGATGCGCACCAAGGGCGAAGCCGGTAGCGGTGACATCGTCGAGGCCGTCACCCACATGCGCGAGGTCACCGCAGGCATCCGCCGGCTGCAGCTGATGCGCACCGACGAGCTCATGGCCGAAGCCAAGCGGCTGGGCGCCCCGTACCACATCGTGGTCGAGACCGCCGAGCTGGGCAAGCTGCCGGTGCCGAACTTCGCCGCCGGCGGTATCGCCACGCCGGCCGACGCGGCCCTGATGATGCAGCTGGGCGCCGAGACCGTCTTCGTCGGCAGCGGCATCTTCGCCAGCGAGGATCCGGCGCCCCGGGCCAAGGCCATCGTCGACGCCGTGACCTTTTATGACGATCCGGCCAAGCTGATGGAGATCAGCATGAAGCTGGGCGAGGCCATGAAGGGCCGTGCCGTGAACGAGATGGCCGAGAACGAGAAGATGGCGGGCCGGGGCTGGTAGGACGCATGACGAAACCCGTCGGCCTGCTCACGCTGCAGGGTGATTACGAGAAACATCGGCAGGCCTTCGCCGCCCTGGGCCGGGAAACCTGCGGCGTGCGCCGGCCCGCCGAACTGGACCGGGTGTCGTGCCTTGTCATTCCGGGCGGCGAATCGACCACGCTGACCCGTCTGATGGACCGGGTCGGTCTACGCGAACCCCTGATCGCATTCGCCCGCACCCACCCGGTGATGGGCACCTGCGCCGGCCTCATCATGCTGGCGCGCAGGCTGCAGGGAGAATCGCCTGCCGATTACGGGGTTGAACCGCTGGGGCTGCTGGACTGCGCGGTCCTGCGCAACGGGTTCGGACGGCAGATCGATTCTTTCACCGCTGCGGTGCCGATCACCGGTCTGGACGGTTCCGCCGACCCCTTCCCGGCCGTCTTCATCCGGGCCCCGCGGATCATGGGCGTGGGCGACGGGGTCGAGATCCTGGCCACCCATGCCCAGGAACCGGTGGCGGTGCGGCAGGGCAACCTGCTGGGGCTGACCTTCCATCCCGAACTGACCGACGATCTGCGGATTCACCGGGCCTTTCTGGCCATGGTCGGCGGCGCCTAGCCGGTCGGGGTGGTCCGGAGCCGAGGGCTGATTTATTTCCCGTTTCCTGTATAATCACGGGCCACAACTCCCCGGGACTTTCGCAAAGGATGAAACGATGCGCAGAATGATTTCCCTGGCCGCCCTGGTGCTTCTGGGTGGGGCACTGCTGGTCCAGATCGGCTGCAGCAAGAAGGACGACAATCCGACCACGCCGCCGCCGCCCTGTTCGATCAACATCCTGTCGCCGGCGGCCGGATCGTCCTTTCTCTCGGGAACCGATCAGACCACGATCCGCTGGGAGAAGGCCGGAGCCAGCAAGACGGTGAGGATCGATCTTCTCAAGGGCGCCGGTTTCGACTCGACGATCGTCGCTGCCTGGACCTCGATCACCACGCCGGCCTCATATTCCTGGAACGTGAGTTCCATGGGCCAGGGTTCCGGTGACGACTACGCGCTCAGGATCACCGCGGCCGAGGACACCGCCTGCAACGCGACGGTCGGACCGCTGACGATCCTGCAGGTCAACAACTGCTCCGTCACGTTCCCCTACACGGTGAAGGATTCCATTCCCGAGCAGACCGCCGGGGACGTTTTCGACATCGAGTGGACCGCCGTCGAGACGACCGGCAAGGTGACGCTCGAGCTTTACGACTCCGGGCCGGGAGGCAATCCCGGCAACAGGGTGGGCCTGATCGCCGCCGACGTCGATGCCGCAGCCGGGACCTACGCCTGGACGGTCGATTCCTTCAACCGGGGGACCTACGATTTCTTCCGCCTGCGGATCTACGATTCCCAGCTGACCGGCTGCACGCAATGGTCGATCCCCTTCCGTATCGTCGATGACGTCATCTGCACCATCGACGTCCTGGGCATCTCGCAGGATACGGTCTTCAACCCCGGCCAGACGGCGACCCTGACCTTCAACGGCAGCAACAACAGCGGTCTGGTGAATCTGCGGTTGATCGCCGGCGCTCTGGATGTGCCCGGCGGTAACATCGTGACCGGTTACGACCTGTCCCAGGGCGCGTTCACGTGGACGGTCACGGACTTCGGCTGGAACGACGACAATTCGCGCTACAAGATCCAGGCGACCGATTCGAGCGACGAGTACTGTATCGGCGAGTCCGAACGATTCACCATCACCCGCTGAGCCGACGTCGATCGCACGTGGGAGGGCCGCAGCCGCGGCCCTCTTTTTTGCGTGTCGTGAGGTTCGTGCAGATTTTTGAATAGGAATTGTCTATATTTAGGGTGTCAAACAGGGGCATGCCAATCAGCCGGGGATAGGAACATGCGCTGGATTGTACCCTTTGCGACCCTCCTGATCATCATTCTGTCAGGTTTCCATCTCGGGGGCTGCGGCGGCGACGACGCCACTCCTGCCGGTCCGGCGGCGGCCTGTTCGCTGGAGATCATCTCGCCCCGGGCGGGCGACTCGATGCTGGGTGACGACTGGGTCTACATCCGCTGGAACAAGGCCGGCGGCGACCCGGCCGTCAGGATCGAACTGGCCCGGGGCACGGACGCACCCCGGCTGATCGTCGCTGACTACGTGCCCACGACCACGCCGTCCTCCTACGCCTGGCACGTTTCCACGCTGGGTCTGCCGTCGGGCGCTGATTTTCGGCTGCGGGTCACCGCGCGCGAGGACACCGCCTGCTTTGCCACCGTCGATTCCCTCGAGGTGCTGCAGGTAGCCGGCTGCCACTTCACGCTGATGGATTCGATCCCCGACCTGGAGGCGGGCGAGACGTTCCGGATCGAATGGTCCGGCTACGAAACGACGGGCGAGGTGGACCTGTCCCTGTACCTCACCGGTCCGGGCGGGAACCCCTCCGACTGGGTCGGAGACATCGCGATCGAACTTCCCGACGTGGGCTACTTCGACTGGGAGGTGGATACCTTCCACCGGGGAACCTATGATTTCTACCGGCTGCGGATCGTCGATTCCGCCATCCGGTTCTGCGAGGTCTTTTCGCCCCCGATCGCCATCCGTGACGAGGTGAACTGCAGCGTGCAGATCACCGGCATCAGCCGCGACCGGGTCTACGCGCCGGGCGAGGAGGTCCCGCTGGTGATCGATGGTGTCGAGTTCAGCGGCCGGGCGGATCTGAGGCTCTATGCCGGCAACCTGCGGGTCAATGGCGGATTGATCGTCGGGAACTACGATGTGAGCCTCGGTGTCTACTTCTGGGCGGTCGCGGACTTCGGCTGGAACGAGGGCAACGATCGCTACCACGTGCGGGCCTACGACGCTCAGGACCCCTATTGCTGGGGCGAGACGGAACGCTTCACCATCACCCGGTAGACAGGTGCGACCTTGCTTTCATGCGCTCGTGTGATTTCTGCCCTCCGGCTGCTGCCGGCCGCCGCCATGCTGGCGACCGCGACCGTCGCGTTGCCTTCACCGGCGGCGGCCTGGTCGGAATTCGGGACCGTGACCGAGAAGGAGCCGGCGGTTCAGGGTCCGGAGATCCAGGAACCGCTGTTCGAGCTCCTGATAAGTCTGGCCGAAGCCGATTCCTGCGTGAGCTGGAGCGGGGATGAACTCCGCCGCTGGGTCGAGTCCACCGGCCGGAAATCGAAGTTCCCGCTGGATGCCGTGACCGCGCTGGAGCGCCGCCGGCCCGGTGGCGACAGGGCCGGCCGCTACCCCGGCTCCCGGGTGCGGGCGGTCTGGCGCCTGGAACTGACCGGGAAACAGGACCGTCCCATGCCCTACAGCATCCTGGGTTACCATCCCGGCAGCCTGCGCATCGGCGGGGTGCTGGTGCTGAGCGAGCTGGCGGCCCAGCGCCTGGACGTTTCCTATGTCCATGACGATGAAACCGTGTCGCGGTCGGTGACGGACGTCCGCATCTTCCCCCTGGAGACCGGTCACGTGCTCCTGGACGCCGACGGCTTGCTGGACGCCCTGCTGGGCAAGGCCCTCGACGACGCCTGGATCGTCGGGTTCGTGCTCGGTCGCGAGGAAGGGCGCCTGATCGGACTGGGCGTTTCCCTGGGCCGTGAGGGCCGGCACATCTACGGCGAGTTCGATTTCACCCGCGACAAGGTCCTGCCGAACGGACGGCCCCTGGCCAGCGCTCTGAGCCGGGCCAGCCGCCGCTGGCTCGACCCTGACACCGGCCACCTGCCGGAGCCCTGGGCCGAGCCCTGACCCCCGATTGTTGCGGAAATTCCGCCGTTTCTCGACTATATTTACGGCAGGCGGTCGCCCGTTGGGGCCGCCTTCTTTTTGACGGGAAGCGTGGCATGGATCGCATTGAAATCAGGGTCACCGGCCGCGTGCAGGGGGTGGCCTTCCGCTGGTACACCCAGAGCAAGGCCCAGTCGCTGGATCTGGCCGGTTGGGTACGCAATCAGCCCGACGGTTCGGTGCGGATCGTGGCCGAAGGACCGCGGGCGGCGCTCGAGGCCCTGGCGGGCTGGGCGGCCACAGGTCCCGACCACGCCCGGGTGGACGGGCATCAGGTCCACTGGGCCGAAGCGACCGGCAAGTTCGCGGATTTTCTGATCACGGGGTGAATGACGATGGACAGGCCGGAAAATAGCAGGCTGCTGGTAGCGGTCGACGTCGACGGCACCCTGCTGAACACGGAGTTCGACGAGGTGCTGCGGCCGCGCGAGATCGAGGCCATGGAAGGGGTGCGGGCCGCGGGCCACGTGCTGGCGCTGTGCACCGGCCGCAACCTCAATTCCATCCGCGGCTTGCTGGAGCAGTCACGCTGGTACCCCGACGACCTGCCCATGGTCCTGCTGAACGGGGCGGTCGTCTGGGGCGGCCAACCGCGCCGCCAGCTGGCCCGCAATATCCTCACCGGAGAGCAGATCCGCGATCTCGTGGCGATCTTCACGGCGCACGACACCGTGCCGATGGTCTACGGCACCGACGAGGACGGCGGGGTCCTGCACCACGCCGCCCGGCCGGTCAACGACATCCTGGGCCATTACCTGGCCATGCGGCAAAGCAGGGTCGGGGCCATCCACGAGGCGAACGACCTGCTGGATCTGCCCTGGGAGCAGGCGCTGGAGGTGGGTACGATCGATGTCGAGGACAAGGTCATGGCCCTGACGGCGGCGATCAACGACCGGCTGGCCGGCCAGGTCAAGGTGATCAACACCCGTTCCCTGCTGGGTCAGGGACGCTACTACTGGGCCGAAGTCTTCCATGCCGCCAGCGACAAGGGGATGGGGCTGAGAGTGGTGGCGGACGATGTGGGAATTCCCGTCGAACGTTCGGTGGCCATCGGCGACAACTTCAACGACCTGGACATGTTCGCAGCCGCCGGGGTGAGCGTGGCGATGGCCGGCAGCCCCGACGCGGTCAAAGCCTGCGCCGACCTGGTGACCGGCGACGTGACCGAAGGCGGCGCCGCAGCTATCCTGGAACAGATCGCCGCCGGGGATTTTCCCGCGCCCGACCAAGCCGATGTCCTGCAGCCGAGGAGTGATTCGTGAGCCCCAAATGGAGCGATGAACAGTCGAAGCCCAGGTGGGGCTCGGCGGCGCCGGGTGCCGAGGAAGCCGGTGCCGAGGGTCGCGAACGCAGTCCCGCTGACGCGGGCGCCGAGGATACCGCGCTGCGCGACATGGGTTACGCCATGGTCGATCTGATCGTCGAATATCTCAAGGGCCTCGAGGGGCGGCGCGTCTACGGACCGCTGTCTCCGGAGGGTCTGGACGACATGTTCGAAGAAACGCTGCCCGAGGAGGGTGCCTCTTTTGCGGAACTGGTCCAGGATTGTCGGACCCGGGTTTTCCCCAACACCATGGCGATCGGCAGCAGCCGCTACTTCGGCATGATGAACCCGGCACCGCTCCCGGTGGCCATCTTCAGCGAGGCGCTCTGCGCGGCCATGAACCAGAACACCGCTTCCTGGCGCCACGCGCCGTCGGGCACCGCCATCGAAAAGCGGGTCATCCGCTGGCTCTGCGACCTGTTCGGCCTGCCCGAAAACAGCTTCGGCACGATGACCGACGGCGGCTCGCTGGCGAACATCACCGGCTTGAAGCTGGCCATCAACCGGGCTCTCGGCCGGGACCTGTCCCAGGTGGACAACCTGGACGGGCCCGGTTCGGCCATGGCCGACCTGACCTTCTATGTTTCGAGCCAGGCGCACTACAGTTTCGACAAGGCCGTCGATCTGCTCGGCCTCGGGCGCGGCCAGCTGCGCAAGATACCCCAGGACGAAATCTTCCGCGTCGATCTCGCAGCTCTCGAACGGAGTATCGAGAAGGACATCGCCGCCGGCCTGAAGCCGGCCTGCATCATCGGCATCGCCGGGACGACCAACACCGGCAGCATCGACAAGCTGGACCGACTGGCGGATCTGGCCGCCCGTTACGATTGTTGGTTCCATGTGGACGCGGCCTATGGCGGGGCGGTCATCCTCTCGGAGATGTACGGACCGATGCTGCGGGGCATCGAACTGGCCGATTCGATCACGGTCGATCCCCACAAGTGGTTCTACATGCCGTTCTCGGCCGGCGGTATCCTGGTCCGGGACGGCGATTTCCTGCGCCGCAGTTTCCTGGTCCACCCGGAATACTACATGGAGAAGGTCCTGCAGGAACCCGACGCCGAAATGACCAGCAACGGGCACGGCCACCGCGTCATCCCCGACCAGCGGGGTTTCCACAAGGGCGACAAGGTCAATTTCTTCCAGTACGGAATCCAGGGCAGCCGGCGCCTGAACGCTCTCAAACTGTGGCTGACCTTCAAATCGGTCGGGCGCCGGCAGTACGCCGCCTGGGTGGAGAACGACATCGAACTGGCCCGGATCATGGCCGCCCGCATGCGGCGCCTGCCCGATTTCCGGATCCTGGGCCCGAACACCCTGGGGATCTGCAATTTTCGCTGGGAACCGGTGGGCCCGGACGGGGGTTTACGCTTCTCGAGCGAACAGAACGACCAGTTGAACCGCGATCTGCAGGAACTGGTCGAACGCGCGGGTGACGCCTGGTTCAGCTTCACCGTGCTCAACGGGCAGGTCGCCTTGCGGGTCAACGTGGAGAACCGCAACATGGAGCAGAGCGATATCGACCGGCTGGTCGAGGTCATCCGCCGGGCCAGCGACAGGATTCTCGCAGCCCGGAATTGAACGAAATGTAACGTGGAGGTTTCGATGAAACGCATTCTGGTGCCGGCGGTGCTGCTGGCGATGATGATCAGCGGCGCAGCCCACGCGGTCATGAAGGGTTCGGGCGATGTGGTCAAGGTGGCGCCCGTGACCTCTGCCGTCACCGCCAAGGCCGGCGAGCGGGTCGAGATGGCCCTCAAACTGGACATCGCGACCAGGTGGCACATCTACGCCCACGGTGACACCACCTTCATCGGTGTCGACCTGGTCCCCGCCGAGGAGTTCCCGCTCAAGGAGTTCACGGCCGTCTATCCCAAGGGGCACCCCAAGGAGTTCTTCGGGGAGATGGTACAGATGATCGAGGGCAAGGAGAAGATCACCGCATCGGCCCTGGTGCCCGCGGATCTGGCCCAGGGCGAGCACGACCTGACGCTGAAGGTGACCGTGCAGGCCTGCGACGACAAGACCTGTCTCGCGCCCGCCTACCTGCCGGTCAGTTTCACGCTGACGGTGGAGTGATTCGCCGCCGACGGAAAGGGAGCCGGCCGTGAAAACCATCTACCTGGGCAATCTGCCGCTCGAAGCGACCGAGGATGACGTGCGCGGCCTTTTCGGCCGGCACGGCACCGTTGCCGGCGTCAGCCTGATCCGTGACCAGGAGACAGGCCAGTCGCGGGGATTCGGGTTCGTGGAGATGGATCCGGCGGCCGCCGCTGAGGCCATCGAAGCTCTCGACGGCACCGAATTCGCGGGCCGGACCCTGCGCGTCAACGAAGCCCGGGACCGGGGTGCGCGCCCGCCGCGCCGGTCCTGGTGACCCCGCCCATCTGATCGGTTCTCCCCGCTTGCCAAGTTGAAAATCCAGCACCATTGTTGGGGCACGAAGGGGTGCCCGTGCGGTCATTGCTGTTGATCTTCATGGTATTGGGGAGTCGGGCCGATCCGGCAGTAGCCGCTGCGGTGGCCGGTGCTTTCGATCTGGCGCCCCGGTTCGATCTGCGTGTTCGTCAGGAGAGCCTCGACGGCGTCTACTACTTCGCCCCCGAACCCGACCGCAACTGGGTCCGGTTTCGCACCCGCGCCGGCGGAACCGCGACCTCCGATCGCCATACCTTCCAAATTCTGTTGACCAACGAGCACCGCCGGATCATCACGCCGAGCAACCCGGATTTTGACTGGGACGAACTGATCATCGACCAGGCCTTCTGGGCGTGGGCGCCCGGGTCGGAAACGCAGCTGACGGTCGGACGCCAGAACATCATCTGGGATCGCGGCTTCCTCGTGCTCGAAGGTCACCCGCTGGACGGGAGCCGCAGCATCTACCAGAACGCCCTGCGCCTGCAGACCCCGCTGGCCGGCGGCGACCTCGATCTGGCCCTGATCAACAACCCCAAGCGTGACCCGATCGTGCTGGCCGGGGATCAGGACCGGGCGTTGGGCGATGCCGACGAGACGGCCGTCGCGGCGCGATTGACGCGCGGGAGTGAGCGCTGGTCGGTGATCTGGAAGAACGAGGTGGATCCCGATCACTTGTTGCCGCACTTGCAGGTGTTGACCCTGGGTGGACGCACCGACCGGGACTTCGGTGATTCCGGCAAACTGCTTGCCGAAGCTGCCGTCCAATATCAGAAACAACGGACCGGCGCCGGCACCGATCCCGACGGTTTCGCCTTCGCCCTGCAGACTCACCTGGAAAGCGACCTTGGCGCATCCTGGCGGGGCAAGGCCGGGTACTTCCACTATTCCGGTACGGGCGCCGGCCTGCGGGCGTTCCGCACACCGTGGGGCCGCTGGCCCAAGTGGAGCGAGCTGTACATCTACACGCTGATCGGCGAGAGTACTCCGGGCCGGATTCACGTGGCGGCCTGGGAGAACATCGCCGGACCGCACCTGACGGCGATACGGCCCCTTGGCGACACGGCCGGCCTCCGCCTGAGCGTCAACTACCTGCTGGCGCCGCAGACGGATTGGTCCGTCCGGGGACTGATGATCCAGGCCGAAGTGGAGCTCGATCTTCCGGCCGGGCTCGACGGCCAGCTGCTGTGGGAAGTGCTGGAACCCGGCGGTTTCCACGACGGCCGCGGCGGACTGAAGGCGATGACAAAGGCCGTCCACTTCCTGCGTTGGCAACTGTCCTACGCGCTCCCGTGAGGTAATCCATGGCTCCCTTCCATCTTCCCTGGCTGACCTTCGGGGCTTTTCTGGTCCTGGGCGGCACCATCCTGCTGGCCTTCGTCTGGGCACTGGTCGACCGTGCCCGGGAACGGGAGGACCGCTCGTGATGATCTACGTCGTCATCCTCGTCGTCTATCTCGGTCTGTTGGCGGCCATCGGCATGGTCGTCAGCAGCCGTAGCCGCACCGCCGGGGATTTCGCCATCGGGGGACGCTCGGTGGGGCCCTGGGTGACTGCCCTTTCATTCGTGGCTGCGTACTACTCGAGCGTGGTGATCATCGGCGGTGGCGCCTTCGGTTGGAAGTTCGGTCTGGCGACACTCTGGGTCGGGGCGGGCAACGTGCTGATCGGTACGACACTGGCCTGGATCGTTCTCGGCCGGCGGATTCGCCGGTTCACCGGCAACCTGGATGCCATGACCCTGCCCGGCTTCTTCGCCGGTCGGTACGGTTCGGCAGAGGCGCGCATCTTCAGCGCTGCGACAACCGGGTTGTTCCTGATCATTTACAACGTCAGTGTACTCAAGGGCATGGCCAACGCCTTCGAGGTCCTGATGGAGCTGCCCTACTGGAGCGGTGTCGTCATCTCCGGTGTGGTCATCATGTTCTACACGTCCGTCGGCGGCTACCTGGCCGTGGTCTGGACCAGCTTCGTCCAGGCCCTGGTGATGATCGCCGCCCTGACGCTGTTGACGTTCATGTCGCTGCAGAAGGTCGGCGGCATGACCGCGTTGGTCGACCGCCTGCACGCGGTGGATCCCGGCCTGGTCCATACTCCCGGAGTCTGGGGCTGGGCCGGCCTGATCAGCTTTACCCTGATCGTCAGCCTGGGCACCTGGGGTATGCCGCAGTTGCTGGTCCGGTTCTATTCGATCAAGAGCGACAAGATGCTGCGGTTGGGTACCGTGATCGTCACGGTCGGAGCCTCCATTGCCTTGCTGCCCTATCTGACCGGCGCCGTGGCCCGTGTCCTGGTGCCCGAGCTGTCGAGCGCCGATCAGGCCATCCCGGCCTTGACCAAGCTGGTACTCAACGACTGGGGCGGCGCGCTGTTTCTGGCCGGCGTGGTGGCCGCGGGCATGAGTACGTTTGCCGGCGTTCTGATCATCATCTCCAGTTCGATGGTGAACGACGTGGGGGTGCACGGTCTGGGCCGTACCCTGACGCCTGCCGCCGAACTGAAGGCCAACCGCGTGATGAGTCTGGTCGTCGGCGTGATCAGCCTGCTGATCGCCCTGAAACCGCCGGCCCTGGTGCTGGTGCTGACGGCATTCTCGTGGGCCGTGATCGCGTCGACGAACCTGTGGCCCCTGCTGTTCGGATTGTACTGGAAACGCACCAGTCCCAGGGCCGCTCTGTGGAGCATGGTACTCGGGGTGACGGCGGCGCTGCTGTGGCAGGTCTGGCCGCGGCTGGGTTGGCTGCCGCCGCTACCGGGACCGCTGGCGGGGATCCACGGCTTCGTGGTGGGCACGGCGGTTGGGCTGGTGGTCATCAGCGTCGGTACGTTTGCCGGCCGGCCGGCGCCGCGCACCTGCGTGGACCGTGCCTGGGGCGGTGCGGCGGAGTAGCCGGGCACGAGAAACACCGTGCCCGTTCTGCCGGTTGGCGGTAGACTGTACGGACATAAGTGACGCCAACCTTCTTCCGGGAAAAAAATGGTTTCATTCGACGACATCCGCGCCGCCGCGACCCGCATCGCGGGCCGCGTGCACCGCACGCCGGTGTTGACCTGCGGCGCGGTTGACGACCGCGCGGGAGCTTCCCTCTTCTTCAAGTGCGAAAATTTCCAGAAGGTGGGGGCCTTCAAGATGCGCGGCGCCACCAACGCCGTGCTCTGTCTGAGTGAAGCCGAAGCGGCCCGCGGTGTGGCCACCCATTCCTCGGGCAACCACGCCCAGGCGCTCGCCCTGGCGGCGCGGGACCGCGGGGTGCCGGCCTTCATCGTGATGCCGACGAGCGCGCCGGCGGTCAAGCGGGCGGCGGTGGCGGGTTACGGCGCCGAGATCATTCCCTGCGAGCCCACCCTGGCGGCGCGCGAACAGACCCTGGCGGCGGTCGTCGAACGCACCGGCGCGGCTTTCATCCATCCCTACGACAACGAACAGGTGATCGCCGGTCAGGGAACCGCGGCGCTCGAACTGCTGACCGAGGTGCCGGACCTGGAGATCGTCATGGCCCCGGTCGGCGGAGGCGGTCTGTTGGCGGGAACGGCTCTGGCCACACAGGCGCTGGCCCCGCGCGCCCGCGTCATCGCGGGCGAACCGCTCGGCGCCGACGATGCGGCCCGCTCGCTGGCCGCCGGCCGCATCATCCCCTCGCACGATCCGCGCACCGTCGCCGACGGGCTGTTGACCAGTCTGGGCGAGCGGAACTTCCCCATCATCCGGGAACGGGTCGCCGCCATCTGGACGGTGGACGACGAGGCGATCGTCGCGGCCATGCGGCTGATCTGGGAACGCATGAAGATCGTCGTGGAGCCGTCGGCGGCGGTCTGCCTCGCGGCGTTGTTCGCCAAGCCTGAAGAGGTGGCGGGCCGACGGGTGGGCATCATCCTCTCCGGCGGCAACGTGGACCTGGATCACCTGCCCTGGACGGGGGACGCGTGATGAAGACGGCGATCTACTATTTGCTGGCCGGCGACGAGCTTTCCCGTCTGCACCGGGTTCGGTCCGAGGAGATACGGCATCTCCTGGATGAGTTCCCGAACACGCCGAGCTGATCGAACGCATGACTTGCCAACCGGAGGACGAGTCCCATGAACGATAAGACGACGACCGCCCTGGTCCTGACGATCCTGACCGTGGCCTGGCTCGGAGCCGCCGTAGCGCAGGACACCGCCGCCCGCCGGGCCCTGCGACCAGCCCGAAGCCGCCCATTTCGATTTCTGGGGGGGTGAATGGGACGTCTATGCGCAGGACAAGCACGTGGGTCACAACCGCATCAGCCGTATCCACGGGGGCTGCACCCTGCTCGAGGAATTCGGTTCGCTGGCCGGTCCGTACGAGGGCAAGAGCTTCAACTACTTCGACGCCACCGACGGGCACTGGCACCAGGTCTGGGTGGACAACGGCGGCACGCGGCTGCACCTGACAGGCGGCCTGGAGGAATCCCGCATGGTCATGTCCGGCGACCGCATCGCCCGCGGCAAGCCGGTGACCGACCGGATCTCCTGGACGCCCAATCCCGACGGCACCGTGCGCCAGTTGTGGGAGCTGAGCGCTGATGGCGGCGAGGCGTGGCAGGTCCTGTTCGACGGGCTCTACCGACCGGCCGGGCCTGAGGCGGAGGAGGAGGCCAAGTGAGCCATGTACGGACCGTCAGGGTGCGCGGGTACCACTGCGACTTCTACGGGCACGTCAACCAGGCGCGCTACCTCGAGCTGCTCGAGGAGGCCCGCTGGTCCCTGCTCGAGGACCGCCTCGACCTGGCGGACTGGGAACGCCGCCACCTGGGCATCGTGGTCGCGGGTGTCGATATCCGCTACCTGCGCCCGGCCGTTCCGGACGACCTGCTGGACATCCATTCGGCCATGGTCGAGCTGGGGACCAAGACCGGCGTCATCCGGCAGCGGGTCGTCAATCAGGCAACCGCCAAGACGATCGCCGAGGCCGACGTGACCTTCGCGGTGGTCGACCGCCGGACCGGGCGGGCGATCCCGCTTGCCGGAGACGTGCGGGACCTGTTCACCGGAGCAGAAGGCGAAGGGGCGGACGTTCCTTGAGCGCCCGCTGGCGAGACAAAATGCAGGCGGTCGGCCCGGGCATCCTCTTTGCCGGGGCGGCGATCGGCGTGTCGCACCTGGTGCAGTCGACGCGCGCGGGGGCCGGCTACGGCTTCGACCTGCTGTGGGCCGTGGCCCTGGTCCTGCTGTTCAAGTATCCGTTCTTCCAGTTCGCACACCGCTACACCGCCGCCACGGGCGAGAGCCTGCTCGAAGGCTACCGCCGCCTGGGGACCTGGGCCCTGGCGCTGTTCATGCTGGTGGTCGTCGGCAGTTCCTTCATCACCATGGCCGCCGTCACGATCGTCACCGCGGGTCTCGCCGGCGGGCTCCTGGGCCTGGAGCTGCCGGTCGCCGTGCTGAGCCTGATCCTGCTGCTGGTCGTGATGGCGATCCTCGGTCTGGGGCATTACGGACTGCTGGACCGGCTCATGAAGGTGATGGTCGTCGTGCTCGGCGTGCTGACGCTGGTGGCCGTGGCGGTGGCCGCGGCCCATGGCCCGGCCGGTGACCCGGCTTTCAGCAAACCCGACCTGTGGAGCCTGGGGGGGCTGACCTTCCTCCTGGCGCTGATGGGCTGGATGCCCGCGCCGCTCGATATCGGCGTCTGGTCCTCCCTGTGGATCCTCGAAAAGAACCGCGGCGCGGCCCGGCGCCCCACGCTGCCGGAAGCCCTGCTGGATTTCAATCTGGGTTACCTGGCCACGGTGATCCTGGCGGCGGCCTTCGTCAGTTTCGGGGCCCTGGTCATGTTCGGGACCGGCGAGGAGTTTTCGGCTTCGGGAATCGGCTTCGCCAAGCAGCTGGTGGACATGTACGCCGGCACCCTGGGCAGCTGGAGCCGGTGGATCATCGCGCTGGTGGCCTTCATCACCATGTTCTCGACCACGCTCACGGTGCTCGACGGCTATGCCCGCACCCTGGCCGGAGGCACCCGCCTGCTGCTGCGGCCCGCCGCGCCGGTCGATCCCCGCCACACTCTGGTAGGCATGGTCCTGCTGGTCGTGCTGGCCGAGGTCATCATCGCGTTTTTCAGCGGCGGGATGCGGGCCCTGGTCGATGTGGCGACGGTCCTGGCCTTCCTGACGGCCCCGCTGGTGGCGTTCCTGAACTTCCGCGCGGTCCTGGCGCCCCATGTGCCGGTCGCGTTTCGCCCCGGACCGGGCCTGAAGGCCCTCAGCTGGGCCGGCATCGTATTTCTGACCGGATTTGGCGCGTTCTGGCTCTGGGCGCGGTTCCTGGCCTGATCCATTTAATTTTATATTTTATGACAATAAGGTTAAATTCGAAAAATTTCTGAAAAAATCTGCAATATTGAAAAAATAAGACTAAATATACCGCCGGTAAGTGTTATAATGACCTCTCCACATCAAGCCATCCCTTTCGACAGGAGCATGTGAGCCGCCATGAACTACGTGAGCAAGACCCGCCTTCGCGAATTCCTGGAGATTCCCTACGAGCAGCTGGAAGAGTTCAATCTCCAGTCCCTGGCCTACCAGGAAGACTGGGCGCCCATGGACAAGGTCGAAGCCGAACGCCGGGCCTACCTCGAGAAGGAAAAGGGGATCAAGGCGGTTACCGTCGCCTTCAGCGATCTCGAGGGCCGGCTGCACATGCTGGACTACGACAAGAAATTCCTGCTCAGCACCGATCAGCTGACCTTCGACGGCTCCTCCATCAACGGCTTCAGCCGCATTGCCGAAAGCGATCTGAGGCTGGGCATCGACTGGCGCGCGTTCTACTGGATGCCCGCCGACATCTTCGGTCCCGGCAAGGTGCTGGTCTTCGGCCATGTGCTCGGCCAGGACCACCAGCCCTACGAGGCCGACTTCCGCGGGCGTCTGTTCCACTACACCGAGAAGCTGCACGCCGAGCAGGGGATCACGGCCAACATCTCGGCCGAGACCGAAGGTTTCCTGTTCGCCAACCGTGACGCGGAACGGTCCTACCACAAGACCGGCGCCTTCGAGCTGATTTCGACCGGAGGCTACTACCACAGCCTGCCGCAGGATCCGCTGCGCCAGTTCATCGACGCTTCGGCCGAGGTGCAGCGGGCCATGGGCTTCCAGAACGAGAAGGACCATCCCGAAGTCGGCCCCTCGCAGTTCGAGATGAACTACCGTTTCGCGCCGGCCCTGGTCGCCGCGGACCGCATCCAGCTCTACAAGCTGCTCTGCCGCCAGGTGGCCCAGGCCATGGGCATGACCGCCAGCTTCCTGCCCAAACCCATCACCGGGGTCAACGGCAGCGGCATGCACACGAACATGAGTCTGGCCAAGAACGGCGACAACCTCTTCTGGGACGACAAGGGCAAGGACAACCTGTCGGACAAGGGCTGGGACTTTACCCGCCGCATCCTGCACAGCGCCGAGGATCTGTGCCTGGTGCTGAACGCGAGCGTGAACGCCTACCGTCGCCTGGATCCCAACTACGAAGCCCCGAACGAGATCGCCGCCAGCGCCATCGACCGCAGCAGCATGATCCGCATCCCGCTGGCGGGGCGGTCCGGACAGCGGATCGAGGTTCGCTCGATCGGTCCGGACGTCAACCCGTACATGCTGTTCTTCACCCTGCTGCGGACGGGCCTGGAAGGACCGCAGCCCGACCCTGCTGCCCCGAAGCCCAAACGCATCCGCAAGCGGCTGCTGCCGGGCAACATCTACGACGCGATGGCCAGCTACCGGCGCAGCGCGTGGGTCAAGGAGGTGCTGGGCGATGTTCCCCACGCCAAGTTCCACGACCTGAAGGAGGCCAGCGCCCACCGCTGCCCGCGGGAGATGGGCGACCGGATCAAGCGTTCGGAGATCATGTTCCACCACGAGGTGACCAACCAGATGCTCTGGAACCGGTTCTAGGGACCCGGCCGGCATCCTGCACGAACGACGGCGCCGGCTCCCAGGTGGAACCGGCGCCGTTTCACGTGGACAGCCGTCAGCGGTGCTCAGCCCTCGCGGCCGCGCATCAGGTGGTCGAACGCCTCGCGCATGCCGTCCTGCAACGCCTTCACGTCCGCGGGCGACCACTTGTCTTCGTCCTCGCGGATGAACGAGGTCTTGTCCACCCGGTTGTCGAAGCGGCCCAGGGGCAGGAAGTAGCTTTGTCCCGCCTGGTCGATCTGCACGGTGTCGGGCTTGGCGGACTGTTCCAGCAGGTATTCCATGTCGTCGCAGCCGTAGTCGCCGTACATGACCGCCAGCGGGACCCCGTGGTGCAGGATGCTGCCGGGATCGTTCGGGTCGGTCCGGGCGGCATTCTTGCGGCGGCTCTCCTCGGGCGTGACCCAGATGTAGAGGATGCTCGCCTTGGCCAGGATCGCGGGGCTGAGCTGACCCAGGCTGCCGGCGTAGCCGTAGGGGTGGGGGATGGGCATCGTCTGTCCGTCGGCGCAGCCGCGGGCGAACTCGATGACCACGGTCTTGCCCTCGAGGGTGTCGGGCACCTCGGCCACCTTGTCGTCCAGCAGCTTGCGCGCCTCGGCCTCGATGGGCCCGGCGATCTCCTGCCGCAGCTCCTCGGGCAGCTTGCCGATGACCGCTTCGCCGCCCGCCCGGACCCGCGCCGCGTCCATCCGGTCGAACAGCCACAGCGACGCCGACGCGGGCGTCGGCTTGTTTCCGGCTACCAGATCCTCGTAGTCCTCGTTGATCAGCTCGATCAGCGTCAGCCAGTCGACCGAGTTGCGGAACGGCAGGGCCGGCGAGACGAAGAACGCGCCTTCGTGACCCCGGGCGGTCAACTCGTCGCTGACCCGGCGCATGATGTGCACGTAGGGGAAATCGTCCAGCTGGACGGTGTGCCCGATGCCGAACTGGTCCTGGCATTCCTGGGGGCTGAGGCTGGCCAGGTAGCGCCTGGCTTCCGACTTGCCGCTGGCCGGCAGGGCGAGCAGCAGCAGGACGTCGATATGCTTGGACATGAAGGCCCTTTCGCTTGGGGTCATCCGTAATAATGTGCTAGGGAGTATTCCCGCTGGGGCCCCCGTAGTCAAGGTTTTCGGGCCGTGGTGCCGCTACGGGCGCACGGATGGGATTTCAGACTAGGCGGGGTATATTGTTTCGGCTATTGTACATTGTGGGGGAACACGCAAAAATCAAAGCGAACTGATCAATTTCATCAGGAAAATGGTGGTCGATGTCGGACGACCGGACCCTAGATTTCAATCCCGATGACGACCGCACCTATCCCCTCGCCGAAGAGCAGGGGTCAGGCGGCAGCGATGAGCTGATCCCGGGCGAAGACCCGGACAAGATCGGCCATTACCGGTTGGTCCGCAGGATCGGCGAGGGCGGCATGGGCCTGGTCTACGAGGCCGAGCAGCTTGAGCCCATCCGGCGCAAGGTCGCCTTGAAGGTGGTCAAGCGGGGCATGGACACCGCGGAGTTCGTCGCCCGCTTCGAGTCCGAACGCCAGGCGCTGGCGATGATGGACCACCCGGCCATCGCCCGCGTGTTCGACGCCGGGGCCTCCGAGAGCGGGCGGCCCTACTTCGTGATGGAGTACGTCGAAGGGCATCCCCATCAACGACTACTGCGACGAGCACAAGCTTTCGGTGCGCGAGCGTCTGGAGCTGTTCATCCACGTCTGCGACGGGGTCCAGCACGCCCACCAGAAGGCGATCATCCACCGCGACCTGAAACCATCGAACGTCCTGGTCGGCACCGTCGACGGCAAAGCGGTGCCGAAGGTGATCGACTTCGGCGTGGCCAAGGCCATGGACCAGCGCCTGTTCGACAACACGATGTCCACCGAGCGCTCGGCCAGCTGGTCGGCACCCCCGAGTACATGAGCCCCGAGCAGGCGGACATGTCCAACCAGGGCATCGACACCCGCACCGACGTCTACGCCCTCGGCGTGGTTGCTCTACGAACTGCTGGTCGGGCCAGCTGCCCGTTCGACCGCGGAGCTCAAGGAGGAAGGGCTTCTACGAGGTGCTGCGGATCATCCGCGAGGACGAGCCGCCCACGCCGAGCACCCGGGCCAAGACCCTGGCGGGCAAGACCGAGATCCTGACCGAGGTGGCCCGGAACCGCCGGGTGGACCCGACCCATCTGACCAAGGCCCTGCGCGGCGATCTGGACTGGATCACCATGCGGGCCCTGGAGAAGGACCGCACCCGCCGCTACGAGACGGTCAAGGGGATGGCCCAGGACGTCCACCGGTTCCTCAAGGACGAACCGGTCAGCGCCGGTCCGCCGGGAGCCACCTACCGCGTCAAGAAGTTCGTGCGCCGGCACCGGACGGGTGTCGCGGCGGCCATGTTCGTCTTTCTGGCGATCATCATGGGCATCGTCGGCACCACCACGGGCCTGATCCGGGCCGTGGAGGCCGAAAAGCACGCCCGCGAAGAAGCGGCCACGGCGCGGAAGGTGTCGGACTTCCTGGTGGGGATCTTCGAGGTCTCCGATCCCGACCAGGCCAAGGGCAACACGATCACCGCCCGCGAGATCCTCGACCTGGGTTCGCAGCGCATCGAGGACGAGCTCGCCTCCGAACCGCTGATCCGGTCGCGGCTGATGAACACCATCGGCAAGGTCTACCGCAACCTGGGTCTCTACGACGAGGCCAGCCCCATGCTGGAGACCGCCCTGGAGCTGCGCCGCGAGGTCACGGCCGTCGAGGATGTGGCGTCGGCGGAACTGCTGGCCGACCTGGCCAATCTCTACATCGACCAGGGCCGTTACCCCGAGGCCGAGGTCATGCTCACCCAGGCGGTGGACGTGATGAACCGGCACGGGGGCGAGGTCGACCGGCTCGAACTGGCCGAGAGCATCAACAAGCTGGCGAGCGTCTACCGCCGGCAGGGCAAGTACGAGCTGGCCGAGCCGCTGTATTACCAGGCGAAGGACATCCGGGTTGCCGTGCTCGGACCCGATGATCCCGAGGTGGCCCGCAGCTACAACAGCCTGGGTATCCTCAACTGGACGAAGGGCAATTACGACGAGGCCGAGCGCCTGTACCGGCAGGCGCTCGATCTCTGGGAAAAGGCCTACGGCAACGACCATTCCGACGTGGCCAAGGCCTGCAACAACCTGGCCCTGCTGCTGGCCCAGGCCAGCCGCAACGACGAAGCCGAAGCCCTGTACGAAAGAGCGGCCGACATCTACGAGAAGGTGCTGGGCCCGGACCATCCCCGCCTGGCCCTGGCCTTGAACAACCTGGCCCTGGTGCACCAGGAAATGGAGGAGCTCGACGAAGCCGATCCCCTGTACCGACGCGCCCTCGACATTCGCGAACGGTCGCTCGGACCAGACCATCCGGACGTGGCCCAGACCCTGAACAACCTGGCCAATCTCGAACGGAGTCGGGAGCATTTCGCCGAAGCGGAATCGCTTTACACCCGGGCCCTGGAGATCCGCATCGAGGCCCTGGGCGCCGAGCATATCGACGTGGGGTGGACGCTGCGCGACCTGGGCAAGCTGTCCTATGAACGCGGGGATCCTGAAGCGGGATTGCCCCGGTTCGAGCAGACCGTGGCCATCTTCGAGGCATCCCTGGGCGCCGATCATCCCGATCTCAGTTCGATCCTCAAGGACTACGCCGAGGCGCTGGACGCCGTGGGGCGTTACGAGGAAGCCAAGCCGATGCTGGAGCGGTCCATCGCGCTGTTCGAAAGTGTCCTGGGTCCGGACCATCCCGAGCTCAAGGAAACCCTCAACGACTACGAGAAGGTGCTGCGCTCATTGGGGCTGGCCGAGGAGGGGGCGGCGGTCAAGAAGCAGGCGGCGCAGCTGAAGGACGAGTAGGGGGCGGGCTGTTACTGATCCGGCTGGGCAAGAATCGACAGTTCCTGTTCCGCTCTCCTGCTGACGAACCCATGGTCCGTTTCACCGACGAGTTCCTCGAGAAGAGTGCGGGCTTCGTCGTCTTTCTCCAATGCGATCAATACCACCGCCAGATTGAAGTGGGCGACGGGGTCGGAGGGCGCGATCTCCAGGGCCCGGCGGAAGTGTGCTGCCGCATCCCTCAGCGGTTTCCGGGGATCCGTCGGGTCGTGCTGCCTGTAGGCGAGGACGCCCTTCAGGACCAGGAGATCGGGATCCTCGGGATGTGCGAGTTCTTCGTTCTGGTGGCGGATGCGGGCCAATTCCATGTCGCCGAGCGCCAACCGGGCGCCGATCTCGACGACCGGGTCCGGGCGGCGCCACGGCTTGCCCGCGAGGATGCGGTTCCAGTCGCGGTCCTGAGCGGCCGACCCGCGGGTGGTGCGTGGCGGCGACCAGACCGCGTCTTCGGCACCCGGCAGGATCAGACCCTGGTAGGAGCCTGCGGCCAACAGCTCGCGGATCGAGTCCGACGGGCCCGAATTCGTGAACGCCCACCAGGCCCCGGCCACCAGGAGCAACGGCAGGCAAGCCGCCATGAGATAGCGGAACCGTCTGGGAACACCGGAATCCGCTTTCTTCCCGGCCTCCGCGGGGCGCACGGCACCACGGCGCCACGCCGTGACGTGGCGCACGCTCTCGGCATAGGTGGCCATGCACACGCGGCAGCGTGACAGGTGTTCCCGGGCGGTCGCCTCTTCGTCGGAATTCACCTGCCCATCGATGAGCGCGGCCAGCATTTCCTCCGAAAGGTGGGGTTCGTTGGCGTTCATTCCCTCAAATCCTTTTTGCCCCCGTGCGGTCCATGGAGTGAAGTCGGAAGAAGACGGATTTTTCCCTTCCCGCACTGAATTTCATTTTCAACTATTCGTCTTTTTCGAAGATTCTGGCGCTGCGCCGCCTGATCTTGAGAAAGATCCTGTCGAGCGTCGAGAATACCTTCCTCTGCCCGGAATAGCCCAATTTGTCCGCAATATCCCGGGCACGCAACCCCTCATCGAAGCGCAGGGCGAGGAGCAGACGGTCTTCGGGCGGCAGTTCGGCCACGAGATCGAGGATCTTGCGCGCGCGGATCTCCGCCTCCTGGAGGGTGAGCATGGTCAGGGGATCGGTGCTGGCGCCGCTCGCCTCGTGGTCCCAGGTCGTATTCTGACAAAATTCCAGCAGTCGTCCCGATGCCGCACCGACCGAATGAGCCGCCAGGTCATAGGCGATTCGGCGCAGCGTCTTGTCGGTGATGCGGTCATGTATTACCTGCAGATGGTCGCAGCAGCGTATCTTCATCCAGCGAGGCATTCTGCTTCCGCAGAGTCTCCAGGGTCGCAAAAAAGGTGACGCCTTCGATATAATAGAGGCGGAAGATCTCGCGGAGGAGCCTGGACAGCCGCTTGAGCCCCACGGGGATTTCCCGGCGGCCGAACCGGCGCCGCAGGAAATCGGCGGTGATATTCCGCGTGACGACGGCGACCCAGGCCGCCAGCGAGGACCGGCCCCGGTAGGCCGCCAGTTTTCCACGGTAGAGTGACTCGAAGACTTCCGTCTGGACGGCGGCGACATCATCGGCGTCGAACAGATAGCGGCCGGCAACATGGGTGACCAGGTCGGCGTATTGTTCCATGAATCGATGCCAGGCTTGCTCGTTTCCGGCAAGAACGTCCTGGGCCAGACGGAGATCCTCCCAGTACAGGTTCTGCATAGAATGATTCTCGGCTGGGTGTGACATGGGTTCGTCATCATTCCGGGGCAGGGGTAGAACACCGGACGCGCCAGTGGATTTCTCATATTACGGAATGAAAATCTATGTGCACGCGGGGAATTTCGGCAGAATCTCCGACAAAGCCACCGCACTTGTGGACACTGCGTCTTCCTGTTTTTCGGAGCCATGTTCCGGCGCCGTCGGAGTTCCAGGCGATCGTTAAGGTAGGTCAAGGCTTGAGGATACGATTTACGCTGTCGCCAGAGTCCTCCTGTCCGTGCTTTTGCTGGGGGTTTTCCTGGTTGCCGCCGGGTGCGGTTATTCCCCCGAAGATCGTCTGGCGGACCTGGTACCCGGTGTACCGGCGAAGTCGCGGGCGGTTCTCCTGCGGGGCTCGGATCAGGAGGTGCGGGAGTACTACGCGGACGCCGGTCACGCTAGCGTCAGGTTGGAATTTCACGACATCAGTAAAGCGGCCAGAGCTCCTGCCGGTCGACCGGGAACTTCTCATACCGCTGATGGACCGTCTCGAGGAAGGTCGATTCTCGGTACAGGAGCATGACGTTCTTTGGCACCTATACAGCCCGATACCATCGAGAACTCTCAGTCGCGAGACGCTGGACTTGGTCCACCTAGTGGAGCTTAACAGGTCGAAATTGGCGGGTGGATGATTCGGGTAGCACCCTGACAGGCGTCTTTGCCGGCGGACACGAGGGCGTCGTTTCAGCTTCTGGAGATAGCACTGCACACTTCCTTGATGACGTGTGAGCTGTGAAGGATACTACCTTGCTTTGGTTCAGCTGAGTCGCTCTTGAGCGTAGGAGGCTTGGCAGAGGATCGCTTGCGTCGGTTGCCGGTAAATGTCGCCAGCATGCCGATTTGATTCGAGGTGCTGGGCGGCTTCGACGGGTTAGGGTGCATTGCTGGTCACGGTGAGTCGGATGCGGCTGGTGCGGAACCGGATTACGGTCAGCGTAGTACGCAGCGATAGTGGTGGAGGCGCGCGCAGGAGGCTTCCGAGGCAAAGTGGCGAGGGCACTTAGTGCAGGAACCATGGTTTCATCAACGCCTCTAGCACACCTGAGAAACTCGCCGACAACGTGGTGGCGCTTTTGAGTTCCTGTGGTGTGAGGCCATGTGAGTCATCGATGGCGTTGGTGAGCTGGACCTTGACACCGTAGTCTGGTTTCTTCCACGGAAAGGGTGAGTACTGAAATCGCGACGGGCGTTCGTGGTTGAAGCGTTTGAGGGCCTTGGCAACGTATCCCGGCATGCTGATGTCGACGGTGCGATTGACGTAGTCCCATTTCATGTGGAGTCCAACAACGATCTTGGCTTCCCAGTCGGTTTCACAAGGGTAGTGTACTTCGAGACCGTGGAGAAGGTGTTCGGCGTGTTCCTTGCCGACATAGCCGACAAAGAAATCATCGACGACAAGCGAGAACGCGATCGGGCGAGACTCATGAACAAAGAGACCAGGGGTGTGACGACATTGATGGTAGCCGATATCGTCGAGGCGTTCACACAGAGCATCGTTCGCGATGCGGCCAGCTTGTTTCAAACCGTACATGCCGCCGCTGATGCGGACGTAGACGAAACCATTGTGGACCTTGTCGTGTAGCTTGTAGTAGTCCATGACGCTTTCCGGAATGACCTCGGTAGAGATGCGCATGTACTCGTGACCAGGTAGTCGCGTGCGAAGAAAGAAATCTTTGAGATCGATGCACATCGCGCGACAGCCAGGTGTGGAGACAATATGGTTGGCCATGATCTTGGTGGTGATAATGTCGGAAGTTTTAGTTGCGGTCGGACCGTCGTAAGACAAACGATCGCCACCGGCAGTGCCTCGGATTCGGTACGGATCTTTCTTCTGTGGGCGGAAGCTAGCAACAATGCGATAGTAGGTAACGCGTTTGTCGTCGGGAACTTCGTGCTTGTAGATGAACTCGAAGGTGTCATTGCTTGCTTCTTTGGGGACGTCAGGTGGAAGACCTTGAGCGAGGCGACCGAATTCATTAGCGTTGGCTTTGTCCCACTTTGGACCGTCGGAACTGTGGCGAAGATCTCGATACTCAGAGAGTTCACCCGTCTCAGGATGGACTGCCTTGAAACAGAGATGAGAGACGCCGCAGGTGTCGTAGGCGAAATGTAGGTCAGGGTCGGTTGTTGCAGACATACAAATGGATTCGGGAACTGGCGGTGTTGGACTTGTACTTGGGCTTGAACAATTGCTTGTGGTCTCGGTTACGGCAGTGGCTGTATCGTCTTGGAACTCGAGGAACGGATCGTCGATGTAGTCTTGTGCAGAATCGTCGTCGTCGCAGTAGTTCGGTGGAGCTGGGGCGAGAGAGGGAACCGAGTCGTCGGCGCCAGAAGCAGTGGAAACGGCATCGTCGGTGTCGTCAATAACATCGTCGTTGTCGTCGTCGGAGAGACATGAAAAGTAATTGGACGTAGCAATCTTCGCAAGGTGCTGGAGCTTCTTCTTACGGTCGGCACGTTTCTTACGTGTCGCCTTTTTCTGCTGCCAACCAGTAGTGGACGCAAACGTTGGTCCAGAAGTTGTCTGCAAGTGTTGACGAAGCGCGTCGATGGGACTAGGAGTGCTTGGGGCAACGGCAGGCGGTGTTGGAGCGACGGCAGCTTGTGGGGACTTGTATTTGGCTGCAATTTGAGCTTCGACAGGACCAAGGTTGGGACTGATCGTAGTAGACTGACTTGTAGTTGAGACACTTGTGTCCACCCTCGGTTTTGCTGCAGGGTTCGTGGTGGGAACCACCCTCGGTTTTGCGGCATCATTTGGTGGACCTGTATTAGTGATGATCGGTGGAGGCGTCACTTCTGCAGAATTGTCACGGTTGCCGAGAATGTTACTAAGTTCCTTGATGGCATCGTGCTCTTCGCGTTTGAGGTAGTCAAGAGCAGCGGACTTCTTGGAGCGATTGAGCACGTTGGCAAGTTCTTGTACAGCGGAGATGACTTCGTCTTTCGGGGTCATCACAGGAGCTCGAACAAAAGTTGGGTTCCAAGTGACGGTTGAGACAGTGCGATCAGCGCGCGATTCAATCATGTAGACTTTGACGCATCGATAGGAATGTAGAGCAGGACCGATGTACCAAGCGTCGCTTGAGTGAGGAGACCAACTGGAGCGCGTTGTACTTGGTTCGTGAATTTGGACGAAGGTTCCGAGCGGTGCGATTGGTGTGCGATTGTAGTCAAAAGTGCCGAAGAGCTGCGCATGAGCTGATAGCTTTGGATTGATGCGCGAGCCACGTAGTAAGTTCAGCGTAAGGACTGCTTGGGGAAGTAGACGACACCAGAGGTGCATCGGGAAGTCTTTGTCGGCACCGCACATGATGGCAATGAAGTGGTTCTTCCAGGTGCGGATGGCGCGTTCACACGCGTTGCGTCGGTGATCATCAGGTGGAACCAGTTGAAAGTCAATCTTTTGGCTAGCCATGTAGTCTTTCAAAGCTGAGTCACATTCGTTGTCAATTCGTTGGAACCTTGGTGTTACGCCAGCTTTTTGGAGCTTGTCGACGAGAACCTTGTACGCATTGAGAATGTTGTTCGATTCGCGATTCTTCAGTGGTTCGACGAGGATCGCATTGGAATCGTAATCGTAGAGGACCATGAGGTAGTTGTTGCCATTGCTGGACGGAACTGGGAGCTTGCCTGTTTGGTCAGTGAAGATTTGTCCGGAAACTTGGTGAATGCCGAGCATGCATAGATGCGCTTGGATGTTCGTGGAGCTGTCTCGTTCGGGAAAGAAATCTTTGCTGACGTCGACGTCGATGGTGTCGAGAGGCGGTTCGGAAGGTTTCGTCGGCTTGGGTTTCGTTGACTGTACATTCTTGCGGGTCAAGTCTTGGTGGCCCTTGATGGTTGCAGTGCTGAATGGTGGGTGATTGCGCAGAGACTGCGCCGAGAGTCCTGGAAATCCGTGTACGTAACCTTTGTCGAGAGCTTTGTGGAGCGTCGACAAGGCGGGCGAGCCAAGTGCAGCATGGTGGAATCGGACAACTTCGTTCGATTTGATCGATGAAGGTAGAAATGCGGGACGGTGAGTCATGTTCGCTTGGTGTAACTGTGGTGGCGAAATCGCACGGGGCGTGAGCTCCCATAGGGCGCCAGGGCCGCTGCGTTTACCAAAAAGGATGAGCTTGTCTTGTCGTCGGACGAAACAATGCGTCTTGTGGAAGTGGACGGTGAGTCCGGCGTCGCAAAGGACTCCAATTGAGATGAGCGTGCTCGTCATATTGGGAATCAAATGGACAGTACGGGCCTCTTTTGGGAGACCGTCGAGGCCGTCAATGTCAATGTCGGCTTCGTGTGTGGAGTGCATGACAGTGCCGTTGGCGCAGGTAACTGGAATAGGATTGGACGTCGGACGAACGTTTTTGACGGGACCATTCCAACATCCGAAGTGACCGGAGGCAGCGGAGTCTGGATAGCATGGAGCTTGCTTGGAGGGGGGACCAGGTGCTTGTGTAGTTGTAGACGTATTGGTAGTGGCATTACAAGTTTGTTGAAACGTACTGTCTAGTTTACAACTACCACTTGGCTCCCCTCGCCCCTATTCCTTTTCACCGGTGATCTGGGCCAGGACTTGTTTGGCGACTTGATCGATGGTGTCTTGACTGGCGGTGGCGGAGTTGGCTTTGGCGCCGCGACCGTTCTTGTTGTCGCGCTTCCATTCGCCAGTCTCGTTGGAGCGATTGAGACGCGCGTAGTCGTTCTTCTCGCCTTGGATACGACGAATGGAGTTGTTTCCGCCGAGCATGTTGAACATGGTGGCGTCTTCTTTGTGACCGGTGCGCTTGTGTTGGCATTCCTTGCTCGTGTGGCCGTTGCCGCGGACGTAGAGACCGTGAGTCCAGCAGTACTTGACGTCTTTCATGGTGGTGCTGTCGGTGATCGTCGAGCCTTGAGTGATCTCGCTGAATGTCGGACTGGTGGCACCACTGCGTCCACCGACGACAGCAGCGTGAGCTTGGTGGCGGTAGTTTCCGGCCGTCATGTTGGCGCAGCGCTCGCGGTTGGCGTTAGCGAAGAACGTCTTGAAATGATCCCACGTGCGGTCGGCGGCAGGGCGCTTGTTCCAGTCGCGAATGTCGAGGCTGAAGAGGCCGGTGGCCGTGAGGACCTTGAGCATGATGCGAATCTTGTGGGCCTCTTGGATCGGTTCACCGCCAGCAGTAGCAACGTGAATGCAACTGGCGCAGCGAGTCCAAAGACCTTCCATGCTTTCGGTGGGTTCCCAAGGAGACTCGAGGTGCGTGAGATTGGCGTCGAGGTCGGAGCGAGTCACAGTACCGTAGAATTGGGTGACGTGCTGGATGATTTGGAGCGGCGTGACGGCGGCGAATCCGGTGGTGTCGTCTTTGAGACTGGAGACGAATTCGGTGGGAATGGCAGCGAGAATCTGCTTCTTGAGGGCCGTCTTGACTCCGTTGTAGGCGTTCCAGTCATGGGTTTGGCGGTGCCAATCGGCCTTGGCGGTGGCGAGGGCTTGATTGGTGGCACCGGCGTTGAACTGGGGTTGAGCCGGAGGACGCGCTGGGGGCGCAAAGGCGAAGGCGGCACCAAGAGCGGCGGTCGCAAGGGCGTTGTACTCGGGTTCACCAATCACGAGGACTGAGTGACCAAGGTCGGGGGCCGTGAGCGAGGAGTCGACGGAGGCCGCATTGGCAAAACATTCTTGCTTGAGGAGACGAACGGTAGCAAACGTAGGGGTTCCTTGGATCGCGGTGAGCGTGGGATGGGGGAAGTTCGCGGTGAAATCGGTAGAACTGGACATGATGAATGCGTTGGTGAACGTTAGAGAGTCGACGTAGGAGTCTTGACGGAGAGGCGGAGGTGGGCCGGTTGGGTATTCGAAAAGGAATCGAAATAGTCTGTTGAGACGAAAAGGCGGATCTACTAGATGAGATGCAAAAAGGAGGACTATTTCGATTTATGAGCTGTTTGAAGCGAGTAATGAAATGGTGGGCCGCGTTCGGCCGAACTCCAAGGATGTCAGCCGAAAGATCCATGAGAAGATCCAACAGAACCAATGCTGTGTGCCACGTCGCTCGTGGCGGAAACCGTGACGTCATCAGTGAATGACGCGTCCGTCATTGAGTCATGATCATCCGGAAGTGAGGAAGTACTAAAGTAGTATCGAATTAGCTAAATGTTATTTATTTACGTTTGTTGGTTGCTGCTTTCCTTTGCTTCCCTTGTGCTGCCTTCTCAGCCGCTTTTAGTGCCTTCTCGGCCGCTTTCTCGGCCTTCTCGGCCGCTTTCTCGGCCGCCTTTTGCTTTGCAATTGCTGCAGCTCGTGCTTTTTCGAGACCGGCCTTGTGCTTTGCGTCCTCCTTTAACTTCTTGCGTGCCATCCAATACGGTCGCTCCAGCACTTCGCGTTTTGCTTGATGGATGTGATCACGAAACACAGACAAATGATTGGCCCAAGGGCCATATTCTGGGCGTGTTTTGATGAGCTCTCGAGGCTTCATTGCAAGATGCAAGCCTTTTTCCATGTCTTCCTTCAGCGCCTTTTCTGCATCGGAGCCCTGCCAAATCGGATATGGCTTGTTGTTGGTGCGCAGACCCAGAGCCAAATCATGAGCTAGTGCTTGACTATCAACGTGGGCTAAGTAAATAAGCTGATCATACTTGGTGCGAAGCTGAGAGTAATATTTGGCAAACTCATCGTAACCGTAGTCAGCAAACTCTTGACGCATGACATACACTTGGCTTGCATGAAACGCCAATTGACCAATCCCAACAGTGCCATCCTTGATGTCCTTTACAAGCAACTCTCTGGCAAGGCTGAAAGTCCAGGGGTCAGAGGGGTCCCCTTCGAAAGCATCCTCGTCGTCCTCCATGGTGTTTGGATTTGCGCTCACCAAGCGGAGTCAACCGGAGTCAAATTTTTGAGTGAAGACTTTGGTGGCGAGCCAGCCTGCCTTGCTTTTAACCTACGGCTCTTAAGTTCTAAGATGATTTCAAATCGGTCTGGAAAGATATTTGAGTCTACGCGCTTAAGATTAGCAAAGTTTGAATTGTTTCGCTTGTGTGGTCCTCCAGCTTTTTGTTCCGCACATTATTTTCCAATCATGGAAGCCGTCACAACTCCAGAGCGTCTGCCCAACGATTCGATCCGAAAAGAGGACAAGCAGCGTATTCTTGCTTATCTTCGTGACAAGTACCCCCATCAAGACTTGACCGCATTTCTTGCGTCCGACAGCATTGCCTTTGGTCACCAGTACTCTACCAAGCGCGCACAGGCGCAACAGTTTGGGTACGATACCGTACGTCGTCATTTGAAAAACAAAACTACTCGTGAAGCCTTCAACAATTTCCTTACAAAGTACGACGTCTGTTCCACCCCATCAAAGATGATGCCTGGTGAACAAGCCTTCCAGAGCAATTACTTCAGCTCGCCCACTATGCCCAGTGGTACCAAACCTCCTGTCGCGTCGCCACCTCTTGTCCCTCCTGTTGTCCCTCCTGTTACGTCGAAATCATTGTCTTCGGTGCCATCAGTGACCTCGACGCTTTCGGGCACGTCCGGGGGATCTTCTCACTGCTCGTTGATTGTCGATGAGTTGAAGAAAAGTAAGTGATAGCGCACTTTTGTGCACATTGCTTGTTCAATTATTAACATTTCTTGTTGTTCATTCTTCACAGTCCATTCGAACATCGATTTCACATCGATGGACAGCTGTGCTGGCGAAGTCTTTGTTCTGAATGGCGTTCAGACGGAAATCAATGGAGGGAAATTTTTTGCGGATACAGCGACATTTGTCAAGCCCTTGTGCTACCTTCCCGATGCACTCGAAGTTAGCGCTCAACTCCATCAAGATGGTGGTGGTGTTGATGTCAGTTATCCCGGTCTGCCTTCGGTGTTCCATACAAACCCTGAGGGTGGCGTTCAGGCGGGTGATCCGCAGGCCCATCGTCTCGATGATCCGCCAGCCGCCCCACACCGTTCCCAGGGCAATCATTGAGTAGGCCGCGAGCTCCACCCAGAGCGGGATCGAGTCGTCCACGCCCAGGTACCCACCGGCCACGAGCGCGAACGCGATGATGCCCATGGTCTTCTGCGCGTCGTTGGCCCCGTGGCCGAACGAGACGGCGGCCGCCGAGCCGATCTGCAGCCACTTGAACGGCTTCGCGTCGTCGGGCCAACTGGTGACCCGCTGCAGCAGGCCGACCAGGAACATGGCCAGGAACGCCACGGTGAAGGCCACCATGGGCGAGAGCAGGATCGCCAGGGCGGTCTTCTCGACCGTGCTCCACTTGATCACGTCGGTTCCGCCGGCGGACAGCCCGGCCCCGATGAGGCCACCGATCAGGGCGTGGCTCGAGGAGGAGGGCATCCCGATCGACCACGTGAAGTAGTTCCAGAAGATCGCGCCGAGCAGGGCTCCGAAGGCGACCCCCAGGCCAACCGGGACACCCCCTGACTGGGTGCCGAGCTCCTCGACCTGGACCGCCTTGGCCACGGTGTTGGCCACGGCCGTCCCCACGATGAACAGGGCCGAGAAGTTGAAGAACGCGGACATGTAGACCGCGTGCTTGGGCGTCATCGCCCGGGTGGCGACGACCGTGGACGTAGCGTTGGCCGCGTCGTGGAATCCGTTCGTGAAGTCGAACAGCAGGGCCAGCAGGACTACGCCGACCACGGCGAACAGGACCATGTCCATTGCGGACCCCTCAGTGACGAGATTCAGGCGCGAGCCTGCTGCGCACAGGCTAGGACCCGTGTTCGCCGCGAATTCACCCGGAGGTCACCCACCGCACCGGCGCCGGCAGACTGTTCATCCCGCGTTCACCTGAAGGACCCCCGGAGTTCGTCCGGCCCTCAGGCGAGCTTGGTGACCGCGTGGATGACCAGTCCCGCCAGCGCACCCACGACCGTCCCGTTGATCCGGATGAACTGCAGGTCGCGGCCCACGGCCAGCTCGATCCGGGTCGCCGTCTGCGGGCCGTCCCACCGCGCCACGGTGTCCGTGATAACGCTGGTGAGCTCGACCTTGTAGTCAGCGACGAGTCCGGCCACTGTGTCGGTGATCCAGCCATCGATGCGCGTCTGGAGCTCGGGATCGGTGGCCAGGCTCTGGCCCAGTTGAACGAGCGCCCCCGTGGCACGCGTGCGCAGCTCGCTGTCGGGGTCGTCGGCGGCCTCGAGCAGCACGCGTTGGGCGGTCTCCCAGATCCTGTTGACCGAGTTCTGCACGTCGGGGTGGTTGTACATGTCGACCTTGGCGCGCTCGACCCGCTCACGGGTGCCGGGGTTCGTGCGCAGGTCGTCGGCGAACTGCACGAGCATCCGGTCGATCGCCAGCCGCACTTCGTGGTCGGGGTCGTCGCGAACAGCCGCCAGGAACCGGACGAGCTCGAGATGGATCTTGTCCCCGACGACGCCGTCGACGAACCGCGGGGTCCAGGTCGGAGCCTGGTTCGTGACCAGTTCGATGATGGGGCCGCGGTTGGTCACGACCCACGCGTACATCCGATCGGCCAGGACGTCGACGATGCCCGTGTGCGCGCCGTCGGCGACGACCTGGCCGAGCAGGTGGCCAAGGGCGGGGGAGACCTCGGTGCGCTCGACGCGCTCGGAGATGACCCGTTCGATCATCGTGCGCATCTGCTCGTCGTCGAGGACGGCGATCAGGCCACGGACGGCCCGCCCCATCTCGCCGGACACCCGGGTCGCGTGATCCGGATCGGCCAGCCACTCGCCGCCGCGTCGGGTCACCTCAGCTCCTGTGACCTTCTCGCGCACGACGTCGTCGGTCAGGAAGTGCGTTCCGACGAACTCACCGAGCGTGGCCCCCATCTGGTCCTTGCGCGTGGGGATGATCGCCGTGTGCGGGATGGGCAGCCCGAGCGGGTGGCGGAACAGCGCTGTCACGGCGAACCAGTCGGCCAATGCGCCGACCATCGCCGCCTCCGATCCGGCCTGCAGGTAGCCGATCCAGCCGTCGGGGCTCGATCCGTAGGCCAGGAGTGTCACCCCGAAGACGGCCGCGGCCAGCAGGAACAGCCCGGTGGCGACGGCCTTCATCCGGCGCAGTCCCGAGCGGCGGGCCTCGTCGGAACCGCCGAACGGATTGTCGGGCGTGGGCTGTGGCGCGTCGGCGGTCGCGGTTGCCGTGCTCATGGCACCTCCGGGGGCTCGGCTTGCGAGTCTAGACGCGCGGGCCCATCCCTGCGGGCGGCCTCAGCCGAGTGGTGCCTGCGCCACGGTCCAGCTCAGCGCAGCGGAGCGGTGCGCACGTAGAACGCGCACAACGTTGCGTGGTGGTCACGGTGGCCGACGAACTCGAAGCCGACCTTCTCCAGCACCTGCTGGCTTGCCACGTTCGGCACGGCCGCGTATGCCCACAACTCGCGGTGCAGGTGTGCGTCCGGGTTCGCGTCATGCCAGTTCACGAGCGCGCCGGCCAGTTCAGTGGCCAGCCCCCGGCCCCAGCAGGCTGGTGCCAGCGTGTAGCCCAGCTCGCGGTTCGGCCCGTGGGCGCCGAAGCCGGCCCGGCCGATCATCGACCCGTCAGGCGTCTGCACCCGCCACTTGGTCCAGCCCCGCGAGCGTTGCTCGGAGAGGTAGGTGTCCAGCCGCCGGTCGCACTCCTCGGGGGTCTCCGGCCGCCCCGGCCCCACGTGCAGCATCGTTGTCGGCTCCGAGTGCAGCCGGAAGAGGTCCTCGGAATCGCCGGGCAGCCAGGTTGTCAGCACCAGACGGTGGGTGCGCAGCACGGTCCGACGTTCCACAGCCGGAGTATCGCGGATCCGGCGACGCCCCAGCGACGACCAGCATCACCCCGGCGTCGCCCTAGCGTCGCCCGTGCTTCGGCCCGGCACACGCGGGCGTCACCCGTCAGGTCGATGACTCACCAGCGTAGACAACCTGCGTGGCTGCGGGGCTGGTGCTCACATCGTCAGGACGATCTTGCCCGTGAACCGCCCGGTGGCGTAGTAGCGCATGGCCGCGCGGCCCTCGTCGAGGGGATAGGCCCAGTCGACCACCGGCGTGACGGAACCCTCGGCCATGAGCCGGACCAACAGGGCGACGTCGTCGGGGTTGTTCGGCCGATGGATCACCATGCGCACGCGTTTGTCGCCGGCCAGCCCGCGGAGCGCGGCGGAGGCCAGTCGCCGGGTGGGCCCACCCACCACGGCCGCTGTACCGCCCGTGCGCAGGGCCCGCCGATAGGCGCCGACTGAGCGCTGGCACACGACGTCGAGGATCAGGTCGTACTGCTCGCCCTGGCTGGTGAAGTCCGTGCGCGTGTAGTCAAGAACATGGTCGGCGCCGAGCTCACGCATCGCGTCGAGCTTGCCCGGGCCGTCGACGCCAGTCACCTGCGCGCCGAGGGCCTTGGCGATCTGGATGGCGAACGTGCCCACGCCGCCCCCGCCCCCATTCATGAGCACGTGCGTGCCCGCTGGGGGCCCGCCCTTCCGCAGCCCGGCGATGGCGAGTCCGCCGGCCTGCGGGATGGCAGCTGCCTGCTCCCAGCTCAGGAAGTCAGGCTTGGGCGCCAAGGCCGACTCCGGCACGCACGCGTACTCGGCGAAGGCGCCGAAGCCACATCCCGACAGGTCCCCGAACACTGCGTCCCCTGCTCGCAGGCCCTCGACTGAGGGGCCGACAGCTTCCACCACGCCAGCCACGTCCGACCCGAGGGTCCGACGAGCCGGCCGGCGGAGTCCACTGGTCCGGTTGGCCAGCGGCGTGCCCGCCATCAGGCCCGCGTCCCACTCGTTGATGGAGGCGGCGCGGACCCGGACCAGGACCTCGTCCGGACCGGGTTGCGGGATGGGCAGTTCGTCGACGCGCAGGACCTCCGGTCCTCCGTACTCGTCGTGCACGAGAGCCTTCACGTGGTCGGCCTCCCTCCGCACCGCACGCTAGTACGGCTGACCGGTGCGACTCCGCGTGGGCGGGCGGGTGGGGGTCCGGTCAGTTCCGGTGCTGCTGGGACGGCCCAGACGGTCCCGCCACGCGCACAGCCGACACTTCCCTGCGGACGACTAGAGCCCGGCGGACCTGCCTTCGAGGAGGTCGCGCATGCGCTCCCAGTTGCCCCGCTCCCAGCGCGCAGCGAACAGGGCGAAGACCGGGGTCAGCAGGCGGGTGGCGCCGTGGAGTGTGTAGGTCCAGTCCCAACTCAGCAGCGTCCCGTCGCCGGCGGGTCTGACGGTCACGGCGCCCTCGGTTGCCATCAGCGCGCTTCTGGTGCGGGAGCTGATGGTGTGCGGGCGATCGAAGCCGGTGATCAGCACGGTCATCCGGAGTCGACCACCCATGGTGGCCACGAACCGGGTGCCGGCCGCCATCGGGGGCGGCGAGAGCCACTCGACCGTGGTCATCGCCGGATTCCAGGAGGGCTCGTCGGCGGCCATGTCGAAGACCACGTCAGCAGGGCGGGCGATGAGCAGTTCACCGGACATGCGTCCCATGCTCACCACCCTAGGGGGCCGCACGGTCCTGGCACGTTCCAGTTCGCTCACCCACGGCCAGGGCGATCTGCGGGGGGATGGGTCCGTACGCCGGGCACCGGGAACTCGGGCGAGATGGCAGGCGCAGTGCAGGTTGGCGCCCCTCTGGCGTCGACAAGATGCACAGTTCCGGAAGCGGCCGAGCCGGCGGCGCGCTGCGTGGGCACGGGGGCGGAGTGAGCGTCCCGGTCAGGCCAACCGGAACCTTCGTCCCTCGAATCAACTCCGACCGGGACTGATCTAGACAATGCGACCACTTGGCCGCACATCTGTCTCTTCGCCATCATCAACGACAACTGGACCGAGTGGAACGACAACGCCAGCCTCATCGTCGATGCCTACGCGTGGGGTTGGTGGAACCTGATCCTCGGCCTGGTCGTCATCGCCATCGGGGCTGCGCTGACGCGGGGCAGCATGTTCGCCCGGACCGTTGCTGTCATCGTGGCGCTCGCGGGGCTGCTGCCCAGCTTCCTGTTCATCCCCGTGATGCCGCTGTGGTCGCTGACGATCATCGTCGTCAACGTCCTGGTCGTCTGGGCCATCGTCGTGCACGGTGGTGAGGTCAAGGACATGTGAGGTCACGCTGGCCAACGGGGCGGTCCGCTGAAGTGGGTCGCCCCGTTGGCCAGCGGCCGCTGCCGGCTGCGGCGTCAGGCGTTGCGCTCGAACATGCCGGCGACCGCCGCGAAGCCGAGCACGGAGCGCGCCGAGTACGGCGAGCGCCACAGCCCGCCGTGGCAGGCCCCGTCGACGAACAGCTGCATCGGGTGCGCGATCGGCACGTCCGGGTTGGCTGACGACTCCGGGTTGCGCAGGTCGTGGACGAGCAGCGCGGCCATGATGGCGTTCGAGGTGTCCGGCTCGAAGATCTCCAGGCCGAATCGCCCCGCCCCCGCGTAGGCGGCGGCCAGGGCCTTGTTCTTCACCACGGACTTGGTCCTCGTGCTCGGGGCCACGTTGAGCGACACCCGGACGCCCTCCTCACGGATGGCCATGGCCCGCCAGCGCTGCAGGCGCTTGGCCAGGATGTAGTTGGGTCCCTGCTGGCCGACGAGGCAGTCGCTGATGCCGTACTCGACACCTGTGCTGGTGAACACGGTGCTCGGGTAGTTCTCGGTGAACTGCCCTGCCATCCGCAGGGGAGCGCGCCCGAAGCGCCAGAGCCCGGCCGAGCGCCAGCGCCGCCGGGACTCCTCAACAGCCTCGATCGGGGCGGCGAAGACGTCGGTGGGCGTGGCCAGCCAGGCCAACATGAGGTCGTGGCCCGCGGCGATGAGGTCCATGCTGATCGCGTCGATGGCCAGCGACACCCGCACGTGCAGCGGGCCGTCTGCGTAGACGTAGTTGCCCAGGGTGAACGGCCGCCCGATGCCGGCCAGCCAGGTCCGGATCTCCGGGGCCTGGGTGAGCAGGTCGGCGCCGGCGACGGCGGCCAGTGCCGAGCCCTCGAGCTGGGTGCGGTCCGGGCCGTCGATCGGGACGGGGATGCGCAGCCGGCCAGCCCGGTTCTCGGCGTCGGTGATGAGCCGCCGCCAGAGCTCCGGTCGGGGCAGGTCGACGGCCCACACGGTGGCACCCCAGTCGAGCAGGCAGGCCAGCGGACCCATCTCGGCACCGGCGCCCAGGACGGCGAAGTCCACGCCGGCCAGGTCGAGCCACTCCGGGTGGGCCATCACGGATTCGATGGCATGGGCGAAGCTGGGCTCCACGATCCCGTCGGCCACCCACACATCGAGCTGGTGGCGCAGGTCCGGGCCCGACAGGTCGTGGCCGTGGTAGGGGATGACCAGCTCGGTCACGCCGCGCCCATGCCCGACCACCTCTGCCGTGCTGAACGCGGGTTCGGTGTTGGCCGCGAACGCCTCGGCGATGTCGGTGACCTGCGCGTCGCGCGTGAACCTGAAGCGCTGATAGAGGCTCGCCATCGCGTCGTTGCACATGGCCACGGTGCCGCCGCCCACCTGCAGGCCGGACACGACGAGGTCGCGGACTCCGGGCATGTAGTCCTTGCGCCAGTTCGCGGTGGCCTCGATCCGTCCGGCAAGGGCTGGATCGGTGTCGCGCGCGGCGTCGGCGAAGACGGCCCGACCTGTGTCCATCGAGGACGGGCGACCGTCGATGATCGGGAAGTCGATCCCGCGCTGCGGGTCGAACTCAGTCATGCAACCCTCCGAGAGCTGTCATCCGCGGGCGTCGATGACTCGCTGGTAGAGGTCCACCGTGATCCGGGCGATCTTGTCCCAGCCGAACTCACCGACGGCGCGCTGACGGCCTGCCACGCCCATCGCTGCTGCGCGGGCCGGGTCGGACATCACAGCCGTCAGCGCCTCTGCCAGGCCCTCCTCGAACGCGACCGGCTCGGCCTCGTCGTAGTGCACCAGGTAGCCGGTCTCGCCCTCGACGACCACCTCGGGGATGCCGCCGACATCGCTGGCCACGACGGCGGTCTCACACGCCATCGCCTCGAGGTTGACGATTCCCAGGGGTTCGTACACCGAGGGGCAGACGAAGGCCCCGGCGTGGGTGAGTGCCTGGACCAGGTGGGCCCGGCTCAGGTGCTCGTTGACCCACACCATGTTCGCGGCGCCCTTGCTCTCGCGCAGGGCGGCCACACCGGCCTCCACCTCCGCACCGAGCTCGGGGGTGTCCGGGGATGAGGCGATCAGGACCAGGGGGATGTCGGGGTCCATGCGGGCCGCGGCCTTGAGCAGGTGCGAGATCCCCTTCTGCCGGGTGATCCGGCCGACGAACAGCACGTAGGGACGCGACGGGTCGATCCCGACCGCCTCGATCAGGTCGGTGCTCGGATCGGGCTGGTAGAGCTCGGTGTCGATGCCGTTGTGCACGACCTCGACCTTCGCGGGGTCCACGTCCGGGTAGGACTCGAGCACGTCACCGCGCATCCCGTGGCTGACCGCGATGATCCGGTCCGCGCCCTCGTAGGCCGTCTTCTCGATCCAGGACGACAGCCGGTACCCGCCGCCGAGCTGCTCAGCCTTCCAGGGGCGCTTGGGCTCGAGCGAGTGTGCGGAGACCACGTGCGGCACGTCGAGGAAGAGCCCGCCGGTGTGACCGGCGAAGTTCGCGTACCAGGTGTGTGAGTGCAGCAGCTCCACGCCCTCACTCGCGGCGACCATCTCCAACGAGATGCCCATCGTCTGCAGCGACGCGTTCGCCCCGGCCAGCCCGATCGGCACCTGGTGGGCCGTGGCGTCCTCCCGGGGAGCGCCCCAGCACTGCACATCGACGTCGATGAGCTTGCGCAACTCACGTGCGAGGTACTCGACGTGGACACCTGCCCCGCCGTACGCCTCGGGCGGCCATTCCCTTGTCAGCAATCCGATCCTCATGCCCGGCAGCCTAGGACCGCGTCCCGGGGGGATGCGCGCTGCAAAGGCCCCGCCCCCACCGCGCCTCCGCGGGGCAACGATGACTACCGTGGCTGCCATGTCGAATCCCCGCGTCCTCGGAATCGTTCTGGCCGGCGGAGAGGGCAAGCGGCTCATGCCCCTGACCGCCGATCGCGCCAAGCCCGCAGTGCCCTTCGGAGGCGCCTACCGGCTTGTCGACTTCGTGCTCAGCAACCTCGTGAACGCCGGTTTCGGCAGGATCGCCGTGCTGACCCAGTACAAGTCCCACTCGTTGGACCTGCACATCACCCGGACCTGGGCGATGCCGTCCATCATGGGCAACTACGTGACGGCCGTCCCGGCCCAGCAGCGGCTCGGCCCGCGCTGGTACACCGGTTCGGCGGATGCGATCTACCAGAGCCTGAACCTCATCGAGGACGACAATCCGGAATACCTGCTCGTCTTCGGCGCGGACAACATCTACCGCATGGACCCCCAGCAGATGCTCGATCAGCACATCGAGACCGGGGCCGCCGTGACCGTGGCCGGGATCCGCAAGCCGCGCTCGGAGGCGACCGAGTTCGGCGTGATCGAGCAGGCGGAGGGATCCACGCAGATCACGGGCTTCCACGAGAAGGTGCCCGATCCGCCCGCCATCCCCGGATCGCCCGACGAGTCGTTCATCTCCATGGGCAACTACATCTTCTCCCGCGACTGGCTGGTCGAGACGCTGCGCGCCGACGCCGCCGATGACGCATCGGTGCACGACATGGGCGGCAACATCATCCCGGCCCTGACGGAGCAGGGGCTGGCGCACGTCTACGACTTCGGTGCCAACGTGATTCCCGGCGAGACGGAGCGCGACAAGGCCTACTGGCGCGACGTCGGGTCGATCGACGCCTACCACGAGGCGCACATGGACCTCGTCTCCGTGCACCCGATCTTCAACCTCTACAACACGCAGTGGCCGATCATCACGTCGTCGCTCGGCTCGCCGCCGCCGGCGAAGTTCGTCGAGGGCGGCAACGCCCACGAGTCGGTGATCGGGGCGGGTTCCGTCATCGCCGGTGGACACGTCCGCTCGTCGGTGATCTCCCAGGACGTGCGCGTCATGCAGGGCGCCTACGTCGAGGGTGCCGTCCTCATGCAGGGCGTCCGGATCGGCCGGGGCGCCGTGGTGCGCAACGCGATCCTGGACAAGAACGTCGTCGTCCCCGACGGGGCGCAGATCGGTGTGCACGTCGAGTCCGATCGTGAGCGCTTCACGGTGTCCGACGGAGGCGTCGTGGCCGTGGGCAAGGGCCTCATCATCTAGGGCAGGTCTCCCGTCCGGGCTCTGAGCCATGTGGTGACGACGGAGGACAAGGCAGCGGCGCGCGACGAGCGGCAACGGTCGCACTGATCACAACGGGCGCCATGTCCGACCCTCAAGCCTGCGCGACGTCTGATCCGCGGGACTCGACGGCTGCTGATCACCGCCGGCGAGGAGAGGTGCCGCGCTCTTCATCGATGTGGCTCGCTGCGGTGGCAACCTCGTCGAGCATCGCCACGGTGTGCTCGTAGCCCGACCGCATGTAGTCCGACCATGCGCGACGGTCCACGAACTCGGTGTAGAGCCCGGCGCCTGCACCGTCCCGTACGGGACGGGGTGGAGGACGTGCACGTCGGCAGCGGCGTCCAGGTCCGCCAAGGAGCGGCGGGCCGTGTCGATGTGACCCATGAGCCGTGTCTGGGCGGAGATCCGGATGAGGCTGAACGGCTCGTCGCGCCAGCGTGGGTCCTCGTCGGCGACGAAGCCTGGCCGGTAGAAGCCATTGATCACAACCGCGACGTCGCAGATGTCACCGCGGGAGAAGGGCCGTGCGGGCAGGATCTCGACGATTCCGCCATCCAGGTAGGACCGCCCTGGTAGGCGACGGGCTCGAACGCCAGCGGGAGAGCCACTGCCATCCGCACGGCACGTGCCGCCGAGAGCCCGGGGTCGTCGATCGAGCCGACGTAGCGCAGCCGATTGCGCTCGACGCTCCACACCGGGAACCACACCGGCGTGGACAGGTCGCCGAGTGTGCGGTCCCCGAGCAGGTCGCGGAAGAAGCCCTCGATCGCCTCCCCGCGCAGCAGGCCGGCCCATCCCTGCCCCAGCCGCAGAGGAGCCGCTGCCAGGTGGCGCCAGTCGGGGTCGAGGTAGTCGGTGGGTCGCATCGCCAGCATGGCCCGGGCCACCTCGTCAGTGCTCATGCCTGCAGCCAGAGGAATGCCGAACATCGCGGAACCGGAGCACAGGCCGTAGGCCGAGGGGGTCACCCCTGCCTCCTCAAGCGCCCTCGCGACCCCGACCACGGAGGCCAACGCGCCGCTCCCCCCGGTCGCGACGACCCCGACTCGTCGGCCCTCCCAGACCGGCGCTTCACCATGGCGTGCCGGCGGGAACACCTCGTCGGGATCACCCGCGGGCTGGTCCGTCGGCAGCGGGAGGAGGCCACGGCGCAGCTGTTCGAGGATGGAGGCGTCCTCCCTCAACACCCGCCAGACACGTCCGGCATGCACCGGGACCCGAAGGTACTGGCCGACCCGCGCAAGGTCACTCACGTAGTTCAACGCCATCCCGGCATTGTGACTCACGGG
>CALOFL010000021.1:0-23761 GCA_942492615.1 Candidatus Krumholzibacteriia bacterium
CTGGGGCACGGATATCGACACGGCGGCCATCGACGTTCAGGGCAAACTCGAGGACGAGATCAACGAACTGCCGGACGACATCGTGCGCCCCCGCGTCCGCAAGTTCGACATTGCCAGTTTTCCGGTCGTCCTGCTGGGCATCTCCAGCAATCTGGACCCCATCGAACTCACCGAACTGATCGAGGTGCAGATCCGCTACCGCTTCGCCCGCATTCCCGGTGTGGCCCAGGTCGATGTCTGGGGCGGCTTCAACCGCGAAGTGCGGATCGAACTGGACCCCGACCGCATCACGGCCGCCGGTCTGCCCCTGGATCGGGTGATCGAGGCCATTCGGGACGCCAACCTCGACCTGCCGGCCGGCAAGATCGAAGAGGGACGCTATGAAGTCACGCTGCGCGCCCCGGCCGAGTTCATCAACCTGGACCAGATCCGCGACACGGTCATCGTCCGGCGCGACGGCGCCGCCGTCACCCTGCGCCAGGTCGCCGAGGTCCGGGACACCTACGAGAAGCTGACGCGCATCGTGCGCGTCAACGGGGGGCGCGGGGTGCGCGTGGCCATCCGCAAACAGGCCAATGCCAACACGGTCGAGGTCTCCCGGCGCATCCTGGCGGAAATCGAGAACATCAACCGCATCTATCCCCAGGTCGAAATCGTGCCCGTCATCAACCAGGGCAACTTCATCGAGCGCTCCATCGCCAACGTGGCCCGCTCGGTGCTCTATGGGGGCGGGCTGGCGATCTTCATCCTGCTGTTCTTTCTGCGCAACATCCGCAGCACGCTGGTGATCTCCCTCTCGATCCCGATCTCGATCGTGATCACCTTCGCGATGATCTACTTCGGGGGCTTCACCATCAACCTGATGACCCTGGGCGGCCTGGCGCTGGGGGTGGGCATGATGGTCGACAGCTCCATCGTCGTGCTCGAAAACATCTTCCGCCGCCGCACCGAACAGGGCGAAATACCGGCAACGGCCGCCGTGGAAGGCGCCCGCGAGGTCGGCCCGGCCATCGTCGCCAGCACCATCACCACGCTGGTCATCTTTCTGCCGTTCGTTTTCGTGCGCGGCGTTTCCGGCATCCTTTTCAAGGAACTGGCCTACGTGATCATTTTCGCGCTGCTCTGCGCCCTGGCCGTGGCGATGAGCCTGGTGCCCATGCTGGCCTCCCGGCTCCTGACCAAAAGCCAGCAGCGCAGCGGGGCAACGGCCCCGCGCACCTGGCGCTGGGCCAGGGCCGCCATCGCCCTCTTCGTGGGGATCGAAAAGGCCTACCTCAAGCTGCTGGGCAAGGTGCTCGACCATCGGCTGCTGACCGTGGGGGCCGCGGCGGCTATGCTCGCCGCCAGCCTGATGCTGCTGCCCTTTATCGGCAGTGAATTCCTGCCGCCCAGCGACGAGGGCGAGGTGCGCATCACCGGCAAAATGGAAATCGGCACCCGCCTCGCACTGGTCGACAAGCAGACGCGCCGCATGGAGCAAAGCGTTCAGCCGGCGGTGCCCGAGGCCGTGGCCTCGGTGGTCAGTGTGGGGGCGGCCGGATGGCGGCCCGATTCGGGGTCGGAAGGTGAAATCCGCATGTCGCTGGTGCCGGCCTCCCAGCGCTCGCGCTCCAACGTGGAAATCGCCCAGGATCTGCGGCGGCGCCTGGCCGGCCGCATCCCCGGCATGGAAATCCGTGTCCGGGCGCCCCAGGGACAGTTCCTCCTGGAGCGCATCCTGGGCGGCGACGAAGGCCTGACGGTGGAAATTCTGGGCTACGATCTGGACACGCTCGACCTTCTGGCGCGCCGGGTGGCGACGCTGATGGCGGACGTCCGGGGCATCACGGACGTCGACACCAGCCTCGAAGCCGGCATCCCGCAGCAGGAGATCCGCATCAACCGCGACAAGGTGGCCGATCTTGGCCTGAGCGTGCGCGACGTCACCCAGATGCTGCAGACCGCCGTGGCCGGGTCCAAGGCCGGCGAGTACCGCACCGGCGGCAACAGCTACCGCATCCTGATACAGCTCAAAAACGCCGAGCAGCGCTCGCTGGAGGAAATTCTCGACCTGTCCCTGACGACCGCGTCCGGGGAAAAGGTGACCCTGCGCAATCTCGTGGCCACCGAGGCCAGCCGCGGACCGATCCTGATCGACCGCAAGGACCAGCAGCGCCGGGCGACAGTCAGCGCCAACTTCACGGGGCGCGATCTGGGGGCCGTGGCCGCGGACGTCCAGGCGATCCTGGACCGGATTCCGCGGCCCGTCGGATACGACCTGTCGGTGGCCGGCAACTTCGAGGAGCAGCAGAAGGCCTTCCGGGAACTGGTCGTCTCGCTCGTGCTGGCGCTGGCCCTGGTCTACATGGTGCTGGCCTGCCAGTACGAATCCTTCCGCGATCCCCTGATCGTCATGTTCTCCGTGCCGCTGGCCGCGGTCGGCGTGCTGGTGACCCTGTTTGCCACCCAGACGACGCTCAACGTGCAGTCCTACATCGGCTGCATCATGCTGGGGGGCATCGTGGTGAACAACGCGATTCTGCTGGTGGACCAGGCCGGCCGGCTGATCCGCGAGGGGAAGCCTAACCGCGAAGCCCTGGTGGAGGCCGGACGCCGCCGTCTGCGGCCGATCCTGATGACGACCCTGACCACCATTCTCGGGCTCCTGCCCCTGGCGCTGGGCATCGGCGAGGGCTCCGAGGCCCAGGCCCCGCTGGCACGGACCGTCGTCGGGGGCCTCACGGCCTCGACCCTCATCACGCTGGTCCTGATCCCGGCGGTCTACGCCCTGTTCCACCCCGACAACCAAAGCCGCCAGGCGCAGTGATATTATGATCGCTCAGGCGCTTGGCGGCATGGCCGCCTTGACGCGCGGCGGCGTCATGGGAAGTTGAAGCACCTTGGCGCCCGTGGCATCGTACACGGCTGTGGCCAGCACGCCGCCCATGCAGACGATGGCCGGCTCCCCGCCGCCCTTGGGGGGCAGTTCCGAATTCGGCACGATCACGGTTTCGATCCGGGGGAGCCACGAAAAGCGCGGGATGGCATAGGTGTCGAAATTGACATCGTGAAGTTGGCCGTTGCTGAAGTGCACCTCTTCGCTCAAGGCGTAGCCCAGCCCCATGGTGATGCAACCCTCCATCTGAATGGTGGCGCCCTGGGGGTTGACCACCTGGCCCATGTCTTGGGCGCAGACCACCCGTTTGACTTCGATGCTTCCGCTCTCGCGGTTGACTTCGACTTCCGCCATGGAGGCCACATAGGTCTCGGCATCGATGCCGCAGGATATCCCGTACCCCCGCCCGCTGGGCGTCTTCTTGGGTGTCCAGCCGAACTGTTTGGCCGCCGCCTCAAGAACCCGGCGCATGCGCGCGTCTTTCAAATGGCTGAGACGGAATTCAAGAGGATCCTTTCCAGCCATGGCGGCCATGATGTTCATGTGCAGGTCCCGCGCATAGATGTTCGTGTTGGCGGCCGGTGCACGCCAGGGGCCGACCGCAAAGGGATGTATACCCGGCCCCATGCGCCATTCACCGTAGACCGCTTCCCGATGGTGGGGAATCTCGTAAAAGTTCTCGCAGCCCCTCCGACCGGCAAAATAGACCCGGTAGTCCCAGAATGACATGCGCCCGGCCGCATCGATCCCCGATCTAATCGTGACCACCGCCGCCGGCCGAAAGGTGTCGAAAAAGAACTCCTCCTCCCGTGTCCAGGCCACCATGACGGGGCGGCCGGCACGTTGGGCCAACCGGGCCGCTTCGATCGCCTGGGCGGAGGCCGACTTGCCGCCGAAGCCGCCGCCCACGTAGGGGGCGATGACGCGAACTTTATCCACCGGCAGACCGAGGGTCTGGGCCACCTGCATCTGCACGGGGAAGGGCGACTGAGTCGAAGCCCACACCGTGGCCTTGCCACCCTCAACCGCGGCCAGGGCCGCATGGGGCTCCAGGGGGGCATGCGCGACGTAGCTGTTGAGATAGGTCTCCGCAATGACGGCCGCCGCCTGGCTTTCACCAGCTTGCAGACTGCCCGCCTGGCCGGCGACCACCGGTTCGGGCGCATTCTTGAGCAGATGATCGAAGATGGTTTGATCGTCGATGCCCGTGTGGGGAAGTTCGAACTCGGCTTTGACCGCGGCCAGTGCCCGGGCGGCGCCGTCCGGGTGCGGATGCAGGACGGCGACCAGATTGCCGTCGCGGATGACCTGAACGTCCTTCATCTTTGCCGCGGCAGACATATCCACACTCAGCCGTCGCGCGCCATGGGCGGGCGGCCGCAGGATCCGGGCGTAGACCATGCCGGGAAGCCGGATATCCGCCGTATAAGCGGCGCGGCCGGTGACCTTGTCGCGCGCATCGCGCCGCCGATAAGGCTGGCCGCTGATGGTGTAGGCGGAGGCCGGCTTGAGCGAGGGAAGTGTTTTCAAGTGCTTCGCGATGATCTTGCCGGCGGTCAGTTCGCCGTATGACACCCGGGTTTGGGGGCGCTCCCGGTCGAACAGGGTCCCGTCCTTCGTCACCAGACGCTCGACGGGGCAGGCCAGTTTATCGGCGGCCAGCGCCTTCAGGACCCCCTTGGCCTCCGCCGCGGCCTCTTTTACGAAAACGCCGTAGTAGCGGGTCGACAGGGAGCCCCATGTGCCGGCATCCCACGGGCAGCGGTCCGTATCGCCCATCACCATGTCCACGGCTTCATAGGCCACGTCAAGTTCTTCGGCCAGCATCTGGGCGAAGGAGGTGATGGGACCCTGGCCCATTTCGATCTTGCCGACGAAGCCGGTCACCCGGTTGTCAGCGCCGATCCGCAGAAAAGCGTTGAAATCGGTGGGTACATTGCTTCCGATAAAACCTTCGCGCGCCATCCGGGCCGCGGCGGTCAGATCGCCAACCGTGCAGTAGACCACGAGGCCGCCGCCCAACAGGCCCATGCGCTTTAAAAACGCCCGGCGGGTCAAGGGTGCAAAGCGTTCCATTGCATCGGATTCCTTTTCCAGGGCCTGCTCCCTGCCCGTCATGGTCGGCCTCCTTTAATCATCGCGGATGCGGTTTGCACGGCCTGGATAATGCGCACATGGGCCCCGCAGCGGCAAAGATTATCGTCCATCCCCGCCACAATCTGGTCGCGGGTCGGGTTCGGGGTCGATGCCAGGAGGCTGTAGGCCCTGAGAATCATTCCGGGGGTGCAAAACCCACATTGAAGAGCGTCATGCTGCGCAAAGGCTTCCTGGATGGGATGCAGCCGGCCGTTCGGTGCCAGGCCTTCGATCGTTTTAACGCTGCTCCCCGCCACGTCACCCACGGTCAACTGGCACGCGGGGGCGGCTTCGTCGTCCACGAGGACCGTGCAGGCGCCGCAGACCCCTTCCCCGCAGCCGAATTTGGCGCCCGTAAGCCCCAGATCGACGCGCAATATCCACAGGAGGGTTCGCTCGTCGTCGGCATCGATGGCGACGGCCTGGTCGTTGAGGGTAAAGCGGATCGTTTTAATCATTGGGCGTCTCCCCCATTGGAAAGCGGTTTTTTTGCCGGTTGTGTGAACCTTGGCCCCATCGCTTGAATTATGGCGCTGGCAACAAAAAGTGCCAAGCACGTCGTGCCGGTCCCCGATCAAGTCCGGGATGACGTATCCGGCCTCCATTATTTTCCTGGATCCCGGCCTCGAAAGCCGGAATGACAATTTTGAGGATTTATAATTGCTACATTAAAGACCTGAGGATGCGCCGATTCCGTACATTTTTTTCAAGAAAGAACGCATAAAAAACAATAGCCGCGGCAAGTCAAACCCGAGAGGAGGTTGTTGAAGACGGTAACGAGCGGGACGTGCTGGAAGAAGAGAATCCGATTGCGAGGCAGGTGTCGGGGGCATCGACCAGCCTGTGGCTTCGGTTTGTACCCGGGTTCAAGCTTGGATGTCAAACAATGAGTGCAGCGTCCCCTGCCTCTATCCGATACCCCGATCGGAGTGCGAAAGCTATCGCCCCGGGCAATCCCACACCGGCATGATGCCGCGGCGTCACCGCCCGGCCCGCGTGTTACGCACCACCAGCGCGTAAGCCACCAGGTTGATCACCAGCACGGCTATGCCCAATCCGATCTGGATTTCACGTGTAAGATCGTGGGGGTAGATGACGGGCAGGAGGTAGTGTTGGATGAAGCCGCCGCTGTAGCCGGCCTGGCCGGCGCAGCGCCGCAAGGCGACTTCCAGAGGGGTCAGGGGGCAGATCCAGCCGCCCAGTTCGATGGCCGCGGCCCACAGGGCGCAGGGCAGATGGACCCAGACCAGGGTGCGCCAGCGCAGGGCGGCGAAAGCGCCGGCCACCGCGAAGACGATAAACAGCAGGTGAATGACCAGGACGGCATCGGCCAGGAACCGGCAGATCATGACCGGCGAGTCCGGCCACCCGCATGCCGATGAATGGACGCCGCCGCTCGGGTTTGCCGGTATCGATGGTCGGGAAAAGTCTTCAGCGGTTCCATACGATGACACCGCGGTCCACGTCGAGGGAGTAATCCAGGTGGCGCAGGATGTTCATGCCCAGCAGGCCCTGGTGCCCCGGGTCGCGGCCCTGATGCCGGATGATGGCCACCTGGGCATCGGGGACCTTGAAGGGGCCGATCTGGATGTAATCCAATTCGGCCATGCGGATCGGAATCCGGCTGCCGCCCACCACGACGGCCTCCCGCGTTTCCGTGCCTGTCAGAAAGACCTGGCGGGCAACCTGCTGGTGCAGGATGGTCAGACTGGCCCCGGTGTCGAATAACAGGTGGGTCTCGACCTTGCGACCCCGGTAGCTGATCTCGACCGGCACCATCACCCGGTGGCCGCGGACGATCACCGGGGTTTCCAGAACGGCCGGCGACGGAGACGCGCCACCATCCCGATCGCCCCCAACCGCCGCCGCATCTTCTTCCCTCCGGCGGTCGTCTTCCGCGGCATCTGCGTCCCGTGGGTCGACACCCTGGCCGTCGTCCCGGTAAACCTTCAGGGTATCCAGCTGCGAATCGGGAATGTGATGCGGGTCGTCGACGAAGTGCACCTGGCCGTCGGCATCGGTATAGCGGTAGAATTCAGCCGCCGCCGGCAGGGCCAGCAAGAGCAGCGCGACGATCAACAACACCCGGCATGGGCGTGTCATTTCCGGGACGTGTCGCCCGGCCTGGCGTCTAGTTGATGACATCGGGTAACCTCTGGTCTTCTCCCGTGGCGGGGACCGCGGTCTGACCCGCGGCCTCGCAGGCCACGGAATTGGCATAGTAGTGCATGAGGTCCTCGACCGACGCGTTCAGGCGATAGCGGCCGCTCTCTTTCTCGATGAAGCGGCGCATCAGCAGGAAGTCCAGGGCACCGGCCACATAATGCGGCAAGCGGTTGCGCCCGGGCTGGTAGATCTTGCCCCCGCAGCGGGCGATGGCGTCCAGCATCGCGGCGGCTTTACGCTCGATCTCGGCGGCCATCATCCATTTCTGGGGGTCGGCCGCAAAAATGTTCGCCACGAGCGGCACCGGCAGCACCGGCACTTCATGCCGGATGCGGTCCATGAGCGTTTCCGCCAGCCGGGCCACGGCCGCAAAGCGTTCAGGGCGCGCCAGCTTGCGGAAGTCGACCGCCTGCGCCCGGCAATAGTCCTTGACCGACACCGGGGCGCCGAAATTGACGCAGGCATAGCCGAAGCGCTGCCAGCGGCTGAGCCCCATCAGCCAGACGCTCTTGAGGATGAAACCGACCGTGGTGCGGAAGACAAACCAGGGGCTGCGTTTGACCGCTTCGGGATTCATGCTGTAGAGCAGGCTGCGGTCTTCGATCACGCGGTCGTAGTTGATGCCCACCGGGATGAAAATCACATCGCGGCTCCGGTCCGGATCGAAGTCGCGCAGCATGTAGTCCAGAAACCCCAGCTTGGGCTTGCGCAGCCGCCCGTTGCGGCTGAGCCCGCCTTCCAGGAACACGGCCTGGCAGACCCCTTCATGCGTGGCCATGTGAACGTAGCGTTCCAGCACGCAGCGGTAGAGCGGGTTGCCCGAGTTGCGCCGCACGAAAAAAGCGCCCATGGCACGGATCAGGGTCTGGAGGGGCCAGATGCGGGCCCACTCTCCCACCGCATAGGACAGCGTGGTACGCTCGGCGGCCAGGAAGGCCACCAGGATATAGTCCATATTGCTGCGGTGGTTCATGACGAAGACCACCGCGGCATCTTCCGGAATCTTCGCGAATTCGTCATTGTGCGCCAGTCCGAGGCGCACGTGGTAGAGCAGGTGCGCCACCCGCTTGGCAATCCAGTAGCCGATTCGGAAATACAGGTAGGCATTGAAGGCCGGGACGATTTCGCCGGCGTACTTGAGCACCTGGGCCTGGACCAGTTCGAGGGGTTCGTTCGTCTCGCGGGACACCCTCTTCGCAGCTTCGAGCACCTGGGGATCGTAGACCAGGCGGTCAATCAATACCTGCCGTTTGGTCAGCTGGAAGGGGCGGATCTCGATGTCCAGCCGCTGGCCGATTTCGTCCACCACCCGGTTGATGCGCCGGCGCCAGAACCAGCGCACGCTGGGGATGAAAAGGCGGTCGAGCAGGGCCAGACCGGCCAGGGCCAGCACCAGGACGAAGAGCCACCACGGCAGCGTTATTTCAGAGCCTATCGGCATACAGGTTTTTCCCCACGCAATTGGGAACGAGCGGCGGATGCTTGAATTGGCCGGACAACCCGGCCGTCGTCAACCGGAAACGCCGGTCGGCCGGGGCGGACGTCGCTGGATCGCCCGGACGACGGCGGGCCGCACCGATTCCGCCGATACGATCCCGCGAAAACGGATGTGGTCGAGTTCCGGAAAAGCCTCTCCATTATACAGCACAACCAAGCCATCCGCCAGGGGCGGGGTCAGTTGGGGTTGCATCAGGGTTGCCGCCAGAAGGTAGTAGGTGGTCTGACCGCCGGCCGAGCCCTGGAAAAAGGCCCCCCAGGCCGTCTGCCGGGGATCGTGCAGATTGACGGCCACCACGCGCATCGCGCGGTGGGGCAGATCGATGGTGTGGAAGCCGATGACTTCGAGGCGGATCTCGGCCGCCGGCGTCCGGCCGTCGTCGAAGTAGACCCGGGCGAGCTGATCGGCCAGCCGCTGAAACGCTTCACGGAGGGGCGTGGCCGGCTCGAGGGGGTAGCGGTGGCCGGGTAGCAGGTAGTACTCGTCATCCGGGATGAAGGTCAGGAGTTCGACCGCTCCGAGCGGTGTCTCGGCCGCGGGTGGCGGGGGGCTATCAGCACCCGGGCAGCCCCACAGGCACAGGCCGACGGCCAGCAGGAAGAGCAGCCGCGCGGGGTTCAAGTTCGGCATGGGGATCGCCCGCGGGTCCCATCGGCGTGGCGGCGGGCACCCGCCGGATCAATCGCGGAATTCCAGAAAAAGCTTTTCGTTGGTGCCGTCGATTTCAGGTTCATTGTTCTTCCAGTCGTAAATCCGGCAGGCGTTGCTCTGGTCGGATGGAATCGAACAGCCGATAAAGGGCATCAGTGGATCGCCGGCCGTGGATTTGAGATTCAGCATCAGGGCCTGGTTGCGCGGAAAACGGTCGAACTCCAGGAGCTGGATAAAATAGATGCTGGTATGGCCTTCGAAGAAATCCCCCTTGTCGCGCAGTTCCTCGATGCGGCCCTTGAATTTGCGAAAGGCCACATCACCGTTCTGGGCTTCGATAATCAAGTCGAACTCGCCGTGCCGACGATCGCTCTCTTCGATCTCCTGCTGGTTGGTCAGGTAATAGAACTTGCCGATAAAAATCATTTTCGATCTCCTTCATCACGGTTGGGTCGGCTGCGGCCGGCGGTCCGGTGTTTGCCGGCAACGGCCCTTTCTTTACCCCAACCGCCGCGGAACATCAACCGGTCGCACCCGAAATCGGCATCCGGGCGCAAAAGTCGAAGGCGGCGCGTATTGCAGTCCCGCCGCGAATCGCGTATGGTGGCGCCGGAATCCAATCCCGAACCCGCATCAACGGACCTGCGCATGCAAAAACGTTTCATGCTCATCCCCTGTCTGGTCTGGCTCCTGATCGGTGCCTGCGCCACGCACCCGGTTCACTACGCCACCTTCGAGGCCGTGGATCAGGACGCCAGCGGCATTGTCGAATGGCACGAGTTCAGCACGGCCTACCCCGAGGCCAGCCCCCGATCTTTCATGGAAGCCGACCAGGACAAGGACGGCGAGATCACCCCCCAGGAGTGGGAGACCTACATCGAACGTTTCGCGCCCTGAAACAACTCTCTCAAATTACATGATCAGGGTTTCCGAATCGCCGCCCGCAGAGAGGGCGGCATCAGGTTCCCCTTGAAGGGTGGCGCGAAGCCAGCGTCAAGTCGCCGGTTCACGCCCCTTTGTCCCCTGCCGGGCATCGGCGTGGCGGATAAACAATCGCGCGCGGACTGTATCTGCGAAGCGAGTTTCCGTGCACGCCGCCATCGGGAATTGTACGAAACCGCTTAAAACCCTTCCAGGTGAGGACACCCCCGGCAGGCCACCGGCGGTGGCAGCTGGTCCCGGAAGAGGACCGCCAGCCGGTCGACCGCCTTTTCGAGCCGGTGCAGGCCTTCGAGATCCGGCGATATCCCCTGCATGTGGGATTCGTAGGCCTTGACCCGCCGTTTAAAGGACCGGCGAAAAGCGCGATAGGACGCCTTGTGCCAGATCGTTTCCAGGTCATCGTCCGCCAGGGCGCCCATCACCACCCGCGGCACCTCGGCAACCCTTCCGTCGACCAGCCGCGGCACCGTCGTATTGACAGGGGGATTGAGGTAGACGCAGGGCGACACCGAGCCGTCGGCGCCCACGAATGACCGGGCCAGGGGGTTCTTGGGGCAGACCGGCGTCGGCTGGGGGCGCAGGGACGGCAGCACCAGTTCGACCCGCCGCCAGAGGGTGGCCAGACGCAGGCCGAACATCCGGCCCGGGCCGGGTTTTAGATCGGGGTAGGCCATGAGCCCCTGCTGGGCCGGTGCCACCGGATGCACCAGGTGACCCGCCTGCAGCCGTGCCATGCCCAGCCGCCGGGCCAGACCCAGGGCGCGGCCCAACTGACGGTGGTTGCCGCGCAACAGGAGAAAATTCATCAGCAGCGGCGGCTGGCGGCGCCCGCCGCGGGCCCGGTCGAACACGGCGGCCGCCTGAACAGCCCGGGCGAAGCTCCCCTTCCCCCGCAGCGGATCCTGCGCCGCCGCGCTGGCACCGGCGAAGCTGAACGCCATGGAATCCAGACCGGCCGCCAGCAGATCGCGCGCCCGTCCCGTGTCCATGATGCTGCCGTTGGAGCTGAGACTGACACGCAGCCCGGCCTGCCGGGCCCGCGCCACCAGCGCCGGGGTGTCGGCCCGCAGCAGGGATTCGCCCCAGCCCTGCAGGTGCACCGATTCCAGGGAACCTTGGGCGTCGATAATTTTAGCGTAGGATGAATCTTCCAGATCGGCCGATACCCAGCGCTCAGGGTAATGGCCGTATAGACAGGTCTTGCAGCGCAGATTGCAGCGGCTGGTGATTTCAATCTGCAGGTGACGACAGGGCATCGGCGCTCTCCGGCCGTCCGCGGTGAAGCTATGAAGGCTGCGAAAAAAACGTCAGAATGCTTCGATGATCTTGCCCTTCTCGACATAGTCCGCTATCGCGGCTTCGGATTCGAGCCCGCTCTGCACGGCCGGCCGCAGGCGGCGATAAACCGGGTCGTCCTCGCCCAGGGTCTGGCGGACGCCTTCGAGCAGGGCCTCCCCGTCACGCACATAAGCCGATACCTGTTTAAGAATTTCCTTGCGGCGGCGGTGCTTTTCACGCTCTTCTTCGATCACCGGCATGAGCCGCAGGATGGAATACTCGACCAGGGCATCGCGGGGCGCATCGAATTTTTCGCAGGCCCCCTGGAGCAGGGCCAGGGTGCGGCGGCTCAGAACAAATGTTTTCTGGACCCGGTCAGCGGGGCGATAGGCCCGCTCCTGAACCTGGCGGGCGATCCGCGACAGGGTCTGGTCATCCTCGATCAGATGCTCGAACAGTGATTTCTGCTTGATCCCGAGATGAAAGGCCACCACGCTGATGGCATCGATGGCTCGGGCCGTCAGGCGGAAGGTCGCGCGCACCGACTGCTTGCCGCGAAGATCGTGCGAAGACGGCTGCGGGAGAAGGAGCGCGTCCAGTTCATCCAGGATATTTTTCTTTTTCATGTGCGGCCCCTCCCCTGCGGCATCAGTCGTATTATTTATTACTTTTAGGTAATACATTCTTTTTAGTAATGCAAGCTTTGGGATCGATCCCCATGCCCCGGCGGCGCGCGCCGCCGGGGCCGTCAGGCAAAGGGTAACGGACTGTTTGATCGAAACGCCTTCCGACACCCAGGGGATGTCGAAAAAATCTTGAGGGGTAATGTGCCAGCGAATTTCAGGGGGGTGGGGGCCAATGCCGCAGGCACACCAGTTGGGTGGTCTGCCAGCCGATCCGGTGGTAGAAATCAAGGGCCGGCTGGTTCCCGCGATCGGCCAGAAGCTGCAGACGGGTCAGACCGTGGTCGGCCGCCCAGGCGGCCAGGGCGGTCATGAGCCGACGGCCCACCCCGCCCCCGGCAGTCCTCCTGAACCACCACATCTTCCACCAGGCCCACGGGCCCGCCCTGGGCCGTGGAAATCAGCATCTGCAGCGTAGCCATGCCGATCACCCGGTCACGGGCTTCTGCCACCAGGATACAGCGCTGCTTGCCGCAGCCCTCCAGCAGGCGCGCCAGGCCCTGACACTGGCGTTCCGGGTCGGGCGTGAAATCGTCTTCAATGGCAAACAGCGCCTGCAGCAACGCAACCATGGCGGCCAGGTCGGCCCGCCGGGCCGGACGGATCTTGACCGGCGGTGTATCAGGGGTCTTTTCCATCCCGTTCCAATCAGAATCGCCGCACCCTGCGCCGGGAAAACAGGACATCGTCCCGGAGGACATCGGCTCGCCGGCACCGGCTGTTCTCACGGTCAGGGTGGCCGCCCCGGTCACCCGAAGGGTCAGCCACAGCGGAGCGGCAGGCAACCGGTCAGGCCGAATCGCCTGGGCTCAGGGTGCGGATGGAAACGATTTTTTCCAGATCGTAGTAGGTGTTGACGGGCCGTGCCGTCGGCCTCTGTCTCGGTCAGGCGCAGGAATTTTTCGTTCAGAAAGAGCACGGCCGCTTCATACACTTTACCTTCGTTGATCTGCAGGCCCATGCCCTTGCGCAGCTTGCGCGACATGGTGCCGTGCAGCGGCATGGAGGCGTACTCGAATATCTTCCCCAGGTGGCTTTCATGTAGATCTCCTGTTTATGCGGTTGCGGATGCGTATTCGTTCGGTTGAACATGGCGGTCGACAAAACGCGCCACCGCCTGCCCCAGCGCCAGAATCTCGTCGATGTCCGCGTCCTGCGGCGGCGGGCGGCGTTCGGCGGTGAGGGCGCACATGTCGTCGACGGCTTCGATTCGGGCGATACGCCCGGCCAGCGCTGCATCCAGCGGGCAGACCGATGCCAGACCGGCCACCAGCCCTGACAGGGTATGATCGTCCGGCATCCGCTGATGGTGCTGCGACAGCCCCACAATGAGTTTTTCAATCGCCATGGCGGCCAGCTGGAGCATCAGTTCGTTGTTGAACACGGCGGGACGGTCATGCGCTTCGTGGCCGTCTTGAGGTACCGGGTACGGGCCGTGATGTGGTCCTGCCAATCGCTGATCGGTTGAATCTGCATGGCTTTTTCCTGTGTGGAGTGAAGGCGTGTTTCTCCTGCAAGGCGGAAGTCACATCGATCCCCGCTGGGGTGGGTCGTGAAATGGCTGCTTGCCGTTAGGTTTTTCCCCTTTGTCCCCCGAGCATCGCGGTAGCGAACGGATCAGGCTCGCAGACTTGTCTGAGCGCAGCGAGTTTCCGCGAGACCCCTTCGATGCGGCGACGCGCAGGATTAAGCGGGACACGGGCGTTTTCTTTTCACGGGAAAGAAAATGAACAAACCTACGCGATCAGCAGGTTGTCCACGACCGCGCCGTCCTCTAAGGCATCCAGGATCTCATCCACGGCGTCCTCGCTCGCCACCTGGCCGTACCAAAGCCCCTGGGGCTGAATCACCATCACCGGCCCGTGGTCGCAGGCCTTCATGCAGCCGGTGCTGGTGACCTGGGCATTGAGCCCCCGATCAATAATTTCGTTCTCGATGTAGGGCAGCAGGGGCACCGACCCCTTCTTGTGGCAGACCCCCTGGGGTCCCCGTCGGCGCGAAAACTGGCGCAGACAAAAATGTGGTGTTCCGGCTTTTCCATTTCTCCTCCTTCTGGACGGTTTCGTAATACATCCGATTAGCTGTGTTACGCTTCGGCCCTCGTCACTGCGGCGTACCGCAAGTACGCCTCGTTCCTCGCGCCTCGCAGGCCTTGCTCTCGAACGTATCCCGTAACCGTCCGAGGCGTGATTTGTTTTCAGTCTATGACACTCAGCGCTTTATCAAATGCTGTGCGGTGTTTCCAAAACCGAATGGGGTGGGTCAGGGCCGGCAGATTGTGGTTCCGGGCAAGGCCGCAGGCCTATGGGGACCGCAGGCGTAGCATGAGCTGCGTCGAGGATCAGCCAAAGGTCGAGAACGCCGCCCGGGGCCGCAAGATGCCGGCCCTGACCCACCCCATCAGCCGCAGCCGGCGCCCGTGCCGCCGCATGAACTCCCACACGCCGTCAGCGTGCGCCGGGCCATGTGGTTCAGGCGCTCCCCGGCAAATACGGCCCGCACGGCCTCGTCGATAAGCCCTTCGATCTCCAGGACTTCGATACCGGTCGCCTCCAGCGTTTTCCGGGGATTCGCCCCCACCCCGCTGACCAGCAGCGTGCTGCAGTCCGCCAGGGTCGCGGCCAGCGCTTCCCAGCGTTTGAGGCCCCCCCCCTGCGCCGGCGTGACGCGGGCCTCCAGCAGTTCGATCTGCCCGCCCTTCTCGCCGTAAACCAGAAGCTTTCCGGCCTCCCCCAGATGCTGGTTGACCAGCACGCCCTCCATGCTGGCCACGGCCACGCAGGGGCGCGGCGACACCCGTCCGGCACGGGGCTTGGTCACCTCCAGACGCTGGCAGGCGTTGAGGGTGGCCGTCAGCTCTGCATCCGGGGCCTCACCCAGAAGGCCGACGGCATCCGCCCGGCAGCGGGTGCAATGGCGCATCTGTTTGACGTGCCGGGCGGCCCGGTCGCGGATCGACCGGACCGTGTCCTTGGCCGGCTCGGGCAGATGTTCGAATTCGGAACCGGCGTTGGGGTAGTAGGGCATGGCATTGAACAGCTCCACGCCCAACTCGCCCATGCGGCGGGCCACGTCCTGGATATGATCAACGTTGATACCGGGGAGGATAATGCTGTTGACCTTGACCATGATGCCGCGGGACCGCAGGCCTTCGATGGCCTCCAGTTGACGCGCCAGCAGGAGCGCGGCCCCTTCCTCGGACCGCACCACTTTTTTGCCCACGCGCATCCATGAATATACTTGGGCCCCGATGACCGGATCCACCGCATTGACCGTCACGGTAACGTGGCTCACTTTGAGCTGTTCGAGATCGTCGAGATACGGGGCCAGGTTGAGTCCGTTGGTGGCCACGCACAGGATGACTTCCGGAAAGCGGGCCCGCACCCGTGTCAGGGTCTCCAGGGTCTCCCGGGGGTTGGCAAAGGGGTCCCCCGGGCCGGCAATCCCGACCACGGCGATGTTGCCTTTACGTTCAAATACTTCTTCCAGATAGACCATGGCCTGGGCCGGTGAGAGCACTGCACTGGTCACCCCCGGACGCGTTTCGTTGACGCAGTCGAACCGGCGGTTGCAGAACTTGCACTGGATATTGCAGCGCGGCGCCACCGGCAGGTGGACCCGCCCGAAGGATTTGCAGGCATCAGGATTGAAGCAGGGATGGTTGTCGAGGTTCATGAGACGCCCCTTTCCGTACCGTTACCCCAACAATCAATAAATCTAAGCGCAGCCCATCGCCGTTGGGAAGCAATCGTGACCTGCCGCTGCGACGCATGTTGCCTTGGCCTAAAAATAACGTCTTGAATTTTCCTAGTAGTAAGTATAGCCCACGGCATTATTCTTCTGCTTCTCCTCGATCAGGGTATTGGCGATGCGGTCGAAGAGCTGCTGGGCGCCCCGGTAGCCCAGATGGAGCAGCCGACTGCCGTTGACGCGGTCGTGCACCGGAAAGCCCACCCGGACGAGCGGCTTCGCCAGCCGCCGGGACATGGTATAGCCCTTGCTGTGGCCGATGAGCAGGTCCACGTCCATCGCTTCGAGGGATTTTTCGATCGTGACGAAGTCCGCATCTTCCATGATCTTCATCCGGTCGTGGTAGGGCGCCGGCACGACGCCTTGCACCGTTGCGGCAAACCGCCCTTCACCGCCGCCGGTGGCGCACAGCACGGGTATGATACCCAGTTCGCCGCAGTAGGCGGCCAGGCCGGCCACCAGGTCTTCTTCGCCGAAGAGTGCGGCCCGCACGCCGTTGAAGTGCTTGTGGCCGTCCACCAGGGCATCCAGCAGACGACCGCGCTGGTCCGTATACTGCGAGGGCACCGGCCGGCCGCTGATGGCCGCCAGGCGATCGAAAAACGCATCGGTCTGGCGAATGCCGATGGGCAGACCCAGTCGGTGAAGCGGCACGCCGTGCTGCGTTTCCAGCCAGGTGCCGGCCGTCTCCTGGGCCCCCGCAAGCACCAGGCCGCACTCGAGGCTGGCGGCGGCGCCCCCGGTGCGCCGCAGGGCTTCGACCTTGGTGCCGCCCGCGGGGATGCGCTGGTATTCGGCCCACAGGGGCCGTTCAGGGTGTCGCTGTAATCGGGCACCAGAACGGGTTCCAGATCGAACGCTTCCAGCATACCTTTGAGCTGGCGCAGGTCGGCAGGCGAAACCATACCCGGGAAAAGATTGACCAGGGAACTCTCGCGGGAAGGCGCCGACGCAGCCAGGGCGGCCACCAGCGCCCGCACGGCCCCGTGGAAGCCCTGCATGTGGGTGCCCTGGTAGCTGGGGGTGGAGACATGGACCAGGGCCGGCAGGTCCGCGTCCTGGTTGCCCTCCCGGTAGGCCCGGATGAACATGGGGACGTCGTCGCCGATGGTCTCCGACAGGCAGGTGGTGGCCACCCCGATAAGATCAGGGCTGTACTGGTGGCGAATGTTGTCGAGCGCCAGCTTGATGTTGGCCCCCCCGCCGAAGATGGCCGTGTCCTCCCCGAAATTGGAGCAGGCGATGTCCAGCGGCTCCTTGAAATGGCTGATCATGTAGCGCCGGATATAGGTGGAGCAGCCCTGGGAACCGTGCAGCAGTGGAATCGCATTGGCGATGCCCTTGAACACCAGGGCCGCGCCCAGCGGCGCGCAGAGCTTGCAGGCATTCTGGGTGGCGGTAAAATGCTCGGTTTTAAGGGCCGACGTCATGACGCCTCCTCTCCGTTGCCGTCCATCGCCGCCCGGGCCGGAACGAACTGCCAGACCGGACTGGTGACCGTGGTGTGCACCTCGCGGGCGAACTCCAGCATGCCGGCAAACCCGGCCAGCGGGATCTTGCGTTCGTGGTTGTGGTCGCAGAAGCCGATGCCCATCTTGAAGGCGATGGGACGTTCCTTGACGCCGCCGATGAAGAGATCGGCCTGCTTTTCGATGATGTACTTGGAGAGTTCCAGCGGGTTGGCGTCGTCCAGGATGACGGTGCCGTCGTCGCACATGGCCTGCAGGGTGGCGTAGTCGCTCTCGTTGCCCGTCTGGGAGCCCACCAGCACCACCTGCATGCCGAGATAGCGCAGGGCCTTGATCAGGGAGAAAGCCTTGAAGGCCCCCCCCACGTAGATGGCCGCCCGCTTGCCGGCCAGGTCGTTCTGGATGCGGTGGATCTCGGGCATGATGGCCTCCACTTCGCGGCGCACGATGGCCCGGGTGCGCTCCATGATCGCGGGATCGGCTTTAAAATGGTCGGCCACGTCGTAGAGCGCTTTGGCCATGTCGTCGATGCCGAAGTACGAGGCCCGAATGTAGGGGATCCCGTAGGTTTCCTTCATCATCTCGGCCAGGAAGGTCAGAGCCCCGGAGCACTGCACCACGTTGAGGGCGGCCCCGTGGCTGCGGCGGATCTGTTCCACCCGCCCGTCGCCGGTCATGATGGAGACCACCGGAACCCCCATTTCCTCGTAGTATTTCTTGATCAGCCAGGCCTCCCCGCCGATGTTGAACTCGCCCAGGATGTTGATGCTGACGGGTTCGATTTCCGTCGTGTCCCCGGTGCCCACGAGCTTGAACAGGGCGTCGCAGGCGGCCTGGTAGCCGTCCTTCTTGGTGCCCTTGAACCCTTCCGAATGGACCGGCAGCACGGGGATGCCCTTCTGCTGCTCAAGTTTTTTACACACCGCGGCCACGTCGTCGCCGATGATCCCGACGATGCAGGTGGAATAGACGAAGGCCGCCTTGGGCCGGTAGTGGTCGATCAGCTCGTCCAGGGCCGCCGCCAGCTTCTTCTCCCCGCCAAAGATGACGTCCCTCTCGCGCAGGTCGGTGGAGAAGCTCATGCGGTGCAGCTCGGGACCGGAGGACAGAGCCCCCCGGATATCCCAGGTGTAGGCCGCACAGCCGATGGGCCCGTGGATCAGGTGCAGGGCATCGGCGATCGGATAGAGCACCACCCGTGAGCCGCAGAACACGCAGGCCCGCTGACTGACCGAACCGGCCAGGCTGTGCTTGCCGCAGGTCATCGCAAAGGGCTCCTGGCCCTTGCGGTGAATCTGAGACTGTCGTTCTTCGAGAATCGGGATGGATGCCATGATTATCTCCTAAACGCGATGGTGGTCCTGATCGATAAATCCCCATCAAGCTTTTTAAACAGGGTGTTGCCAGCAAGCCTCCAGACCCTGTTCTACATGACCAGCTCCATGGTGATGTCATCCGCATCGCGGTCCTTGCGGTCCAGAAGGGCATCCAGCAGTTTCTCCAGCAGGCGCAGGGCGCCGCGGTAGCCCATGGTGGAGAAGTAGCTGTGCCCCAGCCGGTCGTAAATCGGGAACCCGTAGCGCACCAGGGGCGTGTCCTCGTCCTTGGCGATATACTTGGCATAGGTGTTGCCGATAATCAGATCCACGGGATCATTTTTGATCCACTGGTGGAAGAGGAGCATGTCGCCGGGCACCTTGATGTTCACCGCCGCCGGCACCTCGGCCGCGGCCTCGCGCAGGGATTTTTCGTATTTCTTGCCAGCCGGGCTGCCGGTCACGATATGCACCGGCTGCATGTCCAGCGAAACCAGGAAACGGGTCAGGGCCAGAACCTGGTCGGGATCACCGACCACGGCCACGCGCTTGCCGTAGAGGTACTGGTGCCAGTCGGAAATGCTGTCCACCAACTGACCGCGCTCCAGGTTCAAGGTCTCGGGCACGTTGACCCCGGCCATTTTGCGCAGGGTGTCCACGAAGGCGTCGGTGCCGTGCAGTCCCAGCGGCAGACCAAGGATTTCGCAGGGCACCTTGCACTTGGCGTCCAGGGCCCGGGCCGCCGGCATGGACGCCGTGCGCCCCAGGGCGATGGTCCCGGTGCTGCGGCCGCTTTTCTTAAGATCCGCGATCGTGACGCCGCCCTCGGGAAACATCTTGTACTTGCCGGTCAGGGGGCCGTTGAGCACCTTGGAGGTATCCGGGAACATGATCGTGTTCACGCCCATGACCTCGGTGATGCGCCGGATCTCGGCCATGTCCGCGGGTTCGACGTAGCCGGGGATCAGGTTGACGGTCTTGGCCTTGTGACCGTTTGATTCGGCGAAGTAGTCCACCATGGCCTTGGTCGTGCTGGCGAAACCGGTCACGTGCGAGCCCACGTAGCTGGGCGTGTTGGCATGGAAGACGAACTTGCCGTCGGGAATCTTGCCGTCGGCCCGGGCCTTGGCAAAAATCTGGGGGACGTCGTCGCCGATGGTCTCGGACAGGCAGGTGGTGTGCACCGCGATCACCTCGGGATTGTAGACCGAGAAGATATTGTCGATGGCCTGCACCAGGTTGGCCTGCCCGCCGAAGACCGAGGCGCCCTCGGTAAAGGCACTGGTGGCCGCCACGACCGGCTCCTTGAAGTGGCGGGTCAGGGCACTGCGATGGTAGGCGTAGCATCCCTGTGAGCCGTGGCTGTGCGGCAGGCAGCCGTGTACGCCCAGGGCCGCATACATGGCCCCGATGGGCTGGCAGGTTTTGGCCGGGTTGACGGTCAGGGCGCTGCGCTCTTTGATTTCAGTCGGTGTATGTCTAAGCAACATGGTCTCGGTTCTCCTGTTCGCGTTCGGTATCCCAACCCGACCGGACGCACTAAAATGGTTACTCCCAGGCATAGGTGGCGGACAGCTCGGGGTGCTCCTGCCAGGGCGCCCGCATGTACTGCCACACCTGGCTGTTGACCATGCGATCGATTTCCTTGTAGAAGTTGACGGCGCCCTTGAATCCGGCATAAGGTCCGCCGTAATCGTAGCTGTGCAGCTGTTTCAGCGGAATACCCATTTTCTGGACAACATATTTTTCCTTGATGCCGGCGCAGAAGATGTCGGGTTTGTAGAAGTCGATCAGCTTCTCGGTTTCCCAATGGCTCGGATGTCGATCACAATCAGGGCCGTCGGCCATATCGGTCTTCATGCCCTCGTAGTCGCTGAACTGCAGCCCCTCGGTTTCCAGGGCGGCCTTCGATTTTCTTCGCTGAAGCACGGGGGTTGAAGCGTTCCGGATCGGCTTCGATCTTGAGCTCTTCAATGTTGCGGCTGTCGGCATCCACCTTGATGGTCGGCAGTACTTTGCGGCCTTCATAGTCGTCGCGGTGACCGAACTCGTACCCGGCGGAAACGGTCTTCATGCCCAGCTCTTTGAAGAGTTCCTGGTAGTGGTGGGCACGGGAGCCGCCCACGAAACAGCATCGCCAGTTTGCCTTCGGTGCGTGGGCGCACTTCGTCGCGCAGGCGGGCTTTCACGTCCGGCATCTCTTCGGCAATCACCTTCTTCGACCGCTTCGGTCAGCTTTCATCTTCGAAGTATTCGCCGATTTTGCGCAGGGCCTTCGCGGTGGACTCGGCGCCGATGAAGTTGACCTTCATCCACGGAATGCCGAATTTGGTTTCCATCATCTCGGCCATATAGTTGATTGAACGATGGCACATCACCAGGTTGAGATCCGCCATGTGCGACTGTTCGAACGCGCCCATGGTGGAGTTCCCGGAGAAGGTGCAGACCACATTGATCCCGCATTTCTGGAACATGCGGTCGATTTCGAAACCGTCACCGCCGATGTTGTACTCACCCAGCAGGTTGATGTTGAACTTGCCTTCCGGTTTGGTGTCGTCGTTGCCGACCACGTGGCGGAAGAGCTGGTTGTTGGCAATGTGGTGACCGGCCGACTGGGATACCCCCTTATAGCCTTCGCAGCTGAAGCCGAACACATTGCAGTCGCCGAACTTTTCTTTCATCTCACGGGAAACCGCATGGACGTCGTCGCCGATCAGACCCACCGGGCAGGTGGAGAAAACGCCGATCGCTTTCGGTTTGAAGATGTCGTAGGCTTCCTGAATCGCCTGCTTCAGTTTCTTTTCACCGCCGAATACAATGTTTTCATCCTGCATGTCGGTAGAGAAGCAGTAGTTGATGAAGTTTTCACCGTCGGGCCCTTCCGGACCGGGATCGGTCTGGTTTCGACGCGTCAGCCAGGCGTAGAAGCTGCAGCCGATCGGGCCGTGTACGAGGTTGATGATGTCGCGTGTCGGTCCGAGTACCACCCCTTTGCAACCGGCATAGGTGCAGCCGCGCTGGGTGATGATGCCCGGAATGGTGCGGACGTTGGACTGAATTTCCTGGTCCAGTTTGGTGTCGTTGATCACCATCGATTTAGCGCGTTTACGCGCAATTTTCGGTGGGTATTTCGCGGAGGATTTCTTCCTTCAGTGCGGAAGGATCGGGATGGATTTCATTTTTCTTTCATGCTAAACCTCCTGAGGAGCCAAGTCACACGTCCGCTGAAGACGAGCCGGTTCGGCCCGCTCACGGTTTCTCCGGTTCTCGAACGCGGGTTGCTTCCAGAATCGGCAGGACAAAAATCTTTCCATCGCCCGAGCTGCCGGTTTGGTTGGTTTGAATGATGGTTTCTACGGTTTTATCCACCCAGTCGTCGGACACCACCACGGTGATCAGACGCTTGGGACCGAGGCGCGGACCTCTCACCCAGTTGCGCGATCGCTTCCGGGGCGCCTTCTTCGGCGCCATGCAGAATGCGATAGTCAACCAGCCCCTTTCCGCGACCCTGCACCCGTCCGGTGGCGGTGAAGGAGGTGATGCCCGCTTCGTTCAACGCACGCTTGGTGTCGTTGATCTTGTTCATTCGAATAACTGCCATTACTTCTTTCATGGTTCTTCCCTTCGGGAAGGTGTTTTAGAATTTTGACTTTTGAATTGTGGAACTCATTCGCCGTTGGGCTTTTATGAGCGGGTAAGGGCTTCTCGAAAATCAAAAATCATCAATCGGAAATTAAAAATAGACAATCCGTCTTCTTTTACGCCGGAGCTGATCGTGTAGATTTCGTCCACCGGTGAGATGAAGATTTTGCCGTCGCCGTAGTTGCCGGTTTCGCTGGTTTTCGGCTGCGGCGAGCACGGTTTTAACCACGAATTCCTTGTCTGATTCCGGCACCACGGTCATCAGCATTTCCTTCGGCAGTTCGTCGTAGGTCACTTCGCCGACTTTCAGGCCGCGTTGTTTGCCGCGTCCGAAGACCGGAACCTTGGTAACCGCCGGGATAGCCGGCTTCGAGCAGGGATTTCATAACGGCATCCGCTTTTTCCGGACGAACGATCGAGCGTACGAGTAGTTTAGACATTTTTTTCTCCTGGTAGGTTTTTTTGGTCAAAGGTCTGAAGGTCGAAGGTCGGAAGGTCTCGGGTCAGCGGTCTGGACTTTCGACCTTTGACCTTGAGATTCAACGGAGCGAAGCTGCCTTATGCATCGAATCCGTATTTCACCATCAGCTCTTCGAGGTCTTCGATTTCGAGCGGCGACGGAATAACACGCATGGTGTTTTCAGACATCTTCTTCGACAGGGCGCGGTATTCGTCGGCCTGGTTGGATTCCGGCGCGAATTCGATCACCGTTTTGCGGTTAAGCTCAGCGTGCTGCACGATGTTGTCGCGCGGAACAAAGTGAATCATCTGTGTACCGAGACGGGCCGCCAGCTCGGTGATCAGTTCGTGTTCGTTATCGCACTTACGGCTGTTGCAGATCAGTCCGCCCAGGCGAACGCCGCCGGCATCCGCAAACTTCACGATCCCTTTGCAGATGTTGTTGGCGGCATACATCGCCATCATTTCACCGGAAACCACAATGTAGATTTCTTCGGCTTTACCTTCACGGATCGGCATCGCGAATCCGCCGCAGACCACGTCACCGAGTACGTCATAGAAAACGTAGTCGAGTTGCTGATCAGGCTCATACGCGCCGAGCTGTTCGAGCAGGTTGATCGAAGTGATGATACCGCGTCCTGCGCAGCCCACACCCGGTTCCGGTCCGCCGGATTCCACGCAACGGGTTCCGCCGTAACCATCTTTGATTACATCATCGAGTTCAACGTCTTCGCCTTCTTCACGCAGGGTATCAAGCACGGTGCCCTGTGCCAGACCGCCGAGCAGCAGACGGGTGGAGTCCGCTTTCGGATCGCAGCCCACCACCATCACTTTGTTTCCGGCTTCCGCCAGACCAGCCACCGTATTCTGGGTGGTGGTGGATTTTCCGATTCCGC
>CALOFL010000022.1:0-16376 GCA_942492615.1 Candidatus Krumholzibacteriia bacterium
GACCTCTATTATGCCTGCAGAAATGACGACGGCAGCTGGACGGAAGCGAGGCCCATTCCGGGTGTCAACACCACTGACGGCGAGGGCGGACCGAGCTTGACCCCGGACGGTAAGTTCCTGCTCTTCACCAGTGACCGCCCCAGCGACGATCCATCCGCAAGGGGCGCCAATCTCTATCTCGTGAGTGCCGATCGGCTGTTTCCTGATTGCGGTCACCAACGTTAGGGATGAGCCACGGCTATCGCTTGCGACCGCGCATCGCCGCCGTCCCGGCGTGCCCCAACGACCGGTCCATCGGCGCCGCACGCTCGGTGTCGACGAGTGGGGTCCATCGGGGATCCGGAATTTCGTTTCCCCTTCCCACCCGGGGAGCCAACCTTTATCATGCAGGCCGACCCGGCCGGATCGGGCCTCTTCGTATCCGGCCAATGTGTTCAAGGTCAGGCAACAGCGGGAGCCGCCGACCCGGCGTCACCTTACCCAGCAGATAGCCCCTCCGGCGTTGGTGGACGTTTTTACGCGTTGACCCTTGCAGGATGGGACCGAAAGGAATCCGGGACATGATGAAGACGACCCCAAGGATCTTGATGATCGTGGCGACCATGGCCGTGGTGGTGGCCGGGATCGCCCTGGCCGGGAGCGATACCGACGAGCAGGGTATCGAACAGGCCGTGCAGAACTACGTGAGCGCGCTCTATGACCTGAAACCGGAGTTGCTGGACAAGAGCGTCAGCCCGAAGCTGCAGAAGGTGGGCTACATGCCGGCAAAGGACGGATCGGGTCTGGAAGAGAGCTGGATGACGTTCGACGAGCTCAAGGACCTGGCCGGCCATCTGAACAAGGACGGCATGTTCGACCCCGAGACTTCCCCCCGCCAGGTGACCATCCTCGATCGGACGGACACGATCGCGAACGTGAAGCTGGACGCGGCCTGGGGGATCGATTACATCCACCTGACGAAGATCAGCGGCGAATGGATGATCATGAACGTCATCTGGGAGATGGGCTCGCACTAGGCCCACGGCACCCGTGCCGTCCAGGCCGCGACTCCCCCGGGGAAAACGCAGCGGGCGAAAGGAACACTCCTTTCGCCCGCAATCATCCCGGCTCGGAGTGACCGACCGGTCACTCTTTCCCGGTTGTGCGCTTAGCCCCCGGCACGCGCCATGACCGCCAGCTCGAAACGGTCCAGGTTCATGACCTTGGCCCACGCCGCCGCGAAGTCCGCGACGAACTTCTGCCGGGCGTCTCGCCGGTCGCCGCGGTCGTGGCCCTCGTAGAGGTACTCGCCCTCGTCGGACTTCTTCCACTCGGTGCTCCATGTCGAGCAGGTTCACGAAGAAGTCGTTGGTCAGCGCACCGGCCTTTTCGCTGAAGACGCCGTGCTTGCTGTCCTGGAAGTTGGCGCCGAGCACACGCATCCCGCCGACGAGAACGGTCATCTCGGGCGCGGTCAGCGTGAGCTGGTTCGCGCGGTCGACGAGCTCGACCGTCGGGTGGCGGAAATGCTCCTCGCCGGCGTAGTTGCGGAAGCCGTCGGTCATCGGATGCAGGAACGCGAACGATTCGGCGTCGGTCATCTCCGCCGTCGCGTCGGTGCGGCCCGGCACGAACGGGACAGTCACGTCGACGCCGCCCTTCTTGGCTGCGGCTTCGACGGCGGCGCAGCCGCCGAGCACGATCATGTCGGCCATCGAGACCTTCTTGTCGCCGCGCTGGGCGTTGTTGAAGTTGGACTGCACACGTCTCCAGCTTCGACAGCACGGTCGCGAGTTTCATCGGGCTCGTTGACCTCCCAGTCCTTCTGCGGCGCGAGGCGGATGCGCGCGCCGTTGGCGCCACCGCGCTTGTCGCTGTCGCGGTAGGTCGAGGCCGACGCCCAGGCGGTCGAGACCAGCTGGGACACCGACAGTCCGGAGGCCAGGATGTCGTTCTTCAGCGAGGCGATCTCCCTCGCGTCGACCAGCGCGTGGTCGAGCGGCGGGACGGGATCCTGCCAGATCTGCTCCGGAGCGACCTCGGGGCCGAGCAGCCGGGCGTGCGGACCCATGTCGCGGTGCGTGAGCTTGTACCAGGCGCGCGCGAAGGCGTCGTTGAACGCGTCGGCGTCCTTGGCGAAGCGCTCGGAGATCTCCCGGTAGATCGGGTCCTCGATGAGCGCGATGTCGGTCGTGAGCATCATGATCTTGTGCATCTTGCCCTCGATGTGCGCGTCGGGGACGATCTCGGGAGCATGCTTCGGCGTCCACTGCCAGGCGCCGGCCGGGCTCTTGGTCAGCTCCCACTCGTAGGCGAAGAGGCCGTTGAGGTAGGCGTTCGACCACTTGATCGGCGTGGGAGTCCACGCGCCCTCGAGGCCGCTGGTGATCGTATCGGCGCCCTTGCCGCTCTTGTAGCTGCTCTTCCAGCCGAAGCCCTGCTCCTCGAGCGGTGCGGCCTCGGGTTCGGGACCGACGTGGCTGGCCGGGACCGGCGCCGTGGACCTTGCCGAGGGTGTGACCGCCGGCGATCAGGGCGACGGTCTCCTCGTCGTTCATGGCCATGCGGGCGAAGGTCGTGCGGATGTCCTTGGCCGCGGCGAGCGGATCGGGCTTGCCGTTCGGGCCCTCGGGGTTCACGTAGATCAGGCCCATCTGCACGGCGGCCAGCGGGTTGGCGAGCTCGCGGTCGCCGGAGTAGCGGGCGTCGGCCAGCCACTGACCCTCGGAGCCCCAGTAGATGTCCTGCTGCGGCTCCCACACGTCCTCGCGGCCGCCGCCGAAGCCGAAGGTCTTCAGGCCCGCCGATTCCAGGGCACAGTTGCCGGCGAGCACCATGAGGTCGGCCCACGAGATCTTCTGGCCGTACTTCTGCTTGACCGGCCAGAGCAGGCGGCGGGCCTTGTCGAGGTTGGCGTTGTCGGGCCAGCTGTTCAGCGGCGCGAAGCGCTGCGTGCCGTCGCCGGCGCCGCCGCGGCCGTCGGTCACGCGGTAGGTGCCGGCGCTGTGCCAGGCCATGCGGATGAAGAACGGGCCGTAGTGGCCCCAGTCGGCCGGCCACCAGTCCTGGGAGGTTGTCATGACCTCTTCGATGTCACGCTTCAGGTCTTTCAGGTCGAGCTTCGCGAACTCGGCGGCGTAGTCGAAGCCGCTACCCAGCGGATCGCTCTTGAGCGAGTTCTGGTGGAGGATCTCGAGGTTGAGCTGGTTCGGCCACCAGTCCTGGTTGGACATGGCCTTGCCGGTCATCATGCCGTGCGCTCCGCCCTGAGGGTCGTCATACCCGGGGTCTTTGCTTTCCTGGGCCGCTGCCGGGAGCGCGGTGAGCAGCAGTGCGAGGCTCAGAACAGAGCCCGCGGCCAACTTCGTGAAACCGTGTGTGAGACGAAGTGGGCGTGAATTGCCGGACTTCATTTGTTTGGACATCGTCCTCTTCCTTTCTGAATGCAACCCGTACTGGATCGAAATACCCAAGAAATTGGAGGCGCGGCGGGCACGCCGGTATCATCACCTCTTTCGGGTCAACTTGCCGCGCATGACGACCTGATAATCCTGAACCTCGAAGTCGGCGAGCTTCGATACGTTCGAGACCTTGACCGCATCCCACGGCACATCGTGGATCTTGCCGGTATCTTCTTCGATGAAGTGGTGATGGTCGTCGGTCTTCGGGTCGAAGACCACCCGGCCTTCGGTGAGAACGAACTGGCGAAGCAGCCCTTTTTCCACGAACAGGTTGAGAGTGTTGTAGACGGTCGCCCGCGACACGTGCGGAAAGCGCTTTTTCACGCGGGACCATACTTCATCGGCCGAGGGATGCTCGTCGGTGTGGAGGACATACTGCGCCACGGCCACTCTCTGAGCCGAGGGATTGATGCCGTGTTCCTTCAGGATCGCTGCCTGGTCGTGCCTCATGATGGCATAGATTAGGTCTAAAGATAGATGGCGTCAACACCGGCGGGCCGTTCTGCCCGCGTCGGCGCGATGCCGGAAACGTAGCACCGACGGAACCGAAAGAGGGGCGGGACGTTGAACCGCCCCGCCCCGTTTTCAGCCAAGGCGGGTTCAGCCCTCGCGACCGGAATGCGCCCGCTCGAAAAGGAACAGGGTCTTGACCAGTTGCGGACGACCTTCGATCTCCAGCAGCGGGTACGCCAGGAAGTTGATCGGGCCGGAGGCCGGGCCGGGTTCGACGACCAGATCGCGGCCGCGGGTGAATTCGAAGCGGTTGGCCGGGTGATGGCCGAAGAAGTACATGCTCAGTGCGCTGAACTTGTCCGCCTCGCTGATGTCCACCGGCCACCACCTGCCGTCGGCGTAGAACTCCGCCCAACAGTGGTAACCGTCGGTCCCGCCTTCATCCCGTTCGGAGGGTATCGAGGCGCCGATCGCGAACCGCGCCGGGATGCCGACCGAACGTGCGAGGCCGATGAAATAGGCGTGGTAGTCGGTGCAGTTGCCGTAGAGCGTGCTGCAGGCGAACACGGCGTCGCCCTGGCCCCAGCCATCACCGAACTTCTTGTACTGCATCTCGTCCATGACGTGATCGTACAGCGCTCGCGCCCGCATCAGGTCGGTCTCGCGGCCGGCGACCGCCTTGGCCGCGGCCGCGGCAATCGTGTCGTTGGCAGGAACTTTCCGTTCGGGCTGCAGGTGCCGCTTGGCCGCTTCCGGGTCGTCGGCGTAGGCGCTCTTCTCCCGGCGCACGACGTCATAGACGATCTCGAGGGACTTGCCGCTGTCCCGCGGCGTCAGTTCCAGCAGGAGCACCTGGTTGCCGTGGGCGCTGTCGGTGAGGATCTGCTGGTCGCCGGGCACGTCGATCGACCTGACGGCCACTTTCTGGAAATCATCGGAGGCCGCCAGCGGCAGCCAGCAGCGTGCGTCGCCGGTGATCTCCGGCAGCGTCGCCTGGTAGCGGAACTCGAAGGTGTCGGTGCCCGACAGGACGCCGAGCAGCTCGTTCGAGGCGTCGTCCACCGGCGTGCGGACCCAGTGTTTCTGCTCGTTCTGTTCCCAGAGGTAGTAGGGGCGGCCGTTGAGCTTGTGCACCGTCGTTTCGGTGACGGTCATCGCGCCGGCATCGCCCGTGAGGAAGAAGTCGACGTCGTAGAACTGGCCGTCGGAACTGGCCATGTCGACACAGGCGAAGTGGCTCTGCGGCGCCAGCGAGGCAAGGTATTCGATGTGGACCCGCACGAGGTTGAGCTTCAGCTCGGCGCCCTCGAAGTCCAGCGCGAAATAGCCGTCGCCCGCGGCGACCTGCTCGGCGATGTGTTTTTCGATGCCGGCCTTGATGTCGGCCGTCACGATCGGCGGGTCAGCTTTGGTCGCAGCCTGCTGGGCATCTGTTGCTGACAGTGCCTGGCCGACCGGTAGCGCGATGAGGATCGCGGCCGTCGCCACGACCGTACAGATTCGGGAGAACGAGTGTTGCATCGCCAACTCCTTGCCGATTTCCGGCTCATTGGTGAATGGGAGCCGCACCCCGGGGCGACAGCTCCGCAGATCCGTTTGTTGACGTGCCGTCGCCCCGGAGCCGCGGCTCCGGGGCCAGGCGTCGAATCTACTTCTTGGGCGGGATGATCACTGCGTCGATGACATGGATGACGCCGTTGGAAGCAACCACGTCCGCCGCAATCACCTTGGCGCCGTTCACGGTCACGGTGCCTTCGTCGACCTTGATGTTCAGGTCCTGGCCGTTGGCGCTCGTGGCCTTCATGGTCTTGACATCGGCGGCCATGATCTTGCCGGGCACGACGTGGTAGGTGAGAATGCTGACGAGTTTTGCCTTGTTCTCCGGCTTGAGGAGTTCCGCGACCGTGCCTTCGGGCAGCGCGGCGAAAGCCTCGTCCGTGGGGGCGAAGACCGTGAACGGTCCTTCACTCTGGAGCGTCTCGACCAGTCCGGCTGCCTTGACGGCGGCGACGAGCGTGTTGAAATCGTCAGCGCCCGCGGCGACGGCGACGATGTCACCGGGTTTCGCGGGATGCTCCGCCTTGGCGGGGTGTTCGGCGTTCTTGGCCTTCTCGGGGTGTTCGGTCTTCTTCGGGTGGTCCTGCGTCAGGGCCATCGCCGACGAACCAATCGCGACGAGCAGGACGGCAAGAACGAGAATTCTGCGGGTCTTCATCATAACCTCCAGGGGCGAACCCCCAGTTGCGGGACGTACGGTGCCGGTCAGCCGGCGGATCAGTTTGGCGGGACGCCGATGCGCTCCGCAGTCGTATATCAGGGTAGGTCCATCCGGGGAACCTCGCCACGACCGCCCCGCCCGACCCGTGCCATGGCGGTTCCTGGTCAAAACAATAGCTTGTGCTTTCGTCGGATTCGCCCGCGCTGTCGCCTACGGGGGCGGTCGGTCCGAACCCGAAGGGGGCCTTCTCGTTGACCAAAGGAAACAAGATCATGCTGCGCAGAAACACCATCGGCATCGTGGGTGCTGGCCAGGTGGGGATGGCCGCTGCTTTCGCCCTGTTCCAGCAGAGGATCGCCAACGAATTGATCCTGGTCGACCTGGACCGCCGCCGGGCCGAAGGCGAGGCCATGGACCTGATGCACGCCCAGGGTTATGCCGGCCGCCGCGCGGTGCGGGCCGGGGGGTACGAGGATCTCGCCGAAGCCCAGATCGTCATCGTCACCGCGGGTGTCGGCCAGAAACCGGGCGAAGATCGGCTGTCGCTGCTCAACCGTAACGCGGCGGTTTTCCGGGACATCGCGGCCGAACTCGACCGGCACGCTCCCGAGGCGATCCTGTTGATCGCCTCGAATCCCGTCGACATCCTGACCTACGTCATGCAGGAGCTGACCGATCGTCCGGACGAGATGGTCATCGGCACCGGTACGATGCTGGACACGACACGGTTGCGGACCCTGCTGGCCGAGCACTGCCGGGTCGATCCGCGCTCGGTGCATGCGATGATCCTGGGCGAACATGGCGATTCCGAGATCGCCGCCTGGAGCTGCGCCACCATCGGCGGCACGCCCGTCCGGCAGTTTGTCGCAGGGGGTGACGACCATGATCCGGCGCTGCTCGACGATGTCCTGAACCAGGTGCGGCGCGCGGCCTACGAGATCATCGAGCGCAAGGGCTACACGAACTGGGCCATCGGTCTGGTTCTGGCCCACCTCGTGCGGACCATCCAGGAGGACCAGTGCAGCATTCTACCGATCAGCGTTCGGCTTCACGGGGAATACGGCATCGATGACGTGTGCCTCAGCATTCCGGTGGCCGTCGGCATCGGGGGTGCGGGGCGGCGGATTCCCACCCCGCTCGATGCGGCGGAGCAGAAGGCCCTGCAGGCATCCGCCGACACGCTCAAGCGGTCCCTCGCGGACCTATCGCTGTGATGCGGGCGGCGACCGGGCCGTCCGCCGAACCCGTAGAATAGAGGAAAACATGCAGAAGATCGCGATCCACGCGTGGAGTGAATTGAAACCCCTGGAACCGACGTATGCCCTGGTCGCCGGAGTCGACCTGGTCATCGTCCGGTGGGAGGACGAGGAGCAGGTGTCGGTGATGTACGGCCGCTGCCTGCACCGCGGCGCCCTGATGGCCGACGGGCACGTTAAGGGCAAAGACCTCATTTGCGGGCTCCACAACTGGGACTACGGCTATGAAACGGGCGTCAGTTCGTACAATCCGGCGGAACGCCTCAACCGGTTTTCCGCCTGGATCGAAGACGGCAAGCTCTGGGTGGACGAGGACGAGATCAAGGCCTGGGCCGTCGACAACCCGCAGCCCTACGACCGTGAGGCCTACCAGGGGCTGTACCAGGATCTCCACGGCGCCGCCGCGGAGCCTCATACGAAGTACATCCAGCATCTCGCCGAACACGGCCTGGCCAAGGTCGGCCATCACGGCCGCGTCGCGGCGATGGGTGTGACGCGCGATCAGGTGCCCAAGTGGGAGGACATCCAGGTCCTGACGGCCCAGCTCCACAAGGTGCCCCTGCTCGACGAGGCGGCCGTCGGCACGGAGGTCGTCATCGGTCCCAACGCCAGGAAGCCGTTGGTCCTGGAGCGCCCGCTGTTCGTTTCGGACATGAGTTTCGGCGCGCTGTCCGAGGAAGCCAAGGTGTCTCTGGCGAAGGGGGCCGAGCTGGCCGGCACGGGGATCTGTTCGGGCGAGGGCGGCATGCTGGCCGAAGAACGGTCCGCGAATTCGCGCTACCTGTACGAGCTCGCTTCCGCGCGCTTCGGGTATTCCATGGACAAGGTCAAGAAATGCCAGGCGTTCCACTTCAAGTGCGGCCAGGGGGCCAAGACGGGGACCGGGGGCCACCTGCCCGGGGACAAGGTCAAGGGCAAGATCGCGCAGGTGCGCGGTCTGGCCGAAGGCGAGCCGGCCGTTTCGCCCTCGCGCTTTCCGGACTGGGAGCACGTGGACGACTACCGCCGTTTCGCCGCCGAGGTGCGCGAGGCTACCGGCGGCATCCCGATCGGTGTGAAACTCTCCGCCCAGCACGTCGAACGCGACATCGAGGCCGCCCTGCAGATCGGTGTGGATTACATCATCCTGGACGGTCGCGGCGGCGGCACCGGTGCGGCACCGCTGCTGTTCCGGGACAACATCTCGGTGCCCACCATCCCGTCCCTGGCGCGGGCCCGGCGCTATCTGGACAGGAAGGGCCGTGCGGACGTGACCCTGGTGGTCACCGGCGGATTGCGGCTGCCCGCGGACTTCGTCAAAGCGCTGGCGCTGGGCGCCGACGCCGTCGCGGTATCCAACTCGGCGCTCCAGGCCATCGGTTGCCTGGGCATGAGGGCCTGCCACACCAACAACTGCCCCGTCGGCATCGCCACGCAGAAGCCCCATCTGCGCAGCCGTCTGCAGATCGAAAAAGGGGCCCGACAGCTGGACAACTTCTTCCGTGCTTCGACCGAGTTGATGCAGGTGCTGGCGCGGGCCTGCGGCCACGATCACCTTGCCAAGTTCTGCGTGGACGATCTGACCACCTGGGACCGGGAGATGGCCCACCTGACGGGCATCGCGTACGGTGGTGTGTCCGTGGATTGAGCCGGTCGGGCCCGACCGTCAGGTCTGTTTTTGCTCTTCGATACCGCATCGGGATGGCATACAATGCCTGCCTGCGCCCAGCGACCACCATCCCAGCGGAAGGCCCCCCATGATCGGTAAGACACTGGTCCACTACGAGATCCTCGCGAAGATCGGGGTCGGCGGCATGGGCGAGGTCTACCGCGCCCGCGACACCAAACTCAACCGCGAGGTCGCGCTCAAGATCCTCCCGGCCGAGATGGCCCAGAGCACCGAACGCCGGGCGCGCTTCCAGCGCGAGGCCTCGGCCATCGCGGCGCTCAAGCATCCGAACATCGTGACCATCTATTCGGTCGAGGAAGCGGACGGCATCCACTTCATCACCATGGAGCTGGTGGAGGGGCCGACGCTTGCCGAAAGGATCCCTGCGGGCGGTCTCGACCTGGAAGAGTTCCTGGAGGTGGCCGTCCCGCTGGCCGACGCGCTGGCCAGCGCCCACGGCCAGGGCATCGTCCACCGCGACCTCAAGCCCGCCAACATCATGTTCGACGCCGACGGCCGGGTGAAGATCCTGGACTTCGGCCTGGCCAAGCTGACCGCAGAAGTGGGCGAAGACGGCGCCACGGTGACTTCGGACGGACGCACCATGGCCGGCCAGATGCTCGGCACCCTGGCCTACATGTCGCCCGAGCAGGCCGAGGGCGCCGACATCGACCACCGGTCCGACATCTTCTCCCTGGGCATCGTGCTCTACCAGATGGCCACCGGCGTCCAGCCGTTCCAGGGACCCACCTTCGTGTCCACCCTGTCGGCCATCCTCAAGGATACGCCCCCGCCCATCGTCGAACGGAACCGGTCCCTGCCGGGGGCCCTGGGGGACATCATCGAGCGCTGCCTGGCGAAGGATCCGGACGACCGCTACCAGTCGGCCGCCGAGCTGCGCGACGACCTGAAGGAAATCCAGCTGTCGACGATCTCGGGCATCGGGTCCGGCCCCGCGCATCCCTGGGCGCGACGCTCTGCGCCGGCCCCGGGTGCTGGTTCCCCTTGTCGTGACGGTCCTGGTCGTGGCGGCCCTGGCCGGCTGGTGGGGCCGCCGGGCCCAGAAGGTCCGCTGGGCGAGTGAAGTGGCGCTGCCCACGATCGAGGCGATCCTCGACGCCAACCCGTCCGATTCGAGCATCGGCAACTGGGAGGCGTTCCAGCTCGACCGCGAGGCCAGCCGGTACATCCCCGACGATCCGCGGTGGGACGCAGCTGCGCAGCCGCTACAGCCAGCCCCTTGACCGTTCATTCCGATCCGCCGGGCGCGCGGGTCTCGCCCGGCCCTACGCCGCGGTCGACGGCCCCTGGGACGACCTGGGCACGACGCCCATCGACTCGCTCATCTATGTCTCGGGGATCATCAACCTGAAACTGGAGATGGCGGGTTACCGCGAGACCGAGGACACCATCTGGAACCGGTACTTCGCGAGTGACCAGCAGGGATACGTGCTGCGGAAAGAAGGATCGATCCCCGCGGACATGGTCTGGGCCTCGGCATCCGGACCGCAGCTCTTCATCGGCGCGGCTCCGGCCGGGGTCCATCTACCGGGCATCGAGCACCTGGCCCCGCAGCGTCTGGGGGATTTCCTGATCGATCGGTACGAGGTCACCAACCGCCAGTACCAGGAGTTTGTCGACGCTGGCGGATACGACGACCCCGGATTCTGGAAGGCGCCCTTCACGGACGGCGACCGGGTGCTGGCATGGGACGAAGCCATGGCCCGTTTCCGCGACCGCACCGACCGGCCAGGGCCGGCCACCTGGGAGGTAGGCAACTTTCCTGAAGGCAGGGGCGAGTATCCCGTGTCCGGTATCAGCTGGTTCGAGGCGATGGCCTACGCCGCGTTCGCGGGCAAGAGCCTGCCCACGATCTACCACTGGGACCGGGTGGCCCTGACCTGGGCCAGCTCGGAAATCGTGCCGTTCAGCAACCTGGCCGGGACCGCGGTCCAGCCGGCCGGCGGCACCGGCGCCCGGAACCGTTATGGGGCCTACGATCTGGGCGGCAACGTCCGCGAATGGTGCGTCAACCCCGACAACCGGGGCGGACGGTTCATCCTGGGCGGGGCCTGGAACGATCCGCCCTACGCCTTCAACGACGCCTTCGCCCAGTCACCCTGGGACCGGTCGGCAACCAACGGCGTCCGCCTCATCCGCCAGGTCCCCACGAGTGCGGACAACGAGGCCCTGGACGCCGTGATCGAGCTGCCCTTCCGGGATTTCGCCGCGGAGCCCCCGGTCTCCGAGGAAACCTTCGGGCTGTTCCTGAACCAGTTCCGTTACGACCCCACGCCGCTGAACGCCGAGGTGGTCGAGTCGCGCGAGGAGGAATACTACCTGCGGGAGAAGGTCGTGTTCGACGCGGCCTACGGCGGCGAGTCCATGATGGCCTACCTGTTCCTGCCCAAGAACGCCGAGCCGCCCTTCCAGACGGTTGTCTACTTTCCCGGGTCCGGTGCGATCCACCGCCGGTCCAGCGCGGATCTCAATCCGCGGCGGGTCGATTACGTTCTCAAGAGCGGGCGCGCCCTCCTGATTCCCGTCTACAAGAGCACCTACGAGCGGGGTGATGGGCTCGATTCGGACTACCCGGACGAGACGAACAACTGGAAAGAACACATCATCATGTGGGGCAAGGACCTGAAGCGGTCGATCGATTATCTGGAAACGCGGGAAGATATCGATGCGGACCGGCTGGCCTTCATGGGCATCAGCTGGGGGGCGGCGATGGGGCCCATCATGATGGCGGTCGAGCCGCGTTTCAAGGCTGGGGTGGTGGTCGTCGCGGGGCTCAACTTCCAGAAGGCGCTGCCGGAGGTCGATGAACTCCATTACCTGCAGCGGGTCGACATCCCCGTGCTGATGCTCAACGGCAAGTACGACTTCTTCTTCCCCTACGAGACCTCACAGCTGCCGTACTTCGAGCTGATGAAGACGCCCGCCGAGCACAAGAAGCTCATCGTGCACGAAGCGTCGCACTCCTTTCCCCGAACGGAGCGGGCGAAGGAAACGCTGGCATGGCTGGACAAGTACCTGGGGGCGGTGCGGTGACCTGGGAGGACACGAACAGTTCCTTGAAGCGCGGACTCTCCCGCAGTGGGTCCCGGTTCGGGTCGAGCCTCAGGCGTTCGAGGGTGATGGAGTCCTCGTAGACCGTCTTCAGCAGGCGCCCGAACACTGAGGATAGGGCGCCGCGATGACGCGACGTTGTAGCGGCGTTGCCGCGGGCGGGCAAGGGGGACCACGGCGGCCCGCCCGGCAGTTGGTGGCCGTCAGCCGCGGATGTGAGGTAACGGCCGTGCAACCGGATGAATTAGCTTTGTTTGAGGAGATGACAAATGGGGACGGCTATGGTGCTTTCCGACCGGAAAATTTGAAAAATTGTTCTTTTTTTAACTATTTTACCAGAAACTTGGTTCGTTAACCGAACTTAGTATATAATTTAGAGGGTAAGAAGCGACCGTTCGGAGGATCGGACCCATGGGGCGGCCTGCGGATCGGTACGGTTCGGGATGCGGCGGCAGTACGGGAGGACGGCAGGTTGAAGAAGAAGATGCACATTACCGCGATACGCCAGCTGAGCATGGCGATCATTCTGGCCGTGGGATTCGCGGCACCTGCGTCCGCCACCTGGTCGCTGGTATGGTCGGATGAATTCAACGGGACCAGTCTGAATGCGGCCAACTGGGCGCCCGACCTCGGCAACGGCTGCCCGTCGCTGTGCGGGTGGGGCAACAACGAGCTGCAGTACTACACGGCCCAGAACGTGACCGTCACCGGCGGCAACCTCGTGCTGACGACCAAGGTCGAGAGCAACGGCGCTTTCACGTCCGGCAAGGTCACCACCAGGGGCAAGCAGTCCTTTCTGTACGGCCGCGTCGAGATGAGGGCCAAGCTTCCCACCGGCGGCGGCATGTGGCCGGCCTTCTGGATGATGCCCCAGGACGATGCCTACGGCGGCTGGGCCTCCAGCGGCGAGATCGACATCATGGAATCCTCGAACGGCACGACCTCCGTTGGCGGCGCGCTCCACTTCGGCGGCCAGTACCCCGCTAACACGTCGACCAGCTCCTCGTATTCGCTGGGCGGCGCGAACTTCGCCGACGATTTTCATATCTATGCCGTCGAGTGGGAGCCCACGCAGATCCGCTGGTATGTGGACGACGTGCTGTTCATGACTCGATCCAACTCGCAGTGGTATTCCGCCGGGGCGCCCGGCAACCCGCTGGCGCCCTTCGACCAGGATTTCTACCTCATTCTGAACACGGCCGTCGGCGGCTGGTACACCGGCTGCACGAGCCCGGGCTGCATCACCGCCGATCTGCCCCAGGAATTCCTCATCGATTACGTCCGGGTCTATGAGGACATCCAGAACCTCGAACCGCTCGTGGTGATCACCGCGCCGGCCGACGCGTCCATCCTGCCGGTGGGTGACATCGAGATCACCGCGAACGCATCGGATCTGGACGGCTACGGTGACCGCGGTCGAGTTCTACAACGGCGCCACGTTGCTGGGCGAAGACACGACCGCTCCCTACGCCTTCACCTGGACCGCGGTCCCCGATGGATGCTACACGGTCGTCGCCAGGGCGATCGACAACCTCGGCGGCACGCGGGAAGACAATGTCGACATCACTGTCGGGATCGGCTGCGGCCAGGGGGCGTACCCCGGTACGCCGTTTGTCCTGCCGACGCGGATCGAGGCGGAGGACTACGACACCGGCGGCCAGGGCATCGCCTACAACGACACCGAACCGGCGAACAACGGGGGGCAGTACCGCCCGAACGAAGGCGTGGACATCGAAGTGTGCGCCGATGCCGGCGGGGGCTACAACACCGGCTGGATCAGCAACGGCGAGTGGATGGAGTACACCATCTTCGTGCCCGCGGACGGCCAGTACGATATCGAGGCCCGCGTCTCGTCGCTGTCCCTGGGCGGGGTTTTCCATCTCACTTTCGGGGGCATCAACGAAACCGGTGACATCACGGTGCCGTCGACCACCGGCTGGCAGACGTGGACCACCGTGACGGCGACCGCGACGCTCTCGGCCGGCACCCAGGTCATGCGGTTCGTCCCGACGACGACCGGGTTCAACCTCAACTACTTCGAGTTCTTCGGGGGTATTTCCTCGGTCCTGCCGGAACTGCCGGCACCGGGTTACGCCCTGTACCCGAGTTATCCGAATCCCTTCAACCCGTCGACCACGATCAGCTATGATCTGCCGGCCGCGGCGACGGTCAGGCTGACGATCTACGATATCGCCGGCAAGCTGGTGCGGACCCTGGTGGCCGGGGAAACCGTCGGCGCCGGGCGTCATGAAGAGGTCTGGGACGGCCGGAATGAATCCGGGCAGGTCGCCGCCGCCGGCACCTACTTCTACCGCCTGGATGCCGGAAAATACTCGGAGACCATGAAGATGACCCTGGTGAAGTAGAGCTCTTTTCAAGGCCGGTCGCCGACACCCGGCGGCCGGCCTTTTTTCGTCCCGGAAACGCCGGCGCCTCGCATCAGGCCGACCTGGCCTCGTAGATCTCCCTGAACGCCAGATGTTTCACGCGGGCCTGCTCGATCAAGGCGGCGATGACCGGCTCGCCGCGCAACGGCTCCAAAAGAGGGTCGTTCTTCAGGTACTTGTAGCAAAAGAACCCGCCCTCGACGGACCGTTTCAGGGTGCGCTCGCAGCCTTCCAGATCCTGGAGCAGGGCGTAGGTGTTGGCCAGGTTGTAGTACCATTCGGCGTCGTAATGGCCGGGGGCTTCCCACTTGTGGGCCAGCGCCACACCTTCGGCAAAATCGCCGCGCCAGCCCGCCATGAGGGCGCCGAAGTGGTGGCCGAGATGGCCATCGGGTTCGTGCCGGGCGCCCGCTGCCATCATGGCCAGACCTGCGGCCTTGTCGCCCTTCAGATACTTGGCGAAGCCGATCCAGGCGATCGACATGAAGCTGTCCTTGTCGAGCGAGAACAGCCCGATGGCGTCGTCATACCGCCCGTCGTAGAACGGGGTCATCCCCAGGTTGCGGAAAAAGGGGTTGTCGGCGTCCAGGGACACCGCTTTCTGCGCGGCGGCCCAGGACTCGTCCAGCAGACCGGCGAAGCGCAGGACCGAGCAGTGGCGGGCGTGGCTCTGGGCGTGGTTGGGATTGATCTTCAGCATGCGCTCGGTCATCTCCAGCGCTTCGTAGGTCTTGCCGATATCGGCATAGAGTCCCGCAATCCCGCCCAGCGCCTGGAGGTTTTCGCCGTCCCGGGCCAGGGCCGCGCGATAGCACTCCTCGACTTCGCGATACATGCCCGGGCCCTGCAGTGCCAGCAGGCCGTAGCTGCCCAGCCGCGAGCCGAGTTCCGCATGCGCGGGCGCGTAATCGTCATCCAGCGCGACGGAGTTGCGGAGCATGGCGATGGCGAGTTTGTCGCCCTCGTTGGTGTGGGGAAAAGACAGGCTCCGCAGATAGAATTCGTAGGCCGCCGGGTTGGAGGGAACCGCGGCCTCCGGCCGGCCGGAGGTTTCGCGGGAAAACTGGACATCCAGCCGTTCGACCACCTTCTGCGAAACGAGGTCCTGCAGCTGGAATACGTTGTCGTACCGCACCTGGATGGCCTCGCGCCAGATGAGCTCGTCCGTTCCGGTGCGCACCAGTTCGAGATTGAGCCGGAGCGTGCCGGCCTCCTTCAGATAGTACCCGGTCAGCAGGTAGTCGACGTTCAGTTCCTTCGCGGCCGTGGCCTGGTCCACCGCCGGGCCCTGGTACTTGCGGATGGCGCTCGAGGGCTTGATGAGCAGGGTCTTGATGTAGGCCAGCGACCCGATCACCTGGTCGGCCAGGGCGAACCCCAGAAAATCGGTATCGGGGTCGGGCTTGAGACCGGAAAACGGCAGGACGGCCAGCAGCGGAAGCCGGGCCGGCGGCGGCGCGGCGGGTACGGCCGCCGAGACCTCACCCAACAGCCGTGACCGCTGCAGATCCTTCAGCAGGCCGGCGACCTCGTCGGTGTCCTGGAAGCGGCCCGCCGGATCCTTGACCAGGGCGCGGCTGACCACGGCGTCCAGAGCCGGTGGTGTGGCGGCGTTGACCGTGGCCAGGCGCGGCGGCTCCACGCTGATGATCCGGTGGAGAGTCGCCGGGATGTTGTCGGCGACGAACGGCCGCTTGCCCGCGACCATCTCGTAGAGCATCACGCCCAGCGCCCAGATGTCGGCCCGGTGATCGGCGTCTTCGCCGCGTGCCTGCTCGGGGGCCATGTAGGGCACCGTTCCGAGGACCGTCCCTTCCATCGTCAGGGGAACGTCGAGGGTGGTCGGATCATTCTCCGGAGCGGTGGTGTCGCCCAACTTGGCCATGCCGAAGTCCAGCACCT
>CALOFL010000023.1:0-406916 GCA_942492615.1 Candidatus Krumholzibacteriia bacterium
CTTGTGAAACAGCCAAAGAAGCAGAAGCAGACGGCAGAGAAATATCAGGGATTAGCTTATGTAGAAAGGGCAGGAGCCAAAATCTAAGTCATTGCCAGCCTTTGGAATGCAGAAGATGAGCGCAGTGCGAGATTATGGTTGGAAATTTTACCGTAACTTAAAAGAAGGCATGAATAAAAGTGAAGCCGTACGACAAGCCAAGTTAAGTTACCTTGCCAATCCCGATAATTTGCTAACCCCGCCCCACTTTTGAGAGCATTTATTTTAATTGGGAATTATGATTAAATAATTAATTTACCTATCAAATAATTGCTTAAATTTGTAGTAATCTTTATGGGTGAAAGGACAACGTCACTCGGCTTCATAATTGGGATTATGTCTTCTTATATCCCCAATAGTGTATTCTGTTTCATCATCTCTATAAGCTTCATTTAATCCTTGAATTGAGAGATTATACCAATCTTGTTTTTCTGCATCGGTTAAGCTAAAAGGAGTAATTAATATTTTTGTAGCTTCAGGTAAATTTAGAGGTTGTAAAGGTTCAATTTTTCCATTTTTAATAATGGCTAACATTTTTTTAGCAATAGATAATCAATAACTAAAATCTTATCAAAATAATTTTCCAAGTTTTGGCAATAAAGTACCAGTTAAAGTAGGGTGGGCAAAAACAACAAATAAACTCAACCGAAAGGATACATAAAAATATTTTGCCCACCAAAAAAGGGATAAATTGGTATATTATTTTTTTGTTAATCCCTTATTCATTCTCAATTCTGGATTCTGAATTCTACATTTTTGTATTACCATCCCCAAGTACCAGATTCACCCTTAAAAATTTTCTAATATCATTAGTTATCCAACCACCATAAAAACCACCGGGTTGAGGAGTAACTTTTTCGCCATTGACATAACAAGCATCCATTGGTGTGGCATAGAAAGCAATGTAATTTTTTATAGCTTCAAAACTGGAAGTCGGTTGCGGATAATACCAAGCAACTTTTTCCGCTTTTTGATCATTCACGATTAAACTATAATATTTAGCGATACCTTTCCATTCACAAAAAGATTCGTTAGCAGCAGGGACTAAATATTGCATTTGAATATCTTTTGGCGGTAGATAATAAATAGGAGGATGACTGGTTTCTAGTACTCTATAAGCTTCTTTGCTATCGCCAATAATAACGTTATTAAAAACAATTTGAATATACTTGTTGGTGGCTTCTAAAAGTGGTGGACGGGGATAATCCCAGACTGATTCTTGACCGGGTTTTGGTTGAATTTTTTCTATTTTTTTAAACATATATATTTGCGCAATCATTATTTATTGGAAGTTTATATTATAGCAAATGGTTCAGAAAATTAGAAGAATTTTGAATTACTCAACCTAATTAAAAATTTTATTTTAAAATGCGCACCTTCTATATATAAATTAGCCTATTTAAAATTGTTAGTTTCTCTTTTAAGATAACTATAAAAATGACCAATTCTGATTCAATTCCTAATACATTGTCAATTATAATTCCAGTTTATAATGGTGGAAAAAACTTTAATGATTGTTTATTAAGTCTGCAAAAATATGCCTCTCCACAAATAGAAATTATTATAGTTGCAGATGGAGACACAGATGGATCAAGAGATTTAGCTCAACAATTTGGCGCAAAAGTTTTAATTAATGAAAGTTCTCTCGGACCGGCAAAAGCGAGGAATTTAGGGGCAAAAATAGCCGGTGGAAAACTACTTTTTTTTATGGATGCAGATATTGCTATTAATGAGCAAACTATTCCTAAAATTAAGCAAGTTTTCGCCGAAAATCTCGAGTATAACTGCCTTAATTGGTTCTTATGATGATCAACCTGGTGCTACTAATTTTCTTATCTCAATATAAAAATTTATTTCATCATTATACTCATCAACAAAGGAAATGAAAAAGCATCAACATTTTGGGGTGCTTGTGGAGTTATTCGCAGAGAAATATTTGAAAAAATAGGCGGTTTTAATGAAGATTATAAATTACCTTCTGTGGAAGATATTGAATTAGGTTATCGGCTAAAAAAAGCTGGTTATCAAATTCAATTATGTAAAGATATTCAAGTAAAACATTTAAAAAAATGGGGGCTATTTTCTCTGTTAAAAGCAGAAATTTTTCAACGGGCAATTCCTTGGACGATTCTACTTTTAAAATATAAAAATGTAATTAACGATTTAAATCTTAATTGGCAAAATAGAATAAGTGTTGTACTTGTATATAGCCTTTTAATTTTCTGTTTATTATCTTGGTGGTGGATACCAAGTTTAGCAATAATCTTTATTATTTTAAGTTTATTATTAATAATTAATTGGAATGTTTATCGTTTCTTTTCTGAAAAAAAGGGTTTTTATTTGCTTTAGTACTATCCCTTGGCATTGGTTTTACTATTTTTATGGTGGCTTAGGTTTTGTTTTAGGCATAATATATGGGCAAATTAAAGACAAATTAGCAAACAAATAAGTAATAAGTTAAGAGTTTATTAGGTTATCAGAATTTAGTTGTTAAACTTTTTTCTAACGGGGAACCAAAACATCCCGTATTATTTTATCTCTGTCTACCAGTTGCCTAGTTAATAGCTTAACGATAGAACTTAAAATATAAATAAAACTATAAACAAACATATTTAATGAAACGACGTTACTCTCAATATCCTCTTGTAATTAAAATCATCTTTAGGATTACTGATTGGTTAGAAACTCATTGGATAACGCCGGCTTATACCGGTTGGATTTTAATTGGTATCGGACTGAGTTTTTTTGGTGCAGCAACTAATACTATGGCAGGATGGCTTTATGTAATTAGCGGCATGATTTTGGCAATTTTAGGGCTAAATGGGGTTATAACCATTAAAAACCTTAAAAATTTAAAAATAGAGCGTTTTCCCATCACACCAGTCACCGCAGGAGACCAATTAACCATTGAATTAGTCATCAAAAACCCCACTAATAAAATTAAAACTCTTTTGCAAATTATTGATCAATTACCTTTTGTTATCTCTAAGCCAGTGACAACCGCCATTGAATTTATACCACCTCAGCAAAGTTATCAATGGATATATTATGTTCAAACCGAAAAAAGAGGCGTTTATCATTGGCATCAAGTAGAGTTAAAAACTGCTGCACCTTTAGGTGTTTTTTATGCCCGACGTAGTCGTAATGTACCAGCAAAAGCGATTATTTATCCCCAAGTATTACCCCTCAGCAATTGCCCCTTAGTTGATACTATGGGTACGGACAAAAGCCGTAAAATGCAAAGCGAAAGATTATATCAAGCAGCCAATGAAGGGGTTACCAAAGCATTACGCCAATATCGTTTTGGCGACCCAATTCGCTTAATTCATTGGCGTAGTAGTGCACGTTTTGGCGACTTACAAATTAGGGAGTTAGAAACTATAACTGGTGGACAGGAAGTTATTATTTGTTTAGACAACTCTACTGTTTGGAATGATGATTATTTTGAGTCCGCTGTAATAGTAGCAGCTTCTTTATATTTTTATGCTAGTCGCTGTCAGTTAGAGGTGAAGTTGTGGACAGCAGATAAGGGTTTAATTCATGGCAATCGAGTGGTGTTAGAAACTTTAGCAGAAATAGACTTTACACAACAAACTATCACTAGAAGTTTACCGAATTTACCTCTAATTTGGATTAGTCAAGATACCAACTATTTTAATTCTTTAGCAAGGGGCAGTCGTTGGTTTTTGTTTCCTTCTGTTTCTGGTGAAATGCCTAATCGAATCGATTCTGAGTTATCTGGTATTATTTATAATCCTCAAGAAGATTTGCAAAATCAATTACAAAAACCTTTGTAGTGTTATATTTCGTTCCATCAATTACCGACAAAGTGGGTTAGGTTGATGAGAGGAAACTCCCAAAAAGCAGTCTAGTAGTCTGTCAAAGCAATTTTGTCGATAACTTTTTTCTAATTCCCCCCTTTTTAAGCTACCGTGTACACACAAAGTCATCTGGTTTGTGCCTAAAGATATTTAGCCCCCTAAATCCCCCAATCCCCAAACTTAGGGGGGTTCATTATTTTGGGGAGTTGATCAAATCTTGTGTACACGGTACCCTTTTTAAGGGGGGTTAGGGGGGATCAAACCCGTCAATAAATATCTTGACACACCACTAGGTGTTGGGTTTTAGTTTCCTCAAACCTCTTACACATAAGTGTTTTGCTTATTTAGAGAAATGCTTGCAAACCTTTTCTTTCTATGATGTCTAATAGTTTCCTTGAAGCACCACTTGGTTTTTTATTCCCTTGTTCCCATTGTTGAACAGTTGATAAACTAATATTAAAAATACTAGCAAGGGCTGCTTGACTAAGATGGTACTTTTTCCTGATATAAATAATTTTTTCGGGATTATATTCTTGAATTTCGGGAAGGCAGAGATTTTCAATATTTTTCATCGTTATATCATCTACCAGTCCGCTTTTGTGCAGATCTTTAAAAGTACAAGTGATTGATTCGGCAATAGATTTCCTCATTATTTCACCTCCATGAAATCTCCATTTTTTAGTGCAATTTCAATATCTTCTGCTGAAAGTTTGAGCAAAATTTTGGCTAACTCTTTGAAAGCAATAAGTTCTTTTTTGGATAAATTGGATTTTTCGTTTTTGGCAAATCCGTGCGCAAAGCTGTCTCTTTGTGGAGATGAGAAGTGGGTCGCATAACACCATAGTCGGTCACCCACTGTGTCTCAGAGATTCTGACGATTACCTCTTGGGTTAGCAAGGAGCATTCAAACTCCTTTCAGGACTGCTAGTGCCATTTAAATTATTTTATAGGTATGCTCCTTGTTAGCTCCTGTATTGCTGATACATAGTTTGATTCTCTTTATTGCACCTCAGATCTTTGTCTCTGACAATTTCCTGGCTTTGGTATGGGCTGGATATATTGATTATTCTGCATATGAGATTGGCATTGAACTGCTGAGTTGCTAGGAATAAGAATAAGAATTGGACTTTCTGTCTGGTAGGCTATTAGGTATGCACATGGCTGGACTGTTCTGTTGCAATTTTGGTATAGCAGGTTCTGTTTTCCCAATTTGAATCAGCTGGCTTGGTGGAGGCAGAGAGCTCTTGTAATAGTTTGATGTAATCGGCTGACCTGATATTTGTCTCTTTTGTTGGAAAACAAGATTGCTGAAATTAGATGACCTTGTGAAGGAGTAAGGGGTGGTGCTACGTGGTGGGCTCTTCTGAAGAAGGACGGCTGAGTAGACTGGGAGGAACTGCGTGCCGTGTCTGGTCCTGTAGCGTTTCAGAATTTGATCTGTCTGGTCTTGCTTGTTCCTTTTGGAGACCTGTTACTGACCTGTTGCTAGAACTCGTCTGGTAGGCTTCTGACTGCTTGTTATTTCCTTCTTTGGCTATTCTTGCTGGATGTGTGGGCGGTGGACTCATCGATGTGCGGTGCAGGCACCGGTCGCTGCATTCCTCGCGGGGGGCTGGTTTGGAGGCTGGGAGCGACGCGGCAGGCAGAACGGACAGTCGGCGGCTGAAGCGCACCTGGTTTCGTGTCGCGGAGGTTTGGTGGCGGACGGACGTGCTGATACGACACTGCTCCTGACATTTTGGAAGCGTCGCGCCACGCGCCTGTGAGCCGCCTGGGGTGCGGCCCCACGGTGAGCGGCTGATACACGGTTTCGGGGCGCGGCTGGCTGCGCGCGGGAAGGTGGTCGGGTTCTGGCGGTTCAGCGGAGCGCGCGCGGTTGTGCGTGCGGGCGGGACGGCGGCGGGGCGGCGGCGACTCGGTGAGTTCTCCGGGACTGATGACACGAACACCGGCGCGGCGGTCCCGGGCGCGGGTGGGACGGGCGACGGGCCCGGCTGCTGGAAGATGGCACATTTGGGACAACCGTTCGGGTATCGCTGTTCGTTCCCGGACTGTTCCGCGGCCATTCGGCATCTCAGCAGTCGACCGGCTCGTGCATTTTGAAGGTTATTTCAGTACGCACAGCACGATTTCACGTGCTGTGGGATCATTGTTGGCCGCTGATGACTGGCAGCGCATTTGCGGTAGCGCTGGATGCTGCGCGCAACTGCGGTAGGCCGGAAACTCGGAAGGCGGACACCTGAGGCTGGCGACTTGGGCGTTTCGGCCGGTGGAGCTCTAATGAACTGTGTTCTTGCGGCTCTTCGGACTCGCGGCTGCTGAACGTTTTTATTCCCGCACGGGATCTTGCTGCAGTACATTTATTGCCGCAAACTAGAAAACTGAGCTAGTGAGACACCGGGACGCACCGAGTGTGTGTGCACGCGCGACTACGCTGTGCAGGCTCTGTGATGACGCGGCGCTGGGTTGCGGGATGGGAACATGCAGCTCTGGGGACACGACACGTCGCGGGTTCTTGCTCGGAGGTTGCGGGACTGCTGGGTTGCGCTGAACAGAAGGTGGGGCCCGGGCACGGTGGCGGCGGTTTCGGTGGGTAGCTGTGGGATGGGCGGAATTCAACACAGCTGGTTCTTCACCCTTTTGGAGGACGCGCTGGAACGGCATCGGGCCCAGGTTTCTTTGTGCCATTGGGAACAGGTTCTTTCCAAGTGACTTTGACATCGGATGGAGCCCTGGGGTTCAGCATGGCGGTCTCGGCCCGGGTGCAGACTGTGAGGAGCTGGCTGGGGAGGGTTCAGAGTCGCGCCTTGGGCTGCGGATATCTGACTGGACACCGCGTGCTGCGTCTCACTGTTTGGACTCTCGTACCGTTTTACTGCGCGCGCAGCTGGTGTTTGTCTGTGGCTGGTTAATTTTGGAAGGGTTGGGACTTGGGCACGTGCGCTGATGGCTACTAGGGTCGTTTCTCGCCATTTCTGGGAGGCCATGGGTGTGACTGGAGCAGGCTGTCTGAGGTTCTGTTGGGTGCATCGCTTAGCTGTGCTCCTTCTGCCTGAGCTGGTAGAGGAACAGATGGGGAAACCATAGGGATGGTGGGGCTGAGCAGGACACCTTCTTTGCAGTGCATTTGGGTTCGATTTGGAAGTTATGCGCTCTGCGGTGACTGAGCTGCTTCGGTTTCCTGACCTGTGCCCGTTTCATTGCGCTGATGATTTGGTTTTGAACCTAGTATTTTCTGAAGAACCGAGCGCGCAGCTGTGAATGAGACTGGTTTCTGTTGACTACCATGATACTATGCAGCACCTAATGGCATTTGTTGTTTCTGCCTGGTGCTTCTCTATAGCATTTCATGGCTGCAAAGGACTGCTGTTGCGGCATGTATAGCATGTGGCTTCCTGCTATAGTCGACTGGGCATGGGCTAAGATTCTTCCTGCAATAATTTCCTGTGTGTGTAATTCATTCTGTCTGTTCCTGCCTGGGTGACTGCTGGGATATTCTGCTTCTGACTCGACTCTGTGTGGCTGTCATATGCTTCCTTAAACATTTTCTCAGTCCAAGATGGCAATAGAGATAAAGTACAATTAATCCAGATGGTTGCGGAATAGCAAAAGCGAGGGTATAAATTATGGTTACAAATCGACAATTTTTCTCTGTATCCCCAGAAATTTATTTAGAAGGGGAAAGAGTTAGCCCTATTAAGCATGAATATTGATTTTCTGAGTCTGGTCTAGTGGTGTGTCAAGATATTATTGACGGATTTGCTGTTGCAGAAGATGAATTTAAGACTGATGAATTCAAAATATGACACAATATGGAAATGTAAAGTCTTGAAAGAGAATAAACCATGATTAGCCGCAAACAATTAAAACTCGAAATAGACTCGGTAGATGATGCCCATATTGAAATATTACATCGCATCATTCAGGCACTAAAAACCACAACTTCAACTAATCTGAATACTCCCATATCCGGCGATATTAATCCTTTAAAAGATAGTATTGTTTTTGAAAATGATATTATTTCACCTATTGATGTTTCCTGGGATGCCGAACAATGATTATTCTTGATACTCATACGTGGTTATGGTGGACAAACGAATCAAAAAATCTCTCTCCCATAGCCTATAAAGTCATTCAAGAAACTGATGTGATTGGAATACCCGCTAAAAATATAAGCGATTCCCCTTTAATTAAATTAGTTGAGGGGGTTTATTTTTTGGCATACTCTCTCAATTACTCTAAACTAGAAAATTTATAGTATCAGACTTTGAGTCCAATTTATTGAACGCTTATTGTTAACCTTTGCATTCAATTTAAGGTGGTTTATCCCCAGAACACTGAACACGGATTTTTGACAATTAAATATTTATGTAATCTTGTAAGATTTCGATATAATGAATTCAGATGCTTAGGAAGTAACAAAAGCCAGAACATAAACTATGGTTACAAATCGACAATTTTTCTATATATCTCCAGAAATATATCTAGAAGGGGAAAGAGTTAGTCCCATTAAGCATGAATATCGACGAGGGGAAGTTTACGCCATGGTAGGGGCTAAAAAGCCTCATATTGTTTTAGCGAGTAATTTGAATAAAATTTTAGGTAATCATTTAGAGGATAGTCCTTGTCTTGTTTTAACTTCGGATATCAAAGTCAGACTAGAAGAAGCAAATTGTTATTATTATCCAGATATTGCGGTTGTGTGTGATGAAAGGGAAATTAATAATACTGATGATTTTATTATTTATCCCGTCCTCTTAATTGAAGTGTTATCAAAATCTACAGAAGCTTTTGACCGAGGCGAGAAATTCACCGATTATCAAACCTGTCCTACTTTGACAGAGTATGTTCTTATTCATCAAAATCAAATCAAAATCGAATGTTATCGTCGTCAGGAGTCGGGAAATTGGAAAGAACAAATATATGGAGAGGGGGATAAGGTGGAGTTTCAGAGTGTGAATTATTGCGGTGCAATTGATGGTATCTATCGCAAAGTGTCTGGGCTGACATGAGAGAAGCTTATCTGACCGTTGACAACAGTTTTAAGGCAATTATTATTAATTGATTTATTTTCTGAGTCTAGTTTAGTGCATTGGATTTGAACACAATCAGAACTTAAGTTTCCATAAGATTCATTAGAGGAAAAAAGCGATCGCATTATTGATATTTCTGGATTTGCTGTTGCACAAGTTCTAAAGGAAGTTTTAATACTCTGGCAATTTGCTCAATATTTAAGCCTTCTTTAATCAATTCGGTTACAACTTCTAATTTAGCTTGTTGATAAACTTTTGATGTTTCTACTTCATTCTCTGGTAAACCTGTGCAAATATTGCCTCGATTGAATTTGTACGCTGTTTACCACATATTGAGAAAAATTAGAGTAATGATACCTTTGCAATGTTGATTTAAGATTAGATTTACTAACTTGTTCCCCTAATGCAGCGGATAGGGTTTGCCATAACTTACCTGCTAAATCTTTGACATACTTTTCTGAACGATGATTTCTTTTTAGCTATTTCTGCTATTTTTGATGTTTGAATATTCCCTCTAGTACAGCTTGTTGAAGGTCATCTAAATGTTCTCCAGTGTGCGACAAGATTAGCTCATCTACGGTTGATACCAAAGATTGAATATGTGACGTGTTCATAGGCTAGATTTTGAGAGTAGAGGGATTTTATCTGACATTATATTGCATAATGCACTTAATCAGTCTTTAGATTCCTTTTAAAACTCGCTTCATATTTCTTAATACTGCTTAATCAGGCTTTTATATTGCTTTTTGGGTCTTGTGAAAATAAATTAATCCTCAATTAAGATTGAGATAAATTTGCATTTTACCTAGGATAAATAGTGATAAAAATAAATAATTGGTTTATTCCCTTAGTTTTCACTACTACGTTAACTTGCTATTGTTTCAAGTCCAGTTAAAGCATCTGTATTTGACAAGGCTGATTTTGTAGATACATTTGATGATGGCATAGTCCAAAACACAAATATTTATTCCTCCTGTAGGTAACGCAATTATCAGTGAGTCTAATGGGGCAGTGCCTAGCTGCTAGGAACTGTGGACCTTATCTCCTTTTGATGATGTTGTAGCAGAAGCCAATTGGAAGGGTGGAATTTGAAACAAGCGACGTGTCCTCCACAAGCGCACTAGTATTGAGTCATAGAAAACAATTCGTGGCTCAGGAATTTACGTCATACTAATTACTTTAGAGCCTGTACTCTCGGTAGAGTCATCTGAAATATCTACTAATCAAGTAAAAAAAGATTTGAAAGGTACTTATACAATTTTTGCCTCGACACAAGGTAATCCAATCCTAAATCCTGACACCGGAAAGCCTTCTTTTGAGCAAACCTCTGGGAGACTTAGAAGTTCCTGCAAATGGTGGAGAGTTTTTGGATGGGGGGGGGGGGGGGGGGGGGTGGGGGATATTGATAAAAATAACATGAAACGGTGGATAATCGATTGGGGAAACTGCCATTTTCCAGATACAATTTGGAGAAGAGTAATTCTCAAAAACAAGGAGATGGGTATCAATAAAGGGAGGGCTAAACGTATTGATTTAACAACTGTTACCTATCAGGTGATGATCCCCATTCACTTTCACTCAGACTACTCGATCCTATCCCCACCATACTCCTGAATCTCATCTTTTTTGATTTTAGGTCTCCTCTCTCCCTAGGTATTATCGGCGCAGGTGCAACCCTCAAACGCAAAGTAAAACGCACTAATTCAATCGAAAAAGTAACCACAAAAATTGGCTAAATCGTCTCTAAAAATATAATCGATTCCCCCTTAATTTAGTAGGGTGCGTTAGGTGGCAATAAATTTTTGCTAAAACCGAAAATGCACAATTAACCGTAACGCACCACCCCATCTTTAAGATTCTTTTGGGTGCGTTACGACGGATTTTTAGATCTAAATCATAGCAAGGGATTGTCGCCGACTAACGCACCCTACCTAATACCTTTTGGGATGCGTTTCGCTTTCTACGCTTCACACACCCTACATTTTTCTAATTCCATGGAAAACGGAAGCCTGATTACTGGAAAAAGCGAAAGTTAGAATATTGATAGGGCTTCTGCGGGATTAGCTAAAAACGGTAAAATACAACTTAGCAAACAAATTAAAATCTGAGGAGAAACCAAGGTTGTTAACATTAGGAGTCAATATCGACCATATTGCCACTATTAGACAGGCAAGAAGGACTGTTGAACCAGATCCTGTTGCTGGTGCTGTTTTAGCTGAATTAGGCGGTGCAGACGGCATTACAGTCCATTTAAGAGAAGATAGACGACACATTCAAGATCGAGATGTGAGACTATTGCGAGAAACAGTGCGAACTCATTTAAACTTAGAAATGGCACCTACTGAGGAAATGGTTAACATTGCCTTGGATATTAAACCAGACTATGTAACTCTCGTGCCAGAAAAAAGAGAAGAAGTTACCACCGAAGGAGGCATCGATATTGTTAGTAATTTGGCAAGATTTACCGATGTGGTAAGTAAGTTGCAAGATGCCAATATTCCCGTCAGTTGGTTTATCGATGCCGATACTCAACAAATTGAAGCGGCTGCCTAAAACTAAAGCAAAATTTATCGAACTTCATACCGGTACTTATGCTAATGCTAAAGATGAAGTTAGCATTGAAAAAGAATTAAAAGCTTTGGAAAAAGGAACAAAAGAAGCAATTTCTTTAGGCTTAAGAGTTAATTCAGGTCATGGTTTAACTTATTGGAATGTATATCCAGTGGCTTGTATTCAAGGAATGGAAGAGTTAAACATCGGTCATAGTATAATAAGTAGGGCTGTGCTTGTTGGTTTAGAAAGAGCGGTTAAAGAAATGAAGCTCGCTATGAAAAATCAACTCTAAAAGTTTATTTATTATTAAAGGAAAACAGAAACAAAAATGACAACTTATTATTATATTGTAGCTAGTCAGAAATTTTTATTAGAAGAAGAACCATTTGAAGAGGTTTTAAAAGAAAGAAAACGTGATTATCAGGACAAGAATAGAGAAATTGATTTTTGGTTAGTTAAACAACCAGCATTTCTTGAAGCACCAGAAATGAAAGAAATTAAGGATAAATGCCCTCAACCGTCTGTAGCTGTTATCAGTACTAATTCTACTTTTATTACTTGGTTAAAATTGCGTTTAGAATATGTCTATAAAGGTCAATTTGAAGCACCATCAGATAGTATTCCTGAACCTTTAGCTTTCTTTAGTTGCTAGTTAGAATTTTAGGAATATTTAGGCATCCTTTTAAGGGTTTTAATTTCATTCCAATTCTAAATTCTTAATTCTAAATTGTTAATTTTTATGTTTTATTTTGCTTATGGTTCAAATATGTCCATTAAACGCTTACAAAGAAGAGTCAAAAGTGCTAAATTTCTTGGCCAATATTATTTATTAAAACATACTTTAAAATTTCATAAAATTAGTAAAGATGGTTCAGGAAAATGTGATGCTTATTTTACAGGCAATGAAAATGATAAAGTTTTTGGAGTTTTATTTAATTTTAAACCTCAGTGAAAAACCACAATTAGATCAAGCTGAAAATTTAGGTTGGGGTTATGAACAAAAAGAAGTTGAATTAACTAATCACGAAGGAGAATTTATTAACGCTTATACTTATTATGCTATAAAAATTAATCCATCTCTTAAGCCCTATTCATGGTATAAATATCATGTTATTCATGGAGTAAAATTAGCAAGCTTACCCAAGGATTATTTATTTTTTATTCTTAATTATGCTTATATAAAAGATAAGTATCTAGCTCGAGAATAGTTAGAATTATCTATTTATTAACAACACTTATTAAAATGAATATTAATAGTTCAAAGTTAATGTGAAAAAATGCTATTTTGCCTTAATCCTGCCTGTCCTAATCCCGAAAACCCTGACCAGAATAAGTATTGTCATGGTTGTGGTGTACCGTTGACTGAAAGTAGTCACACTTATTTGTATAAAGGTCGTGATCAAATTATCAAAGTATTGGGGGAAGGGGCTTTTGGACGAACTTATCTAGCACAAGACCAAAATTTTCAAAGTAAGCGAGTTATCAAAAAACTGATTGCTACAGGTACAGGCACAAATTTAGTTAAAATTAAAGAATTATTTGAAAGGGAAGCTAAAAAACTCGATGAATTAAGACATACTCAAATTCCTAGAATATATGATTACTTTTCAGATAATAACTCTTTATATTTAATTCAAGAATATATTGAGGGAGAAGATTTATATAGCGAATGGCAAAAGGAAGGTAATTTTAGTGCCGAGAAAGTTAAACAAGCGTTGCAGGATGTATTGCCTATCTTAGAATATCTGCATCAAAATAGGATTCTCCATCGGGATATTAAACCAGAAAACATTATGCGGCGCAAAAGAGATGGCAAATTAAATTTAATTGACTTTGGTGGTGCGAAACAAACCAATCAAACTATACAATCTGCGCCCGGTACAAGATTATACACTCCTGGTTACGCTTCAAGGGAACATATGAGCGGTTATCCGAAACCAGCAAGTGATATTTATAGTTTAGGGGTAACAATGGTGCGGTTATTAACAGGATGTTACCCTAACTTTGATGCCCAAAGTAATATGGATGATGATTTATATGATGAAGATAATTGTAGTTGGGTATGGCGAGAATATGCAGAAAAGCAAGGAATAAAGATTAATCCTAACTTAGCCGATGTTTTAGACAAAATGATTGAAGATGTGCCTAAAAATCGCTATCAATCGGCAAAAGAAATTCTAACAGCTTTAAATAATTCATCTTCTGTATCAAAACCTTCGCCTCCTTCGGTTACTCCATCAACTCCTAAAAAAACTATTATTCAAAAACCAGCAGCAAATTTACCTGTAACTCCACCTAGAAATCCACCGCTCAAGAAAAGTAAAACGCAACAGAATACTATCACTAGAAGTTCATTTTTGAAATGGGTAGGATGGGGAGGTGCAGGTGTTGTTATAACTGTTGTTGGTCGTTCAATTTTTGCTAATTTAGACTCTTCTTATGAGAATAGTGATGTTAAGCTTCCAGAAAATAATCTTAACCCTCAACCGAGTAATAATAAGTCTCAAGGGGATAAAACCTTTATCTTTGAAACAGTAAAAGTTAACAATCGAGGCGAAATAATTGATAAAGAAGAAAAAACTGCCTCCTATTTTAGTGAAGATTTAGGTGAAGGTATTAATCTGGATATGGTTGATATTCCGGGTGGGACTTTTATGATGGGTACAGATGATGAAGAAATAGAAAGACTGGTTAAAAAATTTGATTGGGATGGTTTTAGAAGCAGAATGTCCTCAACATCAAGTCACAGTTAAACCTTTCTTTATGGGCAAGTATCCGGTTACCCAAGCGCAATGGAGAGGTTATTGCTTCTCGTCAAGATTTAAAAGTTGAACAAGACTTGGAAACTAATCCATCACGCTTTAAGGTGATAACCGCCCTGTAGAAGGTGTTAGTTGGTATGATGCAGTTGAATTTTGTGATCGCCTTTCAAAACTAACAGGAAAGAATATCGATTGCCCTCTGAAGCGGAATGGGAATATGCCTGTCGTGCAGGAACGACTACTCCTTTCTATTTTGGCGAAACAATTACTACAGATTTACCGTAACTATAGAGGATAGATTGGGAGATTTGGAGCTAATTATAATGGCAGTTAACTTATGCAGACGAACCAAAAGGGGTTTATAGAGAAGAAACAACTCCTGTAGGTATGTTTCCACCTAATGCCTTTGGATTGTACGATATGCACGGAAATGTGTGGGAATGGTGCGAAGATGATTGGCATAGTAACTATCAAGGTGCACCTAATGATGGTAGTGCTTGGAAACGGGCAAGAGCAATACTGTTGTACTGCGGGGCGGTTCATGGAACAACAATCCTAACTACTGCCGTTCTGCTTACCGCAACAATGTTACGCACGCGAACAACTACTACGATCTCGGGTTTCGTGTGGTGTCATGTTTCGGAAAAACTTATTAACCCTTTTTCATTTTCCCCTCTTTCTCTTTACCCTTAAAAACAGAATCTCGCCGTAAGGCGAGTCGAAAATTTTTTTCGTTAAGAGTTTAAGGGGATTTTATGGTTTAAATGATGTTAACGTGAGGAACAGATGAGAATCATCACCCGCCAGGGAATAAATGATACTGTTGGCGAATTAATTTTATCGAACGTGGGTAGAGACGTTGCATGCAACCTCTCTACTGATAGAATCAAGGTTTCACGAATTAACCAACAGAGTCATAAATTTCAGAGCTAATAAAAAACGTTCATTAAAATGAACTAAGGATTCTATAACATAAGATGTCTAAAGTTTCAATTTATTGAACGCCCCTTTAGACTTGAAGATGCTGATTATGAAGGTCGCTTTCAAGAAACACCATTTTTTTAGTTCAATTGTACTGGTGTTTCTTCCATTCATAACAGGCGATCCTTATACCTGTTAGACGTTCCTCATAAGTGTAGGTTTTTTACATTAACGATAAAATAGGGTAAGACAAGGCAGACAAGCGGTCAGACCCCGCGACGACGACAGTCGCAAGGGAATGCTGACCAAGGAGAGGAGGAAAGTGTCTCACAAGTGTAGGTTTTTTACATTTAGGTTTATGATGGTGTAAGACAAGGAAGACAAGGGGGGAAAGTGGACAAGGAAGAAGAAGAAAAAAAACCATTAAAACTCATGAAGATTTAGTTATCTATCAAAAGGCATTTGACCATGACTATTTTTGAATTGGGGGGACAAGTGGACAAGGAAGAGAGATACTCTTTAACTGACCAAATACGTCGTGCATCTCGATCAGTCTGTACCAATTTTGGTGAAGCATGGCGGAGAAGAAGATATAGAGCCTCATTTATAGCTAAATTGAACGATAGTGAGGCAGAGGCAACAGGCTTGGCTAGTTGGAGTTTACGCGAGCAGTATGGTCATAACTGGTTCAACTAGACTGACTAGAGTAATTCAATCGAATTTAGTACTAAAATCAATTGAAGTTGAAATGTAAGCCAGTTAAACAAACACTAAAAGTTTTATATAAGTTACTAGTAAGAAAATACGAAATGGTATCAAGATAGTAAGGCAAAAAAGGGGCATAAAAGGAAAGAATTAGATGTTAAGGAATGTTTTGCACCTTTACTTTCAGGGATCTTGAGTTTGTGGAATAGTGAAGAAAAATGGCTACCATTAGCCATAGATGCTACTTATGTGGGGCAAAATTTTACCATTCTATCTCTTCATGTTCGCCTATCTTGGTTGTGGCATTCCAGTAGCTTGGAAAATTGTTAAAGGTACAGAAAAAGGTTCATGGAAGCCTCACTGGCAAAACTTATTTCAATCTTTGAAAGATGTAGTTTCCTGTTGATTGGCAAGTAATTGTTCAGCAGATAGAGGATTATATGCAGACGGATCGATGAAATGCGCCAGAGGCACAAGAACAACACCACAAGGAACAACAAACGAAGGAGAAAAAGAAGGAAACGAGAACAGACCAAAAGCAGGAGAGTTCCTCTGGTGTTGTTACTTGTTTTCAGCGTAATCCTCGACCTTGCACTTTATTAGCACGTTGGGACGAAGGTTATAAAGAGCCTTGGTTGATTGTTACCGACTTAGAACCATCTGTTGGTAATGTTTGTGGTATGGTTAAGTTGGTGTCATATCGAGTCTAAAAAGTGTGGTGGTGGTAGGAGACAAGAGAGTGGAGCGGCTACTTTATGGACAGTAACAATGGGTAGTAATGAACAACAACACCTAGAGGAAACTGTTAAAGATCAAGGAATTGCTCGTGATACAGTTCAGCCCTTATCAGAGTTAAAGAAAACTAATCGGAGTATTTCTTGTTTTTTACAAGGATATATTTTTATGAATACTAATCAATATTATCGCCGATTTACTTTGTGGTAAAGGTATCTCGTTAAATAGTTTATATCCACAATCATCTTTTGCTGTTAATACTTCTTAAGCTACCAATTTCTTTCTTCCTTGTCTACTTTCCTTCCTCTCTTGGTCAGCATTCCCTTGCGACTGTCGTCGTCGCGGGGTCTGACCGCTTGTCCTCCTTGTCTCCACCCTTGCCAGAATCTAATTGTAAAAAACCTACACTTGTGAGGGGGGAAAGTGGACCAGGGAGAAAAAGAAAAAAGAACTATTAAAACTCATGAAGATTTAGTTATCTATCAAAAAGGGTTTAATGCAGCTATGAGTATTTTTGAATTATCCAAACAGTTTCCTGTCGAAGAAAGATATTCTCTTACAGACCAAATTCGTCGTTCGTCTCGCTCTGTTTGTGCGAATTTTGCCGAAGCCTGGAGGAAAAGAAGGTATCAAGCATCATTTGTAGCCAAATTAAATGATTGTGAAGCAGAAGCAGCAGAAACCCAAGTTTGGCTTCAATTTGCGGTTAAATGTGACTATATATCTACGGAACAAGGACGAGAGTTATATAGTACATACAATCAAATTTTAAGCGGATTAGTAAAAATGATTAATTCTCCCCAAAGTTGGTTAATTGGTTGATTCATGTTACAAAATAAGTATCTCAAAGACTGGTCAAACATTGTCTCGAAACACTTTTCTCATTTGTCATTGCCTGAAGTCGCAGGCTTGGCTACTTGGAGCTTTGGCATGAGCCAAAATCAAGAGTTAAAGTAAAACGAATCTAGGAATATTTCTGCTGTTTTTTGCAAGGATTAATTAACATTATTGCCGATTTGCGGGCTTGGCAAAGGTATATCCTGACAGGGTTTATTTCCACAATCATCTTTTATGATTAATACATCTTAATCTTAGATTTATCTCTTCATTGTCTACTTTCCTTCCTCTCTTGGTCAGCATTCCCTTGCGACTGTCGTCGTCGCGGGGTCTGACCGATTGTCCTACTTGTATCTCCCTCACCAGAACTTATTGTAAAAAACCTACCCTTGTCAGGGAGGCACAGGGGGATTTACCTTTCTATTTTGGCGGAAACAATTACCACAGATTTAGCTAACTATAATGGCAACTATACTTATGCAGACGAACCAAAAGGGGTTTATTTTTTACTGATGGTTATTATTGCTATACTAAGTTGTTGAAACTATATACTCTACAAGATATAAATAAATTATTTACAAATTTGGACGTAAGGAAATGATTCATTATTATATTATCTTAATGTAATTAGTGCGATCTCCTCTCTTGTAGGTTGGGTTGCGCTGTTGCTTAACCCAACCTACTTTTATTCGTAATGAGTTTAATTGGACTCGGTTATCATTGTCCCTTGCTCTTCAGATGAAGTAGTAAATCCATTATTGTGTTCATCATCATCGCCAAATTCTATATGATTGTGTGGCAATTCACCCAAATAAATACCTAAAGATAAAGCTGTTCTTACCATGAAACCTTCTGGATCTACAGGTGATGGACAACTATTTTCTTGATGACACCATTTAATTAAAGGCATAATTTGATCTAAGGATTTACTATCTACTGTACCATTTTCCCAAATTACTAAACGATTATAACTTTGTTCCTCAATTAAATTAACAGCATGAATGCCAAAAGCCGTAGCTAAAATGCGGTCAAAAGAACTAGGTACACCACAACGTTGTAAATGTCCTAAAACAGTAGCACGGGTATCAATTTCATTCATCCCAAAATAGTGTCTTTTTTGTAAACACAAGTTTATCACTATGTTCTTTAATCAAAGGGCTTAATGTTTCAGCAATATAATCGTCTTTCTCTTTTCGCCTTTTAAACCACGAACACCTTCAGCAACTACTACTAAGGCAAATTTACGGCGTGAAGAACGCATTTAGCAATTCTTTGACAAGATTTTATCAATTAAATTTTCATTAAGTTGAGGTGTTAATTCAGGAATAAAAATAAAATCCGCACCTCCAGCAATACCTGAATGAAGGGCTAAATGTCCTGCATCTCTTCCCATTACTTGCACTACCATAATTCGCTCGTGACTTGCTGCGGTGAAAGTAAGATCATAAAGTGCATGAGTTACTGTATTACGAGCCGTGTCAAAACCCACTGATCTTTCAGTAAATGCCACATCATTATCAATAGTTTTCGGAATTACTACTAAATTCCAATTACCTTTTTTCGCTAAATCATAAATAATATCTAAACTACCATCACCCCCGATGGCAATAAGTGCATCTAATCCTAAACGTTGATAACCTTCTAGAATATCTTCAGTTACTTTGGATTCTTTAGGATCTCCTTTGTTTAAAGAGCCTAGAACACTACCACTGAGAAAATGAAGTACATCTAACCCTGCAGTAACCAGGAATATCATAACCATTCTTTTAATCATAAATCTTCCTCTTGCAAATTTCCTTTCACTATATCAATGAAACCATCTGTACCTCTAGGAATACCAAATACATCCCATCCTTTAAGGGTTGAATATTTAACTACAGCCCCAATAATAGCATTTAGACCTGGACAATCTCCACCACTGGTGAGAATTCCTATCCGTCTCTTTCTCTTTATAGTCATAATTTTAGCGATTGCCATTAACTTATAATTCCTTACTCTTTCATCTAAGCAAATTAATTTAGAAAAGGAACAAAAAGTTATTATTTCTTCAATTTCGGGAATTTATTTTTACAATTTGTAATGTTTGAAAATATAGTGATCATGGTAACTTTTTGAACAAGGTTAAGAAAAATGACAAAAATGTTAAACGAAGATTTATTACACCATTAGACTAACAACAATAGTTGTCATCTCCAGAGGAATTGTCCTTTTTGGTTTGTCTTGCCACTATATCCTTATGGTCAAAGACAAACTATTCGTCGAGAGTTTAGTGAAGGAAACAATTTGGAGTTTTGAACAATGTCAAGGAATTCTCTATGCAGTTGTCCCTATTCGCATGACTCTTGTTAAACTCCATGCTGGCGGTTTAACTTATTTATGCTCTATTGCCCCGACGAAAGAGTGTCTCCGACCTTGGTCAATGAGTTGATCGTTATGAAAAGTTAAGTACGGTATTCTCCTACCAGTTCTGGTCTTGAACACAAAAGTTTTGTCGGCCCTTTTGCTAAATATTTCCTCAAGCCGAAGTTTTTGTCGCTAATCGATGGAGTTTTCCTTAAATCTCTTCTTCAACTTGGCTGGGTTTCCCCCTGAACGTACTTTTGAACTTTCTGATCATCAATCTAAATTCCTTTTGCCAGTGAGTTCGATTATCGCATACTCAATATTAAACTTAGTAAGTTAATGGCTATTTTTGGCGAGTGGCTTTATTTCATTGGCGAATATTACCATTTTTTTACTTTTACCGATACGATCATCTCTATTCCTTAAAATCCACATTCTTGTCTCAAATCCTTACCCCTTATTATTTCATGCCCGGGAAAATGGTTTAGAAAAAATAGACGACAGTCCATCTAATCGAATTAAAGGATGGCAACGTATTTGTCTTTTTGCGGTTTATTTTTCGCCCTGATGCCGTTGAACCCATTGGTGTGGGTCAATTATTAAAAGAAGACTTTCAAGCACCAAATAAATCAGAAAAGCCTATTTTGGCTTATTTCCTTTTCGATGGGACTCCCATTGGTACTCATCTTTTGAGATTTTACAAAAGGATGGTCTTCCATTTGTTGCACCTATTTTACGAACTCTGATTTTACCTCAAGCACCACAACAAGTGATAGAGTGGGCAGATAAAGTTGTTGATTGGATCTTTCAACAAATTATTTCTTGTCATTTCCGTGCACCCATTAGAGTGGCTCAAATCGGTTTCCTTAAACCTTTTCTTTACAATTAACTGCTAATGAAAGTTTTGCGAAAAATTTCGATATGAATTTCCATCTTTCCTGATGCTGATTTAAACTTTATTAATAGTTTAAAAGCTCAATTGATTAGGTTTAAAATTGTTACTTCACCAAAGAAAAAAATTAAATTATTTGCCATTTCTAGCAAAAGTAGAATGATTATATAGTGAATTACCAAAAACTATTAATTAACTATTAATTATTGACGCTATCAACATTATTATGAATCACCATCAACAAAATTCTTCGAGTTAAAACTACGAGTAAATGTCTCCACAAAATTACGGCTCCAACGACGTGTCTCAGATTCAGGGATAAAAATGGGTTTATGTACTGTTTTTATTCGCCATACTTCTGCTAGTTTAATTATCCAAGAAAATGCTGATCCTGATGTTTTAACAGACTTAGCTAATTTTTTTACGAAATTAGTACCTGAAAGTTATACCGATTATCTTCATAGTAGTGAAGGAATTGATGATATGCCCGGTCATATTCGGTCAGTTTTAACTAAAACATCGGAAAATATACCCATTTCTGAACTATAGATTAGTTTTAGGTACTTGGCAAGGTGTTTATCTTTGGGAACATCGTCAACATAGTCATTTAGAAAATTGTTGTTCATGTTCATGGTTGATAATGAATAATTTATTGGTAATTGGTAATTAACAATAAATAAACAGTGGCAATTAGAATCTTATGCACAAATTCCTCCTTGGTTTTTAGCAAAATAAGCAACTCACCCTCAGGTTAAAAATGGTCAATATCTCGCCCAAATTTTATGGCAAAGAGGTATTAGAAATTTAAAGCAATTAAAATCATTTCTTAGTTGCGAAAATTATCAAGCGTCTTCTCCTGGTGGAATTTGACCAAATTAATGGAGAAATGACCAAAGCGATTGCTCGGGTCGAAAAAGCACTTAAAAAATCGGAAAAGTCGCAATTTGGGGAGATTTTGATGCTGATGGTGTAACTGCTACCAGTGTTTTGTGGGAAGGTTTAGGACAATTTTTTAAACAAAATATTAATTTAAAATATTATATTCCTAATCGTTTTACTGAGTCTCATGGTCTTAACTGTGAAGGTATTGAACGAATTAGAAAAAAGAGGAGTAAATTTAATTGTTACTTGTGATACTGGTAGCACTAATTTAAAAGAAATTGACTATGCTAATGAATTAGGAATTGATTTAATTATCACAGATCATCACACTTTACCAAAGGAAAGACCGCCCGTAAAATCGATTATTAATCCTCGTTATTTTTCTAAAAATCATCCTTTATATAATCTTTCTGGAGTTGCCGTTGCTTATAAATTAATTGAAGCACTTTATCAAACTTTGCCAAAAGTTCCTCAACAATCTTTAGAAGAATTATTAGATTTAGTAGCCATTGGTTTAATAGCAGATTTGGTAAAGTTAACGGGAGATTGTCGTTATTTAGCACAAAAAGGAATCAAAAAATTACAGCAAACAAAACGTTCTGGCGTTGATAAATTATTAGATTTATGTAAAACGAAGTGGCGATCGCCCTACAGATATATCTTATGGAATTGGACCAAGAATTAATGCGGTTAGTCGTATTCATGGAGATGCTAGTTTTTGTGTAGATTTATTAACAAGTAAAGACAGTAAATTGTGCCATAAATTAGCAGAAGAAACAGAGTTAGCTAATAGTAGAAGAAAAGGTTTACAAGAAAAAGTTTTAAAAGAAGCAAAAAAACAAATTGAGTATATAGATTTATCTTCTACTGGAGTAATTATTTTAGTAAATAATCAATGGGAAATTGGCGTTTTAGGGTTAGTTGCTAATAGTATTGCTCAAGAATATGGACGACCAACTATTTTATTAACTACGGCAAAAGAAAGTAAAAAAGAATCAGTTTTAAGTAATAACAATACAGCAAAAATAGCTAGAGGTTCAGCCCGTTCAGTAAATAATATTGACTTATATGAATTGGTTTTATCACAGGCTAAATTATTAGAACGTTTTGGTGGACATCCTTATGCGCTGGGTTAACTATTCTAAGTAGAAAATATTCCTTTTTTACTGAAGCAATTAATCAAAAATTAAGACAAACAATAGATATTAATAATTTAAAAAAAATCATAGAAATTGATGCAATTGTTACCGTAGCAGAATTAGGTCAAGACTTATTTAAAGAGTTAAAATTACTAGAACCTTGTGGCATGGGAAATCCTGCTTCTCAAAGTTATTAATTAAAAATTGTTGGTTTGATAATATTTGGAATAAAAATCAAAGTGATAATAAAGGAAAACAAGTAAAGTATATTAAGACATTTTTTACAATTTATGATAATTCTAATAAAGAAGGATTTAATGGTATTTGGTGGGGACATTATCAAGATGAATTAATACCATCAAAAAACTTATGATGCTGATTGTTGAATTAGATTTTAATGCTTATAAAAAAGACTATGAAGTGAGATTAATTGATTTAAAATTTACTCAGGAAAATGAATATTTTAATCAGTATTTGCCTCAAGAGAATAACATTATTGATAATCGACAACAAAATCAAAATTAACCGAAATTAATTCATCATTAAGAATAATAGAAGAATGTCCTCAGAGTTGGCAAGATTTAGAATTTGAATACAAACAAGCATTATTAAAACAACAAAAATTAGCTCTGTCATATCAACCTAAATCTTCAAAATCACCTCAAGAAGTGTGGTTAAAATTAGTAGGAATAGTTAAATATTTATCTAATAGTAAGCAAGAAATCGCTAATTTTATTGAGTTAGCTAATAATTTAAATCTTAGTGAAAATTCTTTAAATTTAGGTTTAAAAACTTTGGAAAAGTTAGGTTTTAAATATACTTTGAAAGCAGATCAATTAAAGTTTTCTTAAAAATCAGAAAATGTTGATAAAATTGAAGCAGAAAAAATCTTTAACTATATATTTTTAAATGCGGTTAAAGAGGAAAATATTTAAAACAAGAATATTTTTCCAAAGTCCATTATCTACTTTAGAGAACATAAACTTAAATATGCATAAGATACAACTTTGAAGATATAAATTAAGTACAAGGACTGGTAAATTTTAATTTCATGTTTAAGTTAGGGAGCAGCTTAAAGGTAAGAGGCAATAGTTTTACCTAAATAATAACTTCGGTTGTTTTCAAAAAATTGCAACCTCACAGTGTGTAGGTTTTTTACAAAAGCATTCTGGTTAACTGGAATACTACAACCCTGAGTATCTTTCTTCTTGGGGGAACTGTTTAGACAATTCAAAAATTATCATAGCTGCCTCAAATGCTTTTTGATAAATAACTAAATCTTCATGAGTTTTAATTGTTCTTCTCCCTTCTCCCTTCTCCCTGCTTACCTCACCAGAAAGTGTGGTTATTCAAACGGATTTGATATCACAGGGGGCTGAATCCATATTTAATAAATACGGCCTGCGCTGTGTTGGTATTCATAAACTTGGCAAAATTCTCAGCAGTTTCTGGTTGCTTGCTATCTTTAATCACTGCTATAGGATAAATAATGGGAGAATGATGGTACAGCTCGTAGGGCCTCGGCGCTGAAGAGGATCCCGTTGTTGGCCAGGATGCCCACGGTGTAGCCGTGGACGCGCGCGAACCCGCACACCAGGGTCGTCCCGTAGCGGGGCTTGAACTCGTGCATGCGACTGCCGTCGACCACCCGGGCGATGACCTCGCGGATGTCGAAGGGATGCTTCGGGTCGTGGCTGACGACCCCGTACAGCTCGTCGGGGTCGTAGTGCGGCGCCTCGGGTCCGTCGCAGGGGGTCTGGGCCTGCTCACCGGGCCCAGGTTCTCGACGATGTCGCGCACCAGCCGCAGGGCGTGGGCGTCGTCGTTGGCCAGGTGGTCGGCCACCCCGCTGATGCGGGTGTGGACGTCGCCGCCGCCCAGGTCCTCGGCGGTGACCTCTTCCCCGGTCGCCGCCTTCACCAGGGGCGGACCGCCCAGGAAGATCGTGCCCTGCTCCTTGACGATGACCACCTCGTCGCTCATCGCCGGGACGTAGGCCCCGCCGGCGGTGCACGAACCCAGCACCGCGCTGATCTGCGGGATGCCCAGGGCGCTGAGGGTGGCCTGGTTGTAGAAGATGCGGCCGAAGTGGTCGCGGTCCGGGAAGACCTCGTCCTGCAGGGGCAAAAACGCCCCGCCCGAATCGACCAGATAAATGCACGGAAGGTGGTTCTCGCGGGCGATCTCCTGGGCGCGGAGGTGCTTCTTGACGGTCAGGGGGTAGTAGGTGCCGCCCTTGACGGTGGCGTCGTTGGCCACGATGACGACCTGGCGGCCGTGGATCTGCCCGATGCCCGTCACCATGCCGGCGGCCGGGACCTCGTCGGGGTAGACCCCGTGGGCGGCCAGCGGCGACAGCTCCAGGAAGGGCACGCCCGGATCGAGGAGGGCCTCGATGCGGTCGCGGACCATCATCTTGCCCTGCCCGGTGTGCCGCGCGCGGGCCTTCTCGCTGCCGCCGGCGCGCACCCGCCCGTGGAGCTCGGCCAGCTCCCTCGCCCGCTGGCGGTTCTGCCGGTCGTTCTCCCGGAAGGCGGCCGACGCCGTGTCGACCGTGGACTTGATCCGCTTCATCCCCGCTCCTCGTCATTAAGGCGAGGCCCCGGAAACCGATTCCCGGGGCTCACGCGTCGATTTGCAGGGAGTATAAAGGCGAACCGGGAAAGGGTCTAGCCTTCCCCGACCTTCTTCTCGGCCTCGCCCTTCAGCTTGTCGTTGGCCATGATGGCCAGGTCGACCCGGCGGTTGGCCCGGCGCCCCTCGACCGTCCCGTTGTCGGCGACGGGCTGCATCTCGCCGTAGCCCATGATCGTGAACCGGCGGGCCGCCGCGACCGTGCGCCCGATGAGGTAGTTGGCCACCGACTGGGCGCGGTTCCGCGAGAGGGTCATGTTGTAGCTCCTCGGTGCCGGTGGAGTCGGTGTGGCCCTCGATGAGGATGTCGGTGTCGTCGTACTTGTTCAGGATCGCCGCCAACTTGGTCCAGATTCTCACGGGCCGCCGGCTGCAGATGCGCGCCTTGTCCACGTCGAAGAGGATGCCCGAGTCGAAGGTGATCTTGATGCCCTCGCCCACGCGCTCGACCGTGGCGCCTTCGAGGTCCTCCTGGATCTCGCGGGCCTGGTCGTCCATGTAGTCGCCGATGACCGCACCGGCGAGTCCGCCGATGGCCGCGCCGATGATGGCGCCGAGCGCGGTGTTGCCTGATGCGCTGCCGATGGCTCCACCGATCGCCGCGCCGGTCCCGGCGCCGATGACCGCGCCCTTCTGGGCGTTGCTCATGTTGGCGCAGCCCGCCGTCGTGACGAGGCCGAGGATCAGGATGGCGATGAGGATCTTCTTCACTGGACTCTCCTTCCAGAATGCATGGTTCCCGCCGGAACGGGCATTTCTCCACTCTGAGCAATTCGTAGGCCACGAATAATACTGGCCACCCCCCGCCCGTACCAGTAATCATTGGGCATGCTCATAACCGGCGGCAGCATCATCACCTCGCGCGGTCCCGAACCCGCGGACGTCCTGCTGGACGGGGAGCGGGTCGCCCGGATCGGACCGCCCGGATCCCTGGCCGGGGAAGGCCCCGTCTTTCGACGCCGCCGGCCGCTGGGTGCTGCCCGGCGGCGTGGACGTCCACACCCACTTCGGGATGCCCCTGAGGCCCGGTCTGGAAAGCCTCGGCTGGCGCGAGAGTTCCGGCGCCGCCCTGCTCGGCGGGACCACCACGGTCATCGACTTCGCCAATCCCGAGGCCGCCGAAACCCTGACCGAGGTCGCGGCCCGCTGGCGGACCCGGGCCGACGGCGCCACACTCTGCGACTACGGCTACCACGTGACGGTCACCGACCCGTCGCCCGAACGCCTGGCCGAGATCCCCCTTCTGGTCGCCGCGGGCCTGCCCACCTTCAAGGGGTTCCTGGCGTACAAGGGCCGGTTGATGCTCACCCCCGACCAGATGCACGCGGTCATGGCCGCGGTCGAGGCGGCCGGCGGCATGATGCTGGTGCACTGCGAGGACGGCGAGATGAACGCCGACCTCGAGAAGGTCCTGCTCGATTCGGGACGGACCGCCGCGCCGTACCACCCCCTGGCTCATCCGCCCGAATCCGAGATCAAGGCGGGTCGAGGACGTCCTCCGGATGGCCGCGACCACGGGGTGTCCCCTCACGATCGTGCACATGAGTCTGGTCGATTCGGTCCGGCGGACATTGCTGCGGAGCGCCGGTCGGGGCGGCCCGACGGCCGGTTGGTCGGCGAGGTCTGCCTCCACCACCTGTTCGCCGACGAGAGTCTCTATGCCGCCGGTCACGAGGCGGCCCTGGGCGCGATCTGTTCGCCGCCCCTGCGCGAGGCGTCCCACGGCCCGAAGCTGCTGGATCATCTGGTGAAGGGCGACCTCGACGTGTTCTCGACCGACCACTGCGAGTTCTGCCTGGCGGTCAAGAACGAGCAGGCCGCCGGCGGCTTCCAGAACATCCCCAATGGCTGCGGAGGAGCCGGCGAGCGGATGACCCTCGGCTACACGAACGCGGTCGCGAACGGGCCGATGTCCCCCGCGCGCTGGATCGAATGCTGCTGCACGCGACCCGCGGAAATCATGGGGCTGACCGGCCGCAAGGGCCGCCTCGAGCCGGGCTACGACGCCGACGTGGTGATCTTCGACCCCGAACCCGCGTACCGCTGGGAACCCCTCGGGGATTCGGACCGGGCGGGCTCGATCTGGCGCGGCATGCCGGCGAAGGGGCGCGTCACCGACGTCTGGCTGCGCGGCCACCGGGTCGTCGCGGACGCCCGGTTGCTGCCCGAGCAGCCCGGCGGTATCTTCCTGCCTCGCTCACTCTCCTGATTTCCGGAAAGGCCCCGTGATGTCCCCCACCCCCGCGCAGCTCGCCGCCCGCTACGACCGCATCCACGACCAGCTGGTCGAGTTGTTCGAAAAGAACGACGACCCCGTCGCCCGCATGGCGACCATCAGCGCGCTGCTGCACCACAAGATGCCCCACTTCTTCTGGACGGGTTTCTACCGCCTGCTGGACGGCAAGCTGAAGGTCGGCCCCTACCAGGGTCCGCTGGCCTGCGCGGTGCTCGACGGTCCCGAGGGTGTCTGCTGGGCGTGCGTCACGCGGCGCGAGTCGATCGTCGTGCCCGACGTGCACGCCTTCGAAGGGCACGTCGCCTGCGACGAACGTTCGCAGAGCGAGGTCGTCGTCCCGGTGTTCGACGGTGACGAACTCGTGGCGGTGCTGGACGTGGACAGCGACCGGCCCGACGCGTTCACGGACACCGATCGCGTCGGGCTGGAGAAGATCGTCGCGCTCGTCTTCGGCTGATCAGCGGTAGAGGGCCTTGGCCGCTCCCCAGGATCCCGTCTCGGAGCCCTTCTGGAATCCCGTCAGGTCCACCTGCCCGACCATCTCGTAGTAGTCGCGGGTCTCGCCCTCGTGGACGGAATCCCGGGCCACCGCGTAGAAGACGATCACCCCCCTGACCCGCATCTGGGAATACTCCGGCCCCCGACTGAAGACGACGTCCACCTCGTGGGGGGCCGACACGGTTCCTGTCGGCCACTCTCCCGTCGTGTCCCCCGTCCAGTCCTCCAACTGGAAAAGCAGCCGGAAATCGACGTCCTGCATGCCGGGAATGAACTGCCCGTCGGGATCGATCAGGTTCTCGCCGGAGAACATCCGCTGGTGGATCCGGATTTCCTCGAAGAGGTCCAGGGTCTCGCCCACGTCGGGGAACTGGTCGATCGTCTCCTGCTGCAGGACGGTCATGAAGTCCGGATGCAGCAGCACCCGGTGCCGTTCGAGATCCATCGATTCGTAGGCGGTCTTGAAGTTGGCCATGAGCTGGGGAGCGGAGCCCGCGAAGGGGGCGATCGGCGCCGGCGGATCCGGCGGGGTGACCGGATCGTCGTCGCTGCAGCCGGCGATCGCGAGCACCAGCAGGGTCAGGATCAGGATCTTCTTCATCATGTCCTCCAGGAGAATCATCGACCATCGGCGTTACCGGTCCAGGGCGACGGCCACCGTCCGTTCCGTGCGGGCCGTCGCTCCCCAGCGGTCGCGGACCTCGAGCGTCACCGTATGGTCGCCCTCCGTCTCGAAGGTCACCACCAACGGATCGGCCGTCCAGTCGGTCCAGTTTTCCGGCGGCATGAAGGGTTCCCGGCCGATCCGGTACCGGAATGGCTGCGGGCCGAGACCGCTGTCTTCGTCCGCACTGCCCGCGGGATCGAAGGTGAACTCGGGCCAGGGATCGCCGGGCTGTTCGCTCACCGTCAGGACGGCCTGGGGCGGCTCGTTGGTCAGGTGGAAGAGGTTCACCCCGGCCCAGCCGAAGTTCTCGCTCTTGACGGGGTCGAGGGGTTCGACACCGACCAGGAACCAGGTATCGACCGGGCTCGCGGTAGGCAGCCGCCCCACGGTCACGACGTACCGGCCGGCGGCCGAAAGCATGGGATAGCCCGAGTCCCTCTCGACGAACATCCGCAAAGACCAGACGCCCTGCTGCATCTCGTAGGGCGGCGGCACCGGGGTCGTGCCCGTCGCGGGCAGTGGCGCCCACTCCTCCACCGGACTCCAGTCGAGGATGGTAAATCGCGTGACCCCCGGAACCCCATCGCCCCGCCAGTTGGTCAGGGGCCGGCCGGCGAACATGTTCCTGGCGGTGGTGACCGCTTCGCTGCGGGTCAGGTAGCCGGTGGGAAGGTCGCCGAAATCGCCTTCGAAGGGCGAGAGCCCCAGGTGGAAGTCGGAGCCCAGCAGCGAGACGTACAATTCGGCGTCCCGGTCCTCGAGGGCGATTCGGTGCAGACTCATGAGGGAATCGGGGGTGGTCGCCACCGGGTCGGGCACCGGTTCGGGAGTCGGCTTGACCGGGTCTTCGTCGCTGCAGCCTGCGACCAGCAGGGCCGCGGCCGATATAATCAGGAGGGATGTCAGGATACGTTTCACGAAAATAGCCTCCGATGTGGGGTCAGGTGCGGGCGATCTCCTCCCCGGGCAACGGGAACCAACGCAGCCGCTCGAGATTCTCGTCCAGGCAGGGGCGACCGGCCCCGGGCAGGATCCCGTCACTGTCGCCGGTGGCGGCGGCCAGCTCGGCCATCTTGCCCACGATCTGTTCGGCCTCCGCGAGGTAGTCCTCGAAGGCGCTCTCGGGCTCGGTCATGTGCTGGGCCCGGTACTGCATCTTGCCGGTCTTGTAGCTGATGTCCGTCAGGCGTAGGCCGGGCGTCCGCCGCGCGTCGCGGTGCCGCCAGATGCCCGTCACGGGACAGAAGTCGTAGTGGGGCAGCAGGCGCCAGCCCTCGCGCGCGATCAGGTCGACGGCCTTGATGATGAAGTCGAACGCCTCTTCGCTGATGAAGTAGTTGAAGTTGACCCGCACCCAGCCGGGCTTGATGCCCTCGCTGCCCGCGTCGATGGCCTCGTGGAACTTCATGCTGCGCGCCAGGTCGATGCCCAGCAGCCGGTGGCCGTAGGGACCGGCGCACGAGCAGCCGCCGCGGGCCTGGATCCCGAACAGGTCGTTGAGCAGCGCGACCACGAAGTTGTGGTGCAGGATCCTCGCCGTAACGGATGACGAAGCTGAGGATCGACAGTCGCTGGGCCTGCTGGTTGCCCAGGATCTGGATGTTCGGGTTCGCCGACCAGGCTTCGATGGCCCGCCTGATGAACCGGTGTTCGAGGTTTTCGATGACGTCCTCACCCACCGACTGTTTCAGGTGGAAGACCAGGCCGGCGCGGATGGCCTCGATGATCGCGGGCGTCCCCCCCTCTTCGCGGTGGGCGTGGTCGGCCAGGTAGGTGTGCTCGGAGGGGCTCACGTAGGACACGGTGCCCCCACCCGGCACCGTGGGCACGGTGTTGGTCAGCAGCTTGCGCTTGACCACCAGCACGCCCGGCGTGCCCGGCCCGCCGACGAACTTGTGGGGCGAGATGAACACCGCGTCCTTCTCGGCCATGGGGTCGTCCAGCATGTTCATCTCGATCTTCACGTAGGGCGCCGCGGCGGCGAAGTCCCAGAAGGCCAGGGCGCCGTGCCGGTGCAGCAGACGCGAGATGCCGGCGGTGTCCGAGACGATGCCCGTCACGTTGCTCGCCGCCGAGAAGCTGCCGATCCGCAGCGGCCGGGTCGCGTGGCGCACCAGCTCGCGCTCGAGGAACTCCTGGTCGATGCGTCCGTCCTGGTCCTCGGGAATCGTCACCACGTCGGCGATGCTCTCGCGCCACGGAAGTTCGTTGGAGTGGTGTTCGTAGGGCCCGATGAAGACCACCGGCCGCTCGTCGGCGGGGATGCGCCCGGACAGGTCGTACTTCTGTTCGAGATCGCGGGGCAGCATCAGGTTGAGGATCTCGATCATCTTCATGATCGCCCCGGTGGCCCCCGAACCGCAGAAGATCACCACGTCGCCCTCGTCACCCGCGCAGGCCTCGAGGATCACCCGGCGCGCGTCCTCGCGGAAGCAGGTGGTCTGCAGGCCGGTGCGCGAGGTCTCGGTGTGGGTGTTGGCGTAGAGGGGCAGGACCTCGTCCGTGATGAAGCGTTCGATGAAGTCCAGCGACCGGCCGCTGGCCGTGTAGTCGGCGTAGGTCATGCGGCGCGGCCCGTAGGGGCCGTCGAGGGCGCGGTCGTCGCCGATCACCCCGTCGCGGATCTTCTCGATCAGGTGCTGGACGTTTTCCTTCACGGCGGACCTCGGCTCAATCAGCAGGTAATCTCTCCACAATCAACCAGTTGGCCCCCGCTAATCATAACCTGCCGGGGGCCCGTCTCAAAGCGCGATGGAAAAGGTGATCGAACCGAAGTGGTCCGGCCGGTCCTGGGTCTCGAACTCCCGCGAGCGCAGCACGTAGACCAGGCCGCCGCGGATGCCGAAGGCGGCCGCGGCGATCCCGAACTGGAAGTCGCCCACGAGCGCCTTCTTGTCGACGCGATGGCTGCCGCGGAAAGTGTTGCCGTCGAGGAAGATGTTGCGGAGCATCCAGCGCCCGTCCACCCCCGCGAACAGGTACCAGCTGAAGCCTCCGGAGGGGACGAACCAGCCCGACCCGGGGGGTGCGGGCTGGATGCGCGGCGGCCCGAAGTCGCGGTCGAGCCCCTGCCCCACCCGGACCGTGCCCCCCACCCCGCCGTAGGTGAACACGTTGCCCAGGGCCACCGACCCGTGGGGAGACAGGCCGAACTCGGGGAACTTCCCGGGCCGGAACACCTGGCGCCACTTCTGCTCGAAGACCAGCATGAGGGCCAGTTCGTCGCCGATCTGGTTGCCCCAGCCCTTGGGCTCGGGGCTGTCGATGACCTCGTGGATCCACTTCTGCAACGCCTCGCCCTGGGCCGCGGGGCCCACCAGGCCCACCGAGACCTCCAGCACCCGCATGGTGTCGTCACGGTAGCCGACCATGCCCAGGTCGGTGTGGAGCCAGGCGGCGTAGGGCCGGTCGTCGGGGATGACCGCGGTCGCGTCCAGGTTCTCGGGCGTGTAGAGGTTGTGTCCCAGCGAGATGCTAGCGTGCAACCGCACCGCCGGATCGGGGAAGTAGTGGCGCCGGGCCCAGCCATCGAGCCAGCTTCCAGACCCGGTTCTCGGCCGTCTGCCAGGTGAACTGCATCCCGTTGGTGTAGTGCTTGTCCGAGTCGTCCGTACCCAGGACGTCGTTCTCCCAGTGGATGATGAAGGTGCCCTTCTTCGCGGGCGCCGGAACTTCTGCCGCCCCCACCGGCCCGACGCCCGCGGAGGTTCACGCCAGCAGGATCGCCAGGATCCTCATCCCCGCTACCTCCCCGGCGGCGGGCCATGGTCGCCTTCTCGAAGCTGCCCAGGTGGAAGTAGATCTTGTGCATGGCGTGCTGGCCGAAGCCGAAGTCCAACCGGGCCATGCCCACGATGGGGATCAAAAGGCGGATGCCGGCGCCGTACCCGGTGATGAAGTTGTTCGCGGCGAACTCGTTCTTCTCGTTCCAGCCGAGGCCGTAGTCCAGGAAGGCCGCCAGTTGGAGACCACCCCGGTAGCGAAACCCCAGGGGCAGATCCCAGAACCGGGGTTCCATGAGGGTGAAACGGTATTCGGCCGTGTTGAGCATCTGGTTCTTGCCGCGCAGGGCGGCGAACTCCCAGCCGCGCACGGTGTTCGTGCCGCCGATGGCGAACAGTTCCCAGGGGGCCACCTGGTCGCCGAGGTCGCCGTTCCGGATGGTGGTCAGACTGAAGCCGGCCAGGACGTGCCGTCCCCCCAGGTGGACGTAGCGCCGGAAATCGAGATCCCACTGGCTGTAGGTTCCGCCGGCCTTCTTCACGAATCCCAGTTCGTCGGTGTACTGGACCTGGCTCCACCAGCCCGTCTTCGTGTTCATGTAGGAATCCATGGTCTCGTAGCCCAGGTAGACCCCCAGGCGAGCGGTCCGGTCCTGCCGGTCGCCGGACAGGGTGATGCCGTCCTTGTCGGCGCGCATGTCGATGAAGCTGAAGTGGACGCCCACGTTCCCGTTCCTGCCGACCTTCGGCCCGGTCCACAGGTAGATCTCGTCGGTGTTCTCGTTGAAGTTTACGGTCTGGTTCTCCTTCTCCCGGAGGTAGTACTCAAACCGGTAGCCCCAGTGGTTGCCGAAGGTCCACGGATCGTCGAGCCAGACCTCGAGCTCGGTCAGGCCGCCCACCAGGAACCGCGCCGACAGCAGGGTGGCCCGGCCGAGGAAGTTGGGCATCTTGACGCCCGCCCCCACCGAGACGCCGCTCTCGTCCGAGAACTTCAGGCCCAGCGGAGGCAACAGGAGACCGGAAGAGCTCGACGAACTCGTAGGTCACCACCACGCCTTCGGCGGTGGCTGCGGGCCGGATGAAGACCTGGGCGAAGATGTCGAGCTGTTCGAAGGTCGAGTACTCCTCCTCCAGATTCTCCTTCCGGAGCGGCTCGCCCACCTTCGTCAGCAGGTACCGGGTGACGATGGTCTCTTTGGTCCGCCGCAGGCCCTCGAGCCGGATCTCGTTCACCGGCCGACCCCAGACCGACGGGTCGCCGCGCCCTTGATCTTCGGGCAGAATAGCCCGGCCCGGCGCCATGGTGCCGAGCAGCGATGGTGAGCCCCAGGATCGAGCGAGCAGCCAGGTGGATGGATCGTCCCATCGAGCCTAGCAGGTCGCGGGGCAAGGAGCCACCGGTCAGAAGACCCGGCGCGACAGGAAGGTCCAGTCGCCCGCAGCGACCGTCACCCCGGCGATGGTCTGCGAGGACAAGGATCCCGGCCGGCGTGGTCCGACGATCTCGACCCGCAGGTCGTGGAGGTCCCCGGCGGCAGGCTGAGCCGCGCCAGGTGGACGTGCTCGGGCAGGGTCAGCCAGCTGCGGGTGTCCGCGCTCTCGGTGACCGCCCCGAAGATGTTGGCGGCCAGGCCGGCCCACTGGCCGCCCGCCTTCTCGGCGCCCTTGCTGGCCAGGTACTTGGTCAGCCCGCGCAGGATGGTCTTGAAGAAGATGGTGGGCTTCTCGGCGTCGAAGGTGAGGCGGGCCTGCCGGGCCAGGTTTTCGACCCGCGCGTGTGGTGCCGAAGGGCACCAGGCTGTCGGCCACCGACACCACCGCGACGCCGGTGACGGGACCGGGCTGCAGGTCGTCCAGCTCGGGCGCGGCCACCGAGACCCAGTACTCGATCTTGCGCCGCCGTGACCAGCGCCTGCATGTTGCCCATGCCGCGTAGATCTCCCAGGACCAGTAGTCGGGATCGTCGTAGGCCTCGCTCTCGAAGATGGGAAAGTCGAACCGGACCTGGGTCTTTCTGGGGCACGAAGCCCGTCTCGAGCAGGAAGCACCACCTCGCCGTTGCCCGGACGCCAGCCGGCGGCCTTCTCGTAGTCCTCGCGGGTGAGCGGCAGTCCTCGAGGCCGGATCGTCCCCGAACGGAAGACATCGGGACAGGTCTGGTGCAGCTCGTCCAGCTCGTCCCGGAAGCCCAGGCGCCGGCCCACCCGCTCCAGGTCCCGCCCCAGGGTCGGCGGGATCTCCACCTCCAGCAGGTCATGGTTCTGCTGGTAGGCCACCGCGGCGTTGCGGTAGGCGATGAAGGCGTCGTTGATCTCGCCGTCCCAGTCGTAGAGCATGCCGCTGAAGTAGAGCAGGAAGGCGTTGTTGCGGGTCCGTTCGTAGGTCGCCGCGGTCCTGCTCGCGCACGCTGCCCAGGGTGGCGTCCACGTACTTCGACATCTGCAGGCTGGCCCGGCGGGCCTCGACCTGGGCCGCGTTCCGGTCGCCCAGGTAGATGTAGTTCAGCGCCTTGAAGTACGGCACCATGGCCAGTTCGAAGGGGCGCGCCCGGTAGCTGATGGCGTTGTCGTTGGTGATCAGCGACAGCGCGCCCTCGGAGATGGACTTGGTGTAGAGCTCGTCGGCCAGGCGTTCGGCCGCGGCGAAGGCCTCGTTGCTCTCGGCGTAGCGGTCGGCGTAGTGCAGGATCAGGCCGCGCTCGAGGAAGTAGAGCAGGCGGTCCTTTCTTGCCGCTCTCTTCTCGACGGTCTCCAGGGCCGCGTCGAAGTCGCCCGCGGCCAGCTCGGGCCGCAGGTCGGCGAGCTTGGTCGTGTAGGTGGCGCAGCCGCCGAGCTCAGGCGGTCGCCAGCAGGAACAGCGCAGGGCAACCGCCGCCAGGCGGCTGTCCTGCCGGCGATCCGTAAATGCGGGATGGGCGTGTCAAGCAAGTCATCAGCCCTTGTACTTGCTCTTGCCCACGAACTTCTTGATCTTCTCGAAGCCCGCCCAGACCTTCGTGTTGTCCTCCAGGTCCACCAGGTAGCAATCCACCTGGTAGTACTTCACCTCGTTGCCGCCCTCGCGGTCGCGGATCATGTTGATCTCGCCCATGAACATGAAGTCGGCGCCCTTCTCGCGGCCCCACTGCTTCATCGTCTCCGCCGACGAGAACTCCTGCTGGTCGGCGCGCTCACCGCGGACCTCGTCGCGCTCTTCGGCCGAGGCCACCACGCGCACACGGTTGCCATTGATGAAACTGCGCTCCAGGTCGGCGATGAAGGTCTTGACCGCGATGTGCTCGGTGGTCTTGTTGCGGACCGTGCCGATGATCAGGTAGGGCTTCTTGCCCTTCTCGGCCGCGGAAATCCTCGACCCAGGCGGCCTGGTGATCTGGGCGTTCAAGGCCGCGGACACCTTGCTGGCTGTCGACGTCGTTCCACTCGCCGGACAGATCGATCTTCTCGTCCACATCGACCCGGGTGACCTGCTTGCCGCCGCAGCCGGCTGCCGTCAGCAGCGCCAGGGCCACCAGAACACCGTCAGCAGGACCATGCGCGCGAATTCTTCATCATGGGGTCTCCTCCTTTAATCCCCGCCAGACCCGTTCGGGGGTGGCGGGAATCCGGTACATCCGGACCCCCACCGCGTCGCAGATGGCGTTGACGATGGCCGGCGCGGGCCCGTCGATGGGCACCTCGCCGGCGGCCTTGGCCCCGAAGGGCCCGCTGGGCTCGTCTGTTTCCACCAGAATGGTCTGCATTTCCGGCATATCCAGGGCCGTGGCAATCTTGTAGTCCAGGAAATTGGGGTTCAGCACCTTGCCCGCCCGGTCCAGCAGGACCTCCTCGAACAGCGCGTAGCCGATGGCCTGGGCCACCGCGCCCTCGATCTGGCCCTCGGCCAGCCGCGGATGGATCGGCGTGCCGCAATCGACCGCCGACACGAATCGTCGCACGAAGACCTGGCCGGTCTCGGTATCCACCTCCACGTCGGCGAACTGGGCCGCGAACGGCGGCGGCGATTCGTTGGACATGTGGCTGGCCGTGGCCATGGGCTGGATCTTGGCCTCGTACAGGGCGAACAGGGCCACCTCCTGCATGGTCATGCATTTGCCGCCGGCCCCGGTCACCTGCCGTCGGCGAAAACGGATGTCCGCGGGGTCGCAATCCCAGGGCTTCGGCCAGGACGGCGGCCAGCTGGTCCGCGCACGCTTGCCGTGGCCGCCTTGACCACCGCGCCGCCCGAGACGTAGGTCGTGCTCGAGGCGTAGGCCCCCACGTCGAAGGGGGTCAGGTCGGTGTCCGAGCTGAGGATGAGCACCTTGTCGTAGGGGATGCCCAGTTCCTCGGCGCAGATCTGGGCCAGCACCGTGTCCGAACCCTGGCCGATATCCGTGGCCCCGACCGACAGGTTCACGCTGCCGTCGTCGTTCAGCTTGACGGTGGCCGCGCCCCAGTCCACGCCCGCGATGCCCGAGCCCTGCATGGCCAGCGCCATGCCCAGGCCGCGCTTCAAATGAGGTGCCGAGGGTTCCTTCTTCTGACCCCAGCCGATGGCCTCGCAACCCTGTTCGATGGCCTTCTCCAGGCCCGTGCTGCGGATGACCCGCACCAGGCCCCTCCTTGCCCTCGCCCAGCTTGGCCGACAGCGGGTCGACGTCGCCCAGGCGGATGTGGTTCTTGCGGCGCAGCTCCAGCCGGTCCATGCCCAGCTCGCGCGCCACCTCGTCGATGTGGCTCTCCAGCGCGAAGCAGCCCTGGGGCGCGCCGTAGCCGCGGAAGGCCCCGCTCATGGGGTTGTTGGTGTAGACGCACTCGACCTGGAAGTGGATGTTCTCGGCCGGGTACATCGGCAGCACCTTCTGGCCGGTGTTGCCCTGCACGGTGAGGGCGTGGCTGCCGTAGGCGCCGGTGTCGGCCAGCACGTGCATGCGGTTGGCGACGATGGTGCCGTCGTTCATCACCCCGGTGGTCATGGTGATGCGCTGCGGGTGGCGGTAGCGGGCGGCGATCAGTTCCTCTTTGCGGGTGAACTCGAGCCGCACCGGCCGGCCGGTGCGCAGGGCGAGGACCGCGACGAGGTCCTCCATCACCATCTCCTGCTTGTCGCCGAAGCCGCCGCCGACGCGCGGCTTGATCACCCGAATGCGGGCCTCGGGCATCTCGAGGATCCGCGCGAGGATCCTTCGGAGGTGGAACGGCACCTGGGTGCTGGTCCGCACCGTCAGGCGCCGGTCTTCATCCACCCAGGCTATGGAAATGTGGGGTTCGATGTGGCTGGCCTGCACCCGGGGCAGGTGGTAGGTGCGCTCGACCACCAGGTCGCAGTCGGGCAGGGCCGCGTCGACGTCGCCGACCTGCTTGTCGATGCGGGCGCAGACGTTGCTCTTGCCGCCTTCGGCGATGCCCCGCGGATCGGGGTCCTCGTGGATCAGCACGTCGGTGTCGGCCAGGGCCTCGTCCATGTCGGTGATCGCCGGCAGGACCTCGTAGTCGACCTCGATCAGCTCCAGCGCGGCCTCGGCCTGCGCCAGTGTCTCGGCGACGACGATGGCCACCCGGTCGCCGATGAAGCGCGCCTTGTGCGGCAGGATGACCGTATCGTAGGGCGACGGTTCAGGATGGCTCTGCCCGGCCCGCGTGTGCGGGATGGCCTTGACGTCCCGGTGCCAGATCACGTCGACCACGCCGTCGCAGGGCCAGGGCCTTCGCTGGCGTCGACCGTTCAGGATGCGCGCGTGGGCGTGGGGCGAGCGCAGCACCTTGGCATACAGCATGCCCGGCCGGGTGAAGTCGTCGGTGAAGACGGGCTCGCCGCGGGCCAGCTTGAAGGCGTCGATCTTGTCGACGTTGGTGCCGACGACTTTCATTCCGCCTGCCCCCCGGTCTGGTCCCGCTCCTCGACGACCGCCAACACGGCCTCGACTGGCTTAACGTAACCCGTGCATCGGCAGAGGTTTCCCGTCAGCGATTCGCGTACTTCCTCATCACTCGGACGGCCGTTCTCCTTGAGCAGGGCGTAGAGGCTGATCAGCATGCCCGGCGTGCAGTAGCCGCACTGGACTGCCCCGGCTTGTCCACCAGTTCCCGCTGCAGGCGCTGCATCAGCGGATCGCCGAGCAGCCCCTCCAGGGTGGTCAGGCGGCGACCGTGGACGGCGGCGGCCGGCACCATGCAGGTGTTGACCGGCTGGTCGTCGCAGAGCACGGTGCACGAGCCGCAGTCCCCGGTCTCGCAACCCCGCTTGGCCGAATAGACCTGGTGGTCGCGCAGAGCCGCCAGCAAGGTCTGGCCCGGAGCGATGTCCCAGGTTACTTCCCTGCCGTTCAGCACGAGATCGATTTTCATGACAGATCCTCCCGCCCGAGTGCGGTCGCCAGCAGACGCCGGGTCAGAACCCGGACCATGTCACGACGGTATTCCCCGCCGGCACGGTGATCGCTGATGGGATCGCACTCACCGGCGGCCACCGCCGCGGTGTCCGCCAGCACGTCGTCGGTGATGTCGTCGCAGGCGACGCCCGTGAGCAGGCCTTCGGCCAGGTTCGCCCGCAGGGGCACCGGCGCCACCGCCCCCAGGGCGATCCGCGCCGCATCGATCCGACCGTCCGCGATGCCGAGGGCCACCTCGACCTGGACGAGGGAGATATCCTCGGCCGCCCGGGTCAGCTTGCGGCCGCAGCAACGCCGGTCGTGGGCCGCCGCGGGCAGGACCAGCCCCACCAGCAGCCGATCGCCGAGCACGGTCTGTCGGGGCCCCACGAAAAAATCCTGCAGCGGCACGCTCTCCTGGGAATCCTCGTCGGCGATGTAGCAGTGGGCGTCGAGCGCCAGCAGCACCGGGGCCATGTCGGCCGAAGGCAGCGCATTGCACAGGTTCCCGCCGACGGTGGCGGTCGTGCGGACCGGACGGTTGCCGCAATGCGACGCCGCCCGGGCGATGGCGCCGCCGGCAAACCCGGTGACCAGTTCGTGGCGGGCCAATTCCTGCAGGGTGGCGGCTGCTCCGAGCAGCAGGTCACCGGCCGGGGTTTCCCCGATGCCGCCGATGCCGGCCCGGTTGACGTCGACCACGAAATCGCAGTCGGGGGGAAACAGCAGCATGTCCGTCCCGCCGGCGATGTAGGCGCCGCGGCCCGGCCCCTGTCTCAGCAACGCCACCGCTTCAGCGGGACTGGCGGCGTAGCGGTATTCCCTGAGCTCCCACATGGAACGATCCTTTCCCTGTGACGTGGACCCTTGACCGCAGTATACTGGCCCCGCATCACATGGCAAAGGATATCGGTCACGATCGGGAGATTCCCATGCCGACAGAAAGATACTTCCTGCTGGAGCACGCCGAGCGACTCGTCACCATGGACGGTGACCGCCGCATCCTGCGCGACGCCTGGATCGCGGCGAAGGACGGTCTGATCCTGGCGACGGGCGAAGGTGCGGCGCCGGACCCGATCACCGAGATACCGCGGGAGCGGTTCGAACGCCACGACGCCACCGGCTGCGTCGTGCTGCCGGGCCTCATCAACACGCACCACCACCTCTACCAGACCCGGACCCGCTGCCGCGCCGTCGACAGCGGGCTGTTCGCCTGGCTGCAGGAGCTGTATCCGGTCTGGTCCCGGCTGTCGGACGACGATTTCTACCGGGGCGCCGCCGTCGGTTTCCGGGAGTTGATGCGATCGGGATGCACCCTGACGTCGGACCACCACTACCTCTTTCCGGACGGCGCCGCCGATCACCTGATCGACATCACCATCGAGGCCGCGCAGGCCGCCGGTATCCGCTTCCACCCGACGCGGGGTTCCATGAGCCGGTCGGTCAAGGACGGCGGCCTGCCGCCCGATGCGGTGGTCCAGGATCCGGACACGATCCTGGCGGACAGCGAACGGGTGATCAGCCGCTGGCACGATCCCGCGCCGGGCGCCATGGTGCGAATCGCCCTGGCGCCGTGTTCGCCGTTTTCGGTCGGTCCCGAGCTCATGCGCGAGTCGGCCGCCCTGGCCCGCCGGCACGGGGTGCGCCTGCACACCCACCTCGGGGAAACGCGGGACGAAGACGAGTACTGCCTGCAGGTCTACGGCAGCCGTCCGGTGGACTTTCTCGAATCCGTCGGCTGGCTGGCGCCGGACGTCTGGCTGGCCCACGGGATCTGGTTCGAGGACGACGAGATCGTCCGTCTGGGCCGGGCCGGCGTCGGCATCGCCCACTGCCCCACGTCCAACATGCGCCTCGGTTCGGGCGTCTGCCGCGTGCGCGACCTGCGGCGCGCCGGCTGCCCGGTCGGCCTGGCGGTCGACGGGTCCGCGAGCAACGACAGCTCCAATCTGCTGGCCGAGCTGCGCCAGGCCCTGCTGCTGCACCGGGTGATCGGCGGGGCGGCGGCCATGACCGTCGGCGAGGTCCTGGAAATGGCCACGCTGGGCGGGGCCGGCTGCCTGGGCCGCGACGACGTCGGCGCCCTCGAGCCGGGCCGGGCCTGCGATCTGGCGATCTTCGCGCTGGAGGCCGTCGGCTACGACGGGGCCGCCGATCCGGTGGCCGCCCTGCTCCTGTGCCAGCCGGAGCCCGCCCGGGCGGTGGTCGTCGGCGGAAAATGGGTCGACACCTTCGCCGACTGAATTTATCGTTGAGGGGTTATGAAGTATGCGGCCACGTGATTCGTCCTGAAAGGAACCGTCCATGCACACCCTACGGAAGCTATTCCTGCTCGGCCTGACGAGCCTGTTCATGTTCGCAATGGCCGCCGATGCCCTCGCCCAGCAGCGCGGCGGGGCGCCCCGCAGCGGGGCCTACACTCCGGAAATCGAAATTGCCGCGACCTACGGTCACATGTGGGGCGGCAACATCGAATTCCGCGGCGGCAAGTTGCGCACGGGCACCGCGCCGGCCTGGGGTTTTGCACTCGACTACGGCATCCATCCCTACCAGGCCATCGAGTTCAGCTACACGCGCCAGGACGGGCAGTTCGACTGGGACCCCCGCGGCGGCGCCAAGTACAAGCTGACCGACACGTCGATCAACTACTGGCAGCTCGGCACGCTGCGCTACTTCCCCGTCGAGGGATTCCGGCCGTTTGTCCTCGCGTCCCTGGGCCTGACCTACTACAGCCCCTCGGGGAGCACCATCAACATCGACGGTACCGACTATGCGATCGAATCCAGCACCAAGTTCTCGTTCAATTTGGGGCTCGGCTTCAAGAAGTACTTCGGCCAGAACGAGAAGATCGGTGTGCGGGCCTCGTTCAAGGTCATGCCCACCCTCTACGATTCCGGTGCCGGCCTCTGGTTCGGCACCGGCGGGGCCAGCCTGGGCATCACCGGCTATGCCATCTGGCAGTTCGAGGCGGCCGCCGGCCTGACGGTCAAGTTCGGCAGCTGAGCGGCGGCGCTGCGGCACGCGGACCCGGGCCCTTGGCCCGGGTCTTTTTTTGTCTGCTGCTGGTAGTGAAAAAGGGCAAGACCGCGGTCAGGCCGGCGGCGGCGACGGCCAGTGCTTGATGTGCAGATCCCGCTGCGGGAAGGGAATCTCGATCCCTGCGGCTGCCAGCGCCTTGTAGATACGGGTATTAAGCTCGTCGATGACCCGGCCGCGGTAGACCGGGTGGCGCACCCAGACCATGACCAGATAATCGAGACTCGATTCGCCCATGGCGGCAAACCGGATCACTGCGGCCTCGTGATCCACCGTATGGGGCAGGTCAGCGACGCAGGCCGTCAGGATTTCCCGCACCTTGTCCACATCGCTGCCGTAGGCCACGCCGATCTGGACGGTGACCCGCATCTTGAGCGATGGCCCGCTGGATTCGTTGACGATCTTGGCGTTGCCGATCACCGCGTTGGGGACGGTGACCTCGACGTTGTCGCGGGTCACCAGGCGGGTCGAGCGGATACCGATGTCGGTGACCACGCCGCGCGTATCGCCGTCGATGATGATGTACTGGCCGACCTGGTACGGCGAGTCCGCGAGGATGAACACGCCCGAGATGAAGTTGGCCAGCGTATCCTTGGCGGCAAACCCGATGGCGATGCCCATCACCCCGGCACTGGCCAGCCAGCTGGTCAGATTGATCGACCAGGCGGCCATCAGCATGTAGACCAGCAGGCCGAAAACCACGACCTTGTAGGCGAACTGGTAGAGGGGCAGGGTCTGGGGCTGGATCCACGCGTAACGGTCGGCGTTGTCGCTGAGCTTCTGAAAGATGAGGGTACCGGCCCCGAGCAGGACCCGGCCCCAGATGATCACCATCAGGGTGCCGACGATCTGGCTCACCAGCACATCCAGGCGCGCGGACGTCACGAAGTCCAGGACGGCGATGTGGACGCCTTCGAGGATGATCGAGCGGAACACGGCCGGCCAGATTAGACCGACGATCTGGTCGTCGATCTTGGAGGCGGTTCGGCGGGTAATCCGCTGCACCACCGGCAGCACGATCATGCGCGCCAGGACGCCCACCACGACGGCCGCCGCGATGATCAGGATCAGCCGCCAGTAGGGATTCTGCAGGTTGGCGTCCAGCCACATCCGAATCGTATCCACGTTCATCCTGGTTCCTTCACGCTTCCTCCGGGATTTCCGGCCGCACCACGAGGACCTTCTCCTTGCGGATTTCCACGGTGCCGGGCTTGGCGCCCCGGGGTTTGGTCACGAAACGGCCCCGCGTGCAGCTGACAGCGACCTGTTTCGACTCGCGTTTACGACTGTGCCAGGCCGCGACCGCGGCGGCGGCCTTGATCGTCCCCTTGTCCGGCTCCTCGCCCGGCGGCACCTTCAGGAGCACGTGGCTGCCGGGCAGCCCGCGGACATGGAACCAGTAGTCGTTCGGCGCGGCCATCCTGATGGACAGATGGTCATTGTCCTGATCGGTCCTGCCGGCGAGCACGACCCAGCCGCCCGGCAGTTCGTACTGCCACAGTTTCGGTTGGAAACGTTCGGGTCTGTCGGGTCGCGCCATGGATCCTCGGTCGTTGCGGGTGCGTTTGTCCGTGGCCAACATACCCCTGGCCCCCGGGGCCGGCAACCCGAACCGACGGCCGGGTCTGATCGGCGCCGGCGTCAGGGTCTAGATCGCGGCGTTCTTGTAGCCGACGACCGTGATGCTGAAGATACCGAAACCGCTGCGGTGCAAAGCGGCGGTGCCCTCGGTTCCCAGGACCTCCTCCAGGAGCGCCTCGGGCAGACGGACCGGGCGGGCGGCGCGCACCCGCGCATCGTCGAACCCGGCGGCCCGGATGGTCTCGAGATAGGTGTCGCGGGTCTGGGCGCCGGCGACGCAGCCGGCGTAGGCGATGGCCGCCTCGGCCAGGGCGGGCGGCAACTCTCCTTCGAGCACGATGTCCGAGACGCAGAAATGGCCCCCCGGCTTGAGCACGCGCTGGATCTCACCGAAGGCGGCCGCTTTGTCCGGTACGAGATTCAGCACGCAGTTGCTGACCACGACGTCGGCCAGACCGTCTTCCAGGGGCATCTTCTCGATCTCGCCGTGCAGGAACTCCACATTGTCGTGTCCCAGCTTCGCGGCGTTGGCCTGCGCCTTGGCGACCATATCCGGTACCATGTCCAGGCCGATGACACGGCCCTCTTCGCCGACGGCCGCCCTGACGACAAAGACATCGTTGCCGGCGCCGCTGCCCAGGTCGATGACCGTCTGTCCCGGTTCCAGGCCGGCATATTCGGTGGGGATCCCGCAGCCCAGGCCCAGGTCGGCCTCCGGGAAGTACCCCTCCAATCCCTGGTAGTCCTCGGCGAAGCTCGTCCCGCCGAGGCAATCGCCGCCGGCGTCGGGACCGCAGCACGAACCGCCCTGCCGCGCGATCTGGCCATAGGTGTTCCTGACGATGTCCTTGAGTTCCTCAGCCTTTTTCATGCCGATCCCTTTCCGCCTGGCCGGTGGCCATGCCATCGAACCAGTCCACTAGATCCTGCCGGGCCCGTTTCACGGCCGCCGGGTCCAGGCAGTAACACACCCGCGGTCCGGCGATCTCGCCGCGGATCAGCCCCACCTTCTTGAGTTCCTTCAGGTGCTGCGAAACCGTGGCCTGGGCCAGGGGCATGCGGTCGACGATGTCGCCGCAGATGCACCCGCCGTCCTTGAGGATGTTCAGGATGCGCAACCGGCCGGGGTGTGCGAGCGCCTTGGCCAACCGGGCCAGGGACTCCAGGGCAGGATCGAATTCCGTTGCTGTCGTGTCGGTCATCGGCCGCCTCCTTATCGTTAATTGTAGATTTACGATAAACAACGCCGATCGGCAACAAAAAACTGGGCCCCGGGGATGACCCGGGGCCCAGAACTGCGTCTGCCGGAATGTTACGGCAGCAGGATCATGCCGTTGGCGGTGTCGGCTTCCTCCAGCAGCAGCGCCCGCAAGGCCGGCCACTGATCCGCGGCAATCGTGACCGGAGCGGACCGGAGGCTGCGCTCGACAGTCAGCCAGGACCCGTCCAGCGCGGCGGCCACCGTGAACTCGCCCGCGGCGTTGGCCACGTTGACGGCGGCCGGATGGTGCACCACCGCGGCGGTCCCGGTGTCGATGCGGATCCTGACGCGCTGCTCCAGCGGTCCGGCCGGCAGCCCGACCGGTGTCATGCGCGACGCGTCGTACAGATTCACGCCGCCGGGCAGATGGTCCAGATAACCCCCGGCCGGGCGCCCGACGTTCAGGGGCCGCCGGCCGAGATCATCGGTTTCGATCGCAGGCAGGGTGAACGCGAACCCGCCGGCGACCTGGTACTGGTTGAAGATGTCCGGGTTGAAACTGGTCAGATCCGCCCCCGGCAGCACCGACGCCAGCAGCTGCGCGACGTGGTCGTGCGACCGGGTACCGGGGCCGGCCATGTCGTTGAAGGGACTGAAAACACCCCCGGCGTCCAGGAAGCCGTGGCCGGTCCAGGACCCGTCCTCTGCGGCCTCCAGCGTGATGTCCAGCGTCATGAGATCCTGCCAGGGCGAATCGCCGAGGAAGGGTTCGTGGAGATCATCGGTGCGCCACAGGGGTTTGCCGATGACCCCGACGCCCCGGGTGAGCGTACCGGCAGCCGGGTCGAAGATCGTCGACGGTTTCTTGATGATCAGCTGGAGGTCCCCCATGCCCGCGAGCCGGGGAATCTCCGGAGCGGTCAGAACGGAACCGGCACCCACGAAGATGGGCACGGCCTCGAAGCCCGCGGCAGCCAGCAGGGTCGCCGCCAGCACCGCCCGGTCGAGGTCATGGCCGTAAGCGGTCGCCCAGGTGCGCTCGGCCGACCGCGGTGCGAACTGCCAGAACCGGTGTGGGTAGTGGATCCCGCGCGCGCTTTCGTCGACCAGGTCGACCACCGCCTGCAGCCGGCTCCAGCCGCCGCGCTCTTCGGCCAGCCGCGTCGCCAGGGTGTCGGTCAGCGCCGAGCCCGGCACCATGGCGGCGTCGAAGACCGTCCGCCAGTGGTCGCGCACCTGCGTCCAGGAAGTCCAGGTCGACCACACGATCGCCGGTTCGTGGTCCGCCGGCTGCGAGAGGTGCGGCAGTCCCTGGGCCGGCGTCAGGTCCAGCGTCCAGGTCAGGGTCTGACGGCCGGCGGTCTCGCTCGCCACGGGCGACGGCGCGCCGTTCACCGCGAGGTGCTGCACGGTGACATCCGGCGGCAGGGTGACCGCCAGCTCCGTCACCACCGCCGGATCGAGCTGGGGAAAGACGAAGACACCGTCGGCGGCGGGCACCGCCTTCTCGGTGATGGTGTAGGCGGTCTCCATGATGCAGGGCAGCTCGACGCCGTCGTGCAGCAGCATGGTCTCACGCATCACCGTGTAATCGTCCGCGTGATCGAGAGCGTGCGGCAACGTGTGGACCACCGCCGTATCGCTGATGCGCGACGGGTCCGGCCACCACCGGCCGTCCCGCCAGGTGCGCAGGACATCGACCTCGAGGGCGCTGGTCTCCGTGTTCCACGGCACGCGCAGGTCCGCATAGGCGCGAATGCCGAGGCCGGTGCCGATCCACACGACACGATGCACCCTGGTCACCAGCGCGCCGGCGGCCGTCAACTCCACCCGGCGGCTTTCCAGCAGCAGGACGGCGTCCTCGGCGGTCAGATCATAGCTGGCCTGGGCCCGCTCCCACAGGACGTCCAGATCGTGGCCTCCCGCGGATCCCATATCCGCGTACGCCGACACCGTAAAGCAAGCAATAACAGCCACAAGGATCGACAAGTTGAGCTTTTTCATCACTTATCCTCCTTGGCCACACGAAAGATCTGGTCGCCCCAGGCGCGGGCTGCGGTCATCGCCTTGCGGAAGCCGGGATAACCGTCCGGTGGGATCTGTCGGCGCCTGACCTCGGCGCGCTGGGTGATCACCAGCTTGCCACCTTTCTGCTCGGCGGCTCCGGTGAAGAAGGCGTAGGTTTCGTCGACTTCATCGACAGCCGGCTCACCGATCAGCTGGTACCCGCCGGGCAGGCCGATGGTCTCGGTCCCTTCCACCAGCTGGGTGTACCACAGCAGCATGTCCGTCTGCCTTTCTTCGGCCCAGCGCGTCCCGCCGGTGCCGAACAGGTTGCTGCTGTTCAGCACGACCTGCATGAGCGGGCTGTTGAACTCGAAGCCCCCGTCGACCGGACGCACGAAACCCGGCACGGCATATTCGATCTTGATCCACATGTCGCCGCTGAAATCGTCGGGTTCGCGATAGGTGCAGCGCACCTGTTCCACCCGGTTGCTGACCGGCGCCAGCAGCGCGGCACAGGCGCGGTCGATATCCTTGCGGTGGGCGCCCCGGGTCAGGCGTCGCAGGCGGCCGTCCAGCGCGCCGGAGCCGTCCAGCTCCAGCTTGCCGGTCAGGTTGCCGGTCTTGTCGAGCTTGGCCCGGTGGACCACGCGCAGGGGAGACTCGGCCGGCGGGCTGTAGGCGATCCGGCTGAGGGTCTGGCCCTCGGGCGTGCCGACCAGGAAATGCTGCTCGGTTTCCGACGCGGACCAGATGTCGTTGTTGTAGGGCACCCAGGTGGGGTCGTACATGCGGAAGGTGCCGTCCTCCAGCTTGAGGGCGGTGACGCAGTGGTTGAACTGGTCGGCGGGCACCTCGTCGATGCGGCTGCCGGCCATGGTCATCGCGGCGTAGGACTCCATGCCCGCGGCGCGCATCATGGTGATCAGCATGCCGGCGATGTCCTTGCACACGCCGCTGCGCTGCTCGAAGATCATGTCCCCCGGGTGCAGGGTGAAGCCCTCGCCCTCGCCCATGGTCTGGCCGCTGTAGCGGATGTTCTGGGCGACCCAGTGCACCAGCGCCTTGGCCCGGACCTCCTCCGCGGCCCCGGTGATTCCCGCCTCCGCGAAGATCTCCTCCACCTTTTCCCGGATGGCGGCGGTCACCTCGAACTGGTCCCGGTTGACGTCGAAGAACCAGCGGCTCTTGGCCTCCCAGCTCTCGGCGGTCGCCATGACGACCTTCGGCGCGAAGTCGCTGGCATCGGGCTGCCGCGGTTCGTGGATGCGCGCAGGCAGGTCCAGCCCCCACCAGGCGAACTCCGTGGTCTCGGCGTCGTAGGTCACGCTCGAGTAGAGGGCGCCGTTGTAGACCTCGGCGTGCAGGCGCTTGTCCGCCGGCAGTTGCAGAACGTAGCGCTTCTCCAGGATCGGCGCTTCGGCGGCGAACAGGACGATGTCGAAGTACTCGCCGGGCATGGGCGGAATGTAGCGTTCATCGTCGGGAGCGCCGGCGGCCGCGCCGGCGCCGGCGGCCAGCAGGGCGTAGGTGAAACCCTTGCGGAAGGTGACGACTTCGATGCCGTCGTTCACCTGCAGCCGCGGCAGCTGCAGGATCTTGATGCGGTCGCGCCAGTAGATGGCCGCCTGCGGCGCGGGCAGGTCCCGGACCGCGGTCACATCCACGGCAAGCCGCTGGCCGTCCCGCAGGATGGTGACTTCCCGCACCTCCACATGGCTGCTCTGGGGATCGTAGCTCCAGCGGAGAACCGACTGGTCGCGGGCGCCGGCGGGCGTCAGGATCTTGGTCAGGTCGTAGCCGTCGACGTAGGTCACGCCGGTGGGCTTGACGTGGTTGACCGCTTCGGTCAGGACCACGAGGTGGGGGGGGGAGGGGGGGGACGAGGGGGGGCGGAGGCAGGGGGGGGGCGGGGCAGGGGCAGGGCAGAAGAAAGGGAAAGACGAAAGAGCAGGAGTGGGGAGGGCGAGGGCAGGGAAGGAAAAGGGGGTCGGGGCCAGAGGGGAGGGGGCAGCGAAACGGGGGGGGGGGGGGGGGGGGGGGGGGGGCGGGCGAGGCGCGGGGCGCCGTACCCAGGCGGCCAGAAAGAAGCTTCGGAGACCATTCGCGTGATCGAGTCGACGCTGTACCAGGATGAGAAGCGGTTCGGGGAGATATCCCGTTGGGGGGGGGAACCTTCGGGACCATGCGCGCTCTCGACGACGTTTCGTTCGGGATCAACCGGGAGAGATCCTCGGTTTCCTGGGCCCCAACGGCGCCGGCAAGAGCACGACCATGAAGATCATCACCACCTTCCTGGCCCCCGATGAGGGCGGCGTCAAGGTGGATGGGATCGATGTCCTGGAGAAGCCGCTCGAAGTGCGGCGCCGTATCGGCTACCTGCCGGAAAACGTTCCCCTGTACCTGGACATGAACGTGCACGAGTACCTGAGTTTCGTCGGCCAGGCCCGTGGTCTGGGCGGCGGCCGGCTCGCCGACCGCCTGGACTGGTGCGTCGAGGCCTGCGGCCTGGTCACCGAGTACCGCAAGAACATCGGCGAGCTGTCCAAGGGCTACAAGCAGCGCACGGGCCTGGCCCAGGCGCTGATCCACGACCCGGACATCCTGATCCTGGACGAGCCCACCAGCGGCCTGGACCCCCTGCAGATCCTCGGCATCCGCGACCTGATCAAGAGCCTCGCGGGTGAAAAGACGATCATCTTCTCGACGCACATCCTGCAGGAAGTCGCGCCGGTCACCGACCGCGTGGTGATCATCAACGAGGGCCGGATCATCGCCGACGGCAAGATCGACGAGCTGTCCCGCGACGCCATGGGCTCCAACCGGCTGTACCTGGGCACCCGCCAGGACGCCGCCACGGTCGAGACCGCCCTGCGCGCCCTGGCCGAGGTGACCGAGGTCAAGCCCTGGCCGCCGCTGGACGGCGGCTGCCGCTTCGAGGTGCGCGGCCCCTTCGACCAGGACCTGATCGGCGCCGTGACCGACCTGGCCCGCGAGCAGGGCTGGGACCTGACCGAGCTGCACGAGGCCCCCTTCAGCCTCGAGGACACCTTCATCGCACTGACCCGCCGCGCCCGCGACCAGCGGACCGCCGGCCTGAAGGGGGTGGCCTAGATGCAGGGAACAGTGACGATCTTCCGGCGTGAATTCGCCGCCTACTTCAACAGCCCGATCGCCTACATCTTCATCATCGCCTTCCTGGTGCTGAACTCGGGACTGTTCATGACCGGCTTCTTCCTGAACGGCACCGCGGACCTGCGCGGCTTCTTCGGCCAGCTGCCGATCTTCCTGATCTTCTTCATTCCCGCGGTCAGCATGCGGCTGTGGGCCGAGGACAAGCGCCTCGGCACCTTCGAGCTGCTGATGACCCTGCCCATGCGGACGCGCGACGTCATGCTGGGCAAGTACCTGGCCGCCTTCGCCTTCTATCTGGTGGCCCTGCTCGGCACCCTGCCGCTGCCGATCATGGTCGGCGCGCTGGGCAATCCGGACATGGGCGCGATCTGGAGCGGCTACATCGGCGCCGCCCTGCTCGGCGGCCTCTATCTGGCCATCGGCACCTTCACCAGCGGCCTGATGCGCGACCAGATCTCCGCGGTCATCCTGGGCATCATGGCCTGCTTCCTGATCTTCATCGTCGGCATCCCGGCGGTGGCCGCCACCATCGACGGCTGGGTGCCCGGTTTCGGTTCGTTCCTGCAGCACTACGTCGGGCTGTCGTCGCACTTCGAGATGATGCTGCGCGGCGTCGTCTCCCTCGGCGACCTGGCCTACTTCCTGGGCCTGACCGCCGTCTTCCTGACCCTCAACACCCTCTGGCTGGAAGGGAGGAAGTACTAATGAACACCAATCGCAGAAAATTCCGTATCACGTTCGCGGTGGCCGCCGTGCTGCTGGCGGCCATCGCCTTCTTCCTGGTCTCGGTCCTGGGCAACCTGCGCGGCGCCCGGGTCGACATGACCAGCGACCGCCTGTTCACCCTGAGCCCGGCCGCGGTGAACATCCTTCAGGGTCTCGAGGTGCCGGTGCAGGTGAAGCTGTACATCACCCCCGCGGAGAAGATGCCCACCCAGCTGCGCAACCTCGAGCGGGACATCACCGAGCAGATGCGCAACTTCGAGCAGGTGGCCGAAGGCAAGCTGCAGTTTGCGGTCTTCAACCCGCAGGAGGACGAAGAGATGCAGCAGGACCTCGGCGGCAAGGGCATCCGGCCCTTCCAGGTCCAGTCCATCGAGAAGGACGAGATGGGCATCAAGCTGGTCTGGAGCGCCATGACCATCGCCTACAAGGACAAGCCCGAGGAGATCCTTCCCCAGGTCCTGCCCCAGAACCTGGCCGGCCTGGAGCAGGACATCATCGGCCCGGTCTACCGCCTGACCCGCGAGACGACGCCCAGGGTGGCGGTCTTCGCCCCGGCCAAGCCGGTCGACCAGCAGCTGGCCATGATGTACCTGCAGCAGGGCATGCAGCCGCCCGAGCCGCAGGAGCAGTTCGCCCGCATCGCCGAGCTGCTGGGCCAGGGCCACTACGAGGCCGTGCCCATCGAGCTGACCGAGGCCTCCCCCATTCCCGACGACGTGGACTGCCTGGTGGTGATGGCCAACTCCACGCTGAACGAGCGCCAGGTCTACGAGATCAACCGCGCCTTGCGCGGCGGCCTGCCGGTGGTCATGGCGGTCCAGGCGCACGAGTACGGCTACAGCCCCGCCCAGGGCGGCGGCTGGTCCATCACCGGCCAGGGCCTCGAGACCGGTCTGGAAGCGATGCTGGCCGAATTCGGCCTGACCGTCAGTGAAGACCACTTCATGGACACGGCGATGGAAACCATCGACCTGCCGCGCGAGGTGAACCTGGGCGGCCTGCGCATGCAGACCCGCGAACCGGTGCGGCTGCCGATCCAGATCCGGGTGACCGAGGGCCAGATGTACCAGGACTCGCCGCTGGTCAACCGCATCGGATCGCTCTTCTACCTGTGGGGCACCCCCCTGGAGAGCGACCTGGAGACGCTGTCGGCCAACGGCCTGCAGGCGACGAACCTGATCGTTCAGCAGCGACAACTGCCTGGACCGAACCGTGGTCCGACGGGCCCGGTGCCCGGCAGCCATGCTCGACCCGAACGGCAAGACAGATGCTCGGACCCCAGCCGCTGGCCGTCCTGGTCGAGGGCGTTCCCCGACACCTACGCCGGACGCGACGTGCCTGCCTGGCCGGCAGCCGCGGCCGCCGATGACGCCGCCGCCGCTCCGCTGGCGACCGGTCCGGCGCCGACGCCGGTGGAACCGACGCCGGGCAGGCTGTTCCTGGTCGGCAGCGCCAAGATGTTCGACGACAACATCCTGGCAGCGCACCAGAACGCCCTGTTGCTGATGAACGCGGTGGACTACCTCGCCGGCTCGACTGAACTGCTGTCGATCCGGGCCAAGACCCTGACCCAGCGCGTGATCAAGCCGGTGGCCGACGGCGAGAAGCTGGTCTGGCGGATCTTCGTCGTGCTGCTGGTCCCGGTGGTCCTGGCGGTCTACGGCTTCGTGCGGGCCGGCATGCGCCGCAAGGACGCCGCCCGCTACCGCCAGGAACTCAAGCACACCGCCGGCGCGCCGCCCGTCTAAGGAGGATGACGACATGATCAAGAACCAGAAATCTGGTGTCCTGGCTGGCGATCCTGGTCGTCCTGCTGGGCATCAGCCTGGTCCAGAAGTCCAGCCACCGAGAAGAGCCACCAGCCGGTCGGCGACCGCGACGGTGCTGGACGGCCGACGTTCACCGCCGACCAGATCTGAGCCGCATCACCGTGGCCTACGGCGAGGAGGCCGACCGTGGTGAGCTGCGTCGCCACGCCGACCGGCTGGGTCGTGGGCCTCGGCCTGGGACGCGAAGGCCAACGACCAGCGCATCGACGCGCTGCTGCGCAACCTGGGCGACCTGACGCGGCGAGTTCCGGTCCGACAGCGCCGGACGTCCTGGCCGACTACGGTCTGGACGCCGGCGCGGCGGTGAAGGTCCGCGCCTTCGACAAGGCGGGCCAGGACCGGTGATCGCCCTGGACATCGGCAGCAGCCCCGAGCGCGCCACCGGCAACTTCGTCAAGCCGCCCGACAGCCGGCCGTGTACCTGACCCAGCCAACCTGCTGTCGCACCTGGGCCTCTACGACGGACCGGCGCGGCCCAGAGCACGCCACTTCGTCGACCTGCAGGCCGTCAAGGAGGACCGCCTGGCCGTCGACCGCATGATCCTGCGACGACGGCAACCGGCCTGGAGCTGGTCAAGGAGTTCGCCGTGGTCGAGCCGCTGACCGAGCCGACGACACGCACCGGCGCCGAGCCGGAGACCGACCGGATCACCTGGGAGTGGAAGCTGGCCGGCGTGACGGCGGACGCCGCCCTGGCCAAGACCAAGGTCGACGGCGGTCCTGGGCGCGGTGGTGAGCGTCCGCGCCATCGACGTGGACGATCCGGCCGCCGAGCCGGACGCCTACGGTCTGGGCGAAGCCGCCGACGCGCCACCCTGGTCCTGGAGGACGGCACGCGAGCCGACGTCCTCGAGTTCGGCCGCAACCGTGAAGCCGAGGGCGACCGGCCGGCCGGCACCTGGATGCGGGTGCAGGGCGAGCCGACGGTCTGGGTCGTCACCGAGTACGCGGTGAACAACATCTTCAAGAGGGTGGACGACCTGCTCGCGGATCTGCCTGCCGGAGTGAGGCCGAACGTCGTATCCACGTCGGAAAAAGGCCCCCACGGGGGCCTTTTTCGTCCCCTCCGGATTTCTTTCCCAGCGGTCGTGTGTTAGATTGCCAACAAGAACCCAGCCCCAGCGATTGGGCTTTCCAGTTCCTATTCAGGCAGGAGGATCGCGTGAGCGGCCTGCTGCTGAAGAACGGCACCGTGCTCGACTACTTCCCCGTCGCCATGGACGCCGAGCCCGCCCCGCGGGTCGAGACCGTCGATCTGCGCATCGCCGACGACCGGATCGTCGAGAGGGGCGTCGGGCTCGTCGCCGGCCCGGACGAGGAAGTCGTCGATCTTGACGGTGTCACCGTGATGCCGGGCAACGTCAACGCCCACGGCCACCTCTACGCCGGTCTGGCCGCCGGCATGCCGCAGCCCACCGGTCCGACCGAAACCTTCACCGACATCCTGACGGCCATCTGGTGGCCGCTGGACCGGGCGCTGGACGCGGACGCCATCTACCTGAGCGCCCTGGCCGGCAGCTGGGACGCCGTGCGCTGCGGCACGACCCTCATCTTCGACCACCACGCCAGCCTGGCCTGCGTGGGCGGTTCACTGGACCGGGTCGAGCAGGGCCTCGCCGAGGTCGGCCTGCGCGGCTGCCTCTGCTACGAGACCACCGACCGCGGCGGCAAGGGCCAGCGCGACATCACCCTCGAGGAGAACGAACGCTATCTGCAGAAGCTGCTCGACGCGCCCCGGTCGGGAGTGCCCCGTTTCAAGGGCATGGTCGGGGCCCACGCCAGCTTCACGCTCGAGGAGCGGACCCTGCAGCTGCTCGAAGGAATCTGCAGCCGCATGGGTGTCGGCCTGCACATCCACCTGGCCGAAGGCACCACCGACCGCGAGGTCAGCCGGGACCGCGGCTGGAAGGACCCGCTGGGACGCCTCGCGGACAACGGCCTGGTCAGACCCGGCAGCATCTTCGCGCACGGCGTGGACCTCTCCCCGATCGACATGCAGCTGCTCGAGGACAAGGGCGTCTGGCTCATCCACTGCGGGCGCTCGAACATGAACAACGGGGTGGGCCGGGCGCCGGTCGACCGCTTCCCTTCGCGGTGCGGCCTGGGCACCGACGGCCTGGACGACAACATGTGGGGCGAGCTGCGCACGACCTACTTCCGCGGCAACGAAGGCGGCCGCGGCCCCCTGAAATTCGAGGGGGCCGCGCGGTTCTGGCTGGGCAACTTCCGCCTGGCCCGCGAGATCTTCGGCGAGCCCTTCGGCAGCCTCGACGCCGGCGCACCGGCGGATTTCATCCTTCTGGAGAACTTCCAGAAGACGCCCCTGACAACCGAGACCTGGCTCGGCCACCTGCTGTTCGATTTCCACCCCTGGGACATCCACGCGGTCTACGTGGGCGGTCGTCGGGTCTACCTGAACGGCGACAGTCCGCCGGTGGAGGCCAAGCTGCTGCAGGATACCGCCAGCCGGATCTGGAAAACCATGGGGATGATCTGAGCGGCCCCGACGAACCGGATGACCATGGGCCATCGCCCGGCTGGCGACCGAACGCGAGGGCGCCATGGTCGCCTTTCTGCGCGACATCGTCGCCATCCGGAGCATGTCCGGCGACGAAGAGGCCGTGGTGCGGCGCATCGCCCGGGAAATGGAGCAGCTCGCGTTCGACGAGGTGAAGATCGACGCCCTGGGCAACGTCCTGGGTCGCGTGGGGCACGGTCCCCGTGTCATCGCCTTCGACGCCCACATCGACACCGTGGACGTCACCGACGGTGACCAGTGGGACTGCGATCCCTTCGCGGGCAAGGTCGAGGACGGAGCCGTCTACGGACGGGGCGCCGTCGACCAGAAGGCCGGCATGGCCGCGATGGTCTCCGCCGCGGTGATCATGCGCGAGCTGGATCTGCTGGCAGGGTTCCAGGTCTGGCTGGTCGGTTCGGTCATGGAAGAGGACTGCGACGGCCTGTGCTGGCATCATATCCTCAGCGAAAAAACCCTGGCCCCCGAACTGGTGGTCTCCACCGAACCGACGAACCTGAAGATCCACCGCGGCCAGCGCGGCCGCATGGAGATCCGGGTCCGGGTCAAGGGACGCTCCTGCCACGGCAGCATGCCCCACCTGGGTGACAACGCCATCTACAAGATCACGCCGGCGATCCTGGCCATCGAGAAACTCAATGATCGATTGGCCGACGATCCCTTCCTGGGCAAGGGCACCTGCACCATCACCTGGATCGGCTCGCGGTCTCCCAGCCTGTGCGCCGTGCCCGACGAGGCCGAGTTCCACATCGACCGGCGCCTGACGCGCGGGGAAACCCGCGAATCGGCCCTGGCCGAGGTCGAAGCAGCGCTGGCGGAAGCCGGAGTCGACGCCGAGGTCTTCACCCTCACCTACGAGGAACCGGCCTGGACCGGACTCGTCTACCCGATGGACAAGTACTACCCCACGTGGACCGTACCGGCCGACGACCCGGTGGTGACCGCGGCCGAACGGGCGTTCGCCGGCGTGACCGGCCGCCGCGCCGAGGTCTCCCGTTGGAATTTCAGCACGAACGGTGTGACCATCACCGGCCTGCACGGCGTGCCCTGCCTGGGCTTCGGACCGGGCCGGGAGGAAGCCGCGCATTCGGCCAACGAGAGTGTGCCGGTGGCCGATCTGGTGACCGCCTGCGCCTTCTACGCGGCGCTGCCGGGAGAATTGACCTGACCCCGCCGGGACAGTCTCACGCTGCACTTTTTTAAAACTTTTAACGACAGTTGCTTACGGACGCGCCTTCGCAATTTTATTTGACAAATGTGGTTTGGATTTGATATAATCTCAGCATCGCCCACACTCCACATGATTCACTCCGGAAACATGGAGCCGGGCGTCACCTCATCCCAATGGAATCGGAAGTTCTATGATGCCTAGGATACTGACCGCGGCCGCCGTTCTCCTGCTTCTGGTGACCGGCGTCGCCTCCGCCCAGACCAGTGATCTGATCATCACCGAATACGTCGAAGGCTCCGGCAACAACAAGGCCATCGAGATCTACAACGGCACCGAGGACCAGATCAACCTCGGCAGCTACGCCATCGATCGGTACAGCAACGGCGCCAGCTCACCGACGAGCATCCCCCTGGCCAACGTCGATCTCGGACCTGGTGACACCTATGTCGTCACGCACGATCAGGCCGAGCCCGCGCTGCTGGGGCTGGCCGACCAGGTGGACAACAATCTCAACTTCAACGGCAACGACGCCCTGGTTTTGACCTTCGGCGGCAGCCAGATCGTCGACAGTTTCGGCCGCGTGGGCGAGGATCCCGGCACCTACTGGTCCTGCTCCGAAGGCACGACCCAGAACCACACCATGCGCCGGCTCAGCAGCATCTGCAGCGGCGACATCGATCCTGCCGACCTTTTCGATCCGTGCGCCGAATGGTCGTTCTTCGCCAGCGACACCTTCTCGGGCATCGGCTCGCACATTGCCGACTGCGGCGCCGTCGGCAACGAGGCTCCACCGCTGGGGACCATCTGAAGGCCAGCTTCCGCTAGATCGGATCGCCCCGTCGCCAGACCGCCCGCCTCGTGATCGGGCGGGCGGTTTTTTTGGCCGGTCGCGATGGCGTTTGCAAAGGGCGCCGCCCGTTGACCGTGCGCGGGTATAATCTGCACAGCGTCCGATCCGGCTCCGACCAACAAACCATCCCAAGGGGACGATCATGAGCAAACCGATGCAGGGCCGCCATTTCATCACCACCCAGGAATGGAGCGTCGAGGAGATCGAACTCCTGCTGGAGACCAGCTGGGACCTGAAGCGCAAGTTCTACCGCGACGAGCCGCACGCCCTGCTGCGCGACAAGACCCTGTTCATGATGTTCTACGAGCAGAGCACGCGCACGCGCAATTCCTTCGAGGCGGGCATGACCCAGCTCGGCGGCCACGCCCACGACCTGACGCCGGACAAGCTGCAGGTCAGCCACGGCGAGACCGCCGAGGACACCGCGCGCGTCCTCAGCCGCATGGGCCACGGCATCGCCATCCGCAACTGCGACTGGGGCCTGGGCAACAAGTTCATGCGCAGCGTGGCGGCAATAAGCCGGGTGCCGCTGCTCAACATGCAGTGCGACCTGTACCATCCCTGCCAGGCGGTGGCCGACCTGATGACCATCCGCGAGAAGTTCCCCGACGGCATCCGGGGCCGCAAGATGGTCGTCAGCTGGACCTACGCGCCCAGCTACGTGCGCCCCATCTCGGTGCCCCATTCGGAGATCCTGCTGATGACCCGCTTCGGCCTGGACGTGACCCTGGCCCATCCGCCCGAGTTCAAGCTGAAGCCCGAGATCATCGCCCAGGCCGAGGCCAACGCGGCCGCGAGCGGCTCCAAGTTCGAGATCGTCGACGACATGGACGCCGCCTTCGAGGGCGCCCACATCGTCTACCCCAAGAGCTGGGGCTGCCTGGTGCACGAACCCGACCGCGAGGCGGCCGTCCAGCACATCGAAAGGTATCCCGGATTGGGTCGCCAACGAGGAGCGGATGGACCTGACGGATCCCCAGGTCGATCTACATGCACCCGCTGCCGGCCAGCCGGGGCGCCGAGGTCACCGACGCGGTGATCGACGGACCCCGTTCGGTGGTGTGGGACGAGGCCGAGAACCGGCTGCACACCGCCAAGGGCCTCATGGCCCTGACCATGTAGGCCGCCCGTGTACGGCGGCGATCCACACTGCCCGCGGTCACGGCCAATACGCACTGGCTCGGAGCGGTGTGCGTGCTCTGCGGCCGCGATCATCCACCGCAGCACCGTGGCTTCGTCTGCTCCGGGTGTGGCCCCGACGGCATCCTCGACCCGTACTACGACTACGCTCAGCTGGCGGCGGCCGATCCGCGCGCCCTTTTCGGTGAGGCGACCGCCGGCGGCATGTGGCGGTTCGCGCCGCTGCTGCCGGTCCGGCCGACCGCTGCCCACGGCGCCTGGACCCTGGGCGACACCCCGGTCCACCGGGCCGACCGTCTGGCCGCCCACCTGGGCCTGAAGGAACTGCTACTGAAAGACGACACCTGCCTGCCCTCGGGCAGCCTGAAGGACCGGGCCGCCGCCGTGGCCATCGCCCACGCCCGGTCGGTGGGCGCCCGCCAGCTGGCCTGCGCCTCGACCGGAAACGCCGCGGCCAGTCTGGCGGTCCTGGGCGCTCGCGCGGGATCCGCGGTCACCATCTACGTTCCGGCGTCCGCCCCGCGCCCCAAGCTGGCCCAGCTGGTGCTGCACGGCGCGAGGGTCATCACCGTCGACGGCACCTACGACCAGGCATTCGACCTGTCCCTGGCCGCCATCGCCGAAAACGGCTGGTACAGCCGCAACTGTGCCCACAACAGTCTGCTGGCCGAAGGCAAGAAGACAGCCGGTTTCGAACTGGCCGCGCGCCTGACCGCCGGCTTCACCCGCGCAGAAGATACCCTGCCGGACGTGGTGTTCGTCTCGGTGGGCGACGGGTGTATCGTGTCGGCGACCGGCAAGGCCTTCGCCGAACTCGAGACTCTCGGCCTGATCGGCAAGGTCCCGCGCATCATCGGTGTCCAGGCAGCCGGCGCCTCGCCCCTGGCCACCGCCTGGGCCGCACACGCGAATCCGGCCGGCCTGGTCGACGGCGCGGCCATCATGGCCGCGATTCGCACGGCGCCGGTCCGGACCATCGCCGATTCCATCTGTGTCGGGGTGCCCCGTAACCGGGTCAAGGCGTGGCGGCGCGTGGCCGCCAGCGGCGGGGCCTTCATCAGTGTCGACGATGCCGCCATCACCGCAGCGGTCGGCTTGATGGCGCGCCTTGCCGGGGTCTTTGCCGAACCATCGGCGGCCGCGGCGCTGGCCGGCGTGCCCGTCGCCCTGCAAAGCGGTCTGATCTCGCGCGGGGACCGGGTCGCGGTGCTGGTCACCGGCCACGGGTTGAAGGATCCGGAAGCCGGCCTGCAGGGCGTCAGTCTTCCGGATCCGATTCCGCCGGCGGCCGATCGGAACTGAGCACCCGCTCGAGGACCTCGGCCAGACCCGGCAGGCGGAAGGGTTTCTGGATGAAGCCGGCGATACCCGCGGCGGAAAAGCGTCGCCGGATGTCCGCCTCGTGGTACCCGCTGGTCATGACCACCCGCACCGCCGGATCATGGGCCCTCAACCGGCGCTGGACCTCGGCGCCGTCCATGCCGGGCATGATCAGATCCAGCACCACGACATCGATTTCAGCCGCCTTGCGACGGTAGGTCTCCAGGGCCTCGCTGCCCGATCCGGCCACGATCACCTCGTACCCGAGATGACGGAGCATCCTGGTCGTGAGCACGCGGACGTGCCTTTCATCGTCAACGACCAGAACCGTACCACCGGCGCGCGCCGGTCTGTCCACCGCCACCGTCGTCGGTTGCGTCGCCTCGATGCGACCCGGGGGTAGACAGACCCGGATCGCGGTGCCGCCGCGGGGCGGAGAATCCACACACAGTTGTCCGCCGTGGCCGCGGACGATCCCCAGGACCGAAGCCAGGCCCAACCCGCGGCCGTGGGGTTTGGTGGTGTAGAACGGGTCGAAGATCGAGATCCTGATCCGCCGCGGTGAATTCCGACCGTGGACAGTAGACCCGCCGATCGTCCACCGGTGGCGCGGAGGATCTTCACCGATCAGCGTGGGCATTCTCCGCGAAAGGGCCGCGTCCAGGCCCGTCGCGACGGTCACCATGCCGGTCCGTCGCCGATGGCTTCGGCGGCATTGACCACCAGATTCATGATGACCTGGTGGATCTGGGCGGGATCCCCGTCGACCGGCGCGAGGTCCGCGGCCAGATCCAGGCGCAGGCTTATCCGGCGCGAAAGAGCGACCTTCAGCATACCGACGATTTCCCGGGTCGTGGACGACAGGTCGACCGCCGTCGGTGTCAGCCGCCCTTTACCCGCAAATGCCAGCAGCTGGCTGCTGAGATCCGCCGCCCGACCGGCTGACGCCTGGATCCCGGCCAGCAGCCGCAACTGCTCGGCGTCCACGAGTTCCTGCTCCAGCAGGTCGGCATTACCCATGATCGCCATCAGGTAGTTGTTGAAGTCGTGGGCGAGATTACCAGCCATCAAGGCCAGGCTTTCCAGTTTCTGCAGCTGCTTGTGGTGGGACAATGCGTCAGCATCGGCGGGACGAAGCGGGGACCGGATCCTCGGCACCGGTCGCTCCCGGCACGGGATTGACCGCTGGATCCAGGGATGAGCCGTGGGCTCGCTTTTCCTTCGCCATGGGTTTCGGCGGCCACCATCCCGGAGCGGGTGGCGGCTGCCGCCTCCGGCATCATGGTAACCCCAACGACCGTCGCCGTCATCCGCGTCTTTTCAGATCCGGCGGACCCAGCGACGGGTGACGGCCGACACCAGGTCCCCTACCAGCACCAACGCCACGGCCGCCAGAATGTAGAAGATCATCTCGTCGTAGCGGTTGCGGGCCCAGCCGACGATCCATGCCCAGCATGCCCAGCACCGTGGCCTCGCGCACGCAGGTCTCCCAGCGGTAGAAGAAGTAGAGCAGGAACCGCGGCAGGGTCAGGGGCAGGATGCCCGCCGAGACCATCTGGAGCGCGGGTGGCGCCCAGGGCGCGCAGGGCACCCGGCGGGTCGTTGTCGGCGTTCTCCACCACCTCGGCGGTCAGCTTGCCCAGGATACCCGTGTTGTGGATCGCCAACGCCAGCACCAGCGGCCAGGCCGTCGGCCCCAGCAGGCCCAGCAGCAGGAAGGCCCACACGTACTCGGGGACCGCGCGCAGGAAGACCAGCAGCGCGCGGGTCAGGCCGACGAGCGCGCGCCAGGCCGCCACCGCCGCCGGCGGGCGGCGCCGCGCCGCCCCCGGGCAGGAACGGCCTCGGGGCGCGCGAAGTTGCGGGCGGCCGGCAGGCTGAGCAGGGCGCCCGCCAGGCCCGCCAGCACGATGGCCGCCACGCTGATGGCCAGGGTCGACACGGACCGCCTCGGAACCCCCGGCCCGCCACAGGCCGGCCAGCCACGAACCCAGGGTCCCGCCTTCTGATCCCTCGCGCAGCGGCCAGGGCCGCAGCTCGCCGAGGAACCGGACCAGGTTCGCCCGGCGGCGGTCGTCGAACCAGCTCGCCGGGTCGAAGCCGCCCGCCAGCCAGCTCGCCGGCGACCAGCACGCCAGCAGCGCACGCTCCACGAGCACGAACGGCCGGCGGGGACGGTTCGCCGCGGCAGAGTTCGCTGCGATGGTCGGCCGAACGCGCGCTCATCGCCGCCACCTCCCGGCGCAGGCGGCCGCTCCACCAGTCGACGCGGCCACCACCAGGAGCGAACAGCGCGTAGAGGTAGGTCCAGACCTCGCCGTAGTGGAGGTTCTCGAAGGAGGCGGCCAGGTGGTAGCCCAGGGTCGGAAAGCCGAAGAAGCCCAGCACGGCCGACGACCGCAGGGCGCACTCGAAGCGGTAAAAGGTGTAGGCCGTCATGTCGGGCAGCGCCAGCGGCAGCAGTCCGAAGCCGAAGACCTGCTGGCCGGTTGTAGCGCCTGCCTCCCTCGAGGGCGCTGGCGGCCTCGCGCGGGGCCTCGTCGATCATCTCGGCGAAGACCTTGGCCAGGGTGCCCGCATAGGGAATCGCGATGGCGACCACCGCCACCAGGGGGTCGGTCCCCAGGGCCGCGAGCAGCAGGACCGCCCAGATCAGTTCGTGGACCGAGCGCATCAGGGCGGTCAGCAGACGGATGGGCCCGACGACCAGACGCCAGCGGGGGTCGCGCGAGATGCCCGGCGACCCGAGAAGCCCGAGCACCACTCCCCCGACGAGCGCCAGGGACAGGGCCGCCGCCGCGAACACGACCGTGTGGCCGCGGCGCGACCCCGCCTGCTGGCGGATCAGGCCAAGGGTCCGCCGCCGGCAGGTCGGCGCCCTCGAAGGCCAGGGCCGGGCGCAGGGCGCGGCCGAAGAACTCGCGGGCCAGAGCGCAGGCCGCCGGCCGGGCCAGAGCCGGCCGGTCGCAGCCCGAGGTCAGGCGGCCCAGCCGCCGGCCAGCGCCAGCGCCAGGGCCAGCGACGAGCAGCCCGCGCGGTGCGCATCGATTCTAGGGGGGAACCGGCCGGCAGGCGGATGCGACGCTCAAAGCTCATCGACGCCGTCCAGGCGGTAGAGGGCCGACAGGCGGTCGGTGTCGAGGCCGGTCGGTGGCGGCGTCGAAGACGACGCGGCCGTCGCGCAGGCCGACCACCCGCGGGAAGAACTCGCGCACCAGGTCGGGATTGTGCAGGCTGACGCCCAGGGTCAGGCCCTCCTCGGCGGAGATGCCCGTCAGCAGTTCGAGCAGGTCGCGGGCCCGGGCCGGATCGACGCTGGCCACCGGTTCGTCGGCCAGCAAGCATCGCCCGGCTCGCTGGTAGAGGGCCCGGGCGATGGCCACCCGCTGGGCCTGGCCCCCGGAGAGCCGGTCCACCCGTTCGAACATCTTCTCGGCGATGCCCACCCGCTCGAGGATCCGGTGGACCTCCTCGAGGTCGGCCCCCGCCGGGCGGAACATCATGCGCAGCGAGCCGAGCAGGCGCTGCCGCCCGAAACGGCCCATCAGGACGTTCTGGACGACGCGGAGGTTGGGCACCAGGCGCAGGTCCTGGTGGATGAAGCCGATGCGGCTGCGCAGGCGGCGCAGGTTCGCGGCCGAGAGATCCGCGGCCAGATCGGCCGCCGACCGGACCCGTTCCCGCCGCGGGCACCACCGCTGCCGTTGAGCAGGCGCAGCAGGGTCGTCTTGCCGGCGCCGCTGGGGCCGACCAGGGCCACCGCTTCGCCCGGCGCCACCTTCAGGTCGATGCCGTCGAGCGCCGGCGTCGCCGCCGAGACGGACGTCCACGCCGGACATCGCGAATCCGGCGGAAGCCCCGTGCTGCCCGGTCACCACAACGGACCATGCCCAGGCCGCGGGCGACCACGGCGATGCCCTCGAACTCTGCGCTGGTCGCGGGGATCAGGGCCTCGCGCGGCAGGGCGGCCAGAAGTTCGGTGTCGGTGATCCCCACCAGGGCGTCCTGCAGTTTCTTCGGTGAAGCCGGCGCCGAACAGGGTCTCGAGCTCGGGGTGGGCGGTGAAGTTGTAGTCGGCGTAGAACGGGAGTCTGCCAGATGATCCGGCACCACGGCGGGATCGGTCGTGCCGGCGGCGACCCGCTTGTCGTAGACCTTGTAGTTCACCACGCCGGCCTGGAAGCGGCCGGCCTCGACCAGCTCGACGGTCTTGTCGTGGCTGCCGGAGAAGCCGAACGGCTGGCTGAAGAACTCGGCCGGCGCCGCGCCGCCCAGCTCGCGGATGTAGTACTCGGGCATGAGGCGGCCGCTGGTGCTGCTCTCCGAGCCGAAGGTGAAGGTGAGGTCGGCGATGCCGGCGGGAAACTCGTCGCCGCGCTCGAGGCCCGGTCGCCGCGTGGGCGATGAAGTAGGAGTAGTACTCGCGGATCGGCCGCGCCCTGGGCGATGGCCTCGGGCGCCGGGCACGGCCGCGCGCGCCTGCACGCCGGTCAAGCCGCCGAACCAGGCCAGGTGGATGTCGCCGTTGCGGAACATCTCCACCGACGCCTGGTAGTCGCGTGCCGGCACGTACTCGACCTTCACGCCCAGCGCCTCCGCCAGGTAGTCGGAGAGGGGCTGGAATCGTTCCGCGAGTTCGGTGGTGTTCTGGTCGGGGATGGCGGTGAACTTCAGCACGGCGGCCTCTTCCTTGCCGCCGCAGCCCACCCGGCGATCGCCAGCAACACAGCAGCAAAACGATTAAACAACAGGCATTTACGCATGGATGGCCTCTCCCTGTGTCTTGAAGTCGACCCGGCCGTCCGGCCGGGTCGCCAGGGTTGGTATTATCCGGATTTCCAATACCGCGCAGACGACCGCCTGGGTCGTGGCTACAGGAAATCCCAGGTGGATCCCTCGGGCCCGTCCTGGACCCCCACGCCCAGCTCGGCGAGCTCGTCGCGCAGCCGATCGGCGGCCGCCCAGTCCTTGGCCTTCGCGGGCGGCCTCGCGCCGTTCGGCCAGCAGGTCCTCCACCCGGCCGACGTCCAGGCCCAGGCGGGCGGGCCTTGCCGTCGCGGCGACCGGCCAGCCAGGCGGCGGGATCCTGGCCGAAGCAGCCCAGAATGGTCGCCATCTGCTCCATGTCCGCCACGAACTTCGCCAGGGTCAGCCCGCGCACGGCCTTGCTCACGCCCTTGCCCGACGCCAGGAGCCGGTTCACTTCGGCGAGGGGCTTGCTGATGGTCGCCCAGCGCGCCGCCGGTGTTGAAGTCGTTGCGCATGTGCTCGACGAAGGCCTCCAGCATGCCGGCGGTGTGCTCCAGCACCGGCTCCTCGCCGCCGGGTTTCTTGGCGGCCGCCAGGAAGGCGCGCGCCTTCGGCCAGGGTGCTGTAGATGTAGGCCAGGCGATCGTCGGCCTCCTCCAGGCCGGGAAACGCACGCGGCCGCGCAGGTCCTCGGCCGCGGTCACCGCCCCGCAGGCGGCGCAGGCGTGCCGCTCTCCTGGGCGGCCTTGTCCAGGTCGGCCTCGCAGGCGGGGCAGTGCACCTCGACCTCGAAGTTCAGGCCGCTGCGGTAGTGCACCGTCAGCAGGAAGTAGCGCACCGTCTCGGGGTCGTACAGGGCGGTGATCTCGCGGGTGGTGAAGAAGTTGCCCAGGCTCTTGGACATCTTCTCGCCGGCGAAGTCGATGAAGCCGTTGTGCACCCAGTAGCGGGCGAAGGTGTCCTCGCCGTGGGCGCCCTGGCTCTGGGCGATCTCGTTCTCGTGGTGGGGGAAGATGAGGTCGCGCCCGCCGCCGTGGATGTCGAAGGTGTCGCCGAGGTGGGTCGAGCTCATGGCCGAGCACTCGATGTGCCAGCCCGGCCGCCCGGGCCCCCAGGGGCTGTCCCAGGCGGGCTCGCCGGGCTTGGCGGCCTTCCACAGGGCGAAGTCGAGCGGGGATTCCTTGCGGCTGTCCACGTCGATGCGGCTGCCGGCCGACTCGAGCATCTCTTCGATGTTCCGCTTGCTCAGCTTGCCGTAGCCCGCGAAGTCCTTCACCCGGTAGTAGACGTCGCCGTCGACGGCGTAGGCCAGCCCCTTGTCCTCGAGTTCCTTCGACCAGGTCGATGATCTCGGGCACGTGGTCGCTGACCCGGGGCTCGACGTCCGGCGCCAGGATGTTCACAGCGCGGCCATGTCGCGGTGGTACTCGGCGGCGTACTTGTCGGCCAGGTCGGCCGCCGGGATGCCCTCCTCGGTGGCTGCGGGCGATGATCTTGTCGTCGATGTCGGTGATGTTGCGCACGTACTTCACGTCGTAGCCCTGGTGGCGCAGGAAGCGCACCATGACATCCGGGACCAGGGCGGCGCGGGCGTTGCCCAGATGGCTCAGACCATAGACGGTCGGCCCGCAGCAGTAGAAACCGACCTTGCCCGGTTCGAGGGTTTCGAGTGCGGTCTTCTTGCCGCTCAGGGTGTCGAAGAGCGACACTGTCATGAGTCCGTCGTTGGTCATGGTTCCATTTCCCGGTAAGAGAGGGCCGAAATATCTAGGGAATCTAGTACGAGGGCGGAATCCGGTGACCAGATCAAGGAATCGCGGAAGAGGTCGAGCAGACGGCTTGGCCGCCGGGGTCGCCGGCAGCGTTCCCTCGGCCACCTGTTCCTCCAGCTCCAGCTGGGCCTTCCGCACGCCGGGGTGGGCGTGGAACAGGTCGTCCAGGCCCTCGCGCACCAGGGCCCGGACCCACTGCCGTTCCTGGTCGGCGCGACGGGCGTCGAAGACCCCGGATTCGCGGGTCAGGGTGACGAACGTCTCGACCACGCGCCACATCTCCATGACCCCCTCGCCGGTCAGGGCGGAGCAGGTGTAGGCCCCGGTGGTCCAGCCCTCGGTCGCCGGACGCAGGTAGTGGAGCACCGCTCGAATTCGGCCCGGGCGCGCCGGGCGGCCTCCGGCCGCGCCGTCGGCCTTGTTCATCAGCGATGGCGTCGGCGATCTCCACCACACCCTTCTTGATGCCCTGCAGCTCGTCGCCGGCGCCGGCCAGCAGGACCAGCAGGAAGAAGTCCACCATCGAACGGACCTGGATCTCGCTCTGCCCCACGCCGACGGTCTCGACCAGGATCACGTCGTAGCCGGCCGCCTCGAAGAGCACGATCGTTTCGCGGGTCTTGCGGGCCACGCCGCCGAGGGTGCCGCCCGTGGGCGACGGCCGGATGAAGGCGTCGGGATCGGCGGCCAGCTTCTCCATGCGGGTCTTGTCGCCGAGGATGCTGCCGCCGGTCACGCTGCTCGAGGGATCGACCGCCGTGACGGCCACCTTGTGGCCCTGGCCGGTCAGGGTCGTGCCCAGCGGCCTCGATGAAGGTGCTCTTGCCCGCGCCGGGCACGCCGGTGATGCCCACGCGGACCGAGCGGCCGCGCTGCGGCAGCAGCGCGGTCAGGACTTCCTGGGCGAGGTCCTGGTGGGCGGCGGCGTTCGACTCGATGAGCGTGATGGCCCGGGCCAGCAGGACCCGGTCGCCCGACAGGACCCCGTCGACGTATTCCGCAGCCGACAGCAGGCGGCGGCGGGCGCCGCCGTTGCCGTTGGTCACCCCGCCGGCGCCGTCCAGACCGTCATGCCCGCCCGCAACGCCGGCGCGAACGTGCAGGGCGCTGGGGTTCGGCGGCGGGGATTGTTTGGGATCGCGTTCGGACATCGTTCCTCGGTCTGTCGCTGGGGATCCTGGGTCCTGGTCCGCACGGGTCATGCAGCCGGCAACCGCTTGTCCGGGTGGATCATCAAGGTATCGGTCACAATGAACACCCTTCGCCCCGGAGCCACAAGGGCAGCGGCGGAAAGGGGTTCAAACGGCGGTTCCCGGGGAACCGGTGATCAGTCGTAGCCCAGACGCAGGTTGAGTTCGAGGAGCAGCTTTTCGGCCGCCACGGGAATCACCGTACCGGGCCCGAAGATGGCCGCCGCGCCGTTGGCCCGCAGGAAATCGTAGTCCTGGGCGGGAATCACGCCGCCGCAGATGACCAGGATATCCTCCCGCCCCAGATTCTCAAGTTCGGACACCAGCTGGGGCAGCAGGGTCTTGTGCCCGGCGGCGAGACTGCTCATGCCGATGATGTGGACATCGTTTTCGACCGCCTGGCGCGCGGTCTCCTCGGGCGTCTGGAAGAGCGGCCCGACGTCGACGTCGAAGCCCAGGTCGGCGAAGGCCGTGGCGATCACCTTGGCGCCGCGGTCGTGGCCGTCCTGGCCCATCTTGGCCACCAGGATGCGCGGCCGCCGCCCCTCGTTCTGCTCGAAGAGCCAGCGGATCATCCGGTCGACCTCGTCACGAATCTCCTCCATCCTTGGTGAACTCGCTGGAGTAGACGCCGCTGATGGTGCGGATCTCGGCCTGGTGCCGACCGCACACGCTCTCGATGGCATCCGATATCTCGCCCAGGGTGGCCCGGGCCCGCGCCGCGGTCGACCGCCAGGTCCAGCAGGTTGCCCTCGCCAGTTTCGGCGCACCGGGTCAGCGCCGAGGGCGCCGCTCGACGGCCGCCTCGTCCCGCTCCTGGCTTCAACTGGTCCAGCCGGGCGACCTGCTGGCGGCGGACCTCGGTGTTGTCCACCTCGAGAATCTCGATCGGATCCTCCTTCTCCAGGCGGTAGCGGTTGACCCCGACGATGATCTCCTGGCCCGAGTCGATCCGGGCCTGGCGCCGCGCCGCGGCCTCCTCGATGCGCATCTTGGGCAGGCCCGCGTTGATGGCCGCGGCCATGCCGCCGTGCGACTCGACTTCCTGGATGTGGGCCCAGGCCTTGCGGACCAGCGCGTCGGTCAGGAACTCGAGATAGTAGGATCCACCCCACGGATCGACCGTCCGGCAGATGCCCGTCTCCTCCTGCAGGAACAGCTGGGTGTTGCGCGCGATGCGCGCCGAAAAATCAGTCGGCAGCGCGATCGCCTCGTCCAGCGCGTTGGTGTGCAGCGACTGGGTGCCGCCCAGGACGGCGGCCATCGCCTCGACACAGGTGCGCGCGACGTTGTTGAACGGATCCTGTTCGGCCAGCGACCAGCCCGAGGTCTGGCTGTGGGTTCGCAGGGCCATCGACTTGGGATTCTGCGGGTCGAACTGCTTGATGATCTTGGCCCACAGCAGGCGACCGGCCCGCAGCTTGGCCATCTCCATGAAGTAGTTCGTGCCCTCGGCCCAGAAGAACGACAGCCGCGGCGCGAAGGCGTCGATGTCGAGCCCCGCGGCCAGGCCCGTCCGCACGTACTCGAGCCCGTCGGCCAGGGTGTAGGCCAGTTCGAGATCGGCCGTCGCGCCGGCCTCCTGCATGTGGTAGCCGCTGATCGAGATGCTGTTGAACTTCGGCATGTTCCGCGCGGTGTAGGAGAAGATGTCCGCGATGATCCTCATGCTGAAGTCCGGGCCGTAGATGTACGTGTTGCGGACCATGTACTCCTTGAGGATGTCGTTCTGGATCGTGCCGGCGAGCTGCTCCAGACCGGCGCCCTGCTCCAGCGCGGCCACGATGTAGAAGGCCATCACCGGCAGCACGGCGCCGTTCATGGTCATCGAGACCGACATCTCGTCCAGGGGGATGCGGTCGAAGAGGACCTTCATGTCCTCGACCGAATCGATGGCCACGCCGGCCTTGCCCACATCGCCGACCACCCGCGGGTGGTCGCTGTCGTAGCCGCGGTGGGTCGCCAGGTCGAAGGCCACCGACAGGCCCTTCTGGCCGGCGGCGAGGTTGCGCCGGTAGAAGGCGTTCGACTCCTCGGCGGTCGAGAAGCCCGCGTACTGGCGCACGGTCCAGGGGCGCGTGACGTACATGGTGGCGTCCGGCCCCCGCAGCTAAGGCGGCAGGCCGGCCACGAATCCGGTGTGTTCGAGGTCCTGGGTGTCCGCCGCGGTGTAGATCCGCTTGACGGGGATCTGCTCGTTCGTCAGCCACGCGGGACCCGCGGCCCGTTCCGGAGCCTTCCGCCCCGCGATGTCCTGCAGCACGACCTTCGTGAAATCCGGGATGCGGCTCATGACCCACCTCCCACCCGTTCGGCCAGCCGGCCAAGAGTGTCCAGCACGTTGGTCTTGATGTTGATGGTCTCGACGTCTACGCCTGCCGGCGCGGTGCCCGCCAGCAAAACGACCGGGGGATCGTCGCCATCGTTCAGCCCCGCGACCACGTCGGCGACCAGTCCGGCGTAGGTTTCGTCAAGACCGACGAGGGCCACGATTCCTGCTCCGTCGGCCCGTGCCGCATGGACCGCTTCGGCGGCGGTCCGGGCAAATCCGTCGCCGGTGACTGCGAACCCCCCGGTCCTAAAGAACCGCCGGGTGAACTCGACCCGCGGCATGTACCGGGCCACGTCACCGAGATTGGCGCAGAAAACACGGCCGGACGGCGTGCCCGACAGCTTTTCCACCCTGGCGCGCAGGGCTTCGAAGGATGCGGCGTCGCGCCGCAGCGGGATGGCGCCTGCGGGTGTGTCGGCCGTTTCGATCGGCCTGATCGGATTCGGGTCGGGGTACTGGTTGGTCCCTACCTGCACCTCGCGGCGCGTGGCCATGAGGGCCGCGCGAGCCGAAGCCACCTCCGCGACCCAGGCCTGGGCCTGGCCACTGTCCAGCGCCGCCATCACGCCGCCGACCGCCTCGACCTCCTGGAACCTCTCCCATACCCGGGCGGCCACCTCGCCGGTGAGCTTCTCGACGTACCACGCTCCGCCGGCGGGATCGGCCACATGGTCGAAGCGGCATTCATGCGCAAGAACGAGCTGTACGTTGCGAGCGATACGCCGGCTGAAACTGTCGGCCGCAGCAGCGGCTTCGTCGAAGGGCGCCACGTGCAGGCTATCCACGCCGCCGAACACCGCGGCCATGGCCTGGGTGGTGGCGCGCAACATGTTCACGTGGGGATCGAGCACCGTTCCGGTGCGGCGGCTGGTCCGGGCATGGACCTTGAGGGGAGCCGCCGCGGGATCCACCCCGCACGCCTCCAGGACCTGCGGCCACAATACGCGCAGAGCCCGCAGACGGGCGATCTCCATGAAGAAGTCCGACCCGATGCACAGGTTGAAGTGCACCTGTTTCGCGGCCTCCTCCACGCCGACGCCGCGAGTTTCCATGGCACGCAGTGCGTGGACGGCCGCACTCAGGGTCAGGGCCAGACCGAGCGCTCCGTCCGCGCCGCCGTCGTGCCACGGATCCTCGTAGACCGGCAGGGTCCGCAGGCCGGGCGCCTTCACGGCGGCTTGTCGCGCCAGGTCGGCAAGTTCGTCGTAGAGCGCTGCGGCGGGCTTGGGCAAGGCCCCTTCGACGGCACGGCCGGCGACCGGGTCGCAACCCAGTCGCCCGGTCAACGAGGTGGTCTCCACGCCGAGACCCGCACAGAGTGCCCAGAGGTCCGCGGCGACCCGCGCGTGATCAGCCCCGGCCTGGATGAGAAGCGGGGTCGCGGCGAGGTCGACGCCGTCGAGAGCGGCGCCGAGATCCGCAATGTGGCGGATCTTCGTGGCGCGCGCCCCGGTCATGATCAGGTTGATGGCGGTTTGCCCGCGGTCGAGGTCGTGGCGCAGGGCAGCGTTGAATTCGCCGGCAGCGGCCGCCGGGATCTCCTGAGCCACCAGCCAGGAGTTGTCGGCCGTCCCGCCCCGCAGAAATGAGTCCCAGCCGGCACCCCGCTCCGACAGATCGGCCGCCGTGGCCATCGAGCCCACGGTGATCCCCTCGAGGGTCGCGGTGAACATCTTCTTCGCGAAAGGGGCGCCGCGCAGGAGGCGTTCGACCTCGGTCTTCCACTCGTCGAGCGAAGGTGGGTTGAATTCAGCGAGCAGCGGGGTGCGGTCGGACATATCTTGCCGCCTCGGAACAGGTCCCAAATTGATGGGAATTCACAACTTCCCACGTGGGTGCGTGCCGGGCCGAAGGACGGCCAAAGGCCAGCGGGTCTCCGGACCGGCACCAGAAAGGTGGTCCGTGGCGCGCCTTGATGTCAAGTGCAGGGACCGGAGCTTGAGGAGGGACTTCATCCTGACAGCCAGCCGGACGGTCAACCTGCGGCGCTGGTGGCTGATGGGGAGACCACACCATCAGCAAGTGCGCTCCGCGATTCCGTCCCCTATAATTCTGCCGCACCAACCGGTCCTTTTTCCTGCCCGAGGAGCGCCTCATGACCCGCTGGACCTTCGACGACATCCCCGACCAGGCCGGCCGCTACGCCATCGTGACCGGCGCCAACACGGGCATCGGATTCCAGACCGCCCGCATGCTGGCCCTCAAGGGAGCCGCGGTCACGCTCGCCTGCCGGAGTGTCGCTAAGGGCCGCAAGGCCGTGGAGCGCATCAAGGCGGAGTCCCCGCGGGCGCTGGTCACCGCGGAGCAGCTCGACCTCTCCGACCTGGAACACGTCGCGGCCTTCACCGGCAGCTTCACGGCGGAAAACGAGCGACTCGACCTCCTGATCCTGAACGCCGGCGTGATGGTCCCGCCCGCATCCCGGACGGCCCAGGGGTTCGAGCTGCAGTTCGGCGTCAACCACCTCGGCCACTTCGCCCTCGCCGGGCCGCTGGTGCCACTCCTGGTGGCGACCACCGGATCGCGCGTGGTCACGGTCTCGAGCACCGCCGCCCGGCGCGGTGTCATGGACTTCGATGACCTCGATTTCGAAAAACGAGGATATTCCGCCTGGCAGGCCTATGGCCAGAGCAAGCTGGCGAACCAGCTGTTCACCCTCGAACTCCAGCGGCGCCTCGATGCGGCCGGAGTCGGGGTTCTTGCCACCGCGGCCCACCCGGGATGGACGGCGACCGACCTGCAGCGCACCGCCCCCGTCGTCCGTTTCATGAACCGCTTCGTGGCCATGCAGCCACCCAGGGGCGCCCTGCCCACGCTGCGCGCGGCGACCGATCCCGGTGCGGCGGGCGGCGACTACTTCGGCCCGGACGGGTTTCTCCAGATGCGAGGCTATCCCGTCCAGATCCCCATGATGACACGGGCCAGGGATCCGGAAGATGCCGCCCGGCTCTGGGGCGTCAGCGAGGATCTGACGGGGGTCTCCTATCGGTTTCCCGCTCCCGGCTAGGCCGTGGCGCAAGGCTAGGCCGCGAAGATCCCAACAATGCGAACCACCGCCGTCATGGCGACCGTGGAGGCACCGGCGGGCAGCATGAGCCATCATGCGCCCTCATGAGGAACCGGGCCGGGTTGGTGCGGTTTTTGCAAAGGCACAACCAATTTCCCCGGACTCCCCTGATTAGAAAGGACGCTGAAAAGACCATGAAGACCTTGCGAACCATGTCCTTGGCCGCCGCGCTGGTGGTATTCCTGTCGCCGCTGGCCGCCGCGGCCTCGAGCTTTCATGGTGGTGTCAATGTCGGTTACACGGGCGGTCTGGGTATCCAGGCGACCGGCACCTTCATGGACTTCACCCGGGACCTGCCCCTGTCGGCCCGCTTCACCGTCGGATACAATGCGGCCGGTGCCGGCGACCCCTATGCTGCGCGCCGTAACTTCATCAACGACAACACCAACGGGGACCCGACCAAAAGCGCCCACACCTGGCAGTTCCGGTTCGACCTGATGTTCCCGGCCTTCGCGATCGGGCCGCAGACGATGTACCTGTTCGCGGGCCCGCGCTACGCCAGCTATACGGCGAACTACAACTTCGTGGGCGGTAACGAGAACTTCGACGTCATCAGCAAACCCTGGGGAGCCGGTCTCGGTCTGGAAACCTGGTTCGTGATCAACGACAAGACGGACTTCGTGCTGCAGCTGGGCGTGGACTGGTATGCCGACGCCAAGCTCGAAGGCCACGACACCGCCTACCTGCCGAGCGGCGACCACGTGAACCCGCGTGACGGTTACGACTACTCGACCGCCGACACGGCGATCGACCAGCCCAAGCTGGAAGTCCTGGGGATGATTGGCCTGCTGTTCGCGTTCTAGCCTGGCCGGCGGGAAACGCTACGCCCGCAAACCCGCCAGCAGGAAATCCGCCACCTCGCCGACCTTGCTCTCGAGGCGCGTGTTGCGCCGGGAGAGGATCCAGTCGGTGGCCATCTCGTCCAGCACGCCGAAGATGGCCTTGGCCACGAACACCGAGTCGAGTTCGGGGCGGAAAGATCCTTCATCCTGGCCCTGCTCGACGACCCCGGCGATCATCTCGAGGTACTCGCCCACCTTCGCACGGGAAAGCTGGTCCATGAAATGCAAGCTGTGGCGCAGTTCGACCTGGGTGATGATGGCCAGGTCGCGGTCCTGACCCACCAGGCGCAAATGCAGTTCGATGATGTGGCGCAGAGATTCCAGTGCCGAGCCGGCCCCCTCGAGGCCGATCCGGCCCTCGGCCACGAACCGGTCCATGGCGCGGTCAAACAGGGAAAAGAGGATCTCGTCCTTGTTCTGGAAGTACAGGTAGATGGTGCCGTCGGCCACCCCGGCCCGCCGGGCGATCATCGCCACGGTCGTCTGGTAGTAGCCCCGACGCGCGATCTCGATCACCGCGGCGTCGAGAATCGCTTCCTTTTTCATGCCATTGCTTTTGCGGCCCATAGATAATGAATTTCAATTCAATCGACGAAAAAACTCCGGCCACGACGGTCGCGTGGTTCCCCCATTCCTCAAAATGTATCATACCACTGATAATATTGATCTACAAGCCCAAAACGGAAATTTGGTAATTCCGTTGACAGATGCGCCAAACACCGCTACGATAATGAATGGTCATTCATTTATTAGTATCAGGTATTCCGCTTCGAAGCCGCCAGGCGAATGAAAGGCTGAACACATGCGCAGGCAGATCAGGAAAGTGGCCGTGCTCGGCTCGGGTGTCATGGGCAGCGCCATCGCCGCCCACTTCGCCAACGCGGGAATCGCATCGCTCGTGCTGGACATCGTTCCGGCCGACGCCGGCGACGATCCCAAACAGAGGAACGGCGTCGCGGCGACCGCGGTGGCCGCCATGAAGAAGACCAAACCCTCCCCCCTGTTCACCGCCGGTCGCATGTCCCTCATCGAGACGGGCAACCTCGAGGACGACCTGCCCCGTCTGCAGGAAGCCGACTGGGTCATCGAGGTGGTCAAGGAGGACATGAAGATCAAGAAAATCGTCCTCGAAAACGCCGCCGCACACATCGGACCCGACGCCATCTTTTCGAGCAACACCTCGGGGCTGTCGCTGACCGACATGGCCGCGGTCCTGCCGCAGGATCTCCGGCCGCGCTTCCTGGGCACGCACTTCTTCAATCCGCCGCGCTACATGAAACTGCTGGAGCTCATCCCCACCGCCGACACCGATCCCGAGGTGATCGACTTCGTGGCCGAGTTCGCCCGCGACCGCCTGGGCAAGGGCATCGTGCTGGCCAAGGACACGCCCAACTTCATCGCCAACCGCGTCGGCGTGCACGCCATGATGGCGACGGTGCAGGTCATGGACGAAATGGACCTGACCATCGAGGAGATCGACGCCCTGACCGGCCCGGCCATCGGCCGCCCCAAGACGGCCACCTTCAAGCTGGCCGACCTCGTGGGCCTGGACACCTTCGTCCACGTCGCCGACAACCTCTACCCCCTGATCCCCGATGACGAGGCCCGCGACGTTTTCAAGGCGCCCGCCTACCTGGAGCAGATGGTCGAGAAGGGCCTGCTGGGCCGCAAGAGCGGCGCCGGTTTCTACAAGATGGAGAAGAAGCCGGAGAAGAAGTTCTTCACCCTGGACGTCGAGACGCTGGAATACCGCGACAAGGCCAAGCCGAACCTGCCCGAAATCACGGCCGCCAGGAGCATCGAGGACCTGGACGAGCGGCTGCGGACCCTGGCCTTCGGCAAGGGCAAGGCCGGCCAGGCCATCTGGAAGATGCTGGCGGCCAGCTTCAGCTACAGCGCCATGCGCGTGGGCGAGATCTGCGACCAGGCGGCCGAGATCGACCAGGCCGTGCGCTGGGGCTTCAACTGGGACAAGGGCCCCTTCGAGGTCTGGGACGTCCTGGGTTTCCGCAAGGTCGACCGAGCGGATCCGCGAAGACGGCCTGCCGCTGCCCGCCTGGGTCGACGCCCTGTACGACAGCGGCGCCGAGACCATCTACCGACGCGAGGACGGCGGCCTCGCAGCCCGACGGCCGCCGCCGGGCGTTTTCGCCGCCGGTGCCGGTCGACCCGTCCGCGCCTTCGACTTCGACTTCCTGCGCACGCAGGAGAAGGTCGTCAAGAGCAACCCCGGGGCCAGCCTGCTCGACCTGGGCGACGGCATTCTGGGGCTGGAGTTCCACTCCAAGATGAACGCCATCGGCCAGGACACCCTGAACATGGTCATGACCGCCTGCTCCGAAGCCGAAAAACAATGGCAGGCCCTGGTCGTGACCAACCCGGCGGACAACTTTTCCGTCGGCGCCAACCTGATGATGCTCCTGATGGAAGCCATGGAAGGCAACTGGGAGGACATCGACATGATCGTCCGCGCCTTCCAGGCGGCCACCAGCCGCCTGGAGCACTGCGGCGTGCCGGTCGTGACCGCGCCGGCCGGACTGGCCCTGGGCGGCGGCTGCGAGGTCACCATGGGCGGCAACGCGGTGCGCTGCGCGGCCGAGACCTACATCGGCCTGGTCGAGTTCGGCGCCGGCGTGATCCCCGCCGGCGGCGGCTGCCTGCGGCTGTACCAGCGCAACCTGGCCAACCTGCTCGACGCCCGCGACCTGCAGCCGGCCTTCCGCAAGACCTTCGAGACCATCGGCATGGCCAAGGTCGCCACCAGCGCCGAAGAGGCCCGGGAGCTGGGCTTCCTGCGGCCGGGCGACAGCTGGTCGATGAACCGCGCCCATCTGGCCGCCGACGCCAAGGACCTGGCCCTGGCCCTGGCCGCCGGCAGCCATGTCTCCCCCGGCCCGGACCAGGCCATCCCGGTCATGGGCACCGCGGGCATCGCGCTGGCCGAGGCCGTCCTCTTCAACATGCAGGAGGGCGGCTACGTGTCGGCCCACGACCGCAAGATCGGCGTCGCGCTGGCGACCGTGCTCAGCGGCGGTGTCGTGCCGCCGGGCACGACCGTGACCGAGAACGACATGCTCGACCTCGAGCGGGAGTATTTCCTGCGCCTGCTCGGCGAGCGCAAGACACTCGAGCGCATGGAACACATCCTCAAGACCGGCAAGCCCCTGCGGAACTAGCGGGCCACTGGAAGGAGCAGACAATGAGAGAATTCGTCGTTGCCGCCGCCCGCAGGACCGCCGTGGGCAAGGCCCACAAGGGTACGTTGCGCCACACCCGCCCCGATGATCTGGGTGCCGGGGTGGTGCGCGGACTGCTGGCGTCGCTGCCGGACCTCGATCCGGAGCGGATCGGCGACGTGATCATGGGCTGCGCCATGCCCGAGGGCGAGCAGGGCATGAACGTGGGCCGCAACATCGCCCTGATGGCCGGTCTGCCGGTCACCGTGCCGGGCATGACCGTCAACCGCTTCTGCTCCTCGGGGCTGGAGACCATCAACCTCGCCGCCCTGAAGATCGCGGCCGGACAGGCCGAGGCGGTGATCGCCGGCGGCGTCGAGTCCATGAGCCTGATCCCCATGGGCGGCCTGCGCTACCTGCCCAATCCGGCGCTGGCCGCCGAGCATCCGGAATACCTACCGAACATGGGCCTGACGGCCGAGAACCTGGTCCGAGCGCGACGACATCAGCCGCGAGGCGCAGGACGAATTCGCCTACCACAGCCACATGAAGGCCGTGGCCGCCATCGCGGCGGGCAAGTTCGTCGACGAGATCGTTCCGGTGATCGCCGCCCTGCCGGCGCGGGCGAAGAACGGACGACCCGCGCTTCAGGAAGTCGAATTCGCGGTGGACGAGGGCCCCCGTGCCGACACGACGGTCGCGGCGCTGGCACGTCTGCGACCGGCCTTCAAGACCACCGGCACCGTGACCGCCGGCAACAGCAGCCAGATGAGCGACGGCGCGGCGGCCAGCCTGCTGACCACGCCGGAGATCGCACGCGAGATCGGCGCCGAGCCGCTGGCGCGCTTCGTCGGCTACGCCGTGGCCGGCGTGGCGCCGGAAATCATGGGCATCGGGCCGGTCGCGGCCGTGCCCAAGGTCATGGCGCCGCCTGGGCCTGAAGCTCGACCAGATGGACGTGATCGAGCTGAACGAGGCCTTCGCCGCCCAGAGCCTGGCCGTGCTGGGGCGCCTGAATCTGGAGCCGAACGACGAGAGGCTGAACGCCAACGGCGGCGCCATCGCCCTGGGCCACCCGCTGGGCTGCACGGGCGCCAAGCTCACGGCCACCGCGCTGCACGAACTGAAGCGCCGGGGCGGCAGGTACGCCCTGGTGACCATGTGCATCGGCACCGGCATGGGAGCCGCCGGAATTTTCGAGGCGATCTGACCGGCCGCGGCACGTCCGCGGACCCGCAAAAGGAGACTGACGATGGCTGACAAGAGCTACCCCACCGGCGGTGAGTTCCTGCTCGAGGAAACGAATCCCCAGGACATCTTCACGCCCGAGGACTTCAACGAGAACCAGCGCATGATCGCCAGCACCGTGGACGACTTCGTCGAACGCCACATCGCACCGGTGCGCGAGGAGCTCGAGTACGAAGGCAACACGAAGCTCGGCAAGGATCTGCTCAAGGAAGCCGGCGCCATGGGGATCCTCATGGCCGATGTGCCGGAAGCCTACGGCGGCATGGGCAGCGACAAGGCCACGATCATGATCATCAGCGAACAGATCGCCGGCGGCGGCAGCTTCGCGGTGACCCACGGGGCCCAGGCGGGCATCGGCACGCTGCCCATCGTCTACTTCGGCACCGAAGAGCAGAAGCAGGAGTACCTGCCGCGTCTGGCCACCGGCGAACTGCTGACCTGCTACGCCCTGACCGAGCCGGGCAGCGGTTCGGACGCCCTGGCCGCGTCCACCACCGCCATCCTCAGCGAAGACGGCAAGCACTACGTCCTGAACGGGACCAAGCAGTACATCACCAACGCCGGCTACGCCGAGATCGTCATCGTCTTCGCCAAGATCGACGGCGAGCACTTCACCGGCTTCATCGTCGACCTGACCAGCGACGGCGTGACCATCGGCCCCGAGGAGAAGAAGATGGGCATCAAGGGTTCGTCGACCTGCCAGATCATCCTCGAGGACGTGAAGGTGCCGGTGGACAACGTGCTGGGCGAGATCGGCAAGGGCCACCACATCGCCTTCAACATCCTCAACGTCGGCCGCTTCAAGCTGGGCGCCAGCACCGTGGGCGGGGCGAAGCAGGCCCTCAAAGACGGCGGTCCCCTACACCAAGGAACGGTAGCAGTTCGAACAGCCCCTCAGCGACGTTCGGCCTGATCCGCGCGCAAGATCGCCGACGTGACGGCCACCACCTTCGTGGCCGAGTCGATGGTCTACCGCACGGCCGGCCTGCTGGACGTCGCGATCGCCACCCTGGACAAGAAGGACCCGGACTACGACCGCAAGAGCATCCAGCAAGTGGAGGAATTCTCCATCGAGTGCTCGATGATCAAGGTCTTCGGCACCGAAGCCTGCGCCCTGGCCGCCGAGGAATGCCTGCAGATGCTCGGCGGCTACGGCTACTGCCAGGAGTATCCGCTGGAGCGCCTCTACCGCGACGAGCGCATCAACCGCATCTTCGAGGGCACCAACGAGATCAACCGCATGCTGGTGCCGGGCATGATCATGAAGAAGGCCCTCAAGGGCGAACTGCCCTTCCTGCAGGCCGCCCAGGCGGTGGCCGCAGAACTGACCGGTTTGCCGGCATTCGCCGAACCCGGCGAGCCGGAGTATCTCGAGGAGGAGAGCAGACTGGTGGCCAACCTGAAGAAGGTCGTGCTGGCGACCCTCGGCCTGGCCGCCCAGAAATTCGGTGTGGGCCTCAAGGACCAGCAGGAAGTGCTGTCGGACGTGGCCGACATCTGCATGGAGGCCTACGCCTGCGAGAGCGCGCTGCTGCGCACCCAGAAGAAGGCGGCGACCGACGGCCCTGAAGCTGCCGCCCCCATGGCCGACATGCTGACGCTGTACGTTCACGATGCCATGGAGAGGGCGGGCACCTGGGCCCGCAACGTCATGGCCGCCACCGTCGAAGGCGATGAACTGCGCACCATGCTGGCGGGTTTGCGCCGGCTGACAAAGCACGACCCGGTGAACCGGACCGTGCTGCACGACCGCATCGCCGCACGCGTCGTGGACGCCGGGGAGTACACCCTCGGCTGAACGTCGTTTCCGGTCCGTCCCTCGCCCTGCAGCCCCGGTTCCCCGCGAGCCGGGGCTGATTCGCAATGCCGCCGCGGTTAGAGATCCAGGTTGCCAAAAAATGCGGTCGGACGCGGCGGCTTCACCGCCAGCAGGACGAACGACGCGAGACAGAATGTCACCGCCAGGCTGAAGTCACCGGTCACGATCGCCAACACCAGGCCCATCACCGCCACCGTCTCCCGCAGGGCCCAGATCACGATGTGGGTCGTCTGGAAGTGGGGAAACAGGCAAGCCCGTTTCTGTTCGGAATCCGACAGGCTGCCGAACAGCCGACCGGACGCCTCGTTCGCAGCGGTCGGCCTCGGCACCAGCGTGGTGAACGACGGCGCGACGGCGGCCTTCCGGCGCAATGTCGCCGGACTGAAGGCCCGCCTCTCCAGGAAAATTGAAACGGCGACCAGCAGGACCATGATCACGGCACCGAGGATTCCGACCAGCGGTGGGCCGGTACCCTCGGCGGTGAAGCTGTCCGGGGCGGCTGCCTTGCGGTTGAGGGTCCAGGCGATGAACAGGTAGACGAGGGGCGCGGCCAGGAAGGCTCCCCAGATGATCATCAGGGTTCTGGCCAGCGGCGCGATCAGTTTGCGGAATTCATTGGTCAGCATGCGTTTCCCCTTTGTTTCGAGGATCAGACCGCATGCAGGGAAGATTGGCAAGGAGCGATTGCCCCGAGCGGAACCGGCCGTGCGGTCAGCGAAGCAGGGTCAACTTCGTCGCCGCCGCCTGACCGTTGCGGACCAGCCGGGCAAAGTAGATCCCGCTGGGAGCGGCCGCCCCGTCGTCGGCCCGCCCATCCCAGTCGACCGCGATCGTACCGGCTGTCGGGGTGCCGTCGTACAGCCGCCGGACCACACCGCCCTGCATATCGTGAATCGTCACCGCCGCAGCCCCCCCTTCGGGCAGCGTCAGGTGCAGGGTGGTGCGGGGATTGAACGGGTTCGGCGTGGCCGTGATCCGCAAAAGCACCGCTGGCGGGCGCGGCGCCGCGGACGCATCCGGTGTCAGGGCGACATCCAGCACGGTGGGTGTCCCCCACACGGTCGACACGCCGGTGACCAGCTCGGTTTCGTAGCCGTCGGCGGCGAATGTCAGGTCATATGTGCCCGTGTCCAGCAGCTTGTAATAGTCCCCGTGCGCGGGATCGGTCTGCACCGACCGGGCGTTCCCCGCCACCGTGACGGTCGCACTCAGCGGCTGACCGGTGTCCGCCGCGGTCACCACCCCGTTGACGCCGTAGCGGGCGGACTTGATGAAATGCATGAAGCTGTCGCGGTTGTCATCCCACAGCTGATCGAGGCCGGCCGCGGCCGGCCACTTGATGTTGCTGTACTCGATGGTCACGTCGAGGCTGCCGGTCACGACATAGGCCCAGTCCTGCAGCGTGCCGTTGGCGATATACCAGGCGGCCCCGTTGGTGATCCCCTGCGAAAAGAAGCCGTTGTACATGGGCGTGTTGGTGGTCGAATACTCGAGGCTCAGCCGGATGAACGCTGCGTCGTCCGGCGCCAGCGCGAACTGGTAGTCCCAGGGATAGTTGACCACCAGGGCCCCGGCGTGGCCGTTCTCGCCGATCACGAAATGGCGGCTCAGCGCGTAGTTCATGAAGTGGACGTTTTCGATCTCCTGGACCGGATGGACGGGCGCCGGGGCGGGGAAATTCCGGTTGAGATCCCGGCCGTTCACGTTGGTCCGAAAGCCGCCGACATAACCGTCCGGGTTGTGCAGCGGCATGAGATGGATCTCGTACCCGTCCACCAGGCCGGTCACATCCTCGTAGCCTGCCGCCCCGTAGTTCGTGACGAGGTGCTCGGCCAGGTCCAGGAGCATGACCATGCCGGGGGGTTCGTCGCCGTGCATGGTGCTGCTCAGCCGGACCTCGGGTTCGGCCGTCGAGTTCATGACGTCGGCCGATATCACCAGGCCCCACAGCTGACGCCCCTGGACGGACTGGCCCCAGGAAAACGTGCGACAGATGTCCGGGTGGTCGGCCGCCAGCTGGGCCAGGATCGCGCCGACCTGGGCATGGGTGGGGTAGTAGCCGGTCGTTGCCGCCAGCAGTTCGGCGCCGCTCTTCAAACCGGAACGCGCCCAGGCCGCCTCCACTTCACGGCGCCCGGCCAGAGCCCGGTCTTCCACCCGGAAGAACGCAACGCCCGCCTTCTCGAGGGCCGCCGCCTCGGCGGAAGTGATCCGTATTTCCAGGACTAGACGCCCACCGCCGCCGGGCACCGGTCGGATCTGTTCCCGCGCGAACGACGCCAGGGGAATCCGGGCCAGCAACCGGTCCAGGGCGGGTCGGTCCGGCAGCTCGATCCTGACGGGGAAATCCTCCCAGGCGGCCTTCTGCCAGAGGGGAAGCCCCAGGCCGTCGACCGGAATGGCGTCGGGCGGGGCAGGGTCCACCCCGGTCCCCGGGTCCGCGCCCGCCAGACCCGCCGCGAACAGCACCATGAGGACTATCAGGCATGTCTTCTTCAAAACATTCATTTGCAGCTAGTTAACTCCATGAACTTTACGGCCGACATCAACTTGCGGGCCTCACTATTCTACCATAGAATCCGCGGCAGCGACCGCTGGACTTCGCCGCCGGCCTGGGTCGTTTGACGGACTCCCCCTTCAGGTCATATACTTCGGCTGTCACGACATTCCGCTCTGCCCACACCTGGACCGCCCGAATTCCGTCCAGGAACCACCGAAATCAGGTGCTGTTGTGAGATCGTCGGAAAAATCCGCACTGCGGGGTATGCCATGGGTGATGACCTGCCTGGTGCTGGTCTCCCTGGCCGGGTGCGGGAACGAGGCCCCGACCTACCTGCCGGGCGATGTCGTGGTCACCTCGACGCCGGCCGGAGCAGCCGTCTTTCTCGACGGGCTCGACACCGGACACGTCACGCCCTACACGCTGGTCGGACTGGAACCCAACCGCTACGTCATCACCGTCAGTCTGCCCGAATTCGTGACCGAGCCGCCGGACACGACCATCGAACTGCGCGCCGCCGGCAGGGACTCCCTGGCTTTCACTCTGTCGCAGACCGGCCTGCGGATCACCAGCGCACCGGGTGCACGGATCCTCATCGACGGGACCGATACCGGCAAGACCACCCCCACCGCGATCGCCGGTCTGGCCCCCGGCACGGTGACCATCTCGCTGCTGAAGGACACGTACCACATTTTCCCCGGATCGTACGCCGCGACCGTGGTCGACAAGCAGATCGTCGACGTGCCCGACAACACCTTCCGGGCGCGGTCCCGCCGCACGGTCATGCTCGAGGGCTTCGCCAACGTCAGCTGCGGCCCGTGCCCCGAGTTGACGGACAACCTGCTGGCCATGGCCGCCAAGCCCGAATTCACCGCGGACCGGGTGATGTTCCTCGAGTTCAGCGTGTCCTGGCCCGAACTCGGCGATCCTTTCTATCTGGCCAACACCGCCGAGAACGCCGCCCGCTATACCCGGTATTTTGTCCTGGGAGCGCCTGACCTCTACCGCGACGGTGTCCGTCTCGCCGATCCCCTGGCCGGTCCGGCCATGGAGGACGCCGTCCGCTCCGCGCTGCTGGCCGACCCCGGCGTCCTGGTGGATGTCACGGCGGATTTCGCCACCGAGTCGGTGCCGGTCAAGGTGGTCCTGACGCCATTCCGCGATCTCGACCTGACCGGGTATTCGCTGTTCGTGGCGGTTTTCGAGAATTTCGTGGATACGGGCACCCCACCGGGTCTGAGTGGCCAGACCGAGTTCCACCACGTGTTCCGCGACCGGGTCGACACCCCGCCGGCTCTGGGCATGCTGACCACCGGCAATCCGGTCGAGTTCGACGTGACTGTGCGCCGCAGCGGCGTTGCCGCCGACAACATCACCGCCGTCGCCTTCATCCAGCACGACACCAATCACAGCATTCTGCAGGCGGGTTCGACCGTCACACCCGTCCTGGCCCCGGAAAGGATCCGACCATGACCCGCGCCCGCATCCTCTGCCTGTTTCTGATACTCACCGGCAGCTGCCTGACCGCAGCTGCGGCCACGGCGCAGTATTCGTTCACCTGGGAGTTCGCCGATCAGGGCGCCGTGAACGACTTCTTCGTGCTCGAGGACTTCGTGGGCACCTTCACCAACACCGCGGCGGTGACCGACTCCTTCGAGGTGACGCTGGTCAAGGACATGCCCGCCGCGTGGCAGGCCACGATCTGCGAGGGCCCGGTGTGCTACCCGCCCTTCATCACCGTCCACACCTTCATCCTGGGCCCCGGTGAAGCCACCAACCTCGACTTCGCTATCACGGCGGTGAACGACGCCGGCCAGGGCACCTCGACCGCCACGGTCCGCAGCCTGAGCGATCCCGGAGTCACCGCGACCAACGCCTTCCGGGTCATCAGCACCGGCCTGGACCTCCTGTTCGTCGATGCCGACGGCAGCGGCAACGAAACCTTCCACACCGCCGCCCTGGACGCGTCGGGCCGGACGTACGGCGTGTGGTCGCGGAACGTCATGGGCAAGCTAGCGCCGGCCGAACTGGCCGCCTTTGGTACCATCGTCTGGGCCACCGGCCAGACAGCCGGCGGCCTCGCTGACGACGACCGGACCGACCTGGCCGACTTCGTCAGCGCCGGCGGCGACCTCTATCTCAACGGTCCGGACCTGGCCTACGACTATTGCGCCCCGGCCAGCCCGCTGTATTCACCGGCGGCCGCGTTGTGGTTCCAGACGGTTCTGGGCGTCGGCATCGCGGCCGACAACGCCGTGTCCACGACGGCTGTCGGACTGGCCGGCGATCCGGTGGTCGCCGGTTTGAACCTGACCGTCAGCGGCGGCGACGGCGCCCCCGTGAACGGCGCGCCGGACGTCCTGACGACCACGCCGGCCAGCGTGGTGAGCATGAACTACGGAACCGGCCAGCCGGCCGCCGTCTATTCCGTTTACGGCGAGGGCCGGACCTATTTCAGCGGCTTCGGCTTCGAGGGCATCGACGGCGCCGGCGCCCGCGCCCAGATGATGACGGCGGTCGTCGACTGGCTGACCAGCGAGGTCGTGGCCGTCGCGGACGATCTGCCGTCGTCTCCGGGCAGCGGCCTCCAGGTGCGCCCCAACCCCTTCAATCCCCAGACCAGCATCCTCTTCGCGGTCGGCGGCGATACCGCCGCCAGGGTCGAGGTGGTCGTCTTCGATATCCGGGGCCGCGCCGTGCGGCGCCTCTTCGACGGTCCGCTCCTGCCGGGCCCCCAGCAGGTGATCTGGAACGGACGGGACGACCGCGGCCGCAACCTGGGTTCGGGAGTCTACCTGGCCCGGGTCCTGGTCGGCTCGGAAATGCGCGCCGTCAAAATGACCCTGGCCAAATAGCCACCGAAGGCGAGGAAAACGAATGATCCCTCGAATGCGGATCACCGCGGGCTTCCGCCGGACACTGCTTGCGACGTTTCTCGGCTGCGCCCTGGGCATCGCCCTGCCGGCGGCAGCCCAGGACCAGACGGCCGACTGGAGCCTGGAGACGATCACCGGCGAGACCGTCGGCTTCCATGACCAGCTGGATCGGGGTCCGGTCCTGGTCAGTTTCTGGGCCACCTGGTGCAAACCCTGCCTCAAGGAGATGCCCCACCTCGACCGCATGGCCGGCCGGTTCGCCGGGCAAGTGTCCTTCCTGGCCGTCAACACCGACAACTCCAAGGCCGTGGCCAAGGTCGCCCCCTACATCCAGGCCAAGGGTTACGACAACCTGATCGTGCCGCTGGACACCGGCGCCCAGGTCCAGCAGTTGCTCCAGGTGGGAGGCATTCTGCCGTTCCTGATCCTGTTCGACGGCCAGGGCCGGGAAATCTACCGTCACATCGGCTACAAGGACGGGGACGAGGCCGAACTGGAACGGGAGATCGAAAATCTGCTCGCGCACGCCGACCGCGAAACCGCCCTTGACACCGGCAAGCCGGCCTGGAGCGAGGCCGTGACCGCCACCGACCGGTTCGAATATTCCTACTCCGGGGAGACCCGCAAGGAGATCTTCGAGAACTGGCTCGACGTCAGCTACCAGTTCGGGGGATTCCGGACGGGCATCATGCTGAACTCCCAGGCGCCCAGCGAAGAGGGCAACCGGACCAACAGTATCAAGCACCGGTTCTTCGAGTTTTCCAGCGGGCGGTTCGACATCAGGGCCGGCCACTTCTACGGCATCTTCGGCCGGGGCCTGGTCTTCAACGCCTACGAGGACCGCACCGTCCGTGTGGATACGCGGCTCGACGGGATCACGACCACCGTGCGCAGCGGCAGACTGGTGGCCACGGTCTTTTCCGGGTCCCCCGCTTCCCGCCAGCTCGATATCCGCGGCGCCGACGTCAACTACCTGCTCGGCGGCAACCTGAACCTGGCCGCTTCGGGCCTGACCTACCGCGCGGACGACTTCCAGGACGCCGCGGGCAAGGTCCGCCGCGACTGGGTCTCGGCCGTGCGGGCCCGCCAGAACTTCGGCTTCGGCGATTATTACGTGGAGACCGGCTGGAACGGCTGGAAGGAACAGCGCGACGCGCTCCAGCCGCCTTCGTCAAGGGGTCGGCCCTCTACGGCAATCTCAACCTCTACCGGGGTCCCTTTTCCGTTTCCTGGGAAACCAGCGACTACGAGCGTTTCGAGGTCGTGCCCCGGGCCGACGGCCCTTTGGGTAGTGCCCTCAACCGCCCGCCGGCCCTGGCCAGGGAATTCGCCTGGACCCTGCTCAACCGAGCGCCCCACACCCTCAATGCCAATGACGAGGTCGGCAACAACCTGGACCTGATCTATTCGGGGCAGGACGGCTGGACCCTGCTGGCCAGCGGCGCCGAGATCGAGAACCATGCAGGGCGAGACGATCTACCAGCTGGCCTACGGCAGCTTCCAGAAGGACCGGCTTGGGCGATTTCCGGCTCAAGGGCGGCTTCGGCTACCAGGACAGCGAAGGCCTGCGGCAGACCGTGGTGGGCGAGATCACCTGGCTGGCGACGGCGACCCGGTCGTTGACCCTGCAGGTCGAGCACCAGCACGTGCGCCTCGGGGGCGGCCAGGGGTTCAATCTCGGCGCCTTCGACCAACAGTGGTTCAAGCTGGAATACGAAACCGCACCGCGCTGGGCGTTCGCGGCCATCCTCGAGACCAACAACAAGTTCGAGGACCAGCGGCAGGCGGGCGAACAGGCCGGACCCTTTCCCGCAGCGCAGGCGACCTACACGATCAGCCGCGGCGGCAACCTGAACCTGTGGGCCGGCAAGCGGCAGGCGGGTTATCTCTGCTCCGGTGGCGTGTGCAAGTTCGAGCCCGCCTTCGAGGGCGTCGAGCTTTTCGGGGTCTTCCGCTACTGATGACCTGCCGTCGTCAGTCGATGACCAGCTTGGTGAACGCCTCGTTCAACCCGGACACCGCCGCCGGATCGCCGCCCTCCATGTAGTACCTCAGCACTGCGTCGGTACCCGATGCCCGCAGCTCGAACCACTGCCCGGCGAATTCGATGAAGGTACCGTCGCCGGCGTGGAAGACGCGTTCGATGGGCGGCAGTTCCGTTCCCGCCGGGAGACCGGCCCGCAGGCTCGCCGCCGCCGCGTTCGGTTCCTGGCCTTCCAGGCCGGCGAAATACGCCACGGTCGATTCCTTGAGGGCATTGCCGGCAGCCCGGGCCCGCTCACGGGCCTCACCGGTCAGCGCTTCGTCGAACAGGGTGACATCACGCCGTTCGTAGAAACGGTAACGCGTGTCATACTCTTCCAGCAGGTCCAGGTAGTAGGCGGCGAAACTGCTGGCGGCGGTGTGCAGCCTGGCCGCCAGGCACAGGGACATCACGCCGATCTGCATCGCGTCTTTTTCCTTGGGCGCCAGGCTGGTCCGGTTCCCGAGACGACTGACGACCGGTTCAGCCGGCCCCATGGCCGCGCCTCCGCTCTCCTCGGCCATCATCAGCAGGCGCGGGCGCGGCCCGAAGGTGGTCGTGACGCCGGTGACATCCGTGGCCGCCGCTGCCGGTTCCGACCGTGCGATCTGATCCTCGAGATCCTCCACCAGCGACGCGAAGTACTTGAAGCCCACCGGCACGCGGAAGGTGGCCAGGCGGCCGCCGCTGCGTCGTTGAACGTCGTGGCCACCTCGCCGATGCTCATGCTCGTCGGCCAGGTCGTCGCCACGATCCAGTCGTACCGCTCCAGTTCGCCGGTCTCCTGCAGGGAGGCGATCTTCAGGGCCGTGAGCATGAAGTAGATCTGGTTGGGCTTGAAGAAGACCAGGCAGCGGTCCCGGTCCATCGGGTCGACCTCGAGGCCCGCGGCCGCGGCTGCGGACGCCAGCGCCGCCGGCGCGACGGTCACCATGTTGAACCGGTCGCCATCCGGATCCCAGATGAAGAAGACGTCGCATTTGCCGTCGCGCAGCAGTTCCTGCGCGCCGACGTTCTTGTAGACCTGCCACTTGCCGGGGTCCACGCCGTGGTTGACCCCGTCGACGATGCCGATGCCGTGGTAGGTTGCTGCTTTCCTGCTCGTGGGTGAAGAACAGCGGCCTGCCGTCGCCGACGGGCACGCCCAGACGCCCGAAGATCCGACGCCCGGTGGGACCCATCGATCCGCCCTCGGTGCAGAAACCGGCCCTGAAGCCGGCGGCGGCGGCACGGTCGATTTCCGCCAGCAGCGGCGCGGGCACCACCTTCCGCAAGGCGTCCACATACGGGTCGACGGGATCGAAGCCGCGGTGGATGAGCGGATCGTTCGCCGCGGCCAGCCTGATCGTGATGACGCCCGTCACCGGCCTCGGCCACCAGGTCCCGCACCCGGTCGGCGATCTGGCCCGCCATCTCCAGCAGCTGGCCGCCGGCGGCGTCCATGGGTTTCCAGCCGCCCTTGTAGCTCTGGCTGTGGCTGGCCGTGAAGTTCTCGCCCCCGTCCAGCTCCTCGAAGAAAACGCCGAAGGACGAAAGCCAGATGGGCGTCGTGCGTTCGGCCGGCCGGTCGCAGGTGGACCTGCGAGTCCGTGGGCGGCGTAGATGCGGGCGGCCAGGTCGATGAACTCCTGCGTGTGGGGCCGCACCTCCCCGCCGACGTGCAGGGTCCGAAGACCCTTCTCGACGGCCAGCTGGGCCCGGGCCTCGAGCATGATCGCCACGGTCAGGCCGTTGAAAGGAACGCCGTAGTCGAACAGATCGTCGGGATTGAGCAGATCGCGGTAGCCGGCGGTACCCAGCTTGAACCCGCGGCCCAGCGGGCGAGGCCCGAGCTCGGTCGCAGAGTTCGGAATCGATGGTGATGGTCTCGGCGGCAGCGGCGAAGGGCGTGAAAAGCTGGCGAACGGACGGCATCGGTGGACTCTTCATGTACAGGTACTCCGACAGGGGTGGGCGGGTCCTGGTCGTTGAAATTGACGTCCACAACCCGGCGGACCACCGAACTCTCGACTTCGAAGAACTCGGCCGGCGTGAAGCTGAACAGGCTGGCGACGAGGTTCGAGGGGAAGACCTGGATCCGCGTATTGAGGTCGCGCACGTTGGCGTTGTAGAAGCGGCGGGCGGCCTGGATGCGGTCCTCGGTGTTGGCCAGTTCCTTCTGCAGACTCGAGGTAGTGGGCGCTGGCCTTCAGGTCGGGGTAGCCCTCGGCGACCGCCAGCAGGCGGTTCATGCTCGCCACCAGCTGCCTTCTCGTCCTGGGCCTGGGCCCCCGGGCGCCCCGGTCGACGCAGCGCCTCGGCTGCGTGCCTCGGTCACCGCCTCGAACACCTCGCGTTCGTGGGCGGCATAACCCTTGACCGTCTCGACCAGGTTGGGGATCAGATCGTAACGCCGCTTCAGCTCCGTATCGATGCCCGACCATGACTCCCGGACCTGCTGCCGGATGCGGACCAGGGCGTTGTACGTCAAGGCGATCCAGATGAGGATCGCCGCCAGGATACCCAGGGGTAGGCCCAGACTCATCGTCCTTCACCTTTCATCTGCCGGACGACAAAATCCGGAATCAACTCGTAAAGGCCCGCCGCCGTGGCCAGGGCCTGTTCGTAGCCGGCGGTGCGGGACCGCCCGGTACGGTAGACGGCGATCTCCCCCATGCCGAATTCGATCGTCGCCTTGGGCGCGTTCATCAGGAAGTCCATGGTGCGGGTGTGGATGACGTCGTACGCCCACTTGCGGTCGTTGGCCTTGACGTAGAACCGCCGGCTGAACTCGGCCGACTCGAAATCGATGTCGTCGGCGCCCAGGAACTCGCCCACCTTGTCGAAGGGATTCTCGCGGTCGGATGAGCATCGGCACGGTGGGGAACCCGCACTCCAGGATGACCACCGAAAAATGATGCGTCGATCGGTTCTTACCGCTGCCGGTGGTGTACCTGTAGTCCAGGCAGCGGACCGGGCGGCCGTCCACCGTTCCGTGGATGACGTGCTTCGCCTTTCGCGAGTGCCCCTTCTGGAAGATCTTCAGACCGGGGTACTCTTCGTGGAGGCCGCGGACGGCCTCCACCTCCAGGCGCCAACCGCGGGCCACCGCCCAGGCGAACAGGGTTTCACGTCGTTTGCGTTCCGCCTGGTAGCCGCCATAGGCCACCACGGCAAAACCGACGATCAGCAGGACAATCAGCAACGGAGGCAACGGAACCGCCCGGGATAAAGTCATGGATACGGCGTATCCCTATTGTCGGCCGGACCCGCCGGCACCTCAACCGGGAATTTACCCGCGCCGGCGGCCGCCTATTCTTGCGGATGGAAAAAGGGCCCGGATATCGATCCGGGCCCTCGGCAATCAAACGGTCGGTGTCGCGAAACTACCGGTACAGGGACTTCAGGGTCCCGAAGGTGGTCTCCTCGACGCCGACGGGGCAGGCGGGCAGGCCGTCGGCCAGGGCTTCGATCTTGAAGGCGCCGAAGCTGAAGACGGGGATGCCGGTCGCGCTCAGGTGGCAGTCGCCCACCGTCAGGCTGGTCTCGTCGAAGAAGTAGTCGTCGAAAAGGATCTCCGTGGAGTCCATGGTCTCTTCGGTCCATTCGCCGAAGTCCAGCAGGGCCGTGACCGTCAGCATGTCGGTGAGCTTGATCAGGCAGCTCTCGAAGGGTTCGCCGTCGGCGGCGTAGACGGCCGCGGGCACTTCATAGGGCGCCGGAACGGAGCCGGCACCGGCACCGGCCACCAGGGAGCCGGGTACGGTCACATCGACCTCGGAGAAGTCGAAGTACTCGTAGTACTCACCGATGATGTTCACGATATCGCCGGGCACGAAACCCAGATCGGAGCCGGAGTAGATCCAGATGCCGTTGTAAGGACCGTAGGGTGCTTCGGCAACGAAGAAACCGTTGTAGCGGGCAGCGGTGACGGTCACGTTCTGCAGCTGGACGACGGTGTTCTCCGCTATGGCGCCGTTCTGAATGTCGGAAATCGACTGGGCGGCGGCGCTGGACGCGATCAGGACGAGAAGCAGAGCAATAACGATGCGCTTCATTGTGAACCTCCACAGGAGCATTGGATGGATGATGCCCGGCAGCCCGCGGCACGTCGGCCGGGAGCGAGCCAGACCCTGGGGGCTATCTAACCCCCGTCAGGACCTATCATAAAACAAGGAAAAAACGTGATATGTAAAAAAAAGTCCAAAAATCATAACCTGTTGTCATATTTATCGTTGAGCGTCAATCAACCTGCGCCTGGGCGCCACTGATAACCCTCCCGCAAGTGGCGTGTTTATCAAATATCAAATAATCCCGCAATAACCACGCGTCAGCAGCGACAACCATAACGCATTCAACGAATTCCACGCAGGAGTCCGACGGGCACCCGGACCTCCATCTCCAGCAGGGCCTGGCTCATGGTCTTGCCCTGCGGATCGACCAGCAGGCTGGTGGTCCCGCCGCCGCCGAGGGACCCCTCGAGCAGGAAGTTCAGCCCCTCGAGGTTGTCCAGTTCGAAGCGGGTCACCTTGCCGTGGACCTTGCCCTTGAAGAAACGCTTCACGCCGCCGGCGGTCAGATTTCGCAGCATCCAGGCGTAGACGCGCGGCGACTGCGGGCCAGCACGCCGATGTTGCAGGTGTCCCCCTTGTCCCCGCTGCGGGCGTAGCACAGGCGGCGCAAGGGTACGGACTTCAGGTTACCGGCGGCCTTGAAGGCCGGTCGCGCAGCGCGGGGTTCATCGCTGCGGACCGGTTCACCACCTGCGCCGCGGAGCGGAAAGTGGATTTCCTGGAAGTCCTCGGCGCCGTCGGCCGCCAACGTCAGGACCTTCGCCACCACGCCGTCGCGCCGCATGAGGGCGGGCCAGTAGGCCACCACCTGCTGCGGCCGTGGCCGACCGCGCGTGCTGACGGCCATGCCCGAAGGGCCGGCCAGGATCAGGGCCGGCAGGGCCTTGCTGAAGGCGTTGATCTTGGCCAGGTCGTGATCGCAGACACCGAACCGCAGATAGGCCTCGTTGGGTTCGTAGTCCGCCAGCCGCTCGGGCCAGATGGAGCCGGCGCCCACCAGCGCGGTGGACGTCTTCTCGAAGCGGTGGCCCACCTTGCGCCAGAAGATCTCGGTCGACCGCCGCGGCCTTGGCCGGCCACGTCCGGGCCGCTGATCAGCACCTCGCCTTCGGCCTTCCAGCCGTCCTCGTAGGCCATCGAGACCTTGAACATCTCCGGAGCGGGTCCGCCCCGCACTCCGTGAACCCGGACCCGATCCGGGCCCGCCTCTTCCACCCTGATCGTGTCGAAGAAGGCCACCCCGTCGGGAGAGATGTACTGGGCCGGATCGCCCATCTCGTAGACCAGTTGTTCCTTGACCGATTTTTCCGCCACCAGTCCGCCCGTCCGCGGGTGCTTGGTGACCGTGAATTCGCCCGAACGTTCCATGGCGATGATCGGGTAGCCGATGTCATGGAACGAAGGCACATCCTGCCAGTCGGTGATGTTCCCGCCCGAGCCCTGGGCTCCGCACTCGATGATGTGCCCGGCCACGATGCCGGCGGCCATGCGGTCCCAGTCGTCCATGGCCCAGCCGAATTCGTGGATCATGGGCGCCAGGGTGATGCCCGTGTCGGTCACCCGGCCGGTGACGATGATCTGGCAGCCGGCGTCCAGGGCGGCGACCACCGGCTCGGCGCCGAGGTAGACGTTGGCCGACGATGATACGGTCCCGGACGCCGCCGAATTCGGCGCCCGTCTCCATGTTGGTGAACTTCTCGCCGGCGGCGGTCAGCTCGTCCAGCCGGTCGGCGATGTCGTCGCCGTAGACGACGCCCACCTTCAGTTCAAACCCCATCTTCAAGGCCAGCGCGACGATCTCGCGTCCCAGCCCCACCGGATTGATGCCGCCGGCGTTGGTGATCACCTTGACGTTCTTCGCGACGATCAGGGGCAGACAGGTCTCCAGCTGGGTCAGGAAATCGCGCGCGTAGCCCAGCTCGGGGTTCTTGAGCTGCTGCTTGCGCAGGATGGACATGGTGATTTCGGCCAGGAAATCCATGGTGATGTAGTCCAGCGGGCCGCCCGTCAGCTGGCGCCGCAGGGCGTCCAGATCGTCGCCCCAGTAGCCCCCGGCGTTGCCGATGCGGATTTTCTTCTTCAAACGGACTCCTCTGCCTCCGGTCTGGCCATTCGATCACTGAACCTTGTCTTTTCGTGTCCGGGCCACGATAATGGGAACGGCCACCGGCGAATCAAGCACGAAAAGCTCCCCCGGGCCCATGTCAATCCGGCGGCATGGCCCGACAGGCCCTCGCCGCGACTATTTCGTCTTCAGTTTCCCCCTGTCGGACGCCGCCTGGGAGCGCTACGACGTCGGTCGGCGTCGCGATCCCCGGTCCGCGCCCGGACCCTCGCGCCGGACCGATCCGCCAGCCTGGCCGACCGGGTCAACGAGGATCCCGACCGCCGCGCCGCCGGCGGCCGCCCGCGGTGCCGGCCGAGGACTCCTGCTGGCCCTGCGCACCCTGAACCAGGCCTTGCGACACGTGGCCGAAGTCTACTTCCACCGGGACAATCCGGGCGCCCTGGACCGGGCGCGCCGCTGGGCCGCCCAGCGGCTGGGCGCCGACAGCGTCGACCTGCTGCACCGACCTTCGTCGAACTCTTCCCGCCGGTGGCGGTCGCAGCTGGCCGGCCTCGTCGCCGCCGCCGACTTCCTCACCGCCGAGGGCCCGGTCGCCGGGCTGGACCGGGCCACCCTCGAAATGCTGCTGCTGTTCCTGAACGTGCCAACCCGGCCGCCCGAGGAGCCGGCGGAGCTGTTCGACGACGACGAGCTGCGCCGCCGGCGCCTCGTTCGTCCCCTTCGTCACCGGCCTGGAGGACTACCTGGACCAGGCGAAGCCCCCGGCAGCCGAGGGCACCGGCCTGTTCCACCTGCTGCGGGCGCCCATGCTGGCCAGCCCCGACTCCCTGGCCGGCCAGATCGCGCTACATCCGGGACCACTGGGCCCACCTGCTGCCCGACGAACCTGCTGGCGAGCCTGCAGTGCGCCCTGGACGTGCTGGCCGAGGTCGACGTGGCGCGCGCGGCGGCGCCCGGGCCCGCCGCCGGTCCTGGAGTTTCGGATCCGCCGCCTGGGACGCCGACGATCCCGAACCCGAGGCCTTCAGCCGCGACGCCGACTGGATGAGCAACGTCGTCCTGATGGCCAAGTCGGTCTACGTCTGGCTCGACCAGCTCACCAAGCGGCACGGCCGTCCCGTCGCCTCGCTCGCGGACGTCCCCGACGAGGAACTGGACCGGCTGGCCCGCTGGGGCGTCACCGGCCTGTGGCTGATCGGCCTGTGGGAGCGTTCGGACGCCTCGCGCAAGATCAAGCAGTACATGGGCAACCCCGAGGCCGCGGCCAGCGCCTACGCCCTGAAGCGCTACCGGATCGCCGACGACCTCGGCGGCGAAGACGCCTGGCGCAACCTGCGCGAGCGGGCCGGGCAGCGGGGCATCCGCCTGGCCAGCGACATGGTGCCCAACCACATGGGCATCGACAGCCGCTGGGTCGTCGAGCATCCGGAGTACTTCTTGCAGCTGGACCATCCGCCCTACCCGGCCTACCGCTTCACCGGCGGGGATCTCTGTCCCGATCCCCACGTCGCGATCCGCATCGAGGACGGCTACTGGAACCACAGCGACGCCGCGGTGGTCTTCCAGCGGATCGACGAGCGCACCGGCGACTGCCGCTACATCTACCACGGCAACGACGGCACCAGCATGCCCTGGAACGACACCGCCCAGCTGAATTTCCTGCTGCCGGAGGTGCGCGAAGCGGTGATCCAGGTCATCCTGGAGGTGGCCCGGCGCTTCCCGATCATCCGCTTCGACGCGGCCATGACCCTGGCCAAGAAGCACTACCAGCGCCTGTGGTTCCCCGCCCCCGGTGACGCCGGCGCCATCCCCTCGCGCGCCGAGCACGGCCTGGCCGCAAGGCGATTTCGACGAGGTCTTCCCCGTGGAATTCTGGCGCGAGGTGGTCGACCGGGTGGCCGCCGAGGTGCCGGACACCCTGCTGCTGGCCGAGGCCTTCTGGCTGATGGAGGGCTACTTCGTGCGCACCCTGGGCATGCACCGGGTCTACAACAGCGCCTTCATGAACATGCTCAAGATGGAGGACAACCAGAAGTACCGGCAGACCATCAAGAACGTGCTCGAGTTCAGTCCCGAAGTGCTCAAGCGCTTCGTCAATTTCATGAACAATCCCGACGAGCGCACCGCCGTCGAACAGTTCGGCAAGGGTGACAAGTACTTCGGCTGCATGCTCATGCTGGTCACCATGCCCGGCCTGCCCATGCTCGGCCACGGTCAGATCGAGGGCTTCAGCGAGAAGTACGGCATGGAGTACCGCCGAGCCTACTGGGACGAAGCGATCGACGAGGACATGGTCCGCCGGCACGACGGGAGATCTTCCCATGCGGCGGCGGCACCTGTTCAGCGGCGTCGAGAATTTCGCCCTCTTCGATTTCGACAGCGACGGCGGCTGGGTGGACGAGAACGTCTTCGCCTACAGCAACCGGCACGGCGACGAAGGTGCCGTCATCCTCTTCAACAACGCCTACGAAGAAACCGCCGGACGGGTCCGTCTGTCGACGGCCATCAACCGCGGTTCCGCGAACATCCCCGCCGGAACACCTCGTCTGGCCGCCGCGCTGGGGCGAAGGGCGGATGGCCACCTTCGGAGGCGGGCAGAGTGGGGACGCGGAACCCGCGGGGGGGGGGGGGGGGGGGGCCAGACATCTTCAGGCACACGGGGGGGCCCCCCGCCGGGGGGCGGGGGGCAGGCACGAGGAGGAGGGGACGACGGGGGGGGGGGGGGGGAGGGGGGAGGGGGGAGGCGGCCCCGGGGGGGGGGAGGGGGGAAGGGGGGGGGGGGGGGGGGGGGGCGACCACATCGACGGCCGCGGAATACCTCCGCGCCGGGGACGAGATCGTTGCCGGCGGCTTCCACACGCATCTGCACGGTTACCAGTACCGGGCGTACATCGACTTTCGCGCGGTGGCCGATCCGGACGGCCGGTGGGCCGCAATCGCCGCGGAACTGCGCGGCGGCGGCGTTCCGGATCTCCATCTGGCCCGGCGGCGGCGCGAGCTGCACCCCGCCCCCCGGCCCCCCCCCCCCCCCGGCCCCCCCCCCCGGCCGCCCCGCACGGCGACCCCGTCGCGGGCCCCGTGGCCGCGTGGCCCGCCACAGCCACAACCCGCCGCCGGAGACCGCGCGCCGACCGGGAACCCGGGGGGGAACAGTTGAACAATAACCCGGGGGCGGCCGGTGCGGGTTGCCCGCACCGCCCCGGCCCCACCACCACCCAGGACCGACTGAGCCCCGACCCTGCGGCCGCGGCGGTGGTGATCAGCGCACAAACCAGCCCGCCCCGCGCGGGCGTGCACTGATTCTCGACGCTGCCGCCAAAGCCGGCTACGACCTGCAGAAATTCCAGCGTCTGCTCGACGGCTGATATTCCGGCGGGCCCGTTCCTTTACGATTTCGACTTTATATGGTATTATTGTCGTTATCATCCACCAGGACCGTTCCCCCATCATCAGGTGATTCCATGTCTTCCCGCCGGATCCCATCACCCGCATGCAGCGCCGCCCTGGTGCTCGTGACGGCGTGCCTGATGTTGCAGCCCGCGGTGGTCACCGCCGGCGTCGGGCTGGCCGACAGCGGCATCACCACCGTCGACACCGCCGCGCCGGCCGTGCAGGTGGACAACATCTCCCCGGACGCGGTCTATCTGGGCGGCGACACCGTGGTCTTCCACTGGCAGACCGCCGACGATCATCCCGGCGGACAGTCGGCCGATTACCTGGCCCGGGTCCTCGATGACGGCCAGGTCCTGAGCTCACTGGCATATTTTTCCGAGACCGCCGCCGCCACCTGGAACTGGACGGCCCCCGAAATCACGTCCGGCAACGTGTATCTCGAAGTCATGGCCGCCGATGCCTATGGCAACCTGACCACCGTCGCCACCAACCGGTTCACCGTGCTGCGTTCGGTCACCCCGGTCCCGGTTCCCGCACGTGGTTTCAGCATGGCGGCCCCCGCCCCGAATCCGTTCAACCCCTCGACCCGGCTGGCCTTTCACTTGCCCGAGTCCGGACGGATCGCGCTGAAAATCTTTGACGCACGTGGCCGCCGGGTACGCACGCTCCTTGAGGGCCCGCAGCCCGCCGGAGACTTTGAAACCCGCTGGAACGGGGTTGACGATCGGGGGCGTCGGCAGCCAGGAGGGCTTTACATCTTTGTGTTGGACTATTTTGCCGGCGGAAAGCACCAAATCCAGACGCGGAAGGCGGTTTTGGTGCCCTGAGGGCTAAAGTATTGCCGGCCAATCATTTGAGGATTCACACTATTATCCATATTGTGCTTTTTTTTATTGTATTAATATAATATATGCCGTACAATGTAGGGAGGTCACAGGGAGTGGCCCGCACGACCCTTTACTGCACGGCGCACACCATCTTGGCCTCGTGCGAGGTTAGTTATTAGAATATAGGGGTCTCGCTTCCCTTGTGAACGCCGGGGCGATGCATGGCCGGGGGAAATTGCCACTTGGAGGGCATTTTGAATTTTTTAAAGATTTCCGGGGGAATACAATCACCCCGATGGAAGCATTTACCTGCGAAAACGTTCTGGTTGTGCCTCGGCATCTGCCTGGTGCTCGGTGCGCCCGCTGGCGCCCAGCTTCTGCAGCAATATCAGATCCCGCTGGACGTCGCCGCCGGTACGGCTGACCGTCAAGACAAGCCGATCGATATCGCCATCGACCTGACCCCCTTTCTGGCCAATATTCCCGGCACCCTCGATCCCCTGTCTCTCCAGGTCGTCGAAGTCGATGCCCTGGACAGCCCGATCAACACCTCGGTTCTGTTCCAGTTCGATCCCGCCCCGGGATTCGATCCGACCACGAACGCCGCCGGCAATCTGGTCTTCATCATGGACGGTACCACCGCGGCCGGGACGACGCGCTACTACCAGCTGGCGTTCGACCTGGTCGGCGCCTGTCCCACCTGCCCCGGCCCCCCGGCGGTGCCGACGCCTGTCACGGTGGACAGCCTCACCTACCAGAACCAGCTGACCTACGAGGTCACGACGCCCCAGGCCACCTATCTGTACCACAAGCTCGGCGGCGGCCTGGCGGGCCTGATCGACAACGACACCCAGGACTGGGTCTCGTTCCAGGATATCGGCGGCAGCGGTTCGGCCGGCGAGTTCCGCGGTATCCCGAACATGGTGTTCGGCAGCGATCCTGCCGACCGGTTCTTTCATCCGGGTTTCACCAATGCCACGAGCGAACTGGTCAGCGCCGGCCCCCTGAAGGTCTCGGTGCGGTCGCAGGCGGGCCCTCCGGGCAATTTCTGGGAAGTGCTGTGGGACTTCTACCCCGACTACGCCCGCATGACGGTCCTGGCAGCCGGACCGGCTGACAGCGGCCCCTACTGGTTCCTGTACGAGGGCACCGTCGGCGGCGCCATGGACGCCGGTGACGTGGTCGTCCGCTCCGACGGGACCCAGACCAGCGCCTTCGACTATCCCGCTGTCTGGGAAGAAGCGGTGGCCCCTCCCAGCTGGGTCTATTTTCGCGATACGGCTTCTCCCCGCGTCCTGTTCTTCTCGGACGACCTGGCCGACGGCGTCGCCGATTCCTACCGCCCGCTCGGGCAGGGGTCCGAAACCACGCCGGAAATGACGGTCTTCGGCTTCGGCCGGGTTCTCAACACCTCGGCCAATCCGCTCGTCGGTCGCCTGTCGGGCGCCGGCCGCAGTTTCACCATGGGCTTCGTGGAGGACCACACGGCGGCCACGGCTGAGATCGCCGCCGCCGCTGCGCCCCTGGATATCCAGGTGGGTGGACCGGCCGCCTTCAGTGACGACTTCAGCGGCCTGAGTCTCGATCAGTCCCTGTGGACCGTCGTGGACCCCCTCGGTGACAGCACGGTATACCAGACCAACGGCCAGCTGACCCTCTCGGTGGCCGCCGGCACCAGTCACGATCTGTGGATCGGCGGCAACAACTCGGCACGTATCGTCCAGCCGGTAGCCGACACCGACATCGGTCTGGAAGTCAAGTTCGAGACCCAGCCGACCGAGGCCTACCAGATTCAGGGGTTGCTCCTCGAGGAGAGTCCGGGCACCTACATCCGCCTGGACTACTACCACAACGGGGCAGGCCTGCATCTGTTCGCGGCCGCCTTGACCGCCAACAGTCCGACGACCTTTGGTGACATTACGCTGCCGGCCGGCAGCCCGCTGTGGCTCAGAGTGGTGCGTACCGGTGACGATTTTGTCGTGACCCGGTCCGCCGACGGATCCACCTGGCTGCCCGCGTTCAGCTTCACCCACAGCCTGAACCTGTCCCAGGTCGGCGTCCACGCCGGCAACAACGGGGCCCCCGCGCCGGCCTACGCCGCCGTGGTCGACTATTTCTTCGATCTCGAGGCCCCGATCGATCCCGAGGACGGCGGCGGCGCCGATGTCTGGCCCCCGTACGTGTCCGACATCCAGGTACAGACGAACCCCGGGGCGGGCACCGCCCTGGTGCTCTGCACCACCAATGAGCCCGCGTCGACCCTGCTCAGCTTCGGCCTCGACGCGGGGTACGGCACCGATGTCGTCGGCACCAGCGGCGACAGCCTCAGCCACCAGTTCCTGCTGACGGGTTTGACAACCGACGTCACCTACCACTTCAGCATCCAGGCCACCGACGCTTTGAGCAACACCGGCGCGACGGCCGACCAGCAGTTCCTGAACGTGGCGCAGCCGCCGGTCGTCATCGACGTGTGGGGCGGCCTGAACCAGCGGGTCGGCCATCTGGGCACGGCGCAGGCGGACTTCAATCTCATGGGCAACATCCAGGACTGGGAAAACCTGGTCAGCCTGACCTACAGCGTCAACGGCGGCCCCGAACAGCCGTTGAACTGGGGCAACCGGCCGGACGGCTTCGGCGACGGCCGCCGCCTGGCCCGCAACGGCGACTTCAACGTGGACCTGGCGCTGGACCAGCTCCTGCCCGGATCCAACACGATTACCGTGCACGCCGTGGACAACGGCGGGAACGAACCCATGGTGACCGCCACGGTCACGCTTGAAACCGGCTCGACCCCGTTCCCCATGTTCATCGACTGGGATACGGTCACCGACCCCCAGGATGTCGGGCAGAACGTGGATGGGAACTGGACGCTCGACGGAACCGGACTGCGCACGGTTTCCGTGGGTTACGACCGGGTGTTCCTGGTGGGCGAAGAAACCTGGCAGGACTACGAGATCGTCTGCCCGATCACCATTACCGAGGTCCAGACCCCGACCGGGCCCCTGAGCGGCGCCCCGGGGATCGGTTTCTTGATGCGGTTTACCGGTCATGTCGTCGGCGGCCACCGCAACTGGCCCCTCACCCAGCCCAAGTACGGCTACCAGCCGTTCGGCGGCATCGGCTGGCTCCGGTATTATTCGCCCACGTCGCCCACGATCCAGTTCTATCACGGCGACTACGATCAGGCCGACAACTTCTCCCTCGGGGCGACCGCCTCCTATCTGGGCGAGGACGTTCCGCCGGAGATGCTGCCTTTTGGCGACCCGTCCATGGTCGAGGACTTCGGCGCCGCGGCGAACATCCTGATCGGCGAGACCTTCTTCATGAAGATGCGGTGCGAGACCCTGCCGGACTCGACCAGCTACACCGGCGCCCCCCTGGGCGTGACCCGCTACAGCTACAAGGTGTGGCTCGACACGGAATCCGAGCCCGTTGATTGGAACTTCCAGATCGATCAGGCCAGCCAGTATGCTCTTCGCCAGGGTGGACCGGCTCTGCTGGCCCACCATGTCGACGTGACCTTCGGCGATGTGACGGTCACCAACCTGGCCGGGCCCAATCCCCCCACGGCCGTGGACGACGCCCTCGCCGTCCTGATCGGCGCCGGCGGCACCGTCGACGTCCTGGCCAACGACACCGACAACGACGGCACCCTGGAGCCGGGCACGGTGGCGATTGCGGATCCGCCCCTGAACGGCAGCATCACCGGGATCGATCCGGTCACCGGCGCCATCACCTACCTCCACGACGGCGGCGTCGCCCTGGCCGACAGCTTCACCTATACGGTCGAGGACGACACCGGCCTGGTCTCCAACGCCGCGACCGTCCGGGTCAATATCAGCTTCCCGGTGCCGCCGACGGCAGTTGACGACAGCCTGCGCGTGGCTATCGGCTCGACCCGCGACGGGGACGTTGTGGCCAACGACTTCGACACTGACGGCCTCATCGACCCGACGACCGTGGTCGTCGTTACCGGCCCGGACCACGGCACCATCGACGCCGTCGACCCCGTGACCGGCGTGGTGACCTACACCCATGACGGCGGGCCAGACACCGCCGACAGCTTCACCTACACCGTCCAGGACAATGACGGACAGGTCTCCAACACCGCGACGGTCTTCGTCGTCATCGAACCGGTCACGCCGCCTGTGGCCGCGGACGACAACGCTTTTGTCGTCACGGGCTTTGCCGTGGACATCACCGTCCTGGCCAACGACCTGCCCGGCAACGGCGCCATCGATTCCACCACCGTGGCCATCGTCGGATTGCCCCTCAACGGCAGCGCGGGCGTGGATCCGGTCACCGGCGTGGTCAGCTACACGCATGGCGGCGGCGTCGCGGCGGCCGACAGTTTCACCTACACCGTGACGGACATCAACGGCGGCACCTCCAATGCCGCAACCGTCAGGGTCACCGTCAGCCAGGTGCCGGCCGGGGAATTCGTCAGCGACGACTTCAATGCCTGCGACCTGGGACCCATCTGGACCTTTGTCGATCCTGCCGGCGACGCCTCCCCGCCCACGATCCAGGGTGCCTTCACCGGCGACGCGAAGGTGGCCATCAACGTACCTTCGGGAATGTCGCACGAGCTGTTCGGCGGCCTCATCGGCGCGCCCTACATCATCCAGGAAACGACGGACAACGATTTCACGATCGAGGTCAAGTTCGATTCCGTCCTGCCGGCGACCGACTTCGCCGAGCAGGGCATCATCGTCAAACAGGACGACCAGAACTGGATCAGGCTGGAATTCTACAGCCGGGGAGCCGACCAGCTGTATATCCTGGCCGGACTGCCCAACAACCTCGGCTTCCCCCACAACCAGATCCTGACCGGCCTGCCCGCGGGCACGAGTCCTCTTTACATGCGCATCGATCGGGCGGGTGACACCTGGACCCACTCGTGGTCCACCGACGGGACCAGCTGGAACTCCCAGCCGTCCTTCGACCATCCGCTGACCGTGACGGGAGTCGGCCTGTACGCCGGCAACGCGGGCGGCAACCCCGCCCATACGGTGCTGGTCGATTACTTCTCCAACACCCTGGCGCCCATCTCCGGAATCGACGACCTGGGCCAGAACACCCTGGCCACGAACGTGGTCGGCAACGGCACCGTCAGCCGGGATCCGGATTTGCCGGCCTACAACTGCGGCGACCTCGTCCAGCTGACGGCCAACCCCGACCCCGGCTGGACGTTCGCCAGCTGGTCCGGCGACCTGACCGGCAACACCAATCCGGCGACCATCAGCATGGACCGCGCCAGTATCGTCACGGCCACGTTCGTCCCCTCCGGGCCGCCCGAAGCGCCGGTCGCGGTCGATGATGCCGCCGTGGCCCTTGCCGGTAAATCGGTCCTCGATCGATGTGGTCGCCAACGACACCGACGCCAACAACGACATCGACCGCTCCACCGTCACGGTGGTCACGCCCCCGGCGAACGGTTCGATCCCCGCGATCGACCCCGTGACCGGCGTGGTGACCTATCTGCACGACGGCGGCGTCGCCCTGGCCGACAGCTTCACCTACACGGTGGACGACGCGACGGCCCTGACCTCGAATACGGCGACCGTCCGCGTCACGATCACGCCCCTGGTGCCGCCCACGACGGTCGATGACGTCCTGGTGGTCCTGAACAGCGGGTTCGCCGAAGTGGACGTCCTGGCCAACGACACCGCCGGCAACGGCGCGATCGCGCCGGCGACAGTGGCCATCGGCACCGGTCCGGCCAATGGAACCATCATCAACATCAATCCCGCCAACGGGGCGATCACCTACCAGCACGACGGGTCGGCGACCACCGCGGACAGCTTCACCTACACCGTGGCCGACAGCAATGGAGCCGTCTCGCTGCCCGCCACGGTCAACGTCACCGTCGCCGAGGTCCCGCCCGGCATGTTCGTCAGCGACGACTTCAACAGCTGCGATCTGGACCCGGTCTGGACCTTCGTCAATCCGCTGGCGGACGCCCCGGCGCCGACGATCCAGGGCGCCTTCTCCGGCGATGCCCAGGTCGCGATCGCCGTACCGGGCGGCAGCACGCACGAACCCTGGAACGGCGCCATCGGTGCGCCCCATATTCGCCAGTCCACCACCGACGGGGACTTCACCCTGGAGGTCAAATGGAATTCGACGCTGCCTCCGGTCAACTATGCCGAGCAGGGGATCCTGGTGCTCGGCGACGGCGGCGACTGGCTGCGGTTCGACTTCTACAGCGTCGGTTCGGCCCTGAGGGTCTTTGCCGGGACCGCCCCCGGTAACACCTCCACGATCAAGTCCAACGAGGTCGTCGGTACGGTCACCGACAGCCCCATGTACCTGCGTGTCCAGCGCACCGGTGACGTGTGGACGCAATCGTATTCGTTCGATGGCACCGGCTGGACCCAGGCCACCGGCACGGGCTTCACCTACGCGCTGACCGTCAACGGTATCGGCCTGTTCGCCGGCAATGCCAGCGGCAACCCCGCCCATACCGCCCTGGTCGACTACTTCTCGAACAGCCTGGCCCCGGTTACCGGCTCCGATGACCTGGGCCAGAACACGCTGACCACCGTCGTGGTCGGCAACGGCACCGTCGGCCGGGATCTCGATCTGCCGGCCTACACCTGCGGCGACCTCGTCCAGCTGACGGCCAACCCCGACCCCGGCTGGACGTTCGCCAGCTGGTCCGGCGACCTGACCGGCAACACCAATCCGGCGACCATCAGCATGGACCGCGCCAGTATCGTCACGGCCACGTTCGTCCCCGCCGGGCCGCCCGAAGCTCCGGTCGCGGTCGATGATGCCGCCGTGGTCCTCGCCGGCAATTCGGCGCCGATCGATGTCGTGGCCAACGATACCGACGCCAACAACGACATCGACCGCTCCACCGTCACGGTGGTCACGCCTCCGGTGAACGGCTCGCTCCCCGCGATCGACCCCGTGACCGGCGTGGTGACCTATCTGCACGACGGCGGCGTCGCCCTGGCCGACAGCTTCACCTACACGGTGGACGACTTGACGGCCCTGACCTCGAATACGGCGACCGTCCGCGTCACGATCACGCCCCTGGTGCCGCCGACCGCGGTCGACGACGCGCTGGTCGTCCTGAGCAACGGCACCGGCAACGTGGACGTCCTGCTCAACGATACGCCGGGCAGCGGAGCGATTGATCCCGCAACGGTGGCCATCGCGTCCTTCCCGACCGAAGGAACAATCACCGGGATCGACCCGGTTACCGGTGTGGTCTCCTACCAGCACGGCGGCTCGGGAGCCACCACCGACAGCTTCACCTACACGGTCGCGGACATCAACGGTGCGGTCTCCCTGGCGGCCACGGTCACCGTGACGATCACCCAGCTCCCGCCCGGCATGTTCGTCAGCGACGACTTCAACAGCTGCGATCTGGACCCGGTCTGGACGTTCGTGGACCCCCAGGGCGACGGCTCACCGCCGGTCATCCAGGGAGCATTCTCCGGTGATGCCAAGGTCGCCATCAGTGTGCCCTCGGGTGGGCCGCACGAGCTGTACAACGGCGTCATCGCTGCGCCCCACATCCTCCAGTCCACCACCGACGACGACTTCACGCTGGAGGCCAAGTTCGACTCCTCGCTGCCGTCGGCCAGTTACGGTGAGCAGGGCATCGTGGTCCGGGCCGACGCCGGCTCGTGGCTGCGCTTCGAGTTCTACAGCACCGTCACGGGCCAGCTGAACATCCTGACCGGCACGCCGGTCAACGGCAGTTTCCCGGTGGCGCCCACTGCGCTGGGACTGCCGGCGGGCACCAGCCCGATGTACATGCGGGTCCAGCGCGTCGGCGACGACTGGACGCAGTCCTGGTCGACCGACGGCACCGCCTGGACGGCCATGGGCACCTTCTCGTACCCCCTGAACGTGACGGGCGTGGGTCTGTACGCGGGCAACGCGGGCACCAATCCGGCGCACACGGTGCTGGTAGACTACTTCTCGAACAGCCTGGCGCCGGTCACCGGGTCCGATGACCTGGGCCAGAATACGCTGACCACCGTCGTGGTCGGCAACGGCACGATCGACCGGAATCCCGACCTGACGTCGTACACCTGCGGCGACATGGTCGAACTGACGGCCAATCCCGCACCGGGCTGGTTCTTCTCCAGCTGGTCCGGCGACCTGACCGGCAGCACGAATCCCGCCACCGTGACCATGGACGGCCCCCTGACCGTGACCGCCAATTTCACCAGTGCCGTCGTCACGACGGTGGCCGCCAATACCAGCGGCGTGGTCGGCCTCTCGACGGCCAATACCTGTGAGAGCGGCGTGCCGGTGGAGATCAACCGCAGCGGCGCGGAGAACATGCGCGGCTTCACGGCCACCGTCGAGCTGACGAACCTCGCCCTTTGCGCCGGCACCGCCAGCATCGTCGAAGGGACCTATCTCAGCGGCAGCGGCGCGACCCAGTTCACCGTCACCGACAATCTCGACGGCACGTATCTGGTCGTCGGCGACATCGTCGGTGCACCCTGCGGCGCCATCGCCCCGAGTGGCGTTCTGTTCACCCTCGACGTGACCAACACGATCGCCGACGGCATCGGCACCATCGACCTGACCGGAGTCGAGATCCGGGACTGCGACAGCGTGCCCCTGGCCGCAACGAGCGCTCCGGGCGACATCGTCATCGATACGACGGCCCCGGCCAACCTGACCGGCCTGGGCGGGGATCAGGTGCTGACCGGCAATCCGGCGGGCAACACCACGGCGATCAACCTCACCTGGACACCTTCGGTGGACGGCACGGCGGTGCAAACGGTGATCTACCGCAAGGGCTTCGGCACCTATCCCGAATACGACGACACCGGCGGGGCGGCCCCGACGGCGCCCGCCGACCCGGTGGCCGAGGGCTGGGAGCTCGCCGCGGCCCTGCCGGCCCAGGACGCCTCTTTCGACGACCTGACCGGCGACCGGAACGTCTGGTACTTCGCGGCGGTCACGACCGATCTCTACGGCAACCGTTCCGCAAGCCTGATGACCGGTGGCATCCTGAACTACGTGCTCGGCGACGTCTCGGACGGCGGGGCGCCGATTGCCGACGGGGACAACCACGTCTTCACCGCCGACCTGACCCTCCTGGGCAGTCGCTACGGCACCAATGACGGGGATGCGCTCTACCTCAACACCCTCGACGTCGGACCGACCGACGACATGAGCGTCGCCGGCCGCCCGACCACGGATGATGCCATCGATTTCGAGGACCTGATCCTCTTCGGCATCAACTACGACCTGGACGCCACGCAGAACGGCGCGACGCAAATCGCCGCCGGGGCTCCGCAGCCAGCCGATCGCAACACCGTGGCCCTGGACTTCCCGATCCTGCCCGGCGTCGGCGAGACCTTCGTCGTCGATCTGGTGATGGTGGCCGACGGCCAGGTCCAGGGGCTGCAGGTACCGCTGCTCTGGGACGACAACGTCCTGACAATCACTTCCTTCCAGGGCGGCCCGCTGCTCGCCGACCAGGGCGGCCCGAGCCTGGTGCTGTCCGCGACCGCGGGCGTCGTCGATATCACCCTGGCCGGTGTCCGGGAGCGCGGGATCGCCGGTGCTGGCACCGTGGCCACCGCCACTTTCCAGGTCGTCGGCACTGGCCCGACCGGGCTCCAGATCGGCGGCATCGTGGCCAGGGACGCCGCCAACCAGCCGGTTACCGTCACCACCGCCACGGTCACGGACGTCGGCGACGACCAGGTGCTGCCGCGGGTCTCGACGCTGAACCCGAACTATCCCAACCCCTTCAATCCCATGACCACGATCTCCTTCGATCTGGCCGGGTCCGGACGGGTGAGAATCGCGATCTTCAGCATCGATGGACGGCTGGTCAAGACGCTGGTCGACGAATCGTTTGCCGCCGGCCGTCACGAACGCGTCTGGGACGGCAAGGACGGCGGCGGCCGCACGGTCGCCTCGGGCACCTACCTCTACATCATGGAGGCTCCCGGCATCCGCCAGACAAGGCGCATGCTGCTGGTCAAGTAGGCCGCGCGACAACGCAGAAACGCCCCGGGTCGGTGACCCGGGGCGTTTTCTTTTTACCGGCGGCGGCTACTCGTGGATGCCGGCCAGATCGAGGAAAAAGGCGTAGGCCAGAGCCAGTTCCTCGAGACGACGGAAGCGGCCCGACTTTCCGCCGTGGCCCGCTTCCATGTTGGTCTTGAAGATCAAGGGATTGTCGTCGGTCTTGCGCGCCCGCAGCTTGGCCACCCACTTCGCCGGTTCGAAGTACTGCACCTGACTGTCATGCAGACCGGTGGTGACCAGCATGGCCGGATAGGCCTGGGCCGCCACGTTGTCGTACGGTGAATAGCTCAACATGTAGTCGTAGTAGACCTTGTCGTTGGGGTTGCCCCATTCGTCGTATTCCCCGGTCGTCAGCGGAATCGAATCGTCCAGCATCGTGGTCACCACGTCCACGAACGGCACCGCGGCCTGGACCCCGCGCCACAATTCGGGGGCCAGATTGACCACCGCGCCGATCAGCAGCCCGCCCGCCGAGCCGCCGGACGCGAACAGACGGTCGCTGGCGGTGTATTGCCGGTCCACCAGGTACCGTCCGCAATCGATGAAGTCGGTGAAGGTGTTCATCTTCTTCAGCAGCTTCCCGTCTTCGTACCAGGCCCGCCCCATCTCCTGGCCGCCGCGGACGTGCGCAATGGCGAACACGAATCCCCGGTCGAGCAGGCTCAAGCGGTCGGAACTGAAATAGGGATCCATGCTGTACCCGTACGAGCCGTAGGCGTACAGCAGCAGCGGACTGGTGCCGTCGGCCACGAAGCCCTTGCGATAGACCAGGGACACCGGTACGGCGGTGCCGTCCCTGGCGGTCACGTGCAGATATTCGGCCTGGTAGTTGGCCGGATCGAATCCGCCGAGCACCTCCTGCTGCTTGATCAGGGTCTTCTCGCGGGTACGCATGTCGTACGCGTAGGTCGAACTCGGGGTCGTCAGGGAAGTGTACCCGTACCGCAGCACCGCCGTGTCCAGGTTCGGATTGAATGCCGAATAGACCGACCAGGTGGGCTCACCGAAATCCAGTGCGTGCGACTGGCCGGTGGCCAGGTCGATGATGCGCAGGTGGCTCAGGCCGTCGTAGCGCTCGGTCAGCACGAGGAAGTCGCTGAATACCTCGAACACCCTCGAGCAGCACGTCGTCGCGGTGCGGGATGACCTCCTGCCAGTTCGCCAGCCAGGTCTTGTCCAGCGGACATTCCATGAGCCGGAAGTTGCGGGCGTGAAGATTGGTCCGCACCAGGAAGCGGTCACCCTGGTGGTCCACGTCGTATTCGAGGTCGCGCTGACGCGGCTGGAAGACCCGGAACTCGCCCGCCGGGCGGTCCGCCTCGAGAATCCGGACCTCGCTGCTGAGGGTCTGACGGCAGTTGATCATCAGGAACCGGTCCGACTTGGAACGGCCCACGTAGCAGCTGAAGGTCTCGTCATCCTCCTGGTAGACCAGCTCGTCCGCGGCCGCATCGGTGCCCAGCACATGGCGCCAGATCTGATGGCTGCGCAGGGTCTCGGGATCCTGTTTCCCGTAGAACAAGGTGCGATTGTCCATGGCCCAGGTCACGTTGCCGGTGACGTCGGGGATCTCGTCGGCCAGCACGGCTCCGGTGACCAGGTTCTTGACCCGCAGCGTGTAGAAGCGACGGCCGACGTCATCGACACCGTAGACGGCCAGCTTCGTGTCCGGACTGACATTCACGCCGCGCAGGGAGAAATAGCCCAGACCCTCGCCCATGGCGTTGCCGTCGAGCATGATCTCCTCCGGCCCGTCCATGCTGCCCGGACGCCGGCAGTGAAGCGCATACTCCCCGCCGTCGACGTACCGGGTGTAGTACCAGTAGCCGTTCCACTCGTAGGGGGCCGAGGCGTCGTCCTTCTTGATGCGCCCCTTCATCTCCTCGAACAGTTCGGTCTGGAGGTCGGATGTCTCCGCCATGACCGCCGCCAGATAGGCGTTTTCGGCTTCGAGATAGGCGATGACCTCGGGATCCTCGCGGTCGTTCAGCCAGTAGTAGTTGTCCACCCGGGTGTCGCCGTGGATGGTCATCGCGTGGGGTTCGACGGCGGCCACAGGTCCCTTGTCCCCGTCCCGACCGCAACCGGCCGCAGCTGCGATAATGAAGGACATGGCGAGTATCACTTTCGTCTGGTGGGTCATGGTTCTACCTCGTAGCGGTCACGAAAATCTCCGTGGCCAGAAAGGGGACGGCCGTTCGGTCGTTACGGAATAGTGTCGCCCGGGCCAGGCGACGCAGCGGCCCCCAGGACACCATGTCCAGGGGAGCGGTCATCAGAAAACATTCGTCCACCTGGAAACCGGCTTCCCGTACCAGGGTTTCGATCTCCCGGCGCCGGTAGATGCGGGCCCGCGCCCAGCGGTCGTGCAGCGGCTTCGGCCACCAGCTGACCAGGGGCACCCGATTCCACGGTAACAACGGCAGATCGGCGCCGTGGGTTTCGAAAATCCACCAGCGGTTGGGCACCGTCAGCAGCAGGCGGCCCCGCGGCCGCAGGAGCCGGTACATCTCGGCCAGAGCCTGCTTCTCGTCAGGAACGTGCTCGAGCACCGTGAACGACGTGACCACATCGGCCGAACCGTCCGGCAGCGGCACCCCCGCCGCGCCGGCGGCCAGAGGTGTGACCTGGTGGTCCAGGCCGGCGGCCGTGATCTCCCGACGGAAAGCGGTCAGGTACTCCTCGCTGACATCCACGCCGGTGACCCGCGTGAAGTCCGGCGCCAGCAGCAGGGTCTGCGCCCCGTTCCCGCAACCGAAGTCCACCAGGTGCGCCCGCCGCAGCGGCAATCGGGGACGGGCCAGCCGTAGGCGCCGTTCCAGGATCCACTGACCGGAGGCGGCCGGCTTGCCGCCGGCCAGATGGGCCGGGCCCTGCGCGGGCGTTGTGCGGGAGGAATCGTTCACAAAGACATCACCTTTTGCTAGACTCGTACCATGAAGGATCCAAAAAAGCCCCCGCAAGACTCCGAGTCAATGGAAAGGGAAATCCGCCGGCAGCGGAAGTTCAGCCTCGCCGAGGCCGTGGCCCGCGAAGGCGCCGGCGCCCTCAAGGGGGCTTCCCCGATCGCCCGCAGCCGCCAGGTCCTGCTGGAAGTCGGCCATTTTCTCGAAAATCACCTGACCGACGACGACGGCAGCCTGCGCCGTACGCTGCTAGCCCACCTGGAGCTCGACGCCCCCCTGGTCGCCCGTCATTTCGACCGACCCGTCGGTGCCCTCGAGGAATACCTGACCGCGGCCCTGGAACAACCCTCCCGGCTGGAGGTTCTGGTCCGGGATGCGGATGTCCGCTGGGGCCGCGAATATCAGGAAAAACCTCATTTCGAGTCCGGGCAGGATCCGCCCCATCCGGACGATCCCTACACCGTTGCCGGCGTCAGGCGATCCTGTACGGATCTGCTCGCCAAGCTCCGCGGCTCCTGACCGGCGCCGTCACCCGGGCTTCTTCTTCGTCAGCCAGGTCTCGGCGGCGATCAGGGCGCGCACACGTGCGGACGCCTCGGGCCCCGGTCCGCCGCTGACCCGGCAGCCGGCGGTGGGCGTCGACGTCACGAGAAAGTCCTTCGCGCCGTGTTCGCGCCAGGCCTCGACATCGGTGTAGAGGCGCGGCTTGACGAGGTGGGGCGCCCCTTCTTCCGGACAGAAGGTCGTGCAGTTGCCGCACTCGTTGCACACTCGGCCAGCACCAGATACTGGGCCTTGGCCTGCAGACCCTCCACCCCGCCGGACGGCACCGACAGGAAGGCGTCGTTGGGGCAGACGGTGACGCAGTTGGTGCAGGCCACGCAATCGAACATCTGCCAGGACGTTGTCCACCTGGCGCAGGGGCTTGTCGTTGGCGGCCGCGGGTGTAGCGGGCGCACCGTCCGCGTGGCCGACAGTCGGGCGGCCATGGCCGCCACCGCGTCCCGGTGACCCGCCGTCCGGGCGGCGGCAGACGGTGCGGTGACCAGATCGGTCAGCGAGGTCTGTCCGGAGGCCTTCATCGTCTTGACCAGTTTGCGCAGGCCCTGGGCCATCCGACCGTAGCCCCCGGGTTTCAGCAGATCGCTGCAGATGGTGACCGGCCTGAGGCCCAGCGCCACCGCTTCGGTGAGGTTGTCCTTGTCGATGCCCGCGCTGAAGGCCACCGGCACCGGTCCGGGCTCACCGCCGAGCCGGAAGTGTCCCGGCAGGGCATCCACCAGCCTGTCCAGCAGCGTCATGGCCAGCACATGCAGGGGTTTTCCGCTCAGATACATCCGGGGTCCCGGCATGATGCCGCGGTCGTTGGCCACCACCAGGGTGTTGGTCAGCTTGATCCCGAACTCCCGGCCGCAATCGGTCGCAAATCGCGTCAGATTCTCGATCAGCGCCAGCGCGCGGTCGAATTTCAGGTCCTGGTCGAAGGCCGACTGCCGCGGGGCGACGTCGGTGTAGCCGAGCCGGTCGTGCAGGATCTCCTTCACCGCCGGGGGCCCCAGCAGGGTCGGGTTCAGCTTGACGGTCACGTCGAGCCCGTGGGCGGTCATGAGGTGCTTGACGATGCCCTCGATCTCGTCGGGCGGACACCCGTGGAAGGTGCTCAAGGTGGCGTGGCCGACGATCCGGTCCGCAGCCGGAACGTCGCGTAGCGCGGCGAACGGTCCGGTGATGCCGCTGCGCATGGCATCGATCCGGTCACCGGCGGCGGTGAGCTCCCGGATCAGATCGGCCATCCGCCCGTGCCGGATGCCCGCCAGGTCGTAGCCCACCGACAGCTCGAACGCGTGATCTCCGGGGTCGCCGACGAGGGACGCCACCGGCTCCCACTGCCGCAGGACGGCCAGCAGCAGCCAGGACTTGACGTATTCGTCGAGGGACTGTTCGAGGGTCAGCTCCTGGCTCCACTCGATGTTGTACCCCACGTTTTCCATCTCGATGCAGGGTCGCTCGATGTCCAGTTCGTCGAGAATCTGCACCGTTTTGAGCTCGAAGGAGCGGGCGCCGGCCAGCCAGCCCAGGGCGATGTTCTGGGCAAGCTGCGTGTGGGGACCGGCCGCCGGACCCACCGGCGTGGCCACCGTGCGTCCGCCCAGTGCGCAGCCCAGCTCGACCGCCGGATCCATTTTGAAGAAACGCCGGGACTGCAAACCGAAAATCTCGCGATGCAGCGTGAATTCCGCCGCCGCGCGGTCCAGCAGCTGCTCCAGGGGCCAGGGATAAAGCGGCGGCAGGCGATCGCTCATGACGTCAGATCCGTTCGCGAAGGAAACAGCGCGCCCAGTTCGGCCATGCTGTCGATGACAAAATCCGGACCGGCGGACCGGACCAGGCCCGGCGGCACCAGCCCGAAGGTGCACCCGACCGACAGGGCGCCCAACGCCCGGGCCGCCAGGATGTCGTTGGGGCTGTCCCCGACCATGGCCACGCGGGCAACGGCGAAGTCCGTGCCCTGCAGACACTGTTCCAGATGGGCGGGATCCGGTTTGCGGGCCGGGGTCTCGTCGCCGGCCACGATGCGCACAAAGGCGCCGGCCAGGTGCAGGCCGGCGAGGATGCGATCGGTGAAGACCCGCGGCTTGTTCGTCGCCAGGAACATCGGAATGCGCTGGAAACGCGCCAGGATCTCCCGGACCCCCGGATAGAGTGTCGTGTGGTCCAGCAGGTGGCGACCGTAGTGGTCGGCGAAGACCGTCATGCCCTCGGCGTGCCGGGCAGCGTCGACCGGCAACCCCGCCGGACCGGTCAACCCCGACCGCACGTCGTGTCCCAGCACCCGGTGCAGCAGCGCGGCGACCCCGTCCCCGACATAACCCCGCACCGTGGCGATATCCAGCTCCGGCAGGTCGAAATGAACCCGGGTGAAGTTGGCCGCCAGGGCGATGTCCAGACCGGAATCGACCAGGGTTCCGTCGAGATCGAAAATGAAGGCGTCGAGGTGGCCGCCCTTGTACCTGCTCATGTCCGACCTTTCCGTGAAACCGCAAGGTGCTGCAGTCATCAGCATAAACGGCCTGACCCTTCCGGGGCAAGGGCGGGTTGCCGGCCCGGCCCTTGGTGGTTGCCCAAACCGGGGGCGGAAAGATATGATGCCTTCCGCACCGGTCTCCTCCGCGGGAGGCGGCCCTTTTCCCGGAGGTATCGTGAACGCCCTGATCGTCGGCCTGATCATCTACAGCCTGATCATCCTGGTCGTGGGCGTCCGCGCCGCCCGCTTGAACCGGACCCTGGACGCCTATCTGCTGGCCGACCGCAAGCTGGGCCCGTGGGTCGCCGCCTTCAGCGAACGCGCCAGCGGCGAATCGGCCTGGCTGCTGATCGGACTGCCGGGACTGGCATTCGCCACCGGCGTCAGCACCGTTGTGGGTGGGCATCGGCTGCTGCAGCGGGATCGCTTTTTCCTGGTTCGTGATCGCCCGCCGGCTGCGCGAGGAGACCGCCCGCGTCGGCGCCCTGACCCTGGCCGACTACTTCGCGGTGCGCTTTCCCGGCCGGCGGCCCACCCTGCGGATCACGGCCACGGCGATCATCCTGTTCTTCTTCACCTTCTACGTGGCCGCCCAGTTCCTGGCCGCCGGCAAGGTCCTGAACTTCTACCTCGACATCCCGCCGGTGGCGGGCATGCTGATCGGCGCGGTGCTCATCCTCTTCTACACGGCGGCCGGCGGCCTGCTGGCCGTCAGCTGGACCGACCTGGTGCAGGGCGTCATCATGCTGTTCACCCTGGCAGTGCTGCCGCTGGCGGTGATGAGTGAACTGGGCGGACCGGCCGGTCTGCAGACCCGGCTCGCCGCGCTCGGCGGAACCTACCTCGATCTGGCGCCGGGCAACTCCGGCTGGCTTGCCGTCAGCGGGGTGATCGGCAGCCTGGGCATCGGCCTGGGCTACATGGGTCAGCCCCATCTGGTCCTGCGGTTCATGGCCATCAGTTCGCCCCACCAGGTCCGGAAGGGCCGGATCATCGCCATCGGCTGGGCTCTGATCGCGTTTTTCGGGGCCATCCTGATCGGTCTGACGGGACTGGCCCATTTCGGCCCCGAGGCCATGGGCGCCAGGCAAGCTGATCGCCGACCAGGAGCAGCTGATGCCCCTGATGGCCCGCTCGTTCATGCCCGAGTGGCTGGCCGTGGTCATGATCGTCGGGGCCATCGCGGCGATGATGTCCACGGCCGACAGCCAATTGCTGGCCTCGGCCAGCGCCATCAGCGAAGATATCTACCGGCGCCTGATCGATCCGGACGCCTCGCAGGCGAAGCTGGTGGCCTGGGCCGCTGGGCCACCCTGGGCGTCGGTCTGGTCGGGTTCCTGCTGGCCTGGCGGGCCGACGATTTCGTCTACAACATGGTACTGTACGCCTGGGCGGGCCTGGGCGCCGCCTTCGGGCCGCCGCTGCTGCTGGCCCTGCACTGGCGCCGCACCAGCCGGGCCGGCGTCCTGGCCGGATTCATCAGCGGAACCATGGTGGTGGTCGTCTGGTACAACATGCCCGTTCTCAAAGGCCTGCTCTACGAAATGATTCCGGGGTTCGTTCTTTCGGCCTGCGCCACGACGTGGCGTTCAGCCTGGTGGAAGATCGACCCGACCAACTCGACGGAAGCGACCGCCATCTTCAAAAGGACGCCTAGTCTCATGGCCATTTTCACCACTGAGGCCTCCAAGGGGGGCAAAAAGCCTCGCTCGCGGGCGCGGCGGAGCAACGGCGGCCGCGGCATTCCGCGGATCATGTGGGTGGCCATCGCCGTCTGCGTGATCGGTGCGGTCGTCCTGTTCCGGGACCAGAGCAGCGACATCCCCACCGGCATCGGCGAGCGCCAGACCGTGGTCACGGCCATGGACATCGACAATACCCTGGCGGCCAACGCCTCCCCCCGTTCCGGCGACGTGGACATCGACGAGCAGGCCGCCAAGCTGACTCCCGAGAAGCCCGAGGACGGAACCACAGCCCCCGTCGAGAAGGACCCCGCTCCGGTCCCGAAGAAACCGGCACCCAAGCAGGCCGTCACGCCGCCGGCGCCCCCCGTTCAGCCCATGAAAATCGGCCCCTACATGGTCCAGGTCGGCTCCTTCGGCGACGCCGACAATGCCGACAAGGAAGCCACCCGACTGAAGGACAAGGGTCTGGACGCGCGGGTCAAGGTCGGCAACACCTCCGACGGGTCCCTCATCTTTCGCGTGAGGATCGGCTACTTCAAGTCGCGGTCGGAGGCGGAGCTCTTCATCCGGCAGAACCGAAAAGATATCGCCGGCGCCATCGCTGTCCACCGCTAGGGGAATCCGTATGACCAGAGCTGCCATCACCGGAACCGGTTTCTACGTGCCCGACAACGTCGTCACCAACGACGACCTGACCCAGTGGATGGAGACCTCGGACGCCTGGATCACCGAACGCAGCGGAATCAAGCAGCGCCGCTGGCTGCGGCAGGACGAAGACGGCCAAACCGAGATGACCGGCGCCGCCATGGGCGCCGCAGCCGCCCGCATGGCCATCGCCGCCGCCGGGATCGAGCCCGCAGACATCGACCTGGTCCTCTACGCCACCTTGAATCCCGACCTCTTTTTCCCCGGCAACGGGGTCTTCATCGAAGACCTGCTGGGCTTGAAGACCGCCGGCGCCATGGACATCCGCAACCAGTGCACCGGCTTCATCTACGGACTGGCGGCCGCCGACGGCTTCATCCGGACCGGCACCGCGCGCACGATCCTGTTGATCGGCGCCGAGATCCATTCCACCGGACTGGACATCAGCACCGAAGGGCGTGACACCGCCGCGCTGTTCGGCGACGGCGCCGGCGCGGTCGTGGTCCAGGCGGTCGAGGAGGACCGCGGGGTCATCGCCTCGGTGCTGCACAGCCAGGGCCGCTTTGCCCGCGAGCTGATGGGTGAAGCCCCCGTCGCCACGGTCCGCAACCGCATCAACCAGCAGATGATCGACGACAAGCGGCACTTCGCCACCATGAACGGCAGCCTCGTCTTCAAGCACGCCACCAGACGGTTCTGCGAATCGATCGACGAGGTGCTCGACCAAGGGCGGAACCACGGCATCGACGATGTCGCCCTGTTGATCCCGCACCAGGCCAACCAGCGCATCACCGACGCGGTGGCCTCGCGCCTGGAGATCGGGCCGGACCAAGGTCTTCTCGAACATCGCCAAGTACGGCAACACCACCGCGGCGTCGATCCCCATCGCCCTGGCCGAGGCGGTCCGCGAGGACCGTCTCAAAAGCGGTGATCTCCTGGTCACGGTGGCCTTCGGCTCGGGCTTCACCTGGGGCGCCAACCTCACCCGCTGGTAGCTTCCGCAATCCGGATCCCGACAACAAAAGAGCCGGGCCCCCGCGGGCCCGGCTCTTCGTGACGATGCCGCGCGGTCAGATGCCGCCCAGCGCCGCTTCCTTGCTCTCGAGGATGCATTTGACCTTGAAACTGAGGGACATGATGCCGACCGCCAGCCGTTCGTTCCGGACGGCGATGCCCTCGGGCACCTTCAGATCCGTGGGTGCGAAATTGAAGATGCCGATGACACCGGCGGCCACCAGCCGGTCGGTGACAGCCTGGGCATGGGCGGCCGGTACGGTCAGGATGGCGATCATGATCTTCTCGTCGACGATCACTTTTTCCAGTTCGTCCATGTCGCGCACGGGCTGCCCGCGGATCTCCAGACCGATCAGTTTGGGATTGGCGTCGAAGATGCCGCGGACGGGAAAGCCCTGCAGATCGAGATTCTGGTAATTGGCCAGCGCCTGGCCCAGATGCCCCGCCCCGACGATCGCCGTTGGAACGGGGGTGGCGATACCGATGATCTTTTCCAGGGCGGGCACCAGTTTGTCCACCTGGTAGGGGCGGCCCGGGCGACTGAATCCGCCGAAATAGTGGAAATCGTGGCGCAGCTGGCTGGCCTTGATATCGAGGGATTCCGCCAGCTGGCGGCTGGAGACGTCTTCCACACCGATGGCCTGCAGGAGCTTCAGTTTTTCCAGATAGAGGGGGAGGCGGTGGATCGTCGCGTCAGGGACATCGCACCCTTTTCGATTCTTAGGCAAGAGCATCCTCCAATTCCTGTTACAAAAATAACGAAACCGCGCCGAACCCCAGTGATTCTGTTACGGTTTTGACAACCATACAATAGAGCCCCCGCATTTTTTCGTCAAGTCCCGAACCGCCCTCCCACGGCGGGCCCGTGACGGCCGCGGCCAACATTTGCTGGAGGTTTGGCGGGGAGGCTTCTATCATTCGCCGGTTACACGATTTGTCGTCCTGTACCCCGCAGCCCGGCCCGGAACCATACGACCCCGGCGCACGGAAGGGCCCATGAAATCTCCCTTTGTCATCGCCGACCCCTGGCTTCGCGCTCCCCTGCCCCTGTACGGCACCCTGACCGACGCCGACTACGCGGATCTCGGCTTCATGTGCGGTCTCGAGGTCCATCAGCAGCTGCTGACCGACCGCAAGCTGTTCTGCCGCTGTCCGGCCGGGCGGTACGACAACGACCACCACGCCGAAATCCTGCGCCACATGCGCCCGACCCTGTCGGAGATGGGAGAGTACGACGGCACGGCGCTCATGGAGTTCAAGACGCGCAAGGAGATCGTCTACCTGCTGAACCACGCCACGGTCTGCACCTATGAAATGGACGACGCTCCGCCCTTCGAGATCGACGACCTGGCGCTCGACCGCGCCGTGGCCCTGACCATGATGCTCGACTGCAACGTCGTCAGCGAGGTGCACATTACCCGCAAGCAGTACCTGGACGGCAGCATCCCCACCGGTTTCCAGCGGACGGCGATCATCGGCACCGACGGGGACATCCCCTTCGGCGACCGCACCGTCCATATCCGGCAGCTCAGCATCGAGGAGGATTCCTGCCGCGAGGTCAGCGACAAGGGCCACCTGCGCACCTACCGGACCGACCGTCTGGGCATGCCGCTGGTCGAAACGGTCACCGACCCTGACATGAAGACGCCCGCCGAGGCGGTGGCCGTGGGCCAGATCCTGCGGCACCTGGCCCGCGCCAGCGGCCTGGTCAGGACCGGCAGCGGCGCCGGACGCCAGGACGTCAACGTCTCGGTCACCGGCGGCACCAGGATCGAGATCAAGGGCGTGTCGAGCCTGCGGGCCATCCCCCGCCTGACCCACAATGAAGCCCTGCGCCAGCGCACGCTCGTGGGCATCCGGGGCGAACTCGCACGGCGCGGTGTCACGGCAGAGGATATCGACGACCGCGGCTACGACGTGACCCCGGTCGTCAGGGGGACCGACTGCAAGTTCATCCAGAAGGCGGTGGCCAAAGGGGCGACGGTCATGGCCATTCCCCTGCCTGGATTCCAGGGCCTCCTGGAGACCCAGACGCAGCCGCGAACGTCCTTCCTCAAGGAATTCAGCGACCGCGTGCGCGTGATCGCCTGCATCGACGACCTGCCCAACCTGGCCCTCTCCACCCAGGACGTGCTCACCCTCTCGAGCGGCGAATGGGACCGCGTCTGCAAGGCCTGCGCCGTCAGCGCGGACACGCCGGTGATCGTCGTCTGGGGACGACGCGAAGACGTCGAGACCGCGATCCGGGAACTGGCCATCCGGGCCCGCGAAGCCACCCTCGGGGTCCCGCAGGAGACGCGCCAGGCCCTCGAGGACGGGACCAACGGTTTCGAACGGATCCTGCCGGGCGCCGACCGTATGTATCCCGACACGGACCTGCCGCCGATCGGACTGACCGACGCGCGGATCGACGCCATCGGCGCCGCCCTGCCCACGCGCCCCTGGGAGCGGCAAGCCTTCCTGGAAAACCTGGGCGTCGGCAGCGATCTCGCCGCTAGGCTCAGCCGCCACCGCTGCTGGGATCTGTTCGCACATCTGTCCGGGCGGCTCGGTGACGGGGCGTCCTTCAGCCCGCACCGCCTGGCTTCCCTGCTGCTGGACCGCACGGCGCCCCGCCCGGTCAGCCTGGCGGCCGCCGGTTCCTGGTGGGAAGAGGTGACCGACGCCCTGAGCGCCGGCGAAATCGTTCCCGAGGGGGTCTGGACCGCCGAAGAAGAGGTTCCTGGCCGCCTGGATGCCGACGCCGCCCGGAAGATCTTCGACGCGGCCCTGGCGACGACGCCGGCCGACGGACCGGACCGGCCCGAGCAGCGTGAACACTTTCTCATGGGCCAGGTGATGACCGAACTTCGCGGCCGCGTTGCCGGCAGCACCGTCCGGTCCTGGGTCAAGGAGGCCTTGGCGTGAGCAACCCCGGCGAAGATTTCAAGGGCTACCGCCCGCCCACCAGCGACCTGCTGCAGCGGGAGCAAGCCCCCGTCTGGAGCCTGGTCACCCTGCACACCGTCCGGGGCGACTTCAGCGGCCTGATTCTCCCTCGCAGCGAAACCGCGGACGCCCTGCACATCGTGTTGAAGCTCGACACCGGCTACAACATCGGCGTGCGGCACGACACCGTCACCGGCATCACCGTGCGCGGCCGCAAGGTCGCCAACTACCAGATACCCCAGAAGGAATTTCCCGTCGACCCCGCCAAACCGCGGGTCAAGCTGCTGGGCACCGGCGGCACGATCGCCAGCCGGCTGGACTACCGGACCGGAGCGGTGATTCCGGCCTTCAGCCCCGGTGAGCTCTACGGTTCGGTGCCGGAACTGGCCGACATCTGCAACATGGAGACCGAGAAGCTCTACGGGGTCTTCAGCGAGAACATGGGGCCCGAGGAGTGGATGGGCACCGCCCGGGCCATCGCCGCCGAGATCGAGCAGGGGGTCGCCGGCATCGTCGTCGGTCACGGCACCGACACCATGCACCATACGGCCGCCGCGCTGAGCTTCATGCTCCAGGATTCGCCGGTACCCATCGTCATGGTGGGCAGCCAGCGCAGCAGCGACCGTCCCAGCAGCGACGCCGCCATCAACCTCATCAACGCCACGCGGACGGCCGCCACCAGCGACATCGCCGAGGTCATGGTCTGCATGTTCGGACCGACCAGCGACGAATACGGACTCCTGCACCGCGGCACGCGGGTCCGCAAGATGCACTCGAGCTACCGGTCCACCTTCCGCACGCTCAGCGACATCCCCCTGGGCAAGATCGACCGGGACGGCGTGACCCCGTTCCGCGACGACTACAACCGGCGCCGCCCGGATCATGACGTCAAGCTGAACGCGGTCTTCGACGACCGCGTTTCCCTGGTCTACTACTACCCCGCCATGAAACCGGATATCATCGATTCGCTGGTCGACAACGGCTACCGGGGCATCGTGATCGCCGGCACCGGCCTGGGCCACGTGAACAAGCCGCTGTATCCCGCCCTGGACCGGGCCCGGCAGGCCGGAGTACACGTCTACATGACGGTACAGACATTGTGGGGATACGTGCAGATGTACGTCTACGAGACGGGCCGCGAACTGATGGGCAAGGGTGTGATTCCGGCGGCGAACATGCTGCCCGAGGTGGCCTACGTGAAACTGGGCTGGGCCCTGGGGCAGAGTCATGACCCGGCCGCGGTCGAGCGCATCATGCTCGATCCGGTCAACGGCGAGACCACCGAGCGCGAGCCGCACAACGGCTATCTGGTCTTCCAGGGCGGAATCCCCGAGGTCGACCAGTTCATCTCGTCGCACTGGAAATAGGGAGGCGTCCTAGAGCCCGGGACGGGTGCGGGCGTACAGCCACTCGTCGAGAACCTCGCCGTTCTTGTAGATGTGCGCCCGGAGCGTACCCTCCCGCCGGAAGCCGGCCTTCTCCAGGACCCGGGCCGAAGCCGGGTTGGACGAGAAGATTCCCGAATAGAGCCGGTTGAAATCGAAATTCTCGAACAGAAATTCCGCAAACGCATCGACGGCGGCGCTCATGATCCCCTGGTTCCAGAAGTCCTCCCCGATCCAGAACCCCACCTCGGCGGAACGATGGTAGACGTCCTGGCCCGGAATGAAACCGATGACCCCGAACGCCCCCTTCTCGTTGGCCACCGCGTAGGCGAGGTGCGGGTGCGAGGCGGCAATGCCCCGGATGAAGGCCTTGGCATCTTCGAGGCTGTAGGGGCTGGGGAACCGGTCGCGCAACGATCTGGCCACCAGGGGGTTGTTCGCGTGCCGGGCCAGAGAGACGGCGTCGCCCCGCACCAGGCTGCGGACCACGAATTCACCCAGATGAAGAATCATGTGTTTCTCCTCGGCGAAGACCGCGGCTCGGCTACCGGACCACGGCGAACTTGCGCACCGACCTTTCGCCCTCGATCTCCAGGGCCGCCCAGTAGATCCCGCTCGGGATCCGGGCACCGCCGGCCGCCACGTCCCAGGCGACCTCGTTGAACTCCGGTTCGGGTGCGACGCGGCCGAGGTCGCGTCGGTAGACCTGGCGGCCCCGGGCATCCATGATGCGCAGGACCACCGTGGACTCGCCGGCCAGGCGGTAGCGGAACACCACGTACCCGCCGCTGGACGGATTGGGGTAGACCTTGTCCAGACCGGCGGTCGGAACCGGGGCGGCCACGGAACGCCACAGCACCCAGGTATCCGGGTCCAGGGTCACCGCTGTCGGCGGTGAATCCAGTTCGAAGACACGGGTCACCGACCGGTCGGCCAGGGCCAGGCGCTCTGCGGTTGTACCGGACGCGGTCGTGATCCGTAGCGGATAGACGTTGTCGAACAGCGTGGCCTGCGTCTGAATCAGGGTCACGGTCAGGCGCGTGTCCGGCCCGGCGTCGCCCTCGCCCGTTTCTGCGGTGAAGGCCAGTTCCGGCAGCTCCGTCGTTTCCAGGTAGGGCGCAAAAAAGGCGTCCAGATCCTCGCCCGCGTATGATTCCGCCAAGGTGATGAACTGCTCGGTCGTCACCGTGGCTCCGGGTCGCCCACCGCCGCTGCTCCATTCCTCCAGGAGACCGAAAAACGGTCCATCGCCCAGGCGGCCGCGCAGCATGTGGAGGATCCAGGCGCCCTTGTCGTAGATCACGCGTCCGGGAAAGACCGGCACCGGATCGTAGACCGGCCCGTCCAGCTCCCACTCGAATTCCTTGCGGAGCGAAGCCATGTAGACGAAATATTCCGCCGTACCCTGCGTTTCTTCGAACCACAGCGATTCACTGTACGTGGCGAAACCTTCGTTCAGCCAGATATCGGCCCACTGTGCCGGCGTCAGGCTGTCCCCGAACCACTGGTGGCCCAGTTCATGGATCAGCAGCCAGTCCCGGCTGCCGTCCCCCTGCAGGGACCCCGAACCGATACTCGTGACTGTCTGGTGCTCCATCGCCCCGGGCCAGACGAACTCGGCGTGGCCGTATTTCTCCCCCGCGAAGGGGTACGGTCCGAAGTGCCGTTCGCAGAAATCCATCATGTCGCACAGGGGCGCGAAATCCACCTGCGCATCCTCCACGTTGGCCAGGAACACCCAGTTGCGCAACGGAACGGCGGTGCCGCCGGTGGTCAGGCATTCTTCCTGGAGCAGGACGTAGTCGCTGATGGCAACCGAAACGAGGTAGGCCGCGATGGGATAAGCCTCCGACCAGGCGAAAGTCCGCCAGCCCGGATCCGCGGCGCTCACCCCGAGCAACGTCCCGTTGGAGATCCCGGTCAGCGAATCGGGCACCGTCAGATTCATCGTCACCAGGAACTTGTCCCCCGGCTTGTCCTTGCAGGGCCACCAGGACTGGGCGTATGCCGGCTGGCTCATGTTGGCCACGATGGGCGACGTATCGTCGAAATCCGTTCCCGGCAGGCGGGTGTGGGTCTTGAACATCAAGCCGCGGTTGAAGACGGGACCGAGCGGAAAACCACTGTACCTGACGACCAGCGAATCGACGTCGCCCAGCGCGAGGTCGGCCGGCAACTCCACCGCGACCGAATCGGCGGCATGGGTGAAGGTCAGCAGTCCCTGCTGATGCTCCACCGCATCGACGTTCAGCGTCGACCTGAGATCGAAGACGAACCGCCGCAGGCCCGGTTCGGTGGCGGCAAAGACCATCTTCACCGAACCGGCGATACTGCGGTCCGAGGGATCGATTTTCAGGTCCAGGTCGTAGCGGAGAACATCGTAGCGATCGCTGGTGACCGCCGCATCACCCAGCTCGCCGCTCTTGAGTCCGTATGGTCCGTCCAAGGCAGTCTTCGCCGTGACGAAGTCCTGTCGCGTCAGCGGGCCGTGAGGGGACCGCGGATCCGCGGACCAGACCGGCGGCGTGAAAGCTGTCACCGCGATGAGGGCAACCAGAATTCCGGCCGCCGGCAGGGTAGATCGGATGAGTTTTTTCATGGCATGAAAATAACATATTCGGCGCAAAAATTCACCCGTCATGGCGCGTCCGGGGCCAGCAGGGTGACCTTTTCACCGGCGGGGACCGAGGCGGTGATCCAGGTTCCGCCGCCGATCACGGCGCCGTCGCCGATGACGGTTTCGCCGCCGAGGATCGTCGCGTTGGCGTAGATCGTCACCCGGTCGCCGATGGTCGGGTGCCGCTTGCCGCCCTTGACCAGGGACCCGTCGGGATTGCGCGGAAAACTGAGCGCACCGAGAGTCACGCCCTGGTAGATCTTGACGCGCGAACCGATGACGGCCGTCTCGCCGATCACCACTCCGGTACCGTGGTCGATGAAGAAGCTGGATCCGATCCTGGCGCCCGGGTGGATGTCGACCCCGGTCTTCTGGTGGGCCCACTCGCTCATCATCCGCGGCAGCAGCGGCAGCCCCATCTCGTAGAGCGGATGCGCCAGCCGGTGGATCACGATGGCCGCCACGCCCGGATAGCACAGCATCACTTCTTCGGTGTTGGTCGCCGCAGGGTCACCTTCGAAGGCAGCCCTGACGTCCTGTTCCAGCAGGCCGCGTATCGTGGGCAACTGGTCGAGATAGTCCAGCGTCAACTTGCGGGCCATGGCCGCCAGGCGGTCCTCGCTGTCCGGCTCGCCGAAACCCTGCCAGAGGCTGTCACAGCAGCAGTCGGCATGCTGGCAGAACGCCAGCGTGCGTTCGATGGCCACCGCCAGGTGGCCGCTCACCACGTCGAGCCTCGCGCCGACCAGGATTTCCAGATCCGCGTCCTTGTCGACCGGTTCCCCGTAGTAGCCCGGAAACACGACCGCCAGCAGCTCCTCGAGGATGCTGACGACCACGGCCTGGGACGGCAGGTTCTTCTCACCAATGCGGTTGATGCCGCCGACCGTGCGGTAGGTCTCGACCACCTTGCGGGTCAGGGCGCGCAGCCGGGCGGTGCGGTCCTCGTTGGTCATGGCGTCCTCAATACATGAATTCCTTGAACAGGTCCGAAGACAGGTAGCGCTCCCCGAACGAGGGAACGATCACCACGATCCTCTTGCCGGCCGACTCCGGCCGTTCGGCCACCCGGCAGGCGGCCAGCAGGGCCGAACCCGAAGAAATGCCCACGAACAGCGCCTCCTCACGCGCGGCGCGGCGGCTGAAGGCCATGGATTCGTCGTTGCCGACGGTCAGGATCTCGCTGATCGGCTCCGTCTCGAGAATGTCGGGCACGAACCCGGCGCCGATCCCCTGCAGCTTGTGCGGTCCCGGCCCTCCGCCCGACAGCACGGGCGAGTCGGCAGGCTCCACCGCGACCGTGTGCAGATCCGGGTTCAGTTCCCGCAACCGGCGGGTGATCCCGGTCAGGGTTCCACCGGTGCCCACCCCGGCCACCAGGACGTCCACCTTGCCGCCGGTGTCGGCCCAGATCTCCTCGGCCGTCGTGCGGTAGTGGACCTCCGGATTGGCCGGATTGCCGAACTGGTCCGGCATGAAGGCGTCCGGTCGTTCGGCCAGCATCTCCTTGGCCTTCTCGATGGCGCCTTTGACCCCTTTGGCCGCTTCGGTCAGGACCAGTTCGGCACCGAGGCCCCGCAACACGGCCCGTCGCTCGAGGGACATGCTCTCGGGCATGGTCAGGGTGACCTTGTATCCCTTGGCCGCTCCGACGAAGGCCAGGGCGATGCCCGTGTTCCCGCTGGTGGGCTCGAGGATTTCCCCCCCCGGCTTGAGCAGGCCGTCCCTCTCGGCCGCTTCGATCATCGCCAGACCGATCCGGTCCTTCACGCTGCTCATGGGATTGAATGACTCGAGTTTGGCCACGACCTCGCCGGGTCCCGCGGTCAGCTTGTTCAGGCGCACGAGCGGCGTACGGCCGATCAATTCGGTGATGTTGTCATGGATCCGGTCGCTCATTTGAGAAGCCTCCAAGGACTCTGAAAACTGGAAAGTCTTGCTTTCACAGAAACATACGTGCCAGCCGGAGATCGAACCATCCATCCGGCGCCGGTGTCCGCCAATACATGATAGAAACAGTCAACAATTCAGCCACAGGCAGGTGGTAGAAATCCGCAGCGGTCAGTTCAAGCTGGTGGCCAGGCGCCCGAGCTGTTCCTTGTCCCCCAGGGTGATCAGGACATCGCCCTGGTTCAGGAGGGTCGCCGGCCCCGGGTTGAAAATCATGTTCCCGGCTGCCTTCTTGATCGCGATGACGATCACGTCGTAGTCCGCGCGGATGCCGGAGTCCTTCAGGGCGACATCATCGAGGTGAGAGGCCCCGCCGATGGTGATTTCCTCGAACATGAGATCGAGTCCGCCGCTCTGGGTGGCGATGTCAACGAAGTCGTGGACCGTGGGCCGCAGCAGGGCCTGAACGATGCGCATCCCGCCGATGATGTAGGGGGAGATGACGCGGTCGGCCCCGGCCCGCAGGATCTTCTCGCTGGCCTGGTTGTCGGTGGCGCGCGACAAGATATAGAGGCCGGGGTTGTCGTCCTTGCAGATGACGCGGGCCGACAGGGTGATGTACAGGTTGTCCTCGTTGCGCGAGACGACGGCCACCAGCCCGCGGGCCTTCCGGACGCCGGCCTCCTCGAGTACTTCGTCCTCGGTCGCGTCGCCGACGACCACCTTGTAGCCGCGGTCGTACAACCGTTCGGCTTCGTCCTGATCCCCTTCCACCACCACGAACGGCACCTGTTCCCGGGCGAGTTCCTCGCAGAGGATCTGGCCCATCCGCCCGTGCCCGCAGACGATGTAGTGGCCCTGGAACTTCTCGATTTCGCGCGCCATGCGATGCCTCCCGACGAAGCGCTGGATGGAACCCTCGACGATGACCCGGCCGACCGAGCCCAGGGTGTACGTCAGGACGGTCAGGCCGCTGATGATCAGAACGACGACGAAGAACTTGCCGGAGTCGTCCAGCTCGCGCACCTCGCGAAAGCCCACGGTGCTGACGGTGATGACGGTCATGTAGAGCCCGTCCCAAACCCCAAATCCCTCGACGAAACCGAACCAGATCGTCCCTCCGGCCAGCACCAGAAACAGGAAGATCAGGCCTCGGATCACGTTATTGAAACTCAGATTGTTGTCCACCAGCGGGCCTCCCCCGGAATATCCGGTATCCTAAAGCCTTGCCAGCGGGAGGAAAAGGAGCAAAATTGAAGGAACTCTCGGGGGCGGTCCGGGGTATCCCGTACCATCAACCCTAAGCACCAGATTCCAATCAGGATGGTTTTCCATGCGAAAAGCGCTCGTTCTTCTGTTGCCTGTGTTGGCGTTGCTGGCCGTGGGGCAGGCCCCGGCCGCGGCCCAGGTGATCAGTGTCACCCCCATGTCCCACGACTTCGGGGACATGAAACAGCAGGAAACCCGCACCACGAAGGTGACCGTCTCGAACAACGGTGCCGGCCTTCTGACCATCGAGGACGTCCGGGCCGACTGCGGCTGCACGGTCCCGACGCTGGAGAAGAACTCGCTGGCCCCCGGGGAGTCGACCGAGATCGAGATCCAGTTCAACAGCAAGAAGTTCAACGGCCACGTCATCAAGACCGTGTCCATCAGTTCCAACGACCCCCTCAATCCGGTCATGGACGTCATGGTGAAAGCCAACGTCCACACCCCGCTGATCATCGATCCGGTGAGCCAGCGGTTGGGGTTCTCGCGGTCCCTCCGCGGCGAGGTCCTGACGAAGGAAGTGGTGTTCAAGGCGACCGAGCTGTCGCCCCTGGAGATCGCCGTCGACGGCACCCGCAAGGATCTGTTCCAGGTGGCGATCCACAATGGTTACGAAGGGGATCCCCAGAAAGCCATGCTTGAAGTATCAGTTCCGGTCGACGCCGAGCCCGGGCGCCTGCGCGATCATGTGCGGGTGACCACGAACGTACCGGAAATGCCGTCGGTGGACATCGAGATGCAGGCCTGGGTGGCCCAGGCGATCACCTGCAGCCCCGAACAACTGTCTTTCCGCTACAAGAAGAACTTCCACCAGTACCTGCGGATCGCCCCCTTCAAGGAAGGCGTCGAGTTCAAGGTCACCAAAGCCGAGATCGACCTGCCGGAGATCAACGTGGAGGTCATCGAGGTCACGCCGAACAAGGAGACCAAGGTCCTGGTCGAAGGCGCCCCCATCGACAGCAAGGATCCCCGGGCCATCGCCGCCGAGGGCCGGATGCAGGGCACACTGATCATCCACACCGATCTGCCCGAAGCGGCGACCATCGAAGTGCCCGTGTCCTACATGATCAGGATGTAGCGGTACCATGAACCCGTCCGACAGCGCCCCGCGCAGCACCTCGTGGCAGCCGGCCTCCCTGAAGGAGGCCGGCCTGCTGCTGTTGTTTTGCCTGGCGGCCACCGCCGGGTCCTGGGCGCTGCGTCCGGACGGCCTGTCGCTGCGGGCCGATCCGACGGTGTACCAGCTCGAACTCGCCGCCCCGCTGGTATCGCTGGACGAAGCGCTCGCGCTCTTCGAGGAAGGCGACCATCTCTTCATCGACACGCGTTCCGAGGATGTGGCGGCCACGGGAATCATCGCCGGGGCCTTCTTCATCCGCGAGAGCAGTTTCGACGATGATCTCTATGAGCTGTTCGACATCATGCTGCCCGAAGACGGACTGGTTCTCTACGGTGACGGCAATCTCAGTGCGGTGTCCAACCTGGCCACCCTCCTGCTCGAACGGGGCTACACCAACCTGCTGATCCTCGAGAGCGGCATCGCCGCCTGGCAGGCCGCCGGCGGCGACGTCTCGCCGGGGGGTGCGCCGTGATCAGCGCTCTGGTCCTGCTCTGTCGTCTGGTGGTGGGCGGGGTGTTCGTCTACGCTTCGCTGAACAAGCTCGCCGAGCCGGCGGCATTCGCCGAGGCCATCCACCACTACCGCCTGGTCCCCTACGCGCTCCTGCACCCGTCGGCCCACCTCCTGCCGGTCGTGGAGCTGGTCGCGGGCGTTTCCCTCATCCTGGGCTGGTTCCGCCGCGGCGGCGCCCTGCTGTGCGCCGTGATGCTGGTGATCTTCATCGCTGCCATCACCTCGGCGCTGGTGCGGGGGCTGGACATTTCCTGCGGCTGTTTCAACACCGATGCCGGCCACGGCGTGGGTCTGGACCTGCTGTGGCGCGACGCGTTGCTGCTCCTGCTTTGCCTGCCGCCACTGCTGGTCGGACGTCCCGGGTGGTCCCTCGACCGATTTCGCCGCAATTAAAGTTGCATCGGGTTTTCTGGAAAATTTTAAGCAAATACATTGCAACAAGTTGTATTGATAATGAGATTCCCTGACGATTTGACAAAAATGTTCCAGGGATTACTTTTCAACAGTCGGGATCGCCACTGACGGCGGACCCCGGATATCAGAAACGTCCTCAGGAGGATGAACGATGCCCGCATTCGTCGATCAAAGCAAATGCAACGCCTGTGAAGACTGCGTCGAGTCCTGCCCCACCGAAGTCATCTCCATGGTAGACGGCAAGGCCTGGGTCAACCCCGAGGAGTGCATCGACTGCGAAGCTTGCGTCGAGGCCTGCCCCGAGGAAGCCATCAGCATGGTCGACGAATAAGCCGTTAACCGGCCGTTTGCAGGGATTGGGGGCGCTTTCCGGGCGCCCTTTTCCCTTTCCCCACCCCTGCCCCTGCCCCTGCCGAGAATTCCTTCCCAGAGAACTTGATACCCCTTCTTCGTTATGGTACGGTGGCTGAACTCTTGTGGAGGGGAGTTCATCTTCGCCGGACGGCGATTCGTCGGCGTCGATTTTTTTCCAGCCCGATAAATTACCGGTTTCAGGTCAGTATCTTTGGGGGGTAAGACCATGAATCACCCGCGGATCCGTCTCTTCACCTACAGCCTTCTTCTTCTGCTTTTTCTTCTTCCGGTACTTCCAACCCACGCCGACAACATCAACCGGCCCCACGTCCCTGATCAGGTGATCATCAAATTCAAGGACAACGTGACCCAGGCCGAAAAAGACGCCATCATCACGGACCTCGGCGCAACCAAGATCAAGCACTTCAAGCGCATCAAATCCGACCAGAACCGGATCCAGGGCCTGTCCGTAGGCGAGGCCATCGGCCGGTACAAGAATCATCCCAAGATCGATTTCATCGAACCGAACTACATCATCGAGGCCATCGGCATCCCCGATGACACCGCATTCGACGCCCTGTGGGGCATGTACAACACCGGTCAGACCGGCGGCACTCCCGGCGCGGATATCAGCGCCGTCAACGCCTGGGACGTCTTCACCGGTTCCGCCGCCGTCGTCGTCGGCGTCATCGACACGGGCGTGGACTACAACCATCCCGACCTGGCGAGCAACATCTTCATCAACGTGAACGAGATCCCGGACAACGGCATCGACGATGACAACAACGGCTACATCGACGATGTCCGCGGGTGGGACTTCGTCAACGACGACAACGACCCCATGGACGACAACGGCCACGGCACGCACTGCTCCGGCACGATCGGTGCGGTGGGAGACAACGGCATGGGCGTGGCCGGCGTGACCTGGGACGTCCAGATCATGCCCCTCAAGTTCCTCAGCGGCGGCGGCAGCGGCAGCACCGCCGACGCCATCGACGCCATTGAATACGCCACGATGATGGGCGTGGACCTGACCAGCAACAGCTGGGGCGGAGGCGGTTTCTCCGAAGCGATGCGCCTGGCCATCGAGGACGCCGGCAACAACAACATCCTGTTCGTGGCCGCGGCGGGCAACTCGGGCTCCGACAACGACGCGAGCCCCCACTATCCCTCCAGCTACGCGGAGAACAACGTGATCGCCGTGGCCGCCACCGACCACAACGACGATCTGGCGGACTTCTCCAGCTACGGCGCCACCTCGGTCGACCTGGCCGCTCCGGGCGACGAGATCTACAGCACATTCCCGGGAAACTCCTACGGCACGCTGAGCGGAACCTCCATGGCCACGCCGCACGTGGCCGGCGCCCTCGCGCTGGTCTACGGCCGTTTCCCGACCATCGCGGCCCTGGATGCGAAATCACTCATCCTCAATTTCGCCGACCCTTTGCCCGACCTCGACGGGGTGGTCCTGACCGGCGGGCGGCTGAACGCCTTCATGCCCATCGCCGATCCGGACAGCATTCCGCCGGGACAGGTCACGGACCTGACGGCCACCACGGCGGGGTCCAACTGGATCGATGTCCAGTGGACCGCGCCCGGTGATGACGACTACACCGGCAGCGCCAGCCGCTACGACATGCGGTACGCCGGTTTCCCGATCGACGACACGAATTTCGAGTCCGCCACGCCGGCCAGCGGCGAGCCGGATCCCGGCGACGCCGGCACGCTCGAAACGATGCGGGTCGACGGACTGGACTTCAACACAGCCTATTACTTCGCCGTGGTCGCCCTGGACGAATTCGGCAACCCTTCCCCGGTTTCGAATTCGCCCCAGGGTACGACCCTCGGCGCACCCGATGTGGCGGTCGCTCCACTCAGCCTCGCGGAAGCCCTGCTGACCGGCGACACCGCCATGCAGACGTTGACTCTCAGCAACGTCGGCGAGGGCACCCTCGACTTCATGATCCCGACGCCGACCCTGGTGGGCGCCCCGACCGTGGCCAAGGCCTACGAGGATGTCCCCAAGGACATGGCCGACACCCGTGTCGGTGATCCGGTGATCGCGGCCTCCGGCGGGCCCGACACCTTCGGCTACCGCTGGATCGACAGCAACGACGCCATGGGCCCGGTCTTCGCCTGGGAGGACATCTCAGGCTTCGGCAACGTCGCCCTCAGCACCGGTGACGACACCAACGTGGGCCCGTTCCCGCTGTCGTTCAGCTTCCCCTTCTACGGCGCCGAACACGGCGAATTCAGGGTCTGCTCCAACGGCTTCATCAGCCTGACGAGCAGTGCGACGGACTACGGCAACCAGCAACTGCCCAACCCGGGAGCCCCGGCCCACCTGATCGCCCCGTTCTGGGACGACCTCGTGGTCTCCCCCGGAACCGTCTACTACCACGACGACGGCACACGCCTGATCGTCCAGTGGGAAGGTGTCGTTCACTATGACGCCGGCGGTCCCTACAGCTTCCAGGCGATCCTGAACGCGGACGGCAGCATCGTTTTCCAGTACAACGCGGTCAATGATCCGACCGACAGCGCCACCCTGGGCATCCAGAACGGCACCGGCACCGACGGCCTGCAGGTTGCGTTCAACACGCCCTACGTGGCCGACGGCCTCGCGGTCCGGATCTGGGCCATCCCCCAGTGGATGACCGTCGCACCGGTGGCCGGCACTGTCTGGGCATCCGGCTCCACGACCCTGGACGTGGCCTTCGACGCCTCGGGCCTCGTGGGCGGCACCTACGACGGCTTCATCCGTATCGTGAGCAACGACCCGGACGAGCCCGACTACCAGGTGCCCGTGGTCCTCGAAGTGACCGGCGCGCCGGACATCGAGGTTTCCCCCCTGTCGTTCGCTTTCGATGCGCTGTTCCTGGGCGCATCCCAGACCACCGAGATCCTGCTGCGCAACGCCGGCACCGACGTGCTGACCGTCACGGGCATCAGCTCGGACAATCCGGCCTTCACGGCCGATCAGGCCGCAGCCGTCCTGGCACCGGGACAATCCCTGCCGGTGAACGTGACCTTCACGCCCACGGCGGTCCAGACCTATGCAACGACCATGACCATCACCAGCGACGATCCCGACCGACCCGGTGATCAGCGTGGCCTGACGGGCGCCGGCCTGGAGCCGCCGGAGTTCGCGGTGGCTCCCACCGCGCTGGCCAGTGACCTGCTCACCGGCGAGACCGAACAGCAGACCCTGACCTTCACCAATTCCGGCGGCAGTGATTTCACGTTCGACCTGAGCGTGAACTTCCAGGCCGAGGTCACCGTCCACGAATATGTGGAGGTAGGCAAGGAGAGCATCGACGCCCGCGTCGGCGATCCGGTCGTGCTCGGCTCCGGCGGCCCGGACATCTACGGTTACCGCTGGAACGACAGCAACGAGCCGGGCGGCCCCGCCTACGCGTTCACCGACATCTCGACCACCGGCACGCCGGTGTTCTCGGGGACGGCGGACGATACCAACGAGGGTCCGTTCCCCATCGGGTTCGACTTCGGTTTCTACGGGAACACGTTCAGCGAGTTCAACGTGTGCTCCAACGGCTTCGTGAGCTTCACGTCGACGTCCACGTCGTACAACAACCAGGCGCTGCCCAACAGCGGCGCGCCGGAGAACCTGCTGGCGCCGTTCTGGGACGATCTGCGGATCGACACCAGCGCGGGCGCCAACGTGTTCTACGAATACGACGGCTCCAGGCTGATCGTGCAGTTCCACCGGGTACCGGCCTATTTCGCCACGGGTGAGCACACCTTCCAGGTGATCCTTTATCCTGACGGAACCATCCTGTACCAGTACGAGAACATGGACAGCACCGACCTGCAGCTGTGCACCGTCGGTATCCAGAACGGGACCAGGGACGACGGTCTGACCGTGGCCTTCAACACCCCCTACGTCACCGACGGCCTGGCAGTACGTTTCCAGGCCTTCCCCGAGTGGCTGACCGTCGTCCCCGGCTCGTCGGGGACCGTGCCTCCGGGCGGTTCGCAGCTGGTGAACGGCCAACTTCAACGCCGCCGGGCTGTTCGGCGGCACGTACGAGGCGGACATCGTGATCGACAGCAACGACCCGTCGGCGCCCATGTCTGCCCGTGCCGGCGACTGCTGAACGTCACCGGTGCGCCGGACATCCCGTCGCCCGGATCCTTCGACTTCGGCGTGAACTTCGTGGGCACGCCAACGCTGCAGAACCTGGTGGTGGCCAACGCCGGCACCGACGATCTGGTGTTCTCGGGCGTGTCCATCGACAACCCGGTGTTCAACACGTCGTTGACGACGCCGTTGACCCTCGGCCCCACCCAGAGCCTGATCGTCGACCGTGGGCTTCACGCCCAACGTGGGCGGGACCAGCACCGGGACCCTGACCCTGACCAGCAACGATCCGGACACCCAGTTCGCTGGCCATCGCCCTGGCCGGTGCGGGTCTCGAGCCGCCGGTGGCGCTCGGTGGATCCGACGACCCTGGCCGCGGACCTGTTCACCGGTGAGACCGAGACGCAGACCTCACGCTGTCCAACACGGGCGACAGCGACCTGGACTGTTCCGTCCCACACCCTGCTGGGCCGTCCGAGTCGGTCGTTCATGCGGACCTGGAGCTGGGCAAGGAAGAGGCGGACCCGCGCCCCGGCATCCTGGGCACCGGTGGTCCCGATGCTCTACGGCTACCGCTGGACCGACAGCGACGAGCCCGGCGGCCCGGTGTTCGACTGGATGGATATCAGCGCCACCGGCACGCCGATCTTCTCGCGGCATGGCCGACGACGGCAACGAGGGACCGTTCGCGATCGGCTTCACCTTCCCGTTCTACGGGACGCCTTTCGCCCAGTTCAACGTGTGCTCCAACGGCTTCATCAGCTTCACCAGCACGGCCAGCGACCTGAGCAACTCGCCGCTGCCGGGCACCGGCGCGCCGGAGAACCTGCTGGCCATGTTCCACGACGACCTGCGCGTCGACACCGCGGCGGGCAGCAACGTCTACTACCAGAACGTGGGCAACAAGCTGATCGTGCAGTTCGACCAGGATCCGAAGTTTCAGCGCCACGCGGTGCCCTGACCTTCCAGGCGCATCCTCTATCCCAACGGCGCGATCATCTACCAGTACCTGACCATGACCGGGCGGACCCTGGACTTCGGCCACCATCGGGATCCAGAACGCCACTGCGGGACGACGGTCTGACCGTGGTCTACAACGACGGACTACGTGCACGACAACATGGCCATCCGCCTGGCTCCGGTCACCGACTGGCTGACCGTCAGCCCGGACGCCGGGACCTGTGCCCGCCGGCGCGAGACGCATCGTCTGGACGTGACCTTCAACGCCGCCGGGCTGTTCGGCGGCGTCTACGAGGGTGCGGTCCAGATCGCTGAGCAACGACCCGGCCAACGGACTGCTTTCGAGGTTCCGGCCACCCTGAACGTCACCGGCGTTCCGCGGCTGGCGGTCGATCCCGGGCTGCCTGGACTTCGGCGACGTCTTCGTGGGCTATCCGGACAGCCTGGACCTGATGGTCAGCAACGTCGGGCACCGACCTGCTGACGGTGACGTCCCTGTTTCCGGACTGGGCGACTACACGGTGGCTCCGAGCGATCTTCGACCTGGATCCCTTCGCCAGCCAGATGGTGACGGTGACCTTCGCCCCCGGAGCGAGGGGTGATCGAGCAGCGACCTCAACATGGTCAGCAACGACGCGATTCGCCCACCGTTCGTGCCCGTGACCGGTGCAACGGTGTGCTTCCGCCGGTGATGCCAACCGACTCCGGAGACCGTGGTCGGTGCCGCCATGCCGGGTGGCCAGCAAGACCAAGACCCTGACCGTCTGCAACGACGGCGGCAGCGACCTGATCTGGTCCAGGTGAACGGCTCGGAGAGTCATGGCCAGCACGACATGGTGCAGTACCGCCGTCCGGACGAGGCCGTCGGGCAAGGAAGAGGTCGATCCGCGGCCGGGCATCCTGGGCACCGGCGGTCCGGACGCGTTCGGCTACACCTGGACCGACAGCGACGATCCGGGCGGACCGGCCTTCGACTGGACCGACATCAGCAGCACGTGGGAACCGCCGGTCTTCGGCGCCTACAGCGATGACGGCAACCACGGGCCCGTTCCCGATCGGGTTCGACTTCCCGTTCTACGGGAACACCTTCAGCGAGTTCAACGTGTGCTCCAACGGCTTCTGAGCTTCACCAGCACGGCTACGCCCTACTCCAACCAGCCCCTGCCCAACGCGGGAGCGCCCGAGAACATGATCGCTCCGTTCTGGGACGACATGGTGGTTGATCCGTCCTACGACCTGGATATCTACTACCAGAACGACGGGGCCAAGCTGATCGTGCAATACGAGATCCGTCGCATTGCCACCTACACGGAGCCGTTCTACTCCTTCCAGGTACAGCTGTACCCCAACGGCGACATCATGTTCCAGTACAACACCCTGGGGACCACCACCAACAGCGCCACCATCGGCATCCAGAACGCCACCAATGACGACGCGCTGATGATGGCCTTCAACGCAGCCTACGTGCACGAGGACCTGGCGATCCTGATCACGCCGGCGTCCCAGCTGGCTGTAGTTGCCGACCGAGAGCGGTGTGCTGGCTGCCGGCGAGTGCGTCGACATCGACGGTGGTCATGGACGCAGCGGAACTCGAGGCCGGGCGACTACAGCGGGACGCATCACCATGACCAGCAACGATCCTGCGGATCCGACCACGGTGCCGGTCGAGGTGATGTTCCACGTCGGGACGGTGGTCGCCGCGGATTCGGACATCGACCCGAACACGCTGAACCTGGCCGGCAACGGCAAGTACATGACGAGCTACGTCGAACTGCCGGTGGAATACGATCCCATGGACGTGGTCATCGAAACGGTCCTGTTCAATGGCCAGGTGGCCGCGGACCTGCGAAGTCTTCGCAATACGGGTGATTTCAACAACAACGGGATCCCCGACCTCATGTTCAAGTTCTACCGCACGGCGATCGAGGCTCTCCTGCTCGAAGGGCGATGAGGTCGAGGTGACGATCACCGGTGAGATCCGGGACACGATCTACTTCGTGGCCACCGACACCATCAGGGTGATCCAGCCGCGGATGACCAAGCCCAACGGCGGCGAGATCGTCCCGGCCGGCGGTTCCTACGTCCTGCGCTGGGACAGCCCGGCCAACTGGAACGTCGATCATGCCGACCTCTACTACACGATCGACGGCGGTGAGACCTGGGAGATCCTGGCGTTGAACGTCGAGACCGACGACTACATCTGGCAGACGCCCGAGGCCTCCGCCGAGGAGGCCAGGGTGCGGGTGTTCGTCTACGACAACCAGGGAATACTCGGTTTCGATTCGAGCGACGAGTTCTTCACCATTTCCGGACAGGCAACGGACGTCGACCTGTCGGTTCCGGTGGCCTATGCACTGGCCCAGAACATGCCGAACCCGTTCAACCCGCGTACGACGATCAAGTTCTCGCTGGTGAATCCGAACGCCACGAAGATCACGGTCTACGACGTGAGGGGACGAATGGTGAAGGTGCTGCTGGACCAGCCGATGACCGTCGGCCGGCATGAGGTGGTCTGGAACGGCGACGACAGCCGCGGGCAGCGGGTGGCTTCGGGCGTCTACTACTACCGGATCAACTCGGGCAGCTTCACGGATGTCAAGCGAATGACCCTGATCAAGTAGTACGGTTCCACCTCAACGACGACGGGCGGCCCCCAAGGGGCCGCCCGTTTCTCGTCCGCGTACGTGCTGGCGGCTATTCGTCCTCGAGCACGACGGCCGTGCCGTAGGCCAGCAGTTCGGCCGCATGCTCCATCATCTCGCTCGTGGCGAACCGGACGCCGACCACGGCGTTGGCACCGTTCGCGTGGGCCTCGGCGACCATCCGGTCCAGGGCCTGCTCGCGGCATTCGGCGATCATCTTGGTGTAGTCGGAAATCTCGCCGCCGACCATGTTCTTCAGCCCGGCCAGCAGGTCATGGCCCACGTGCCGGGCCCGGATCGTGTTCCCCCGGACCAGGCCGATGGTCTTGACGATGCGCTTGCCCGCGACGTCGTGGGTCGTGGTAACCAGCATCGATCCGTTCATCCTCCCCGTTCCGCCCGGTTTCAGCGGATGACATCTTTGTAGCGAGTGCGGCTCCTCTGGTGGATGCGTTCTCGCACGACCGAAACGATCAGCAGCACGAAGGCCCGCGGCCGCGGCCAGGATGCCGCCCTTGACCAGAAGCGGCAACTCCTCGGTCGCCGTCAGGGCCGCCAGCAGTTCGTAGGACGCCCAGGCGCCCAGAACGGCCAGCCCCAGGCTCAGCAGGATCCAGCCCAACGACCTCTCGGTCCGGTTGTAGATGCTGCTCCAGAAGGCCTCCCATTCCTCGGGCGGAGGTTCCTTCATCCGCATGGCGCCGGTCATGGTGTTCAACCGGCGCAGCTGGTCGATTTCCCGGCGGGTGGCCTCGCTTGCGGGCGTGGCGGCGGCGAGATGCTCCTCGATGCGGCGCACGTCCGCCGCGTCGAGTTCACCATCGACGTAGGCCGAGAGCAGCTCGGCTTCCCTGCGGGGGTCGAAAGGCGCTCGGGAGTTCACAATTCTTCCTCCAGAGAGGCTGCCTGGCGCAACCGCAGACGGGCCGCGTGCAGCCGCGACATCACCGTTCCCAGCGGCACATCCGCCAGTTCGGCGATCTCACGATACTTGAGCCCCTGGAAATGATAGAGGACGAACACCTCGCGCATTTCGGCAGGCAGTTCCTGCACGGCGTTCCAGATCCGCTCGCGCAGATCGTCAGCCATCGTATCGGCCAGGGGATCGGGTCGGCCGTCGGCCTGCGTGACCCATTCCAGCGGCATCTCGCCGCGGTGTCTCTTCTCGTCCCGCCGCTGGTTGTGGGCCGTATTGCGCACGATCCGGTACAACCAGGGGAAAAAGGGTTCCTCGAGCCGGAAGCGTCCCAGCGAGCGGTGGATCCTGATGAAGGCCTTCTGCATGGCGTCCATCGCATCGTCATGATTGCCGGTCAGGCCGAGCGCGATGCCGTAGGCCCGCTGCCGATACCTGGTCATGAGATCCTCGAACCCTCCGCCGTCACCGGCCAGGTAGCGGACAATGTCGGCCTTGTCCTGCCGCCGCTGGGCCTGGAGCGGATCCTCGTCGGAATTGGCGACGGATCCGTTCGGCGCAGAGGATACCCGACCGGTCGGGGGGTTATTCGGTCCGCCGGCAAACAATCCCGCAAAAAACAACTAGCCGTCCCCTTGTTTCCCCAGCCAGGGGACATCCGGGATACCGGCGGCGGCGTTGGCGCCGCGCGCGGCGGTGAACAGGAAGTCGCTCAACCGGTTGAGGTAGGTGATGGCCCCCGCAGGGATCGGTTCGACGGCCGCCAGGGCCACGGCCCGGCGTTCGACCCGGCGGCAGACCGAGCGGGCCACATGCAGCATGGCGGCCGCTTCGGAACCGCCGGGCAGGATGAAATTCCGCAGGGGCGACAGCGTCAGGTCAAAGGCGTCGATCAGCTTCTCCAGCGGCACGGCTTCAAACGGCTGGTCACCTTCGGGCAGGGCCGCCCAGCGGGCCGACTGAACCGGATTGGCCAGGATCGAGCCGATGTCGAACATGCGGCTCTGGATACCGGCGAGGTCGGCGGCCAACGCACCGGTGTCCGGGGCGTCGGGCCGGCTCAGCAAGGCCACACAGCACCCGAGCACGCTGTTCAGTTCATCGACCTCTCCGTAGAGCTCGACCCTCGCGCTCGCTTTGGGAGTCCGCGTACCGTCTCCGAGCGAGGTATCGCCCCCATCGCCGGATCTCGTGTAGATGCGTACCATCGCTGGTACTCCTTTGGCTGCATTTTCCAGTTTTGTCCGGCCTTAGCCGCCGCCGGAGTGATTGTGGGACAATTCCCCGAACAGGAAAAGGTATTTCGGGCGGAACCACCACCTTCATCTTATTGGTGCGGTTCCCGCGCCGATCGGTTATGGTCGCCTGGTGCCGGCACATATGCGGCAATACCAATGTCGGTCGCCGTTTAGACGACCCTCGGTGAGGGAATCCGACGGCCTCCGCCGAACAAAGAGAGTCCAGTCATGATCAAATCCCACCTGGACAAGGATACCAAGCTGACCATGTTCATCTGCAGCGGCACCGTCGCCGTCGATGAAATCGAGGATAACATCCGCACCTTCTATAGCGGCAAGCCCACGCTCAACAGCCTGTGGGATTTCACCGACGCTGACGTTTCCCGACTCAGCCAAGAGGATATTCTCCACACGGCCGAACTCGTCAAGACCGCCTCCCATTCCCGTGCCGGCGGCAAGACCGCGCTGGTTTTCCCCAACGAAATGCTGATGGGAATGATGGACATCCTCGAAGGGATTGCCCGTATCGAGGTGGCTGAAGCCAAGATCAAGATCTTCAACGGCCTCGATCTCGGCCTGGCCTGGATCCGGGAAGAATAAACCGGCGACAGGTGATTGCTGACGCGGGCCCCGGACAAACGTCCGGGGCCTGCGCCGTCATTTCAAGAGGGTCAACGAGCGGCCGGCCGGCGCTCCCTGCCCCTGGACCACGACCCGGTAGACGCCGGCGGCGAGATGCCGGCCGTTCTGATCCCGTCCATCGAACCGGAAGACGGCCTTGCCGCCGCTGTCCAGGACCAGGGGGCCGGAGCGGACCCGGCGTCCCCGCAGATCGAAGACGCCGACCTGGACCCGGGCCCCGCGCGGTCCGCGGATGAGCATCTCGGCAGCCGGGTTGCAGGGATTGGGGTAAGGCGCCGACAGCGCCAGACCCGCCGGTGCCGGCAACGGCACGGGCGATACCCCGTTGCCGGCAGGCCAGACGAACATGGCAGGCGCCAGACCGGTGGCCAGGACGCCGCTGGTCAGTTCCGTGCCCGACGGGACGTCGAACACCCGCAACCCCGCCTGGTTGACCGTGCGGTCGGCCAGATACAGCTGAACACCGCCGTCCCACGCCAGATCCGCATAGACGTAGCCGTTACCCGTCAACAAGACCGCGACCTGGCCGGTCTGGGCTTTCCAGCGGCGCAGACTGGTCGTGAATGACCCGTCACTGACCAGCAGGTGGACAGCCGATCCCGTCGTCACGAACGCCAGGATGTCACCGCCGACGGCGGCCTCGGTCACCAGGTACCCCAGCGAAACACCGGCGACCGGGTCGATCTCCTCCAGACCGCCGTCGCTGAGACCGAAGAACCCGGCACAGCCGACCCGCAGTCGGGGGCCGGTCCCACCGGTCACGACCTCAATGCGTGTGTAGGGATTGGGACCGGTCAGGACGATGGGCTGGACACCGCCGGACGTCTCGTCCATGTCCACCCACTGTTCGGTGAACATATCGAAAACGAGCAACGCTCCGGGTCCGGTCGGTGCGTAGAAGTTGTTCCGGTCCAGTTTCTGGCAGGTCAGGTACAGCCGGTCTCCCAGGGCCCGGATCCAGCCCGTTTCGGGCAGGCCGTCGGCATCGGCGAAAGCCGCCGTGGAAAAAGTCTGCAGAATGGTCTCGTTCTCGATGTCGACCCTGAGCAGCACCGCCTGATCGTAGCAGCTGACGTAGGCCTCGCCCTGCTTGTCAAAGGCGATGTCCTGGAGATTGAAGCCGGCGCCGAGGCTGAATTCGCGGATCAACTGGAAACCCGCCGCCGGATCGTAGACCTGCAGCAGGTTCGCACTGCCGCGACCGACCACGTAAAGGCGTCCATCGTGCCAACGGCCGACGGCATCTCCGGGGATGGTCGCCAGGTCGCCGGTCACGCCCCACGAGGCCGCCGTGTCGAACCCGCGGATCCTGCCGAAGGTGGAAAAATCGGTGGTCAGAACCCAGGCGGTGCCGGCGCCGGCGGACACGGCGCCCAGAACAGCGGTGACCAGAACGGCGGCAGCTACGATGACATACGCACGGAATCTCATGGCTAGATCCTTACTCTTGCGGCCACATGCCAGGAACGACCGGGCAGCGGAAAGCCTTCAACGTCATAGACACGGTTGTCGGTCATGTTCTTCACTTCGGCCAGCAGGGTGACCACGGCGGCCGATCCGAGCCAGCTCGGCTTGAGATCCCGGGCCAGACCCACGTTCCACAGGGTGCGCGCCGGCGCCTTGTTCAACTCGGTGTTGGCCCGGTCACGGTAGTTGGCTCCCACGGCGGCGATCTCGATCCAGGGACGCCAGGGGCCGTTCGCTTGCGCCAGGCGCACGAAGCCCTCGACGTCGGGCAGGAAGGGCAGCTGGCGGCCGTGGTAGAAGGCATCGTCGCTACGGTCCTCGGCCTTCTGCAGGGTGAGGTTGCCGGCCACGGCGAAGCCCAGCGGGAGCTCCTGGGTCCACTCCAGTTCCAGCCCGCGCGTGCGCGCCCGGCCCGCATTGACCGCCTGGCTGGTGCGCTGACTGTTCTGGATGAAGATGATCTTCTGATCGGTCTCCGCGAAAAACGCGGCCAGACGCGCGGAAAACCGGCCGCCGGTGGAACGCCAGCTGATTGCGGTGTCGACCGACGTGATGTCCTCGGGCTGGAGTTCCCGGTTCCCGGCGATACCGCCGCGGTGGCCGAACAGCTCGACCCAGGTCGGCAAGCGGACGGTACGGGCACCGTGAGCCTCCCAGAACAGCTTGGTCGGCACCACCGACCACAGGAAACCCAGGGAGGTCGAAACATCATCCCGGGTGTGTTTCTGGGCGGCCGGCTCGGGCAGCCAGGGAAACGGCGCCACGGGTGGGAAATCGTCGGCGGTCCGTTGCCACCGCCAGACCGGTTGGATCTGCAGCCGCTGCCCCGCCGGGGTCAAGGTGGCGCCCGCAAAAAGACTGACGGCGTTCCGCTTGCGCTGGGGCTCCTCCTGGTCGACCACCCACTCCCGTTGCCTCTGGGCGCGGCCTTCGACACCTGTCTGCAGAGCGAGTTTCCCTGTCATCGGCGCGGGATTCCAGGCCAAACGGGCGGTCCATTCCTGCGCCACGGCACGGCTGGTCCCCGGCGGACCGAACCCGACCTCACCGCCCGGGTCGTCGAGCGTATCCTCGTTGCGGACGGCCGCCAGTTGCAGGTTCACCAGATCGTCCCGCCACCCGGCCTGGACCTGCCCGTCGAGGCGTTCATAGCGCACCGAAGCGTTGGGGCTCTCGTAGCCGATCGGCCCGGGCCGCCCGCCGTCGCGGCGGAAGAACCCCGCCGTCGCCCGACCGGTCAAGCCGTCACCGTTCAGCGCTCCGGTAGCCCAGGCTCCCCGTTCCTCGAGCCAGGAATTCCGCCGGACCCGGACGACGTCGTCATCGGAACGATGGAAGGTCTGATTGTGATCCAGGAAGGTGAAATCGTTGTCGGCCCGCAGGGCGTGGACCATGACCTGACCGGAACGCGCCCCCTCGGGATCGGAGCCGCCGGCCAGGACCCGTCCGCCCAGCTGTCCGAACGAGCCGGCCCGACCGAGGAATTCCCAGCCCTCATCACCGGTCCGGGACAGGAAATTCACGGCGCCCGCGCCGCCGATACCCGCCAGTCCGCCGGGAACCACGCCGCGGTGGATCTCCACGGCCTGGAACCGGTCCAGGGGCAGCAGGGCCGGGTCGAAGGAACCGTTCAGAGCTCCGTTCAGAGGCATACCGTCGAGGTAGAACCGGATCTGGGCGGCCGACGATCCCCGCAACGAGGGCACCGCCGAGGATCCCGCACCGCCGTAGCGTCGCACCTGGAAGCCGGCCGTCGCGCCGAGCACCTCGGCGGCGTCCCTGAGGCCGGACTCGCCCGACAGGTCAACCCGTGTCACCAGACCCGCGGGCGTCGGCGCCACCGGATCCGGCAGTGAACGCGCCGTGACCACGAGAGTGTCACTGACGGTCACGCCGACAGCCGCCGCTTCCAGCGCCGCGTCGTGGCCGACGGCAGACACCGGCGTCGCACCGGCCAACAGGCCGCACAGCAGCCAGCATCGGCAGCGGCGCAGAAACGTCGAAAACTCGGGAGAAGATTCCCTGCCGGGAAGATTCGCCAAAGCCATACCTCGCCCACGAAGGTGGTGGCAGGCCTTGAACCGGTCTCCTGGCTTGCGGGTCGTCCTACTTCCTGCGCCTTCCCGATTTACCAAAAATCAGTGGCTGTATTGCAGGTTTCGTTACCGCTTACAGTGGCGGGGCCGCGCCGGATTCTCACCGGTCTTCCGCTGGTTCAATGGCCGCAGTTCGATCATGTCACGGACAGCGGTGGATCACCGTTCCGCAGACAGCTAGGCTATGCGCCCGGGAAATTCCTGTCAAGAACTCGCTGCCAGATCGCCTCGTGATCGGCCGGTTGGTCACTGGCGAGCAGCTCCAGTTCCGGGTCGCCGCTGACGGCCGGATTGCGCGCCTGGATCAGCGAATCCGGCAAATGGGCCTGAAAGTCCGCCGCCGTCCACGGCCGGTAGCGGTGCCAGAATCCGCAGTGCCAGAGAAAGAAGGTGCGCGCCCGCTCGGTGCCCTTCTCGTCGTCCCCGAAATGTTCGAGGGCGTAGTCGAGGAAGCGACGGAGGACCGTCCAGCGCTCGTTCGGCGTGGGATTCCAGGCGCGGCCTTCGGCCAGTTCACGAAAGATCCAGGGTTTGATCAGCGCGCCCCGCGCGACCAGGAACGAACGGACCGCGGTCTCCCGGCGGCGGCGCTCGAGATCCCACGGTGTCAGCAGGTCGCCGTTGCCCAGGACGGGTATCGCCAGCGCATGGGCCGTCCTGTCGATCAGGTCCCAGTTGGCGCTCAAGCGGTAACGCTGGGCCCGGGTCCGACCGTGGATCCCCACCGCGTCGGCCCCGCAGTCCTGGGCCCTGAGAGCCAGATCGATGACGTTCATCTTGGCGGCGGTGTATCCCAGCCGCAGCTTCACCGACAGCGGTACCGGCACCGCGGCGCGTACCGCCGCCACGATGTCGCCGAGCAGCTTCGGACGGCGCAGGAGCGCGGCCCCGGAACCGCGTTTGACGATCAGGTCGATGGGACAGCCGAAATTCAGATCAATGAAAGCCGCGCCGCCGGCGGCGGCCATGGCCGCCGCCTCGGCCATCACCGCCGGGCGCTTACCCGCCAGCTGGACACCGAAGTCGGTCTCGGAGGGATGATGCCTGACCAGCGGGCGGTCGCCGCCCTTGACGAACTTGTCGCTGAGGACCATTTCGCTGCAGGTACGGACCGCCCCGAAATCCCGGCACAGGCGCCGGTAAGGGAGGTTGCCGCCCTTGGCCATCGGGGCCATCGCGACGACATCCGTGAAGAACGCCGTCGCGTTTTCCCGACTCACCCGCTAGCCGCCATCCAGCATGGGATTCCCGTCGAAGCCGGCGAAGCCCTCGGGATCGGCCATGTAGTCGTAGGTGTTCTTGAGCAGGGCGTAGTGGTTCTGCTCCTCCGCGGCCAGGTGCTCGAAGATACCCCGGGCCCGGGGCTCGGAGACTTCCGCGGCCGCGCCGGCATACATCGTGTAGCCCCGTCGCTCGACGTCCATCGCGCCCTTGAGGATTTCCAGTTCCTCCAGCTGGAACTCGTAGGGATCGTTGGCGCCTTCAATGGCCTTGTCGAATATCGCCCGCACGTTGGTCACGTGATCGTCGTCGACGTCGGGCAGCACCTCGAGGGAGTTTTCGCGCAGCAGATCGTCCCGCATCTTGATCAGATGGGCTTTGTGTCCCGCCTCATCCTTGGCCAGCGAATTGAAAAGATTCCTCTCCAGCGCCGAAGGGGCGTTCTGGGCGCGGTCCTGGAAGAAAGCCATGCCCTCTTCTTCGAAGACGATCGCCTTTTCCAGGATGTCCAGGCAGGTTTTGATATCGTTCATGAGGTCCTCCAGAATCGGATCCGGGTGTTGCGAATGGTCCGTCTAAGTTAACTGTCTTCCGCGGTTTTTCCACGAAAAATCCGGTCAGAGGCCATGACAGGTTGATCTGATTAGACAACCCTGTTAAGTTACTGAGCGGTAGAAGAGTGCCGCTCCAAGTGTAAATCCCTCCTGTTTTTAGGGGATCACCTGGTCTCCGCGGCGCAAGACGTCGGATGGAACATACCCCGCGAAGATGCCATCCGTGGCAGGACCTGCGGATTCGCGGAACCCCCGAAGGAGGGCGCCATGGCCAAGCTCCAGAATGCACTCGCCAACAAGATCCCCGTTTGGCGGAAGGATATCCAGACCCTGGTCAAGAAGCATGGGAGCAAAAAGATCAGCGACGTGACGATCCTGCAGGCCTACGGCGGCATGCGCGGCGTCAAGGGAATGGTCTGTGACACCTCCGAAGTCCCCCCCGACGTGGGCCTTCTCGTGCGCAACATCCCCATCGGTGACCTGGCCGACAAGACTCCCGAGGACATCTTCTACCTGCTGTGCACCGACGAACTGCCCAACGCCCGCGACCGGCGGGCCCTGACCGAGGAACTCAACTCCCGGGCCAGGGTGCCGGCCTACGTATGGAAGGTCCTCGAGGCCATGCCCGCCAACTCGCACCCCATGTGCATGCTCGACACGGCCATCCTGACCATGCAGCGCGAGAGCAAGTTCGTGAAGGAATACAACGCCGGCATGGGCAAGATGGACTACTGGAAACCCACCCTCGAGGACAGCCTCGACCTGCTGGCCAAGCTGCCGGCGATCGCGGCGGGGGTCTACCGCATGCGCTTCAAGAAGGGCAAGCGGATCGCACCCCGGAAGGGTCTGACCTGGGCGGAGAACTACGCGCACATGCTGGGCATTCCCGACAAGAGCGGACAGTTCGCCGACTGCATGCGCCTGTACCTCGTGCTGCATTGCGACCACGAGGGCGGCAACGTCTCGGCCCACACCTGCCATCTGGTCGGATCGGCCCTGAGCGACGCCTACTACAGCGTCTCGGCCGGACTGAACGGACTGGCCGGCCCCCTGCACGGCCTGGCCAACCAGGAATGCCTCAACTGGATCCTGGAGCTGAAGAAGAAGTTCCGCGGCGTTCCCACGGACGAGCAGCTGACCCAGTTCGCCTGGGATACGCTCAACGGCGGCAAGGTGATCCCCGGTTACGGTCACGCCGTCCTGCGGGTCACCGATCCCCGGTTCACCGCTTTCCGGGCCTTCGGCATGAAACACTTCCCCGAGGATCCGGTCATGCAGCTGGTGGACAAGGTCTACACTATCGTGCCCAAGGTTCTCAAGGAGCACGGCAAGGCCAAGAACCCGTGGCCCAACGTGGACGCCGGCAGCGGCGCCCTGCTGTACCACTACGGGATGAAGGAGTTCTCCTACTACACGGTCCTGTTCTCGGTCTCCCGCGCGATGGGCATGCTCAGCCAGCTGGTCATCAACCGGGCCATGGGCTCGCCGATCGAGCGGCCCAAGAGCGTGACAACCAAGTGGCTGAAGCAGCAGGTCAAATAGGACGGCTGTCATTTCGACCCGCCCCTGCGGGCGCCCCGGCCAGCTGCCGGGGCGCCCGCTTTTTTCGTGCCCGCGGCTGCCGGTAGCCTGTTTGCCGAACCTGACTAGATTATTGATTGGACCTTTTCAAGGAGGGGAATCATGCCCGTGTACGTATTGATGACCAAGCTGGCGCCCGATAGCATCGGCGACGCCGTCACCCGCCGCGGCAAGGGCCAGGACTGGCTCGCCCGGGTGAACAAGGCCTGCCCCGAGGTCAAATGGATCGCGCACTATGCGCTGCTGGGACGCTACGACTTCATGGATCTCTACGAGGCACCCGACGACAGCACCGCCCACAAGGTCAGTCTCATCTCCCGGGAACAGGGCGCCGTGAGCGCCGAGAGCTGGCCGGCCCTGGCCTACGATCAGCACCTCAAGCTGATGGAGGAAGTGTCGCTGCAGCGGGAAAAAGGCGGCGCGGTGCCCCACACGACGACGTAGCGGCTTGCCGCCGTCGGACACCGGGCCCGGCGGCGGCAACACGCCGGCTAATGGATGAGAACGATGTTGGTCCGGACTTCATGCCCCACGGCGGTCATGACGAATCCGTAGACCCCAGAGGGCGCGCGTGCGCCCCGGCCGTTCTTCCCGTCCCAGACCCAGAAATTCGCCCCCGCCTGGCCGGCCATCGTGCCCAGGTCTCGGACCAGGCGGCCGCGGACGTCGTAGATCCTGGCCCGAGCCGTGGCGGCCGCTCCGAGGGTGAACCGGATCTCGGTCTCGACCGAGAACGGATTGGGAGCCACCCCGACGATGCTCGGCACGTTGGCCAGCACCCTGAGCCTGATCGTTCGGGTCTCGGAAGCCTGGCCCAGGGTCGCGTTGAAGAACTGGACCGCGGTCTGGTAGGTGCCGACGGCAAGCGCGGTCGCCGCCGGGCCGATGGCGACGACGACCTCGACCTGACCGCCCACGGGTATCGTCCCGGCCGCGGGGTCGGCCGTCAGCCAGTCGACGGGAAATTCGATCTGAAACGGCGCCGGGATGTCTCCGGTATTCGCCAGGGTGTAGGTGGCCGCCACGGGCGCGAACGGCCCGCCGGCCACGCCTGCGGACTCGAAGCCTTGGGCCGGGGACACGGTGAAGGCCACCCCCTGGGGATCGTGCAGGCCCAGCGTGACCGCGCCGGTACCCGCCGGGTCGAGCCAGTCGCTCAGGCGCGTCGCCGACGAACCGCCGCCGGCCCACGACACCGAGAATCTGCCGTACCAATCGTCCTCGTCGTTGAAGCAGGCGGCAGCGCCGCCGTGCAGGGCCCCGACGACGAAGTGGTTCTGATCGAAGAGGGGTGAACCCGACGATCCGCCTTCGGTCGTGCCGACGTCCCAGTCCTCGACGCGCAGGTGCGTGCCGTCGCCGGGAACGGTGGTCCCGAAGTAGGTGGTTGTCGTCAAGGGATCGTTCTCGAAGCTGATGCTCTTCTCATCGAGACTCGGATGATGGATGGCCGTGGCGCTGGTCGGATCACTGCTGCTGCGGTTCCAGCCGGCGAACTTGACACCCCAGTCCGCATCCGGGTCATCATCCAGCTCCAGCAGGGTGAAATCGGAAGGCTGCCAGGTGGCCAGCAGGGTCGCGCCGCTCTGCACATCGGTCTTCACGCCGCCGCCCTGCTGTCCACAGGTCGGGCTCTGGAAATTCCAGTACACCACCAGGGTCGGCGCCGCCGGCACGGTCACGCCGCAATGAAAAGCCGTGAAAAACAGCGGCTGGGCGTCGAGACTCGTGTTGTTGACCATGAAGCCCGTACACTTGGTGCTGCCAAAGACGGAAATCAGGCCCACGGTGTCGATTTCGTTGCGCCACTCGTCGCCCTCGGCGCAGATCACGTCGACATTGCAGCTGCCGGACTTGTCCGCGGATTCTTCGCCGAAGAAACGGTAGCCCCGGTTGATGGCCCCCAACTCCAGGTCCACCATCCAGCGCAGGGCCGGATCGACTTCGAGCTCGATCACCAGGTCGTCCGTCAGCAGGACCGGCGTCCACAGCTGCCCGTGGTCGGCGTTGTCCCGGGAACCGTAAGCCTGGGAATCGCCCCGACCGTCGGTCCCGTGGATGAACAACTCCGCATCCGCGGGCAACCAGAAACGCGTGAAGCCCAGGTTGAGCGACAGGGCGCCGGGATTCGTGACGCGCAACCGCCACAGACTGCGGCCGGTCGGCAGGGTTTCCCAGGTCCCGGAATTGTCGGGCCCCAGGCTCACCTCCTGGGGCAGGGCGAAACGGTAGGGCAGCCCCTGCTCGTCACGCATCTCATCCTCGCGGGCCAGTTCGACAAAATCCACCACAGGCGCCATGACCCGGTCGACCTCGGCCAGGGGCCTGACGGACCAGCGCTCCGAAGCAGGAACACCGGCGGCGGCGGCCGGGTGCAGGCCCGCTGCCAGAAGCAGGAACAGGGTGCTGATGATGAAGATCCTACGCTGCATCGGAGAGCCCTTTCGAAAGACCGGCCGTCCGGGGGGAATCCGCGGGCGGATTCACCGCGTCGACGGCATTGAAGGCGATGACCCAGCCCAGGATAACCTGGGACAGGTAGTGTTTGCGATCATTGATCCGCGACCAGCCCGTCAGGGTGGACGCGGCGCGGCTGAACCAACGCACGTCCACGCGCCCGGAAGCGCGCGCCAGGTTCAGCCAGGGAATCGCAGCGATGAAGGCGTGACCCGAAGCGGCGTTGTCGTCCGCCAGGGGCCGCCACCGCGGGTTCGGTTCAGGGTCACTGGGCCGGTTCGCACCCAGTCCCCGCTGCACCGTCCACAGAGCGGGCAGCCCCACCACCATGGCTTCGAAATTCCGGCGGCCCCAGCTACTGAAAGCACCGGACCTGAACCAGGCGTCGATGCCGGCGACCAGCAGCCAGGTCAGAAACCAGAATCGCTCTCCGAACGGGTTGACGACGTGGGACACCCTGTCCGTGGCCGGAGAACGCAGCACACCGGTGTGAAAGTCCTCGACCGCTTCGTCGGTTCCACTGAATGCCAGGGCCGCGCCCGCCACCAGGGCCGCCCCCAGTCGCAGGAAGGACCGGCGACCGTAGTTGCGGCGCCAATGGCTGCCGGTTCCCCGGAACAAGGGCGCCTTGGCACCACCGCGACGAAGCCGGCCGGGCATGACCACCAGGGCACAGACGACCGCCAGTCCGCAGGCAACCCACATGATATCAGTCCGCCTCGTTGATCAGGCCGGCCACGTGCCGGGCCAGGGCCGGCGCGCAGGTCAGACCCGGCGATTCGATCCCCACCAGATTGATCAGGCCGTCGTACGCGGCCTCTTCCCGCTGCACGACAAAATCACCGAAGCCCGCGGTCACCAGTTTGGGCCGCAGACCGCACATGTCGGGCGTCAGATCCTCACGCCTGAGCCACGGCAGGAACCGGCGCGCATCCTCAAAGAACGCATCGCCGCGACCGGGGTCCACGCTGTAGTCCAGGGCGAAGGCGTCCGGATCGCGGTTGACGTCACGGGGATCGGCGTCCGGCGCCTGGATGTCCGGCCCGAGCTTCATGCGGCCGGCCAGGTCCAGGCAGACGTGCACGCCGAGACTGGTGCCGAGCGCCGGCGGGACCGGATAGATCAGGCGGCTGACCTTGCCCTGGTGAGCACTGTCGACGCCGAAGTAGTTGCCCTTGCTCAGGTGCAGCTGCCAGCCGCGGTCGCGAATATCGATCCCTGCCAGCGCGGCCACCTTGTCGGCCCAGAGGCCGGCGGCGTTGATGACGAACCTGCTGGCGTGCCGCCAGCCCTCACGCCGCTTGTCCCCCGTGGGCAGAATATCGACCTGCCAGGCGCCGTTTTTCCGTTCGAGCCCGGTGACGCGGGTGCCGGGCATGATCTGGGCGCCGTGTTCCGCCGCCAGGCGGGCATAGGCCTTGGCCGCGCCTTCGGCGTCCAGGACGGCCGTCCGCGGCGAAAGCAGTCCCGCCACGCCTTTGACCTGGGGTTCGAGGTCGGCCAGCTCGCGGCCGTCGATCAGACGCAGGTCCTCCACGCCGTTGGCCTGACCCAGCGCCAGGAGGCGCTCCAGTGCGGGTATCTCGGCGGGTTCCACCGCCACGATGATCTTGCCGAACTCCCGGTAGCCCACCCCCGCGGCAGTGCAGAATTCCTTCAGTAGACGCCGACCCTCGACGCAGAACCGGGCCTTGAGACTGCCGGTCGGATAATACATGCCGCCGTGGGCGACCTCGCTGTTGCGCGACGTCGTCGCGCGCGCCACGCCGGCCTCCATCTCGAGCAGGACGGTGGATCGACCCGCGCCCGCGCAGGCGGCGGCCGCGGCACAGCCGACGATGCCGCCCCCGATCACCGTGACTTCAACGTCGAACATGTTGGCCTTTCACCGGGATTTCCTGTTGCTGAGCCAGGTGTTGTAGTCGGTCTCCTCGTAGGCCTTGGAGCCGATGAACTCGAGGACCCGCAGCAGCTTATCGGGCCCCACCATCCCTTCGATGCTGGTCAGGGCCCGGCCCGACGCGTCGAGGAACCAGAGCGTCGGCAGGCTCTCCACGGAATACTTGCGGGCCAGGGACGGCAGTTTCTCGGTGTCCACCATCGTGGCCTTGAAGGTCTCGTCCACCAGCCGGATGACCCGCTTGTCCGCGTAGGTCACCTTCTTCATCTCCTTGCACCACTTGCACCAGGGCGCAGTGAAATGGACCAGGACGGGTTTGTCCTGGTCCCTTGCCTGGGACCTGGCTTCCCGGAAGGACAGCCAGGTGATGGACTCCGGTGCGGCGGGCGTCTCGGCCACAGCGGTGACCGCGTGGCCGATCATCACCAGCGCGACAGCCAGGAACAACCAGGGTCTCGCGTGCGAACGGCAGTTCATCGGGCGCTCTCCTTCGGTGCCGAATCGGGCCAGGGCCAATCCGGAGGTACGGGTGCCTCCAATACCATGAGCCGGTTGCCCACCGGGTGGGCCACCTCGAGTTTGCCGGCGTGCAGGGCGATACGGCGCGCGGCCAGTCGTTCTGTAGCGCCGTACTTCACGTCACCGAGCAGCGGGTGGCCGATCAATGCCAGCTGCGCACGGATCTGGTGCCGGCGTCCGGTGACCGGCTGGATCTCCAGCAGGGACCGCGACCCGGCCGCGGCCAGCCGTCGGTACCGCAGGACGCTTTCCCGACCGCCCGGGAAGGCCGCCCTTTCGGCCCGCGTCACCCCGTGCCGGTCGCCGGCAGAGCCCAACCAGCTGACCAGCTCGCCCCGCTCCGATGCCGGCACACCGTGGACCACCGCCAGATAGGTCTTCGTGACCGTGTTCTCGCGAAAACAGGCGGACAGGCGCGAGGCCGCCTTGCTCGTCCGGGCCAAGAGGACCACGCCGGATACGTTCCGGTCCAGCCGATGCACGAGACCGACGTAGACGTTACCCGGCTTGGCGTACTTTTCCTTGAGATAGCCCTTGGCCCAGTCCAGCAGGGTGGCGTCACCGCTGCGGTCTCCCTGCACCAGCAGTCCGGCCGGCTTCATGACCGCCAGCAGGTGGTTGTCCTCGAAAAGTACCGTCACAGCCATCGGGCATCTCCACCGTCGGTCCGCCAGTTGATTCTAACCCTGCGGTTCCACGGCTGACAAGGGGCGCGTCATGTTCTACTCTTCCGGCACGTTCGGCCGTCCGGTCTTTCCTGCCAGAAAGGGTACTGCCATGACGCCAACCCGTTCGGTTCGGGCCGCACTGCGCCAGACGGTCCTCGCCGGGTTCATGCTGGTTCTCAGCCTCAGCGGCGCCGGCTGCGGCGACCCGGTTCCCCAGGCGGTCGATCACGACAATCAGACCAAGTCAGCTCCGCTGGCGCCTCTACTGGCGGCCGACAGGGCCTTTGCCGCCGACGTCGCCCGGGCCGCACCCGGCGAACGCGGCAGGATCTGGTCGTCCTGGTTCGCGCCGGACGGCAAACAGTTCCTTCCCGGCCGGGTCGTCGCCGGCCACGAAGCGATCGCCGCGCTGATGACCAGCGGCCTCGCCTCCCCCGGCTACACCCTCACCTGGGCTCCGGACATGGGCGGCATCGCCGGCGGCGGTGACTTCGGTTGGACCTCCGGCCGCTACGAAAGCCGGAACGCGACACCGGCCGACACCACATCGACGTTTGGCCGCTACCTCACCCTCTGGGAAAAGCAGCCGGACGGCACGTGGAAAGCGGTCCTGGATACGGGCGTGCCCGACCCGGCCGAATAGACCGGTCAACGGCGACCAACCGCCGGTATGCCGTTCCCCCGTGTCGTGGCGACAAAGAGCCCCGCCAGAATCAGGGCCAGGCCCGCCAGGACCTGCCCGTAGGGCGCCTGCTCGCCGAAGATGAGCCACGACACCAGGACCGCCAGGGGCACCTTCAGGTTGTTGGCCGCCGCCAAGGTGCCGGCACGCACCCGCACGGAACCCCGATTCCAGAGGTAGAAACCGACGGCCGTCGGCACCAGCCCCAGGTAGACCAGAACCCCGACCGCCGACCGGTGCCAGCCGGCCAGAGGCTCCCCGCCGGCGACCCACCCGACCAGCACCGCTGTCAGGGTGGCCAGGGCCGCGCCCAGGTACATCCACCCCAGAAGCGTCGCCTCCGGCAGACCAGTGGCCTGACGCAGGCGCAAATAGTAGACCTGGCCCGCGGCGAAACACAGATTCGCGCCCTGCAGCAGGACCACGCCGCGCCAGTCGGCGCCAACGGGCAGCCCCCGGGCCACCACGACGCCCGCCCCCAGCACCGCCAGCATCGCTGCCAGAATATGCCGCTTGCCCAGGCGCTTCTCCCGCAGCCCGGCGATCAGGATGACGTACAGGGGCGTGAAGATCGTGAACACCGCCACCATCCAGGCGGGCAGCCAGCGGTAGGACGCGATGTAGAGCATGTACATCAGCCCGAACTGGACCGTACCCAGGGCCATCGCTGCCCAGGCAGCCCGGCGCGACGGGCGACGACGTACCAGCAGGGGCAGAAAAGCCACCGTCGCCAGCAGCAACCGGCCGCAGGCCACGGCAACGGGATCGATCCCCGCGAGTTGCCCCTTGATGAGACCGAAGGAGAAGGCCCACAGCAGCGACGCAGCCACGAGGTGGATCATGGGCGGACCAGCGCCGGAACGGTCATCGCACCAGCACCATCGCATGGACATGATCTATGCCCGGCCCCGCCAGTCGGGCGAAGTAGGTGCCGGAGGCCACCGCACGACCGGACGCATCGGTCCCGTCCCAGCGGATTTCCCCCTCGCCGGCAGGCATGACCGCGTCGGCAACCACCCGGACGAGGCGGCCGGAGACGTCATAGACACTCACCTTGACCGCCGCGGCGGTCGGCAGGACGAACTGGATGCTGGTCGAGGGGTTGAAGGGGTTCGGCGCGTTGCGCAGGATCCGGGCCGCTTGCGGCGTGGCAGCGGCGACCGGAGCGACGCCCGCATCGATCACCGAGCGCAGGACCCAGTTGTCGGGATCGAGCTGAACGTCGGTCGCCGTGCCGTCCACCTGGAAACTGTACCACTGGACCTGTTCGCTGTTCTCGACCACGAAAGTCTCCGCGCCGGCGGACGTATCTATCCGGATGTCCAGGGGCATCGTGAACAGACCGGTTGCCGACTGGGTCTGTTCGATCCGCACGTCGACCCTGGTTGCGGCGCCCGCGGGCACCGCCGTCCAGGAAAAGGTGTAGATCGGATAGTAGGTACCGTAGATCCACTGCTGGAAGAATGCCGCCAGATCCCGTCCCGACACCTCTTCGAGGACGGCCTGGAAATCCTCCGTGGTGGCGCTGCCATAGCCGTAGGTCGCCCGGTAGAGCTGCAGGGCGGCGAAGAAATCGTCGTCGCCCAGGATGTGGCGCAGCATGTGGGGCACCCACGAGGCCTTCAGATAGCTGAGGTTGTAGTCGAAGATCGCGTAGAAATTACTGGGGTCCTCCACGAAAATCGACCCGGGACCGAGGTAGCGCGCGGCTGCCATCTCCGCGTGGTAGGCCGCCATCCCCTGGCTCTGCTCCAGCCAGTAGGCTTCGGTCCAGGTCGCAAAACCCTCGTTGAGCCAGATGTGCCCGAAGTCGGCGCAGGTGATCAGGTCGCCGAACCACTGGTGTCCCAGTTCGTGCGCGATCAGGCCGGGCGTATAGGCGGCATAGTACAGGCTGGTGCACGTCTGGTGTTCCATCCCCCCCTGCCAGGGAAAATGGGCGTGGGCGTATTTCTCGTCGATGAAGGGATACTCGCCGAATCCCGCGGAAAACGCCTCGAGCATAGGGACGGTAACCGCATACGCGGACTGGGCGCTCGCCAGGAAAGCCGGGATGACATAGAAGTCGACGGGCATGGAATCCCCCGCGGCCGAGACGAAGGTATCGGAAAAAACGGCGTAGGGGTGGATGGCCAGCGACACCAGATAGGGCGCGATCGGATAGCCGCTTTGCCAGTGGTACGTCTTGAGACCCGGGGCCGGGACGGTTTCGGCGGTCAGCAGACCATTGCTGGCCACCACCAGGTTCTCGGGCACCGTCACGTGCAGGTCGACCGCAGCGGCCTTGTCGGTATTGACGTCCTTGCAGGGCCACCATTCCCGCGCGCCGTAGGGCTCGCTCAGGGTCCAGATCAGGGGTTTGCCGCCATAGGAGTTCCAGCCGAAATAATCCCCGGCCGGGTTGCCGGCATAGGTCACCGCGACCGTCACGGTTTCCCCGTTCAGATAGGTACGGTCCAGCGTGACCGTCAGCAGATTCGCCGCGTGCGTGAAGCCCGTCGCCAGACCGCCGGCGGTGACCCCGGAGACCGCCATTTTTCCGTCCAGATCGAGGTCCATCAGCGCCAGGGAAGGACCCACGACCGTGGCGGTGACCGTCACGGTTCCGGTCAGGATCCGGCTCACGGGATCGAGATCCAGGACGAGATCGTACGCGACGGCATCGTAATAGTTCATGTTCGCGGTCGCACTGCCGGCGGCCGCCTTGAGCTTGACCATTGAGCGGGCCTTGGCTTCGGCCTCCATCACCCGGAACTGGCGGGTCTCGTACTGCCTGGTATATGGAGCCTGGTGCGGCGCCGGGGCCAGGGGCGTCAGAACCACACGCGACGCCTGGGCCGCCGCGGGCGCCAGGAGCGTCAACATCATCACCAGAACAAGGGAGCGACCGGGACGCAGGCCGCCAATGCGAGGCGAGTTGATCATGAGCAAGGATTCTCCCGTGGGGGTTGATGGACAATACAGGGGTGGTGTCACATATATTACGAAGATTCCCGCCCATCTTCAACAGATCCGGGCGGCGCGACAGTCCGTCCACTGGCAGAACGGCCCCTCAGGAGCCATATTGTCCCCTCGACAAGATCCGGAACGTTGTAAAGACCCGGCCCTGGCGGGCGGAAAGACATCCCCATGCCGACATATGAATACCAGTGTACCCGTTGCGGCCATGTTTGCGAGGAATTCAAACCGATATCGGCGCCAAAAAGACAGCGCTGTCCCGAGTGTCGTGGTAAGGTCGAACGGCTGATCAGCGGCGGTCTCGGCGTCCACTTCAAAGGCTCCGGGTTCTACGTCAACGACAGCAAGACCAAGAAGAGCGCGTCCGACAAGGCCGCGGCCCCCGCCAAAACGGACAAGGGCTCCGGATCCGGAGACTAGGGCCGCCGCCGCAAGCCAGACCACCACGGGAGATGCCGATGGACGCCAACCTGGTCCAGATCGAACTCGACAACCGCAAATACGACGTCCAGCCCGGCACCACCCTGATCCAGTTCCTGCGGACTCTCGACCTCATCGATCCGTCCGCGGATAACCCGGTGGTCATCGCCTCGGTCAACGGCAGGCGCACCTGTCTGGCGGAGCCGCTGATCGGTGAAGAACGCATTCGCCTGATCCGGCTGAACGAACCCGAGGCCCAGACGACGATCCAGCGGACCGTCCAGTTCCTGGCCCTGGCCGCGGCGGAGGAGCTCTTTCCCGACCAGACGCTGTTCATGCACTTCAGCACCGGCGGGGGCATCTACTGCGAGCTCGTGCGTAGCGAGCCCTTGTCCGTCGCGGAGATCGCCGCGCTCGAGAAGAAGATGCGTGAGCTGGTGGCCGCCGACCTGGTGCTGGCGCCGCAGCGTCTGGGACTGCGGGCGCTGCTGAAGATCTACCAGCGACGCGGGGACATGCGCAATTACACCACCGCGAAGTACCTGCGGCGCGATACGCTGCTCTTCTACGGGATGAACGGCAGCCAGCAGCTCTATTACGGACGGCAGCTGCCTTCGACCGGCTACGTGCGCGCCTTCCGCCTGGAGCCCGAGGCACCCGGCTTCGTGCTGATGACCAACGTCAAGGGCCGCCCCAACGACGACCGCGTCTACGTTGCCCAGCCCAAGCTGCTGCGGACCATGCACGAATATTCCCGCTGGGCCGAGAAAATCGGCATGCATGACACCGGCAGCCTGAACGAGTTCATCGTCCAGGGGCGCACCAGCGAACTCATCCAGATTTCCGAGGCCCGCCACAACCAGTTCTTCGTCGAAGCGGCGCAGCGGGTGGCCGACCTGCCCGCCGAGGGACGCCTGGTCCTGCTGGCCGGCCCGTCGAGTTCGGGCAAGACCAGCAGCGCCAAGCGGCTCATGGTCCAGCTGCGCGTGCTCGGCCTGCGACCGGTCGCGCTGTCGCTGGACAACTACTTCGTCGATCGGGAGGACACGCCGCGCCATCGGGACGGCGATTTCGACTTCGAGGCCCTGCACGCCCTGAAGGTGGATCTCTTCAACGAGCACCTGAAAGCCCTGATGGCCGGCGAAGAGGTTTTTCTGCCGCGGTTCGATTTCCAGGCCGGCAAGGGCGTCGTGTCGGCAACGCCGACCAGGATCCAGAGGGGCCAGCCCCTGATCGTCGAGGGCATCCACGCCCTGAACCCCCAGCTGACGCCGGCGATTCCCGCGGCCGACAAACTGCTGGTCTACGTGTCGGCCCTCTGCCACCTGAACATCAACAACGTCAGTTACATCAAGACCACCCATTCGCGCCTGTTCCGGCGCATCGTCCGCGATGCCCAGTTCCGCGGCTACACCGCCAGCGAAACCCTGGCCCGCTGGGGCAAGGTCCGCGAAGGTGAGGAAAAACACATCTTCCCCCACCAGAACAATGCCGATCTGTTCTTCAACTCGGGGCTGACCTACGAATTGGCGGTGCTGAAGCTATGGGCCGAGCCGCGGCTGGCCGCCGTGGAATCCGACGATCCCCACTACGGCCTGGCCCGGACCCTCATCGAACTGCTGTCCCTGCTGCTGCCCATCGACGCCAGTCAGGTACCGCCCACATCGCTGCTGCGGGAATTCATCGGCGGCAGCGGCTTCAATTACTGACAGGATCAGGGGACGAGGAAATTCTCGCGCAGTTTTTCCACGGCCAGGGCCGCCTGGGATTCGTTGGTCAGGAACGACACGGTGGAAAACGACGTGGCAATCATATGCAGCTGGATGTTGGCGGCGCCGGTGGCCTCGAACACCGTTCCGGCGATGGCGGGACGTTCGCTGAAGTGGGGACCGTAGATGGATATCGCGCTGCAGCGACGCTGGTACTCGATGCTCTTGGCCTGAAGATCGTCCTGGATGGACTGCAGGATGCCGAGGGTCTGGTCGAGGTCTGCGGCACCGACGGCGAAACCGATGTTGTTCAGCCCCTCCCGATCGAGAAAGGACGAGACGCAGGTGATGTTGATGCCCTTGAGCCCGAGTCCCGACAGGGCCCTGCCCGCCAGGCCGTGACCCGTCTGGGCACCCAGGATCCTCACGAGAACCAGACCATCGATACGAGTGATGCCGCCGACAGCGATCTTACCTGTCATGATCCTTCCGACTCCCCGGTTGCAATCCCCCTCAAACCTAGCCCCGGAGGGCCTATATTCAAAAAAAACCTTTCATCAAATCCGGGCCGCCACGGTCCGGTCTCCGCGGCCTGCCGGGGGGATTGACATCACCGGGGGCAAGCATTACAAACAAGGGAGAACCCTGGGCTGTCCAGGCTTCGCCAACCCTGATCCGGGGAGGTCGGCAATGAAGAAGGTGGCGGTAATTCTCAGTGGTTGCGGAGTTTTCGACGGCACGGAAATCCACGAGGCCTGCGCCGCCCTCCTGGCACTCCACCGCGCGGGCGCCGCGGCGATCGCCTGCGCCCCCGCCGGACCGCAGATGCACGTGATCGACCATGCGGCGGGCCAGCCCGACGAAGCCGACACCCGGGACATGCTGCCCGAAGCGGCCCGCCTGGCCCGGGGCGACATCCAGGCGCTCACGCAGGTCGATCCGGTCGGCGTGGACGCCGTCCTGATTCCCGGCGGTTTCGGTGCGGCCAAGAACCTCTGCACGTTCGCCGTCGATGGCGACCAGTGCACCGTCCACCCCGAGGTCGAGACCTTCCTGCGGTCGGCCCACGACGCCGGCAAACCGATCGGTGCCATGTGCATCGCGCCGGTGATCCTGGCGCGGGTCTTCGGGCCGGACCTGAAGCTGTCGCTGACAATCGGCAACGATCCCGAGACCGCCGCCAAGATCACGGCGATGGGAGCGCATCATGTCGACTGCGCCGTCAGCGAGAGTCTGGTCGACACCAGGAACAACTTCGTCACCACGCCGGCCTACATGCTGGCCGGCAACATCGGCGAGGTCTTTGACGGTGCCGGCGGCTTCGTCGATAAGCTGCTGGCCCTGACCGATTGACGGTCAAGATGAAAACCAATAGCTGTTTTCGCCCGCAATGTGTTGTTTTCTGTTGATTTATCAAGGGTCCGTGGGTTAGCTTCCCGGTGCTCCAAAGCGCCCCAACCATCAGGAGATTCATCATGGATGATACGAGCCCCGCAGGACAGGACCCCCAGCTCCCGGAAATCGCGCACCCGGATTTCGAGCCCCGGCGCAGCACTCCCTGGAATACCCTTGAAGGCAGGGTCATCAGTCTCATCAGCCGCAAGGGCGGCGTCGGCAAGACGACCTCGGCCGTCAATCTGGGAGCCGCCCTGGCCCTGTCCGGGCACACGGTTCTGGTGATCGGCACGGACCCCCAGTGCGGGATCTGCCGCTCTCTGGGCCAGAAGCCGCTCGAAATGAGCACGTGTTTGACCGAGATCTTCACCGACAACCGCGCCTTGACCGACCTGGCCCAGCCGTCGCCGCTGCCGGATCTCTTTTTCGTATCCCCGCGCATCCTGACCCTCGAGCAGGAGGAGAACTATCTCGAGGCCCTCGAGGACGGTGTCCATGATTTCCTGCGCGAGGTCGACAGGGCCCGCCACCTGTTCGACACCATCCTGATCGACTGCCCGCCCCACCTCGGGCCCCCGACGCGGGCGGCACTGCTGGCGTCCGACAGCTACCTCGTTCCCCTCCAGGCCGAGGAACTCTGTCGTGAATCGGTGGCGAGCCTGCTCGAATTCGTCGATTCCTTCCGCGAGCGCAACTACCAGTCGCTGGCGAAGGATACCGCCGGCAACATCCGTCCCATCGCTTCGGCCCAGCGCGAGTCCTCGCCCCTGTCGCTGGAGGGGATATTCCTGACCATGGCCAGCGCCCACACCCGGATGGGCCGTCATGTGGCCGACAGCGTCCAGGAGGAATTCGGGGATCTCGTGTTCCAGACCTCCGTACCGCGCACCACCCGCCTGAGTGAAATGGCCCTGCGGGGCAAGCCGGCGGTCATCTACGACCGCCGTTCACCCGGCAGCCGGGCCTACTTCGACCTGGCAGACGAAATCGTCCGCAACTACTGCGAGTCCGACCGGGTCATGGGCCTGGCCGAAGGCGACGGAATTCCGGACCGGATCGACCCCCTGGCCAACGGGACCGCCGAGGACTCCGGACCGGGGCCGGACGATGGTCTCGGCGATCGTTTCGCCAGCGGCGGGATCGACCGCTTCCTCGCCGAGATGAGCCGTGGCGACACCGGTTACCGGAAGCAGAAAAGCGACGGGGCGACCGGGCCGGAAATTGTCTCCCTCGACGACCTGCTGGCCGAAGAGGAAGTACGCGGCGGCAAGGACAAGACCGACGACGATTGGGATGAAGGATTCTGGTCCATGGATGCCGACGACCGGGACCGGCTTAACTGAGTGCCGACCGGGATCAGGAGTGGAGCGATGGTTCCCACCGCAACGATGAAGTGCCTGGTCTACGACAAATCGAGCATGCCGTGGGACAAGACCCGGGGTCTTTCCCTGGCCGACATGCCGGCTCCGATCCTCGACGAGGACGCCGATCCCTTCGATTCCGAGAGCGTGATCGTCAAGGTCATCTACGCGGGCTTCTGCGGCAGCGACCGCGGCATCTGGAATCGGACCGCGTTCAAGGGCATGATCTTCGACAGCCTCAAGCGGCAGCAGGCCACCACCCGCATCATCGGACATGAGATGGTCGGCGAGATCGTCAAAGTCGGCTCCCGCGTGGCGCCACGCTTCGGCTTCGGCCCCAAGGACATCGTTTCGGCCGAAAGCCACATCATCTGCGGCTCCTGCTACCAGTGTCGTATCGGCCAGACCCACATCTGCAGCCAGGACGTGATCATCGGCATCGGCCGTGACGGCTGCTTCGCCGAGTACATCAAGCTGCCGGCCAACGTGCTGTGGCCCACCGACCCACGCCGGATCAAGATGAAGGTCGCTGCGGTCCAGGAGCCCTTCGGCAACGCGGTCCATGCCTGCACGACGGCTGACCTGCGCGGCAAGTCCGTGGCGGTGTTCGGCTGCGGCACGATCGGTCTGTTTGTCATCATGGTCGCCCGCGCGCTCGGCGCCACCCGGGTCATCGGCATCGAGCCCAATCCTGAAAATCAGGCGATGGCCAGGCGACTGGGGGCCGACGATGTGATTCCCGTCGACCTGTCCGCAGGTCCCGCCCAGGCCTGGAGCGCCGACAAGGCCCTGGTCAAACAGGTGCGCGAGGCCTTCGGGGGCATCGGTCCGGACGTGTCCATGGAGATGGCGGGATTCAACGCGAGCGTGAACAACGCGATCCAGAGTACCCGGCGCGGCGGGGACGTCATTCTCTTCGGCCTCAAACAGGGGAATTTCCACATCCAGGCTTTCGACCGCCTGATCGTCAACGGCCTGACCTTGCACAGTGTGATCGGTCGCCGGATTTTCGAAACCTGGTATATTACCCGCAATCTGCTCGAAGACCAGACCAACGGGATTCAGCGCCGGATCGCCGATGTCATCCTGGGCGGCGGCGAAGAAGCGGTCGTCCACATCGGGGATTTCACGCCCGCAGCGTTCGAAAAAACGCTGGCCGCCTGGCCCAAACCGCTGATCCAGTTCTGATTTGCCACGGAAGGAATACCATGAAGATCACCATCGAATACTGCAAGGTCTGAAACTACGAACCGCGCGCCGCCGGTCTGGCGGCCGTCATCAAGCAACGCTACGGCGTGGAACCGGGACTGATCCCCTCGGCCGGGGGTGTCTTCGAAGTCGAAGCCGATGGTGAGCTTGTCTTCTCCAAGAAGGCTCTCGACCGCTTCCCCGAAGACGAGGAGATCTACGCGGCCCTGGACAAGATCTGAAGAAACCCACCGGTTGCCGGCGGCCAAGGGGAAGTCCGCGAGCAGGCAACGGCACAGGGAATCGAGAATGCAGCGGCCCGGGCCCCGCAGGACCCGGGCCGCTGCGCGTCATCACCGGGACTTCCGGTCCCGAAGCTTCTTCAGTTCCGCACGCAGTTCCCGCATTTCACTGCGCAGCTCGTTCAGCTCGGCCTCCAGATCCTCGTCCGCGACGTCCCGCCACCGGTGGCTGGAGCGGGTCCACTTCCCGGCGTCGAATTCGCTCAGCCCCACCTCCAGCACCCCGGCCACCTGGGTCATGATCTGGTCGATATCCAGTTCGAAGGTGGTGTCGTCGTAGGACAGATCGAGACGGTTGTCCTGTCCCAGGCGGATCTGCAGCTGCATGTCCTCGAGTTCGGCCATCGCTTCCCCGAAGCCTTCCATCGCCTCGTTCACGATCTCGTTCACGTCGGCCATATCGATGACGATCTCATCACCATCGTCGCCGAGAACCAGGATCGTCGGCCGGTTCTGCCGGGGTCTATCTTCATCCGCCCAGGCAGGCAGGGCCAGGGACGCGGTCAGCAAAACGGTCAGCGCGACCAGGGGTAATTTACGGCGTGTGGTCATGATGGTCCTCCCGGCGGAACGATGGATGCGAAAGCGGGACCGCTTTCGGTCCCGCTTTCTCTACGCTCGCCGGAGCGGATGGTTGCAGGTTACGCTAGAAAATCGGGCCGAGTTCCGGCACCTGCAGACCGCTCCAGTACCGGCCGTTGATCTTCAGGCTCACCGAGCCCCCTTCTCCGTTGCGGGGTCGCAACATACCGGCAATCCCCTCCCCCTGGTCGAGGGCCGGACAGTCGACCACCAGCAGCGTGCGCTCGCCGTCCTTGCTCAGGATCCGGATGCGGATGCTTTGGGCCGCCGCCAGCTGCGCCTTCCAGCCGATGTCCCCGGTACCGACCCAGCCGCTTCCCTCCGGAGCCGACGGACCCAGCTTGAAGTCGTCGGACCGGTATTCCTCGCCGCCGGGGCCGAAGGAAAACGCGACGCGGATCTTCGTCGGCTCCGTCAGCTGGTCCCGTTCCAATCTCACCGTGACGCTCTCGATCTCCAGCGGAACCGGGGCGTAAAGGTCGCCCTGCATCCCGGCAACCTGGGTCAGTGCCACGGACCGGCCGAAGTCCTGCGCCAGGGGACCTTCGTAGGTCGCCCGCAACGCGCGTGCCTGCTGGTCGGCGAGGGTCCAGGTCGCGGTCCAGTCCCGGCCCTGTTTGACTTCGGTCCGCAGCCGGGCGGCCGTCGCCATGCACTGCGCCCAGTCCGTGTCGAAACTCGCTTTCAGGCGGTCCAAGTCGAGGCGGGAGGCCACAGCCAGGCGGCCCGCCCAGCGTGACAGGAAGCCGGACTCCAGGTTGGCCGCCAACGCGTCCCAACTCGCGGGATCGGTGACCGTCGCGAGCGAATCGCGGAAAGCCCCCACGATGTCGTCGGCAGCGTCAGCATAGCGATCGTCCCCGGGACTGCTCGGATCCCGCCCACCGGAAAGCCGGATGCCCGCGGCTTCGAAACGGATCCGGTCCAGATAGTCGCGGTAGGGATCGGGGTGGAAGCGGAACGCCGCGTTCTTTTCCAGATCCGTGAGGAATTCGGCGGAAGCCGCCGCCTTTGCCGCCGCATCCCCGGGTTTCTTGAGAACCCCGTAGAGGTCGAGGGTTCCGGTCAAGAGGGCCGGAGCATGACCCTTGGGGAACATCCTGGCCTGGCTGCGGAGGGCCGGCAGGATGCTCCGGACTTCCGCGGTGGGCCAATCGTTGTCCCGGATCTCGCCGCGGAAGGGCAGGTCCATCGCCGCTTGGCTTCTTTCGTACTTCTTGAGCCGAACCAGCGCGAAGGCACTGTTGCGATAGGCGCGGGTCATGCGGCTGGCCGATGGCGACACCGAAGCCGCAGCCGTCGACAGGGCCTTTTCCCATTCCGCGGAATAGGATCGTTCGTTGAATAGGGTCAACAGGGACGCCATACCCCGCACCTGGGCGCGGGCGGCGGCCAGGCTCTCGGCCTGCTCGGTCGTGCCGAGTCCCAGCCGTGCGTCTTCCTGGAACCCCTTCTCCCGGAGCGACAGGGAATCATGGCGGGCGGCCACTTCCTTGTCCGTCAGGTGGGAAAGGTCATGCCAGAAAACCTGCGCAGCCAAGGAATGCCAAGCCAGCTCGAGCCGCGCCATCTCCTGTTCCAGTACGGATCCCTGCGCTGCCAGCGAGCGCATGCGCTGGGTTTCACGGTCGGGTCGGCTGCCCTGCTGCATTCCGTCGTTGGCCAGTTTGACGAAGAGATCGATCTGTTGCCGCAACGGGACGCCGACCTCTTCCTGCAGGTTGCCCATGGCCTTGCTGCGACCCTTGTCCAGGGAGGGGTTGAGCCCGTTGCCCGCGCCAGCGACCAGCTTGAGCTGCCGGTCGTAGACGCCACCGACGTCCACGACCTCCAGCAGTGTGGCTGCCCTTTCGGTCCGGGATCGCTCGGCGTTGAAATACTCCAGTCCGGCCCATTCGAGCGTCTCGGAAATCGAATACCCTTCGCGCCACATCCAGCCGAACCAGCCGGCAAGACAGATAACCACCAGGGCCACCAGCCCCCGCACGACCCGGCGGTAGAACCTGGGCGGCCGGACCGGCAGCCTCCTGGCGCGACTGACCTTGGTGCGGTTCGGCGCGCGTATCGGTTCGGGCCTGGGTTCGGCGGCGGGCTGCGACACGGCCATGGCCGAGATCGGCTTGACCGGTCTGCGCGCCGGCTCCGTCCGTTCCGGTGCCGGTTTCCGGGCCGAGGGTGTGCCAGCGACCGGACGCGATGGGGATTTCGGCAGCGGCGGCCTCGTCACTTTTGCCTGGGGTGTGTCTTCGGCGGCGACTCCCGGAGAAAACCGGTCCACCACGAACGGATCGATGCGCTCCTTGCCCGGCGCCATGGGACGGGCCGGCTGCCGGGAAGTCACTCTGGTCACACCCACCAGGTCGCCGCGTTCCATATAGGTGCGGATACTCTTGATGTAGCTGTCGGTTTCATCGACGTAGTCTCCGGCCAGCCACGTCATCATCAAACGGCGCCAGCCGCTGAAGTCCCCACCGTCGGACTCATTGGCGAACAGACTGTAGTTGTTGCCGTCACTGGTCGCAAACGAGGCGAAGCGGAGTTCCTTGCGGTCCTTTTCCGGCAGGCAGGCGATGATCAAGGCCAGGCTGCGGTCGCTCTCGGACGAAGGTTGTTCCAGCGGGAGAGACAGGGTGCCGTCGGTGATGTACTTGGACACGGCCTCGTCCACGAGGCCGATATCCTTCGCGCTGACAGGCGGGTCCACCAGGGGCCGGGTATGATCGTAATTGACTTCAAGCCGGTTCAACCTCAACCCCGGCTTCCAGTCTTCCAGGAAATCGACGACCTGGCGCAGGGCAAACGGATTGCGCATGAAGGTCACGTAGGCGCTTTCGGAAATCACCGCTGCGTGGAATATCTGTTCGAATCCCCGGCTCGCCTGGATCACGGCGTACAGGCGGCCCCGAATGGACGGGATTTCCGCGGCGAGGCGAAAGGACATCAGGACCGGTTGGGCCAACCCCAGGGCGGGCGGCGCTCCCCAGCGGTCGCACAGGGTGGCGATCTCCGTGGTCGCATCGGTTCCCAGTCCGGGTGATTTCGCCAGGACCTCCCGGCCGGCGCTGTTATCGGTGTTTTCGACTCCGTAGAGCATCTGTTCTACATAAGGCATGAAACGACCCCGCATTGGAAAAGGACGACGTCTTGTCTCTTTCCCTATCGGCACGGTCCCGGTGATCCTGAGTCGGAAACGCAAAATGCCCGGCCGGCCCGTGATGGGCCGGCCGGGCAGTCATCGGCAGGGCGAAAATCCCGCAAGGGCCTCAAACGTCCCTTTCGAGGCCCAATCGTTTGACCTTGTCCACGTTGCCGGGCGAGACGGCCGCCGGATGCTCCGTCTCGAACATCTCCTTCGGCATTTTGCCCGTCAGCCACGAAGGATTCATCGGATAGACATGGGGATTGAAGACGACCCCGTACATGTGCCAGATCAGGATGGCCAGGAAGGCCAGCCAGGCTTCGTAGTAGTGGATGACGAGGAAGACCTCCAGCACACCCTTGCCGATGTGCATGACGAGGAATTTCTCGAACCAGAGACTGAGGCCCGTCAGCACCATCACGACCGTCCCCCAGATCAGGGCCCAGTACTCGGCCTTTTCGACGAACGAGAAGCGGCGCATGCGCGGATGCTCGGTGGTCCGACCGAGGTTGTACTTGACCATGCCCCAGAAGAGCTTGGCGTCCTCCCACTTGGGCGCGATGTCCCGCAGGAAGATCCGGCCCTTGGTGGTCATCAGGTAGCCGACGTGCCAGAAGGACCCCAGGATCATCACGATGGCCGCGATCCTATGGATCATGCCGCGCAGGTAGGCCCCACCCTCATGGCCGAAGATCATCTTGGCCCACCAGGCGTCGTAGTACCGCAGCGAGAAGCCGGTGATGACCAGGACGGTGAACGAGATGGCCAGCAGGGTGTGCTGGACGACCTCGTCGGCCTCCATGCGGCGGACCTGCTTCTTGCGCAGGACGTTGCGCACCTGGCGCAGATAATCGAAGAGACAGTAGAGAGCCATCCCGCCGATCACGAACAGGATCAGCAACTGGTAGATGACCTTGACGATATAGGCCCAGCCGCCCCCGAATCCGGAATCGGGATCGTGGATCCTGGTCTCGGCGGCCTTTTCGACCGACATGCCGGTGTGGCAGCCGCCGCAGGTGGTGACCAGATTCGCCGTCGCCACCGAAGATGCGGGATTGCTGGAAGGCAGGATGTGATGGCCGCCGTGACAGGAGGCGCAGTTGGCCACCGTCTTGTCGCCGGCGCGGCTCTTGAGGCCGTGGTAGGAGTCCACGTACGACTGCAGGCGGCCCGAGGGCAGGTCGTATTTCTCGTTCAGAGCCGCCGAGTCGTGGCAGGGCGTGCAGGTCGCTTCGGCCACCCGGAACGGGCTGACCGGCGACCGCGGATCGTCGGTGGCCAGGATGCCGTGTTCGCCGTGACAGTGCGTACAAGTCGGAGCGTCGACCTCGCCGCGGGACACGAATTCCCCGTGGATGCCCTCTTCGTACTCCTTCTGGATGGTGCTGTGGCACTTGCCGCAGGTCTTGGAGATGTTGAAGAAGTTGATGGTCGATTCGAGGTCCCCCGGAGGCAGGATCCGGTGGGCCGAGCCGCCGGTGGAGTGGCAATCGTTGCACGAGGCCGCCGTGTCCGTGCCGCCGGCCGTCGCCTTGCCGTGCACGCCTTTCTGATACACCTCGATGGGATGCTTGAACTTGATGTTCAGCTTGGCCAGGAATTCCTGGTCCTCGTGGCAGACACCGCAGGTGGCCCGGCAGGTTGGACGGGTGGCACCAGCGACTCGGTGTCCGTATGGGGCAGGATCTGGTGGCTGCCGTGGCAATCCTGGCAGGTCGGGACGTTGGCCGACTTGCCGACCACGCCGCGGCCGTGCTGGACGTAGGTACTCCGCGACCGCTTCCTCATGGCAGGACTCGCAGTCGGGCTTGGCCAGCTTGGCCCCGTGGGGCACCGCTGGATGCCCACGTGGCAGTCGGTGCAGGTCAGACCCTCGTGGATGCTGCCGGCCAGGTTCCCGGTAATCGATCTCGCTGGGTTCACCGCCGGTGTTGGTGTGGCAGTCGGCACAGACCTCGTCGGGAAATCGCCACCGCCGAACCCGGACGACCAGGAAGATCGCCAGGGCCGCGATCAGGATGGCAACGTTGGGGGATCCAGGAATTTCATGGGAAACCTTTCGCCGCGCGGGCCGCCGGTCGGGCGCGGTTGGCTCCGGGAATCGTCGCGGCTGAGCCCCCCATGCCCTACCCGGACATGGAGAGTTCCGGCCCTTCCACTCGGGTCACCCGCCCAAGGGATCGATTCACGCCCCTCGACACCACCCACCGCAATCGTTAAACAGCCTCGAATGTCCCGCCCACCATCTCGACCCATCCCAATTCTAATACCACCGGCCCCGGTTCAAAAATAAAACCGTTACTCTACTGTAAATCATTATATAAACAATGGGGGTTCGACGACCATATCAGGGGAATTAATGACAGGGCATTCCCTGGACAAGACGCCAACGGCATTGTGGCGATAATCGCCTAAATGTCACTGATATGAAACCTTACGGATTTTCCGTAGTTCCGGCGCAAAAATCATACCTGGTCATGATCAAGGGTTAAAATTGAATATTTGTTAAATTGGGATCTTCACGCTGATGGGCTGAGCACTCCACCGCCGGGGCGCCCGGATCAACCGAAGCGGCCGGTGATGTAGTCCTCGGTCTCCTTCAGGAGGGGGTTGGTGAAGAGCTTGGCGGTGCCGGCCTCGATCAGGCGGCCGGGCTTACCTGCCCGCGAGGTACATGAAGGCGGTGTAGTCGCTGACCCGGGAGGCCTGCTGCATGTTGTGGGTCACGATCAGGACGGTGTACTCGCCGCGCAGTTCCAGGATCAGCTCCTCCACCCGGGTGGTGGCGATGGGGTCCAGGGCGCTGCAGGGCTCGTCCATGAGCAGGACCTCGGGCTCGGCCGCGATGGCCCGGGCGATGCACAGGCGCTGCTGCTGCCCGCCGGACATGCCCAGGGCGCTCTCGTCCAGCCGGTCCTTGACCTCGTCCCACAGGGCCGCCCCGCGCAGGGCCCGCTCGCACACCTCGCCTCCAGGACGGCCTTGTTGCGCTCGCCGTTGATGCGCAGGGCGTAGACCACGTTCTCGCGGATGCTCATGGGGAAGGGGTTCGACTTCTGGAAGACCATGCCCATGCGCCGGCGCAGTTCGATGACGTCCACGCCCTTGCCGTAGATGCTGTCGCCCTGCAGGTTCATCGACGCCGGTGATGCGCACGGTGTCGATCAGGTCGTTCATCCGGTTGACCGATCGCAGCAGGGTGCTCTTGCCGCAGCCCGAGGGGCCGATCAGGGCGGTCACCTTGCCCTTGGGCACGGTCATGGCGATGTCGTACAGGGCCCGGGCGTCGCCGTACCAGAGGTTGAAGTCGTCGACGTCCAGGACGGGGTCTCCTCCCGCCAGCTCGGGATGGATCTCGGCGGGCACGACCTCGCCGGCGGCGATGGCGGCCAGGCGGTCGGTGGCGGCGGTGACGGTTTCGGGTGCATTCATGGTCATTCCTTCGGTCTAGAATTTCGATCCGCTGAACTTGTGGGCCATACGTCCCCGCAGCCAGATGGCCGCGGCGTTCAGGAACAGGACGATGCCCATCAGCAGCATCGTCGTGGTGAAGACCATGGGCTTGGCCGCTTCGGAGTTCTGGCTCTGGAAACCCAGGTCGTAGATGTGGAAGCCCAGGTGCATGAAGCTGCGCTCGGGGTGGATGAACGGGAAATGGCCGTCGACCGGCAGCTCGGGCGCCAGCTTCACCGCCCCGACCAGCATCAGCGGGGCCACCTCGCCCGCGCCGCGGGCCATGGCCAGGATGGCGCCGGTCATGATGCCCGGGCAGGGCCCGGGGCAGCACGACCCGCCGGATGGTCTGCCACTTGGTGGCGCCGCAGGCAAAGCTGCCCTCGCGCATGCTGGTGGGCACCGCGGCCAGCGCCTCTTCGGTGGCCACGATCACCACCGGCAGGGTCAGCAGGGCCAGGGTCAGCGAGGCCCACATGATGCCGCCGGTGCCGAAGGTGGGGTTGGGCAGCTTGTCGGCGAAGAAGATGGCGTCGATGCGAGCCGCCGATGAAATAGCTGAAGAAGCCCAGGCCGAAGACGCCGAAGACGATGCTGGGCACGCCGGCCAGGTTGTTGATCGAGATGCGCACCGCGCTGGTCAGCCAGCCCTGCTTGGCGTACTCGCGCAGGTAGAGGGCGGACATCACGCCGAAGGGCACCACCAGCAGGGTCATGCCCAGGGTCATGACCACGGTGCCGAAGATGGCCGGGAAGACACCGCCCTCGCTGTTGGCCTCGCGCGGCTCGGCGGTCAGGAACTCGTGCCAGCGGCCGAGACGTAGACACCGACCTTCTTGCCCCCAAACCCAGGCAAGCGGTTGGCCGGGTAGGCGCGCACGATCTCCGTGCAGCTCCAGGTCCTTCCACCGCGCCGCGGCCGTCCCGAGGCTGGCGCAGCGCCAGTCCGCGTTCGGAGCTCTCCTCGCCGTCGTGGTGTTCCCGGAACAGGCCGCCAGATCGCGTCGGGTCGGCCTCGGATCACCGTTCCCGTCCTGGACGAAGCCGGCCGGCATCCCGTAGAAGCGTCCCCAGGTCATCCGCTCGAAGAGCACGGCCCACTCGGGCCGTTCCTCGTCCCCGGCCGCGATCCGGAAGTCGTCCACCCAGCGGAAGTGCTCGCCGGTCAGCTCGAAGTTGCCCGTGCGCACCAGGCGCCGGTGGAGAGTTCCTGCCGCCGGTGGCGGCCATCTCGCTCGGCGGCCGCGCGCGCTGGGCGGCGGTCAAACCCGCGATCAGGCTCGGGCTCGGGTCGTAGTCGTCGGTGCGCGTCACCTCGCCCATCACGACGCCGCCGTCCAGCGTGGTGATCTCGACCAGGGGCTGGGGCCAGAAGGTGACGAGCCCCTGGTAGAAGACGAAGCCCACCAGGCCGACGACCATCAGCAGGCCGACCACCAACCCGGTCCCGGTCAGCCACACCATCGGCTCGCCGCGCGCCAGCAGGGACGCCGCGGCGCGCCACGCGAAAGCCGGCCGCGGCGACCGGCGCCGTCGCGGTCGGCTCACAGGTCACGGCTCGTCTTTCCGCGGAAGTGGAGCCGCACGGCCTCGGCCACCGGTGTTCAGGACAGGAAGGTCATGGCGAACAGCGTCAGGGCAGCCAGGAACAGGGTCCGGTAGTGGGTGCTGTTCTGGACCGCCTCGGGCAGCTCTACGGCCAGGTTGGCCGACAGGGTCCTGAAGCCGTTGAAGATGTTCAGGTCCATGATCGGCGTGTTCCCGGCGGCCATCAGCACGATCATGGTCTCGCCCACCGCCCGGCCCAGGCCGATCATGGCCGCGGAGAACAGCCCGCTCATGGCCGGCGGCACGATGACCACCAGGATCGCCGTCTGCCAGGGCGTGGCCCCGGCGCCGAGCGAGGCGGCCCGCAGGTGGTCGGGAACCGAGGTCAGGGCGTCCTCGCTGATGGTGTAGATCAGAGGGAATGACCGCGAAGCCCATGGCGATCCCCACCACCAGGGCGTTGCGCTGCACGTAGGTCCCGTAGATCGAACCGCGCGGATCCCAGCCCGAGGAGTTCAGCAGCCAGGCCAGGAACAGGGCCATCCCCACGGCGCAGCGGCGCCGAGACCAGGAATCGTCCCAGGTCCAGCAGCGCCAGGGCGGTCGCTCCAACGGGGCCCCGGCGCGCGGATGAATCCTTCGCCGTAGACCGTCCGTTGAGCCAGCCCACCAGCAGGCCGCTGGGCGCCAGCAGCAGGACCAACCAGCCGCTGACGCCCGCTGCCGACCCGACCGTCCAGCCAGGCCTTGAAATCGCCGGCGAAGCCGAGGCGCTCGAGCGGCGGTCCCAGCTGCCAGGAGATCCAGGCGCCCAGGAACAGGACCACCAGGATCACCACCGGCCGGATCCGTCTCGACGCGCCGCTGGGTCGACCGGGGCAGCAGCTGCCAGAGGTGGGCGCCGAGCAGGACAAAAAACGGGCTCAGCAGCATAACGGCCAGGACCTCGACCACCCACCGTTCCACCAGCGGCGCCATGACCAGCGCGGCCAGGAAACCCAGGACCACGCTGGGCAGGCTGGCCATGATCTCGATCACGGGCTTGACCCGAGAGCGGTTCTTCTTGTCCAGAAACTCGCTGGTGTAGATGGCCGCCAGGATCGCCAGGGGCAGCCCGAAGAGCAGCGAGTAGAAGGTCGCCTTGAGGGTGCCGAAGATCAGGGGCACCAGGCTCAGCTTCGGTTCGAAGGTGTCGGTCGCCGCCGGAGGACTGCCAGACGTAGGCCGGTCCGGGATAACCCTCGTACCAGACGGGCCGAAGAGGACCCCGAGGCTGACGTCGGCGTGGGGCGCGTCCAGCGCCCAGCAGCTGCCGCCGGCGCCGGGTGGAGGCCAGCACCAGATCCTCCCGCGGCGCCAGGGCCACCTGGCCGTGGACGGACCCGGTCCGGCCGACGGCCTCCCCCAGGAGACTCCGGTGGCTGGTCACGTGGAAGGCCCGCACGGTGCCGTCGGCGTAGCCCGCGGCCAGCATGCGCGAACGGCACGATGGCGCCCAGGGCCGTCACCGCCGCCGGACCGGGCTCCAGATGGTGGGCGGCCGCCAGCCGCGGTCGCGTCCGTGCCCGTACCCCGGATCGGGAACCAGACGGTCAGACCGCCCTCGCTGTCGTCGCCCACGGCCAGCGAGACGCGACCGGCCAGGAAGGCCAGGGCCGTGACGGTCGCCCCGCGCGGCTCGGCACCAGATCCTGTTCGCGGCCACGCGCGCGCAAAAGCCGGCGTCCCGTTTGCTGGAACAGATGGGTGCCCGTCCGTCCGTCCAGCAGGACCAGATCCCCGGTGTCGTTGAGCTTGAGATGGGCGAATTCCGGCCGTCGAGGGTCGATCCGCGGCGCGGACCAGGTCCAACGCCCCGCCCCGGCTGGTCAGCCGGACCTCGCCGGTCAGCATGTTCGTCCGCCAGGTGATGATGCGATGGTGAAGATGCCGGCCGACGTCCAGGGCCACCAGGGCCATCCCCGACGACTGTGACGGGGCGATGTCCACCAGGATGACGGGGGCCCGGCCGAGATGGCCAGGGGTTCATCGTGGGTCAGGCCAGACCGCTGGAGGCGCAACTGGACCTTCGGGGTCCTCTCAGCAGCCCCCGGCCCCAGGCAGCCGTCTCGCCCGACCGGCCAGATCCGCGAGTTCGGCCGGAACGTCGTCTTCGGTCCAGGAACTCGGTCGTCGAACTCCGAGCCGGGACAGTCACCAGGGAACCGTCGGCGAATCCGAAGCCGCCAGCGCCCTCGGCCCCGGATCGACCGACCGAGGCGGTGGGTCCGGGCACCGGCCGCGACCACCGAACCTCGGTCGAGGTACCGGCCGTGTCCAGCTCCTGGACCAGAAGTTCCCCGTCTCGGACGAGCAGGTTCCAGGCCATGGAACCGTAGTTGTCGAGGCCCTGGCCTGGCACCGTGACCGGCGACGCCGGCGACGGCCCGGAGTCGCGCGGCCGCATCCCCCGCGGCGGCAGCGTTCCGGATCGCTCGAGACTCGTCGGCAGCAGCAGGGGCAAGGACCACCCAGACCAGGAACAGCCCCACCAGCGACACGGCGACGATGCCGCCGATGCCGCTGAGGGTGATCAGCCGCTCGGGCCAGGGTGTCGGCCAGCAGGACGCTGCGGCGCGGCCGGCGGCAGGTCTGTGCCCGGTGAAGGTCCGGCGCTTCCGGTGCGGTCCGGTGTGCCTTGTTCATGACCGGACCGCGCCTTCTAGAAACCGGGCTCGATGCCGACGGACTTCCAGCTCCTCGCGGGCCACGGTGGCCGGCACGGGCAGGTAGCCGTCCTTGACCACGACTTCCTGGCCCTCCTTGCTGAAGACGAAGCGCACGAACTCGGCGCGCAGATCGTCCAGCTGGCTGCCGGGCTTGTAGTTGACCGACAGGTAGAGGAAGCGGGCCAGGGGATAGTCGCCCGCTGTAGGCGTTGTCGGGCTCGGCGGCCATGAAGGCCACGTCGGTCCCCGCCTGCGAGCTCAGGGGCACCGCGCGCACGTCGCTGGTCATGTAGCCGATGCCGCTGTAGCCGATGCCGAACTTGTCCGAGGCGATGCCCTGCACCACGGAACTGCTGCCGGGCTGCTCCTTGACCGCGTTCTTGTAGTCGCCCTTGAACAGCGCGTGGTCCTTGAAGTAGCCGTAGGTGCCCGAGGCGCTGTTGCGGCCGTACATGCTGATGGGCTTGTCTTTCCACTCGCCGGTCAGCCCCAGGTCGCCCCAGGTCGTGATGTCCTTGGTGTAGCCGCCCTTGCGGGTCTCGCTGAAGATGGCGTCGACCTGCTGCAGGGTCAGGCCCTTGATCGGGTTGTCCTTGTGGACGTAGACGGCCAGCATGTCGATGCTGGTGCGCAGCTGGACAGGCTTGTAGCCGAACCGCTTCTCGAACTCGTCGATCTCCTTGCTCTTCATCTGGCGGCTCATGGGGCCGAAGTTGCTGGTCCCGGCGATCAGGGCCGGCGGAGCGGTCGAAGAACCCTTGCCCTCGACCTCGACCTTGACCTCGGGGTGGAAGGAGCGGAAACCCTCGGCCCACAGGGCCATCTCGTTGTTCATCGTATCGGAGCCGATGCTCTTGATGCTGCCGGCGACCTCGGTGATCTTGGCGTAAGCCGGGCAGGGCCGGATCGACGCTCACCCCGGCCAGGGCGAAGTTGACCAGAGACCAGGGACAGGGCCACGCACGGCCGTCAGCCTGAACAGCGAGCTTGTTGCGGTACATGTCATCATCCTTTCCCATGAACGTAAATCCGCCCGTCCCCGGGCGCGACTTGAATGGCGACACGGTAGCCGCCTTTGTTAAGACCGGACGAGGCCCATGTAAAAATTGTGTAAATTCACCCGGCGCAGGATTTTCCCGGCGGCCGGCCCTCATCTCTCTTTACAATATCCTAACTTGCGAAATCATCGGTCCTGGACCGACCGTCTGGTGCGTAGACTCCCGGAAACCGGCGTCTCCGGGCATCACTTTTCGCTGGCGAGGACGGACGGTCATGGCTGGAGAACACATTCTCATCGTCGAGGACGAAGAGGACATCGCCGAACTGCTGGAGTACAACCTGGAGCGGCACGGCTACGAGCCCGCCAGCGTCGGCACCGGGTGAGGACGGCCTGAACCAGGCCCGCGAATGCAGCCGGACCTGGTCCTGCTCGATCTCATGCTGCCCGGCCTGTCGGGCCTCGAAGGTCTGCCGCGAACTGAAGGCCGATCCCGCCACCGCCGGGCATCCCCGTCATCATGCTCACGGCCAAGGGCGAGGAGGAGGACGTCATCGCCGGCTTCGAAGCCGGCGCCGACGACTACGTCACCAAGCCCTTCCGGCCCAAGGTCCTGTTGGCCCGGGTGCAGGCGGTGCTACGGCGCGGTCCCGCCCGTCGTGTGGCGTGACGACGACAATCTGGAGGTCGGTGGCCTGAGTATCCACCCCGGGCGCCACGAGGTCAGCCGCGGCGGCGAACGGATCGACCTGACCCGCACCGAGTTCCGGATCCTCCACCTTCCTGGCCTCCCGGCCCGGCTGGGTCTTCACCCGCGGCCAGATCGTCAAGTCGGTCCACGGCGACGACTACCCCGTCACCGGCCGTTCGGTGGACGTCCAGGTCGCCGCCCTGCGGCGCAAGCTCGGCGGGGCCGGCCCCCTGATCCGGACCGTCCGCGGCGTCGGCTACAAGATGGGTGACTGACGATGCGCCGCGGCACGCCTGCTCTGGACCTTCTTCCCGCCCCTGCTGGTGATCCTGGTCACCGCCCTGGTCCTGGTGACCGGGTTCGCCGGCCGGGCCATGCGCGGCTTCTTTCTGGACCGCACCGCCGACGAGCTCGAGGACATCTGGCCCTGGTGGCCGCCCCCGCTTCGCGCCTCTGGTGGCCGCCGGCGACGAAGGACCGGTCCAGGCGCTCTGCCGCGAGCTGGGCGAATCACCGCGACCCGCCTGACGGTGATCCTGGCCGACGGCCGGGTGGTCGGCGATTCCGAGCAGGATCCCCGCGGTCATGGACAACCACCGCGACCGGCCGGAGATCGCCCGCGCCCTAGCGGGCGAGACGGGCATCTCGACCCGGTTCAGCGCCACCCTCGGCCACCAGCGCATGTACGTGGCGGTCCCGGCCCGGCCGCCCCGGACCGCCGGCACCGCTTCGTCGTGCGGACCTCGGTCTCCCTGGCCTCGCTGGGCGACCTCATGCGGCAGGTCTACCTGAAGATCGCCCTGACCGGCCTGGTCCTCGCCCTCCTGGCCGGGTTCACCAGCTTCCTGCTGTCCCGATCCCTGAGCCGCACCCTGGGCGGCTGCAGGCGGGGGCCGAGGCCTTCGCCGCCGGCGACCTCGACCAGCGCCTGCGTCGTGGCCGGCTCGTCCGAGATCGCCGCCGTCGCCGAGGCCATGAACCGCATGGCCGCACCAGCTGGGCGAACGCATCGGCACCATCGAGAACCAGCGGGACGAACTGGAGGCCGTGCTGACCAGCATGGTCGAGGGGGTTCTGGCCGTCGACTCGGACGAGAACGTCATCCGGCTGAACCAGGCGGCGCCGGGTCTGCTGGACCGACGCCCCGCGGGCCGCTGGGACGCAGCATCCAGGAGTCGGCCGTCATCCCGACCTCACCGCCCTGGTCCAACGCGTGCTCGCCGGTGAAGGCCCCCTGGAGAAGGACATCCTCCTGGGAGCGGCCACCGACCGCTGGCTCCAGGTCCACGCCACCGGCCTGGTCGGCACCGACGGGCAAGCCCATCGGCGCCCTCCTGGTCATGAACGACGTCACCCGCCTGCGCCGACTCGAGACCATGCGCCGGGATTTCGTCGCCAACGTCTCCCACGAGCTGAAGACGCCCATCACCTCCATCAAGGGTTACGTCGAGACCCTGCTGGAGGACCCGCCGGACGACCGGCCGGAGATGGACCGTTTCCTGGACCATCATCAACCGGCAGGCCGACCGGCTGGATGCCATCATCGCCGACCTGCTGGCCCTGTCCCGCCTGGAACAGGACGCCGACAGCAAGGCGGCATCGAGCGGCACGAGCTGGCCCCTCGCCCCGGTGCTGGAGCGGGTGGTGCGGGACCTGGCCGGACGCTGGCCGACGCCGACCGCGTCACCCTGGACTGCGGCGCGGAACAGGTCCGGGCGGCGGTCAACGCCCCGCTGCTCGAGCAGGCCGTGGGCAACCTGCTGCACAACGCCCTGAAGTACAGCCCGCCGGAGGCGCCGGTCCGGTTGCGGGCGGCGGCCGACAACGGCACCATCACGATCTCCGTCACCGACCAGGGCCCCGGCATCGCCGCCGAGCACCTGCCGCGCCTGTTTGAACGCTTCTACCGCGTCGACAAGGCCCGCAGCCGCCAGATGGGCGGCACCGGCCTGGGCCTGGCCATCGTCAAGCACATCGCCCAGGCCCACCAGGGCCGGGTCACGGTCGACAGCGACGCCGGGCCGAAGGCAGCACCTTCACCATCATCCTGCCCCGAGGAGATCTCCGCATGAAGATCCATCTGCAAGAAGGAAATCGACGACCTCAAGAAGCAGCTGTTCCACCTCAGCTCGCTGGTCGAGGAGAACCTCAAGCTCGCCATCCGCGCGGTGCACGACGGACGACTCGGCCCTGGCCGCCAAGGTCAAGGCCCAACGACAAGGAGATCGACCGGCTCGAGGTCGAGGTCGAGGAGGACTGCCTGAAGATCCTGGCCCTGCACCAGCCGGTCGCCGTGGACCTGCGGTTCCTCATCGCGGCCCTGAAGATGAACAACGACCTCGAGCGCATCGGCGACCTGGCGGTCAACATCGCCGGGGTCCAGCCGCGCATGCGCAGCCGAAACGTCGCCCGGCCATCTTCGGCGAGCAAGTTCCGCGAGACTGGGCGAGAAGGCCCGGCCATGCTGCGCAAGAGTCTCGAGTCCCTGATGGAGATGGACCGGCCGGCGCCCGGGCGGTCCTGGAAGGCCGACGACGAGGTCGACGACGCCTACCACGATTTCGTGGACATCGCTCACGAGCCGAACTCGACGGGCGATCCCGCCCAGGGCCGACTACATGGTCGCCTGGCTGATGGCGGCCAAGAGCGATCGAGCGGGTCGCCGACCTGGCGACCAACATCGCCGAGGACACCATCTACACGGTCGAGGGCGAGATCGTCCGGCCACGGCGGCGGTTGAGCAGCCTTAGCGCCGGAAGACACGGCCGCCGGCCTCCAGTTCGGCCGGGCCGGCCTCATCGAGCAGCCACTTGATCCGGCGCGCGCCCTCGCGGGCATCCTCCACCGACCCGCAGTAACTCATCCGCAGGTATCCTTCCATGCCGAATTCCACGCCCGGCACCGTCACCACCTGGATCTTGTCCAACAGGCGCGCCGCCAGGCGGGTGGAGTCCGCGTCGAAGGCCCGGAAGTCGGCGAAGCAGTAGAAGGTGCCCTCGGGCACGTCCACCACCAGGCCGGGGATCTCCTGCAGCAGGGCCACCAGCTCGTCGCGGTTGGTCTCGAGGGTCGCGCGCAGTTCGCCCACCGACCCCTGGGCGCCGTGGATCGCCGCGACCGCCGCGTGCTGCGAAAGGCTGCAGGGATTGCCCGACTGGTGCGACTGGATGTTGGCCATGGTCTTGATCAGGTTGCTCGGTCCCACCGCCCAGCCGATGCGGAACCCCGTCATGGCGTACTGCTTGGACACGCCGTTGAGGATGACGACCTTCGACTCCTCGACCGAACGGTCCGTGCATTCGTAACCGTGGACGGCACGACGGCCGTCGAAGACCAGCCGGTGGTAGATGTCGTCCATCAGGACGTAGATGCCCCACCTCTTCACAGTGGGCAATCAGGCCGCGCAGGAATTCACCATCGAAGACCTTGCCCGAGGGGTTGTTGGGGCTGTTCAGCAGGACGACCCGGGTCTGGGGCGTGATGGCGGCGACCATCTCGTCAACCGTCGGCTGGAACGAACCGTCCGCGGGAGTAACCGCAACCGGTACGCCGCCCGCCAGCCGGGCCATCTCCGGATAGCTCACCCAGTAGGGCACCGGAAACAGCACCTCGTCACCGGGGTCCACCAGCGCCATCAGGGCCACCATGATCGCCTGCTTGGCGCCGGCGGAGGCCATGACGTTGGTGCGTTCGACCCTGCGTCCGTAGTACTTTTCCGTGTAGCGGATGATGGCGTCGCGCATGGCCTGGGTCCCGGCCGCCGGGGTGTACCGGATCTGGCCGGTGTCCAGCATGGCCTTGCCGGCCTCGATGGCCGACGGGGGGCCAGGCTCTTGGGCTCACCGCCGCCCAGATGGATGACCGGTTCACCGGCCGCGCGCATCCGGGCCGCCTCGGCGTTGAGCTGGAGGGTGACGGAGGCCCCGATGGAGCGGGCGGCGCGATTTTGCTGAAAGGCATGGCGGCATCCTTTGGGGGACGGTTGGAAGGCTGGTGGCCGTTCGCGAATTTATACCGCGATCCTGGCGGATGCCATGGTATTTTGCGCGGCGGAAAGCCACGGATTTGCAGGATCAGGCGGGTCGGAACGTCCGTCGGGCGGGCGGTCGGGCAGCCGGTGCGTAGAAGTCCGCGCCCCCGGCGCGGGCGGCCAGTTCCGTCCGGCGTGGGCGGGGCGTTTCGTTGGCCAGGCACAGGGCGGGCAGGGCCGGCATGACCGCCGGGCGACGTAGCGGCAGCCCGGGATTCCACAGGCACCAGCCCCTACCGCCCGCGGCGCGGGCCGCCTCGACCTGGGTCGGTGATGTACTCCCCGTCGAAGCGGCTCACCCGGTAGGGGAAGGCCTGCAGCCAGGGCCGGATCTCGGCCTGCCCGGCCACCATTTCCACGAAGCGCCGCGTGCCCTCACCGATGAAATACTCGGGGTCGTCGCCCGGCCGGCGGCGGCCCTCGAAGCCCGGACCGAAGTGCGAGGGGTAGATCATGGGGCAGATGACATCCACCAGGCCGGCGATGGTCGGCACGTGCTGGCCGGTCAGGGCCAGATCCGCCATACGCCCCCAGGCCATGATGCCGTAGAGATCCGCGGAGATCTTGACCTGGTAGGGATCCAGGGTATCGCGGGCCGCGGCCAGGAAGGAGGATACGACTTCCCGACGGCGCAGGGCCGTCGCTTCGAGGTCGCCCTGCCAGTCGCCCCGCCAGCCGTTGGTGGGATAGCGCACGTAGTCGAACTGGATCTCGTCCACACCCGCGCGGGCCAGCTCCACCGGCCAGACTAAGGTTGTAGGCCCCGGACCGCGGGTTGGGAGGGGTTGACCCACACACAGTTGCGCTCGGTCCAGGGATTCACCGGTGGAATCCTGCAGGGCCAGGTCCGGTCGCTGTCGGCCCAGGGCGCCGTCCAGGAAGAGGGCGACCCGGGCCACCACGTACAGGCCGCGGCGTTCGAACCGTTCCATCATGTCGTCGAGCGAAGAGATGACCGGGGCGCGGTGCGGCCCGTCTCCCCGGACGCCAGGGGATGGCCGGCTGTAGTAGGACACCGCACCGTCGATGTCCTTGGCGTCGAAGACCACGGCGTTGCCGCCGGCGGCGATGAAGGCGTCCACCCGCGGCAGCACCGACGAAACGCCGCAGGCGGGTCCGGTCAGGTACATGCCCCGGAACTCTTCACCTTGCCGCACCCGGTGTTCGACCTGCCCGAAGGCCTGGTCCTCCCGCACCGGAATCACCAGTTCCTGGCCGATCCTCAGGAAATTGGAATCCAGACTGTTCGCGCGACGGATGTCGGTCAACAGATCGGTCAGGGAATAGTGGTTGGTCCGGTCACGGTGGAGTGAGCAGATTTTCATCAGGGTGTCACCCTGCTGGACAGTGTAGTGCAGGGTGAGGCCGGCCGGCCGGCGCCGTTTTGGCGTAAGAAGGGGCGACCGGAGCGGCAAGCACGACCGCCATCAGTGCCGTTGCCAGCCAGTGTCGCCCTATCCTGCCGCGCCATGCAAATTGCAATGCCGTTCCCACCTGATGTTGCGTAAAGTGCTCGGATACAAAATGTTCGAGCGTACCGGCGGCTTCTTGCAAGGTCCGGGCCGTGGCTGGAACGGCCCCTACAGGGCGGCCGTCGCCGCTGTCCGGTGGCGGACACCGGCGCAAGAGGCGGTGCAGGATCGGGCTGCTTGAGGTGGTTTATCGCGGGATCGCGCCGGGTTCGGGCGCCGGCTCCAGACCCGAGGTCGTCCGCCAGCGGACCGCGGCGTCGGGGGGTTCCTGCAGCGTCAAGGCTTCGACGCCGGCAGTGTTTTCGAGAAACTCCCAGCCGGCCCGGGGACCCAGGACCACCGCGGCGGTGGCCATGGCGTCGGCCAGCATGGCGCTGCTGGACAGGACCGTCACACTGAATCCCGGCCTGATGGGCCAACCGGTCCGCGGATCGAGGATGTGGCCGTAGGCCTCACCGTCCAGGACAAGATACCGTTCGTATTGTCCGGAAGTCGCCACCGACTGGTCCTGCACCGGTATGGCGGCCAGAACCCGTTCCCGGTTGCCGGGGTCCACCACGCCGACGCAGGGTGAGGGCTGGTTGCCGAAAACCAGGATGTTGCCGCCGAGATCCAGATAGCCGCCGGTCGCCCCGGCCGCCCTCATGGCCGCCGCCGCCTGGTCCAGGGCGTACCCTTTGGCGATCCCACCCAGATCCACCGCCATGCCCGGCCGCAGCAGCCGCGCCCGACCACCGGCGGTATCGAGTTCCACCTGGCGAAAATCCACCTGCGCGAGGCAGGCCCTGAGCGCCGTCGAGTCCGGCCGACCGGCTTGACCCTCGCTCCGGAATCCCCACAATTCCACCAGCGGCAGGACCGTGGGATCAAATGCCCCGTCGCTGGCCTGCGCCACGGCGAGCGCGCCGGTCAAGACACCGCATACTTCCGCTCCCACCGCCACCCACATCCCGGCCGGCGCCCTATTCAGCGCGGCAAGGGCGCTGTCGTCGCGCCAGGTGCTCATCAGGGAATCCACCCGGTCGAAGGCACCAAAGGCGACCGCGAGGGACCGCGCCTCCGCGACAGCATCGTCGGCCCAGGTCCGCACCGTCGCCAGGGTGCCCATGACGTAGCGGACCTCCTCCGCCGGTCCGGAAGGATCACCGGCAACGGCAGGAAAGACCAGCCCGAGCGCGGCTGCCGTCAGGAGGATGGTTCTCACCGCCGACGTCCGTTCACGCGACGGGTTGAAATCAACAGACCGGTCACCGTCAACAGGATGAGGGCCACGGCGCCGCCTTCGACCAGCAGCTTTCCGGGGTTTCCGAACAGACGGCCGGTGTGCAGATCATGCAGCCATTGGTGCCAGTTGCGGCCGCCGGACCGGTCCGGAGGCGTCAACCAGACCCAGGTCGCACCACCGTCAAGACTGCCGAGCAGGCCCCGGTCCGTCAGCAGTCCGAGGCCGCCAGCTCCGGTCACCGCCAGATCGCGGTAGTCGGCGTACTTTTCGGACCCGGGAATATCGATAAACACCTCCTCCCAGACCCTGCCGCCATCCAGCGAGGTCACCAGGGCACCCTTGCCCAGGGCAAAGACCCGTTCAGGATCGTCCGGAGGCGAAATCGATGCGGACCACCTCCACCGGCGGCGTCAGCATGGGGACTTCCGCCCAGGTCCGCCGCCGTCGCCGGCTTGCGCTCCACGCCCCAGGGGGTGCCACGGAACCGACGTGATCCGTCGGATCGACCGCCAGCGCTCAGGGGGTCGCCGCCTGCAGGTCCGAGCCAGCCGGGGTGCTGCAGGAGGAAGCCGGTTACCGCCGCGACGAGAACCAGAACCGCGGCCGCCACACCCAACCAGCGGTGGAGTCTTCTCACCCCGGACTTCACTTGTCTTTCGGTCATGGCTTATCCCTGCCCCGTATACCGGTAGTTGACCATGATCAGGGCCTTCTTTACGCCCATGGTGATGGCACGGCTGCTCATGGTCGCGCCGCTGACCCCCACGATGTCGCGGTTGAGGCGCAGGTGATCCGTCTCGTCCTTTTTCCGGAACTGCTTCAGGAATCGCTGTCGCTTGACCCCGTCACCGCGGGATTCCCGGTAGACCATCACCAGGACCATTTCCACTCGACCTTCACCGGAGATCTTCACCATGAACGTGATCGGTTTGAAGCGGCCCTGCTCCTCGAGGACCAGGGCGTAGCCCAGGTCGCGGTTGCCACGTCGACCGCGATGGAACGTGATCGGCTCGTCCGGCAGGCGCCATCCCATGCGGGCCTCCAGATCGGTTCGTTCCGCGGCGCTCGGCTCCCAGCGCTCGGTCCAGAGGCTGTCGGCCGCGGAAAAAACCTTCTCCAGGGCCGCTGCCGGCGTGAAGTAGACCTTGACGGCTTCGGGCCCGTCGGGGCTCTCGGTCAGGCCGTCGTCGGGCTGGGCGAGCGCGGCGGCACCCACGCAGGACATCAGCACCGCCACGATCCGGATTGTGCTCGCGTGCCTCAAGCGGTCCTCCCCTAGAAGTAGGTCGCGAAGGAGAAGAAGAAGCGGTTGGCGGCATCGCTCTTCTCGCCGGCGGCCGGAGTCGTCCAGGCCCAGTTGTAGTCGAACTTGAACACCGTCTCCTCGGTCGGCCGGAAGTTCACGCCGAACGTCAGCCCCTCTTCGCTGTCGCCGGTGCGGTCGCGATCGAAATCCACCCAGTCGCCCCGCACCACGGCCGTCACGACCGAACCATTGAGGAGGACGTCATGCAGCAGATGGTAGTTGGCCTGGGCGTAGGCGCCCGACTGCTTGGCGGCCAGGTTGGCGTAACGGACACGATCGACACCGGCGTTGGCCAGCGCGAATTCGCCCTGGAGCTCGAGAGCGCCGATCGTCGCCTTGGCATCAACGGCGCCGATGGTCAACCGGTGGTCGTCAGCATCGTCGGACGTCCCCGAATGAACCGACAGACCCACCGTGGATCCGATGCGCGGGCTGAACCCGGCGCGAGCCGTCAGGGCCTTGTTCCGGTTGTTGTCGGATTTCTGGCTGCCCCGACCGCCGCGGATCCTCAGCTTGGCCCGGGTAGTATCCCCGTCGGCGGGCAGGCTGATGATCCCTTCGTCGAAGCCGTTGACCAGGTAGGCCTCGTAGCTGAAGACCGATTCCTCCCCCGGATAGACCGTGCCGAAGAAGCCCATGCCCGCTTCGCTGAGGGTCGAAGGCATGATCTGGCGTGCCACGACAGGCCGTGCGGTGAGGTCGTTGAGTGGACTGTCGTGATACAGATTGAAGGAACCCAGGGGACTGAGCACCACGCCGCCCCGGAAATTGAGGCCCTCGTTGAAGGCGAAATCCATGACCGCGTATTCGATCTTGACCTCGCCGTCCGCGTCCACGTTGCCGCCGTGCTCGAATTCGATCTCTGCCGAGACCGTCACCCGCTCGGACACCCTGCCGGTGATGAACGGCACGAACCGATGCTGATCGAATGTCGAACCGTCATCGGTCCACTCGAATTCCATATCCATGTAACCGCCCAGGGTGGCGCCCTGCCCCAGGGTCGTCAGATACGGCTTTTCATAGATCCCGCCCGGCAGTTCGGGTCTTTTGTCCTGCGCCGCGGCCAAGCCTGCGCAGGCGATCATCAAGGCGACCAGGGTGGTTGCGGACCAGCCTGTGGGGAAAGACATCTGTGACAACATGATCAGTTCGTCCTCCGCGAAAGTAATCGTTGCTCGGCCTACCAATCCCACCGCAACGATAGGATTTCTTTTCGAGGAGTCAAAAATATTTTTGTCACAACAAAAAGCCAATCACGACAACGAGTTGGGTTCGTTTATTCAAAAACATGCAGGTGTTTGCGCGTGAACACACTCAGGGGATAAGTGGGTGGTTTCTCCCGTGAATAATAGGCGCTTCTCGCGGTTAATCTGATAGTATTCGGGCCAGCCCCCCCACGGTCCGAGCCAGCAGAAAGCGGTGCGGCCATGCAGATATCCTTTTCCCGTCCCCTGGACCTCGCCTGGTCGAGAATGAAGTCGCTGCTGTTCGGACCCTTCGACCTCGGGCTCTGGTTCGTGCTGGGATTCACCGCCTGGCTGGCTCAGCTCGGCGAAAGCGGGTTCGGCGGGGCCACGAGTCGGATCACCTCTTCCGACTCTTTCGAAACGGTGCACTGGGACCACTGGGGCGACAATGCGATGGGATCGGTCCGCGATTTCCTGAGCGACGGCCTGACGGCGGTCCTGGTGGGCCTGATGGTGATCGCCGGTCTGGTGATCTGGCTGTTGCTCCTGTGGATCAGCAGCCGCGGACGCTTCATGCTGCTGGACAATCTGGTCCACCGGCGAAGCCGGGTGCAGGCACCCTGGCAGAAGTTCAGAGCCCAGGGTGACAGCCTGTTTCTCTGGCAGATCGTCTATACGCTGGTGGCCTCGGTCACGGTCCTGGGGCTGGTGATCGGCGGTTTCCTGTTGTGGGTGCCCCTGGCCGCGCTGTCAGCATCGGCGCTCGTCGCGATTCCCCTCGCCATTCTGACCGGCTCCCTGTTTGTCCTGGTGATCCTGGTCGCCGTCTACATCGAGTTCTTCCTGACGGCGTTCGTGGTGCCGCTGATGTATCGGGACGGCCTGACCGCGACCCAGGCCTGGAGCCGCTGGCTGCCCCTCTTCCGTGACCATCCCGGCAGTTTCGTCCTGTACGGCCTGCTCTACGGCGGTATCGTCATCGTCGGCTGGATCCTGTTTCTCGCGGCGGGACTGGCCACCTGCTGCGCCGGCTGGCTGCTGCTGGCCCTGCCCTACGTGGGGAGCGTCATCACCCTGCCGCTGACGGTATTCTGCGGTTATCTGAACCTGGAATTCCTGGGCCAGTTCGGCGAGGACTTCCGCACCCTGCCGCCGCTGGCGTCAGTCGAGATCCAGGGTGATGGGACAGTGGTCCGACCCCAGGATCGCGGGCAGGATGCCGGCCCCCAGGAGCCGGGGCCGCAGGACTTCTGAGATCAGGAAATAGTCGATCCGCCAGCCCACGTTCTTCTGCCGGACGCCGGGACGGTTGCTCCACCAGGTGTAGTGGCCGCCGCCGGTCTCGAACTCGCGGAAGGTGTCGATGAACCCCGCCTTGAGAATCCGGTCGAAGCCGGCGCGCTCCTCGTCGGTGAAGCCGGCGTTGCCCCGGTTGGCGCGTGGGTTGGCCAGGTCGATCTCCCGGTGGGAAACGTTGAGGTCGCCGCAGAAGACGACCGGTTTCGTTTTCTCCAGCCTGCGGACGAACTTCAGGAAATCGGGATCCCACCGCTGCTGCCGGTATTCCAGACGCGCCAGTTCCCGCTGGACGTTGGGCGTGTAGACCGTCACCAGGAAGAAGTCGTCGAATTCCGCGGTCAGCACGCGGCCTTCGGTGTCGTGGTCGGCCGACCCGATGCCCGGAAAAACCGCGCGCGGCACCCGGCGGGTCAGGATGGCCGTCCCCGAATAACCCCGTTTCAGCGCCGGATTCCAGAGCATGGTGTAACCGGGAACCTCTAACTCCACCTGCTCCGGCAGGGCGCGGACCTCCTGCAGGCAGATCGCGTCGGCGTCCAGGCCGACCATCGACGCGACAAATCCCTTCTTCAGGCAGGCGCGCAGGCCGTTGACGTTCCAGGAAACCAGTTTCATGCGCCCTCCGGGGAAGTGTCAGCCAAGACGGCGCTCCTCCCGCAGGGAGTAGAGCACCGGGACGGTGAACAGGGTCAAGAGCGCCACGACCATACCACCGAACGAGGGGATCGCCATGGGAATCATGATGTCGGCCCCTCGCCCGGTCAGCGACAGCACCGGCAGCAGGGCCAGGATGGTCGTCGCCGAGGTCATCAGCGCCGGCCGGACCCTCCGGGTGGCCGCCGCGACGACGGCCCGGCGAACCTCCTGTTTCGTGGCGGGCCGGCGATCCTTGAAGGTGATATCGAGGTAGGTCGCCATGAGGACGCCGTCGTCCGTGGCGATGCCGAACAGGGCCAGGAATCCCACCCACACCGCCACGCTCAGGTTGACCGGCTGGATATGGAAGAGCTCGCGCAGCGGAGCGCCGAGAACGGAAAAGTCGAGGAACCAGGACTGGCCGTAGAGCCACACCAGAACGAATCCGCCCGCCCAGGCCACGAAGACCCCGGCAAAAACCATGGCCGTGGTCGAGACCGCCCGGAATTGCAGGTAGAGCACGAGGAAGATCAGCAGCAGGGCCACCGGCAACACCACCGCCAATGTCTTTTCCGAGCGGACCTGGTTCTCGAAGCTGCCGGCGAACGAGTAGCTGACACCCGCGGGGAGTTCGAGCAGGCCCTCCGACCGCCTCCGGTCCAGCAGGTCGCGGGCGGCGTCCACCACGTCGACCTCGGCCAGACCGGCCTTCTTGTCGAACACGACGTAACCGGTCAGGAACGTGTCCTCGCTCTTGATGGTCATCGGGCCGCGCACGTATTCGATCGCGATCAGGTCCCCCAGAGGCACGTTGACCCCGTCGGGCCCGGTGACCAGGATGCGCCGGATCTCATCCGGATCGTCACGGCGCTCCCGGGCGTAACGCACCTGGACGGCCAGACGTTCGCGGCCCTCGGTGGTCGTGGTGGCCGTCACGCCGCCGATCGCGGTCCGGATGACCGACTGGACCGCCTCGATGGTCAAACCGTGCCTGGCGATCGCCACGCGATCGATGACCAACTCCAGATAGGGCTTGCCCACCACGCGGTCGGCGATCACGGCCGAGGCCTCCACCTGGGGAACCTCCTTGAGCAGGCGTTCGATGGTCATGGCTGCGGTTTCGATCGCCGCCAGCGTGGGCCCCTTGACCTTGACACCCATGGGCGCGCGCATGCCGCTCTGCAGCATCACCAGCCGGGTGCCGATCGGCTGCAGCTTGGGAGCCGACGTGGTGCCCGGCAATCTGGCGGCCCGGACGATCTCCTGCCAGATGTCGTCTTCACTGGTGATCTCGTCGCGCCACTGACGGAAGAAGCGGCCGCGGCGATCGGGGATCAAGCGGCCCTCTTCATCCCGCACGTAGGTTCCGGAACGCTTGTCGTACCGGAAACGCTGCCGGTGGCCGCGGTCGTCAAGGCGGTATTCGGACCGGTAGTTGATCACTGTTTCGATCATGGAGATCGGGGCCGGGTCCAGCGCCGAACGGGCCCGCCCGAGCTTGCCCACGACCTGTTCCACTTCGGGGATCGCAGCGATGGCCATGTCCAGCTTGGCCAGGACGTCCTGCACCTCGCCGATCGAGGCGTGCGGCATGGTGGTCGGCATGTACAGGAACGAGCCTTCGTCCAGATCGGGCATGAACTCCTTGCCGAGGCCCGGAAAGGCGTGTTGCGGCCTTGTCCAGATCCGCGCCCACGCCGAACCTTCGCCTTCCTGACCGGTGCCCGGCAGGATGGCAAAGACCCGGTCGAAGCCGAGCCAGGCCGTCGCGCCCCACAGCATGAGGAAAGCCGGCAGGATCAGGAAGATCCGCCGGTGGTCCAGACAACGTTCCAGCAGGCGGGGATACCAGCGCGCGAAGACGGTGAACAGGCCCAGCACCCCGCCGACGACCACCACCACGAAGATGATGTTCAGCAGCAGACTGCGCCCCGGCCCCAGCGGGAGCCACTGCCCGGCCAGGACGACTGCGGCGACGACCGCCAGCAGGAGATTGCCCACCATCTTGTGCCGGTACCAGGGTTTCCCGGACGCGGCGGGTCGATCCGGGCGGCCGGACCGTATCTTCAGCAGGAGATGGGCCACCGGGGGAATGACGATCACGGCGATCAGCACCGACGCCAGCAGGGCGAACGTCTTGGTGAACGCCAGCGGACGGAACAGCTTGCCTTCAGCCGCCACCAGCGTGAAGACGGGCAGGAAGCTGATGATCGTCGTGGTCACGGCCGTCAGCACGGCCCCGCCGACCTCGCTGGCCGCCGCATGGATGGTGTCCCGCAAGGAAGGCACCTGGTCGCCGGCGCGGCCTTGCGCCAGCGCGGCCTGGTGGCGCGACAGGATGTTCTCCACCAGGATGACACCCATGTCCACCATCGTGCCGATGGCGATGGCGATGCCCGAAAGAGCCACGATGTTGGCATCGACGCGGAACAGCTTCATGGCGATGAACACCATGAGCACCGCCAGGGGCAGCAGGCCGGCGACCAGCAGGCCGCCACGCAGGTTGCGCACCATGACGATGATCACGATCACGGTGACGAGGATCTCCAGGCCGAGGGCGTCGTTCAGGGTCCCCAGGGTTTCCCGGATGAGACCGCTGCGGTCGTAGAACGGAACGATCGTCACCCGGCTCACCGTCCCGTCGGCGAGGGTCTTGCGCGGCAGACCCGGGGAGATCTCGGCGATCTTGTCCTTCACCCGACCGATGACCGCCAGCGGATTCTCGCCGTAGCGCACCACGACCACGCCGCCGACCGCCTCGGCACCTTCCTTGTCCAGGGCGCCGCGGCGCAGGGCCGGGCCGAGGCTGACGGTGGCGACGTCCTTCACCAGGACCGGTACGTTGTCCACCATCGCCACGACACTCAGCTCGAGGTCGGCGATGCTCCCGATGGTCCCGATGCCGCGGACGACATATTCCACCCGGTTGATTTCCAGGGAGCGGGCGCCCACGTCGCGGTTCGACTCCTTCACGGCCCGCGTCACCTGCGCGAGACTGATCCCGAAGAACCGCAGGGCGTCGGGATCCACATCCACCTGGTACTCCTGTTCGAAGCCCCCGACCGACGCCACCTCCGCCACCCCGCCGGCGGCCAGCAGGCCGTCCCGCACGTAGAAATCCTGGATGGTGCGCAGTTCCGCCAGGTCCCAGCCCCCGGTCACGCGGCCTTGATCGTCGCGGCCCTCGAGGGTGTACCAGAAGACCTGCCCGAGCGCGGTGGCGTCCGGCCCCAACGCCGGCCGGACCTCAGCCGGCAGCGTGCCGGCCTGAAGACTGCTCAACTTTTCCAGGATCCGGGACCGGGAGTCATAGAAGTCGGCCGCTTCCTCGAAGATGACGTAGATCGTCGAGAATCCGAAAAAGGAGTAGCTGCGCACGGTCCGGACCTGCGGCAGGCCCAGCAGCGAAACCGTCAGGGGGTAGGTGATCTGGTCCTCAACGTCCTGGGGCGACCGTCCCGCCCATTCGGTGAAGACGATCTGCTGGTTCTCCCCCAGGTCCGGAATCGCGTCCACCGGCACCGGGTCCCGGGGCCAAGATCCGGTCTCCCAGGCGAAGGGCGCCACGGACACGCCCCAGCCCACCGCCAGCAAGACCAGCAACAGGACGATCAGCTTGTTGTCGAGGCAGAACCCGACCAGCCTGCCGACGGGACCGGTGGTGACAGCGGGGGCAGCCATGTCAGGAACCACCGCTGCTGCCGGCGGCCAGGATATCCTTCTGGGAACCGCAGCGCAGCATGAGGTCACCGTAATAGGGATTGGCGGTGGTCTCCCCCTTCTGGATCCAGAAGGCGCCGTCACTGTCGAACGCCATGGGGCAATGGAAACGCCGCACTGCTTCGCCACTGTCGGTCCCGAAGCGGGCGAGGGCGAACCAGAGACTATCCGCCAGGGGCTCGAACGCCTGCCGGCGCGAGGCGATCTGCTTGGCCGTTCGCGTACTTTCGGCCGCAGCGGCCAGAGCGGATCTCAGCCGGTCCCATTCGTCCCGGACATGCGCGGGCAGCTCCCGGGTGTCGCAGGCAAGGTCCGCGACGGCGGCCTTGACCGCGACCGCCGCCGCCGCAGCAGCGGTGTCGTCGTCGGCCGCCAGGGCAGCCTGAAGCGGATAGTAGGCCCGCAGGACACGGTCCAACGATTGCCTGAAGCAGGGGTCGCCCACGAAGGTCGTCATGCTGCCGACTGCCGTGGGCTCCGGCTTCTCCACGGGCTCGGTGACCGCCGGATTCATCATGCTGGTCTTGGCCTGGATCTGCAGCGCGCTGTCGATCTTGAAGTTGCCGCGTGTGACCACGAGTTCCCCTGCGGACAGCCCCGACACCACGGTGTACACGTCGTTGGCCCGCGGCCCGAGGACCACGCTGCGGCCGGTGAAGACCGGGTCGCCGGCGGCGGGACTGCGGACGTAGACGACCGCCCGGCTGCCGGTCAGCAGCGGCGCCGACGCGGGGATGACCAGCGGAGCCGCGCTGGCGTCGGTATCGGTGACCTGGTTCCCGTGGGCATCGACGGTGACGGCCACCGTGCCGGCGGCGAGCATGCCGGGTTTGAGCAGACCCGCCCGGTTGTCCACCGCGACTCGGACCTCGACCGTACGCGTGCGCTCGTCCAGGACCGGTTCGATGAAGAGGATGTCTCCGGCGAAGGTCCGCCCGGGGTGGGCCCGGGTCACCAGGGACACCGGCTGGCCCTCACGCAGCAGGCCGAGGTCGGATTCGAAGGCCTGCAGGGTGACCCACACCCGGGACAGGTCGGCAATGGTGTACAGCAGACTGCCCGTCCGGACGTAATCGCCCTGCATGGCCTTGCGCTCGACCACCACGCCGCCGACCGGAGAGGAGACGATCATGTGTTCGCCGGGATCGCCGCCCTCCATGAGCGACCGGATCTGCTGCTCGTCCATCCCCCACAACCGCAACCTCTCGACGACCGAGTGCCGGTTGGCCCTGGCGCCGACGATGCCGGTACCCTGCTGCTCGGCCTCACGCAGCGCCTGCGCCGCGGTCTGCAGCTCGACCTGGGCCGAGTAGAGTTCCGGACTGTAGATCGCCGCCAGCTTCATGCCCACGGTGACGGTCTGGCCGGTGGTGTCGACGAAGAGCCGGTCGAGCCGTCCGCCGACCCGCGCCGTGATGGTCCGCGTGCGCGACTCGTCCGGGCTGACCTTGCCGACCAGCCGGAGTTCCCGGGTGACGAACTCCCGTCGCACCGGCACGGTCGTGATTTCCGCCAACGAGGCGGCGGTCTCGCTCAGGGCCAAGGACGCCGGCCCCAGCCCCGCGTCCGTTCCGGTTTCCACCGGGATCAGGTCCATGAAACAGATGGGACACTTCTGGTCATTGGACGGCAGGATGATCTGCGGATGCATCGCACAGGTCCAGTGCCGGGGCGTGGCTACCGCCGGTGCGGACACCGCGACGCCGGCATGATCGTGCCCGCCGCTACCGCCGCGCAACAGGAATCCCAGACCGAAAGCCGCCAGCACCAGCAGCGGGACGATCCAGCCTCGTCCCCGGAAAGCGACGATTGCTCTATTCATGTTTGCCATCCGCCTTTCGGCCGGTCGGTTCGGGTCGCCTGCCGGGGTCGTCCGGCCTGGTCGCCAGCGGCAACTGGTCAGCGGTCGCTCCGACCAGGGTCGCCAGATCGTTTCGGGACTGCGCCAGCTCGACCGTGGCCCGCAGGTTGGCCAGTTCGAGACCCAGCAGGGTCTTGCGGGCGGTGACCAGATCGACATAGGAGGCCTGTCCGGAGCGGTAGCGCGCCGCGGTCACCGCGAACGCCTGCCGGCCGCTGCTCAGCAGTACCGAGCCGTACAGGTCCCGGTTGCGGCGGGCTTCCCGCCACCGGTAGAGCACCGTTTCGAGGCGTGCGTTCAGGCGCTGCCGGGCGTCGGCGAGCTCCGCGCTGGCTGAAGCCAACCGACCCGCCGAAGCCTGCTTCTCCGCCCCGGCCCGGCCGCCCCACAGCGGAATACTGACGCCCAGCCGGGCGATCACCGGGTCCTTGCCGCTGTCCGGCATCCCCTCCAGGCGTGCCGGGCCCGTCATGATGTAGTCCAGGCCCAGCGTCAGGTCGGGATAACCCGCCTTGCCGGCAAGGTCCACGCCCTGCCGCCGACTGTCCCGCTCGAGTCGCAGGGCGCCCAGTTCGGGGTTGTTCTGTTCCAGCATGGCCCACAGCGTTTCGCGAGCGGGCAGATCGTCAGCAAAACCTGGCAGGCGAACGGTCGGCGCGGGATGGTCGGCCGGCAGACCAGCGGCCATGTTCAGCTGCGTACGCGCGGGGTTGAGCCGGTCCTTCAGTCCAGCCAGCTGGGCCGCCAGTTTTTCGACGTCGATCTGGGCGGCCAGGACGTCGCCGAACGATCCGGCGCCGGCCTCGTAGGCGGAACGGGATGCGGCCTCGGCCTGGTGAGCCAGTCCGACATTGTCGGTGATGATCGTGATCTCGCCCTGCAGGTTGGCTAGCTCGTACCAGGCGGCGCGGACACCGTGGTGGACAGCCAGCCTCTGGCCCAGGAGATCCTGCACCGCGGCATCCGCCCGGGTGGCGGCGACCTTCTCCTGCAGACCCAGGGTACCGAACCAGGGTATGCTCTGACTGAGGGAAAATACGCGCTGCTGGGGACCGACCCGCGTCTCGACCGGGACGATCATCTCACCCCAGCCGAACTTGAGGTCCGGCAACGCCCCCGCGCTGCGGGCGCCGTGCCTGAGGGCGGCCTCCCGGCCGGCGGCCCGGGCTACGGCCGGATGATGGTCCTCGGCCCAGGCCAGATAATCGGTCAAACCCGGATCAGCCGGAAAGACCGCCGCAACCGGGCCATCGGCCCTGACTGCGGCGCCGGCCCCCAGGACCAGGACCAGCGCGAGGAACCGGAGTCCGGCAACGGGTTTGAAGATCTGCGGTCGGATAAGCGGCATTTTCACGGACGCACCTTTCTTGCTGGGCTCCTAGCACGCAGGATCCGTGCCGCACCTTAATCTGTTATTGCTGAGTAAGTTACCCTGACAGCCTCGCGTCATCGTAAGATTATTGAAGAATATTCTCTAAAAACCCGTAGAATAGTGTGCAACCTGGGAGCTGGCTGGATGGTGTACGACGACAAGAAGACGACTCCCCCCGACGGGGCCCCGACCGACAGCGGGCCGCTCGTCGCCTGGCTGCGCCGCTCCTGGCTGATTCTGCTGATGATCGCCGTCATCTCCCTGCTGCACTACAACACCCACTGGCACATCCACGCGCTGCACGGCATCTACCGCCGGCTCTATTACTTCCCCATCATCCTGGCGGCCTTCCGCGGCGGCCCGCTCGGAGGCGTGGCCGCCGCCGGGCTGGTCATCGCCCTCTACGTTCCCCACGCCTTCGGCCTGATCGGATTCGATCCGGGCACGACGGTGGAGAAGATCCTCGAGATGCTGCTCTACCTCCTGGTCGGCCTGCTGACCGGCACCCTGGTTGCGCGGATCAACGCGGCGCGCGACCGGCAGCAGCGCACCGCCGAGGACCTTCAGGTCACCCTGGACCAGAAGACGGCCATGGAGGCCGAACTGGTGCGCTCGGCAAGGCTGGCCGCAGTGGGCCGCCTGTCGGCGGGACTGGCCCACGAGATCCGCAACCCGCTGGCCAGCATCAAGGGGTCGGCCGAGGTGCTCGCCGACGATTTCCCCGCGGACCACCCCAAGGCGCGGATGTTCACCATCCTCCAGGAAGAAACCGGCCGGTTGAATCAGGTGCTCTCGAAATTCCTCGTCTTCGCCCGCAGCGAGCCGGGTGAGCTGACGCCTTTCGACCTTGCCGGGGAATGCCGGGCGGTCGCCGAGTTGATGGCCCATCGTCCCGACACGCCGCCGGTGACCGTGGCGGTCCAGGGGCCGTTGCCCGCTGCGGTGGGCAACCGCGAGCAGGTGCGCCAGGTCCTGCTCAACCTCGCTCTCAACGCCGCCGCCGCCGCGGGTCCGCACGGCCAGGTCCGGCTGGAAATCGGTGCGGACGGCGGCAGGGTCCTCTGCCGGATCACCGACTCCGGTCCCGGCTTCACCGCCGATGCCCTGAAAAACTTCGGGACCCCTTTCTATTCGACCAAGGACGACGGCACCGGCCTGGGCCTGGCAACCAGCCTGCGAATCATCGAGGACCTCGGCGGCACGCTGGCGGTCGACTCCGGATTCCGCGACGGCGGTTGCGTCGTCATGACCCTCCCGGCAGCGGCCGGAAAAGGCGGGGCGCCATGATGAAGATCTTCTTTTTCGTGTTGGTTCTGGCCGGCCTCCTGGTGACCGGAGCGCCCGGTGCGGACACGAAACCCGACCCGCTGTCGGGAGCCTTTGACCCCGAGCAGGTCCTGTTGAACCTGGAGGCGACCGTCAAGGCGCGGGACTGGAAGCGGTATGCGGATTTTCTCGCCCCCGGGTTTCGCTTCGTTCCGTTTGCGGCAATACCGACTGACTATCCCGGCGTTGACTGGGAGCAATGGGATCGCAAGCAGGAAATCGTCTTCATCCGGGAGCTGGTCGGGCCCGATCGCGGCGCCGTCCTGGACCTGAGCGGCCGCATCCTGGACAAGGGGCGCGAGTCCCACGGCAAGGCGGAATGGGATCTGGTCTACACCATCGAGTCCATGGGCCAGGTCTTCACCTCGCGGGCGGTTTTTGTCTTCCAGAAGATCGACAATCTCTGGTACCTGGCCGCATGGACGGACACCACGATCGAAAGTGAAGAAGACACCGCTCGCCCCCTGCCCACTTCGGGTTCCCTGCGGGGGGCCCTCAGCTGGTAGCCGGGATGAAAGGACCGCCGATGGGCCGGATTCTGCTGATCGACGATGACAAGAGCCTGCGCGAGGTCGTGCAGTTCATCCTGACCGAGTCCGGCCACGACGTCCGGACCGCCGGCGACGGCCGCGAGGGGCTCGCACTGCTGGAACCCGACCTCGATCTGGTGATCAGCGATATCCGGATGCCGGGACTCGACGGCATGGAGGTCCTGCGCCGCATCCGGGAAGGGGACGACCCGTCGCCCCCGCCGGTCATCATTCTGACCGCCCACGGAACGGTCGAGCAGGCCGTGGCGGCCATGCAGCTGGGGGCCTTCACCTACCTGTTGAAACCCTTCGCTCGCGACGAACTCAAGCTGACGGTCGACCGGGCCCTGCGTACCCGGTCGCTGGAAATGGACAACATCCGCCTGCGGCGCCTGCTGAAGCAGCGGACCCCCGCCAGCGGGCTGATCTTCCGTTCGCCCGCCATGACGGAATTCATGGACGGCCTGCGTCGTGCCGCCGCCAGCGACGCGACGGTGATGCTCCAGGGGGAAAGCGGCACGGGCAAGGAACTGGCCGCCCGCGCCTGCCACGACCTCTCGGACCGCTGGGACCGCCCCTTCATCGCCGTGAACTGCGGCGCCATCCCCCGCGAGCTCATGGAGTCCGAGCTGTTCGGCCACGCCAAGGGCGCGTTCACAGGCGCCACCGGGGCCGCCATCGGCCGTATCCGGTCCGCCGACGGCGGGACGCTGTTCCTCGACGAGATCGCCGAACTGCCGCTGGACCTCCAGCCCAAGTTGCTGCGGGTCCTGGAAACCAGGCAGGTCGATCCGGTCGGTGGCCCGGGGCCGGTAGCGGCGGATTTTCGTCTCGTCTGTGCCACGAACCGTGACCTCGAGGTCGAAGCGGCCGCCGGGCGTTTTCGCGACGATCTGCTGTACCGGGTGAACGTCCTGACGATGCGCATGCCGCCGTTGCGCGAGCGACCCGAGGACATGGATCTCCTGTGGGAACACTTCACGAAGTTGCACGGCGCCGATGGGCTGGTTTCCGATCCGGAGCTGAAGGCGGCATTGAAGAAGCGTCGCTGGCGCGGCAATGTGCGCGAGCTCAAGAACCTGAACCAGCGGCTGGTCCTGATGCGGCGGGGCAAGACCCTGACGGCCGCCGATCTGGAGCGGTTGGCCCCACCGGTAGCGAACACCGAGCCCCCGGTGCCTCCGAAACCTGCTTCTCCCTCAGCCCTGCCCCTGGGACCTCTCCCGCCGGGCGGTCTTTCCCTGGTCGCACTCGAGCAGGAAGTGATCCGCCGCGCCCTGAAACTGTGCGGGGGCAACCGCAGCAAGACCGCGGCCTACCTCGGCGTGCCCCGCCACGTGCTGGTCTACCGGATCAACAAGTACGATCTGGGCCGGGATTGAGGGCGGCCCAAAAAAGCCGCCGGTATGAACCGGCGGCCGTGAGATATACGGAGACAGGTGAGGTCAATCCAGGCCGAAACCGATCTTCAGTTCCAGCCACTGCTGAGCTTCCTGCTCGCCCGCCTTGAAGGCGTAGTTGTAGCGGACCGCAACGTAACCGAGGAAAGAATCCCAGGGCAGGTTCCAGCCCACTTCCGGGGCGATGGCCAGATGCCAGTTCGAGTCGTCGAGGCGCAGGAGTCCCAGCTCGGCCCGGCGCTCGATCCAGGCGGCCCCCACGTTGCCTCCGGCGAAGAAGCGGCTGCTGCGCTTGTCCGTGCTCATGTACTTGAACCACGAGGCATAGATGGGCACGGCGTTGATGTAACGCCAGTGCTTGCCCGTCACCGCCACGTTGTCGAAGTTCAGGGTCGTCTCCTCGCTCCGGTTGAAGACGTTCCAGCCGACGTTGACGCCATAGCAGGCGTCTCGCTGGTAGTGGTTCCGCCATTCGAAGGTCGCGCCGCGAAAGCTGATCTGCGAGATGTAGTCGTTGGTGTCCCCGACCGGCAGACTGATGCTCCAGGCCAGCCCGTAGGAGCTGTTCCCCGCGGTTGCGGTCCCGCAGGGTACCAGGATCAGCAGCAGGCCAAGCAGAAAGATCATGCGTTTCATATCTCGACCTCCAGTTAGCGGCTCACGGCAGCCTTGATGTAGGGTGACTGGGCAAAGCCCTGGCGGATGCCGGTCCTGATGCCGGCCTCATTCGTGCTCGCGGTCTTGTTCAAGGCGCCGTTGATGCCGCCGGCCCAGTTGAGAACGGCCTTGGGATCGCTGTTGCCCGGATCCTTGAATTCGCGGGTGTCGGTCAACTGCCAGACGACCGAACCCTGTTCGAAGGAAGCGGTGCCGACCGAGGGCGGATAGTACCCGGGATAACCCGGGTAACCCGGGTAGTAACCCCAGTTGTACCAGTAGACCCAGACCTCGCTGACCACCGAGCCCACCGTGACGTAGGCGTCGATGCTGTCGCCGGCCGACGTGTCCACGCGAGCGAAGCCCGCAGCGCTCATCTGGCCCTGGATCTCCGCAATGATGGTCGCATCGTAACGCCGGTCAAGCACCTCGGACGAGGAATCGTCGGCTTTGATTTCATAGACCGAATCGACCATGGCGTAATAGCGCATGCCCTCATGGTTGCCGGCGGGGTTCTTCACGGTGACAACCGTGTTGAGTTCGCCCAGAGATTCGGGTCCGCCGGGATAACAGGCGGCCAGGCCGAGCACCAGGACCGCCGCCAGGGCGGCCGCCAGGACGGTGCGGCGCCGGGCGCGGGAACCAAAGACTGAATTCACGACAATCCCTCCGGGTTCAAGAAGTTGGAATCTGACGTTCGACTTTGAATCGTAGGCCTCCTCCCGGCAAATGGCAAGCCGCGGGTACGAACGGCCGCAGGAGGCGGCAATTCCGGGTCCGTGATGTAGCCGGGCAGGCCTTGTCCTTGGCGTACGGGCGGCCAAGCTGTAGACTTCACCCCGGCAGGCTACTCACGCAACACTGAAGATGGGGTCCATATGGCTACCGGTTCCAAGAAAGTCATCTACGCCGCACTTGTCGGCAATTTCCTGATCGCCGTCACGAAGTTCGGCGCCTCGGTGGCCACCGGCAGCTCCGCCATGCTGTCCGAAGCGATCCACTCCCTCGTGGACACCGGCAACCAGGTGCTGCTGCTCCTGGGCCTGAAGCGCGCCGAACGTCCGGCCGACCCGGAACATCCCTTCGGCTACGGCAAGGAAGTCTATTTCTGGTCGTTCGTGGTGGCCATCCTGATATTCGGCCTCGGTGCCGGCATCTCGATCTATGAGGGCATCAGCCACATGAGCCACCCCGAACCGATGTCCAAGGTCAGCTGGAACTACGTGGTGCTCCTGCTCGCGTTCGTCTTCGAAGGCGCGGCCTGGTTTTTCGCCTTCAAGGAATTCGTCAAGATCAAGGGGAAGCGGACCTATCTGCAGGCCGTGCGCGACAGCAAGGACCCGGTGACCTTCGTGGTTCTGTTCGAGGATTCCGCCGCGATGCTGGGAATCATCGTCGCTTTCGTGGGCATCTGGCTGAGCCAGGCGACAGGATTGCTGTGGATCGACGGGGCGGCGTCGGTGGTGATCGGTCTGATCCTCGCGTTTACCGCGTGGATGCTGGCGGTCGAAACCAAGGATCTGCTGATCGGCGAAGCGGCCGCGCCGGCCACCGTGGCCGGCATGCGCCAACTGGCCGCCGAACTCCCCGGAGTGGAAAATGTCAATGAAGTGCTGACGCTGCACATGGGTCCGGAGTATATTCTGGTGAACGTGAGTCTGGATTTCCGGGACGACTGTTCCGCCGGGCACGTCGAAAACGCGGTGGCGGCCCTGACCCGGGTCATCAAGGAGAAATGGCCCCGGGTCAAGAAGGTCTTCATCGAAGCGGAGGGGAAACGGATGACCCCTCCCGGATCCGTCCCACCGGATCATCACCTGTAGGCAAGGAGCCGCTTCCGACCCATGCACGGACGCCTCATCATCTGGGTCTGCCTGGGATTGCTGATCTTCGCCGCGCCGGGATCCGACGCGCAGGAATGGCAGATCCATCAGGTCGCCCGCGGCGAGAACCTCACCCGCATCGCCCGCCGGTACGACGTGACCATCGCGGATCTGCGCGAATGGAACCACCTGCGCAGCGACCGGATCACCATCGGCCAGCAATTGCGGATCCCCAGCCGGGACCAGGAGATCTACGTCGTCCGTCCGGGCGACAATCTGACCACGATCGCCGAACGCCACGAGATTCCCCTGTCCCTCCTGCGTCAGCTGAACGGCCTGCGGGACGTCCCGATCCAGCCCGGCCAGCAGCTCAAACTTCGCCCGACGCCTCTCGACCAGGCCGTCCATGTGGTGCAAGGCGGCGAGTCCCTGTCCGCGATCGCGACCCGGCACGGTTTGACCGTCGCCCGCCTCCAGGAGATCAACGACCTGGACGGGACCCGGATCTACGTGGGCCAGAAACTGCGGCTCAAAGAGGCCGGAGCAAGACGTCACATCGTCGAGAGCGGCGACGCCCTGTGGGAAATCGCCCGGAGCTACGACATCGCGGTGGATGAGCTGAAACGGATCAACGGCCTGCGGTCGGACCGCATCTATCCCGGCCAGGAACTTCTGCTGACGGGCGGGGCGACCGCCCGTCTGGCCACCTACCGGGTCCAGCAGGGCGACAACCTGACCGAAATCGCCCGCCTGCACCAGATGAGCCTGCGGGAATTGCGCCGGCTCAACGGCATCCGGGGTTCGGTCATCCATCCGGGACAGGATCTGAAAGTCCGCCCCCTGCTGGGCCTCGGGACGCCGGGCAGCGACCGCCTCACCCCCCAGGGTCTGGACCTGAGCCTGTTCGAGGTGACGGTACCGGGTGTGCGGCGCCTCGGAGCCCGGAACGGCCCCTATTATTTTGAAACCCCCAAGGCCACCTTCCAGAAGAGCATGCACTACTTCGAGAACAGTGACGTCACCCCCCGGCTGGCCTACCGCAACGCCCGCAAACTGTGGGAACAGTTCGAGAAAACCGTCAACGGCATGGGTCGTCTCAGCAATCGCCTCCAGGGCTGGCACTTCGTTCTGGACCCCGGCCACGGCGGGATCGACCCGGGAACCATCGTGAAAGCCAAGGACGCCGAGGGCGGGAACTACTACATCGTGGAGGATGAGTACGTCTACGACATCGCCCTGCGCATCTATGTCCTGCTCAGGCTGCACGGGGCCGACGTCACCATGACCCTGCTCAGTTCCAACCATCTGCTGCGCCAGAACACCCCCGTCACCAGCACCTTCGTCCACGACCGCAACGAGGTCTTCAACAACGCGGCCTGGAACAACAGTTCGAGCAACAAGAAGTTTCCCAAGGGCAACCAGGAACACCTCAATGCTCGGATCGACATCGCCCGGCGAGCGCTTGCCAAGGTACCCGCCAACCGGCAGGTCTTTCTGAGTTTCCACGCTGACAACGTGACGGCTCTCGGTGATGTGGTCACGCTCTTCTACTTCAAGAATTCCCGGCGGCACGACGCAACCTCCCGCGAATTCGCGCGTAATCTCCTGCCCGCCCTCGGGGCCGGCGCCCGGATGAGCGGCAAGAATCTCGGTGTCCTGCGGCGGAATCCGGCCCGCTACAAGCTCCTGGTGGAAATGCGCAACCTGGCCTACAAGGACCACATCTGGGCGATCCGCTACGACAAGCTGCGTCAGCGGGATGCGGAAAAGGTCGTCAAGTCCCTGCTCGACGGCCTGACCGACCCCTGACCCCGCGCGCAGCCGTCCCGGCGATAACAGATTCACCCGCCAGCTGAAATGCGATAACCTGTCGGTCGACCCCCAACCCGACTCGGAGACGCCATGACCCGTCTGATTGTCCTTCTTTTCCTGGTGACCGCCGCGGGCCTTGGCGCCGGCACCGCCGGTGCCGGCGACCGGATCACCGGTGCGGTATTCGCCACCCGCAGCGAAGTGATTGCCCGTCACGGCATGGCCGCCACGAGCCAACCGCTGGCCACCCAGATCGCCCTGGACATTCTCAAGCGCGGCGGCAGCGCCGTTGATGCCGCGATCGCCGCCAACGCCGCCCTCGGTCTGATGGAGCCGACCGGCAACGGTATCGGCGGCGACCTGTTCGCCATTGTCTGGGACGCCGAGACCGGCAAGCTTCACGGCTTGAACGCCAGCGGCCGCTCACCCGCGTCGCTGACCCTCGCCGAGTTCCGCCGGCGCGGCCTGGAATTCGTGCCGCCCTACGGGGTGCTGCCGGTCACGGTGCCCGGCTGCGTGGACGGCTGGTTCGAGCTGCACGACAGATTCGGCCGCCTGGACATGAAGGAGGTGCTCGCGCCCGCCATCAGCTATGCCCGGGAGGGCTTTCCCGTCAGCGAACTGATCGCCCACTACTGGCATCTCAGCATTCCCAGCCGCCGGGAACACGCCAATTTCCTCGAGACCTACACGATCGACGGCCGCGCTCCGGCCAAGGGCGAAATCTGGCGCAACGAACCGCTGGCCAGGACCCTCGAAATCCTGGCGGCGCGCGGCCGGGACGCCTTCTATCGCGGGGAGATCGCGGCGACCATCGCGCGTACCGTGAAGGACGCCGGCGGTTTCCTGACGGCCGCGGATCTGGCCGCCCACCGGAGCGAATGGGTCGAACCGGTGTCCACGAACTACCGCGGGGTCGACGTATGGGAGCTGCCCCCCAACGGCCAGGGTATTGCAGCCCTGCAGATCCTCAATATCCTCGAGCAGTTTGACATTGCAGGCATGGGTTTCGGGAGCACCGCCTACGTCCACACCTTTCTCGAAGCGAAGAAGCTGGCTTTCGCGGACCGGGCGAAGTTCTACGCCGACCCCGCTTTCAGCGACATCCCGGTCGCCGGGCTGATTTCCAAGAAGTACGCCGCTGAACGGGCAGACCTGATCGACCCCGAACGCGCGGCCCGACGGGTCGACGCCGGCAACCCGGCCCTGCACGAAGGCGACACCATCTACCTGACGGTCGCCGACAGCGACGGCAACATGGTCTCCCTGATCCAGAGCAACTACCGCGGCATGGGCTCGGGCGTCTGCCCGCAAGGCCTGGGTTTCAGCCTGCAGGACCGGGGCGAGCTGTTCAGCCTCGTCGAGGGCCAGGCGAACACCTACGCCCCGGGCAAGCGCCCCTTCCACACCATCATCCCGGCGTTTGCCACCCGGGACGGACAACCCTGGCTCAGCTTCGGCGTCATGGGCGGCGGCACCCAGCCGCAGGCCCACGCCCAGATCATCGTCAACCTGGTGGATTTCGGCATGAACCTGCAGGAGGCCGGCGATGCCCCGCGCATCCTTCACACCGGCGACAACGAACCGACCGGCCGGGTGATGACCGCCGGCGGCACCGTCTCGCTGGAATCGGGCATCGGCTACCGCACGCGGCGCGAGTTGACGGAAATGGGCCACCGGATCACGATCAACGTGGGCTCGTTCGGGGGCTACCAGGCGATCCTGTTCGACCCGGACGAGGGTGTGTACTATGGCGCATCGGAATCACGCAAGGACGGCCAGGCCGCCGGCTACTGAGCGGGCCACCGGGTCGGCGCGGCGGCGGCGGTTGCCGGGGCCATCAAACCAGGAGAGACTAAGATGAGACGAATGATCCCGACGGCCGCCCTGGTAATGTGTCTGGCTTCCGGTCTGGTTCTGGCCGACGAGCCCTCGGTCACCCTCGAGTCCGTGGCCGCCCAGCTCGATCACATCACCCGAACGCTCGACGACTTCGGTCATCGCATCGATGTTCTCGAGAAGAAGATCGACGACGGCCTGTGGTTCGACCGTCTCGGCGACGTGGCGGTCATCGACAAGGTGCGCCTGTACGGACCGCCGCGGTGGCAGGAGTCGAGCGACACCGCCATCGGCGCGGGCAACCCCGTCAAGTTCTACGCCTATACCTTTTTCCCCCGCGATCTGGACACCACGCGGAAGACACCCCTGCTGGTCTTTCCCCACGGCGGCGTGCACAGCGATTTTTCGACCTACTACGTCCATATCGTCAGGGAGCTGCTGGCCCAGGGGTACGCCGTGGTCGCTCCCGAATACCGGGGCAGCACGGGTTACGGCCGCACCGTCTACGAGAACATCGACTACGGCGGCCTGGAGACCGAAGACAACCACGCCTGCCGGGCGTACATGATCGAAAACTACGATTTCATCGACGCGGACCGGGTGGGCATGATCGGCTGGAGCCACGGCGGACTCATCAGCCTGATGAACATCTTCGCCCATCCCGACGACTACCGGTGCGCCTACGCCGGCGTCCCGGTGAGCGACCTGATCGCGCGGCTGGGTTACCTGGACGACGACTACCGCGCCCTCTATTCGGCCGACTACCATATCGGCCAGACGGTGACCGAGAACATCGCCGAGTACAAGCGGCGCTCACCGGCCTGGAATGCCGACAAGCTGCAGACACCCCTGTTGATCCACACGAACACCAACGACGAGGACGTCAACGTCCTGGAGGTGGAGAACCTGATCAACGCCCTGAAGGGCGCCGGCAAGGATTTCGAATACGAGATCTTCCCGGCGGTGCCGGGCGGACACAGCTTCGACCGCCTGGACGGACGCGAAGCGCGTGAGATCAGGCTGAAGGTGTACGCCTTCCTGGCCAAGCACCTGAGGCCGCCGCGGCCGGTGACCGATCTCACCCAACTGCACGCTGCCGGCTACCGGTCGCCGGAAGGGCCCTAGCCCGCATGCGCACTCCCCTGCTCTACCGGTTCAACCGCCTCGTGGTCCGGCTGGGGATGCGCGCCTACTTCCGCGAAATCGAGGTGACCGGACGGTCCCGGATCCCGGCCGCCGGGCCGGTGATCTTCGCCGCCAACCACCCGCATTCGATCACCGACAGCCTGGTGCTGGGGTTGGCGGCCGACCGCATGGTCCACTTCATCGCCCACAGCGGCCTGTTCCGCAACCGACTCCAGGCGTGGTTCCTGCGCAACAGCGGGGTCGTCCCGGTCCATCGACCGCGGGACGACGCGGCGGCCAGCGACAGGAACCAGACCATGTTCGCCACCTGCTTCCGGATCCTCGGCGACGGCGGGGCCATCGGGATCTTCCCCGAAGGCACCAGCGCCGAGGAACGGCGCGTCCAGAAGCTGAAGACCGGCGCCGCCCGCATCGCGCTGGGCGCCGAAGAACAGGCGGCCTGGCAACTGGGGTTGACGCTGGTCCCGGTCGGACTCAACTTCGAGAGCAGCACGCGGTTCCGGAGCCGCGTGCTCGTAAAGTTCGGCCACCCCCTGCTCCCGGCGGACTGGCGACCGGAATTCGCCGCCGACGCGCAGGCTGCCGGCGTCAAGTTGACGGAGGTCCTCCAGGAACGGATGCGCCACGAGGTGGTCAACATCAAGCAGTCGGAGTACGAGGTGTTCGTGCGCGACGTCAAGATGATCTTCAAGAAGGAGATCCTCGAACGAACCGACCTGACGATCCCGGGGAACTCGCCCTACCAGCGCGACCAGAACATCACGGCCGAGATCGCCCGGGCCCTGGACTATTTCTACGAGCGCAGCCCGGACGTCGTCTGGCGGCTGGCCCGTCAGATCAAGCGGTACAACACCAGGCGCCGTTTCCTGAAACTGAGGGACGAACTGTTGAGCCGTGAGCAGGGACCCGAGGTCCGCGGCGAGTTGTGGCGTCTGGTGATCATGGGGATCGCCGGTCTGCCCTGGGCCCTGTTCGGCCTGGCGGGCAACTGGCTGCCGTTCCAGCTGACCGCCTGGCTCGGCGCGCGGCTCGCGCCCGACCGGACCAAGACCCACCTGATCCAGTTCTGCGTGGGAGCGGCACTGTTTCCCGGCTGGTACGCGTTGCTGTTGTATTTCGCGCAACGGATCTTCGGCTCGGCGGCCCTGCTGCCGGTCGGCCTCGGACTGCCGGTGGCAGGACTGTTCGCCAGGGAATATTTTCGGTACATGAAAACACGCCGCCGCCTGCTGCGTTTCGCAGCTCTTGAAGTCATGCTGGGGGTCCGGGTGCAGGAACTGCGTCTGGAACGCCGCCGTCTGGTCGCCAACCTCGACCGGGCCATGAACCAGTATCTGGCCGCCCTGGAGGAGGAAGCATGAGCCCCAGCATGCTGGACATCCCCTCGGTCCGCGAGTATCTGGAAAAGAAGCTGATCTGCCGGGTCGACACCGCGGACAAGGTGCTCGCGCTGACCTTCGACGACGGGCCCAACCCGCGCAACACGCCGCCGCTGGTCGAAATGCTGGAGAAGAAGGGCCTGCAGGCCACGTTCTTCGTGGTCGGCCGGCGGGTCCGCCGTTTCCGCGACCTGTTGAAACTGACCGTCGACGGCGGTCATGAAATCGGCAACCACGGCGACCACCACGTGCCGCTGTCGTTCCTGCCCCGGCCGATCATCCGGCGTGAGCTGAAGGTCTGCGGCGATCTCGTCGCCGGCGTCACGGGGACCCAGCCGCGGTTCATGCGGCCGCCCCTGGGTTGGTTCAACGACAAGGTCCTGGAGGTCTCCCGGGAGATGGGCTACGAACCGGTGATCGGCAGCATCCATCCCCAGGATTCCCGGCAGCCCGGACTTGAGACCATCCTGCGCCGGGTGCGCCGCCGCATCGAACCCGGAGCGGTCATCATCCTGCACGACGGAGGCTGGCGGATCGGTGTGAGCCGCGAGCAGACCCTGCAGGCGGTGGACACTCTCACGGACGAGCTGCTGGAAGACGGCTATCGATTCGTCACCCTCAGCGAGATGATGGAAAGCTCATACCCGGACAGGACTGCCAATGAACCCGTTTGAACTGCCCCAGGAAACGATCGCCGCGCTGGTCGCCGAACACGGCACGCCCATCTACATCGTCAGCCGCAGCCAGGTGCTCGGCAATCTACGAAAGCTGGCTGCGTGTCTGCCATCGGTCCATCTGCACTATGCGGTCAAGGCCAATCCCCATCCCGGAATCCTCGCGATCCTGGCCGACGCCGGCGCGGGATTCGACGTCGCCTCCCGCGGTGAGATCGTCGCTGCGGTCAATGCCGGCGCCAATCCCCGCCAGGATCTCATCTTCGCCGACACGGTGAAGGACCCCCGGCACATCGCCCATGCCCACAGTATCGGGATCGACGACTTCACGTTCGACAACCCCTCGGAGATCACCCAGATCGCCCGGCACGCTCCAGGAGCGAACGTGCACCTGCGGCTGGCCGTGTCCAATCACGGCAGCGTGGCCCACCTCAGCGAGAAGTTCGGAGCGGATCCCGCGGCCGCCGTAGCGCTGTTCCTGGCGGCCCGTGACCAGGGGCTGAACCCGTTCGGCGTCAGTTTTCATGTCGGTAGCCAGTGTCTGGACGTCGCGCGCTTCGGGGAGGCGCTGGAGACCACGGCCCGCGTGTTCGACGCCGCGGCCAAGGCCGGAATCACCCTGGAATCGGTCGATATCGGCGGCGGCTTTCCGGTCCGCTACACGGACGAGGTCTTCGATCTGGAAGCCTGGGGGCGAACGATCGAAGGGCACCTGCACCGGCTGTTTCCGGCCGGCGTGCGTTTCCTGGCCGAACCCGGCCGGGCGGTCGTCGGCGACGCCATGATCCTGGTCACCAAGGTCATCTCCGAGTCGGTGCGCCAGGGCCGCAACTGGCTCTACTTCGACGACGGGACCTACGGCAGTTTCCTGGAAGTCCTGCTCTACCGGATGCAGTACCCCCTGAAGGCCTTCACCGGGGGCCCGGCGACACCCTACGTACTGGCCGGCCCGACCTGCGACTCCATCGACGTTTTCTCCCGCGACCCGGAAGGGCATGTCGACACGGTCGAGCTGCCGGAGATGCACCTGGACGATCTGCTGGTCGCCGGCAGCATGGGCGCCTATACCTTCAGCGAATCGACGCGGTTCAACGGCTTCGAGCCGCCCGCCTTCGTCTACATCGACTGAAAAGGGATCCTGTGGATCAACCCTTCGATCATTTCGGCGAGGCGATGGCCATCCTCGCGGCCTTCATCTTCGCCTGGACCAGCGTCCTGTTCACCAACGCCGGCCATCGCCTGGGCGTCACTACGGTCAACCTGCTGCGGTTGCCGGGTGCCGCCGTCTGCCTGGCGGTCGTCCACCTGGTGCTGACCGGCCGCCCGTGGCCCGTCGGTCTCGACGGTGTGGACCATTTCTGGATCGGTCTGAGCGGGGTCGTCGGTCTGGCAGCGGGGGATTCGGCTCTGTTCAAGGCGTTCAGCACCATCGGGCCCCGGCGCAGCATGACCATGATGGCCCTGGCACCCGTGTTCACCACGGTGATCGCCTGGGTCGTGCTGGGGGAACACCTGAACCTGTGGGCAATCCTCGGGATCGCGACGGTCATTGCCGGTATCATCACGACCACCCGCGGGCGCGACGGGACCGGTGGCCGCTTCGGGAACATCGCCCCTGCGACGCTCCGCTCCGGTTTGCTGCTGGCGGTGGCGGCCTCGGCGGGACAGGGACTCGGCAGCGTGTTCGCCAAGATGGGTATGACCGGCGCGGTGTCCGCCGGCGGTGGCGTCGATCCCCTGGGAGCCACCCTGGTACGGGTGGTCTGGGCCGCGGTTTTCTACTGGCTGGCCCTTCTGCCGCGGTTGAGGATCACCGAACGGGCGCGGCGCCTGCAGGACCGCCGGGGTCTGGCCTACCTCGCGGCCGCCGTCCTGCTGGGGCCCGTCATCTCCGTTTGGATCTCCCAGGTGGCCATCCGCCACACCGAAGCCGGCGTGGCCCAGGTCTTTCTGGGCATGGTGCCCATCTTCGTCATCGCGCCGGCTTGGCTCGTCTATCGGGATCGACCCGGGATCCTGAGCCTGTTCGGGGTCGTCCTGGCCGTCGGGGGTGGCGCCCTGCTGTTTCTGCGCTAGGTCGATACCGCGGCGACACCATGACCTGACGACAAAAAAAGACCGGGAGCGGCAAACGCTCCCGGTCGGGAATCGGCGGGCTCGGGTGAGGCTAGTCCTCTTCCCCGCAGCCGGCAACGACACCATAGCCGGCCTCACCGCTGTCGACAGCCGCGCGGCCCGAGCTGTCATGGGGCACGACAACCTGGAAATCCACATCGGTCCGGGCGCCGTTTTCACCGGTCACCCGGTAACTGATCGTGTAGACCCGGCCGTCGCCGCCGCCCATGCGTTCGGCGCGTAGGCTCACCGTGGCGGGGCAGTGGATCATGATGTCGTCCATGGTTTTGCCGTCACCGTTATGATCCTCGGGTTCGTCGCTCGTCACACCGGTGACCACGATCTGCGACAGGTCGACGACATTCCCGCAGGCGTCTTCGACCCTGGTGAACACCATCTCCGGCGTGATGGCGTGGTACTTGTGGTTCGGGGACCACAGGCTGATGGGCTCGTCCCGCACCTCGACCAGCGGGGCCCTGACATCATCGAGGACCACTTGGGCCTGGCAGGTGGAAGTGTCGATTCCGTCGCTGACGGTCAGATCGACCAGGAGCGTATCGACGCAGAGGCCGTCCCCCGTCAGGGTGAGCACGGGGGTCGCCGCGGTGGGATCGTCCAGGGACGCGCCCTCGAATGCGATCGCCCACAAGTAGGTCAGGGTGTCGCCGTCCGCATCGGCCGAGGCGGAGGCATCCAGGGTCACCATGGCGGTATCGCCCGTGGCGGTGGCCGTGTAGGGCCCGCCCGCGTCACAGGTGGGGGCCGCGTTGAGCCAGGCGGCCGTGACCGTGTCGGACAGCGCTTCACCCGTCCCCGGGTGCACGGCCGATACGACGATCCGGTCCAGGCCCGCCCCGCCGTCACCCGTGTAGGTGAAGGTGGCCGTGCCCAGCGTGTCGGTGGCGACCGCGACGGCTTCGGCCTGGTTGGGACCATCGATGATCGCGAAGGTGACGTCCGCACCCTGGATCGGGGCCGCCAGGAACGCGCCGCCGCGGGACAGCACGCCGGTGACGGTGTGCTCTTGGCCGCGGGCCAGCTCGACGCCGGCCGGTGTCACCGTGAGACCCACCTGTAGCATGTAAGCCAGGGCGTGGTCGATGGCCAGCTGGAGGTCGGCGGCGCCGTCGGCGAAATAGCCCCCGCCGGCAGCCGCGCAGCCGGCCAGGTCCGCGGCACTGGTCTCGTCACCGCCGGAAGCAACGGCCGAGGCCATGACGCCCGCGGCCGCCAGGCTGCCGCAGGCGGCCGCGGCGGCCGCCGTGTCATCGGCGAAGCCGGACCCCAGGATCAGGACATGCTGGTCATTCACGTTCCGGGGTGCCAGCAGCCCGGCGGCGGTGTCCAGGGCACCGGTCAGGTCCGCGCCCGCGGTCCCGACCAGACGGTCGGTCTTGAGCCCCGCGAGGGCCGGCAGGATGACGTTGGTCAGATTCTCCGGCGTCACGGCGGTCAGTGCCGCCAGAGCCGCTGCGGTGGTGTCACCGTAAACCAGCGCCGCCACGGCCACCGAGCCGTCCGCAGGCAGCAGGTCGCCATTGGCGAGCGCAGCCGACAGCGCGTCCAGGTTCGCGGCGAGTTCGTCCTGGGTCAGGCTGTCGGAGACATCGATGCAAAAGACGATTTCGCTGGGTCCGATGGCTTTGCCCTGGTAGGAGCTGAAGTTCATGCCCACGGCGGTGGGCGAAGAATCATCGCCGGAACAGCCGACGAGCGCCACCATGGCCATGGCGCACAACAAAAAAACATATCCGATCCTGGACATATCGATTCCCCCTGTCGGGTTGTGGTAGTGCAATCTTACGCTGTGTGAAGTCACGGCCGCACCCACGGCGGGCAAACCGATCCCCTGCAATCTCCGACCGGTTGATTGTAGAAAAATCATAGAAATAAGTCAAGGATTCTACGGCGATCGACCGGAATCGCAAATTCCATGGCGAAACCGGGAATCTAGTCCGGCAAATCTTCACGTTGCAACGTGTTGGCCGGTTCCAGCGCGCCGAGGTGCCGGAGGTTCCGGATCATCCGGCGGGCCAGCATCAGCACCATTCCGGCAACGGCGGCCAGACCGAAGGCGTCGAAGATCGTCGCCCCCACCCCCACGACCTGGAACGGGATCGGCCCGACGATCAGGATGACCGTATTGAGGCCGATGAGGATCAACCGGGTTTCCGTCGGACCGACGACGCCGTAGCCGTAACGAAAATCACCCAGCACCTGGCTTTCGAGGTAGACGTTGATCGACAGGATCAGGTACCCGACCACGATGGCCAGCCCCACCGCCAGCAGCATGTAAGGCGAGAGGCCGAGGCCCAGGCCGACCGCCAGGGTCGAGAACGCATCGGTCAGGTGGTCCAGGTAGTAGCCGTACCGGGGCCGCTGGATCCGCCGCACCCTGGCGACGGTGCCGTCGAGACTGTCGCCGAACCAGTTGATGGCAAAGCCCAGGCTCGCCACCCACAGCCACTGCGGATCGTTGTTGGTCATGATGTAGGCGTAGGTGGCCAGGGCGGATCCCAGCATGCCCAGCAGGGTCAGGTGGTCGGGCAGGACCCACCGGGGCAGGCCTCCGGCCATCTTCACCAGCAGGCGTTTCTCGACCTCGCTCAGGATGAAGGTCGCGCGCCGTTCGGGTCCGTTGTCCCTGTTCTCCATGACCGGCCCTCCGCATCGGGGTGTGATTGTGCTCGCTTCAACCGCCGGGCGGCCGGTATTGTACGGGATCGCCCGAGCGTCCAGGATAGACCTGCGCGACGAAAAACTCACCCGAAAACCCGGGAGTTGCCCCATGCCGCCTGCCCGAATCATCGTCGTCACCGGCGCCACCCGCGGGCTGGGCCGGGAACTGACCGCACGTTTCGCCGCTTTGGGGCACACCGTGTTGGGTTGCGGCCGCTCCGCCCCGGGAATCGCCCTCCTGGAAAAACAGTATTCCGGGGCGCATCGTTTCGCCGCCGTGGACGTCTCCGACGCGGCGGCGGTCGAAGCCTGGGCGGCCGAACTCCTGGAGCAGGTGGGAGCGCCGGACCTCGTGGTCAACAATGCCGCGATCATGAACCGCCCGGCGCCCTTGTGGGAAATCGACGCCGCGGAGTTCGGGCGGCTCATGGATGTCAACGTGGACGGTACGGTGAACGTCATCCGCGCCTTCCTACCGGCCATGGCGGCTGCCGGCAGGGGCGTGATCGCCAATCTCAGCTCGGGTTGGGGCCGCTCGACCTCACCGCGCGTCGCTCCCTATTGCGCCAGCAAGTTCGCCGTCGAAGGCCTCACCCGGGCCCTGGCGCAGGAGTTGCCGCCTCCGTTGGCTGCGGTCGCCGTCAGCCCGGGGGTCGTCGATACGGACATGCTGCGGAAGTGCTGGGCGGAGGACGCCGCCGGCAGCCCGAAACCCTCCCAATGGGGCCCGGAAGCCGCCCGGGCGTTCCTGGCCCTCGGCCGCCGGGACAACGGTCGGTCCCTGACGGTCTAAAATATCCGGTTCCTACCCCTGGTGGTCCGCGGTTCTCCGTGAATCCCGCTAAAGTAGTTGGAGAATATTGCGATAACTTGATCAAGAGCGATGAGGTTTGCCCCGGTCCGTGATCCCGGGCCCGGAAACGTCATCCTTCAATGATCGCATTGTCAACGGAATTTGGACCCTTGGGAGTTCGGAATCATGACCGAATCGCATCCTTTGCAGCCTCAGGGCGACGGCCCCAGCCGCTCCGAAGAGACCCGGCGTCTGGAAAAACAATCCATGCGGAACTGGTACATGCTGGCGTCCATCTGTGCGATCAGCACCGTCGGGCTTCTGATCGCCGTCACGCCGGCCATCAGGGAGAGCATCGCCGGGTTCTGGCCCTGGGCGGCTACGGACATCATCCTCCTGGTGGGGCTCGGCGGATCGGTGATCCTGCTCGTATTGCACATGACCTTCCAGCAGCTGAAGGTCACTTCCATGCGCCACCGCGTCCAGTACATGGAGTCCAAGGTTCTCGAGCGGCGGCGGCAGAACGCCTCCCGCTTCCATGCCCTGCTGAACGTCAGCCGCATGATGGGCGCCGTGAGTGATCTGCCGAGTCTGTTCGAGGGACTGACCAACACCTGTCTGGAAATCTTCGACTGTCAGCAGGCCTCGGTCATGCTGCTGAACACGAGCACCAACATGCTCGAGCTGAAGGCCGCGGCCGGGCACGTGAACCGGGAGAAACTGCAGGACATCAAGCAACCCGTCGGCAAGGGCATCGCCGGCTACGTGGCCCAGGTCAAAAAGCCCGTGATCCTGGGCAAGGACGTCGATGCGCAAATGTACCCCGGCCTGAAGTTCCGGGCCGTCAATCTGACCGCCGCCATGGTGGTGCCCATCCTCGTCCGCGACGAACTGGTCGGCGTGGTGAACATCAGCAGCCGCATGGCCGGCACCGTCTACACCGAAGACGACCTCAAGGCTCTCGAGATTTTCGCCGAGAACGCCGGATCCTGCATCCGCCAGGCCGAAAGGGCCGAGTGGATGCGACAGACCATCGAACGGCAGCAGCGCCAGATGGGCCGCGACCGCCAGCACCAGCCCAGCTGATCAAGCATCCAGATCCACGAAGATCCGACGGCAACCGCGTCGCCGCCTCACGTGACGACGCCGACACCCTGATCCAACAGCTGATCCCTCAGCAGCCCCCGGGCCGTGTAGAGGCGCGACCGGACCGAAGACACCGGCAGGTCGGTGATTCGCGCGATCTCGGCGTAGGAAAAATTCAAATAATGTCGCAGGACCAGCAGGACGCGGTACTTGTAGGCCAGTGTCGCGAGGCCTGCGTTGACGAGATGGTTGAGCTCCCGGGTCGCCAGTCGGTCAGCGGGGGACGGGCCGGTGTCCTGCAAATCGATGTCGGCCAAGGGCTGGAGATACCTGCGCCGTTTGATGCGGTTCATGGCGCCGTTGTAGGCAATGCGGTAGAGCCAGCTGAAAAACCGGTGTTCAGGGTTGTAGGTGTGGATTTTTTCGTAGGCGGAAACGAATGCCTGCTGGGTGATGTCTGCGGCAGCATCGGCATCACCGAGTATTCTGCAGATAGAATTGAAGATGGGGTCCTGATACTTTTTGACGAGATGGGCGAACGCCTCGGGATCCCCCTCCTGGACCTTCCGAATGAGGCCCTGCTCCCACGTGATCATTGCCGATCCGTCCTCCCTGAGCGATCCATAGGCATAAGGCTAGTCACGTTTCGGGCGAACGGCAAACCACCCTCTGACAGTTCGACCCCGGGGTCCGGGACCCCGGGGCCTTGCGACTGGACATTGCACTGCGGTAGCTGACTTGACCGGTTTGAGTTCCGTCAGCGAACCAGAGTGATGCGGTCCGAACGCACCGTCTGCCCAGCCTGCACTCGCAGGAAATAGGTGCCCGACGCGACAGCCCTGCCGCCGTCGTCGAATCCCTTCCAGGTGATCGAAACCGGCCCGGCCGCCATGGACTCCCCGGTGACCAGCGACCTGACCAGACGTCCGGAGATGTCGAAGACCCGCACGTTGACCCGCGCGGGGTCCTTCAGCTCGAAGGTGATGTTGGTCATGGGGTTCGACGGGTTGGGTCCGACGACCAGCCCGCGGACCGATTCGCCCTGGGCATGATCATGCAATTCGTAATCGGTGTCGTAGTCATCTCCGTTCACAAAGGCCTTCTGCAGCTTGAAGCGGGTATCTTCCATGTCGCACATCACGATACCGCACTCGGCGTTGTACCAGAAGGATTCCGTCTTGTCCGGATCCACCGGGCTGACCGTGGTCACGGTGACCCGATAGCAGGGGAAGGTTCCCGCCGGACAGGTGATCGTCCCGTCCTCGAGGACGGCAAAGACGTAGTGGACCATCGTGGGGGGATAGTAGTTCCCCGGATAGTAGGGACGGCTGTCGGTCCAGGTCTTGCCTTCGGCAAGCGGCGCGTCGACCCACAGGATCGGATCGGAAAACTCGCTGTCCCGGGTGCCCTTGAACAGGACATCCCCTTCGAGGTCGGTTTTGTAGAGCAGTTCCTTGCTCTGCAACAAAGTGGGTCCGTCCCATTTTTCCTGGACCAGAACCCGGTAGCCGTTGGTGTGGATTGAAACCGTGGTGTGGAGTCTGGAGCTGGGGTTCGTCTCGTCGGCGAACCATTTTTCAGTACCCGGAACCAGATTGACGAAGTTCACGGCCTGGGCGATGCCTGTCCATGTGACCAGGAGCGTCACGACCAGGCATGTCAGAATGATTTTCGCTGCTTTCATCACATTCCCTCCCTACTTTACCCCTCCAATTCCTTCGCGATTCATTCCGAACAGCGGGCGCCCTCATGATGAAAGTTTGACAGATGATTCATGTCCTGGAATCGCGGACTTCCACTCCAACTACAATCCGCCGGTGGTGATCGTTCGATAAATTCCGCAAGAATATTTCCGGAGGGTCATCCGTCGTTCGCATCGTCTTCCTTCTGCGCCAACAGATGGACATCCCGCTGGGAACAGGGGATGGAATTCGATTCCGCGTCGAACTTCATCGGCAGCTTCCTGTTCCTTTTCGCAGCGGGTCGAGGTCCGGTCCCGGACCCCGTGCTAAAGCGACAGTTTCATCAGTCCGGCCAGCCAGCGGGTCAGGCCGCTGGGCGGCGTCAGCAACTGGTCCAGTGCCTCGGGAGTGTCCACCCAGTCGCACAGCCCCGGCAGCAGGATGAAATCGAGGACGCCAAACAACGCCTGCCAGCCCCCAACCAGGATCATGACCTCTCCGTCCATCACCATGCTGCGGTAATCCATGTTCGTGCTGCCGACGGCGAAGTAGTAGATGAGTTCCTCTTTCTCCTGCGGCGTCAGTTCGGCCAGAAGGTTTTCCACCAGGATCATCCACTTGGCGATGAGCCTGACGGGATTGTCGCGGATATCCGAGACCTTGCCCGACTTGTCCTGCCCCTGACTCGCCAGGTAGGCAATATGTTCCCGCAACACCCCCGCTAGTTCCGGCCGGGCCAGCAGCTTGCGCCATGCCAGGTCCGAGGCGAAAAAGTTGGCCTTCAGGTGGATCTTGGGCTGGATGAATTCCGCCGCGGCGCCCAGGTAATCCATCGTGAAGCCGAGCGAGTCGAGAATCGCCTCCGCGTTGCGGATGACAGCGTTGGCGGGCACGTTTTCGGGATAGATCTGCCGGACCCACGGGGGCGTGTTATCGGCAGCCTGCCGGAAACGGCCGGCGATATCCCCCACACCCTGCTGCGGATTGTAGAGCCCGACCTTCAGCAGTCCCCCGACCGTTTCGATATGCGGTGCCATCGCTTCCCCGAAAACGATCAGGCGGCCCAGCAGGCCGTGGGCCCGCGCCAGCGTCGGCGCCGCCCCACTGGGCGCCGAGTCCTTGGTCGGCGCGATGACCAGCGACTTGCAGCCCCGCAGGCTGCTGCCGGCCAGCAGCGAGCCGTAGACGTAGCTCTGCCACAGCGAATCGGGAACCTTCAGCACCGACCCGGGCGGCATCAAGCTGAACTGGATGGCCTTGGCGATATTGACGGGCTTGTGGTCGAAGCCGGTTTCATTGTGCAACTGCAGCACCTGCCCGCGGCTCGCCATCCAGTCCGGTGTGCGCGAGCGGTGCTCCGCGGCCAGCTTGTCCGCATAGGAACGTGGCTTGATCCGCGCCCGCAAGGGGTAGGGTATCTCGTGGGGTTCATAACCCTGGTCCGCGAGAAGTTCGCGGGCGGCGTCCTTCACCGCCAACGCGCCAGGGCCCTGGAGCATGATGGCCCGGTCCTCCCAGTTGGCCCCCACGTAGTGCTCGCCGATACCCATGCCCGTGAACATGGCGTACCCGCGGAAGGGGTCGTCTTCGGTGATGTCGTAGAAGGCGATCTTCCGGTGATCCCGCATCATGTTGTCGGGGATCGGGATGATGCCGGCCACATGCCAGCTCCAGAACGAAGGATCGGCAGGATTGGTGATGTTGACGTGGACCTTGATCCGGTTGCGGAGCCATTTGTCCCCATACTGGCTGAGACCGATCTGCAGGAGTCGGGATGCGGTTACCGCCTGCCGCAGTCGTTCCTGCGTTGCGTCCAGGCGCTCTTGCCATTCCTCGAACCCGCCCGGCAGCCGGACCCGGTGGTTCAACGGATCCGAAAGCAGCCGCAGCCACAAGCGGGCCTTGTTGATCTCGAAGTAGTGCTGATCCAGCAGGATGAAATACTGGGGCAGCCGTCCGGTGGCATCATAGCTCTCGACGCGCTCGATCAGGGCTTCCAGGTAGTTCAGGGTCTGGGCGTAGGCGATGGCGTCGGGCTCGCCCGCGCCGTTGTACCCGCGGTAATCGTGGATCCACAGCACGTGGTAGTCTTCGGCTTCCCGCACCGACCGCGCCATTTCCCACTGGAACTGCTCGTTGATGATGTAGAAGACGCGGTTTTCCCCGGTCATGGGCTGCCGCGTGGCGCGGGCGATCAGGGCGTCCAGTTCGGCCTGCGAGTCGTGCTCCTCCGGTTTGAGGGCGTACTGCAGGGGCAGCCAGACGAACCGCGAATCCCCCCACCTGTCGCGCAGCTCCTGCCGGTTCTCCTCCACGATATCGCACAGACTCTGGAAGACGAAGTACGTCGGTTGCACGTGCTCGGCGGCCATGCCCGACTCCGACAGGATCCAGCTGCCGAATTCCGTGTTGGCGATGGCAACCATGCCGATCACCGAATCGTTCTTCTTGCGCTGGCCCAGGCGGTAGTTGTAGGGCACCAGGACCTCATCCAGCAGGATCTCCCGCGCCTTGGCGGCGGCCGCGCGCCCCCACGGGGAGGACGCATCGGCGCCCTGAGCCAGGGAGAAGGCCAGATCGAGGGTTTCATGGTAGACCCGGATCTCCGCCGGCAGCGTGTGGCCGTCGGGGAAGGCGGCGTCGACCTGGGCCATGTGCTCCTGGAGCGCGGCGATCACCGGCGCCATGGCCCGGCGGGGATCGGCGCCCTCGGGTTCGGCGAAAGGCTGGGTCAGCCTCGCCACCCAGGCCGCCCGCTCCCGCAGGTCCGCCAGGGCGGCGGCAAGACGCTGGTCGCGCACTTCGAGTTCAAGACGCGCGGGCGTGCGGGCGTCCAGCCGGGTGTTGTCCGCCCGGGGCCGGGTCTTGCCGATGTTGCGGCCCCACAAGGGAACATTGATGCCGGCACTGAAAGTCTGGTCGCGGGTGGGCAGCCAGCGCAAGGCCAGGGTGGTCCCCCGCCCGAAGAGCCCTCCCCTGCGCACCGGCAGGTCCAGGGCGTACAGGAGGTCCCAGGCCTCATCAGTCCCGTTGAAGTCCATACCAATACCGAAATGGAAGCTGGGCACTTCGAACAGTGCCCGGCCGCCGCCGTCGAGATCACCCTTGCGGAAACCGACGTAACCCTCGAGCCGCAGTGCGGCGATGCCGACTACCGGGCTGCCCAGATCCTTGGAGATGCCGGCGTCGAACAGGCCGGCCAGGTCGCTGTCGTTCTGGGGTCGATACCACATCATCTCGAAGCCGGCTCGTCCCTTGTAGACCGGCGGCATTCCCAGGGAATACGTCGTTCCCCCTTTTTCCGGAGGCAGATCCCTCTGGGCCCGTGCCGGGCCGGCGGCGCTCGCCAGTACGATCCCGGCGAGGACCACGCAGGCACACCGAGTCAGCCGGCAAAAAGGGAAACCAGAGGCACGCATCAGCGATCTCCTTCATGTCGCAGGGAGCCCGCGCGGCCGATCCCGCCCAGAACCGCCAATCTATCAACCCTTGTCCCCGATTGTAAACCCACGAGCCGGTCGAGCGCGGACGGGGTTTCGCTTGACGGATCGATCGATGGAGATTCAACTGTGCATGGACTAGGTACGATTCCCCGCCGGTATCCCCTGGGGCGGAATCTCTCATCAGGCGCGGCCACCCCGGTAGTCCCCGGCGGCCCGCGCTCCGAACCGGAGGTCTGGACATGAAGATGCGAGTGATTTGGATCGTAGGCATAGCTGCTATGTTGTTGATGCTGCCCCTGGTCACAGGTTGCGGCGACGGTGAGGACACCGCAGCCGAGGCCGAAAGCGCCGCCGCGGATCAGCCGGCGGCCGCAGCCGCGGATCATCCCACGGAGCACCCCACCACCGAGGCCACTGAAACCGTCGCCGCGCACGATTGCGCCGGCGGGTGCGGTATGAAAGCCGTCCCCGAGGCGGATATGACCGCAGTCAATGGCAAGTGGTATTGCGCCGGTTGCGCCAAGAAAGCCGCCGAAGGCTAGGAAAGATTCCTGACGGCCGCTGCGAGACCCTCGCAGCCCAAAGACCGTGATCAAGCGGCCCCTGCGGGGGCCGCTTTCGCCTTCCCGGGACGGCAGCCAGGACATCGTCGGTTGTCATCCCCACCGATGTCCGTTACCTTCTCTCCCCATGAACATGAAAATCAATATCGCGAGGTTCCGATTCTTGGTCGGGGCTGGGGTTCTGCTTGCGTTCGTCTGTGCCGGTTGCGGCGGGGACGATCACCAGGCCGAGCACCAGACCCCGGGTTCGAACGTGGCTGACGCAACGAGCACCGAACACGATCACCACACCCCCGCCGGCAGCACGACACTCGCGGGCGTGAGCTTCCAGCCGCCGGCAGCGTGGCAGGATCTTGGCCCCAGCGGCATGCGCCAGGCCCAGTACCGTCTGGCCGCCGTGGAAGGAGATCCCGCGCCCGCCGAGGTCAACGTCTTCTACTTCGGCGCAGAATCCGGCGGCGGCGTCGACGCCAACCTTCAGCGTTGGATCGGACAGATGGTGCTCCCGGACGGCGGCGATCCGGCCAGCGTTGCCGAACGCAGCACTTTCACCGCCGACGGCATGGCCGGCCATCTGGTCTCGCTGAACGGGAGCTACAAGGCGGGCGGCGGGCGACCGATGGGCGGCGGTGGGGAGATCTTCGCGGGCTACCGTCTGGTCGGCGTGGTGATCGAAGGACCCCAGGGCAGTCTGTTCTTCAAACTGACCGGACCGGCGGCCACCGCCGCGGCGATGGAAGACGACCTGCTGGCCATGGTCAAGAACGCCCGCAAATAGGAGCCGACTGCTCTCAATGCGGGGCGATCACCACCCCGGCGGTGATACCGCGCGCTCCGACCGGCGAACCGTCGAGAAACAGGGTCCATTGCGGGGACAGCAGAAAGGCCGACCCCAGGCCGAGCTGGTAGTGGTGGCGATCGGAACCCGTCAGGTCCCGGCCGCCGTCCGTCCAGTCGATCGGGCCCCCGAAAAAACGGGGCGCCACGTAGGGCTGCCAGACATCTCCCACCGTGTAGCCGACCGTCGCGCCGATCATGAAATCCAGCGCCGTCATGCGGGCCGCTGCGCCCGGCGAACCGTCGATGGTCTTCAGTTCGGTGGTGACGCTGGAAAAGGACACCGTCACCTCGGCCGAGATGAAGGGTCGGTTCCCGCTTTCGGCCTGCAGGGGTTTCGAAGCCCGCACCGCCCCCAGAAATCCGGGTTGGATGTCGAATTCACCGGTAGCGGTGTCATCATCGCCCATGGTTCCGGACAGGACCGCGCCGACGCTTCCGGTCAGCGCCCACCCCCCGGCAAAGACCCGGGTCACCGAGGCCGAAACGGCATCCGTTTCCAGCGTGGGCTTGTAGTCGCCGGGGCTGAACTGGAGGTCCAGGGCGTAGTGACCGGCCGCGGCTCCGAACAACCACCGGCCTGACGGCGACGGCTGACCGGCGGCATCGAGACCGCTCTTTCCCGGCTGGCATCCGGTCGGACCGACCGGGGCGGCGACGCCTCAGGCCTCGGCCTGGCGCGGAGCGATCAAACCGGCGGCCAATAGCGCTGCTGACAGTAGAAGCCGCTGGGACCAGATGTTGAGGTATCTCATTTTTTCAACGCCTCGTGGACTCTGCCGACCATCTCGGGTCCCGGCCGCAGGGTCTGGTCGCCCTCTTCCTTCCACTTCGACGGGCAGCCCTCGTCGGCCTTCTTGGTCAGATAGAGGTTCGCCTTGTACTTGCGCATGAGCTCGTCGATGTTACGGCCCATGTTGTAGAAATTGACTTCGGAATTGAACAGCGTGCCGTCGGGAGCGATGATGAAGGTCCCCCTGAGCGCCAGACCCGACTCTTCGTCGTAGACCCCGAACATCCGGGAAAGCCGCCCGGTGGGGTCGGCGCCCATCAGGTACTGGACGTCCGCCAGCTCTTTTTCATCCCGTTTCCACGCCAGATGCGAGAACTCGGTGTCGGTCGACACCGTGATCAGCTTGGCGCCCATCTTCTCGAACCGATGCTGCTGCTCTGCCAGAGCAGCGAACTCCGTCGCTCAGACGAAGGTGAAGTCGGCGGGATAGAAGAACAGGATGGTCCACTTGCCGTCCTGCTGCAGCTGGTCCAGAGCGACCTTGGTGAAGTCGTGAGCCCGAGGATCGTAGCAGGTGATGGCGAAGTCGGGCACCTGCATGCCGACTTTGAGGACGGAATTTTCCATGACAGCAAGACCTCCTGGTGAATGCCGACACCGGGTGCGGCGGCGGCCGCCGGTTCGCGGCAAATTCTGGGGAATAATCTACGCAGGAGCCGTTGGTTCCGCTCGTGGTCGTTTTATTTTGCCCGACCGCCATGCCCGGGTGTATCATGCCTGCGGTAAACCACTTCGGGAGGTTTCAAGATGGACCAATCGCGGCTGCCGGTCCTGTTCGTCGTATCCGACGGTCGCGGCGCCACCTGCCACCAGGTGCTCAAGGCGGCCCTCTTCCAGTTCGAAGGTCAAGAGTTCGAGACCGTCGTGCGCCCCGAGGTGCACACCGCCGAACAGGTCGCCGCCATCGTGAAGGAAGCGCACGATCGGGACGCCAGCATCTTTTACACGCTGGTCCGCTCCGAAACCCGCTGGGCGCTGGCCCGGGAAGCCGAACGGCTGCTGGTGCCGACGGTGGACATACTCGGTCCCTCCTTCGGCGCGCTGCACGACCTGTTCCAGCGGGAACCCTCGGGTAAACCCGGGCTCTTCTACGCCTCTGACCGGGAGCGGTTCGACCGCCAAGAGGCCATCGACTACACCCTGAAACACGATGACGGCCAGCGGCCCCACGAGCTCGATCAGGCCGACGTGGTCCTGGTCGGCGTGTCGCGGGCGGCCAAGAGCACGACCTGTTTCTATCTGGCGTTCCAGGGCATCAAGGCGGCGAACGTTCCCCTGGTCTTCGGGACCCCCGTCCTGCCCCAGCTCGCGGCCATGGACCCCGCCCGGGTCATCGCGCTGCAGGCCAACGTGTCACGGCTGCTGACGGTCCGCCAGGCACGATCCGCCAATCTCGGCGGCCGGCACATCGACTACTACACCAGCAAACGGGAGGTTGCCAACGAGGTCGTGCACGCGACCGAACTGGTGCGGCGCCAAGGCTGGCGGACGATCGACGCCAGCTACCTGGCCGTGGAGGAAATCGCGCGCGAAGTGATGCGGCTGATGGGGGCCCGGCCCTGAGGAGACATGCCGCCGGACCGCAGAAAAGCCCCCTGGTCACGAGGACCAGGGGGCTTCTGTCATTCACGCGCGTCGTGCCGGGCGGTTATTCGTCGACGCCGCCGCCGCCGCCGGTGTTGAGCGCCTCGAACACCGACAGGGCCCGCAGCAGGTCGGACTTGCGGTCCTTCTGACCGGCAAGCGCTTCGTCCTCGCCGGCGACGATGAGCGCCTCACCCCAGGAAATGAGCACACCGACGACGTCCAGCTGGCCGATGATGCCCCGGCCGGCGGCGTAGTTCAACTCGGTGACCAGAAGCTCGACGTAGAGCTTGCCCTCATCGTCCCTCGGGTTGCTCTTGAGGATGTCGTAGATCTCCTGCACCTCGTTGCCCTCGGTGAACTGGTAGGGCTCGAACAGGTACAGCGACTCGATGAACGCCGCGAAATCACGGATCTCGTCGAGATCGTAGTAGTTGCTCGGGTGTCCCCAGCCGGGTGTGGGACCGTGGTCGGGATCGTCATCGCCGTGGCCTTTGGCCTGGCGGTTCGAGTTCTCCTCGATGAGCCCGCGGCGCAGCAACTTGAGCCAATCCTCGAGAGGAATGTTGTTGCTCAGCAGGACACCGGCTTCAAGATCGGCGATGATCTCCTCGTCCAGCGGATCGAACCCGATGTTGTTGCCGGGGCTGTCGGGCCCGATGGTGACCGGAATCGAGATCAGGGTCGTCGGTGCGAAACTGGTCCCCAGGTGGATGTTGAAATCATCCGGATAGTCGTAACTGATGTTGATCGTGTAATCGCCGGCGTCGGCAAGGAACGAGTAGAAGCCGTCATCGGGAGAAGTGACCGTCGTGACGACCTCGTTGTTCGCGTTGATCAACTCCACGACCACCGCGCCGATGCCCCATTCGATGTCGTCGAAGAATCCGTCAAGATCGGCGTCCTGGAAGACCGCGCCGCTGATGGTGAACTGTTCCACCGCGACCGCTTCGACGGCCAGACCGGCGGCGACCCAGCCGAGGGAGGCCCCGCGGGGATCCTGGGATTCTTCTGAGATCAATTGGACCGAGAGGGTCTCGATACCGGCCGGAATGTCCACCGTCAGCTTGAGGGAATCCCAGGTCAAACCGTCGAGGCTGCCCAGGGGTGTTTCGAAGAACTGATCGCCGGCGGCGGTGCTGACCTTGACCGTGTTCGGCCGGTTTTCACCGACGCTGGCGGCCAGGATGAACAGGTCGCCCGTACGGTCGACATCCGCAGGAATGATGGCAAAATCCTGGGGTACCGTGGCGTCCAGGGTCGGTTCGAAACCGAAATAGGCCATGTCCAGGCCGTCGCGGAGTTCGAGGTCCGCGGCGGTGCCGTCGTCGTAGATGACCAGGATGCCGGCACCGTTGTTTTCATCGTTGGTAACGCCCGTGAAGTTGAAGTCCGCCACGGTCAGGGTGTTGCTGCCGGCATTGACCAGACCCAGTCCGGTGATGTCCGCCCTGTAGGCGAAGAAATCGTAGGGTCGGTAGAACTCGATCGGCCCGCCGATGAGCTCGCCCTGGATCAGGGTGCCTTCCAGGCTGATCTCGTCGTCCCCGACGCCGTTGCTGGCGCCACCGGCCCAGTACAGAAGCGTCTGCTGGATCTGGACGCCTTCCGGAACGTCGATCGTCAACTCACCCGACGTCACGCCCTCCATGCCCACGCCGCCCTCAACAAATCCAGAGCCGTCGGCGATGGCGATGCTCGGCGGCCCGAGGGTCTCGGTGCCGTCCTTGGCGGCGCCGCCGCCGTCGATGGTTCCCGGCGAGGTCGGCTGCGTCTCATTGCTGCAACCGACGGTCAAGCCACAGAGAAAAACCGCCAGAACGATGAAAAAGACTCGTTTCAACATGACTGCTCCTTATTTATCACTGGCCCGGACGGGCGAGAAAGAACCGAGGCCGACCAACCCGGACAGGAAACCACTCGGGATCCTGCCCCCCTTTTGAATTTCGTTTCCAGGAATTTAACACAAAAAGGACCGAATTTGTTGAAAATTATCGATTTTCTTGCGCTATCAAGTGGTCCCCTTCCCCCGCTAGGCCCCTCCCCAGGGTCTGAAACCTATTCTAACATAATCCCATCCGGTTTCATGAAAATAGGGAACATTACGGAGCTTTCCCGCGGAGAACCCTCCGGGAATCCGCATCAGGTTTCCTGCAGTTCGGGAACCTTGTTCTCGGGCCGCCAGTATTCGCGGACGGCGACCAAGAGGGCCACGGCCACACCCACGTCCACGCCGCCGAGGATACCCAGCCCCATCCCGTTGTCGGCGAAGACCCGCTTGAGGACGTTCATGGAGATCACCATGGTGATAATGAATATCAGCAGCGGTGCCGGGTAGATCTGCCACGGCCAGAGTTTGTCCTGCGATGCGGCCAACCGCCGGATGTTCTGGCGCATGCGTTTGCGCATCACGAATCTGGCCTTGATGCCCCCGACGACGGCTGCCCCCGGTACGATCCACCACAGATGCCAGCTGGGCATGCCGGCTTCGATGGCCCGCTGGAACAGCCGGATGGATGCCGGGACAAGACTCAGGCCGCCGAACAACAGGATGAGCTGCGCCAGAAGCAGCATGGTGCGCGAATTGAGCATGGTTGTTCCATTCGGAAGGGAATTGCACAAACAGGGTCGGCCACCAAGATAAGTCTTCGGCGTCGCAACGCAATCGATCGGTCCCCGCGGCGCTCGGACCCGGGGGATCTGGTTCAGACTTCCGCCTTACGCGTCGGCGAGGATTCCGCGAGCCCCGCGGCCTCCTGACCGGCGTGCAGCGTGATCACCGGGCAGGGCGAATCCTTGACGACTTTCTCGGCCGTCGAGCCGAACAGGGCCTTCCGCAGACGGTTGTGACCGTGGGTCGCCAGGACGATGATGTCCGCCTTGGTTCCCGCCGCCAGGTCCAGGATTTCGCCGGCGGGTTCGCCTTCGACGACCTCCAGGCGCACGTCCGCGTCGGCGGAAACGAACTCCCGGGCGTCATCCTCCAGCATCCGGCGGCAGGCCTTCAGGGTGTCCTCCGGGTCACCGCCGACATTCACGGGATTGATCCCGAAGCCCTCGTAGGGCCACACCGCAGGCAGCGGTGCCGGAATGACGTGGACCAGGGTGAGCTCCGCCGAGAAATAGAGCGCCATTTCGTTGGCCACACGCATGGCGGCGCGGGAATCCGCGCTGAAATCGGTAGGGCAGAGGATACGCTTCAAGGGCAGCATGTCTTTGTCCTCCTGTGTTCAGACCACCGGCGACAGCGCCGGTCTTGATAACATAAAATTACAGCCAGGTGCCCCCCGGCGCCATCGTCCGTCACCACGGGCGGAAAGCGCCGCGGCGGATTATCCTGTCTCCCTTGTCCAACACGCCGTCCTGAGAAAGGAACTGCCGCCGTGCCGGTCCTGCTGATATTCCTGGCCGTCACCGTCCTGGTGATCATCGTGGTGTCGGTGGTCGCTATCATCATGTCGACATCCGACGGAGCGGACTGGTCCCAGTCGGTCTGGAAATCCCTCGAAAAGGGCCAACGCCGGCAGTCCGCGAAGCAAGGCGAAGTCGACAAAAACGACCCCGCCGGCTAGATCCGCTGGGCGGTGGTCCCAAAAGTTTTGTATTTTTTATATATGAGGAGGGGTAACAGCGGTTTCCGTGTCGATGGGAGCGACTGGGAACCTGACTGCAGACTCATTACCCCGAATGGCCATTTTTTTCTGCGATTGGGGGATATCATGTCTGGTCCCGAACCAACACGCCCACCGTCAGCCGTCATCCGCTTCTTCTCCGTCTTCTTCATTCTGTTCCTCGTCCTGCTCTGTCTTTCACCACCAGCCCAAGCAGAAGAACTGAACCGCAAGGGCGGCCGGTCCGCGCCCTACCACGATTGGCAAGGGCATCCGGTGCACCCGCGATTCGCACTGTCGGCGGACTTCCTCGATTTCGGGGTGCTGATGGAAGGGGAGACCCGGGAACTCGCCGTGACGGTCACGAACACCAGCCCCGGCAACATTCCCCTGTTCATCAAGCTGGACAAGGGCTGCGAGGGCTTCGGCCTGCCGGGCGTCAGGGGCAAACACCACCTGCGGCCAGGCAGCTCGCTGACCATCCCGGTCAGCTTCGCGGCCGGCACTGCGGGCTTCTATGAATGCGTCCTGGACATGGGCAACCAGGTCCCGGTCGTACCCCTGAGCGCCTTCGTCATGCATCCGGACGCGGGCTTCGCACTCGAGCCGGAGAATCTCGAGTTTCCCGAGGTCGTGATCGATGAGACCGCCACCATCAACCTCAAGATCACCAACACCGGCCTAACGACCTACACCCTGGAGCCGGCGCTGTCGGGGGCGACCGAGGTGTTCGCGCTCAGGAACGACCTGACGGGCTACGTCATCCCGCCCGGCGGATTCGTTTTCCTGACGGTCGACTTCACACCGACGGCGGCGGCCGGCTATGACGCTCAGCTCTACCTGGCGTACGACCTGCCCCGGCCGCTGGTCAGCGGCGTGGGGGTCGAACCGATTCTGGCCTGCAGCATGGCACCCGCCAGTCTGGAATTCGGGCCCATCGCGCCGGGAGAAAGCCAGACACTCAGCCTGACGATCACCAACACGGGCAACGTCGTTCTCGACGTGTCGCCGAGCATCGATGACCCGAACTTCTCGCTGGCGGGCTCGGGCGCGAGCCTCGCACCGGGCCAGGCGCTGACCGTGCCGGTGACCTTCGCGCCACTGAGCGTGGGCACCTTCACCACGACGATCGACCCCGGCACCGAGACCTGTGACCCGGTGCCCTGCGTGGGCGAGACGACCGAAGGCGGCGACCCGACCCAGGACAACGTCGGGTTCTTCTTCGACGAGGCCATGAGCTTGACCCGCACCACGACGACTGCCCCGAATGAAGTGGTCATGGGCTACCTGGCCCTGGTGAACCCGTCGAACACTTCCGGGGTCGCCGGCTGGGAATGCTGGCTCGAGATGACCGGCAACGCCCTGATGCTCTCGAGCGTGCTGGAGGGCGACGCAATCAATATCGGCGGCGGCACCCAGTTCATCGTCGGCATCGGGGATCGAGCCCCTCCCTTACGCCGCCGAAGTCCTGCTGGCCTCCTTCCAGGTCTTCGTGATGGGTCCGCCGGAGGAGACCGTGTCGATCGCGCTCCATCCCACGTTTGCGCCGTCGCTGCCCGGGCTGATGTCCTGGCTGTCGTGGGACGACGTGAACACACTCAAACCGATGTTCCCCCTGGGCGGTCATTCGGTCGTCGCGCTCATCAACGAGGCACCGGCCGCCCCGGGCGAAAAATCCGGAATGCCGGCGTTGGCCACCCGCATCGTGGACAATGCGCCGAATCCCTTCAATCCCAGCACCCGGATCAAATTCGAACTGGGTCGGGAAGGACAGGTGATGCTGGCCGTGTTCGACGTGACCGGGCGGCGCGTCAAGACGCTCCATCAGGGTCACCTCGGTGCCGGGCCCCATGCGGTGGTCTGGCAAGGGCAGGATGACGCCGGCCGCAGGGTCGCCAGCGGCGTGTACTACCTGCGGATGGTCACCGAACAGGGTGTCCATCACCGCAAGATGATGTTGCTCAAATAGTCACCGCAAGTGCCCGCGAAATACGGCCGCCGGGAGGTTTTCCGGCGGCCGTTGTCTTGATCCTCACTCCGCATCCAGCGCCTGCCGCACTTTCTGACCCAGGACCCCCGGCCGGAAGGGCTTGGTCAGGAACAGTGCATTGTGGTCGAGGGTGCCGTTCTGGCCGATACGGCCACCGGTGTAGCCGGACATGTAGATGACCTTCGCCTCCGGACAGTATGCCGCCACCTTCTCCACGAGTTCGCGGCCGTTCATCCCGGGCATGATGACATCGGTCAACACCAGGTGGATCCGGTCCCCGTGGGCCTGGCAGATGCCCAGCGCCTCGGCGCCGTCGGCCGCGTCGAGCACCTGATAGCCGAAGGAGAGCAGGGCGTCACGGGCGACCTGGCGGACCATGGGTTCATCCTCCACGAGCAGGATCGTCTCGGTCCCCGCCGGTCCCGGCCGATTGGTCGCACCGGCGGCCCGCGCATCCGCGGGCTCGTCGGTGGCCGGCAGATAGACCGTGAAGACACTGCCGGCCCCCAACTCGCTCTCGACCGTGACGTGGCCGCCGCTCTGGGTCATGACGCCGTAGACGGTGGCCAGCCCCAATCCCGTGCCCGCGCCGACCGCCTTCGTGGTGAAGAACGGTTCGAAGATCTTGTCGAGGATCTCCTTGTCCATGCCCTCACCGGTGTCGCGCATGATCAGCGTCGCATAGTCCCCCGGGGGGATATCGGGATCCGATCCCTTGCGCGGGTGCACCAAGGTCACATTCCGGGTTTCGATGATGAGCCGCCCCCCCCGCGGCATAGCGTCCCGCGCATTGACCGCCAGGTTCATGATGACCTGTTCCATCTGGCCGATGTCGGCCTTGACCATCCTGATGTCATCAGCCAGGCGGGTCTCGAGTTCCACGTCCTCACCGATCAGGCGGCCGAGCATCTTGCCCATGTCGGCGATGATGTCGTTGACGTTCAGCACCCGTGGCTGCAGGAACTGTTTGCGCCCGAAGGCCAGCAGCTGCCGGGTGAGCGACTCGGCCCTTTCGGTGGCCTTTTCCATCTCTTCCAGGTAGCCGTAAACCGGATCCACACTGGGGATCTCCTCGAGGCTGAGTGACGTGTAGCCCCGCATGACCGTCAGCAGATTGTTGAAGTCGTGGGCGATACCCCCGGCCAGGCGTCCCACGGCCTCCATCTTCTGGGTATGCAGCAGCTGCTGCTGGAGATCTTCTCGGTCCTGTTCGGCGTTCTTCCGCGAGGTGATGTCCACGAGCATCGGGATCGCCGCCTCGAACTCGCCCGACTGGTTGTAGAGTGCGGAAACCCCGGTCCGGCACCAGATGATCTCCCCGTCCTTGCGGACATAACGTTTCTCCATCTCGAACTGCCGGATCTCCCCTGAAGCAAGCTTGCCGAACAGGCGCAGACTCTCGGACTGGTCGTCCGCGAAGGTCAGATTCCTGAAGTGCGTGCCGACCAACTCGGCGGCGGGATAACCCAGAAGCCGTTCGAAGGCCCGGTTGCAATTGACCAGACGGCCGGCGGAATCGGCTACGGCGATGGCGTACTGGCCGTGTTCGAAAACCGCGCCGAACAGTGCTTCGCTCTTGCGCAGGGCCCTGGCGGTGAGCCGGCGCTCCCGCAGACCGTGCTCCAGCTCGGCGCTGGTCTTGGACAGGTCCACCTCGAGAGCCTCCATGCCCAGGGCATGGCGGGTACGGTTGACCAGATAGGCCGTCAACAGGATCGTCAGCAGACTCCCGAAAACCAGGATGCCCCACGCCGGCTGCAGATATTCCTGCGAGAAGTTTTCATTGCGCGTCCGGAACTGCAGACGCCAGCTCCGGCTGGGAATGCTGACCGGAACGCTGACGTCCGGACCGCTCCAACGTGCCCTCGCGCTCGGCTCGCTGGCCTCACCCTCCGGCACCATGCGGCCGTTCTCGACCATGCACAGGACCAGGGCACTGTCCGAAGCGGTCACGTCGAGCAACCGGAAGTCATGTGCGAGAGAGGGTTCCGCCGGGACCATGAATTCGATCAGATCAGCGATACGAAACACGCCGGCGGCAAAGCCCTTGTGGTCTTCGCGCCGTTCCTCCACCGTTTCCTGGATGCGATCGTTCTTGTAGACCGGATAGAGCACCACCATCCCCGCTCGGTCCGACCCTTCCTGGACCAGCCGGGTGGGGTGGGTCGCTACCGGCAGTCCCGTGTCGCGGGCCCGCTCCAGGGCCGCCCGACGGTTGGGTTCGGACCCCAGATCGAAGCCGCGTGCCCGCTCATTACCCGCCAGCGGCTCCAGAAAGTAGACGGGATAGTATTCCTCACGCTGGCCGGCCCTGACCAGATCGCCTTCGGCATCGAGCTCGGTGATCACGAAGGGTTTCTGATCCGGATAACGCGCGGGGTCCTCGTAGCGGGGGCGCTCCCAGAGCCTGACTCGCGGGATCCACTCCAGGGCCTGGACTTCGGGGTGACGCTTCAAGGTCGTGCCAACGAACATCTGGAACTCGGCGCGGGTGACCAGGGTCGAGGCGCCATAGAAGCTGACGATGGAATGGACGATCTCCAGGTCCCGGTCGATCTGGCCCTGCAGGGCCGAAGCGTAGACCAGGGCCTGCTGGTAGAAATCCCGGTCGCGTTTCGCATTTTCGCGGTTATGGAGGATGACAAAAGACAGGACCGTGATCGTCAGACAAAAGAAACCGATCAGGAGGGAATTGAGATAGGGACGGTACCCGTCCGGGTCCCGCGGGATATGCCACCTGCCGAACCGTTCCGTCACCGCCGGGACCTCCGCTGATTGGGGATGTGGCCTGGAGGGACCTTACCACCGGCCAGAGGCTTCTGTCCAGAGTTCGCCCGGGACCGGGCCACGGTCCTCAAGCCCGACCGTGCCGCCGCCACCCGTCGAGGGTGTCGAAGGAATAGACCGCCAGCGCCGTCCAGATCAGGCCGAAGACGACCGCGTGATCGATGGTGAACGGCTCGCCGAACGCCGCCACCGCCAGCAGGAGCTGACCGGTCGGCGCCAGGTACTGCAGGAACCCCATGGTGGCCAGCCGCAGGCGGCGCGCGCCCTCGGCGAACCAGATCAAGGGCAGGGCGGTCAACACGCCGGCCGCCAGCAGCAGCAGATCGATGTGTCCGGTGTCGTGACCGAAAACAAGCTCACCCTGCCGGTAGCGCCAGCCCAGCCAGGCGATCGCCAGGGGAGAGAGCATCAGCGTCTCGGCCGTCAGGCCCTGGATGCCGCTGACAGGCACCTGTTTCCGCAGCAAACCGTAGAAACCGAAGCTGACCGCCAGCACCATCGAGATCACCGGCGGATGTCCGTAACGGACGGTCATCCAGATGATACCAGCTGCCGCCAGGCAGACCGCCAGCGTCTGCCGCCGGCGGAGCCGCTCACGCAGGAAAAGGAAACCGAGCAGAACGCTGACCAATGGCGTGATGAAATACCCCAGGCTGGCTTCGACGAGGCGGCCGTTGGCCACCGACCAGATGAAAACCCCCCAGTTCGTGGCGATCAGGACGGTGGTCACCATGAGGGTCGCCTGGGTCCGGGCGTTCCTGAACAGCGCCGTGAATTCCCGCCAGCGCCCCCGCAGCAGCGTCAAGGCCAACAGAAACACGACCGACCAGATCACGCGGTGCGCGAGCACCTCAAGCGCCGGCACCGACGCGACCGCCTTGAAATAGACCGGCAGGACGCCCCAGGCCAGATAGGCCGCCAGGGCGTAAGCCACGCCCTGGCGCTGATGCCGTGGTTGTTTCATGGACCGGAACATAGGGGAAGATCGGTCCCGGGTCAGGAGAATTCCGCGCGGATCCTGGAAGATTCATGAAGCCCGGCGGCCGCGACGATATCAGGTGCGACAAGCGCGCACACCTGGTGCCCACCCGGTAGGCGGGGCTCAGAATATCTCGGCGAAGAAGTCCTTCATGGCGATCCAGGAGCGACGGTCGGCCGCCGCGTTGTAGGCCGCTCCCTTGGCGGGATCGTCCCCGGCGCCCTTCTGGGTGAAGGCATGCACCGCGCCGGCGTACATGATCAGCTGGTAGTCCACCTTGGCCGCTTCCATCTCCTCCAGGAATCCGTGCACCGCCTCCGGCTTCACGTAGGGGTCGACGGCCCCGTGGCAGACCAGGATCTTGGCCTCGACGTCGCCCGCGGAAGCCGGCATACCCGTATCCAGGTTGCCGTGAAAACTCACCACGCCGGCCACGTCGGCGCCGCTGCGGGCCAGTTCGAGGACGCCCTTGCCGCCGAAGCAGTAGCCGATCGCGGCCAATTTTTCGGGATCCACGTTGGACTGGCCTTCCAGCTGGGTCAGGCCCGCCTGCAAACGCGCCCGGTAGAGCGGCAGGTCACCGTAGAATTTTCCGGCCTGCTCGCTCGCTTCGGCCACGTTCGCCGGCCGGATGCCCTGGCCGTAGATGTCGGTGGCGAACGCGACGTATCCGAGGCCGGCCAGCATGTCGGCCCGCATGCGTTCATTGTCGGTCAAGCCCATCCACTGGTGCACGACCAGAACCCCGGGCCGGGGGCCTTCGAGGGCGTCGTCCCAGGCCAGATATCCTTCCAGAACGACACCCTCGTGTTCGAAGGTGACAACCTCGTTGACGACGGCGGCCTGGGCCGCTCCCGATCCCAGAAACCCCAGAGCAGCCAGCATGACGATGGTCTTCATCTTTATCTCCCAACGCTGATGAACGGTACGGTCGGATCGCGCAGAATTTCGGGCAAATAAGGCCGACCCGCAACCGATGCCGGGAGCGACGGCTGATTTTGGGAGCATATAGGACCGGTTTCCCTTACAATGTCGCGAATTCCGGAATCCCGTTCAACAGCCGCCATCTCCCCACAGGAGCCCCGCATGTCCGCCTCCAGTTCGTTTGCCCACTACACCATCGCCGAGAAGATCGGCGCCGGCGGCATGGGCGAGGTCTTCCGCGCCACCGACAGCAAGCTGAACCGCGACGTGGCGCTGAAGATGCTGCCCGACACCGTGGCCCAGGATCCCGATCGCCTGGCCCGCTTCCGCCGCGAGGCGCAGGTGCTGGCCGCGCTGAATCATCACGGGATCGCGGGCATCTTCGGGCTGGAGGCCGAAGGCGACCGTTACGCCCTGGCCATGGAACTGGTTACCGGGCCAGACCTTTCGGCCCGGCTGCTCGCCGGGCCCCTGTCGATCGAAGAAGGCCTGCGCGTGGCGCTGGAACTGGCCGAAGCCATCGAGGCGGCGCACGAGAAGGGCATCGTGCACCGCGACCTGAAACCGGCCAACATCAAGATCAACGACGAGGGCCGGGTGAAGGTGCTGGACTTCGGGCTGGCCAAGGCCCTGGCCGACGATCCGGCCGGCAGCGCCATCGACCCCGGGATGTCCCCCACGCTGACGGCCAACATGACCATGGGCAATGTCATCCTGGGCACGGCCGCGTACATGAGCCCCGAGCAGGCGCGCGGCACCGAGGTCGACAAGCGGGCCGACATCTGGGCCTTCGGCGTGGTCGTGACCGAGATGCTGGGCGGCCGCAAGCTGTTTGCCGGTGAGACGGTGAGCGACACGCTGGCTTCGGTGCTGCAGGCGCAGATCGATCTGGATGATCTCCCCGACGACCTCCCGGCCCCCGTGAAAAAACTCATCGGCCGTTGCCTGCAGCGTGATCCCAAGCAGCGGCTGCGCGACATCGGCGACGCGCGGATCATCCTGCAGGAAGTGATCGCCGGAGAATACGAGGTGGCTGGCCAGGAGCCCGAGCCGAAACGCAGCGGTTGGTTGCAGTACGCCATCATGGGCGCAGTGGCGGTTGCCGCCATGGCCGCCATGTACTTCTTCATGCCCGCCGGTGAAGACAAGCCCCTTCCCCTGCGCAAATTCAGCATCCCGATGGACCCGAAGGACAATTCGACCAACGTCGGATTCGATCCGAAAATCTCTCCCAACGGACAATACCTGGCCTACCTGAGTCACGGCCAGATCTGGGTACGCGACCTGGCCTCCCTGTCGGCTCGTCCGCTTGCCGGTACCGAAGGGGCCCAAATGCCTTTCTGGTCGCCGGACAACGAATGGATCGGATACGCGACCACCCACGAACTGCGGAAAATCGACCGCAGCGGAGGCCAGTCCTCCATCCTCGCCCGGATTTCCGGCAACACATCACCGAATAGCGCAGGCACCGCTGTGTGGAACCCCGACGGGACCATCTACTACACCACGGGCAACACCGGAATGCTGAAGTCTTCGGCACAATCGAGCGAAGTGACCATGCATCAGACCCAGGCCGAGGGGGAAATCGACTTTCACGAGGTTTGCGCCCTGCCCGACGGCCGCGGCTGGATCTACATCGTTCACACCAAGGACGACTACGGTTCGATGAGTGTTTTGACTCCCGCTGGAGAGGTCAAACAGGTGTTGGCCTACCCGGGCGACTCCCTCAACAGCCCAGCCTGGTCGCCTTCCGGTCATATCGTTTTTGAACGGGAGCAGGTCGCCGGTGGCATCTGGGCCATTCCCTTTTCCCTCGATGAACTGGCCGTCACCGGAGAGCCCTTCCTGGTAGCGGCCGGCTGCAACAAACCAACCATTTCGGCTGACGGAACTCTCGTCTACGTGTCGGGAGTGAAACCGGGTCAGGTGCAGATCGCCTGGTACAACAGCCAGGGCGAGTTCATCGAACCGATTGCCGATATCATGACCACCCGGCCGTTCCCCTCCCTTTCACCCGATGGGACCCAGGTGGTCATTGCCGCCAATGCCGACGATGGCAGGGAAATCTGGCTGTTCGACACCACCAACGGCAACGAACGTCGTCTGACTTTCGAGGGCTTCCGTTGGGGAGAGGCGGGGTGGCACCCCGACGGCAAGCGAATCATTTCCGCCGTCGAGCCGGCCTATGACGCCTTTCTGATCACCCTGGACGGATCCGAGCCCCGCCAGGAACTCGGCTCCTCGGTCCTGTCGACCATCTCGCCCGATGGGCAGACCTTTTTCTACTCCAAGCCGATCCTGTCAGGCGGGTTCAACTTCGACATCTGCGCCCGGCCCCTCGATGCGCCGGTAGCGGAGGAACGTGTCCTGGTCAATTCACCTGCCGTCGAGTGGTTTCCCCTGGCCTCACCCGACGGCAAATACCTTCTCTACGTTTCCGAGGAATCGGGACGCCAGGAGATTTACGCCACCACCTATCCCGGACTGGTCGGCCGGTGGCAGGTGTCACGCGACGGTGGCGGCTGGATGCGCTGGCGCGGCGACGGCAAGGAAATCTACTACTGCACCCACAACGAGATGTTCGCCGTATCGGTGGATTACGAGAACGGGTTCACGCTGGGTCGTCCCCGCAAGCTGTTCGACAGGCCGAGCACCGACTGGTCGGCGGCCTGGCCTGACGGATTCGACGTGACCGCCGACGGACAGCGGTTCGTGATGGTCAGGCCGGTGTCCACGGAAGAGGATGCGAAGCCGGAGATCGTCGCGGTGCAGAACTGGTTTGCGGAGTTCGGGAGGGAATGATGGCTACGCAGGCGACCAGCCCGACGGGTACGACATGCCGCTGCTGACCCCCGGCGCCGTCGACGACCGGCTGGAAAAGCTCTACGGTCTCGTGGCCGAGGATGAGGATGCTCGCAGCTGTCGAGACCTCGACGATGACGCCTGCCGCTGGGTGCCGCGCAACTTCTTCGTCTACCTGATCAGCAACACCCTGACCACGCTGGGCGACGCCCTGTCCAGCCCCAAGACCGTGCTGGCCTGGGTCCTGACCTCGGTTGGTGCGCCCACGGCGCTGGTCGCCTTGCTGGTGCCGATCCGTGAATCCGGTTCCATGCTGCCCCAGCTCGCCCTCGGCGGCTGGGTGCGACGGCGCCCCCTGCGCAAACCCATCTGGCTGCTGGGCAGCCTGCTGCAGGCGGCCGCGGTTCTCGGCTGCGCGGTCGCCGCCGCTTTCCTGACCGGTGTCACCGCCGGGGTCGTGATCCTGGGCTGCGTGGTGGCCTTTTCCCTGGCCCGATCGCTGAATTCCATCGCCAGCAAGGATCTCGTCGGCAAGACCATCCCGAAAGGGCGCCGCGGACGCCTGGGTGGTCTGGCGGCCGGCGTCTCGGGCCTGCTGACCCTCGCGGTCGGCGCCTGGTTCACGCTGCGCGGACGGGGCGACGATAATCCGCTCTTCTACGCCGGACTGCTGGCCGGCGCGGGCCTGCTCTGGCTGCTGGCGGCCGCGGCTTTCAGCACCCTGGAGGAAATGCCCGGCGAAACCGCCGGCGGCGCCAACGGCTGGCGGGAAGCGTGGAGCCGCATGGCACTGCTGAAGACCGACGCGGACTTCCGCCGGTTCGTCGTGACCCGCTCGCTGCTCCTGTGTTCGGCGTTGACCGCCCCGTTCTACGTCGTCCTGGCGCGGCAGAACGGCGACACGGGCGCCGCGCTGCTGGGGACCTTCCTGCTGGCCGGGGGGCTGGCCGGCAGCCTGGCCGCGCCCTTCTGGGGCATCATGGCCGACACCTCGAGCCGCCGGGTCATGATCAACGCCGCGCTGCTGACGGCGGCGCTCGGTTTCGCCGCCTTCGCCACCCAGCAGTGGCTGCCCGCACTGGCCGCCCAGCCCTGGCTGTATCCCGTCTTCTTCTTCGTGCTGGGGGTCGCTCACGCCGGCGTGCGGGCCGGTCGCAAGACCTATCTGGTTGATCTGGCCGGCGGCGTCAAGCGCACCGACTACGTGTCGGTCAGCAACACGCTCATCGGCCTGGTGCTGCTGGCGGTGGGCGGTGTGACGAGCGTGCTCGCGTTCCTGCCGCCGGAGCATTTGATTCTCGGGCTGTCGTTGCTGGGACTCGGCGGCGCCGGTCTGGCGGCCTCCCTGCCGGAGGTCCAGTAGGGGCGGCGGACCTCCGGAACGCACTCGGGTCACTCGAAGCCGGTCTTTCTTGCCATGGCCTGGAAGCGGGGATCATCCCCCAGCGCGTCCAGGTAGATATCCGGTAACAGCTTGTAGAAAACCAGGTTCGGTGACCGTTCGGCGAGCGACTGCTCGAGGCTCGCGATGGCCCCCTCCAGGTCGCCCAGGCCGAGCTGCGTGATGGCGACCAGCGAAGGGTCCACGTACTCCGAACCCGACCGGTCCTGCAACTGCGCCAGGCCGGCCCGGGCCTTCTCTGTTTCGCCACAGCGGGCGTAGGTGAAGTCGAGCCAGCAGCGGGCCGCCGGCGTGCTGCTGCCGGCCAGCAGGTCCTCGGCGACGGCCGTCGCGGCCAGGGCTTCCTCGCAGCGATCCATGTGCATCAGGGTCTTGGCCAGCTTGATGTGGCCCCAGGTCCAGTTCGGGTTCAGGTCCAGCGCCTTCCGGAAATAGTATTCGCTCCGGTCGTAGCGCTTGAGGGCCATGTAGGTGAAGCCCAGATCGTGCAGGGTCGAGATCGAGAGGGGATCGACGGCCAGCGCCTTCTGGTGCCACTCCACCCCCGCTTCGTAGTCCCCGCTGAAAAGCTGGAAATCCCCGAAGCCCGTCAAGGTCACCACGCTGCCGGGGCCCAGCTCGACGCCCCGCTGCAGGTCGGCCCGGGCCCCCTGCCAATCCAGGTCGAAGTACATCTTGATCAGTCCGGACGCCGTGAAGGCTTCCGCCAGATCCGGATCCAGCTCCATCGCCCTGGCGGCCGCCGCCCGCGCCAGGCTCACCGTCTCGTCGCGCTCGCTGCCCCGCAGAAAACACTGGTGGGTGTACGATTGGGCCAGACCCGCCCAGGCCAGGGCGTAACCCGGCTCCCGGTCGATGGCCTCCTTGAACAGATCGATGGCCTTGTCCATCTCCCGCATGGTGCCGACGGTGAATTCCCGGCCCTTGAGGTACAGGCGGTAGGCCTCGGGATCGTCGGTGCCGTGGCTGGCCAGCAGGTCGGCACCCTCACCGGCCAGCTCGATCTTCAGGGTCTTGGCGATGGTGACGGTGATCTCGTTCTCGACCGACTGGACCTCGCCGACCGGCCGGCTGTACTTCGATCCCCACAGCTGGCGGCCGTCCCGGGCGTCGACCAGCTCGGTACTGATGTCCAGTTCGTCACCGTGAAGGACCATCCGGCCGTACAGGATCGCGTCGACTCCCAGTTTCCGGCCGATGGTCTCGGGATCCAGATCGTCCCCCTTGACCGCGAAGGCGGATCGACGCGAGATGACCCTCAGTTCTGCAAACTGGGCCAGGGTGTTGATCAGACTTTCGGTCACGCCGTTGCAGAGGTACTCGATCTCCGGGTCGTTCGTCGCGTTCTCGAACGGCAGGACCACCAGAGCTCTCACGTCGGCGCTCGCGCGCGGGACCATGAAGTAGGCCGCGACCGCGACGACCGCCACGGCCAGGATCGTCAGCACGGGCACCAGGGGCCGGCGTCCGGCCTTCACCGGGGGCGCCGCGCCGGCGACGGTCGAACCGGACTCGTTGGCCCGCTTGAGATTGCGTAGATCCACCAGCAGGTCGCGGGGTGTCTGGTACCGGTTCTCCGGGTCCTTTTCCAGGCACTTGCGGATGATGCGCTCGAGTTCTCCGGTCAGTTCGTGGTCGGCGCGGGCCGGAACCGCGGGCGGATGATTCAGAATGGCGTCGATGGTGTCGACGGGGCCCGCACCGCCGAACGGCGGCTGGCCGGTCGCCATCTCGTAGAGGACCACCCCCAGGCTGAACAGATCGCTGCGCGTATCGACGTCCTTGCCGCGGGCCTGCTCGGGGCTCATGTAGCGCACGGTCCCCAGAACGGCGCCCGCGGCCGTCCGGGAAAGGGTCATCGTCTGCAGGGAGGGTTCTTTGTCCGCGGGGCCGGTCATCTTCGCGAGGCCGAAGTCCAGCACCTTGACCTCGGCGCGGGCCGTCAGCGCGATGTTCGCCGGCTTGATGTCGCGGTGGATGACGCCTTTGCTGCGCGCCTCCTCCAGAGCGCCGGCGACCTGGATGGCGATCGCGATGATCTCGTTCTGCGCAAGCGCCGGACCCGCGAGGCGCTGGCCGAGATCGGGCCCCTCCACGTACTCCATGGCGATGAAATGGATGCCGTCCTGCTCACCGATGTCGAAGATCTGCGCGATGTTGGGGTGGCTCAGGGCCGAGACGGCCTTCGCCTCGGTGGCGAATCGGGCTTGGCGATGGGCGTCGTCCGCCAGGTCCGCCGGCAGGATCTTGATGGCCAACTGGCGCTCCAGGCGCGGATCCCGCGCCAGGTAGACCTCGCCCATGCCGCCGGCTCCCAGCTTGCTGACGATCTCGAAGTGGCCGAGCTTGTCCCCCGCCTGCATGATTGCACACCCCTGTGGTTCATCCGCCGCAGCAAAAAAATGAAGGCCGCCCCGGCGGCCGACGGCAGTATAGCACGGCCCTGTCGCAACGACGAAAGCCATCGTTGACTTTGTCGTGGGCGTTGCGCCGTCAGGGACTCTCAGCCTCGCGCCGGCGCAGCAGGTAGTGACCGACGAACCACTCGTCTCCGCCCCGGTAGCCGAACAGCTCGGCGCAGGCCATGAAGAACACCCGCCACCGGACCCACCAGCGCTGGACCTGGTCCGGTCCGTAGGTCGCCGCCAGGATGGGGCGCACCTGGTCCTCGTGAGCATCCATCCGGTCGAGCCACGCCTCACAGGTCTTCTGGTAGTGCAGGCCCGACACCCGCCAGCGTTCGACGACCTGCATGTGCCCGGCGAAATGGTCCAGCAGATCGAACGAAGGCATGGTGCCGCCGGTGAAGAAATACCGGGCCATCCAGTCGTCGGGTCCTGCGGACTCGTAGTGGTAGGCGAACTTCGCGTGCACGAAGATGTGCACGAACAGCGCACCGTCGGGCTTCAGCCAGCCGGCGATGCGCCGCAGCAGTTCGCCGTAGTTCTTCATGTGCTCGAACATCTCGATCGAGACCACGCGGTCGAACGTGCGCTCCAGCGCGAAGGTGTTGATGTCGGCGGTCCGCACCTGCGAGGTTGCCCAGCCCGCGGGCGGCGGCCTGGGCGGTGATGTATTCGCGCTGGGGGTTGCTGTTGGAAACGGCCAGGATCTCGGCGCCGGGAAACCTCTCCGCCAGATAGAGCGCGACCGATCCCCACCCGCACCCCAGATCCAGAATCTTCTGACCGTCGGCGATACCGGCGCGTTCGGCCGTCAGCGCCAGCATCCGCTCTTCGCTGTCGTCCAGACCCTCCACTCCGGCGGGCCAGTAACCGCAGCTGTACTTGCGGTGCGCGCCCAGGACCGTGGTGAAGAACTCCGGCGGCAGCTCGTAGTGCTGTTCGTTCGCCAGGTCGGTGTGCGCCGCGATGGGCGAAGCCGCGAGCTCGGCGACGAAGCTCTTCATCCGCGCTGCGGGAGCGGCCGTCGTTTCCTGGGCCAGACGGTTGCGACAGCGGTTGCGGATCGCCTGACGGATCACGCGGTCGGGCACCCAGCCGCGGTCGAGGATGCTCTGGTACCACATCAGCGGTCCTCCGCCGGGGTGCCGGCGGCCGGCGGGGGGGGGGACGGGGGCGGGGGGCGGGGCGGGCGGGGGGGCGGCGGGCCCCAGGGACCGGCCAGTCCGAGGCACCGAAGCCGCCGTGCACAGACGCCGTCGGCAGGTCTGCCCTTGCTGCCGGGATCTTTCTTGAAATTGACCAGTTGCCGGTCGGCCAACGACTCGCCGGCGACCCCGACGGCCCCCTGCCGGCGCACCGGTAACCTCCATCATGACGCCCGGCCTTCCTTCTGCTTGAACACCCGCGAGTCCGCCGCCCGCGGCAGGTTCCTCAGGACAGCGGACTGCGGCTTGACCAGCAGCATCTGGACGTTGCCGATGCGCCGCTCCCGGAACCCTCCCTCGCAGTAGGCGAAGTAGAAGTCCCAGCAGCGGAGAAAGCTCACGTCCTTGCCCCGGCCGACCAGTTCGGACCAGGCCGCCCGCAACCGCTCCCGCCAGATCCGCAGGGTCCGGGCGTAGTGGGCGGTCATGTCCTCCAGGTGGCCGATCTGCAGATCGGTCACCGCGCCCACCGTGCCGGCGATGACGCTGATCGAAGGCAGCACGCCGCCGGGGAAGATGTACTGTTTGATGAAATCGATGTGTTTCGCGTCATGGTCGAAATGCCGGTCGTCAACGACGATCGCCTGCAGGAGCATGGCGCCGTCATCCTTCAACAGCTTCGAGCAGCTGCCGAAATAGGCCGGGTAGTAGCGGACTCCGACCGCTTCGATCATCTCGAGCGACACCAGCTTGTCGTATTGCCCGGTCAGGTTCCGGTAGTCCTGCTGCAGAACGGTGATGCGGTCGTCCAGACCCAGTTCCTTCACCCGCTCGGCGGCGTAGCGAGCCTGTTCGGCGCTGATGGTGGTCGTCGTCACGCGGCAACCGTAATTGCGGACCGCGTGGATGGCGAAGCTGCCCCAGCCGGTGCCGATCTCGAGCACGTGATCTTCGGGACCGAGGGCGAGTTTGCGGCAGGCACGGTCCAGTTTCTCCCGCTGGGCCGATTCCAGGTCCGCCGCTTCGGCGGTGAAGAAGGCGCTCGAATAGGTGAGGCTGGGATCGAGGAAGGCGGCGAAGAAGTCCTCCCCCAGATCATAATGTGTCGCGATGTTCTTCTTCGCCCCGGCCACGGTGTTGCGCCGGGTCCACAGCGCGGCGCGATGCACCGGCGCCAGCAGACCCAGCGTCGGCGCCGTCCACCGCCGCAGCACCTTCTCGTTGCGGGCCAGAATGCGCATCAGGGTGACCGGATCCTCGCAGCCCCACCAGCCCTCCATGTAGGCCCGGCCCGTACCGGCGCTCTGCTTCAGCAGCACCGCGGGATAAAACGACGGATCCCAGACCTCGATCTCGACCGTGAAGTCCGCCGGTGCCGACGCCGGCCCCACCGCGCGGCAGCCTTCGGCGTCGCGAATGACGATACGGCCCTCCGTGAGGCCGTCCAGGACACGCAGCAGCAGGTGGCGGCAGATCTTCTGCCAGCGATTGGGTGGGCGCAGCGTTCGGCTCACGTTCGGCTCCTTACCGTTCGTCCGGATGGGGAACGTAGGGTATGCGTTTGATCCACAGGCGCAGCGCCTGCCAGTAGATGCCGACGACGACCTTCACCGTCTGCCACGGGTAGCCCCACACGAGGCGGTTGAGGCTGGCGCCCGTCAATGCGCTGCGCTTCAGCGCAAAAGTGGCGTCGAAGAGTCGGCCCTCGGCGTCGTGGTTCTCGATGCCCACCAAAAGGTCATCGGCCGGCGTCCGCAACAGCCAGCGGTATTCCATGTCCATTGCGATGAACGGGGAGACATGGAAGACCTTGGGCGTGACCGGGTGCCAGCTGCCCTTGTCGTCCGGCTCGCCGAGGGGGCCCAGCACGTAGGCATGGCTTTCTCCCCAGGGCGTGTTGGTGACATCGCCCACCACGTACCGCAGCTTCTCGCCGTCCGGTTCGAACACGTAGTAAAAACTGACGGGGTTGAAACAGACCCCCCAGTAACGGGGATGCGTCAGCAGCCGCACCGGGCCCGGCGGCCGCTCCCCCTTCTGGCGTTCGACTTCCTGGCGCACCGCATCAGCCAGGGGAACGTCCGCCGGGCCCAGGTAGTCCGCGCGGCGGAACCAGGCGGGAGCGAACCGCCGCGCCGACCACAGCGCGTGGCCGTCGAACAGTTCGGGCACCTCGTCCAGATCCAGGTAAAGCAGGCCGAACTTGTAGCGGAAGTTGTGCCGGCGGGGACGGTGCCGGCGGTGGGTCACCCAGCCTTCATAGATCGCGCTCGCGGTCGCCATCACAGCTCCTCCCCGAAGTGCCGGGCCACCCGCAGGGCGCTCTTCACGCCGTCTTCGTGAAAACCGTAGCCCCAGTAGGCGCCGCAGTAGTAGGTGTGATTCGGACCGTTCAACTCGTCGTGCCGGGGCTGCAGTCCCATCCCCCGGGCGTCGTACTGCGGATGGTGATAGGTGAATGCGGCGTGCACCTTGTCCCGGGCGACCGCTTCGGTGCGGTTCAGGGTCACCAGGTAGGGCGTTCGCGTGGCCAGGTTTTGCAGTCGGTTCTGATCGTAGGTCAGCGCCACCTTGTCCCGATCGTCCTGCAGGCGGTGGTAGTTCCAGCTCGACCACGCCGCCCGGCTGCGGGGCATCAGGCTGGTGTCCGAATGTAGGACCGTGGCGTTCGCGGCGTAGGGGAAAGCGCTGAGCATTTCGATTTCGCGGGGCGTGGGATCCTTGAGCAGGGCAAGCGCCTGGTCGGCATGACAGGCCAGCACCACCTTGGCAAAACGTTCGCCACGGGCGGCGGCCGTCGTCACTTCGATCCCCGTCTCGTCGCGCCGGATGCCGATAACCGGGGTCCCCAGCCGGATCCGGTCGCGGAACGGGGCCACCAGCTTCTCGACATAACGGGCCGAACCGCCGGTGATGGTGCGCCAGCGGGGACGGTCCCGAAACGATAGCAGGCCGTGGTTCTGGAAGAAGTTCACGAAGGCGCGCACGGGAAAGGCCCCCATCTGGCGGCGGCTGCCCGACCAGATGGCCGCCGCCACGGGAAACAGGTGGTCCTCCTTGAAGGCGTCGTCGTACCCCTGGCGATCGAGATAGGTCTCCAGGTCGAGTGCGGCATCGGCGCGGCCGGCTTCCAGCAAGCGGGGCGCCTCCGCGTAGAAGCGCCGGATCTGCTTCAGCATGCGCCAGAAGCGGGGACGCACCAGATTGGCCCGCTGGGCAAAAAGACGGCTCAGGTCAGGCGCACCGTATTCGAGTCCGGTGTTCTCGTCGCTGAAGCTGAAACTCATGTCGCTCGGCTGGGAGGCCACCTCGAGCTGGTCGAGCAGTCGGCAGAACTGGGGGTAGGTCCGCTGGTTGTAGACGATGAAGCCGGTGTCCACTCCCAGGGTGGCGTCCCCCTCCGGAACGTCCACCGTATTGGTGTGGCCGCCGATGTAGTCGTTGGCTTCGAAAACAACCAGCTCGTGGCGCCGGGACAGCAGATGCGCCGCGGTCAAACCCGCGATACCGGTGCCTATGATGGCGATACGCTCGGCCATGCGACATCCACACTCCACGATGGTCCTCACCCTCGACACGCCGGGCATGCAATCCGGTATCGGCGCCGGCCCGAGCGTCAGACACTAGTACCTTTCGATCCGGATCGCCACGGGAAAGCCTGTTCCGCCATCAGGTTCTGCCGCCGGCGGCAGCGCTGCGCCGAGCGCGACTGAGCAGAGGCGTCGAAGCGGAATTTTCCAGACTTCCGCGGCCCGGCAAGGCGTCTGCCGCGTCCGCACGCTGCTCGCCGCAAATTTTTCCTGCACCCGAAACCCATGCCACTGTGGCACTTATCCTACAACCAACCAGATAAAATGATCCCTGATCCGCTTAATGTGATTTTGGGGTTGACAGAGGCATGCCTGTATAGCTATTGTACTGGACATGTCTCAGACGAAAAGAACACAACTCCAACAAAGGACCAGAACAATGAAGACGCAGCGTACCTGGATCGTGATGATCGCCCTGCTGGCCCTGCTTGTCAGCGCCGCCGGGTGCTCGGACGACTCGAACCCCCTGTCCCCGGCCGGCAACGACGACGGCCTGAATGATGTGACCAACAACGAAGCCGCCAAAGACGGCCTCGATATCGTCGAAACCGCCGTAGCGGCCGGTGCCTTCGAGACGCTGGTGGCCGCCGTACAGGCAGCCGGGCTGGAAGACGCCCTGCGCGGTGAAGGCCCCCTGACGGTTTTTGCCCCCACGGATGAAGCTTTCGCCAATCTGCCTGACGGTCTCGTCGAGCAGCTGCTGCTGCCGCGTAACCAGGGCAAGCTCCAGGAGCTCCTGACCTACCACGTCGTGGCGGCCGAAATCTTCGCCAGCGACCTGCGTCGCTACCAGTTCACCAAGACCCTCTCCGGCAAGTACCTGTGGATCCGCAAGCTGTGGAGCGGCACCGTGCGCGTCAACAACGCGACCGTCACCACCGCCGATGTCGAGGCCAGCAATGGCGTCATCCACATCATCAACAAGGTCCTGATTCCGCGCGGCTTCGAGCTGGAAGCGGATGATCCGGCGCCCACCAGGGACCTCGTAGACACGGCGATCGCTGCCGGTGGCTTCGAGACTCTGGTCGCCGCCGCCACCGCCGCTGACCTGGTGGACGCCCTGCGCGATCCTTCTCCCAAGACGGTCTTCGCCCCGACGGACGAGGCCTTTGCCAAGCTGCCCCAGGACCTGGTCGCCGCTCTCCTGCTCGAGGAGAACAAGGCCAAGCTCCAGGAGCTGCTGCTCTATCACGTGGTCGGCGCCAAGGTGCTCGCCGGTGACCTGAGCTACTACCAGCGCGTGGAGACCCTGCAGGGCAGCAAGGTCAGCATCGTGAAGTGGTTCGGCAACGTGTGGGTCAACTGGTCCCGCGTGACGACCGCCGATGTCGAGGCCACCAACGGCGTCATCCACGTGATCAACCGGGTGCTCATCCCCCGCGGCTTCACCCTGGAGACCAACAACGCCGTCTACACCAGCGAGAACCTGGAGGCCCTCGTGTCCTCCCAGTATCGCGACGAAGCGCCGCCGGCCAACTTCGAGCTCCAGTACATGGAGACCGTGAACTAGCCGACGCATTGCAGACAACGGGCGGGTCGCTTGAGCGGCCCGCCCGTTTCTTTTTGCCGGGACCATTCTTCCGCCGAGGGACGTCCGACCCGGCCACAAGGGTGGTAAGCCGCGACCCGCATCGATCCTGGTCGGGAAGCCGGGTGGGCGGGCATGGGTCTTCGCCGGCTGGCGGATCGGGGGTTCCGGCCATCGGATTTTGTCGAGAACAGCTCCGGCGGTGGATGTTTCCCCGCCCCTGTGATAGATTCCGGCGGAGATTTTTGCGCAGGCCCGGAAGGAGCGTGTCGTGGCCCAAGTGGTTCTCGAACAGGTGAGCAAGGTCTTTCCCGGCGGCGTGCAGGCCGTCGCGCCGATGGATCTGCTCATCGATCATGGGGAATTCGCGGTTCTGGTCGGTCCCTCCGGCTGCGGGAAGTCCACCACCTTGCGCATGATCGCCGGCCTCGAGGAAGTGACCACCGGCACCATCTCCATCGGCGACCGTGTGGTCAATGACGTCGAACCGCGCGACCGCAACATCGCCATGGTTTTCCAGAGCTACGCCCTGTATCCCCACATGACCGTCGCGGCCAACCTGGCATTCGGGCTCAAGATGCGGAAGGTCCCCCGCGACGAGATCCAGCCCCGCGTCGCCGCCGCGGCCAAGGTGCTGGGCATCGACGACCTGCTTCACCGCAAGCCGCGCGCCCTTTCGGGCGGCCAGAGGCAGCGGGTGGCGCTGGGGCGCGCCATCGTGCGGGATCCGGAGGTCTTTCTCTTCGACGAGCCCCTGAGCAACCTCGACGCCAAGATGCGCGTGCAGATGCGCACCGAGATCGCCCGGCTGCACCACCAGCTCGGCGCCACCATGATCTACGTGACCCACGACCAGACCGAGGCCATGACCCTCGGCCAGCGGATCGTCGTCATGAAGGACGGCTTCGTCCAGCAGGTCGCTCCACCCCTCGACCTCTACGCGAAGCCGTCCAACCGGTTCGTAGCCGGGTTCATCGGCTCACCCGCCATGAATTTCATCAGTGGCCGTCTCGTCCAGGAGGACGGGCTGCGCTTCGCCCCGGCGGGCGAAGAAGGCGTTTTCGCCCTGCCGACCGGGTTCCGCCCCGCCGCCCGGCTGCTGGACTCCCCGCTGGTCCTGGGGATCCGCCCCGAGCATGTGGACGTGGTCGGCGACGCCGGCGCCGCCAACCTGCAGGTCCCCGTACAGGTCGTCGAATCGCTCGGCAACGAAACCCTGCTCTATTTCCGGTTCGCAGGCGAACAGCTCACCGTGCGCGGGCCCGGGCGCCTCGACGCCCGCATCGACCAGACCGTGGGCCTGGCCCTGCGACCGGAGCATCTGCACCTCTTCGGTTCCGGGGCTGAAGGCGCCAACCTTCAGATCGACTGAAAACCTGACCACCGCCGAAAGCGTAGGACATGCGATACACCACCGATATCGTCGTCATCGACTTGGAGGCCAGCTGCCCGGCCGAGGACCAGGGCAACAATTCCGTCGAGCGCAGCAGCATCATCGAGATCGGGGCCGTGCGCCTGGACCGGCGTAGCCTCGAAATCACCGCCGAATTCAGCGAACTCGTCCGGCCCGAGGACCATCCCATCGTGCCGTTCATCACCGAGATCACCGGCATCACGCCGGACATGGTGCGCGGCAAGGACACGTTTGCCGAGGTGGGCCGGCGATTCCTCGAATGGTACGGCCCCCGCAACAAGGCCATCATCGCGGCTTTCGGCGCCTATTACGACATTCCGCTCCTGCGCAAGGAATGCGGCCGCTACGGACTGGACTACCGGACCCACATCGCCGGCGGGGCCTTCGACCTGCGCGCGGTCGGCACCGTGTGGCTGGCGGCCAACAACCACCGCACCAGCGGGCTGACCCTCGGTTCGATCCTGGAAAAGATGGGCCTGGCCGACCGTTTTGCCGCCCACCGCGCGGTCGAGGACGCCAAGGCCGCAGCGGCTGTCCTGCAGCTGCACCACCTGGGACGGGCCCTGGACTGACCGTCCGTCCGGGGCCCGATTCCGCTTGAATCCTCGCCTTCAGTTCACCATTTTGGCAGGGTACTGGCCGCGATCGCGAAACCTGCGCCGGAAATGGTCGAGAGGAGACCCCCGTGTCTGATGCCACCAGACTTTATGAAGCCCAGAAGGGCAACTTCGCCCGTTGGGAAATTCTGAAGGATGTCATCGATCAGCAGATCGACCTGATGCTCAACTACCGTCAGAGCGGGCACCCCGGCGGCAGCCGTTCGAAGGTGCACTATTTCGTCAGCCTGCTGCTGAGCGGCGCCATGCGCTGGGACATCCGTCATCCGGAAAAAAGATTCGGCGACCGCTTCATCCTCGTGGCCGGCCACACCGCCCCGCTGATCTACGCCACCTTGACCGTCTTCAACGAAGCCCTGCGCGTCATGCACGAGAAGACCGGCGACGCCAAGTACCTCGTCCACGGCGGCCGCGAACGCATGCTGACCTGGGAAGACCTCCTGGGCTTCCGCAACATGAACGGCCTGCCCGGCCACGTCGAGATGGCCGGCAAGAACCTGTTCGTCAAGTTCAATACCGGCCCCAGCGGCCACGGCGCCCCCGTCTGCGCCGGCGAGGCGATCGCGCTCAAACGCGCCGGGGCCACGGGCGTGAAGGTGTTCGGGTTCGAGGGTGAAGGCGGCCATACGGCCGGAGTCTGGCACGAGACCAAGAACTCGGCCTACGGCCTGGGCCTCGACAACCTCAACATCGTCCTGGACTGGAATGATTTCGGGATCGACGCCCACCGCACCAGCTCCATCGTTGCCGGCACGCCGCGCGACTGGTTCGACTCGTACGGCTGGCACGTGCACGAGGCCGCCGACGGCAGCGACTGGAATGACGTCATGAAGGCCATGTCCGCGATGGTAAGTGGCGACAATCCCGCTCAGCGCCCGGGCATGATGTTCGGCCGGACCATCAAGGGGCGCGGCTACCACAAGATCGACGCGCCCAGCCACGGCGCACCCCACGCCATGAACAGCGAGCTGTTCTGGCAGTGCCGCGCCGACTTCGCGAAGATCTACGGCGTGAAGTGGCACGGCACCGACGAACCGGCTCCCGCCGACGCCGATCAGCGGCGCCAGCAGTACGCCGACAACCTGAACGTGGCGCTGGACGTTCTGCGCCAGGACGACGACCTGGTCCGGTATCTGGCCGACCGTCTGGTGGAGATCGGCGACAGCGTTCCGGAGGATATTCCCGGGTTCGCGCTGCCGGCGGACAGGAATCCCCTCGATGACGACACGCTGTTCGATTTCGAATCCTACCCCGCCGAGATGTGGGCCGATCCCGGAACCAAGCAGCCGAACCGTGCCGGCTTCGCCCGGTGGGGCAGCTACATCAACAGCTACTGCCAGCAGAAATACGGGCGGCCGCTGTTCCTTGTCTGCAGTGCCGATCTGGCCGGTTCGACCAACATCGCCGGTTTCGGCGACCCCTTCGGCGACATGAAGAACACCGGCTGGTTCAACCGCGACACGAATCCCGACGGCGTCATTCTGCCCCAGGGCATCACCGAATTCGCCAACGCCGGCATCATGGTGGGCGCCGCCTCGGTCAACATGTCCCCGGACCCGGAGAACGAATTCAACGGCTTCTACACCGCCAGCAGCACTTACGGTTCGTTCAGTTACCTGAAGTACGGCGCCATGCGCCTCTACAGCCAGATGGACCAGGACTGCGAGCTGAAACTGGGCAAGACCATCTGGGTGGCCGGCCACAGCGGTCCCGAGACGGCCGAGGACAGCCGGACCCACTTCGGCATCTTCAGCCCCGCGACCACGCAGCTGTTCCCCGACGGCCACGTGATCGACATCCATCCGTGGGAATTCAACGAGGTGCCGGTATTGCTGGCGGCGGCCATGAAGACCGACCGCCCGGTGATCGCCCTGCACCTGACCCGCCCCGGCGTGGAGATCCCCGACCGCGAGGCGCTGGGCCTGGGTTCGTTCAAGGAAGCGGCCAAGGGAGCGTATGTCCTGCGCGACTACAAGGACGGTATGCCCCGCCAGGGCGTCGTCATGATCCAGGGTACGATGAGCACCTACAATCTCATCGCGGCCCTGCCGGCCATCGACGCCGCCGGGGTGAACGTCAAGATCGTTGCGGTGCCCAGCCCCCAGCTGTTCCACCTGCAGGACGAGGAGTACCAGAACAGCGTGCTGAGCACCGGCGACATGCTCAACAGCACGTACATCACGAACCGGGCCCGCCGCACCATGGTCGACTGGAACTTCAATCCGCTGGCCGACCGCTATGCGATGACCAGCGACTGGGACGACATGTGGCGGCCCGGCGGATCACTGGACGAGGTCTGCGAGAACGCCGGACTCGATCCGGATTCCCTGGCCCGGGGCGTTGTCGCCTTCGCCGAGGACTTCGAAGCGAGGATGGCCGAACTGGAAACGATGCTCGGGCACGCGCGCGGCTGATCCGGTCCGCCCCCGCACAAACGACCGGCCCCAGCCTGCTGGCTGGGGCCGGTTTTTCTGGTAGCGGATCGGAAACCCGACCCGTTGAGGGCAACGCCACGGGGGAACGCAACGTTCGTCGCCCTGTGCGGTCAACATACTCATTACACCGGTCGACCGGCAACCCCGGCATTGTCTCGGGGCCCGGCCCGCGGTAGACTGGGAGCGGCCAACTCCCCTCACCTCACAAGGATGCCTTCATGCGTAATTTTCCGGCAACTCCGCTCGCGGCCCTGCTGGCCCTCATCGCTCTCATGCCGACCGGCGCCTGCAGCGCTCAGGAAGAGATCGGCACGGTCCGGTTCATCGAAAGCTGGCCTGCCGAAACCGCCCTGGACCTCCCGGATCTGGAGGATGCGGCGGTCGTCTGGCCCCGGATCATCGGCGCGACCAGCGCCAGCTTCAAGGTGGCCAGCTTCTACTACAGCCGCAGCGGCGACGGCAAGGACGCCGGCGCTCCCGACGGGACGCCGGACCGGCTCGTCCCGGTGCTGGACGGCCTGGCCGCCGCCGCCGGCCGCGGGGTCGACGTCCGGATGCTCGCCGACAGCAAGTTCCTCGCGACGTACCCCGAGGTCCCTGCCTGGATGAACACCGTCGACGGGGCCGAATCCCGCACCTTCGATGCCGGCGCCCACTTCGGCGGTGTCCTGCACGCCAAGTACTTCGTCAGCGACGACGACCTCCTGTTCATCGGCAGCCAGAACTGGGACTGGCGGGCCCTGGATCAGATCCATGAACTGGGTGCGCTGGTCCGCCACCGCGGGCTGGCCGGCGACCTGGGCCGGATCTTCGCCATGGATTGGGATCTCGCGGCCGCCCCGCCCCCCGCCGACGGGCCCGTACCCGAGGTGGACCACCACGACCAGGCCGGGTTGTTCGACCTGCCCGGCTCGCTGGTCGTGACCGCCGCCGGCGATACCGTCAGTGCCCTGATCACCGCCAGCCCGGCCTCGGCCCTGCCCGCGGGCGTGCCCTGGGACCTGCCGCTGCTGGTGGAAATGATCGACGCCGCCCGCGACTCGGTGCACCTGCAGCTGCTGTCCTACGGCATGACCGATCGCGAGGGCCGGCTCTTCGACGATCTGGACCGGGCCCTGCGCCGCGCCGCCGTCCGCAAGGTCACCGTCAGGATCATCCTGTCGAACTGGTCGAAATCGCGGTACAGCATCCCCTGGATCCAGAGCCTGGCGGTCGTGCCGAACCTCGAGATCCGCTTCACCAACATCCCCGAGTATTCACGCGGCTTCATACCCTTTGCCCGGGTCGAGCACGCCAAATACCTGACCGTCGACGGACAGATACTATGGCTGGGCACGTCCAACTGGTCGCGGGGATACTTCTACGATTCGCGCAACGTGGGTCTGATCTGCCGCGGATCGGGCGCCGCCGCCGACTGCGACCGGTTCTTCAACCTCAGCTGGCATAGCACCTACGCCGAAACCGTCGACCCGTGCGCGACCTACCAGCCGCCACGGCGCAATTGAACCGAAAGGACAACCATGCAAGGCCAACGTCCGCCGGCCCGCTTCGAAATCGCCCGCACCGCTCTGGTCGTCGTCGACATCCAGGAGAAGTTCCGCGGGTTGATCCACGGCATGGACCGTGTGATCGAAGCGGCCAGCCGCCTGATCCGCTTTGCCGGGCAGGTGGACATCCCCATCCTGGTCACCGAACACTACCCCCGTGGTCTCGGTGAAACGGTGCCGGAGGTCCGCAGTCTTCTCGAGCCCTTCGCACCGGTGGAGAAGATCCATTTCAGCTGCTGCGGCTCCGCGGAGTTCAACCAGGCCCTCAAGGACTGCGGCCGCAGCCAGATCATCCTGTGCGGCATCGAAACCCATGTCTGCATCTACCAGACCGCCTTCGACCTGCTCCACCAGGACAACCAGGTCGCCGTGGCGATCGACGCGGTCAGTTCGTGCTCCGCGGTCGACCGCGAGATCGGTCTGCGCCGGATGTCGGAGATCGGCGTCCAGAGCATGGGCGCGCAGATGCTGATGTTCGAACTGCTGAAGAAAGCGGGCACGCCCCAGTTCAAGGCGGTCGCCGACATCCTCAAGGAATAGCCCGTCCCCGCGGGCCGCTGCGGAACACCTGGAAAACACACGGGGCCGCCACTTGCAGTGGCGGCCCCGGTGATGTTGGTCCTCCGGAGTGTCCTAACTCTGCAGCTGGTTCATGTGCACGACCCGCTGCGGGAAGGGAATCTCGATGCCGGCGGCGTCGAAGGCTTCCTTGGTGGCCTTGTGCATGTCGAAATTGACATTCCAGTAGTCGCCCGCCTTGACCCAGGGGCGGAAGACGATGTTCACGCTCGAATCGGCCAGTTCCTTGACCGCGATGGTCGTGGCGGGGTCGTCGAGCACCCGGCTGTCGTTCCTGGCCAGGTCGCCCAGGATCTTGATGGCCTGGTTGATGTCAGAGTCGTACCCGATCCCCATGACCATGTCCACCCGGCGGGTGTCGTAGCCGTTGAAGTTCTTGATGATGTCGCCGAACAGTTTCCCGTTCGGCACGATGATACGGATGTTGTCGGGTGTGGCCATCGTCGTGCTGAAGATCTGGATCTCGATCACCTTGCCCATGACGCCCGCGGCTTCGATCATGTCACCGGCCTTGAACGGCCGGAACAGGAGCAGCATCACCCCGGAGGCGAAGTTGGCGAGCGTACCCTGCATGGCCATGCCGACCGCGAAGCCGGCGGCACCGAGGATAGCCACGAAGCTCGCCGTCTGAACGCCGAATTGACCGACCGTGGCGATGACGGTGAAGGCCATGATGGCGAAATAGATCAAGCTGCCGATGAATCCGGTCAGGCTGGGATCGACTCCGCGGGCGTTCATCACCTTCTTGACTCCCCGCCGCAGTGCTCCGGCCACGAAGCGGCCGAGCAGGAGGATCAGGATCGCGCCGAGGATCTTCAACCCGATGGCCGGTCCGTTGGCCTTGAGGAACTCCAGGGCATTCATCCACAGGGTGGGGTCTTTGAGAGCCGTCGCGGCATCGGTGACGTCACCGCCGGTCTGGGCCTGAGCGAGAAAGTTCAGCATGGGATCCCCCTCAAATACGGAATCGAATTCCGGATGGGTCATTGATGGGCTCCCGGAGCGGGGCCCGTAGCTTACCTGAAGCATGATAAACTAGCCGGCTGGGCCGGGCTGTCAACAGTCGACTTTGATTTTCAACTTCCGCCGGACCCGCCCCGACCGGTCGGCCCGGTTCAACGACCGGCGCTCTCAATGACCACGTCGATGCGGCGGTTCAGCGCCCGGCCCTCCGGGCTGCTGTTCGGGGCGACCGGTTTGTCCGGACCGAAGCCCTCGGTCCGGATGGCGCCCTCGGCGACGCCCGTTTTCTGCTCGAGCAGGCGCGCGACGGTTTCGGCCCGACGCCGGCTGAGCCTCAAGTTGGCGTCGCGGCTGCCGGTGTCGTCGGTGTGCCCCTCGACGCGGAATCCGCTGCCGGGAAACAGGCTCATCGCCTGCGCGATCTTGTTCACCAGGGCGTCCTGCCCCGCTTTCAGCGCGGCGCTGCCGACCCCGAACGAGATGCCGTAGACCCGCAGGAGTACCTCTCCGCCGGCGGTCAGGAGAATCTCGCCTTCGTCGTTGCCGATCGACGACCGGATCGTTGCGATGGCCGCATCCCGCTGCTGCTTCTTGGTCAGGACCGACTCGGCCGCGGACCGGTCGGCCTCGGCCACGCCCACCCGCAATTCGGTTTCCCAGAGCTGTCGGCGCAGGGAACTGACTTCGATTTCGAGAGCCGTGATCAGGGATTCCTGCTCGGCCGCCCGGCCGCCGAGCGATTCGCGATAGCGCCGGTTTTCCACCGTCAGGGAATCGACGAGCACCTGCCGCGCGAGGTTTTCCGTATTCAAACGCTCGATGAGATCACCCGCCGCAGCGCTCCCGGACAGTTCGGCCGCAGGTTCCAGCCCTTGCAGGGCACCGATTTCCCGTAAAGCCTGGTCGAAGCGTCCCAGCAGGGCTTCCATACCGCTTTTCTTCTTCCTCATTTCATCCACGAAGGCCGCCGCATTGACCAGGCGACGGGCCTCGGTCTCCAGCTCGGCCCAGCTGTCAGCGGAGGTGCCGCCGTTTTCGGCCACTTTCAAGCGGCTGTCCAGATCCCACCAGGCATGGGGCAACTGGCCCTTGGCCCCCAGTTTCTTGGCCTGATCCATGAGACGGCGGACCTCCGCGCCCGGAGCCGGCTGCTCCTCCTGCGCGACCAGGGGCGCGGCGATCATCAGGATCCCCAGTAGCAGCAGGGACCGCAGGATCGCCCGCGACGTATCAGCAAATCGCATCACTATCGTTCCTCCAGGAGGACCCGGTTCAAGCCGGGTGATGATCGTCCAGGGCCTTTCGCCGGATATTAACCACTGCCAGACATCGCGCAAGGACATCCTGTTCCCGGATCCGGTCCATGCAGTTGTATTCGATGCATCGTTCCATGAAGCAGGTGCGCCGCGACGGACACTTCACATCGGGCGTGACGGCCCGGCTCCACGGCCCGCGCGGCCCCCAGCGGTCCGGACTCATGGTCACCACCGGCGGATAGAGACCGACGGCGGCCGTTCCCAGCGCGGCCGCGATATGCAAGGGGCCGGTCGACGGGCCCACAAACAGATCGCCGGCGGCCACGATGCCCAGGAAATCCCGCAGCGGATAGCGGTCAAGCAGAATCTCCACGTTCGCCGACAGATGGGGCTTCATGGCCGCGACGGTCGCCGTATCGGCCGCAGAGCCGGTGACGAATACCCGCCAGCCCGGTTGCCGCCCCAGCGCATTGGCAACCCCGGCGAAACGGGCGGGTTCCCAGTCCAGTGCCGAACCGCCCGATCCGGGGTGGACAAAGGCCACGGTGCCGGCACCGGCTGCCTCGACGGCCAGGAATCGCCGGCCGATCTCGCGCTGACCATCGGTCAGGTACAGCTGCGGCTCCGGATGGTCCCGGGCGTCGCGCTTCCAGTCCGCCGGCCAGCCCTCGATCAGGCGCCGGGCCAGGCGCAGGTTCTGGGTCAACTCGTGCCGGCGCCCGCGGGAACGCGCCTGCCACGATCCCCGGTTCAGCAGGAACCAGCTCGACATCTTGGACAGGGGGCCCAGACGGCGCGGAATCTGCGCCCGGTGCATCAGGGCCGCCAGTGCGTGCCGGTACTGCAGCAGAACCACCGCGGTGAAACCCTCGGCGGCCAGCCGTCGTTCGAGGTCTGCGTGTTCGGCGGGGGTGCCGGCGTCGTTCCAGGTCCAGACCGCGGTGATGTGGGGATTGTTTTCCACCAGGGGAACCGATCCGGGCGCAACCAGCGCATGGACCTCCCACGCCGGACGCCGGGTCTTGATGTACTCGAAGACCGGCAGCGAGAGCACGAGGTCACCCAGACGGTCGGTTCTGACCACCAGCACCTTCACCGACGCCCCATCCGCCAGAGCTTGGTGTACTTGCTCAGAACGTAGAAGCCGGACGACCAGCACAGAACCGTTCCGGCCATGCCGTCCAGAAATCCGCCTTTCAACAGCCACATGCGCCAGAAGGTAGCTTCGGCGCGCACCACGGCCGCCAGCAGACCCGAGCGCCGGCCCTGGGCGTACATCTCCTCGGCGGCGAGGGTCGTGTACCGGTTCAGCTTCGTGATGTACTGTTCCATGGTTTCGTAGGTGTAGTGGCGGAGAATGCCGCCCAAGCGGCCGACGGCGCCCGCGGTTTCGATGCCTTCGTGAACCGGCTTGTCGTTGAAACCGGCCCGGCGGCGGTCGAACAGGCGCACGACGTGTTCGGGGTGCCACCCGCAGCGGCGGATCCAGCGCCCGAGAAACCGGCTGAGGCGGTTGACGGTAAAGGCGGCTTCGGGCGGGTCGTCGGGCAAGGCCTCGATGGCCGCCCGCAGTTCCGGCGTGACCTCCTCGTCCGAATCGATGCTCAGCACCCAGGGGTTCCGGCACAGGCCGGCCGCCTTGTCCTTGGTCGGCCCGAAGCCGAGCCATTCCGTCTGGTGGAGGACGGCCCCGCGTCGCGCGCAGACGCCGGCGGTGTCGTCGGTGCTGCCCTGGTCCAGGACGATGATCTCATCGGCAAAATCCAGGGACGCCAGACACCGGTCCAGCTCCGCGGCCGCATTCAAGGTGATGATGGCGGCCGAGATCTTCACGCCGCGTCTCCCGGCACCAGCACGATCTTGCCCACGTTGAGCCTCTCCTCGAGCCGCCGGTGCGCTTCGCCCGCAGCGTCGAACGGCAACACCCGGTCGATCACCGGAGCGATCTTTCCGGCGGTGAGCAGGGCGAGCAACGCGTGCATCCAGGCGGCCGTGCGCTCGCGCCGGTCCCACATCCGGCCCAGATTGACGCCGGCCACCGATTTGTTGTCGTTCATCAGGCGGATGGGGTTCAGCTGGAACCAGGGCACGCGGGCCAGGGTCCCCAGCGCCGACAGCACGCCCGAGCCGCTGCCCTGCGCCGCGTTCGAGAACCCGAACAGGACCAGCCGGCCGCACTTCCCCAGGCTGCGGTAGCTCTCCATGATCCAGGGGCCGTGCCGCGGTTCGAGGGCCACATCCACGCCGCGGCCGCCGGTGGCGGCGCGGACCGACGAGGCGAACTTCTTCTGCCGCGAATCGAACACGTGCACCAGACCCTGGTCGCGCAGTCGGTCGTGCTTCGCGCCCGAGGCCGAACCCATGACGTGGGCGCCGGCGAGCCCGACCAGCTGGATCACCGCCTGCCCGACACCTCCGGCCGCCGAATGGACGAGGACCGTTTCTCCGGGAGCCACCGGCGCCATCACCCGGACCATCTGCCAGGCGGTCAGGTAGTTGACCGGAACCGCAGCGGCCGTCACCGCATCGAGACCCTCGGGGCGGACCCAGACCTGGCCCACCGGCAGCGCGACGAACTCGCTGTAGCCGCCGAAGTTGCACATCGCCACGACCGGCTTGTCGATCAGGGATGCGTCGCAGCCTGCCCCGATGCCGGCCACCGTCCCGGCGATCTCGTAGCCCGGCACCGCCGGCAGCTTGGGCGCGTCGGGGTACAATCCCCGGCGCATCATGACGTCGGCGAAGTTGACGCCGGCGGCCTCCACCCGCACCAGGACCATCCCCGGGCCGGGCTCCGGCACGGGTGCCTGCCTGATCTCCAGGGTGTCAGGACCGCCCTTGGCGGTGATCCAGATTTGACGCATCATCCCCGTCATCCTTTCGGCCGCGGGTTACTGGAAGAAGAAGGAACCCGGTTTCGTGGACGGGATCCTGTACTCGGGATAGCTGGGATTCCCCACGTCGAAGTCCAGGCCCAGATCGCCGTTGCCGATGTTGTTCACGAGCAGGAACCGGATCTCCACCTCGGGCAGCACCAGGTTGGGATTCTCGATCCGGATGCCCACCCCCAGGTTTCCGTAGAATTTCGCCTGCAGCAGGGGTTCCTTCTCGCCGGCGACGGCCCCGATGTCGGAGAAGGCGCTGACCATGAACCTGAAGCCCAGCAGGTTCCACGGCGTGAAGACCCGCGAATCGAGTTTGAGGACCAGGCGCTGGCTGCCCAGCACCCGGTTGTTCTCCAGGCCCCGGATTCCCGTGCGATCCCCGAGCATCAAGGCGGTGTCGGCGTACCAGTTGATCGCCCGGTGGTAGTCCAGGCGGGACAGGAAGCGGTGCTTGTACTTCCCCTTGCCCATCAGGGGGGAAATATAGCTGACCGTCAGCCACAGGTTGCCCTCCTCGAAGACATGGTCCCGATAATGACCCCCCAGGCGCGCGCCCGCCACCCATATGTCGCCCGCGTTGCGAATCGAGGCGTAGACCAGCTCCGTGAAGACGCCGGTGCGGTCGTAGAATTCGCGCCATTCGTAACCGGCCGACAGCTTGGCTGCCAGTCCGGCGGGCACATCCTCGGTCTCGCCCATCCGGTAGAGATAGCTCGTCTTGTAGTACTTCAACCGCTGGTAGGCCACGCTGCCCAGGAGTGACTTCGTATCATGATAGGCGCGGTTGGTGTCCGCATCGACGGACGGCCGCTCGCTGAATATCGTCTGATTGAACCGCGCGGCCGGCACCAGCACCGGCCTGGCGGCGGTCAGGTCGGCCCGGCCCTCGCTGAGCTGGATGGTGCGTCCGGCCCAGTAGTCGCCGAGATAGAAACGGCGCGGAATACCTTCGTTGTCGCGGACATCCGTGTCTTCCCAGAAGGCTCCGCCCACCCACTTGATGGCCGGGTGGACGAGGTCCCGTTCGAATCCTATCTGTCGTTGGAGGCGTTCCCAGGAATCCTCGTACTGGAGAGCCAGGTCGATGAAGGTGCCCCGCACATTCCGCTTGGACACGGTCCCCCGGTAGCCCAGATCGGGCTCGCGGTCGCCCCGGTAGATGAGCCGGTTCTCGAGGCGAATGCCCAGCCCGCCGAGGTTGCTGAAGTAGAGGCTGGCGACGTACCGGTCGACGTCCTTGACCGTGCCGGTGATCCCGAAGGGCCACTTGTCGCGGACCTCCACCACCACTGCGATCGTTTCGACCTCCCCCTGGAGGGGAATCAGGGTGATGCGGACGTCGTTGATGAAATCCAGCTGGCGGAGCATCCGCTCGGAGTCGGCCAGGGCGAACGGATCGACGACCTGACCCTGCTCGAACAGCAGGTACTCCCGGATGACGCGGTCCTGCGTGTAGGCATGTATCGGGCGGGTGGCGGTGTTCAGCAACCGCTGGCCGGTGGCCTTGTCCTGGTTCCACTCCTGGTCGAAGCGGGCCACCTGGGAGACGATCACCACCTCGATGGGCTTGCCGATGTGACGGGAATACTTGTCGACCGCCTGGACGGCTTGACCGTCGAGCAGGTCCCCCTCCTGGGGCGTATCGACGAGGTATCGTTTGAAGGCCCTCGTCAACCAGGAACCGCTTTCGGTCACGGTGTCGGCGGCGGCGGCCGCATTCGTCGTCGCCGCACCGTCCTGGCCGCAGGCCGCCGACGCCGCCAGCAGGCAGACGACCACCAGCGGGCCGAACAGACGCGGCGACATGCCCTAGGCGCCGCAGCAGCGCTTGTACTTCTTGCCGCTGCCGCAGGAACATGGGTCGTTACGGCCGATCTTGGGTTCCTCCCGAACGACCGGCGTGCGCACCGGGGGCAGGCCTTCGGTAAAATACCAGCGGCCGTCCACCCGCTCGAACTCGGCAATTTCCCGGTAGTGCTGTTCTTCGCCGTCGAAAGTGTAGCTGGCGATGAACTCCACCTGACCCGTGTCGTCGCCGGATTCGCCGTCCGCGGTGGCGACGATCTCGAGACCGTGCCACTGGGAACTCTCGGCCCACTCACGGGCACCATCGGCGTCGGCGTCCTCCCGCTTGTCCGGATGCAGGGATTCCTGCAGGAATTCCATCTCCACCTTGACGTAGGAGCTGTAGCGGGCCCGCATCAGCTCCTCGCAGGTGGCCGCTTCCCTGGTGCCCTTGATGACGGGTTCACAGCAGGCCGCGTAGTCTCTGGTCGATCCACAGGGGCAGGACATTAGCCATCTCCATCGAGAGAGGGCCGCCGAAATCTGAAAGGCAGATCGGCGGCCCGGTTGTGTTCAGTGCAGGTCCCGTCAGCCTCAGTCGGAGGCGGCGTTTCGGGCCCCCTTGTACAGGTAGTACCCCAGGGCGCCGAACATCACCAGCGTCAACACGGCCGAAAGCGCGTTGTGCTCGACCCATTCGGTCATGCCGATCGCCCGTTCCACGCTCCAGTTGTTCTCACCGGTGCGCCAGGCGCCGATGAACCGGACCGTCGAGGCGATGACCCCCATGATGGCGCCGCCGGCCACGAAACCGCTGGCCATCAGGGTGCCCTTCTCCTTGCGCTTGGTCTGGTTTTCCTTGCTGCCGCCGAGGGCGACGAAGTGGGCGATCAGACCACCGGCCAGCACCGGGGTGTTGATCTCCAGCGGCAGGTACATGCCCAGGGCGAACGCCAGGGCGGGCAGCCCGGTCCACTCGAGGATCAGGGCCATGAACATGCCGGCCATGTACAGCAGCCAGGGTGCGTCCTGACCGGTCATGAGCGGTTCGATCAGGGCGGCCATGGCGTTGGCCTGGGGCGCCTGCAGCGCGTCCTCACCCGTGAAACCGGGTGTCTTGGCCAGCATCATGATCACGCCGGTGACGAATACCGCGGCGACGATCGTGCCGAGGAACTTCCACTTCTGCTGGGTCTTGGGCGTCGTGCCCAGCCAGTAGCCGATTTTAAGATCGCTGACGAAGCCGCCGCTCATGCTCAGGGCGGTGCAGACGACCCCGCCGATCAGCAGGGCCGACACGATGCCGTCGGGCCCCTGCAGGCCCACGGCCTTGAGGATGACCGAGCTGATGATCAGCGTCATCAGGGTCATGCCCGACACCGGGTTGGTGCCCACGATGGCGATGGCGCGGGCGGCCACGGTGGTGAACAGAAAGCTGATGACCGCCACGACGACCAGACCGACGATGGCCTGGATGAGCGAGACGTTCGGCACCAGGAAGAGGAAGAAACAGAACACGGCCACCAGGGTGAGGATGAGGCCGCTGGTCACCAGGTTCATCGGCAGGTCGACCTGGGTCCGCTCGGTCGCCTGGCCGCCGGAAGCCTGCTGTCCCGCCTTGCTGGCCAGCTTGACGGCGCCGAGGATGATGTCCCGGCTCTTCCAGACCCCGATCAGGCCGGCCATCGCGATGGCGCCGATGCCCACCGGGCGGACGAAGTGGAAGAAGATGTCGCCGGTTTCCATGCCCGCCAGGCCCTGGACCTGGTAGAGGGTGCCGTCGACGGTCACACCCTTGCCCAGCAGTCCGATCATGGGCGTCATCACCCACCAGCTGAGGAAAGAGCCGCAGGCGATGATCAACGCGTACCTGAGTCCGATGATGTAGCCCAGGCCCACGATGGCGGCCTCGGTCATCATGTTGAATTCCAGGCGGACCTTGGAGGACAGGTTGGTTCCCCAGTGGAAGGCCGTCGTGGAGAAGGTCTCGCGCCAGAGCCCGAAGGTCTGGCTCAGCAGCTGGAAGATGCCGGCGAAGGCGCCGCTCTTCATCAGGATGCTGGCCTGGCCGCCGCCGGCCTCGCCGGCCATCAGCACCTCGGTGCTGGCCGTCGCCTCCGGGAACGGGAATTCGCCGTGCATGTCCTGGACAAAATAGCGACGGAAGGGAATCAGGAGCAGGATACCCAGGAAACCACCCAGCAGGGAGGCCAGGCACATCTGGATGAAGTTCGTCTTCTCGGCCAACCCGAGGATGTAGATGCCCGGCAGGGTGAAGATGGCCCCGGCCACGACCACACCCGAGGCCGAACCGATCGACTGGATCATCACGTTCTGCTGCAGGGCATTCTTCCGGTTGGCACTCAGACCGATCGCCAGGATGGTGATGGGAATCGCCGCCTCGAAGACCTGGCCGATCTTCAGGCCGAGGTAGGCGCTCGCCGCGGAGAACAGCGCGGCAAAAAACAGCCCCCAAAAAAGCGAATAACCGGTCAGCTCCGGAACGATCGACTCGGCCGGCACCACCGGTACGAACTTCTCACCTTCACCGAGTTTGCGGTACGCATTCTCGGGTAGATGCTTGTTGCCACTGATATCCATTGACACCTCCGCAAGGGGAAAGGTCGTTGGCGCAAAACAGCCGGGCTTTCCCGGTGGTCGCCTTCCTGGAGCCCTGAAGGGCCTGTCACGGTGATGAACCCTAACACCCCCGGGGCGGTCTAACAAGAATTGATGTCCCGCCTTCAGCCCCGGCGGGGATCCACTTGCCCGACCCGTCGAACGGGCCCATATTGACGGGAATCAATTCCAGGAAACGCCGCGGGCCGGCCAGTACGCCGGGTCCGTACTCCCCAACGATGGAGGCCTCACATGCTCGAACGCCGGAAGGATTCGACGTTTCCCCCGCTCGTCGACCGCTTCGTCACCTATGCCAAGATCCACACCAGCAGCAGCGAGGAATCCGATACCTATCCGTCGACCGCGCGGCAGTTCGATCTGGCCCGCCTGCTGGTCGAGGAGCTCAAGGCCATCGGTATGGACGATGCCGCCGTGGACGAGCACTGCTACGTGACAGCCTCCCTGCCGGCCAGCCCCGGCTGCGAGAAGGTCCCCACGATCGCCTTCATCTCCCACATGGACACCTATCCCGAGGTCAGCGGCGAGAACGTGGTCCCGACCTTCCACGAGAACTACCGCGGCGGCGACATCGAGTTGCCCCGGGAAGGGCGCAAGATCATCGCCGCCGAGAATCCCTACCTGGCCGAATGCATCGGCGAGACGATCATCACCGCCGACGGCACGACGTTGCTGGGCGCCGACGACAAGGCCGGGATCGCCGAAATCATGGACGCCCTGACCCGCATCCACGAGAACCCCGACTTCCGGCACGGCACGGTGAAGGTCGCCTTCACGCCCGACGAGGAGGTCGGCGCCGGCGTCAAGCACTTCGACGTGGAGAAGTTCGCCGCCACCGTGGCCTACACCATGGACGGCGGCCGCCGCGGCGAGGTCGAGAACGAGACCTTCTGCGCCGACAGCGCCATCGTCACCTTCGTGGGCCGGGACATCCACCCGGGCTACGCCAAGGACAAGATGGTCCCGTCGGTCAAGGTGGCCGCCGAATTCGTGGCCAGCCTGCCCCGCGACGGCGCTCCCGAAACGACCGAAGGCGGCGAGGGCTACATCCATCCGATCAACATCAAGGGCAACACCAGCGAGACCGAGGTGCATCTGCTGATCCGCGACTTCGACCTGGAGGGCCTGGCCCCCAAGGCCAAGATGATCCGCGAATTCGCCGCTCAGGCCTGCAAGCAGTGGCCCGGCAGCGAATTCAAGATGGAGATCAAGGAGTACTACCGGAACATGAAATACGATCTGGAGAAGGAAGGCCGGGCGATGGCCTACGCGCTGGAGGCGGTCAAGCGGACCGGCCTCAAGCCGATCCAGGGCTCCATCCGCGGCGGCACCGACGGGTCCACGCTGTCGGCCCGCGGCCTGCCGACCCCCAACATCTTCACCGGGGAGCAGGACTTCCATGGTTACGGCGAATGGATCTGCGTGAAGGACATGATCCTGGCAACCGAAACCATCCTGCGGATCATCGAAGTCTGGACCGAGAAGGAGAGCTAGGAGACGCTCCCGTTCCTGCCAAGAACGAAGCCCTGGAATCAATCCGCAGCGCCAGCGGCGCGAGGACGTTCCAGGGCTTCGTTCTTGGCAGGAACGGAAGCGTCTTCCTGATCACAGGCAAAGATGAATAATGGAAAAGCCTGGCGGGTATGATCTCATAGTGATATCATTACGACATCTCAAGCCGCCGGCATTACCCCGCTCGCGGAATCCCGGGTGTCAAAGCGCAGGAGGTCGCCATGCACAGCGAAAGAAAAGCCCAAACCGCCCCCGGATGGGGAGCCCTGTTTCTCAGTCTCGCCCTGCTCGGGATCGGGATCTGGACCCTGATCGTCGCCATCAACCGGGAAGACCCGCCCACGCTGATCGTCGCACTCGGTATGATCTTGCTGGGTATCATCATCATGTCCGGACTGTTCATCATCAATCCCAACGAGGCCGCCGCCCTGCTTCTGTTCGGCGCCTACAAGGGCACGACGCGGGAAAACGGCCTGCGCTTCGCCAATCCCTTCCTGCGCAAGATCAAGATTTCGCTGCGGGCCAGAAACCTCAACGGCGACCGGCTGAAGGTGAACGACCTGACCGGCAATCCGATCGACATCGCCGCGGTGGTGGTCTGGAAAGTGGTCGATACTGCCGAAGCCCTGTTCGAGGTCGATGACTACGAATCCTACGTGACGATCCAGAGCGAATCGGCGGTCCGCCACCTGGCCGGGGCCTACCCCTACGACGGCAACGACACCGAGTTGACCCTGCGCGGGACCACCGACGAGGTGAGCGAACATCTGCAGAAGGAGCTGCAGGAGCGCCTGAACAAGGCCGGGGTCAGGGTGATCGAAGCCCGGCTGAGCCACCTGGCCTACGCGCCGGAAATCGCCCACGCGATGCTGCAGCGGCAGCAGGCCTCGGCGGTGGTCGCGGCCCGGACCAAGATCGTCGAAGGCGCCGTCGGCATGGTCGAGATGGCCCTCAAGGAGCTGGGCGACAAGGACCTGGCCAACTTCGACGATGACCGCAAGGCCACCATGATCAGCAACCTGCTGGTGGTCCTGTGCAGCGAACACGCAGCCCAGCCGGTGGTCAACACCGGCACCATCCACCAGTAGCATGAGCGTACGGAAGGCATTCCCCCTGCGCATCAGCCCGGATCTCTACCGGGAGCTGCAGAAGTGGGCGGCGGCCGATCTACGGAGCATGAACGGCCAGATCGAGTTCCTGCTGCTGCAGGCGATCCGGCGACGAAAAAGGAGCCGGGGCGACGATCCCGGCTCCGGTTCATCCGCACCGCCGGACAAATCCTGACGGCCTACTCGGTGGCGGTATCCCTGGCGGCCACGATGCTGTTGAACATCAGCTCGACCGGATTGACGGCCGGGTCGTAGGTCACCGCGAGCCGCGACCGGAACGGCTCCAGCGATCCGGCCACGGTTGCCGGCAGACCTGCCGGCCAGGGGTAGCTGTCCGGATTCTCCAGGAGCCGATGGTATTCCCTCACCAGAATGTCTGTCGCAGCGGACGCGGCGGTGGCCGGCGATCCGGTGCCGCGTTCGCGAACGCGGCCCAGCAGGGGGACCATGAGGCTGTTGATCGCCCGGCCGGCTTCCGCGGCGGAGATCCTTTCGGGAATCTCGGCATCCCGGGGCTCGTTTCCCAGCCAGGAATAAAAGACCAGGCAATAGAGGTAGATGTATTCCTCCGGCCCCAGCCCCCGCTTTTGCAGTGCCTTGTTGCGGGCTTCCCAGAAGTCCGCATAGACCGGCGCCAGCTCACTGCCGGAACTCAGGACCCTGAGGAAGCGGCGGAAGGAACCGTTGCCGCCAGCGGCCTGCTCGGCGGCAAAGTTTCCGCTGGCCCGCGCGAGATTGGCGCGCCACTCGGTCAGATCCTCGCGGACGGCGGTAAAAAGCTCCAGCCGCTCCGGCGCCGGAACGATCTCTCGCGGCGGGATGAAGGCACCCAGGCTGTCGGTGGCCGTGATCATGGCCTGTTCGGAGCGGTCGACGGCCTTGTAGTCCTTGTTCAGCTGAACGGCGTACCAGGTGCCGCCGCCGACGACGGCCAGCAGACAGACCAGCAGCACCGCGCAACCGACACCCAGGCCTTGCTTGACGGACCACTTCACGCGCATCGGGGATCTCCTTGTGCGGGTCGCCGGCCCGCGTCGTTTCACTCGTCGGGTGCCAGCCGGTATTCCCGGATCTTGCGCCACAGCGTGGTCCTGTCAATGCCCAACCGCCGGGAAGCCCGCGTCCGGTTCCAGCCTTCGGCGCGCAGCGCCGCCAGCAGGAGGTCCTTCTCCGCGTCGGTGTGGCGCGGAACCTCCGCCAGCGCCGTCTTGGCCGCAGCTGCACCCCGCACCAGTTCGGGCGGCAGATGGGTCGGCTCCAGCGGTCCCCCGCGGCTCAGCACCAGGGCGTGTTCGAGGGCGTTCTCGAGTTCGCGGACGTTGCCCGGCCAGCGGTGGTTCATCAGCAGCCGCATGGCCCCCCCCGTCACCGCCGGCGGCACCCGCCCCTCGCGGCCGGCCATCTTCTTCAGCAGATGGGAAACCAGCAGCGGAATGTCCTCGCTTCGCTCGCGCAAAGGCGGGATGACCAGGGAAACGACCTTGATGCGGTAGAAAAAATCCTCGCGCAGGCGCCCGGAAGCCAGGAGGGATTCCAGGTCCCGGTTGGTGGCCGAGACGACCCTGACGTCGACCGGCAGCGAGCGGTTGTCGCCCACGCGTTCCACCGTCCGCTCCTGCAGCACGCGCAGCAGCTTGACCTGCACCGACCGGGCTGACGTCGCCGATCTCGTCCAGGAAGATCGTCCCGCCGTCGGCCTCCTCGAAACGACCCACGCGATCGCCGACGGCGCCGGTGAACGCCCCCTTGACGTGCCCGAACAGCTCGCTCTCGAGCAGATTCTCCGAGAGGGCCGAGCAATTGACCTGGACAAAAGGGCCGGCGGCGCGGCCGCTGGCCTCGTGGACCGCGCGGGCGACCAGCTCCTTGCCCGTGCCGCTTTCCCCGCTGATGAGCACCGTGGCGTCGCTTCCGGCCACATCGCCGATCAGTTCGTAGAGCTCCCGCATCTTGGGATCCCGTCCTACCAGCTGGCCCAGACGGAATTTGCCCGCCATCTGCTGCCGCAGGGTGGTGACCTCCGTCACATCGCCGAGGATCAGCGCGATGCCCAGGGATGAGCCGTCCCGGTGCAGCAGGGGCTGCGACCGCAGCAGCACGTGGCCGCGGCGGCCGTCTCCCAGTTCCACCGTGGTCTGGAAATCGACGATCGGCGCACCGGAACGGAGTGTCTCCTGCAGAACGTCCTGGGGACAGCCCTTCTGCCCGAAGAGGTCGCACACCGGCAGGCCCACCAGGTCCGCGCGGGCACGGCCGAGGATCTCCTCGGCCGCAGGGTTCATGCTGATGATGCACATCTCCGAGTCCAGCGCGAGGATCCCCTCCTTGAGCGCCGATATCAGCGACAAGAGGCTGACGGGCTCGACTTCCTCGAGCAGGCGCGCGATCGGCAGATCACCTCTGAGTTCCGGGCGTTGCGGGCTCATGATATCTCCACTCTCGACCATGGATGTTGCAAGCAACGGTTTTGTTGCAACATTATCGTTGCAAACAACACCAGCCGCCAGCGAAAGTTCCTGACGGTCGCGTCTCCTTCGTCCTTAATCCATTGCAATAAAATACTTAATAGAATAATTTTTGTCGATCTCTCGTCCGGCACACGGCCTGCAATAGGTTTCCCCGAGCAAGCAAAGAACACCAGCGACGTTGCAGTCGATTTGACCAGTGAAAAGAAGGGAATTCAACATGGCAAACGTTCTGGAATTCAACGGATCCAACTTCGACAACGAAGTGATCAAGAGCGACAGCCCCGTGCTCGTCGATTTCTGGGCCCCCTGGTGCGGACCGTGCAAGATGATCGGCCCGATCATCGAGGAGCTGGCGGGCGAGTTCGACGGCAAGGTCAAGATCGGCAAGGTCAACGTGGACAACAACCAGGACCTGGCCGCCAAGTTCGGTATCAAGGGCATTCCCACGGTGATGCTGTTCAAGAACGGCGAGACCGTCGACAGCTTCGTCGGCCTGCGACCGAAGGAAGACCTGGCTGCGGCCCTGAACAAAGCTCTCTAGACCGGACCCGAAGCGGGAACCGATCCCTCGCCCGGCCGCCGACCTTGCCCCCTTGGTCGGCGGCCATTCTGTTGTGGCGAAGGCCTGTCCGGCACATTCCTTGCCCATCGGTGCCCGAGGGATCACATTTACGGGGCGGACAAGCGCAATCTCCACCAGGCAGGGAAGAACATGGCCGGGATCATCAACAGCGTCAAAAACATCTTCGGCAATCAGGGCAAGCTGAACAACCTGTTCTTCATCGTCTTCGACAGCTGCCGCCACGACGCCTACGTCGCGGCCAAGACGCCGAACCTGGACCGCATCGGCAAGGCCGAAAAACGCTACAGCTACGCCAGCTGGACCAGCCCCAGCCACTACACCTTCCTGATGGGCATGGTGCCCCACCTGAGCCCCAAGGGCGTGTTCGCCTCCAACGTCTATCGGGACGAGTTCGCCCTGTGGTCGAAGCGGCTGAACATCAAGGACGTCGAATTCGGCAAGTTCGTTCCCCAGCTTTCGCTGCCGCACTTTCTCAAGTCCCAGGGGTACCGCACCGAGGGTGTGGTCAGCCTACCGGTCCTGAATCCGATGACCAGCATGTCCGCCCATTTCGATCGTTACGAACTGGCGCCCAGCCACAACGACCTGAGCACGATCCTCGACGGCGACGGCAACTTCCCGGGCATCGAGCCCGGAACCGATGGGCCGGGATTCTATTTCATCAACACCGGCGAGACCCATTACCCCTATCTGCTGCCGGGTGAAACGGCCGAGGATCTGCCCCACATCAGCGGTGTCCACGGGGTCTTCAAACATCTCGACGATTTCCTGAAGAACCCGTCGGAGTTCCTCAAGGACCGCCGGCAGGACGACTTCTTCACCCCTGATCAGTTCCGGCAGTTCTACGAGAAGCAGATCGCCTGCGTGGAGCATCTCGACGGCGTGGTCGGCAAGCTGATGGACCGCTGTCCGGAAAATTCCTACTTCATGATCATGTCCGACCACGGCGAGCTGTTCGGCGAGGACGGCTACTTCGGCCACGGCCCGATCTTCCACGAGAAGGTGTTCGAGGTGTTCTACCTGGAAGGCCGTCTGCCCTAGGACGCGTGACGGGCCACGATGGCCGGCGTGACCTGATCGAGTCCGGTCAACCCCTCGAGGAATGACCGGGCGCCGCGCCCCCAGGCCATCAGCGGCACCGGATTCAGGGTGTGCCGCTTGGTCGTCAGATCCTCCAGGTTGCCGTGGTCGCTGGTCAGCAGCACCAGGGTGTCCAGTTCCAGTTCGGCCGACAGATCCGCCAGCAACGTCTCCATGAATCCGTCCAGCTTGTCCAGTTCCCGGCAGCAGCGGGCCAGGTCCTGGCTGTGCCCGGCCTTGTCGGTCTGGAAATACTCGTAGAGGATGAAATCGTAACGGCGCGCCGCGGCCGCGGCGATCGCCCCGGCGCCCGCCGGGGTCAGGTGGGGCAGATCGAAGCCTCGTTCCTGCAGTTCGGTGTTGGTGAACTCCTGATAGATCGCGCGGCCGGCCCGGATGTCCTCCAGGTCGAAAAACGGCAGGTCGGCCGCCAGGTTCGCCACCGTCGTCGCCGAGAGCGTGAGCTGACGCTCACGGCTCAGCTCCCAGAAGCGCGGGCGAAAGGCGTTCAGGAAACGCGCCGACAGCCCCAGATCCGTCAGCGACTTGAGTACCGAATGTGCGAGAAGCACCTCCCTGAGTTTCTCGTTGGGAAAACCCGTCAGATGCTTGCCGAGTACTCGCTGGGCGTTGACCCCCGACAGCAGGGTGGTCTGACCGGTCGCGCTCTGCGGCACGCCGTCCACACCCAGGACCGCGTCGAGGGGCGCCGCCCATCCCCCGGACGACACCGGGACAACCCCGCCGGTACCGCGGGGCGGCAGCCGGAAGAGATCCCCCCCGTAGGCATGCTGCGGATTGAAGTCCGGATCGGATTCGCCCCAGCCCAGCCCGTCGATGAATATCAAGACCGTACGCATGCCTTTCCTGACTGGCTCGGTGGAGCCCGGTATGTCCGGAACGCCCATGAGGATGCGATCCGGCCGGTTTCAACTATCATGTGCCGATATTTTCCGCTGCAGCTGTTCCCGATCGCGTCCCCGGGGGGCCATGTCACTCGTCGGCACCAAAGTACGGAATTTCGACATTGTCGCCATGCTGGGCCAGGGCGGCATGGGAGAAGTCTACGTCGCCTTCGACGAGAATCTGCAGCGCAAGGTCGCGCTCAAGGCCATCCGCCCCGGTCGCGGACTGACACTCCTGGCCCGGGCCCGTTTCCTGCGGGAAGCCCGCATCCTGTCCAGTCTCGACCATCCCGGCATCTGCCGCATCTACGACTATCTGGAAATCGAAGGCCGCGATTACCTGGCCCTCGAACTCATCGAGGGCCGGACGCTGCTCCATGCGGCCGACGACCTGGACTACAACGCCAAGCTCGACCTCGCCGAACAGCTGACCCGCGTCCTGGCGGCCGCGCATGCCGAGAACATCGTCCACCGCGACCTGAAACCCGACAACGTCATGCTCTCGGGCGACGGCCAGCTCAAGGTCCTCGATTTCGGCCTGGCCCGCAGCATGGATGAAGGCGACGCCGCAGAAGAGGTTTCCGCCCCCGCGCCGACAGCGGCGCCCGACGCTCTCGACCAGACCATCACCCTGGCCGCACCCACGCCGGCAGGCGGCATCGACAGCCCGACGATGCCGGGCAGCGTCCTGGGCACGCCGCTGTTCATGAGCCCCGAGCAGGCGGCCAGCGAACCGGTTTCCACCGCCAGCGACATGTACTCGCTGGGGCTGGTCCTGCAGTGGCTGTTCACCGGTCAGATCGCCTACGAGGAGAACGAGGATCTCGAAATCCTGCTGGTCCAGGTCGGTGAAGCCCGCACTCTGCCCGTAACGGGAATCGACCACGACCTGGCGCGCCTGATCGAGCGGCTCAAGTCACGATCGCCCTCCCGCCGCCCGACGGCCGTGGAAACACAGGAACGCCTGGCCTGGATCCGGAACAAGCCGACCCGGCGCAACCGGCGCCTGCTGGCGGCAGCGGTCATGCTGGTCATGGCCGCGGCGGTCTTCAAGTACACCGTCGATCTGCGACAGGAACGCGCCGTGGCCGAAGGCCACCGGGCCCAGGCCGAGAACCTGATCGATTTCATGCTGGGGGATCTGCGTGATAAGCTGACCCCGGTCGGACGCCTCGACGTGCTCGACGACGTGGGCGACAAGGCCCTGGAGTACTACGCCTCCCGCCGCCAGACGGAACTGACGGACGAGGAGTTCTTCCAGCTCTCGAAGGCGATGATGCAGATCGGCGAGGTTCGCCTCGCCCAGGGGAACATGTCCGCTGCGCGGGAGGCCTTCGGCGAAGCGATGGCGGCCAACACCGATCTGCTGGTCCGCAATCCGCGGCAGACGGAGTGGCTGGCCCAGCTGGGGGCGATCCACTTCTGGATCGGCAACGTGGAATACAGCTCCGGCGAGAACACCCAGGCCGCCGGACATTTCGCCCGTTACCTGGACATCGCCAACGAGCTGGTCGCCCTCGAGCCGGACAACCCCGACTGGCAGCTGGAGGTCGGTTACGCCCTGACCAATCTGGCCGCCATGAGCGAGGAGACAGGTGACTATCCCCGGGCGCTGGCCTATCTCGACCGCTCCATCGCGATCAAACGTGAGCTGCACCAGCAGCAACCCGACGACGTGGAGATGCTGCGCAGCCTCGCCAACTCCCTGTCGTGGTCCGGCCGCGCCCGCTACGAGAGCGGCGACTACCGCAACGCCCTGAGCGCCCTCCAGGAATCGGCGGTCTGGCATCGGCGCGTGCAGGAATCCGATCCCAAGGACACCCTCAATCTCCAGGGCCTGGCGGCGAACCATTTCCTGATCGCCACCCTGCTGGAAATTCTCGACCGCCGCGACGAGGCCCTGGAACACATCCACCAGGACATGCGGCTGATCCGGGAGCTGGTCGTCCACGACCCCGACAACGCCGACTGGAAATCCGAACACGCCGCGTCATCCCTTTTCTTCGGCATGTTCTGGCTGCGGCAGGGCGACACCGTCCGCGGCCACAGCCAGCTCGCCGAAGCGGAGGCCATCATCGGCGGACTGCTGACCGTCAATCCGGATCAGGAATACTGGCGGAGCATCCACGACGCTCTCCGCGCCGCGCAGGCCCACCTGGCCGGGCTCGAAGGTGATGAAACGCGGGCTCTGGAAATTCTGGATGCCGCGGTGCCGCCGGCCCTGGGACGATTCGCCGCCAGCGCCGAACCCGAAGCCGCCCGAATTGTCGGGGACATGCTGCTGCAGCGCGGACGGCTGCACCGTAACGCCGGACGTCGTGAGCTGGCGGACGCCGATTTCAAGAAGGCCGCCGGACTGCTGGAGCCGTTGGTCAGTCAGGGAAGCGGCGCCCAGCTGCTGGTGGTCCTGGCCCAGGTCCAGGCCGAGCTGGGACACCAGGAACAAGCGGCCCGGACCACGGCCCGCCTCCAGGAGATGGGATTCGCCCGCCGGGACTTCCAGCTGTTCCTGGACGACTTCGCGCCACCCGGCGGCTGACATTGCCGCCGCCCTACCGGACCCGGCGGCGGAAATTCAATGTGAGGGTCCGAAAACGCTGATATCCGAGGAGAAAACCATGGCCGATAAGACCATCAAGATCAACAAGGTGGGCACCACCTACAATTTCACCGACAGCAACGGCAACCTGGTCACGGACGAGACCATCGAGGACAACAAGAAGCTGAACGTCGACATCGGCACCGGCTTCACCAGCGGCAGCGCCCAGATCGACAGCCTGACGCTGTACAACGTCGATGCCAACGGGGTCAAGGTGCAGACGCCCGCCCTGGGTTCCTGGACGCGCACCAGCGCCAACACGCAGCCGAACCCCGCGATCAAGATCTCGACGAAGAACAACGGGATCACGATCAAGGACACCAACCACGGCACGGCCGAGGTCGATTTCTTCTTCAGCGTCGCCGGCACCGACGGGACCGCTCCGTTCGCGTCGGATCCCGAACTCCGGGTGAAGAAGCTGTCCGGCTGACCGGGTCCGTTTTCGGGCCCGGCGCATCGCCGGGCCCGGGATCAACCCTGGAAATGCCTCATCAGCGTTTCGAGCCCCAGGCCGATCAGGACAAGGCCGCCGAGAATGCCCAGCCGGTGGCCGAAGGCCGCGCCCAGGCGCGCGCCCAGCCAGTAGGCCGCGGTCGACAAGCCCATGGTCACCAGGCCGATGATCACCGCCGGTCCCCAGACCGCGACCTCGAGCATGGCCAGGCTCAGACCGACGGCAAAGGCGTCGATGCTCGTGGCCAAGCTCAGCAGGACCAGGGTCCAGCCCTTGGAGGGGTCCAGGGGCGGGGATTCGTCCTGCGGCCTGAGTCCGGACCGGACCATATTGACGCCGATGAGGGTCAAAAGGCTGAAGGCGATCCAGTGGTCGTAGGCGGTCACGAACGAGGCGAAAGAGTACCCCAGCAGCCAGCCCGCCACCGGCATGAGTCCCTGGAACAGACCGAAATGGAAGGCCAGCCGCCAACCGGCGCGGAAACCGGACGTCTGGCCGCTGGCCCGGGCGCCAATGGTCACGGCGCTGGCGTCCATGGCCAGGCCCACCGCCAGGAGAAGAGTCGCCACGATCCCCACGTCCACCACCGTTCCTGGTGAGGTTCCATCTTGCAAACGAGGGCCGGAATCCTGGTATTCCCGCTGGGATTCCGCCCCGAAGTGTGGCAGGATAGGCTCCGGCAGGATCGGCGTCCAGGCTATCTTCCGCTGGGGCGTCCCTGACGGGAAATACCCGCCCGCTCCCCGTTCCCCGGCTTGACAGGACCCGCCCCCTGGGGCATACTTTGATCGGTTACCGTACAAAGCTGGGGTACCCTGCACATCGAGCCTTGGCAGGGCGCGATCCTCATCATTCCACGCGGAGGCGCAAAGTGAAATCGAATCGACGCCACCTGTTCGTCCTGACGGCGCTGACCCTTTTGATCCTGGCCGCTGGTTGCAGCGATCGCGATCCAGCAGAACTGGAAACCGCACGTGCTATCGTTGATCCCATTGTCTGGGAAGATGGCCCCGCCGTGCCGGATGTTTACTGGCAGCCGTTTTTCGAGACACACTACACCGCCATTTCCATTGATTCGGTCTATGCCTACGACGGCTTCGCCCCTGACGGCGCCACGTCCCTCAAGTTCCAGATCCCGGCCCAGGGTTCGGCCCTCGGCCCCTACACCGGCGGCGTTATCACGTCGGCGGGTGCCCGCGACCTGACCGATTTCAACGCCCTGACCTTCTACGCCCGCACCGACGCGCGATCGCCCACGAATCAGGGCATCCTGTTGAACGAAATCGGCTTCGGCAACGACAACACCGGCACGTCACTCTACGACGCGGCACGTACGAACCTGGCCCTGACCGCGGAATGGGTCTTCCATGTCGTGCCCATCCCGGATCCCTCCAAATTGATTGCCGAAAGGGGGCTGTTCCTGATGGCCGAGGGCGTGCAGCCCGAGTACCCGGAAGGCTACAACGTCTGGTTCGATGAGATCAAGTACGCCAAGCTCGGCAACATCGAAGTCTTCCGTCCCAGCATGGTCTCGGCGAACAACATCGTCTTTGTCGGCTCCACCGCCTCGGTCGCCGGCACCAGCACCATCTTCCTGGTGGACGGTGGCTTCGTCCCGGTCAACCACTCGCCCAACTATTTCGATTACATCTCGTCCAACCCCGGCGTGGCCGCGGTGGACCGGGGCCAGATCAGGGTTATCGGCGTGGGTGAAACCACGATTACCGCCACCCTCCAGGGCAACGAGGTCAACGGCCGCATCGTCCTGAAGGGTTTCGAAGCGCCGACGGTCGCCGCGACGCCGCCGACTCTGCCGGCCAGTGACGTGATCTCGATGTTCAGTGGCGTCTATACCAATGTCCCGGTGGACACCTGGCGGACCGACTGGACCCCGCGGGCCCAGGTGCAGGACTACGCGGTGGCCGGCGACAACACCAAGATGTACACCGTCCTGGGCGGCAGTTACGTGGGGATCGAGTTCCGCAGTCCGGAGATCGACGCCTCGGCCATGACGCACTTCCATCTCGACGTTCTGGCCCCCGAAGGAACGAATTTCAGGGTCAAACTCGTCTGCTTCCCGCCCGAGATCAGCGGCGACCCGGTCAATTTTCTGGAGACCCAGGACGTGGTCCTGGACGGCACCACCACCCCGGCGTTCGTCGCCGGCGGTTGGTCGGTCCTGGACATCCCCCTGGCGGATTTCCAGATTCCCGAAGGCTGGGACTGGTCGCACGTGGGCCAGATGGTCCTGAGCACGGGGGACGCCGATCTGGTGCTGGTGGACAATGTCTACTGGCACAAATAGGCCGGGTCGGCGAGGATTGATGGCACTTCAGAAAGCGGCCGGATGAACTACGAGAACCTGATCTGGAAGGGTTTGAGGCGGTCGGATCCCGACCGTCCCCGCCCCCTGGCCGACGCCGTTCTGCGGCTGATCTGGGAGGAGCGTCGGATCTCGCGCGCGCAGATCGCCCGGAAGGCGAATCTGTCCCGCTCCACCGTTTCGGAGATCATCAACGAAATCCTGCCGATGAGCCTGGTCACCGAAGTCGGCGAAGGCCCGTCCAAGGGCGGCCGCCGGCCCATCGTACTGGAGTTCCAGGACGACGCCTGCGTCATCCTGGGTGTCGAGATAAGCGCCTCTCACGTGGTGGTCGTGATGACCGACCTGCGCGGACGGGTGCTGACCTGGAAATCCCGCGAGCATCACGTCCGCTCCGACCCGACCGGCACCAGGAATCTCATCGCCGAGCTCTGCCGCGAGTGTCGCGCGGAGCCCGCGGGCCGGGCACATCCCCTGGTCGGGATCGGCGTGGCGGTGCCGTGCCCGATGGACCCCACGTTCCCGGACCAGCTCTCGGAGGTCGTGCTGCCGGCCTGGAAGGGACGGCTCGGTCTCGAGGATCTCGCCGGGGAATTCGGTGTCCCGCTCATGGTCGACAACGACGCCAACCTGGGCGCTCTCGCCGAACTCTGGTGGGGCCTGGGCCAGGGCGTGGACGACATGGCCTACATCAAGGTCGCCACCGGCATCGGGTCCGGACATGTGATCGGCGGGGACATCTACCGGGGCGCCACCGGCATTGCCGGCGAGATCGGCCACATCGCCATCGACCCCCAGGGGAAACGCTGTGTCTGCGGGTTGAGGGGCTGCCTCGTCACCCTGGTCGGCGGACCCGCCCTGGTCGCCCGGGCCCAGGAGCTGAGCTGGGATTTCCCCGACAGTCTTCTCGCGGGCAAAGTGAGCACGATCATCGAACTCGAGAACGCCGCCCTGGCCGGGGATCCCCTGGCCCTGCAGGTGGCCCAGGAGGCGGCCGCCAACCTGGGCAGGGCCATCGCCGGACTGATGAACATCCTGAACCCGTCGCTGGTCGTGGTCGGCGGGGACCTGGCACGCCTCGGCGATCTGCTCATCGATCCGCTGCGCGAGGTCGTCAAACGCCGGACCCTCATCAGTTCCATCGACGCCGCGGAGATCAAGGCCAGTGACCTGGGGCCGCGGTCGGTCGCCATCGGTGCGGCCACCCTCTTCCTGAAGGCCGCCCTCGAGGACTCCCGCCTGTTTCCCCCGATTCCCGCCGCCAACCGGAGTGCCTAAGGAGTTTCGCGCATGAACCGGCAAGTGACCCTGTTGTCGACCATCCTGGCACTCGTTGTCATCACCGGCTGCAGCAAGAAAGAACCGGCCGTCGGGTTCGGTCTCGTCTGGCAGGACGAATTCGAAGGCCCGGCCGGCCAGCTGCCCGACCCCGCCAAATGGAAATTTGATCTCGGGACCGACTGGGGCAATCGCCAGCTCGAGTACGATACCGACCAGGCGGAGAACGTCAGCCTCGACGGGCAGGGCAACCTCGCCATCACCGCCCGCCGCGAGGACTTCGGGGGGCAGGAATACACGTCGGGCCGGATCAAGACCAAGGATCTCTTCGAGCAGACGCGGGGCCGTTTCGAGGCCCGGATCAAGGTGCCGATCGGCCAGGGTATCTGGCCCGCCTTCTGGCTCCTGGGCGCCAATATCGACGACGTGGGCTGGCCGGCCTGCGGGGAAATCGACATCATGGAATACCGCGGCCACGAGCCCCGGGTGCTGCACGGGACCATCCACGGTCCCGGCCACTACGGGGACGGCGCGATATCCAAGAAACACGTCCTGGCCCAGGGCGGTTTCCACCTCGGCTTCCATGAATTCGTGGTGGACTGGGACGAGGATTCGATCACCTGGTCGGTCGACGGGTATGCGTACCACACCGTGACGCCGGCAGACCTGCCCCCCGGCGCGACCTGGGTCTACAACAACCCCTTCTTCATCATCCTGAACGTGGCCGTGGGCGGTCGCTGGCCCGGCCCGCCGGACGAGACGACGGTCTTCCCCCAGACGATGCTCGTGGATTACGTCCGGGTCTACGGCGTCCTGCCCTGATCCGGATCAGGAAATAAAAGGCCCGGTCATTCGACCGGGCCTCTTCGTCTTGCCTGGCTGCGGGCCTAGATGGCCAGGTGCAGGTAGGTGCGGATCTCCCATTCCCTGCCGTCGGGCAACCCCTCCGGATACAACTCGTTCGTAAATGGATCGGGTTCGGGCACCCCTTCCGGCGCGTAACGGTTGGAGTAGCGGTCCAGGGTCCGGTACGTGCCCCGCACGCCGAACTTGGTCTCCGGGAAGCTGAACCACTTGGGCCTGCCCAGGGTGTACGAGATGTCGGCCATCAGCTGCATGGGGAAAGTCAGGTTGAAGTTGCGGTGATAGTCGTAAGGACCGTAGTCGTTGAACTTCACGTGACCGGAAAGGGCCACCGAGGTCCAGGCGATCCGGCTGTCGAGGCCGAACCGCTTGACGAGCCGCGCATTGTCTCCGTTGGGTTCGGCCGTGCCGAAGTAGAGGTTGCTGATCATGCGCGTTCCCCTTCCGAAGCGGTTCACGAACCGGCAATTGACCTCCCACAGATCCCTGGCCGGCGTGCCGCCGGGGTAGGCGAAGATGTCGTTGGTATCGGAGATGAACAGGCCCGCATCGGCGGTGGTGTGATGACGCTTGTAGATGAAGCTGACGCTGGCCGCGAAATTGGCGTCCTCACGGACATCGCGATCCCAGGTCCAGAACCAGGTGGCCGGCGTGGGATCGTAGACCAACATGATCTCGCCCGCGGTCGTCTCGCGGTTGTAGATCACGGCAAACGGATCGTCGATGACGTTGCGCGTCCGCCCGGCCGTGCCGCCCAGATCGGCGGAGTTCGGCATCGGGCCCACGATGGGTTTCTGCCACATCAAGTTGGGGCCGATCTGCCAGTTTCCATTGCCCAGGGTTATCGCGACGCCGCTGAGGGCGTGGATCTGGTTGCCGGACCCGCTGTCCTTGAGTCCCCAACCGGTGTAGGTCGGGATCGACACCGGCCCGCCATCGGCCACCAGCCCCATGTAGGCGCCCTGGCCGTACCAGTTCCAGCGCCCCTTCTGGTAGGTCAGCTTGCCCTTGAAGCCGAAGGAGTCCTCGGGCTTGATCGTGTCCTGCTTGATGTCCTCCGGGGCGTACGGACCGCCGGCATCCCGGCGATCGTCGTCGATCAGCTGGAAGGTTTCGCCCTTGCGCGGCTGTCCCGCCCAGATGGCGCCGCCCTCGAAGCCGAACGGCCCGAGCTTCGTCTGCATCGACAGGGTCGCCTTGCGGTTCTGACGGATCGGAATGGCGATCGAACTGGTCAGCTGCGTCTGCTGGGCGAAATCCTCCTGGAAGATGCCCGTCCAGTCGATGCCGCCGACCTTGCGCTGGTACTTGACGAACACGGCCGGGTTGGCCCCCCACCACAGCTGCGGCCCGAAAGCCAACTTCAAGCCGTTGAACATCTTCTTGCCGGCGATCTCGGCACCCACCGGCGCCTGGCCGTTGTAGATGTCAACGTTCTCCCCGTAAAAGGCGTCGCGGTACAGGCCGAAGAAATCGCCCTCGTACTGCCAGTGCAGATGCCCGGTACGGTAGAAGGCGTCCAGCGTGAACCAGCGGTCGTCCCAGGTCAACGAACCCTGGTAGACCTTGACCCGTTCGAGGGATTCCACTTCAATCAGGTCGTCGTTCTGGTCCTTGAACGTGCGCGGCCGGCCGCGATTCTCGTAAAAGATCTCGTCGATGGGATTCTTCGGCACACGTCCCAGCACGTTCAGGGACAGCCTACCAACCACCGCGTCGTTGGGTTTGGCCTCGATGTCCGCGTAGAAGGACTGGCCGTTGTCGAAGCCGAGGAACGACGGATACGACTCCTGCGGTGCTTCGATGGGCGGGGTCGAGATGTTCTTGCCGCCGGTGCTGTAGGTCTCGAACTCCATGCGCAGGCCCGACACCCGTACCCTTTTGAGAGCGTCGACCTGCAGGGCGGCCGCGTCGCCGCGGGCCTCGAGCACACACCCCATCACCGTGATGCCGGCGAAGTGTTCCCTGATCTTGTCGAGATCGGTGTCCGGGGCGTAGGGGTCGAGCCGGTAGGCGTCACGCAGGGCGAAATAGGCCGCGCGCGGATAGACGTCGTAGATGCCCCGGGCATCGTTGTAACCCTTGGCGCAGATGCCCCACCACTCCTCGTTCATGTTGTTCTCGCCTTCGCGGTAATCCCAGGGATAGCCCGCGTTCGGCCACGACGCATTGGTGTCGTGGATGTTCAGCCGTTCCTCCTGCTTGTACTTCCACCAGCCGTCGCTCCACTGGAAGGTCATCCCGCCGATGGAGTTGCCCACGCGGCCCTTGCCGGCGGCCTGCTCGAAGATCTCACGCCACTGGCCGAGCAGGAAATAGGCCTGCGACTCCTGGTCTTCCGTCATCGTGATGGCGTTGAACGCGTCGGCGCCGAACTCCGTGAACATGGTCGGGATACCCAGCTTGTCCTTCACGACCTGGAAATAGTCCCGCGCCGAGATGCCGCGGTAGACGTTGGAACCGAACACGTCCAAACCCTTGCACTCCTCGGCGATGATATCGATGTACTGCAGGTCGCCGTTGGCCATGGACACCGGGCGGGCGGGATCGACCTCCTTGACCACCTGGATGACCTCCCCGAACAGGGAGTAGAGGTGGCGGGCCCGCGCCGCATTCCGTTCCCCCTCGGGCAGGGCCTCGATCTCGAACGAGGCCCAGGACAGGCCGTAGTTGTTCTCGTTGCCCAGCAGCCACATCAGGACTCCCGGGGTTTCCTTGTAATCGGCGACCAGCTCCCGGATGTCGGCCTTGATTGTCTCCCTGACCCGCGGATCGCTGTAGTCGGTGTTCGGCAGCCACGCCCCGTCGATGGTCAACCCGTACCGTCCGACCGTGTGGTTGAGCACCGTGAAGATCCCGTACTTCTCGTAGATCCACTGCACCCAGCGCGGCGGGATGCCCACGTACTGTCGTAAGGTATTGACGCCCATGGCCCGCAGCAGCGACATCTCCTTGTCCAGGGCGGCCTCGATGATGTCGTCGGACTTGGTCCACAGGCTATAGGTGTAGTTCTCGCCGATGGGCATGTATCCCCAGTTCATTCCCAGGACCATGAAATCGCGGCCGTCCACCTGGAGGCGGGAACCGCCCTCGTCGTAGACCACCTTGATCTCGGGCAGGTCGGTCTTGCCCGACTGGGCCGCGGCCCCCAGCGGAACCAGAACCAGAAGCAACAGGCCGGCCAGGGCGATGCGGCCGGATTGACGGAGGCAACCGTTAACGATCGAATACACGGGAATCTCCTCGAGGGATGGAAGTGGAAGCATCGGCGACCGCGTTGGCGGCCACGACGTGACGATACCAGAAAGCGCTGTCCTTGGGAATGCGTTGCTGGGTCGCGGGGTCGACGGCAAACAGTCCGAACCGTTTTTCGTAGCCCAGGGCCCATTCGAAGTTGTCCATGAAGGACCAGGTGAAATAGCCCGCCAGGGGAACGCCGGCGGCGATGGCCCGGCGGGCCGCCCGCAGGTGATCGCGGAGGTAGGCGATCCGCCGGGAATCGGCAATACGACCCGCGGCGTCGGCCGGATCGTCGTAGGCGGCTCCGTTCTCGGCAATATAGATCTTCTGGGGCTGGTACTCGCGGTGGATGTTCACCAGACAGTCGTAAAGCCCGTCCGGATAGACCTCCCACCCCATGTCGGTGAGCTCTTCGGCCGGGACCATCTTGGCCTGGACGGGTTTACCGTCCGGCCCCCGCTGCATGACCGCACGGCTGTAGTAGTTGAGCGCCAGGAATTCGAGCGGCGTGGAGATGGCCGCCATGTCGCCGTCCTGGACGAAGGCCAATTCCGGTCCGGGGAGGTGCCCGGCGGCGATCCGGTCGGCAACCGCGTCTTCGGGATAGGAACCGCGAAAGACCGGGTCCAGGTACCAGCGGTTGAAGAAACCGTCAAACCAGCGGGCGGCGTCCCGGTCCCCCTGGCTGTCCGAGGCGGCGGAGGCCGGGCAGTTGATCAGGGCGATCCCCACCTCGGCATCGGGAACCTCCCGGCGGATGGCCGCGGTCGCCCAGCCGTGTGACAGGAGCAGGTGGTGGGCAACACGCAGGGCTTCGGCCGGATCCAGATGCCCCGGAGCGTGATGCCCCTCTTCGTGGCCCAGGGTGGCGACGCACCAGGGCTCGTTGTGGGTCACCCAGCGGGCGACCCTGTCACCGAGCCGCCGCGTGACCGCGGCCGCGTAGTCCACGAAGGCCGCGGCCGTATCCCGTGCTCCCCAGCCCCCGCGGTCCTGGAGCTCCTGGGGCAGGTCCCAGTGGTAAAGGGTGGGAAACGGTTCGATGCCCGCTTCCAGCAGGCCGTCCACCAGCGCATCATAAAAATCGAGGCCCGCGACATTGGCCGCGCCGCGGCCCGTCGGCTGGATCCGCGGCCACGCGATGGAGAAGCGGTATCCTCCCAGCCCCAGATCTTTCATCAGCTGGATGTCTTCCGGCCAGCGATGGTAATGGTCACAGGCGATGTCCGGGTTCGAACCGTCGGCGATCTTTCCCGGCAAGGAGGCGAAGCGGTCCCAGATGGACTCTCCCCGGCCGCCCGCGTGGCGGGCACCTTCGATCTGCTGGGCGGAGGTGGCGGCGCCCCAGATGAAGCCTGCGGGAAAGCTGTGGTCGGCCATGAAGCATCGACTCCCGGGAATCTACATTGCCCCGTCGCGGTGCGCGGGACGGAAAAGCGGACCCGCCGAGTTCGTCGAAGCGGAAAGCCGTTACGGATTCACAGCTTCGGTGCGGGTTCCGCCGGCGCCCTCAAGCTCTGGGCGCAATTTCCCAACCTTTTGTGAAAAAAATCTTTGTTCGGACTCCGAACATAGTGTATGATGTTGGTGGTCCTGTCAAGATCTCTCTCGGTATTTGGAACCCCCTGAAATGGTGATTCCGGATCCGGAATACACTTCCCGCTTTCCACATGAAATCACTTGACCGGCAGGAAGAAAATCAGCGACAGGAACAGAATTAGCGGCGGGATCGGTCCATGGGCCAAGCTCAGGGGCAGCATCCTGCTGGAGGCTCGACCAAGACTGGCAGGAGGCCGCAGCCGAGTGTTCCGCTGGCAGAATGGTTTTTTTAACGAGAGGTCACGATCATGCTAAAACGAGCTAGTGCTGTCTTGATAGTCGGCGCGCTCCTGTGTCTGATTCCCGGAGCGGGTCTGGCAATCACCCCCTACTCCCAGGACTTCGAATCCCTGGACCAGCTCAGCCTCACCGCCCTCGGCGATGACGGCTGGGTCGTCTACGGCAACGTCTTCGATTCCGGAGGCGGCTTCCTTTACGGTTACGGCACCTTCCCGGCGCCCAACGATGCTTCGGCCTTCTGCGGCATCGAACTGCTGCAGGGCGGCGTGGAGCAGGGCATCCAGCAGCTGGTGGTCACCAACGACTACAACAACGTCGACCATGCCAACGGCTTCCTCATCGAATCCAATGTTTTCCGGGAGCAGACCATCGAAGCCGGTGACGTCTTCCAGACCTGGGAATTCTCCTTCCAGGCCAAACTGGGCAACCTGGTCGCGCCCTCGACCGCCGTGGCCTTCATCAAGACCGTCGACCCAGCCAACGGCTTCGCGACGACCAATTTCATCACCCAGGACATGACCAACACCCCGGTGACCTGGGACGGGTATACGTTGTCGATCACGATCGACCCGGGCCTGGTGGGATCGTTCCTGCAGATCGGTTTCGCCAGCACGGCCACCCTGTACCAGAGTGCCGGTATCTTCTACGACAACATCGTATTCGAGCGCATCATCGTCTCCGACGTCCCGGATGTCTCGACGATCACCGGCGCGAGCCTGGGCCAGAACTATCCCAACCCCTTCAACCCCAAGACCAGGATCGATTTCTCCCTGGATCGCTCCCAGAACGTCGACATTTCGGTCTTCGACATCGCCGGCCGCAGGATCGCCACCCTGCGTCAGGGTGAACTGGGTGCGGGCGACCACCACGTGACCTGGAACGGCCAGACGGACCGCGGCACGCCCGCTCCCGCGGGCCGGTACAGCTACGTGCTGTCGACCGCTGACGGGAAGGTATCCCGCAGCATGGTTCTGTTGAAGTAGCAATATTTTCCCTCCGGGGGCCGATCGTCCAGGCCTCCGGAGGACCCTATCTCGAATCGAGTAAGACATGCTTGCGTCCCGGGACAATTCGTCCGACATTCCCCCATTCCAGCCCGGAGTTCCCATGCCCAGCGGCCTCCTGTATCTTGCTTCCCTGAGGTTGCCCCATGGAAGGTAGGCCTGCACGCGCCGGTTCATTGTTCCCGGAACCGGGCCGCACCGTGACCCTGAATGGAGGATTCGTCGCTATGGACGGTGAGCAGTACTACCGGATCACCTCGTTCCAGTGCCTGGAACCCTTCCTGATGAGCTTGCCCACCAACACGGATCTGTGGATGTTCATCGCATCGGGCGGCGGGCTCGCCGCCGGCCGTGTCGATGCCGAAGGCAGCCTGTTCCCCTATCTGACGGTCGATCAACTGCACGACGCCCACCACCACTCCGGTCCGTTGACCCTCATCCGGGTGGAACAGACCACCGGGGATCCCGCCCTGTGGCAGCCATTTGCCGAGGACAATGCCGAGAACCCCCGGATCGAACGTAACCTCTACAAGAACGCGACCGGCAACCGCCTCGTCTTCGAGGAGCGCAACCAGGACCTCGGGCTCGTGTTCCGCTACAGCTGGTGCGGTTGCGACGAGTTCGGTTGGGTACGGTCGGCTTCGCTGGAGAACCGCCGTGATACCCCTTGCCAGGTGTCCGTACTCGACGGCTTGCGCAATGTCCTGCCGTGGGGCGCTCCGGTGGCCCTTTACCAGCAGTCGAGCACCCTGATCGACGCGTACAAGAAAACCGAGGTCGATCCCGAAACCGGGCTCGGTCTCTTCTCCTTGACCGCCGGTATCACCGATCGGGCCGAAGCCCTCGAAGTGCTCAAGGCCAACGTCGTGTGGTGCTGCGGTCTCCAGGATTTCAAGGTCCACCTGTCGCTCGACGCCATCGCTTCTTTCCGGCACGGCCGGGTGCTGGCCGACGAAAGACTGCTCAACGGCCAGCGCGGCAACTACCTGGTGAGTTCGAGCCTCGACCTGGTACCCGCGCAGACCGCCGCCTGGCACCTCGTCGCCGACGTCGGCCGGGACCACCTGCAGATCGCCGCGCTGCGGCGCCGTCTGCTGCAGGAAGCGGATCTCAAGGAACGGATCGACGTCCGCCTGAACCGGGCGGTGGAGAACCTGCGCCGCAACGTGGCCAGCGCCGACGGCCTGCAGACTTCCGGCAAGGACACCTCGGACTGGCATCACTTCGCCAACGTCCTGTTCAACAACATGCGGGGCGGGGTTTTTGCCCACAACTACGATCTGCCGGTGGCGGACCTGGTCGATTTCCTGCAGTTGCGCAACGCCGCCGTCGCTGCACGGCATGAAGGCCTGCTTGCCGGTCTTGCGGCCGAAATCACGCTCGACGATCTCATGACTGCGGCCCGGGCCGCGGGCGATCCCGACTTCGAGCGCCTCTGCTACGAGTACCTGCCGCTGCATTTCGGCCGGCGCCACGGCGACCCCAGCCGTCCGTGGAACAAGTTCTCGATCCGCGTCCGCAACCGCGACGGCGAGCGGGCCCTGAACTACGAGGGCAACTGGCGGGACATCTTCCAGAACTGGGAAGCCCTGGGCGCCTCATTTCCCGGCTTTCTGCCGAGCATGGTCGCCAAGTTCGTCAATGCCTCGACCGTGGACGGGTTCAACCCCTACCGCATCACCCGCGAGGGTGTGGACTGGGAAGCCCCCGACCCGGACAACCCCTGGAGCCACATCGGTTACTGGGGCGACCACCAGATCATCTACCTGCTGAAGCTGCTCGAGGCCATGGCGGGATTCGACCCCGCCGCCACGGGGGCCATGCTGGGCGTCGAGATCTTCAGCTACGCCGAGGTCCCCTATCGCATCAAGCCGTATGCGGATCTGCTGCGAGACCCCGGCAATACGATCGTCTTCGACGACGAGCGTCACGACCGCATCGAGCAGCGGGTCAAAGATCGTGGCACCGACGGCAAGCTGTTGACCGGGCCCGACGGCGGGGTCTACCACGCCAACCTCTTCGAGAAACTGCTCGTGCCGGCCTTGGCCAAGCTGTCCAATCTCGTGCCGGACGCCGGGATCTGGATGAACACCCAGCGGCCCGAATGGAACGACGCCAACAACGCGCTGGCCGGCGGCGGCATCTCCGTCGTGACCCTCTGTTATCTGCGCCGGTATCTGGCATTCCTCGCCGATCTCTACGAACAAGCGCCGGACAACGAACTGCCGGTCTCCAACGAGGTGGCCGCGTGGTTCGGCCGGATCGCGACGACCCTGCAGAGCGAGGGGAACCTGCCGGCCGACGGCAAGACCGACGCCGAGTCCCGGAAACGGATGATGGACGCGCTGGGCACGGCTTTCGCGGACTACCGCGCGCAGGTCTACGACCATGGCTTCTCGGGAAAGACGGCCATGAGCACGCATGAGGCGGCCGGCGTTTTCCGGACCGCCCTCGAGCTTATCGACCGGAGCATCCGCGCGAACCAGCGCGAAGACGGTCTCTTCCACACCTACAACATCCTGGAGATCACCCCGGCCGGCGCCGAGGTCCAGCGCCTCCAGGAAATGCTCGAAGGTCAGGTCGCGGCCCTCAGTGCGGGTGTTCTGGACCCGGGCGAGGCACTCGCCGTCCTGGACCAGCTCTTCGACAGCGCCATCTACCGGCCGGAACAGCGGAGCTTCATGCTCTATCCGGAACGGCAGCTCCCCGGCTTCCTGGCCAAGAACCGTGTTCCAGCGGAAGCGGCCGAGGCGATCCCCCTGCTGCGGGATCTCCTGAAGGACGGCGACGGTTCGCTGGTCGCCCGGGATGCCGACGGAGTCGTCCGTTTTCACGGGGACTTCCAGTGTGCCGCCGATGTTCAGGCCGCTCTGGACGAGCTCGGTGCCCACGAGAATCAGAGCGAAGCTGTGGACCGCGACCGGTCGGCAATTCTCGAGCTGTTCGAGCATGTCTTCGGACACGAATCCTACACCGGTCGTTCCGGCGTCATGTACGGGTATGAAGGACTCGGCTGCATCTACTGGCATATGGTCGCCAAGCTCCTGCTGGCGGTTCAGGAGAACTTCCTGCAGGCCGAACGCGCCGGCTTGGCGCCGGATCTGCGGGAAAAGCTGGCCCGGATGTACTTCCGGGTGCGCGCGGGAATCGGCTACGAGAAGACGGCTGCCGAATACGGCGCTTTCCCCACCGACCCCTATTCCCACACCCCCCCCGCCGGCGGCGCCAAGCAGCCGGGCATGACCGGACAGGTGAAGGAAGAAATCCTCACCCGCCTGGGAGAGCTCGGTGTGCGCGTCAAGGACGGCGCCGTCAGCTTCCAGCCGACCCTGCTGCATGCCGCCGAATTCCTGGGTGAACCCCGGGATTTCCACTACTTTGATGTCGCAGGGGCCGCGCGCACGGTCGCGCTGGCTCCCGGCAGCTTGGCGTTCACCCTGTGCCAGGTGCCGGTCGTCTACGAGCGGGTTGCCGCTGAGCCGGCGATCACCGTGGAATTCAACGACGGGACCAGCCATCGGCACCAGGGTGTGGCGATTGACGTCCAGGTAAGCAGCGATCTCTTTGCCCGGACGGGACGCATCGACCGGATCCGGGTCGGCGTTCCTGCCGACAACATCGGCGCGCCGTAGCCGGACACTGCCTTGGGCTCCGGCTGCAGCCAGACAACCGGAGTCGACCATGATCCAGAAGACTGCATTCCTCGTCCTGACGTTGTCCCTGTCGCTTGCGGTGGTTTCCGCCGGTTCGGCGGCCGGACAGTGCATTCTGGCCAATCCCAGCTTCGAGATCGGCGGTCAGGCCGGCGCGGTCTTCGGCGGGTGGAACCAGTTCGGGGCGATCGGCGCGGTCACCGGCGCCTACCATGGCGCGCAGGCCGCACGCGTCAGCGGTTCGAACACCGGCAGCTGGGAGCTGTCGGCCTTCTGGCAGAGCCAGGACTGCGCTCCGGGTGAATCCTGGGCCATCACCGGCCATGTGAAACATCCGGCGGGCAACCCGCTGACCGGCCAGTGCGCCGCCATCGTCAACGTCGAATGGCGCGACAGCGGCGGTGCGCTCATCGACTACGATACGTTCACGGTGGCGGATCCCGCCTCGCCGACCGACCAGTACCTCGACTTCGCGGTCGTCAGCAGCGCCGCCCCGGCCGGCACGGTCACCGCCCGCATCCTCGTCGGCGTCCTCCAGAGCCCGACCGACCCATCGCCCGACGTATTCTACGACCAGATCACCTTCGACAGCACCAGTTATCCGACCAGCGACGATCGGCAGTGGAACGACTTTCCCGGCGGCAGGACGCTGACCTTCGGCGGCCGCACCTGGCGCATCAAGGGTCCCGGCTATTTCGGCCCCGGGCCGAACCTCTTCAGTGACGCCGCCGATTTCGTGTGGGTCGACGGCAGCGACCAGCTGCACCTCACCCTGCAGCAGCGGGGCGCCAACTGGTACTGCACCGAGGTGGTCACCGAGGAAGCCCTCGGTTACGGGGACTACGTCCTGACGACCGTTGGCCGGCTCGACCAGATCGATCCCCAGGTGGTGCTCGGCATCTTCCTGTGGGAGTACGGCCCCTGCTACGATCCGGCGCTGCTCTGGTGGAACCCCTACAACGAGATCGACATCGAGTACAGCCGGTGGGGGAATCCCGCTGCGGATATCGGCCAGTTCGTGGCCCAGCCCTACGACTGGAACGGCAACCTCGACCGCTTCGACCACGCCTTCGGCGAGGGTCAAGTGACGAGCCATGCCATGCGCTGGTTGGCCGACAAGGTCGAATACAGGGTCTGGCGCGGCGGGCCCGGCGACGAGTCGCCCGCCAACCTGATCCACTCGTGGACCTACACCGGGCCGCACATCCCGCGGCCCGAACAGCCGCGCATGCACCTGAACCTGTGGCGCGCGGGCAGCAGCCCCGCCGGAGACCAGGAAGTCGTGTTCAAGGACTTCGTCTTCGTGCCCGCGGGCACCGTCAGCGCCGTGGACGAGAAGCCGGACGGTACGGCACCCTCAGCCGGGATCGGCAGACTTCATCCCGCATCGCCCAATCCGTTCAATCCCCGGACCACGATCGGATACAGCCTGGTCCGGGACGGCGCCGTCACCCTCGATGTCTACGACCTGAACGGACGCCGGGTACGCACGCTGGCCGACGGCTTCCAGACCGCGGGCGACCATCGGGCAACCTGGGACGGGCTGGACGACGGGGGCCGGCAGCTGGCCTCGGGCGTCTACCTGGTGCGGTTGCGGGGGGACGGTTTTCTGGAACTGCAGCGGGTGGCGCTCATCAAGTAGGACTCGGTGCGGCGGGAAAAAAAGATGGGGCCCGGCGTTGCCGGGCCCCATTTCTTGGCAGGATCTAACGCTGACTAGCGGTAGAGGGACTTCACGCCGCCCCAGGTCGCTTCTTCAGTGGCGACCGGACCGGTGATGCTCCAGCTGAGGTTGTCATAGAAGACGCCGGAGCCTTCATACAACGTGCAGCTGTTGGCGAAACCCGTCTGCAGGATCTGGCCGACGAGGCTCGCATCGATCGTGATCGTGATCGAGTAGGTGCCCCAGGTGGTCGGCGCAGTGGTCATGTCCACGGTCAGGAAGTTGGTCAGGGCGAATCCCGCGTTGGGATCCAGGGTCTTGATGAAAGCAACGGCGGTGGTGGCGCCGGCGAGGTTGCCGCGCTTGCCGTCGAACTGGAAGACCCAGGTCTCACCGACGTCGCCGACACCAATGATCTGCTCCTTGAAGGTGTTGGCTTCGATCACGTTGCCAACGGCGTGGTCGACGTTGTTGTAGTCGCTGAAGGTGTTCAGCTGCTGCAGGCCCTGCGTTGCTCCACCTTCACCGATGGCGATCTGGCAGAAGCCGCCGCCATCGTTGGGAGCGGGGAAAACGCCATAGCCGTACAGGTAGGGGGCACCACCGGGACCGAAGACGTTGGCGAAAACCAGCCAGCCCGCGCCGCCGAGGGCACCGGCGTCGGCCTGATTGAGGCCTTCAAAATCCTCGGTGTAGGGCTCGAGGGCGAAACCGGCGGCAGGAACCAGGCAAACCAGCACAGCTGCCATGACGATGGCGTTAACTCTTTTTTGCATTTTGGCGACCTCTCGTTGTTGTCCGTCTTGTGCGGACCGAAAACCGTGATGTTGGAAACCGTCGGACGATCTCCTTGCAATGATACTCATCCCCGGAAAACGCACTGCAAGGCAAATTCCGATAGCTAAATTATAGACTATGTTCGGTAACCGAATCAAGTCTTTATTTCAGTTTTGTCGGTTTGTTTTCTGAGGGGCCTTTATGACACCAAATTATTGCTATCATGTTATTTATTTCCCTTCAGCCATTTTTGTGACGAAAACGGTTTTTCAAGGCGAGCAGCAAGCGCCGACTCCAGGGCTCCGCGCGCGCGATCGTCACCGCCGGCGCACGTTACCTGGCCGGTTGCCGGGAGCCCCATCGTGCAGAAACCCGAATCCGATGACCCCAACTCCCGATCGCCAGAACCCTCTTGACCACTTCCGGGCCCCTGGCGTACTTTGTTCGGGCCCCGCACAAAGCGGGAGGATCCCGAGGCCCTCCCCCGCCTGACAGGAGAATCAGCGAGATGACGCCATGAACCCGGTAACCCACTCGAAAACCGCCCCCGAGGACCGCATCAAGTTTTCCCACAAGGTCGCCTACGGTGTCGGCGCCTTCGTCAACAACCTGCTGGGAGCCGCCAGTGGCGGCATGATGATCGTCCTGAACCTGGGCCTGGGCATGAACCCGGCCCTGGTCGGTCTGCTGGGAGCTCTGCCCCGGCTGACCGACGCCTTCACCGATCCGCTCATGGGCTACATCTCCGACAACTCCATCACCCGCTGGGGTCGCCGGCGTCCCTTCATCTTCGGCGGGGCCATCGCCGCCGGTATCCTGTTCGCCATCCTGTGGCAGCTGCCCGCAGAACCACAGTGAGAACGTTCTACTTCTGGTGGTTCCTGATCGGTTCGATCGTCTTCTTCGCCGCCTATACCGTCTTCGCCACGCCCTGGGTGGCGCTGGGCTACGAACTGACACCCGACTACCACGAGCGCACGCGGCTGATGGGCACGCAGAACTTCATCGGCCAGCTGGCCTTCGTCGTCTCGCCGTGGTTCCTGTGGATCATGAATTCCGGCAGGTTCTTCCGGAACGAGGCGGGCGAGCCCGATCAGGTGGCCGGCGCCGGCGGGCTGGCCATCGTCATCGCCCTGGTTGTCATCGGGCTGGGCATGCTGCCGGCGCTGGTGCTGCGCGAACGCATGAAGGACGTGGCGACGGCCGAGGTCATCGCGGCCGCCGGCCCGCGCCCACGGCTTCAAGCGAGAACATGGTCGAGTTCTTCAAGGGTTTCGGCGTCAAGACCCTGTCGACGGGCCCTTCCTCAAGCTGTGCCTGGCCACCTTCCTGGTGTTCAACGGCTTCATCCTCATCGCGTCGTTCCAGTTCTACGTGATCATCTACTACGTGACCGGCGGCGACCAGACCGCGGGCGCCAAGTACGCCGGCTGGGCGGGCACCGTGGGCGCCATCTGTACCTTCGTGGTCGTCGTCTTCATCACCTGGCTGGGCACCAAGATCGGCAAGCGGCACGCCTTTTTCGTGTCGATCGGACTTTCCATCGTCGGCTACGGCCTCAAGTGGGTCTGCTACAACCCCGACCTGCCCTATCTGGTGGTGCTGCCGGCGCCGCTGATGGCCTTCGGGCTCGGTGGCCTGTTCACCCTGGTGCCGTCGATGATCGCCGACGTCGTCGACACCGACGAGCTCAAGACCCACGAGCGGCGCGAGGGCATGTTCGGCTCCATCTTCTGGTGGGTGGTCAAGCTCGGCATGGCGGCCGCCCTGGCCGGCGGCGGCTTCCTGCTCAATGCCACCGGCTTCGACGTCGAGCTGGGCGGCAACCAGGCCGCCGCACCATCTTCCTGATGCGGCTGTGCGACGCCTTCATCCCCATGGTGACCTCGGCCATCGCCATCTGGGCGGTCTACAAGTTCCCCATCACCGAAGCCCGCGCCAACGAGGTGCGGCAGGAACTCGAGCAACGCCGGGGCAAGTAGGCGGCAGCACGCAACCTTCAGGACAACCAGCGGGCCCGTTCCTGTTGACATCGGATTATCGTTTGCTTATCCATGTTCCAGGGGGATTGCGATTCACGGCAAGGTGCCGATTGCCGAGCGAATGGCGGCTTCAGTGGTGTGACCGCCAGCATGTCGTGAAGAGGACCGGGATCCTCCGCAACGGGGAGGATCGTCATGTCCAGCCGCCGCGCCGTCCGCTGTTTCGGGTTGACCATCGCCCTTCTGGCAACCCTCTTGTTCCCGGCCTCGCCGGTCGCCCAGACCACCGACTGCACCAACTACGCCGACTACATGCACTGGCTCAGGCGCGTTCCCGTTGAGCCGACTCCCGCCGGCCTGACCCTGGTCGGTGACCGTGCCTACGTGGCGGCATCAATTTCCGGACTGATGATCTTCGACATCAGCGACCCGGCCCTACCCGTCTGGCTCGGCACCGCCGACACACCCGCGAACTGTCAGGCCAGCCTCATCATCGGCGACCTGGCCTATGTCGCCGATGCCTACAGCCCCGGATTCTGCGTGATCGATGTGAGTGACCCGACGGCCCCGGTGATGCTCGGGCAGACAGGTGGTTGGACCAGCTACCTCTGGGACCTGGCCCTGGCCGCCCCGGACACCTTCTACCTGGCCGACTCCTACTACGGGGTCCGCATCGTCGAGGCCACCGACCCGACGGATCCCACCACCGTCGGGGGCTTCAACGGAGGCCGGACCGTCTGGGAGGTGACCGTGGAGGGCGACCTGGCGTTCATCCCCGACGACCAGGGCCTGAAGATCTACGACATCACCGTCACGGCCATCCCCGAGCGGATCGGCTTTGCCGAGGCTCCCGGCATTAACTACAGCCTCGATCGACACGGCAACCACATGTTCATGGCCTGCTACGACTCCCTCCGCGTGTTCGACGTATCCGATCCCGAGGCTCCCGCCCTCATCGGCACCCATGCTACGAAGGCGCCCTCCACCCGTATCCGCATCGTGGGCGACACCGCCTATCTCTCCCAGAGCTACATTGGGAACACCGGTGGCCTCGAACTCTTCGACGTTTCGGACCCGACGGCGCCATTCAGCCTGGGCGGCTTCGGATCAGCCAAGGGGATCATGGATGTCGAAATATCCGGCGGCCACGCCTTCGTGACCTGCGAACAGCGCGGACTCCAGTCGGTGGAGTTGAACGGCCTGATCGTGCCTGATCTTCCCGATACCCTTGGCCTGTTATTCCCGACCCAGGTCACCGGCGTGGGTGATCTGGCCTACGTGACCAGTAACTTCGAAGGGCTGGTGATCGTCGACGTGGCTTCGCCGGGAGCGCCGATCGCCCTCGGACGCGTTGGCACCCTCGGCGACGCCCACGATGTGGACGTGCAGGGCAACTACGCCTATGTGGCCGGCGGTGGCTTGACGGTGCTGAATGTCACTGACCCGACCGCCCCGTTCGAGGTGGCCTTCGTCTACCCCCTCGGCACCGTGGTGGATGTGGCTGTCCAGGGTAATTACGCCTATCTCGCCGCCCGGGACCGCGGGATGCACGTGATCAACATCACCGACCCGACGGCGCCCTTCAAGGTCACCACCCTGCCCCTGCCCGACTGGGCCACAGGGGTGGTCGTCGAGGGCAACTACGCCTATGTGGCCTGCGATGATGAGGGCATCCAGATCGTGGACATTTCCACGCCGGGATCGCCATTCGTCAGTCACACCGTTCCCCTGGACCAGGATGTCGCCAATCCCTGTCTGGTCGGGAATTACCTCTATGTCAGCGGGAGCGAGGCGGGTCTGCACATCATCGACGTCTCCAGCCCCCTGGCAGCCACCCTGGTGTCCACCCTGCTGACGACCGGCACGGCCTGGGACGTGGTCGTCAACAACGGTGTCGCCTATATCTCCGACTACTTCAGCGGCGTCCAGATTGCGGACGTATCGGACCCAAGCGCTCCATTCCTGGCCGGTACTCTGAACACGCCAATCCGGAATAGCTACGGCATCGGTCTGGCCGGCGGGAAGATTTGCATCGCCGACTGGGAGAGCGGCTTCATCATGGTGGACATCGACTGTCGCAGGGTCTCGGCGACGCCCGAACTGCCGGCCCGAACGATGCTGACTCTCACCGCGTCGCCGAACCCGTTCAATCCCGGCACGACCCTGTCGTTCACGCTGCAGTATCCCGCCCGGGTCGACCTCAAGGTCTACGACGTGGCGGGCCGGTTGGTCCGGACCCTGATCAGCGATCAGTTGATGGCGCCCGGCCCGGGCCGGGCGCTCTGGAACGGCAATGACGACCAGGGCCGCACCGTGGCGGCCGGCGTCTACCTGGGCCGCTTGACGGCCGGCGAGCAGACGGCCGTCGGCAGGATGGTCATCGTCAAGTAGAGGCCCCCACACCGTGGGGCCTCAGCGGAAATCCCGACTCCCGGTGGTGGCCGGCGCCTGGGCCAGCTGCGGTTCCCAGGCCCGGTCCACCACCAGGTGCGTCACGCCGTCTTCGGCCTGGATGCGCCCGGAGACCCCCATCACGCTCAGGGATCGCAGCGGCACCTTGAACCGGTCCCACACCGCCTGCCACACGACCAGGTTCACGAACCCCGTTTCGTCCTCGAGGGTCAGGAACGTCACCCCCTTGGCCGTGTGCGGGCGCTGCCGGCAGATCACCAGCCCCACGTAATCCGTGCGCCGCCCGTCCGCCAGGGCATTGACCGCCGTCGCCAGCGGCCAGCCCTGGGCCGTGAACAGTTTCCGGAACGGTTCGAGCAAATGGGCGCGCGGACTGTGTCCGGACTCCCGCCAGTCCCAGTTGATCCGTTCCATCTCCGACAGTTGCTGCAGCGCCGGCGCCGGCGCCGGGTCGGCCAGCGGCAGCAGCAGCTGCTCCGGCCGGTCCTGCCGGCTGAGCCCGTGCACCGCCCAGAGCGCCTTGCGCCGGTCCGGCTCCAGTCCCGCCAGCGCCCCGGCCCGCGCCAGCGCCGTCAGATCATCCACCGGCGTCCGCGCCCGCCGATACAGATCGCCGATGTTCCGATAAGGACTCACGGGCCTGTCTTCGCCCACCACCTGGCTTTCACGATACCGCTCGGCCAGCGACCGCCTTGGCAGACCGAGCCGGACGTGACCGCGTTCCCCCGGGACGGTCCGCGCTGCGCCCCGGCGCGGTTCGTCGGCCCGAGGCGCGCGCGACGAGGGGACCTCTTCCAAGGTGCAGTCCCAGGCGCTCAGGCGGTGACATCGATGGGCAGCACGACGATGTCGTGCCGCTTGGCGTCCTCGACGATGGTGCCCGGCGCATAGAACCCCATGGGCTGGGCGTTCAGCAGCGAACAGGCGAAGACGTCGGGGTGGTGGCACTTGAGCCAGGAGGTGGCGTAGGCGATCAGGGCGAAGCTGGCGGCGTGGCTCTCGGGGAAACCGTATTCGCCGAACCCCCGGATCTGCTGGAAGACCCGCTCGGCGAACTCCTGGGTGATGCCCTTGGCGACCATGCGGCGCACCAGACGCTCGTGGTGCTGCTCGATGGGACCGTGGCTGCGCCAGGTGGCCATGTCGCGGCGCAGCTGGTCGGCCTCGCCCGGCGTGTAGTCGGCGGCCACCATCGCCAGGCGCATGACCTGTTCCTGGAACAGCGGCACCCCCAGGGTCTTGCGCAGGATCGGCTCCAGGGCCGGATGCGGATAGGTCACCGGCTCGGTGCCGTGCCGCCGCGCCAGGTAGGGATGCAGCATCCCGCCGGTGATGGGGCCGGGCCGGATGATCGCCACCTGGATCACCAGGTCGTAATAGCAGGCCGGACGCAGGCGCGGCAGCATGTTCATCTGGGCGCGGCTTTCGACCTGGAAGGTGCCCACCGAGTCGGCGCGGTGCAGCATCTCGAAGGTGGGTCGGTCGTCGCGCGGGATGCGGGCCAGGCTCAGGTCCACGTCGCGGTGGTCGCGCAGCAGGTCGAAGGCGATGTGCAGCTGGTTCAGCGCGCCCAGCCCCAGCAGGTCGACCTTGAACAGACTCATGGCCTCGACGCCGTACTTGTCCCACTGGATGACGGTGCGGCCGGGCATGGTCGCGTTCTCGACCGGCACCAGGTCGTGCACCGGTTCGTGTCCCAGCAGGAAACCGCCGGGGTGGACCGACAGGTGACGGGGGAACTCCTGGATCTGCGCCACGAGCCGGGCGAACCCGGCATGCAGGGGCGCGGCGGGATCGAACCCGGCCCGGACCAGTTCGTCGGGGCACAGCCCGGCGGACCCGCCTTCGGGAAAGTGGGCGACCATGCTGTGGCTCGCCGTCTTGGCCAGGCGGTCCAGGTGGACCGCCGGCAGGCCCAGCGCCTTGCCCACCTCGCGGATGGCCGAACGGGGCCGGAAGCGCACCACGTTGGCCACCATGGCGGCCCGGTCGCGGCCGTACTTCTCGTAGACGTGCTGGATGACCTCCTCGCGGCGTCCGTGCTCGATGTCCAGATCGATGTCCGGCGGCTCGGCCCGCTCGCGCGAGATGAAGCGCTCGAACAGCAGGTCGACCTCGCGCGGGATTCACCGCCGTGATCTTCAGGCAGTAGCACACCACCGAGTTGGCCGCCGAGCCGCGGCCCTGGCAGAGGATGCCCTGCTCGCGGCAGAAGCGCACGATCTCGTACATGGTCAGGAAGTAACCCTCGTAGTCCAGCTCGTGGATCAGTTCCAGCTCGCGTTCGATGCGCTCGCTGCAGATCGTCCGGCACCTGGCTCGCCGAAGCGGTCGCGCGCGCCGCGGCGCACCAGGCGGTCCAGCCAGGTGGCGGTGGTCATGCCGAAGGGCAGGTACTCGTTGGGGTAGCGGTAGCGCAAGTCACTCAGGGAGAAGTCGCAGCGTTCGGCGACCTCCAGGGTGCGCGCCACCGCGGCCGGATCGTCGGCGAAGACGCGGGCGAAGACCTCCGGGGTGGTCAGGCCGTGGCGGTCGTTGGGGCGCAGCGCAACCGGCCGGCGGCCCAGGGTGCACGCCGTCGCGGATGCAGGTCAGCACGTCCTGCAGCGGGCGGCGGCGCGCGGCGTGTGGTAGAGCACCTCGATGCCCGCGACCACGGCAGATCGGCCGTGGCGCGCGCGCCCGCTCGCGCAGGCGTTCCTCGCGCGCTCCTCCGCCGGCCACGTCAGGTGGCGCGCGGCCAGGGCGTAGCAGGCGGATCGCCGAAGGCTTCGCGCAGCAGAGCGCGGCGACGCCGGTCGACCCCGGTTTCGGCGTCGTCGGGCGTCGACCAGCAGACTTCGCCGCCGCCCCACAGGGCGATCTGGCCGGCGGCGTGCTCGGCCACTTCCCGCCAGGCGACGCGGCTCTCCCCCTTGGGAGACCGCAGCCGTCCCCGGGTGATCAGGCGGCACAGGTTGGCGTAGCCGGCCGGTCGGTCGCCAGCAGCACGATCGTCGTCCCGTCGTCCACGGTGATCTGGCTGCCGATGATGAACGCGCGGCGCCGGTTGGACCCGCAGCTCCGGCACCGCGCCACGTGGGCGCCGGGCAGGCCGTACACCCCGTCGCGGTCGGTCAGCGCCAGCGCGGCAGGCCCAGCTCGGCCGCGCGGCGCACCAGGTCCTCAGGCGCGGACGCCGCCTTCGAGGAAGGAGTAGTAGGACTTGCACCACAGGGGTGCGTAAAGCTCGGCGACATCGCCTCATCACTCCACCGCGCCCGTGCAGGTACCAGCGTTCCGCTCCGCTGCTCGTCGTAATACACCCACAGCAGGCGCCCGCCCTCGGCCTCGACGAAGTGGTACTCGGCGCGCTGCTCGCCGGCCCACCAGCCGCCCGAGAACCAGATGGGGACCACAGGTGACGCGATGGCCTGGCCGCGGTTCCGGGATCGCCGCGGACCGGTGGCCGCCCGCCGGAACAGCTGCTTGCCCTGTGCGGGGCCAGATCCGATCCCGTCACAGCGGGGGGCGCGGGTGCGGCCGAGCAGGACGGCGCACCAGCGGCGGCGCCTCGTCGGTCGGCAGCCGGCGGTCGGGCGCCGGCGGCGCCAGTTCCGTGACCGGTTGCCGCCGAGTAGGCCTGCTCGGGCAGGTGCCCTCGGTTGCAGCTCGGCCCGGACCACGGCCCGTCCCCCAGCTCGGCCCGCACCCGGGCCACCGCCCGCAGGGCCGCCGTCAGGTCGCGCCGCGGGCGCCGGCGGAACAGTTCCAGTGCTTCCGGAGGGGCCGCGACGGTCTCCAGCTCCACGGCCACCTGCTCCACCCCCGCGGTGAGGTCCAACCCTTCCAGACGCAGACGCACCAGTTCGGTCAGCAGCACCACGTCCAGGGTGGGTTCGGCCGGACGCAGGCTCTCGCGGCGGCGGGTGCCGGCGCGGTCGGCACACGAGGTTCAGGTCCAGGTGCAGCCAGCGCCAGCGGCGCTGTTCCGTCGTCGGCCAGGCGGTCCAGCAGCGGATGCAGCAGGCGCTTGACCAGGAAGAGCAGGCGCCAGGCGTCGGTCTCCGGCTCGTCCAGCACCTCCGCGGCGCGCACCGGCTCGACCGGCACCAGCGGCTGCAGCGGATCGAAGCGCAGGCCGCGGGCCAGATCCACCAGCTGGCCGTCTCGGGGCCGAAGCGGGCGGCCAGTCCCGGCCTGCGGCAGGGCCATCAGGTCGCCGACGGTCTCAGCCCCAGGCGCAGCAGGTCGTCGCGCAGGCGGGGCGGCAGTTCGAGGCGGGCCAGGGGCACGCCGGCGGCAGGCGGCGGTCTCGCGGGCCGGCGAGGTGATCACCGCCGCCTGCGGTGCACCCGGCTGAGGCAGTAGGTGCCGAAGCGGGAGAAGCCCACGGTCACGCCGCAGACGAAGCGGGCCTTGCGCAGGCCGCGCCACAGGCGCTCGGCCCAGGCCGCCGGCGTCCCGCCGACTCGCTGCAATCCCCCCGCATCGAGCCAGAAGACCCCCGGCTCGTGGCGCGCCGGCTCGACCCGGGGGCTGTAGCGCAGCAGGTGGCGGTGCAGCGCCTCGGTGGCCGCGGCGATGCGCTGCTCGTCGACCGGCGCCGGCCCGCAGGTCGCGATCCACCGCCAGCGCCGTGGCGTAGCGCATCCCCGGCAGGATGCCCGCACGCCGCGCCGACTCGCTCACCCACAGCAGCGGCGCCTGGGGATTGTCCTCGGCCACGACAGCCGCCGGCTCCCCCCGCCACTCGGGATGCTGTCGCAATAGAAGCTGCAGCGGGAAGGCCGGCAGGTCGACGCAGGCGATGCGGTCGGTGCGGGCGATGCGGCCGGCCGCGGGGACGCGAGTCCGGACCGCCGGTTCAGTGGAGCCCGTCCGGTCCACGCCGCACCTCCTGCCAGCGTCCAGCCCGGGCCGCGCGCTTGTCCTTCAGCGCCCGAATGGTGCAGGCGAACCCTCGCGCGGTGCGGCCGCGCCGACCTGGCCCCGCAGCGAGACCAGCGACCCGAGCGAGGCCGTGTCCGGCTCCTTGTCCGTCAGGCAGAGCACCGCCGCATCGTGCTTGAGCGCCAGCTGAACCAGGCGGCCCTGCAGGGGCGTGGGCAAGGCGGTGTTCGTCCCCAGATCGAGCACCACCAGCCCGAACGCCCCCGAGCGCAGGAGCACGTCGGCGGCCCGGCCGGCCGTGCGGGCGTCGCCCGTCCGGACCACCACCAGCGCGGCCAGGTCCACCCCGCAGGCGGCCGCGTCCGGCGGATAGAAGTCGCCGCGGTGGCCGTGACCCAGGCCACCGGATCGCCGGCCAGCTGGGCATCCAGCACCACGGACATCGCCGCCGAGAGCAGCGCCCCGTCCGCCCCGGCGCTCAGTTCGCACAGGCGGCCGGCGAGTTCGGCCTGTGACCACGCCGGCGACACCTTCCGGTGCGGGGGCGACGTCTTCGCCCAGGCGCCGCAGCGCCGGGTGGGCCAGCAGGTTCGGCGGTTGCCGAGCGGCGCACGGCGCGTCCGGTTCCGGGGACAGCGAAGCGAGATCATGGGCAACAACGGCCAAAATCGACCTCCGGGAAGCATGTGAAAGAGGGTTCCGTTTCCGCCCTGGTGCTGGGGACACCAGGGATGCGCCGGCACCCGGTTCAGGCGTGGGCTGCGGCTGGCGGTCAGGCCAGCCGGCGGCGGACTTCCACGACTCTGCCCAGGATCCGGATCTCCGTATCCGGCGCGATCACGATGGGCGCGAAGGCGGCGTTCTCCGGCTGGAGGACGATCCGCCCGGCGCTCAGTTTCAGACGTTTGACCGTGGCCTCGCCCTCGACCGCGGCCACCACGATCTCTCCGTCGCGGGCGGTGTCCTGGCGGCGCACGACCACCGTGTCGCCGGGCAGGATGCCGGCCCCGAGCATGCTCTCGCCCCGCACGGTCAGGGCGAAGAGTTCCTCGGTGGGCTCGCCGGCGCCGGCGGGCAGCCAGCCGTCAGGATCCTCGATGGCCTCCTGCAGGGCGCCGGCCTGGATCCGGCCCAGCCGCGGGATGTAGCGGACGGCGCCGGCCGGTCCGGTCTCGCCGGCGCCTCCGCTGGGCAGGCGGTACCCCCGGGCGGTGCCCGCCTCCTTGGTCAGGCGTCCCTCGGCCACCAGGGCCTCGAGGTGCTGACGCGCCGACTCGACGGCCCGAAAGCCCAGCGAGCGCTGCACCTCACGCACCGTCGGCGGCGATCCCGCCGCGATGCGGTCCCGCACGAAGGCGAAGATCTCCTGCCGGGTCTGATCGGAGCGGCGGCGGACGGGTTTGGGCTTGGGGTTGGATTTTGCCATGACTGACTCGTGTTGGTTGGGGTCCTGAACGACACGAGAACAGTAAAACAGACATTTGTCTGCATGTCAAGACAAAAAGCGAAAATATAGCGAAAATACAGCAGCGCACGGCGCGGCGGCGCCGACCTGCCTAGTGACCCGCAGCGTCGGGGCGTTCCAGAAACAGCGTCTGGGTCGGGTAGGCGAACTCGATACCCTCGGCCAGGAAACGTTCCCGCACCTTCAGGTTGATGTTCTCCTGGAGCGACATGTAGAGATTGTAGTCAGGGGCCAGCACAAAATAGACCGTCTCGAAGGTCAGCGCGAAATCGCCGAACTTGGCGAAATTGGACCGGTCGAAGCGGGTGCTCTCCTGCTCCTCGATCGCTTCGCGGATGATCGCGGGAATAGCCACCAGCTTCTCCTGGGGGGTCTGATAGGTCACGCCCAGCTGGAACACGACCCGCCGTTCGTACATGCGGCCGAAGTTGCGGATGCGGCTGCCCAGCAGATCGGAATTGGAGAAGACGAGCTGCTCACCGGAAAGGCTGCGCAGCCGGGTGGTCTTCAGCCCGACGTTCTCGACTGCCCCCAGGTGTTCCCCGACGATGAGAAAATCACCGATCACGAAGGGCTTGTCGAAGACGATGGACAACGAGGCGAACAGGTCGCTGAAGACCGATTGCAGGGCCAGGGCGATGGCGATGCCGCCGATACCCAGTCCGGTGATCATGGCCGTGATGTTGACGCCCAGGTTGCTCAGGATGAACAACAGCACCATCGTCCAGATGGAAATCTGCACCACGAACGACAGGGCACCGACGGTGGTGGCCGCTTCCCGGTCGTCCTCGAGCTGCCGCGCGCGGTAGTTCCGCAGCCAGGCTTTGACGGCGTGGGACACCCACAGGCCGGCCTGAAACACCAGGACGACAACCAGCACGTGATGAACGATCCTACCGACGCCGGCCGAGAGCGTGAGGAACCGGGCCGCCGCCGCCAGACCGATGACCAGCAGGGTCACCTTGAGCGTGCGCCCCAGGGCCTCGACGACCACGTCGTCGATGTGGCTCTGCGTAAGTCTGGCCAGCCGGCCGAAACGCGAGGTGAACACAGCCAGCAACAGACGCAGGCCCACGGCCACCCCGACACAGATGCCGAGGGCGGCCGCCCAGTCACGCACGGAAATTCCCCAGAAAATCGTATCGAAAATATCCATGGGCCTGAATGCTCCTTATTGGTGGCGCAGGTGTTCTACCACCAATAAGGTCCTTCGCGTGACCACGCAACCGGTTTGTGTTGGGCTTAGCCATTACCGCCGGCGCCTGAAAGCCCGGCGGCGCTTACGACCCGAGCGGCGTGAAGATCTCCTGCGGCGGCGGCATGACGGTCTGCCAGACGTGGGGATCCAGCTTGCGCGCCTGATCCATCAGCTCGCGACCACGGTCCGCATCGCCCTGGCGGTGATGGATCATGCCCATGCGGCCGATGGCAAAAGCCTTCAGCGCGAAGGGCGGCTCGGTATCGAGATACCGTTGTGTCAATGCCAGGCCCCGGTCCCAGTCCTCCTGCATGCAGTAGGCAAGACCCAGCCGCAGCAAGCCGTAACAGCTCTGCCGGTCCATCTCGATCGCCTTGTCGAGGCACGCCTCGGCCTGTTCCAGTGCGCCGGCGGTGATCAGCCCGTCGGCCGCCTCGACCAGGGCGTGGCAGTCCTGCGGATGATCGGACAGGACCTGCTCCCAGATCCGCCGTTGCTCATTCTCGCCCACGAGGCAGCAGCGTGCCTTGGCGCCCATGACCGGGTCCTTGTCCTCAAGCAGGCGGACATGCTTCTCGGGGTCACCCACCTCCAGGCCCACGTCCGGCGCCATGTCGATGCTCTGCTGCACGAGAAAGTAACGTGCCCGGCAATTGTCCGGGTCCGCCTCCAGGATGGCCTCGAGCTGGTCGATGACCTCGCTTCCCGCCGCCTTCATCCGGTCCTGGTCGCCGTGGTGGGCAGCGTCGATCAGCGAATAGGCGGCTGCCGTGGCGGCGAAGTAACGGTACTCGTTGTTGGCGGGTGCGCAGCGAACCGCGGCCTCGGCCTCCGCGTGCATGCCGCCGATGTCCAGCAGCATGAGCCTGGCGCGCGCCAGTTCGTAATGAAGGACCCCGGCCTCGGCGTGGTCCTTCAGGCCGGCCTCAAGTAGCTCCACCGCCTCGTCGAGGTGGCCCGCCAGACGTAGTTCGAAAGCCTTGACCGCGATCGTCTCGGGGCCCTCGGCCGCCGCAGCCGCCAAGGCCGTCGCGGCGATCACCAGCAGGGCCGCCGCCGCGGTGACTCTCATTTTTCGGATGTGGTTTATCATCGCTTCCCCCCTTGATCAGGAAACCTCAGGGGATCGTACCGAAAGACGCCTCCCGAGGATCCGGACGGACCGACGGCGGTTGAAGGCCGGGCGGTATGGCCGACCGTAAAAGCCACTGAACAAGTGCTCTCAAAGCCCCAGTTGGAATATAGGCTCGGGCGCCGGCCGGCCGCCAAGCAGCGTGCTTCGTCACGTCGAATCCCGGACCGAGCGAAAGGCAGCCCGGCGATTGCTGCGGCCTGTTTCTGACCGATATATGCTGCCTGCCCCGCGTTCGAGATTCCCTACCATATTGATATCTGTTTTCATTGTGTTTTTTCTTTAACATTTACTTGAATTCCCCCGGTCAACAGCCGAATATCTCCTAGTCAGCCCACTAAAGCTCTCGGAGATTGCGGTGCGCGATCATTTGACCCGGCCGCCGGAGCTCCGACCAAATCGACACGGAGGTGTCCCGTGAATTCAAAGCACTTACTCTGGTTACTCCTTCTCATTCCGGCCCTGGCGATCATGGGTTGCGAAGGTGACGCCGGACCGGCCGGCCCTGCGGGCGCCAACGGCGCCGACGGTGCCGATGGCGCCAACGGCACCAGCGTTGCCGTCTGCCTGGACTGCCACAGTGACGCCGCTTCGCTGCAGATCTACCTCGAGTACGCCCAGTCGCATCACAAGGACGGATTGTTCGTCGCCTACGCCGGTGGACGCCAGTCCTGCGCGCGGTGCCACGGCAAGCAGGGCTACATCGAATTCGCCGTGACCGGGGACGTCGCTGAAGACATCATCAGCCCCGCGGCCATCGATTGCGCCACCTGTCACAGTGTCCATCCCGATGCCTTCGCACTCCGCCTTCCCGGCGCAGTGGCCTGGATCGGGGACGCTGGTTTCGGCGACACCACGGTCGACTTCGGCGACAACAGCAACAACTGCGCCGGCTGCCACCAGTCCCGCCGCGGCGAGCCCAACGTCACCAATCCCGGTGCCACGTTCGAGATCACCAGCGTCCACTACGGCCCCCACCACGGCGCGATGGCCAATGTCCTGGCCGGCAAGCTCTTTGCCGAGATCCCGGGCTCGGTGGCCTACCCCGCCGACAGCGGGCACGCCGACAACGGTGCCACCTGCATCACCTGCCACATGGGAACCTACACCGAAGGCGCCGGCGGCCACACCTGGTGGCCCAACATCGACAACTGCACGGGCTGCCACCCCGGTGTCACCAACTTCGACATCAACATGAGGCAGACGAACACGCAGGCACTCCTGGATCAGCTGCGGGACCTCCTGCTGGCCCAGGGCGTCATCGAATACGTCGAGGCGGACATGGCCTACGAGCCCATCCTCGGGACCTACCAGATGGAGCAGGCCCAGGCGTTCTTCAACTGGATCGGCCTGACGGAGGACCGCAGCCTCGGCGTGCACAATCCCCGTTATGTCAACGCCCTGTTGACGAACTCGATCGAAGCCATCACGCCTTAGATCACAGCACAGGAACGGCCGGAGCTTCATGCTCCGGCCGTTTTTTTGTGCCCACGACCGGTATCGCCGGCCCGCAGATGGCGGACTTCCTGTCGCGTGCTTTGATTGTCACCTGAATTTGTACCCTATCCAATAAAGGACAAAATATGAAAAGGGACTCCGGGATCCGCATGATGACGTTGGCAGTGGTTGCTCTTCTGGCCGGCGTCCTGCCGGCTTCTCATACAACCGCCAAACCGGACGGCCCCAAGGCGATCCTGGTTACCGGCGCCAGTTCCGGCATCGGCCGCAACATCGCCGAGACTCTCGCCGCCGCCGGCCACTTCGTCTACGCCGGAGCCCGCAAAGACAAGGACCTGGCCGAGCTCGACGCCATCCCCAATATCGACGGAATCCGCCTCGACGTGACTGTCGCAGCAGACATCGAGGCCGCAGTGGCCTACGTCCGCGAGCAGGGCCGCGGGTTGTACGGGATCGTCAACAACGCCGGAGTAGCGGTCTTCAGCCCCATGAACGAGATACCCGAGCGGGATATCGACTTCGTGTTCGACGTCAACATCTACGGACCGTACCGGATCAACAAGGCCTTCGCACCGCTGCTAACCGAGAGCGGCGGCCGGACGACGACGATCGGCTCGATCTCAGGCTTTCTGGCCGGTCCCCGCGGCGGTACTTACAGCATGAGCAAGTTTGCGATTGAGGCCTACACCGACGCCTATGCCGAGGAGATGAAGGCCAGCGGCGTCCACGTCAGCGTCGTCGAACCAGGCGGTTACAAGTCGCGCATCCGCGAGAAGGTCCTGATGCACGCGTTGGGAACCACGGCGGCGGATACCGCCTCGCTCGGCGACGAAGAGAAGCAGACTTTGCAGAGCATGATCGCGCGCAATGCCAACCTGAAAGAGCCCGACGAGGTTTCCGCGGCCGTCCTGCGAGCCCTCTTCGACGAGTCACCGCGCCGCCGCTACATGGTGACGCCGAACGAGCAGGAGGCCGAGATGACGATCACGGCGGCGCTGTCCCGGGTCGTGCAGTTGAATACGGATCAGCCCTACAGCTACGACCGGGACAAGCTGGTGGCCATGCTGGACGAGCTGCTGGCGGAGGTGCAGGAAGCAGCGCCGGTCGAGCTGCAGAAGAACTAGGTCGGGCGCTCTTGCAGCCAAGCCCTGACAAGTCCACTGCGAGTAAGGCTCCAGCAAGCCACTGGTAACAATGCATGCGGTTCACCACTAGCCTGCAGAACATGATCGGCGCGAGGATGATCCAGAACTGGATGTCGGCGCTGAACCGGTGATGCCCGCACCAGGCGGGGTGGTGGCGTGGCCCGGGCGATGGCATGGCAGGTCTTTCTACCAGCCGGTTCCATCGACCACAAAGAGCCTGGACAGACTTTTCAGGTATCCGTAGGAGTATCCGTTGGCCGGATCGAAGACGGGGGCGGCTATTCTCAGCCACAGCAGCCCGGGCTCCCGTTCCGGGCCGAACGTGAAGGCGGCCGATCGTTTCTGGGTTGCGAGATCCACCCGGATCAGGGTTTGCGGCACCTGAATGCTCTCGGCGACATAGACCGCGGTGCCATCGCGGTTCCAGGCCCGGATTTCGTCACCCGCACGCAAGCCGGGCAGGGCACGGGGCGGGCCGCCATCGAGAGGGAAAAGGTAAAAGCCCTGATCCTCGGCAATCCCCAGCACGGCGGTGCCGTCGGGAGCCAACCGGAGGAAATCCTCAGCCCCGGTGATGGCCAGGGCCGCGGGGGCGCCTGCGGAAATCGCCTGCCGGTAACAGCGAACCGGGCCATCGGCTTCGTTGCCGACGATCAGGATATGCTCGCTGTCGGGAAACCAGTAGGTCGCGTGGAACTGGACGATGGGCCCCGGGTCGAGATGCTTGGCGACGCCGGTGCCCACGGGGTAGACCGCAAGGCCCGGCGGCGTGGCGATCTGGGCGGTCACCCAGGCCCCGTCCGGCGACAGCTCCAACAAGCCGCCTTCACCCAGCGTGGTCAACGGCGAACCGTCGACTGTTCGTGAAACGACGGTGTAGTTCGATCCGCCGAGGCCATTGGTGAACAGAAGCGTCCTGTTGTCCGGCGCCAGGATCGGCCCCCAGCTGTGGTCCAGCCAGGACAGGTCGATGCCCTTGTCCGCCCCCTTGGGATACGCCACGACACCGTAGCTGCTGCGGTTGCTCAAGGCCAACAAGCGGCCGGAATCATCCAGATCGAGAATCGTCGTGGAGTTGGACACGGCCAGGAAAGGCCGCACCCGGCCGTCGCTGAGACGGGCAACCATCGGGCGGAGTTCAGCGCCGCCTTCGGCCCCGGCGAACACGACCTGCGATCCGTCGGGGGTCCAGGCCGCGCCCTGGATCGCCCAGAACTCCCGCGTGAGGGTGGTCACCTCGCCCGCCCGATCGACCACCTTGAGCCAACCGCGATCATCCAGCCACCACTGGTGGTCGTTGAAAGCCACCTGGGTCCCGTCCGGGGACACCCGCGGATCGCTGATGTAGCCTGACGTCTCGTAGAGCACGGTCCCGACCGGATACTCGAGGCGGTCGAGGCCGCCGACCCTGCGCACGATGGCCAGCTCATCACCAGGCCCCCAATCGGCGTCGCGCACCTTCTCGATCAGCGGCCGGGGCGCTCCATCAATGTTCATGCGGGCCAGAGTTCCCCTGAAGACGCGGTGGTTCCGGTATTCCGCGCTCGTCAGCACCGCCAGTTCGCCAGAAGCGGAGACAGAAAGAAGCGTCGTCGCCTCGGGACCGATCCTGCGGGGAGCCATGGCGGCGCCCGACAGGACCTGCAATTGCGGGACGTTCCCGAACGGCGCACTGCTGAAGACGATGCCCTGGTCGTCGGGAAGAAAACGGGCGTTGAAGATCGCCTGCTCACCGTAGGTCTTCTGCTCGAACCGGGCGACCGGCGCGGGTTCGCTGCCCTGCCCGGAGTCCCCGACCAGCGCCCGGGTTACCAGACCCGTGCCGATGACCGCGGCCGCGAGAACGACCAGCCAGGCGGCAAGCGGCAACCGTCGGGCAGCGGGCCGGCCGGCGGCGACCTCGTCCGCGTCGTCGGCTTCCCCCAACTCCAGAGCCGCATCCCCGATGTCGCGCAGACGGTCCTTCAATTCACGCTGGAGACATCGCCGCAACAGGCGACGGAGAGCCGGCGGGGTGTCCGGCGGCAGCGCCTGGTCGTCGAATTCCGCACGCAGCACACCGGCCATCACATCGGAAGCCGTGGCGCCCTCGAACAATCGTTTCCCGGTGAGCATCTCCCACAGGATCACGCCGAAGGCCCAGACATCGGTCTGTTTGGTCACCGCCTGGCCGCGGGCCTGCTCCGGGGACATGTAGCCGGCGGTCCCGAGAATGACGCCCTGGATGGTGTGCGCCGTCATGGTCGGCGAACTGGATAGATCGCCCCCTCGATCCTCGTCGCTCCACGCCTTGGCCAGCCCGAAATCCAGGACCTTCACCGTGCCGTCCGGCGACACACGGATGTTGGCCGGCTTGAGATCGCGATGCACGATGCCCTTCTCGTGGGCGGCCTCCAGGCCACTGGCGATCTGGGCCGCAATGGCACGCACTTCAGCCAGGGGCATGGGGCCGCGCGCCATGCGCTCGTCCAGGCCCTCGCCTTCCACCAGTTCCATCACCAGGAAGCGCGCCTCCGGCGTTTCCTCCAGGCCGTACGCGGAAGCCACATTGGGATGCTGGAGGGTGGCGAGGGACCGGGCTTCCCGATCGAAGCGCGCCAGGCGATCGGGGTCCTGGGACATCTCGGCCGGCAGGATCTTGATCGCCACCTCGCGCCCCAGTTTGCCGTCCCGGGCGCGATAGACCTCACCCATGCCGCCCTTGCCCAGCAAACCGGTGATCTCGTAGTGGGCCAGTTGCTTGCCTATCACAGCGGCCTTTCGGATTGAGGGCTTGGCGGGGTGTCGCGAAAGTTGCGTCGATATTCTACCGGAATAGTCTTTATTGCGCCAGCGCCGGGCACCGGGGCCCAGCGGGTGGCCGCGGCGGTCGACCGAAGCCAGAACTATGATGCCGGCCGTGACACCAGCGCTGTGGCCTATGCCTTCGACTTGTCCTGCGCTGCGCCCGTGTTGATGCTGGACATCAACGCCCTCCTCGAGGGAAACGTGGCAGAGTCATTTGTACCGTACGATCATGATGTCAACCAGGAGCTCTTCCAGGTATTTTGCGGTCGGTGGGGCATCGACATCTACGCGAGCAGTACGATTGAACTGATGGCGTTGTTCGAGAGCTTCCAGTGCGCGCCGTGACCTGGATTCGATCATACGAAAAGACTCCCGCCATGGATGTGCTGGCTTCCGGTTGTTGGCGGAGCTTGCCGCGGCACTTCGGCTCAATCATGTTGCAATGGGCTATAATCTCCCCGCATAGACAACGTGACCACTGCCACGACGTCACCATCATTCCGCCAGTACCAACCCGCTCTTCCGGTGAACGGCGCCGTCAACGCCCCGGACGACTGGCTGTCGGTGTCTACCTTGAATGATGTGAACTCATCCGGCGCGGCATCGTGCGCCTCCCCGTGAAAATCGAAAAAGAGATCCGCATCCGCGGCCATCCACTCGTATTCGAAGGTCCCGCCCGTTTCGACGGCTACCTTGAATTCCAGTGACCCCTGCGCCGGAATGGTGATGGTCTTGACTTCCCGCCACTCACTGGCCACCGCCTCCGTCGCTACCGCCTGTCCATCCCGGCGATCGGCCGCAAAACCGTTCAGCTGGAACGCCAACAGCCCACATCCGGCCAGGACCAGCCCCAGATTCACCGCCGTGCTGAACCGCAGGAAAGAAGCCGAGCGCCGCCACAGATTCAAGACCAGCAACATCACCGACAGGGCCGCGATCTGACCGAGCTCCACGCCCAGATTGAATGACAGGATGCGCACCAGCAGACCGCTGTCGCCGAGTGGCAACATCTGTAATCGGGTCGAAAGCCCAAAGCCATGGATAAGACCGAAGCCGAACACCAACGCCATCAGGTTGGGCGACTCGATTCCGAACACCTTCCGGAATCCGCCCAGGTTGTCGAATCCCTTGTACACCACCGTCAACGCAATGACCGCATCGATCAGATAGTAATTGGCCGTGATCCCCAGGAAGGTCGCAAAGATCAGCGTGATGCTGTGACCGACCGTAAACGCCGTGACGAACTTGGCGATATCGCGGAATTTCGTCAGAAAAAACACGACGCCGAGCAGAAACAGCAGGTGGTCGTACCCGGTGACCATATGGCTGGCGCCCAACTCGACGTATTGCAGATAGCCCCCGGCGATCATCTCCTGGCGGTCGCTTTCGGAAATGCCGTGGGCCAGTGCCGAAGGGGCGTAAGCAGAGATTGCCCACATCGAAACGAGAAGCAACTGGAGGATGTTTTTCCGCAAGACACATTCCGATCGTTTTCAAGGGGAGGTTCGTCAGCGAGGCTTATTGTTGGGAAAACATAGTAAATATGTCGGATATTGGGAAATCAATCGGCTATTTATTTGCTGATGAAATCCCCGCGGTCTTGAGAACGTTTTCTATCCCACCAAAAGACTCCCTCAGATGAGGGAGTCTTTTCAAGGTGGCCGCCCCAAGGAAAAGTGCGCGACGGCCCTGCGATGCCCAAACACGCATTCTCGGGTAATTATCTCATTGTTTCAAACCCAGGATGCGAGTCAAGCCAAGCCAGTCCGATTTGGCCAATCGACCGTAGCGTTCTTCCGTTTTCCGAGTTCATCTCTCACGTCGCACTCCGCGCGAGAGCGCCACAAACGCTTCGATCTCAGATTTTCGAGCCGGCGACGTCAATGCTGACTCATCGCGACACCTCCGGACGACGGCTGTCGCCCATGCGAAATGTCGACCACAGGCAGGCAAGGCCATCATGGACTTGCCCCGGTTTCATAGGCACATAAGATCCTCGATTTGGACACAAAAAGACCCCCTCTGTTAAGGGGGTCTTTTCATTTTGGTAGCCCCTAGGGGACTCGAACCCCTGTTACCGCCGTGAGAGGGCAGCGTCCTAGGCCACTAGACGAAGGGGCCACTGTATCGGCACCCCGAATTCTACCAAAATTCGGGCAAAGTGGCAAATGTGGTTGCCCGGGGAGGACTCGAACCCCCATCGACTGAGCCAGAGTCAGTTGTCCTGCCATTGGACGACCGGGCAATCGAGGTCGAAATATAAACGGGCCGCCGCACGGACGCAAGGGCGAGAATCGATCCATTGGATTCGATATTCCCCGTCAAATCCCGCCCGGGCTGTTCTTTGCCTCGTCGTCCGAGACACGGTAATGCGCCAATTCCCGCTTCAGGAGCCAGTGGAGCGCCTCGGGGGACTCCAGATCGTTGTCCGTCACGTCCCAGGACGTCGGCAGCAGGATGAAAGGCTCGGTCTGGCGTCCGCCGAGGCCGCCGTGGCTGCTGATCTGCTCCTCCATCACGACGATGCGCTGCTTCTCTTCGATCCAGGCGCCGTTGACCACGAGGTCGCCGCTGTCGGGGTAGCTCAGCAACCGGGCCAGTTCGCCGGCCCAGCGATCCTGCTGGCGGAAGCCCGCCAGGGGGTCGCGGCGCTGGCCCAGCTTGCCGGTGATCAGGTTGCGCACGCCGTCCTCGCAGATCGCCACCGCGTCGCCGAAACGACGGCTGGCGGCCACGAACCCGATTCCCGGATGGCGGGCCAGTTCCTCGATGAACCCGGGGTACAGGGCGACGACGTCTTCGAGCATGAGCGGCTTGGCGTGGCCGGTGAAGTAGATGTGGGCCAGGCTGCCGGACTCGCAGACCACGATGTCCGGCCCTTCACCTTCGAACCTCCTGCCGCGCAGCGACCGTGACTCCCGGGTCATGTGGGCCAGGGCCCGCCGTCCGCGTTCAGCCGCCCAGCCCAAACGATCGCTGCCGGCTTCCTCGAGTTCGGTCAGCAGGGCCAGGGTGTAGCTGCGGTCGGGGTTGAACACGCGCGCGGCCCCTTCGTGGCCCGAGTCCCCGCCCTGCAGGCGCGCCAAGGTACTGACGACCATGCGCTCGAGCGTCTGCCCGTAGAGCAGGCGGAAAGGGATGCTCGGCGTCTGACCGTGATCCGAGAACAGCACGATCTCGTAACGGATCGGCGACTGCCGGTTCGCCCGGCGCATCAGCGTGCGCAGACGGCGGTCGAACGCCGCCAGCGATTGCATCGCATCGAAGGCTTCGGGCCCCGCGTAGTGCGCGATGTCGTCGTAACCGACGAAGTTCGAGTAGATCACCGGCACCCCGCGCACCATGTCCATCTTCATCCAGTAGAACGACAGGTCGCGCAGGAAGGCGTTGGCCAGCGTCCGCTGGGCCAGGCGTTTGATGTTGAACTTCAGCCGCGGACGGTCCTTGGCCACCAGGCCCGCGAGCGACATCACCAGGCCCGCCGCGTAGTCCCACAGGCTGGCCAGGACGGCCTTGGTGTAGGCGTTCGGGCTGAGGAAGAACAGGTTGAAGTCGGCCTGCTCCCCTTCCCGCCGCTGGCTGGGTTTCTCCTTCAACGCCGACACGGTCATCAGACGCTTGGCCGCCCCGCCGGACATGAAGGTGTTGATGCAGGACCCGCCGGTCAGCAGCGGCTCCAGGCCCGCGGCCGCCACCCGCGCTTCGAGCAGACGCAGGTCCTCCGGGTCGCTGACCACCCGCAGCCGCTGGGCCTCGCGATCGAACCAGCGGTAACCCGGCACGTTGTGCCGGTCGCCGTAGAACAGTCCCGCCTGCACCGCCGGCGTGTTCGACGGTACGCCGCAGTGCCAGCCGAACAGACGGTGGCCGCCTTTGGCCAGCATGCCCGTTACCGTCGGCATGCGGCCGCGGTTCAGGGCCTGGCGCAGGACGGGCAGCGAAACGCCGTCGATCTGCAGCAGCAGCAGTCCGCGCAGCGGTTTGCGCTCGGGGCGGGGGCCGAAGTTCCGGCCCAGGCGGTAGATGATCGTCTGGTAGAACGGGTAGGCCTCGTCCAGGCCCAGCCAGCTGGTGACCAGGCCGGTGATCGCCGTCAGCACCAGCGTGCCCACGAGGGCCTCGCCGTAGTTGGTGATCTGGAAGGGGTGCGAGAACTTGGCGCTCAGGTAGAGGATCAGCCCGTTGAACAGCAGCGTGGGCAGGCCGATGGTCAGCACGTTCAGGGGCAGGGTCAGGAACAGGAGCAGGGGGCGCAGCAGGATCACCAGCGCGGTGAAGATCAAGGGCAGCCGGAGCAGCGCCGTCCACCAGTCGGGCTGACTCGTGTCGATGCGGAAGCCCGGCAGGACGGACGTGACCAGCAGCAGCGCCAGCCCCGCCACCACCCACACCAGGGCGTACCGTCCCAGAATGCCCAGAAATTTTTTCGCGGCCTCCCCCCTTCATCGAAACGGTCAGCCGGCGGCCGCCCGGCGCAGGCGGTCGACGGTGCGCCGCGCGCCCATCAGCTCCATGACCTCGAAGATGCCGGCGCTGCGGGACTGTCCCGTCAGGGCCACGCGGCTCGGATGGATCAGCTGGCCCGCCTTGAGCTCCATGCTTTCGGCGGTGGTGCGGATCACCTCTTCGAAGGCCGCCGCGTCCTGCTCGGCGTCCAGGTCCAGGTTCTGCGCGAAAGCCGCGGCCAGGGCCGTCATGATCGTCCTGGCCTCGGCGGTGGCCACGTGCTCGTCCCACGCCTCCTGGTCCACGTAATGATCATCGGCAAAAAAGAACCCGATCTGTTCCGGCAATGTGATCAGGCTGCTGAACCGGTTGCCGAGGGTCCCGAGCACCCGGGCCAGATAGGCGTCGGTGTCGCCGGCGCCGCTGATCTTCCACGCCGGATCCAGGGCCCAGCCGCGGCCCGCGATGATGGGTTTGGCCAGGGCCAGCCGTTCGGCGGCCGACAGGCGCTTGATGTGCTCGCTGTTGATGTGGTTGAGCTTGTCGTAGTCGAAGGCCGCCGGGCTGCTGTTGACCTTCTTGAGGCTGAACTTCTTGACGATGGCCGCGGCGGTCATCACCTCGTCGCCGCTGGCGCCCGGCGACCAGCCCAGCAGCGCCAGGTAGTTGAGCATGGCCGCCGGCAGGATGCCCAGATTCTGGAACTCCTCCACGCTGGTGGCGCCGTGACGCTTGCTCAACCGCTTGCGGTCCGGGCCCAGGATCATCGGCATGTGGCCGAACTTGGGCAGGTTCCAGTCGAGCGCCTGGTAGATCAGGATCTGAAACGGCGTGTTGCTGACGTGGTCGTCGCCGCGCAGCACGTGGGTGATGCCCATGGTGTGGTCGTCGACGACCACGGCGAACTGGTAGGTGGGAAAGCCGTCGGCCTTGAAGATGACCCGGTCGACGAGCACCTCGTTCTGGAACTCGCGTTTGCCCACGATGACGTCGTACCAGAAGGTGGAGCCGTCGGCCGGCGTGCGCAGGCGCCAGGCGCAGGGTTTGCCGGCGGCCTCCTGGGCGGCGATGTCCGCGGCGGACAGGTCGCGGCAATGGCCGTCGTACCCTTCCCACACGCCGCCCTGGTCACGGACCGCCTTTTCCCGCGCCTCCAGGTCGGCGGCGCTGCAGAAACACCGGTAGGCCTTGCCGGTCGACGTCAGGGTCTCGAGGTGCCGGCGGTAGACATCCAGGCGTTCGGACTGCAGGTAGGGACCGAACTCGCCCCCGCGGCCCGGTCCTTCGTCCCAGTCCAGCCCCAGCCATTCCATCCCGCGCAGGATGGCCGCGTAGGATTCCTCGGTGCTCCGTTCCTGGTCCGTATCCTCGATGCGCAGGACAAACACGCCCTGCTGGCTGCGGGCGTAGAGCCAGTTGAAGAGCGCCGTGCGGGCGCCCCCAACGTGAAGGAAGCCGGTGGGGCTGGGAGCAAACCGGACACGGGGCGCGGCGGGCTGGTTCATGAGGTCGGGGGGCCTTTCGTTGCGGGATCGGTTCAGGGCTGCACGTGCGGCCGCCGGCTGACCATGACGTCGTTGATGGGTTCGCCGTTCCTGACAGGGTCCAGGAGAACCGTCAGATCCGCCAGCGACATGCCGTAGACCTCGGTCGCGGCCTGGTCCAGGGAAACGCCGTCGGCGGCCAGGGCGAGCAACTGCCGCAGGGCCGCGAGACCGCCTTCGTTCTCGACCAGCTGCCACACCATCAAGAAGGAACTGTAACAGGCCCGACGGAACATCTCCCGGTCCTTGTCGGGATCCGGGTCGACGCCGGCCGACAGCAGCGCGTCGATCAACGGCGGCGACAGCAGGACGGCCTTTTCCTCGCGGAACTGCACCATGTAGTTGACCAGATGGACCCCGTCCTCCCCGATGTACTCCACGATTCCCTGGTGCAGCCAGGGGGGCAGATCCTGGTCGATGTTCTCGCTCAGCAGCCAGTCGGTGACCAGCATGAAGGCGGCATGGCCGGCCAGGGTGCGGGACTCGAGCACCGGAAAGGGCTGCAGGGTACAGGCGTCGCCCTCGAGGGCGTACAGGCGCCAGGTACCCTGGCCCGTCAGCTCGGTGTAGTGGGGAACGTTGTCCGGATTGAACACCTTGAGGCTGCCCGGCAGCGGCAGCCCCAGCAGGGCCGGAACGGTGTGGCCGGCCCAGTCGAGCAGCTCCAGGCAGGGCAGCATGTCGCAGGCGGCGTAATCGGGATGGTGCCGCAGGGTGAACGGTCCCTTCCTTTTCTCGTCCGTCTCGACGACCAGCCCCTCCACCTCCAGGACCGCCTTGTTCTCGCACAGGCTCCCGGGCCCGTAGGCCATCCCGTCGGGTGCGACCGGAGTTTGCCAGCCAACCCAGTGGTACTCGTGCATGTGGTCGGGAAAACCCGCCACGTTGAGTTCACGGGCGGTCGCCCGGGGGAACGTGGTTTCGGGGGTCAGCCGCGGCAGTTCGCTCGTATGGATCTGGGCCGCGGCCGGGGCGGCGGCCGCGGCGAACGCCAGTGCGCCGACGACGATCGCCCATGTCTTCGAGGCAGCCATCATTTGCCGCCCTTCTTGTCCGCGGCCTGCTTGTACCAGGAGGCCGCCTCCTTCTTCTTGCCCAGCTTGTCGTAGACCAGCCCGATATTGTTCAGGACGTTGACGGTTTCCCGCTGGGCCAGCGCCATGTCATAGGATTCCAGGGCGGCGTCATAGTTGCCCAGGTAGTAGTAGGCCAGCCCCTGGCTGTAGTAGGCCCGGTAGGACTCGCCTTCCATCACGACCAGCTGGTCGAAAGCCGCAGCGGCCTCTTCGTACCGCCGGGCGTCCATGTAGGTCAACGCCAGGTTGTACTGGGCCTTGGTGTAGTTGGGATCCAGCTCGAGGGCCGTCTGGTAGGCGGCGATGGCCGTGTCGTGCTGGTCGGCCTTCATCGCCGAGCTGCCCAGATGGAAAGCCAGCTTGGGGTCCGGCTGCAGGGCGAACGCCTTCTCGTAGGGCTCGATCGCCTGGGAATACTGCTTGGTGGCCTGCAGGCACTGCGCCAGCGCCAGCCAGGCCTGGTACATCTCCGGCAGATCCCGCACCACGTTGCGCAGCGGGGGAATCGCCGCGTTGTACTTCTTCTCCCTGATCAGGCTGACGGCGTAGTTGTAGACCACTTCGGGCTTGGTGTCCGTGCCGCTGATGCCCGCCTTCAGCCACTTGCTGGCCTCACTGTCGTTGCCCAGCCGCATGTGGAGGTTGCCGATGGCCACCCGCACGTCGTCGATCTTCTCGATCTCGTAGGCCTTTTCGTAGGCCGCGACCGCCTCGTCGAGCTTGTTGGCGTTCTCGTAGACCTTCGCGGTCGCGATCCAGGTGCCCGCCTTGTCGGGATGGTCGTTGCGGGCCATCCGGGCCGCCACACCCGCGTCCAGGGTCTTGTCTTCACGGATGTAGACGTCGACCAGGCGGGGCAGCAGGTCATCCCTCTCGGGCGCCAGTTCGTAGGCCTGCTTGTAGATCCGCGCCGCCTCGGCGTTCAGCCCGGACTGTTCCATGAGCTTGCCGTCATCGACCATGATCTTGACCCGGTTGTTGATCACCGACCGGGCCTCGCGCACGCCGTCCTGGCTGTCGATATCTTCGCGGCCGGCAAAACTCGCGAGGAAGGCGATCGCCGTGGGCGAATACTTCTGCAGCAGATCCCGCATGGCCTGTTCTTCACCGGCGTCGTTCTCGAGCTGGTTCAGCGCCAGGACCAGACGAAAACCCTCGGGCCCCAGGCCCGGCTCCATGGCGGCGATGCCTTCGCGCAAGGTCACGCGGGCGTCGGCGGTCATGCCCGCTTCCAACTGCGCCCCACCGATCAGGCGCCAGTAGTCCCGGCCGCCCATCTCGTCGTTCCGGCGGTACTGCCCGAATTCCGCCACCGCCATCTCGTGCATCCCCAGACGCGAGAACACCAGGCCCAGGTTGCGGTGGTAATCCCCGTTCGTGGGATCGACCTGGACCGCGTTGATGAACGCGTCGCGGGCCACGTCGTAGTTGCCTTCGTTGGCGTTGAGCACGCCCAGGTCGTTCCAGGATTTGCCGTCGGCCGGATTGTCCCGCAGCCGGGCATTCAGCGCCTGAATCCGCTCGGCGGGAGTCAGACTCTCGTCGTCCTCCTCGGGATGCGTGAAGACGATTCCGCCGTCGATGAGGGTGTCGGGGCTCGACACTCTTTCGCTCGCCACCTTCTGCCTGGCCGCCGCGGTGTCCGCGGCGCGGCTGCCGTCTTCATCCTGGGCACCGGCGGGCAGGGCGCCGCCGGTGATGACCACCAGCGCCAGCAGCCAGGCTGCCGGCGACCGAAAAATGCGGTTCCGCATGTTTTCCTCTCCGCAATCCACTGAATTCGGGTTGGTTCTCGAAGCGGCCCCATGATAGGGATCGGGCTCGTTTCTGTCCAGTTTCGCGGCCCGCCGCGGCTTCGCCGCAACGGTCCGGGCCTATCCGACTTCTACACCGCAACGGCGCTAGGATTCCAACCTTCCGCTGATCACCTGGCTGTTGCGGGCCACCTCGATGGTGTGACAGTCCGCGAAGCCCGCCTGGCCCATCAAATCCAGCATTTCATTGAAGGTGTAGGATTTGCCGCCGGCGGTCCCGACCAGCATGTTCACGCTGAATTGGGCGGTCCAGGCGGGGCTGGTGCGCGCGTCGTCCAGGAAGAAGTCCTTGACCATGATCCGTCCGCCGGGTGTCAGGGCCGCCCGCCCCTTCTCCAGCAGCAGCAGCGTCTGGGCAGGATCCAGCATGTGGATGATGTTGGAGATGTAGACGACGTCGAAGCCTTCACCGAGGGGATCGACCAGGAAATCGCCCGACCAGATGGTGACCCTCTCCTCCAGGCCGGCGGCCTTGATCTGTTCCACGGCGATGCCGATGGGACCGGGCAGGTCGTAGACGACGCAATGCAGGCCGGGGTTGGCCCGCGCGAAGGTCAGGGCCGCCGTGCCCGGGCCGCCGCCCAGGTCAAGGAGCCGCCTGGCCTCGGTCAGATCCACCTTGGCGGCCACCTCCTCGCTGGACTTGCGGGACACGTCGGCCATGCCGCAGATGAAGTCCCGCATCTCCTCGGTCGTGCGCTCGCTCCGTGCGGCCGGTTTCCCGGTGCGCAGCACCTGGTCGAGCTGGACCCAGTTCTTCATCAGCGACAGGTTGTGGCCGATGATGCTGGCCATGGTGGCCTCGCCCTCGCGCAGCAGGAAAGGCCGGGCGTCGGGCTCGATGGCGAACAGGTCGCCGTCCTGACGGAGGACCTCGGCGGCGACCAGGGCGCACATGACCACGTCGACGGCCCGCGCGTCGAGAACGAGGGCGGCGGCGATATCCGGCGCCGACCGCCAGCGCTCACCCAGGGCCTCGAAGATGCCCACCTTCAAGGCCGCAACCAGGATGCAGGAGTCGCGGTAGCCGCTGGTCATGGTTTCGATGCGTTGGCCCCAGTCCATGGCCTTTCCTTTCGCTGCGGGGATGATCAGGGTCCACTCTAGCAGGGATGGGATCAGGAGAAAAGAGCCCGCATCGGCTCGCGCCCCTTGACGATCCGGGCAGGAACTGTTGCTTTATCAGCATGATAGACTTCCATGTCCTGGGCGCCGGCGGCGCCGTGCCCACCCCCACCCACAATCCGGCCGCCTACTGGGTGGTCGTGGACGGCACCGGGATCCTCATGGACCCGGGACCGGGCGCCCTCGTGCGCCTGGCCCAGCCGGGGCTCATCCCGCAGGGGATCGACGATCTCGGCCTGGTGATCCTGACGCACCTGCACCCGGACCACTGCGCCGACCTGGTGCCGCTCCTGTTCGCCGCCCATTCGCCCGTGCCGGTCGCCACCGCCGATCTCCGCCTGTTCGGCCCGCCCGGGCTGGCGACGTATCTGGACAGGCTGAAGGAGATCTACGGCAGCTGGCTGGAACCGCGGCGCCGCAAACTGGTGGTGACGGAAATCGGTCCGGGCGTGACCATCGGCCTCGACGGCGGCGGCTCCGTGCGCCCGTTCGCCGTGGACCATCCCCAGGATCGGCTGGCCAGCCTGGCCCTCGGCTACCGTTTCAGCGACGCGGGCGGCCGTACCGCGATTTTTTCCGGGGACACCGGGCCCTGTGCGGCGTTGAATGAAGCGGCCCGGGGCGCGGATCTCCTGGTGGTCGAATGTTCGACACCCGACCATCTGGCGACGCCGGGCCACATGACCGTGACGCAGGTGGCCGAGCTGTGCGCGGACGCCCGGCCCGGACGGGTGGTTCTGACCCATCAGTATCCCGACGCGGCGGCGCTCGATCTGCCGGCCCTGATCCGGCCGTATTTCGCGGGCCCCGTCATCCAGGCCGTCGACGGCACGGTCGTTCACCTCAACGCACCCCCGGGAGACCCCGCACCATGACCACCCACACCCGCAATCCGTTTTCCCTGAACATGATGCTGACGGTCGGACTGCTGCTGGCGGCAGGCGGCGGCGGTTCCGCAACCGCTCAGGACCAGGCGGATCCCGAGTACGAGATCGTCCTCATCCACGGGCTGGGCGGCAGCGCCGAGATCTGGGATGAGGTCGTCCCCAATCTCGAGCCGACGTTCAAGGTGTGGACGTTCGAACTGGCGGGTCACGGCTCCACGCAGCCGGTCGGTGACCCGAGCATCGACGAAGAGGTGATCCGGTTGCGGACCTTCATGGACACCGAAGAAATCAACTACCCCACGCTGGCGGGCCATGGCCTGGGCGGCATGATCGCCCTGCAGTACGCCATCGACTTCCCCCAGGACGTCCACCGCCTGATCCTCATCGACACCGCGCCCAAACAGCTGGCTTCGCAAGAGGAGAAGACCGCCGTCAGTCGCGAGCTGGTCGACGATTACGACCGGTTCGTCGCCCGCCGGTACCTGAACATGAGCCCGATGAAAGAAGTGACCGACCGCGTCCTGGACATCGCCCTGCGCACCGACAGCGCCACGTTCATCTCGCTGCTGATGAGCAGCTTCGACTTCGACGTGACCGCCGACCTCTACGACCTGGAGGTCCCCTTGCTCGTCGTCGGCAGTCAGCTGATGTTTCCCGACGAGGGTTCCACTTCGGAATTGCTGGAGATCTACGGTTTCGGGGAGGCCCGCACGCTGAGCTTCAAGCGCATGCCCGGATCGGGCCACTACATGATGATGGAGAAACCGGTGACGACTTCCAGCGTGCTGCTGGCCTTCGGAGTGACGTCGAGCCACCAGTTCGAGAAATGATCAGTCCGACAGCAGCTCCAGGTCGCTGTCGACCATCATGGTGACGAGCTCGGCGAAGCTGACCTTGGGCTCCCAGCCCAAAACCCGCTTGGCCTTCGAGTAGTCCCCGATCAGCTGGTCGACCTCCGCCGGGCGCATGAAGCGCGGATCCTGCTTCACGTAGTCCTGCCAGTCGAGATCCACGTGGCCAAAGGCGACTTCCAGGAAATTCCGCACCGAATGGGTCTTGCCCGTGGCGATGACGAAATTGTCGGCTTCGTCGTGCTGCATCATCTTCCACATCGCCTCGACGAAGTCGCCCGCGAACCCCCAGTCGCGCTGGGCGTCCAGGTTCCCCAGCAGCAGTTCGTCGGCCTGGCCCAGCTTGATGCGGGCCACCGCGTCGGTGATCTTGCGGGTCACGAACTCCAGGCCGCGGCGGGGGCTCTCGTGGTTGAAGAGGATTCCCGAGGCCGCGAACAGCCCGTAACTCGCGGGTAACGACCGTATGGGATGGTACCACGTCTTGGCCACGGCGCTGATGGGGGCTGCGGGGATGGGGGTTACCTGGGGGGGGAGGGGGGGGGGGGGGGGGGGGGGGGTGGGGGGGGGGGGGGGGGGGAGGGGGGGGGGGGGGGGGGGGGGGGGGGGGGGGGGGGGGGGGGGGGGGGGAATTGGGGGGGGGGGGGTGGGGGGGGGGAGGGGGGGGGGGGGGGGGGGGGGGGGGGGGGGGGGGGGGGTGGGGGATGAGGGTGGGGGGTGGGGGGGGGGGGGGGGGGGGGGGGGGGGGGGGGGGGGGGGGGGGGGGGGGGGGGTGGGGGGGGGTGGGGGGGGTTGGGGGGGGGGGGGAGGGGGGGGGGGGGGGGGGGGGGGGGGAGGGGTTCGCGGGGGGTGGGGGTAGGTTGGTGGTGGGGGGGGTGGGTGTTTGATTTGGGGGGTTGTGTGTTGGGGGTGTGGGTGTGGTCCTCGACGACGAGCAGGTCCAGCAGTTCCAGCGCTACCTGATCTACAACCACGCCGCCGGCATCGGCGAGCCCGTGCCCCACGAGCAGGTGCGGGCCGCCATGGTCGGCCGCATCAACGTGCACGCCCACGGCAACTCCGGCTGCCGCCCGGAAATCACCCTGACGCTGGTCGAGATGCTCAACCGAGACAAGGGCGTCACCCCGGTGGTCTGTCAGAAGGGCTCGGTGGGCGCCTGCGGCGACCTCGCGCCGATGAGCCAGATCGCTCTGCTGCTCATGGGCGAGGGCGAGGCCTTCTACGATGGCGAGCGCCTCACCGGCAAGGTGGCCATGGAGCGCGCGGGTATCCCCGTCCCGGGGCTGGAGGCGCGCGACGGTCTGGCCGTCATCAACGGCTCCAACCTGCTCACCGCGATGAGCGCCATCCACATCCACGACATGGACCGCTGGCTCAACCAGGCGGAGATCGCCTGCGGCGATGACCCTCGAGGCCCTGCTGGCCAACCTGAAACCGTACGAGGCGCCGCTGCACGAGGTGCGCGGCTTCGCCGGCGCGGTGGCAGCGCCGCGCGCCATCCGGCAGTGCATCGAGGGCAGCGACCTGGCGACCGGCAAGATCAAGACCAAGGTGCAGGACGCCTACTCCATGCGCTCGACACCCCAGGTGATCGGCGCGGCCCGCGACGCCGTGGCGTACGCGCGCAGCCAGGTCGAGACCGAACTGAACGGGGTCGGCGACAATCCGATCTTCTTCCCCGACACCGGAACGGTCCTGACCGGCGCGAACTTCCAGGGAACCCCCGTGTCCCTGCCCATGGAGATGGCCGGTCAGGCGGTCACGATGGTCAGCGTGCTGTCCGAACGCCGGCTCAACCGCCTGCTGAACCCCGCCCTGAGCGCGGGTTTGCCGCCTTTCTTGACGCGGGGCGCCGGCATGTTCAGCGGCATGATGCTCAGCCAGTACACCGCCGACAGCCTGATCGTCGAACAGCGCATGCTGTGCACGCCGAGTGCGATCGCCTCCATCCCGGCGGCCGCCGACCAGGAGGACTTCGTCTCGATGGGCATGAACACCGCCATCAAGAACGGCCAGATCATCGCCAACGCCTACGGCGTGCTGGGCATCGAGTTCATGGGCGCCGCCCAGGCGCTGGATCTCCGGGAGTTCCAGCCCGGTCGCGGCGTGGACGCCGCACGCCGGAACATCCGGCAGCAGGTCGCCTTCCTGGACGCAGACCGGTCGCTGTATCCCGACCACACCCGGATGCAGGAACTCGTCGCGTCAGGCGCGATCCTCGCGGCCGTCGAAGCCGAGATCGGCGACCTCGATGGTCCCGACGAGCCGTGATGCCGACCGGCTCACTTCACGTTGACTAAGATATTGTCGCCGTGCTCTACTGGGGCGGTCGGAATTCCAGATGCGTCGGCCGCTCCCTGGCAACGCCACGGTCCGCGGCCGATCGACGACCTGCCCCTCCCTGTATCCGGTGAGGTCTTTTGCAGGTTAGTTATTTGAACGAAAGGGGATTAGATGTTCAAGGAATTCAAGGATTTTGCCATGCGCGGTAACGTGGTGGACATGGCCGTCGGTATCGTCATCGGCGCGGCCTTCGGGACCATCATCAAGTCGCTGGTCGCTGATGTCATCATGCCGCCCATCGGGCTGCTCCTGGGCGGGGTGGACTTTACCAACCTGTTCATGGTCCTCAAGGAGGGCGCCGCAGCGGCGGGTCCCTACAATGCCCTGGCGGACGCCCAGGCGGCCGGCGCCGTGACCCTGAACTATGGTGTTTTCATCAACACCGTCATCAGCTTCATCATCGTGGCGTTTGCCATCTTCATGCTGATCAAGAGCATGAACTCGGCCAAGAAGAAGGAAGAAGCTGCGCCGGAAGTACCGACGACCAAGAGCTGTCCGCATTGCCTGAGCGAGATCGCCATCAAGGCGACCAAGTGCTCCATGTGCACTTCGGCGGTGGATTAGACACCGGAAATTCTGCGGATCTGACGTAAAGAGTCCCGGCGATCGACGCCGGGACTCTTTTTGCTCCGCCCCGCGGGGTTCAGTCCTGCTGTTTGAGCGACAGGGAGATGCGTTTGCGCTCGACATCCACCTCGAGGACCCGCGCCCGTACCTTCTGTCCGACCTTGACCACCTCGTTGGGGTCGCGGACGAACCGGTCGGCCAGCTGGCTGATGTGGGCCAGGCCATCCTGGTGCACCCCCACGTCGATGAAGGCCCCGAAATTCGTCACGTTGGTCACGATGCCGGGCAGCACCTGGCCGACGACCAGATCGGTCATCTTGTCGACACCCTCGGCAAAGCTGAACACCTCGAACGGGTCGCGCGGGTCGCGACCGGGTTTGCCCAGCTCCGTGACGATGTCCTGCAACGTCGGCAGACCGACGGTGTCGGTCACGTACCGGTTCAGGTCCAGGCCCGCGACCGCCTGCTCGTCACCGATCAGATCGGCCACCTGCCTGCCCATGTCCGCGGCGATCCTGGTCACCACGGGGTAACTTTCCGGATGGACGGCGCTGGCGTCCAGCGGCTGCTTGCCGCCCTGGATGCGCAGGAACCCGGCGGCCTGCTCGAACGCCTTCGGTCCCAGGCGCGGCACCTTCAGCAGCTGCCGGCGGTTCGTGAAGGCTCCGTTCTCGTCGCGCCACCCCACGACATTCTCCGCCAGCTGCGGACCCAGTCCCGAGACGTAGGCCAGCAGCTGGGCGCTGGCCGTGTTGACGTCCACACCGACGGCGTTGACGCAGCTCATGACCGTATCGTCGAGGCTGCGCTTGAGGGCCTTCTGGTCGACGTCGTGCTGATACTGGCCCACACCGATGCTCTTGGGATCGATCTTCACCAGTTCGGCCAGCGGGTCGGCCAGGCGGCGGCCGATCGAGACCGCTCCGCGGACGGTGAGGTCGTGGTCGGGAAACTCGGCGCGGGCGCCGTCGCTGGCCGAGTAGATCGACGCCCCGGACTCGTTGACCATGACCACGGACACCGCCGCGGGCAGGCCCAGCTTGCGGACGAAAGCCTCGGTCTCCCGGCCGGCCGTGCCGTTGCCGACGGCGATCGCTTCGACGTCGAACTTCGCGACGAGCCCCGTGAGCTGCGGGCCCGCTTCGTCGGCCGGACGCCCGCCCGTGTGGGGATAGATCGTCGCGTTGTGCAGCAGCTTGCCCTGCCGGTCGAGCACCACCAGCTTGCAGCCCGTACGGAACCCCGGATCCAGGGCCAGAATCCGCTTCGGCCCCAGCGGCGGCGCCAGCAGCAGCTGCCGGAGGTTCTCCGCGAAGACCCCGATGGCCTCCACGTCGGCACGCCTTTTCATCTCGAGGCGGATATCCGTTTCGATGGCCACCGACAAGAGACGTTTGTAGCCTTCGCCGGCCGCCCGTTCCACCTCGGCGGCGGCGCCCGCGCGGTTGCCGACGTACTCCCTGGTCAGGATGGGTAGGGCCTGATCCGCGGGCGGCGCCACGTTCAGCCGCAGGATCTTTTCCTTCTCTCCGCGCCGCATGGCCAGCACCCGGTGGCCCGGGGCGGAGCGCACGGGTTCGCTCCACGCGAAGTAGTCGCGAAACTTGGCACCCTCCGTCTCCTTGCCCTTGACCAGGCGCGAGGACAGGATCCCGGCCGACACGTACAGGTTCCTCAGCGCCCCGCGCACGATCTGGTTCTCGTTCATCAGCTCGGCGATGATGTCGCGGGCGCCGGCCAGGGCCGCGTCGGTATCAGCCACTTCCTTGTCCGCGTCGATGAACTCGGCAGCGCGCGCGGCCACCGTCGCGGCCGTGGCAGGCGATTGCGGCTGCTTCGCTTCGGCCAGCAACCACCGGGCCAGCGGTTCCAGACCCTTTTCCCGGGCGATGGTCGCGCGTGTCCGCCGTTTCGGACGATGGGGCAGGTAGATGTCCTCGAGGGCCGCCAGGGTCAGGGCGGCGTCGAGATCCCGTTTGAGTTCGCTGGTCAGCAGCTCCCGTTCGGCCAGGGATTTGAAGATGGCCTCTCGCCGCTTGTCGAGGCCCTCGAGCTGTTCGAGCCGGTCGCGGATCCCCGTGATGGCCACCTCGTCGAGGCTGCCGGTGGCCTCCTTCCGGTACCGGCTGATGAACGGTATCGTGGCCCCGTCGTTCAGCAGTTCGGCGACCGCGGCGGCCTGTCGCGGGGCGATGGCGAGTTCGGCGGAAATGGTCGCAAGATGGTCACGGGTCACGGCGGCGCTCCTGAGGATCGAATGGGCCGGAAATTCCAGAAGCAGCACGATGCCCGATCGCGGCGGCCTTGGCAAGTCCCGCGATGGTCACGTCCGTGGACGCATGAAGTCCATCACCGGAAAAAACCTACTGCAGTGCCCTGGGATCCCGGTTAGATTGGTCGGCATGTCAAATTGCTCCCAATGCGCCGCCCCCCTGCCCGATTCCAGCCGGTTCTGCCCGGCCTGCGGCGCCGTCCAACCGGACGCGACCATCCTGTCGGACGATGCCCTGCAGACGACCCCCATGGGACCGCGCACCTCGCCCGGGGCCGCGACCGGTACCGCGGTCACCGGTCTGGCCGGCGGCGGCGGCAGATTCATTCCCGGCGCCATGGTCGCGGGTCGCTACCGCATCGTCGGCCTGCTCGGCCGCGGCGGCATGGGCGAGGTCTACCGGGCCGACGACCTCAAGCTGGGCCAGGCGGTCGCGCTGAAGTTCCTGCCACCCGGACTCGAGCAGAGCCCGACGCGCCTCGAACGCTTCCTCAACGAGGTCCGCACGGCCCTGAAGGTGACCCACCCCAACGTCTGCCGCGTGTTCGACATCGGCGAGGTCGACGGCCAGCACTACCTGTCGATGGAGTACGTCGACGGCGAGGACCTGTCGTCGCTGCTGCGCCGCATCGGCCGCCTGCCCCATGAGCGCGCGGTGCAGGTCGCCCGCCAGATCTGCGCCGGCCTGGCCGCCGCCCACGAACAGGGCATCCTCCACCGCGACCTCAAGCCCGCCAACGTGATGATCGACGGCCGCGGCCAGGTGCGCCTGACCGACTTCGGCCTGGCGGGGCTGGCCGACGCCATCGGCGAGGAGGACGTCACCAGCGGCACGCCGGGCTACATGGCCCCCGAACAGCTGCTGGGCCGGGAAGTGACGGTCCGCAGCGACGTCTACGCCCTGGGCCTGCTGCTCTACGAACTGTTCACCGGGCGTCCCGTGTTCACCGGGTCCACGGTCGAGGACTTCCGTCACGCCCACACGCAGTCGCAGCCATCGTCGCCTTCGACCCTGATCGACGGCATCGACCCCGCGGTCGAGCGCATCCTGATGCACTGCCTCGAGAAGGACCCGGCCGCCCGGCCGGGATCGGTGCTCGCGGTGTCGGCCGCCCTGCCCGGCGGCGACCCCTTGGCGGCGGCCTTGGCGGCGGGCGAGACCCCCAGCCCCGAACTAGTGGCCGAAGCGGGCAACCGCGAGGGGATGAACCCCGGCAAAGCACTATTGCTGGGCTTGTGCGCACTTCTGGTCACCCTGGGAGCGGCGCGCTGGGGCGGCCAACTGAGCATCACCCACTACCTGCCGCTCGACAAGCGGCCCGAAGTCCTGGCCGACCGGGCCCAAAGCCTGCTCGCCGAGGTGGGCTACACCGAACCCGCCTACAGCGACCCGGTGGACCACGCCTGGGGATTTTCACCCTGGAACGGGATCTACGACGAGATCTCGGCGGTCGACTCGACCCGGACGCGGTGGGACCGCCTGCGCGACCGGCCCGACGCCGCCGCCTTCTGGTACCGCCAGTCGCCCCGGCTGCTCATCCCCCGACCGTACTACGGCCCCATCTTCACCCGGGGCAACGTGCGGATGCTGAACCCCAGCCCGGTGGTCAGCGGCGAAGTGGTCGTCCTGCTCGACCTGGACGGACGCCTGCGGCGCCTCGAGGCCCTGCCCAAACGGTTCTCGACGCGCGAGGTCGCCGAACCCGACTGGAGTCCGCTGTTCGCGCTGGCCGACCTGGACACGACCCGCTTCACCCCCGACCGGCCGCGCTACCGGCGCTACATGGCCCCGGACCTGGTCCGCGCCTGGGTGGGGACGCGCGCCGACCGGCCTGACGTCGAACTGCGGGTCGAGGCCGGCGCCTTCGAAGGGCGCCCGGTCCTGTTCAACGTGTCGACCTACTCGAGCCTCGAGTCGCTGGGCGAGGATCCCGAGCCCTGGCGGCCCGACCTCGCCTGGTACGTCTCCAACTCGCTGCAGCCGGCCCTCATTCTCGTGGTCGCCCTGGGTTCGGCCTTCCTGTCGCGCCGCAATCTGCACCAGGGTCGCTCGGACAAACGGGGCTCCCTGCGGTTCGCGTTGGTGGCCTTCGTCATGTTCATGGTCGCCCAGAGTCTGCGCTCGCACGCCATGGGCACCGCCACCTGGGCCGACGAGATCTGGCCCCTGATCGTCGGGGCAGTTTTCGTCTCGGGAATCTCCTGGGCCATGTACTCGGCGGCCGAGCCCCTGGGCCGGCGTGTGTGGCCCACCATGTTCGTCTCGTCGAGCCGCCTGCTCAGCCGGCCCCGAATCCAGTGGCGCGACCCCATCGTCGGCAAGTCGGTCCTGGTGGGCGTCCTCGCCGGCGGGATCCGCATGCTGATCGACAGCCCCCTGCGCTGGTACATCGGCCTGTGGGTCTCGGGCGATCCGCCCCGCCCCCTGGGCTACAACTTCCAGATGCTCGAAGGATCAAGGCAGGCCGCGTCGTGGATTTTCGACATTTCCCTGCTCTTCGGCTTCACCATGATCTTCGTCGTCGCGCTGATCGGGATCCGCATGATGGTGAAGAAGCGCATCCCCACCCTGGTCCTGACCCTGGTGGTCTGGGTGCTCCTGAGCGGGCCGAGCTCGGTCTCGGATCTTGTTTTCACGCTGGCCGTTACGGGGATCGGGTTGTTCGTGCTGCTGCGGTGGGGCGTCCTGGCGTACTTCCTGGCCTTCTACATGATGGAGGTCACCGACATGGCGCGCGCGGCGGACCTGTCGGCCTGGCACGCCCAGGGCCCGGTGATCGCCACGGTGCTCATCGTCGCCTTGACGGTTTACGGGACGTGGGCCGCCAGCGGGCGCCGGGGCACGTCCGCTACCTGAGCGATGCTGACGCCGCGGAAAGTCCGTCAGGCCTTGGCCCGGGCCTCGGGGTGGGAATCCTGGCCGTTGATCACCGGATCCTGCGACACGAGACAGGGCCGCCCGAACAGGTAGCCCTGCCCCAGCTTGACGCCCATGTCCAGCAGGATGTGGTAGTCCTCCGTGTTCTCGATACCCTCGGCCACCACCTCGGCGCCCAGCACCTCGGCCACCTTCAGCAGGCGGACCAGCGCCTGCCGCATCTCCGGATCGACCGCCAGCCCCCTGACCAGCCGCTTGTCCACCTTCATCACCTGCGGGTGCAGCATGATCAGGCCTTCGAGACAGCTGTTGCCGAAGCCCACGTCGTCGATCGCGATGCGGATCCCGGCCTCCTGCATGCTCCGGACGCGCGGCACCAGGACCGAGGGATCCCCCAGCAGTTGCTGTTCGCTGATCTCCAGGCAGCAGTGGCCGTCGCTGCCGTTGACCAGCAGGACCCGGACCAGCTCTTCGGCTTCGGTCTGGAGCAGGGTCGCCGGCATGATGTTCACGTGGTAGCTGCCGCCGGGACCCAGGAGGGCGGCCGCCTCGGCACAGAGCTTGAGACACCGCAGATCCACCGCGGGCAGGATGTCGTTCTCCTGGCAGAACCGGAACAGGTTGTCCGGCCGGCGCAGGGGGCCCTCCGGACCGCGCGACAGCATTTCCCGCGACACGATCCGCCCGTCGGTCAGATTGACGATCGGCTGACTGGAGACCTCGAGCACCTTGCCGCACAGCAGGGCCCGGACCATCGCCGGACCGGCCACCGCGGGCCGGATCATGCCGGCCTGCTGCAGGCTGGCCGCCCGGGCCACCCGATTCTTGCCCCGCCGTTTGCTGCGCTGCAGCACGAAATGGGCCTTGGCCAGGACCTCGTCGAAGGACATGGTGGTCGAGCTGACGGAAGTCAGCCCCAGGCTGGCGGTGGTCGTCAGCGAATGTTCGCCCGCCTTGATGACGTCGCGGCTGATGGCCAGCCGGATCTTCTCGGCGATCACTTCGCCGTCGGCCAGCGGGGTTTCCGGCAGGATGATGACGAAACGGTCCGTCCCGCAACGCCCCACCTTGTCGGTTTCCCGCACCGACTCGGCGATCCTCCGGGCGGCTCCGGTCAGCACGAGGTCGCCCACGCCGTGGCCCAGCGTGGCGTTGATCCGCGAAAAATCGTCGAGATCCACCAGCAGGATCAGCAGTTCTTCGTCCATCCGGCGGCAGCGCGCCAGCTCATTCTTGAGCACGCGCTCCATGCCCTTGCGGTTCAGCAGGCCGGTCAGGGAATCCATGTGCACCAGCCAGTCGAGCCGGGCGGTGACCTGCGCGAGTTCGCGGCTGATGGCCGTCTCGCGACGGCAGAACTCGAAGGTCTTGAGCCAGATGTCGGGGCTGAATTCGTCGGCCGGCAGGCACTCCCTGGCCCCCGCGTGGCGCGCGGCCTCTTTTTCGTCGCCCGTCGGCGAGGACATCAACGCAACCACGGGCACTTCCGGATGGCTGGCGCTCAGGCTGCGGATGGTGTCCAGAGGGGTCATTTCGGCAGGATCGGGACCGATGAGGACCAGGTCTACCGGGCTGATCTCGAGGTAGGTGCGGGCGTCGAGCACGTGGGTGAAGTGCGCGACGCGGAACGGCGACCCGCCGTCGGCGGGAACCGCATGCTCGAGCAGGCTGCGAATCCGGTCGGCCAAAGCCGGGTCCTGATGCACGAACAGCAGGCGGCGTACCTGGTTGTCACCGGTCATCATGCGCGTCCTGAATCCCTTCAGCGATCGATGGGGCCACATCCTTGTGGCCGTGCGCGTGATCTGATCCGCCCCGAACCCTACACCCCGGCCGGTCGGTCCGCAACCGGAAATGGGGTCAATTGAGCTCCTGGATGATGCTCACCGCCGACGCGGCATCGCTCATCACGTAGAAATGCAGGCACTCGGCCCCCATGTTCATCAGGCCTTCGGCCTGGCCTTTGGCCCACCTGCGGCCGATCTCCTTGACGTGCTTGGGCGACGCGAGGATCTCGTCCACCAGGGGATCGGGGATGGAGACGTGGAAGTGCTTGGGCAGGCTGGAAAGCTGCCGCACGCTGTCGATGAGCTTGAGCCCCGGGATGATCGGCACGGTGATGCCCGCCTCCCGGCACATCTTCACGAAATCGGCGTAGGCCTGGTTGTCGAAGAACATCTGCGTGACGATGTAGTCGGCTCCCGCGTCCACCTTCGCCTTCAGGTGCTGGACGTCGGTCTTCAGGTTGGGCGCCTCGACGTGCTTTTCGGGATAGCCGCCGACCCCGACACAGAAGTTGATGGGTTCGCTGTTGGCCAGATTGTCGAGGTAGCGCGCGTCCCGCAGATCCACCAGCTGGCCGACCAGATCCTTGGCGTAGAGGTTCCGCGTCCGGCCCTGGGCGATGATCTTGTTGTAATTCGACTCGTCCCCGCGGATCGCCAGCACGTTTTCGATGCCCAGGAAGTTGAGCTCGATGATCGCGTCTTCGGTCTCCTCGCGGGTGAAGCCGGTGCACAGCAGGTGGGGCACCGTGTCGATCCCGTAACGGTTCTGGATGATCCCGCAGATGCTGATGGTGCCGGGCCGCTTCTTGCGCACGATGCGCCGGATCGTTCCGTCCGCCTTCTCGTCGTAGATGGCCTCGGCCATGTGACTGGTCACGTCGATGAACGGCGGATTGACCGGCGCGATCTGCTCGACGATGTCGATGATGTCGCGGACGGTCTTGCCCCGCGGCGGCGGGATGATCTCGAAGCTGAACAGCGTCCGGTCGGCCTTGGCGATGTGTTCGGTTACGTGCATGTCGTCACTTTCGAGGTTCGTCCGTCAACCCAGGTTGGGGGCCAGCCAGCCGGCGGCCTCTTCTTCGCTGATGCCGGCGCGCGCGGCGTAGTCGACCACCTGGTCCTGGCCGATGCGACCCAGGCCGAAGTACTTCGCCTGCGGGTGGCCGAAGTACCAGCCGGCCACCGAAGCGGCCGGGTCGATGGCGCAGCTCTCGGTCAGCCGGGCGCCGGTGTGCCCGGTGGCATCGAGCAGTTCGAACAGGAATCGCTTGGATACGTGGTCCGGGCAGGCGGGATAACCGGGTGCCGGCCGGATGCCGCGGTACTCTTCCCTGATCAGCGCTTCGTTGTCCAGGTCCTCGTCCGGCGCGTAACCCCAATCCTCCCGGCGCACCCGGGCGTGGAGAAACTCCGCGAAGGCTTCGGCCAGGCGATCGGCAAGGGCCTTGACCATGATCGATCGGTAGTCGTCGTCGTCGGCTTCGCGACGGGCGGCGGCCGCGTTGGCGCCGAGACCGGCGGTGACCACGAAGCCCCCGACCCAATCGTCCACACCCGATCCCTCTGCGGCCACGAAATCCACCAGCGAACGGTTGGGCCGGCCGCCGGCGCTGCGCCGCTGCTGGCGGAGGAACGGTACGCGCATCCGCTCGGCCGTCCGGGTCTCGTCCGTGTAGAAGATCAGGTCGTCGCCCGCGCGGGCGGCCGGGAACAGCCCGAAGACGGCCCGCGCCTCGAGTTCACCGCCGGAAATCAACTCGGCCAGGACCGCTTCGGCGTCGGCGAAAACCCGGCGAGCCTCGGCGCCCACCTTGGGATCGTCCAGGAGCTGGGGGTAACGCCCCGGCAGACGCCAGGTATGGAAGAACTGCGTCCAGTCGATGTAATCCCGCAACCGGTTCAGGTCGACAGCGTCGAGCGGATGCAGTCCCGGTTTGGCCGGGCGGGCCGGCGTGTAGCCGGTCCAGTCCAGGGTCGGAGCCTTGGCCCGCGCTTCGGTCAGGGTCAGCAGCGGCTTCTTGTCGGAGGCCGCCTCCCGGTCCCGACGGACCTTGGCGTAGTCCTCGCTCACCTTGCGCACCGCCTCGTCCCGGGTCTCGGGATTGATCAGCGCCCCGACCACCCCGACGGCTTTCGACGCGTCGGGCACGTAGAATACGCCCGGCTCGTAGAACGGCGCGATCTTCACGGCCGTGTGGACCCGGCTCGTGGTCGCACCGCCGATCAGCAGGGGCACCTTCATCCCCACCCGGTCCATTTCCTGAGCCACATGGGTCATCTCGGCCAGCGAGGGCGTGATCAGGCCGCTCAGGCCGATCAAGTCGACGTTCTCGGCCTTGGCGGTCTCGATGATCCGGTTGACGGGCACCATCACGCCCAGGTCGATGATGTCGTAGTTGTTGCAGCCGAGCACCACCCCGACGATGTTCTTGCCGATGTCGTGCACGTCGCCCTTGACGGTGGCCATGAGGATCTTGCCCGCGGCCTGCGCCCCGCCGTCCTTGAGGGCCATCAGGTAGGGATCCAGCACCGCGACGGCCTTCTTCATGACCCGCGCCGAGCGGATGACCTGGGGCAGGAACATCTTGCCCGCCCCGAACAGGTCCCCCACCGTGTTCATCCCGTCCATCAGGGGTCCTTCGATCACCTTCAAGGGCGCGCCCTGCTCCGCGAGGGCCGCCAGCGTGTCCTCTGCGATGTAGTCGGCTTCGCCGGTCAGCAGGGCGTGGCCCAGCCGGTCGCTGACCGACAGCTCGCGCCAGCTCAGGTCTTCGCGGCGTTCGCTCCTCTTGCCGGTGGTCGAAGCGGCGATCTCGGTCAACCGTTCGGTGGCGTCCGGCCGCCGGTTGAGGATCACGTCCTCGACCGCTTCGAGCAGCTCCGGGGCGATCTCCGCGTACACGGCCAGCTGGCCGGCGTTGACGATTCCCATATCCAGGCCCGCAGCGATGGCGTGGTAGAGGAAGACCGAGTGCATCGCCTCGCGCACGGCGTCGTTGCCGCGGAAGCTGAAGCTGAGATTGCTGATCCCGCCGGACACCAGGGCACCGGGCATGTTTTCCTTGATGTGCCGGCAGCAGGCGATGAAATCGAGCCCGTAGTTGTCGTGCTCGGGCAGTCCGGTGGCCACCGCGAACACGTTGGGGTCGAAGATCACGTCCGAGGGCGGGAAGCCCTCCTCTTCGACCAGGATCTTCCAGGCGCGGGTGCAGATGGCGATGCGGCGCTCGAGGGAATCGGCCTGGCCCTTCTCGTCGAAGGCCATGACCACGGCGGCCGCCCCGTACCGTTTGACCAGGCGCGCCCGCAGGCGGAACTCGTCTTCACCGTCCTTCAGGCTGATCGAGTTGACCACGCCCTTGCCCTGGATCCGCTGCAGGCCGGCCTCGAGCACCTCCCAGCGGCTGGAGTCGATCATCACCGGCACGCGCGAGATTTCCGGATCGCTGGACAGCACGTTGAGGAAATTGGACATGGCCTCGACGGATTCCAGCATGGCGTCGTCCATGTTCACGTCGACGATCTGGGCCCCGCCGCGAACCTGCTGGCGGCCCACCTCCAGGGCCTCCTCCATCTTGTCTTCGCGGATCAGGCGGGCGAAGCGCTTGCTGCCGGCGACGTTGGTCCTCTCGCCGACATTCACGAACAGGGATTCGCTGTCGATCTTCAGTGGTTCGAGTCCCGCCAGAAAAGTGCCTGGTTTGCGGGCCGGCACTGTGCGCGGGGCGATGCCGTCGACAGCCGCGGCGATCGCCGCAATGTACTCGGGCGTGGTGCCGCAGCAGCCGCCGACCACGTTCAGCAGGCCGGCCTCGGCGAATTCCGCCAGGATACCGGCCATCTGGTCGGGCGTCTCGTCGTAGCCCCCCAGTTCGTTGGGCAGTCCGGCGTTGGGGTGGGCCGAAACGAGGGTGTCGGCCACCTTGGAAATCTCTTCGACGTAGGGACGCATGGCCGTGGCGCCCAGGGCGCAGTTGAGACCAAAAACCGTCGGTGCGGCGTGCTTCAGCGAAATCCAGAACGCTTCGGGCGTCTGGCCGGTCAAGGTGCGGCCGCTTGCGTCGGTGATGGTGCCCGAAACCCAGACCGGCAGCTCGGGCAGACCGCGCTCCCGCTGGATCCTGGCCACGGCAAACACCGCCGCCTTTGCGTTCAACGGATCGAACACCGTTTCGACCATGAGGAGATCCGCCCCGCCGTCCAGCAGGGCTTCGGCTTCTTCGCCGTAGGCCTCGACCAGCTCGAGGAACGTGATGTTGCGCATCCCGGGGTTGTTCACGTCCGGGGAAATGGAGCAGGTGCGGTTGGTGGGCGCCAGCGAACCGGCGACGAAGCGCGGCCGGTCCGGGTTCGCGGCGGTGAATTCGTCCGCCGCCAGCCGGGCCAGCCGGGCGGCCTCGAAGTTGATGTCCCGGACCAGATGGCTCGTTCCGTAGTCGGACTGGGCCACCGAGGTGCCGTTGAACGTATTGGTGGTGATGATGTCCGCACCGGCCGCGAGATACCCGCGATAGATGGAGCTGATCACGTCCGGCTGGGTCAGGTTCAGGATGTCGTTGTTGCCCTGGAGATCCAGCGGATGGTCGGCCAGGCGGGTACCGCGGAAATCGGCCTCACCCAGACTGTGGGACTGGATCATGGTGCCCATGGCGCCGTCCAGGACCAGGATGCGCCGGGACGCCAGATCGCGAAGTACGTTTCGTGTCAGTTTCGCCATGTCGTCAGGATCTGCTTTCGCTGGGTTCACTGTTCCGGACCGCTTCGATCACCTCGGCGTTATGCCTGATCATGGACCGGAGTTCGTCGATGTATTCCTGACCGCGTTCCGAGTAGCTGGACAGGCCCCGGGCCAGCTCGTCGGCGCCGGGCTGGCGGCCGTTCGCCCGCATGGCCGCCCGGATCTCCCTCAGCTCCCGGTAGGTGTAACCGGTGTTGAGATTGTGCATGTAGCTGCCGATCGACTCGCTCACCGAATCGAAGCGGGCCACCTCGTAGGTCGCCCCTGCCGGACGGTCCTGGGGAACGAGGCCGCATCCCTGCCGAAAGCACCACTGCCCGAAGAGATTGTTGCCTTCGCGGGCAAAGCGCGAGGTACCCCAGGCCGATTCGTTGGCGGCCTGAACCAGCACCAGCATTTCCGGCAGGGTGTCCACCCGCCGGAGGGCCGTTTCCCAGAACGCCGGACTCTGCACGTCCTCCTCGGGAATCCGGAACTCCTCGACCACCCCCTCGAGCCAGACGCGATCCTCCATGTTGATCGCTTCGTGCCAGCGCACATGCTCATGGATGTAGTTCAACCGTTGCCGAATGTCCGCCAGGCGCTGGTTCTCTTCCTTCACCAGCGGCAGCAGGTAGCCGAAAAACCGCTGCTTCCTGGCCTGGACGTCACGGTAGTTCTCGAAGTCCGGCAACTCCGTGTGGCTCCGGCCGGTGGAAGCGCGCACAAGGTAAGCCCGACCGGCGGTCTGCCGCATCGTGTAGGCCACCGATTTGAACGGCGACACGGCCGAACGGGCCCACCGGACGCCCTCACCGGGCGGCTCGACGAAGGGTTCCTGGCCCTGGTCGGCGTGGATGGAATCCGCCGCCACAGCCAGCAGCAGGCCTGCGGCCAGACTCGTCAACAATGGCCTCATGCAAAAATCCTTATGGTCTTTCGCCCACGATCCAGGTGTGGCTGTACCAGAAGTATCTGCGGCCCTCCGTGGCCGGCGCGGTGATGTTGTAGCGACTGCGGCCCCGCGGGAGCGGCTGCCGGCAGCGCACGTCGAATACGAGACCGTCCGGATCGACCGGAACGATCTCCGCGGCGCCCTGCTCGCTGGCGTAGGCGGCCAGCTGGTCGACCCGGTAATCGCCGGGTCTGAGGGTGATCCGGAGCCGAGGGCGCCAGGCGTCCGGGTCGGATGATCCATCCGGGCTCCACTGGGGAGTCCGGGGTTCGGAAGCGAGCACCGGCAGCGGCAGACTGGCCACTTTCACCGGGAACGTCTCCATCGAGGCAAACGATCCGACCATCGGAAAACGCGGCAGGATCGTGAAATCGCTGTCCCTGCCCACGGGCCCGGACTGCTGGCCGAAGGCGGCCCAGCCGAGTTCCGCCAGCAGGTCCTGCAGCCCAGGGCTGTACTCCCCGTAGGGATAGGCGAACAGGGGCTGCACGGTCCCGATTTCCCCCGCGATCCGCTGCTGCGCCTGCACCAGTTCGGCCCGGGTGCGTTCGCGCCAGGTGGCGCTCGTCTCGCCTGGCCGGCGGTGCTGCAGGTAATCGTGCGTCAGGCCGTGGTTGGCCACCGTGGCGCCGGCGGCCGCCATCTCGCGCAACTCGTCCCAGGTCAGGATCGGACCGCCCCCTTCGTCCACCGCGTCGGGACAGACGAAGATCGTGAACGGCCAGCCACGCTCCTGCAGCCGGGGAAAAGCCTCGGTGTAGACCGAGCGGTATCCGTCGTCGAAGGTCAACGAGACGACCTTGTCGGGCAACCCGCTTCCCTGCTGCAGGCTGTCCACGATCGCCGCCAGCGGCACGACCTGATACCCATTGGCCGCCAGATGGTCGAGATGATCCTGGAACTGGTCCGGTGAGACGCTGGTCGACGCCGGCGCGGTCGTCGAGACGTGATGGTAGATGAGCACCACCGCGTGGTCGGGCACCGCGGCGCGCGCCTCGCCCGACGCAGCGCCCAGCGGCAACAGCATCAGGATAAACAGCAAGGATTTGTGCATGGTAGACCCCCGGACACCAGCAGGAAAAACTTCGCCTGAAAATAACCCCAAACGGTGAAAATGGCGAGAAATACTCCCCAGCAAAAAACCCCCGCCGCCCTGGAGGGCGGCGGGGGTCCGAGTCGCTTGAGAAACTGGCTGTCAGATCCGTTCCCAGTGGCCGGGGATCCAGACGCGGGTGTAGCGCTTCTGGGAATGCCGGCGATCCCGCTTATGGTACTTCTTGTTCTTCTTGTACTTGCCGTGGCCGGCCTTCTGGTAAACGGCCTTGCCGTGCCGACTGGCCTGCTTGTAGCCGCGTTCCCACTTATCGCGAACCAGGTGTTTTTCGTAGTGTCCGGGGACCCACACGTAACGTCCGTGTCGCGGAATCGCCGGGCGGCAGCAGAAGTCGTTGCAACCGGCGGTCATGACCCGGTGGCCGGGCCGCCTGGCCGGATAGGTATCGCCGCACCAGACGCCTCCGGACGAGGCCACCACCGTCACCGGACCGATACCGGCCCGCACCACCACTCCCGCCTCGGCCGCTCCGGGCAGGACGGCCGCCATCGCAGCCACGAGAAAGATCGCCAGCAGGAATTCACCCCTCAGTCGGGGACGGGATTCGGTTCGTATCGTCATGGCCTTTTCCTTTCGTTCGGTGCGTGTCATCTCGACACCCGAACCATTGCACTTCGGGTGCCATCTACCGCTACGGAGAGGCTATGAAAAAATTAAGGCGTTTTACGACAACAACTTGTATTTTTTATTAAGTTCATTAATTCAAGAACAAGCAATTCTGAGGAACGCCGGGAAACCCAGCCCGACCCTCCTTTGGTGACGGATTGACCCTTCCGGAATCCGCCGCTGTACTCGAAACAGGACAAAAGTACCGGCCCACCCGCCATCGCCAGATTTTGCCACCCGGCTCTTGGACCAAGGCCCTGAAACTGTTATAAATAAGAGCCGATTTTCAGCAAGGGTCCGGGATTGCGGGCCAATCGCCACTTGTGACGTGAAAGAAGGATGATCATGCACCGTCTGGCCTTGATCCTGCTGTCGTACCTGATGATGGCGCTCGCCTTGACCGCCCTTGCCGCCGATGAAGCCCCGTGGACCAGCAGCGACTTCAACGCGCTTGCGTTCCGCAGCCTGGGGCCGGCCTACACCTCCGGGCGCATCGGCGATTTCGCCGTCGACCCCCGCGACCCCTACCACTACTACGTGGCCGTCTGCTCCGGCGGCGTGTGGGAGACGCACAACGCCGGGGTGACATTTGCTCCCATCTTCGACGACCAGGGCAGCTTTTCCATCGGGTGCATCACCCTGGCCCCCACCGATCCGGACATCGTCTGGGTGGGATCCGGCGAGAACAACAGCCAGCGCAGCGTGGCCTACGGCGACGGCGTCTACAAGTCCCTCGACGGCGGTCGCTCCTGGAAGAACATGGGCCTGGAGCGCTCGCTGCACATCGGCAAGATCATCGTCCACCCGTCCGATCCGGAGGTCGTCTACGTGGCCGCGATGGGCCCATTGTGGGGGCCGGGCGGCGACCGGGGCCTCTACCGGACGACCGACGGCGGGGAGACCTGGGAACTGATCCTGGAGATCGATGAGAACACCGGGGTGGTCGACCTGGTCATGGACCCCCGTGACCCGGACGTCATGTATGCCGCCAGCTACCAGCGGCGGCGTCACGTGTGGACGCTGATCAACGGCGGTCCCGGCTCGGGCATCCACAAGACCACCGACGGCGGCACCACCTGGACCGAACTGACGCGCGGTCTGCCGGACGTGGACAAGGGGCGCATCGGGCTGGCGGTCAGCCTTCCGGCCCCGGACACCGTCTACGCGATCATCGAGGCCGCCGATGACAAGGGCGGATTCTTCCGCTCCACCGACGCCGGTGAGAACTGGACGAAGATGAACGACTACGTCGCCGGCAGTCCCCAGTACTACAACGAGATCTTCACCGACCCCGTCGATCCCGACCGCGTCTACAGCATGGACACCTTCATGATGGTGACCGCCAACGGCGGCAAGGACTGGGACCGGGTGGGTATTACCGCCAAGCATGTCGATGAACACGCTTTGTGGATCGATCCGGCGAACACCGACCACCTGCTGACCGGCAACGACGGCGGCGTCTATGAATCGTTCGACCGTGGCGAGAACTGGCGTTTCATGGCCCACCTGCCGGTCACCCAGTTCTACCGCGTTGCCGTCGACAACGACGAACCCTTCTACAACGTCTACGGCGGCACGCAGGACAACAACACGCAGGGCGGGCCCTCGCGGACGATCTACTCCCACGGCATCAGCAACCGCGAGTGGTTCCTCACCCTGGGCGGCGACGGCTTCGAGCCCGCCATCGACCCCACCAACCCGGACATCGTCTACAGCCAGTGGCAGTACGGCAACCTGCACCGCTACGAGCGCAACAGCGGGGAAAATCTGGACATCCAGCCCCAGCCGACAGAGGGCGAGGTGCTCAAGTGGAACTGGAATTCCCCCCTGATCATCAGCCCGTACGACCACAAGCGGCTGTACTACGCCTGCCAGAAGGTCTTCCGCAGTGACGACATGGGCAACAGCTGGACCAGGGTCAGCGACGACCTGACCACCGGCGTGGACCGCAACCGGCTCGAGGTCATGGGACGCGTCTGGAGCGTGGACGCGGTGGCCAAGAACAAGTCCACTTCGTTCTACGGCAGCATCATCTCCTTGAGCGAATCGGTCCTGCGCGAAGGCCTGCTGGTCGTCGGCACGGACGACGGTCTGATCCAGGTCACCCGGGACGGCGGCGGCACCTGGACCGCGCAGGGTAGCTTCAAGGGCGTGCCCGACGGGTGTTACGTCAGTGACGTCGAGCCTTCCCGGTTCGACGAGAAGGTCATCTACGCCAGCTTCGACAACCACAAGCGCGACGACTTCAAACCCTATCTCGTCAAGAGCACCGACTACGGCAGGAGCTGGAAGTCCATCGCCGGCGATCTGCCCGCCAACGGCCCCGTGCACACGATCGCCCTGGACCACGTCGATCCGAAGCTCGTATTCGTGGGGACCGAATTCGGTGTGTTCTTCACCCGAAACGACGGCAAACACTGGACGCAACTGGACGCCGGCATCCCGACCATCGCCTGCCGCGACCTCGACATTCAAAGGCGCGAAGACGACCTGGTCGTGGCCACGTTCGGCCGGGGCTTCTACATCCTCGACGACTACAGCCCCCTGCGGAACCTGGAACCGGCATTGCTGGAGGAGCCGGCGGTCATCTTCCCGGTGCGCGACGGCCTGATCTTCAACATCGCCGGACCGGTCGGGTACCGGGAGAAGGGTTCCCAGGGCGATGCCTTCTTCACGGCCAAGAACCCCCCGTTCGGGGCTGTGATCACCTACCATCTCAAGGACGGTCTGGAGAACCTGAAGGAGATGCGCCGGCAGACCGAGAGCGAGAAGTTCGAAGCCGACGAAGCGGTCTACTACCCGAGCTGGGACGACCTGCGCCGGGAGGACCGTGAAGTCGCGCCGGCCATCCTGCTGACCATCGCCGACGCCGCGGGCGAGGTCGTGCGCCGCTTCACCGGGCCCACGGCCGCCGGCCTGCACCGGGTCGCCTGGGACCTGCGGTATCCCTATACCGGGCCCATCGAACTCAAGAAGAGCGGCCCCCGGGCCCCCTGGGAAGACGAGGAGGCCGGCGGCCTGGTCCTGCCGGGAACCTACACGGTGACGCTTTCCCAGCGGGTGCGCGGCGAGGAATCCGTGCTGGCCGGACCGGTCTCCTTCGAGACCAGGTACCTCGGCCTCAATACGACGGCAACCGGGAATCCCGGCGACGCCCTGGCCTTCCAGCAGGAAGCCGCCGAGCTGTACCGTGCCGTCCAGGGCGCCAACCGCGCCTACCGTGACGCCGGCGATCGCCTGCAGCACATCCGCGCCGCCGTCGACGAGACCCCCACGCTGGACCGTACAGTGCTCGACGAGGTCGACCGGCTGCAGGAGCAGTTGGACGACCTGGGGATCATCCTGCACGGCGACCGCACCGTCAGCCGGCGCAGCGAACCGGTGACCCCGTCGATCAACGGCAGGATTGGCCGGGTCCTCTACGGTATGCAGAACAGCACGTCCGGACCCACCAACACGATGCGGCAGAACTTCGACGTCGCCGCGGCCCAGTTCGGGCCGCTGCTCGCGGAGTTGAAGAATCTGGTGACCGTGGATATCGGTGGTCTGGAAGAGCGTCTGGAGGCCGCCGGGGCGCCCCATACGCCCGGTCGGATCCCGGCGTGGAGCCGCGACTGAGCCGGATGCAACGTCAACAGCGGGCCCCCGCAGGATCGGTTCCTCCGGGGGCCCGCTGCGTTCAGGGCAGGGTCGGGTCCAGCTGCTTGGCCTTCGCGATGAGCTCCTGCCCGAGGGCCTCGTTGCCGAGACTCCGTTCCAGCTGGCCATGATAGTAGTAGGCCGGCGCCAGGTTCGGATCCAGTGCGCAGGCCGCCTCGTATGCGGTCCGGGCCAAGGCGGTCCGGCCCGCCCGGTGGAGGGTCGTCGCGTAGCTCAGCCGGATGCGGGCGTCGTCCGGCGCCAACTTCACGGCCTCCCGCAGATGGCCCAGCGCACCTTCCATCTGGTTGTTTTCGGCCATGAGGGCCCCGAGCTGTGACCGCGCGTCCGCCAGCTCGGGCCGCTGGCGAACCACCAGTTCGAACACCCGGATGGCCTCGGGCAGATTTCCGGTCATGGCGTAGGCCATGCCCAGGTTGCCCGCGATGTCGGTGTCCTCGGGCAGAGCGGCATGCGCCTCGGCCAACGGAGCCAGCGCCGCGCCGGGCTGTCCGCGTTTGAGCTGAACGGCCCCCATCTCGGCGATGAAGCGGGGGTTCCGGCCCACGCGGGACTGGATCCGCTCCAGCACGGCCACCGCCTCGTCCAGCTCGTTGCGGCGCTCCAGGCCGCCGACGAGTTCGAGCACGGGGCCGCTGTCCTCGGGATCCAGCTCCCAGGCCCGCCACAAGTGCTTCTTGGCTTGTTCCCAGTCGCCCTTGGCCTCGAGCACCCGCCCGAAGGTCGCGTGGACCTCGGACCGGCGCGGATCCAGAGCCAGAGCCTCGCGCAGGACCTTCTCGGCCTCCTCGGTGCGACCGGTCAGCAGCAGGTGGTGCCCCTTGGCGGCCAACCCGCGGACCCAGGCGGGGTCACTGACGAGACCGGCGTTCACGACCGCCAGGGCCGCCTCGTGGTTGCGCGCCTGACCCAGGCAGATGGCCAGATCCTCCCGGATTTCCAGCTTGTCGGGATTTTCGGCCAGCAACTCGCGGTAGATCTTCTCCCCACCGGCAAGGTCGCCCGCCCGCGAGCGCGCCTGCGCGAGCAGCAGCCTGACCTCGTATTGCCCCGGATGCGCCGCCAGGGCCTCCTCCAGGACGGTGACAGCCTTGTCCGCCCGCTCCTGGTGCAGCAGCACCGTGGCCAGATTGACCGCATGCTCGACCGAATTTCCCGGCTCGGCGCCGGCCTCGCCCGAACCGCCCAGATAACCGAGGGAACGCAGCATCTTCTCCATGTCGCCCCGCGTGGCTTCGTCCTGTTCGACGGCGACCGCACGCACGCGCGGCGTTTTTTCATGCGTGGCGATCCGCGCGACGGTGACTTCCTGGAGCCGCTCCGGGGTGAACACCTCCTTCAGAACCCGCCCTTTCATGTCGCTGGCGACCGGCAGGCCCAGCGAGTAGAGAACCGTCGGCGTCACATCGTACAGGTCGGCATCCTCGATCCGCGCACCCGGCCTGACGTCGGGCCCGTTGACGATGATCAGACCGTCGGTCATGTGGTCCGCGTCGGCGGTGTCGATGTCGAATTCATCCTCCTTGCGGCGCTCGTCGCCGGTCCTGAAGCCATGATCGCTGACGACGTAGACGGTGGTCCGAGGCCCCCGCTCGGCCAGCAGTTCCCCGACCAGCTGGTCCTGCCACTTCCAGTATTCGGAGACCACGTCGCGGTAGGCCGCGAAGTCCTCCGGGGAAATCCACGGCAGGCGGGGCGGAGCATAATCCCCGAAGAGGTGGCTGACCGCATCGGTGCCCTCGTAATAGACGGTCATGAAGGCCGGCCGCTCGTCGGCGAGCCTGGCCAGCACGAGGTTGGTGTAGCCACGGGAGGTGGCCATGGTCTGACGCAGATGGATGATCGGGTTGTCGAAGGAGCCGGCCCCGGACTTGGCTTCGATCGCGGCGACCGGCAGATGGAAGAGCCGGGCCATCATGTCGCCGGGGATGTCCTCGGGGGCGGGCATCAGTTCGACGACCTCCTCGAGGAGGTCGGCGGGCCAGGTCTTGCCGTGGGTGGCCACCTCGCGGCCGGTGACGCCGAAACTGTGCCAGGCGACATAGTCGCTGACGAGCCAGCCGTTGATGGGGTCGGCCGGCCAGGTCGCCCACCACCCAACCACGCCGCATTCCAGCCCGGCTTCGGACGCGATGTCCCAGACCGCCCTGACCTGGCGGTCGTAGCTGCTGATCGGCATCTTGCTGCCGTCGGGCGCGTCGGTCATGAACCAGGTCACCCCGTGCACGTCGGGGGACTTGCCGGTGGCGATGGTGGTCCAGACGATGGGTGACAGCATGGGCAGTTCGCTGCGGAGAACACCGGCGGCGCCCCCGTCCCGCAGTGCGGCCAGGTTGGGCAGATCGCCGCGGTCCATCATGGGACCGAGCTGGTCCCAGTCCGCACCGTCGAGACCGATGATCCAGACCTCGTCCTGCGGCTCACCGCTGCATCCGGCCAGCGTCAGCAGCAGCGCCGCGGCCAGCAACGCCGCCAAACCGGCACGGGAAGCCAGCATCCTGATCATGGAATCCTCCAGAAGGTTCGAATCACTCCCGCCCGAGAGCTACGATGGGGTCGAGCCGGGCGGCCTTGTTGGCCGGGTACAAACCAAAGAAAACACCAATGGAGATGGAAAACAAGGCGGCGCCGATGGTCACCGTCGGCGAGATCTCGAACGGGAAGCGCAGCAGATGGGTCATGCCCCAGGAGGCGAAATACCCCAATACGATCCCCAGAACGCCGCCGATCCCCGTCAGGGTTCCGGCTTCAACCAGGACCTGCAGCAGCACGTCGTGGCGGCGGGCCCCGACGGCCATCCGCACGCCGATCTCCCGCGTGCGCTCGGCGACGGAGATCAGCATGATGTTCATCACGCCGATGCCCCCGACCAGCAGGCCGATCGACGAGAGCACGACCAGGACCAGGGCTATCCCGCCGGTGACCTTGTCGATCAGCTCGCCGTAGGTCTCGCTGGCGACGATGTCGAAGTCATTGACCTGGCCCGGCCGCAGACGGCGTTCGCGTCGCAGGGTGCCGGTGATGTTGGAGATCACCTCGTCGGTCTCGTAGCCGTCCTTCACCAGCAGGGCGATGTTGCGGTCCTCGAAGCCCTCCTTCAGCCCGTCCTTCTCGAACGTGGTCCAGGGCACACAGACGTAGTTGTCCCCCAGGGCCCCGATGATGTGTTTGCGTTCGGCCATGGTGCCGACGATGAGATAGGGTTTGCCGTAGATGCGGATGGTCTTGCCCACCGGGTCGCGGTTGGGAAAGAGATCCTTGCGCGGCCCGTACCCCAGCACGGCCACGCGGTTGCGCGCGGTCACGTCCGCGGCGGTGAAGAAGCGTCCTTCGTCGCTGGCGATCGAGAACATGAAGGGGAAGTTCTGCGAGCTGCCGAACACCTGGACGAAGTTGGTCTTCTCCTGGCCGTACTTCAGCACCGTCCCGCTGTTGTTCGAGACCTCGTAATCGATCAGGCCCACGCCCTCGGTCCGTTCCAGGGCCGCCTCGAGGTCCGGCATCAGCTGCGGCCGGCGCATCTTCTCCTCCGGGTCGCCGCCGCCCACGCCCGAATTGCGGGAGATGTAGATGTAGGGCTGGTTGGCCGAGACCACGTCCTGGCGGATGCGCCCGCTCAAACCGTTGACGATGGTGAAGATCGCCAGCAGGGTCGTCACCCCGATGGCCACGCCCAGGATCAGCAGGGAACTCCGCATGCGGTTGCCGATGATGGTCCGCCAGGCCTGCCGGAAGCCGTCTTGCCAGTGGACGCCCGGTCTACTCATGGCGCAGCGCCTCCACCGGGTCGAAGCCCGCGGCCTTCCAGGCCGGATAGGTACCGAAGACTCCACCGATCAGGAAGGTCGTACCCAGGCCCAGAGCCAGGGACCAGCCCGCGATCGCGAACGGCAGGGGCGAAGCCAGCGAGATGCCCCAGGCCAGCATCAGGCCGATGAGAATGCCCACGATACCGCCGACGATCGACAGCGTCACCGCCTCGACCAGGAACTGCCACAGGATGGCCCGGCGACGGGCTCCGAGGGCCTTGCGCACGCCCACCTCGCGGGTGCTCTCGGTCACCGACACCAGCATGATGTTCATCAGCACGATGCCGCCGACCACCAGGCTGATGCCCACCAGGGGCACCAGGGCCCCGTAGATGGCCTTGGAGATGCCGCCCCAGATGGACAGCAGCTGGTCGCTGGTGCGTGATGGCGAAATCGTCGCGCTCCAGCGGCCGCAGCCGGTGGCGGATGCGCATCTGGAAGGCCGCCTCGTCCTTGGCCTCTTCCATGCGCTCGAGATCGCGCGCGGCGATGCGGATCTCGATGCTGCGACTCGAGCCGAAGACCTTCTGCCAGGCGGTGATCGGGATCAGCGCGAACTGGTTCCGGTTGTTGCCCATGACCGTGCCGCGGTCGGCCACGACGCCGATCACCCGGAAATGCCGGCCACCGATCTTGACTTCCTGGCCCACCGGATCAGCCCGCCGGGGAAAGAGATCCCGTGCCACCTCGAAGCCCAGCACCACCACCTGGGCGCTGGCGCGTTGATCACGTCCTGGCGGGTCAGGTGGCGGCCCAGCAGCAGCGGCAGGTCCTCGAGCAGGGAGTAGTCCTCGGTCACGCCGCGCACACGGCACCCGCGGAAGGTCTTGCCACCGGCCCGCAGGTCGGCCCGCGTGCTGATGATGGCCCCCACGGACGAGGCCTCCTCCATGCGCGCGGCCAGCCAATCGCGGTCGTCCAGGGTCAGGTCGGGGTTGTTCAGCGATTCGAGGAAGGCGTCGAAATCGGTCAGGAACTGGATGTCGTTGATTCGGGTCAGGGTGAAGACATCGGTGCCTTCGTCCAGCACGACCTGCGATACGTAGCGGTCGGCGCCGTAGATCAGCGACACCACCGCGATCACCGACATGGTGCCCACGATGTTGCCCAGCAGGGTCAGGAAGGTGCGCAGCTTGTGGCCGCGCAGGCTGGCCAGGGCGATGCGGACGCCCTCGAAGAGGTTCATTCGTCGTCGCTGTCGTCGGAGCCGGCCACGCCATCCCTTGCGCCCGGCCGCCTTGGTCTTCACCTGCGCCCCGTCCTTCAGTTCGCGCAGGATGCGGAACGGACCCGGTCACCACCACCTGGCCCTCCTCCAGGCCCGAGATCACCTCGAAGTCGTCCTCGCCGGCGATGCCGATCTCCACCGGCACGAACTTGGCGTAGCCGTCCTTGAGCACGAATACGCCCTCGGTCTCCTCGCGCTCTCTTCGGCCTGGTCGGTGTCCGCCTCGGCGGAGTCGGTCGAGCGCGTCGCGCGGCGGGCTCGAAGCCGAGTTCCTCCAGGGCGGTTTCCTGCTTGCGCGCCCGCTTGCCCGTTGTAGCGGCGGATGTCGCGTCCTTCAGGGGCCAGTCCCGCACGGTGACCGCGCCCAGGGGCACGGCCAGGGCCTGCCCGACGCTCCGCCACGGTGACCTCGGCCTTGGCCGACAGGCCCGGCCGGATGTTGGGCCGGCACCCGTCGAGGGTGATCTTCACCTCGAAATCGACCGCCTCCCGGCTCGAGCCGGTGCGCACGCGCAGCGGGCTGTTGCCGATCTCGGTGACGGTGCCGACGAAGGCCCGCCCGGGAAAGGCGTCGATCCGGATGTCGGCCTTCTGCCCCAGGTCGACCTTCACGACCTCGGTTTCGTCGACCTCGACCCAGGCTTCCATCGTGCCGAGGTCGGCGATGACCAGCAGCACGGTGCCCGGGTTATTGAGGGTGCCCATGATGGCGTTTTCGCCCTCCTCGACGTTGAGGCGCGTGATCACCCCGGTCATGGGGGCGGTGATGGTCACCTTGTCCAGATCGTGGCGGGCCTTGGCGAGGTTGGCCTCGTACTGGGTGATGCGGTGCCGGGCGGCCTCGACCCGCGCCTGCTCGATGCGCGCGTTGGTGCGGGCGGCGTCCACGTTCTCCTCGCGAGGCCAGCCCCTCGTCGAAGAGTTCCTCGGCGCGCTCGCGGTCCTGGACGGCCTTCTCCAGCGAGGCCTCGGCCAGCGCAGATCCGCGCGGGCGGAATTGATGGTCGCCTCCAGGGCCAGCACGGCCGACGCGTACTCGGACGGATCGATCTCCAGCAGCAGGTCGCCCTGCCGCGACCCGCTGGCCCTCCTCGACCGCCAGATGGACGATGGTGCCCATGGCGTTGGCGCTGACGTCGACCTTGCGCTTGGGCTGGATCGTGCCCGAGCAGTTGACGATGGCCGTCAGGTCCTTCCGGGCCACCTCCCCGGTCTCGACCTTGGCCTCGGCCTTGTCCCCCGACTTGAGAATGGAGACGACGATCGCACCCACCAGCACCACGCCCACGATGATCAGGATCGTTTTCTTCACTTTGCGGCTTTCTCCTTGAGGACGTGCCGGACAGGAAGAATCTGGATTCCCAGGGGCGCCACCGGAATCGCCGTCAGGCCAGGGCCCAGGGCAGCAGCACCGACACGGCGGCCGCGCCGCGCCGGCCATGTTGAACACGCGCTCGAAGCCGATGATCAGCACGATCAGTCCCCACCAGGTGAAGAAGTCGCCGTAGACCATCAGGATCTGGATAGAGCGCCGAACCGGGATCGGCGTCCGGCACCAGAGCCGCCAGACCGATGTTGACCTTGAAGACCGACTCGGTGGCCAGGATCAGCGGCAGCTTGACCAGCGAGGACACCAGGAACGAAGGGAATCAGCGACGCCCCAGGACACGACGCCCAGCGCCTGCTTCATGGTGCCCTGGCCGCCGCTCATGCGGGCGAAGAAGCCCAGGATCAAACCGAAGACCAGGACCATGACCCAGGTGAAGAAACCCGACGCCGACCGACTGGATGATGCGCTTGGCCGGCGGCATGTTCAGGGCGTCGTCGTACTGCTGCTGCCAGACGTCGCCTTCGGGCATCATGCTCGACAGCGCGAATCCCGCATCATCTCCACCTGCTCCGGGCGCGGAGATCGGCATGGTCAGCCAGCTGAAAGCCGATCATGACCAGGAAGATCAGCAGGCCGGGCTGCCACCAGCCGGCCGCGCGCCCACGTTGTCCATCAGGCGGCCGGGGTTGGTGATCACGTCACCCAGGCGTCCGAAGAATGTGTCGTTCATGGGGTCCCTTTCTTCGTTGATCAGTCACTCTCGCGGTCGGGATGCAGGCGGGGCAGCACCCGCCGGCCGGCCTGCGCCAGCGCCCCGTCGGCTTCCTGCCGGATCAGACCCTGCGTTTCGTCGGCCCGGGCCAGGAACTCGCGGGCGAAGGCGCCGCTCTCGATCTCGGCCAGGACGCGCGCGCATCCGTCCCGCACATGGTCGTCGATGATCCGCGGTCCGCGGGTCAGCCCGCCGTAGGCCGCGGTGCCGCTGATCCGGCCGCGCATGCCGTCGACACCGTGGCGGTGCAGCAGATCGGTGATCAGCTTCAGCTCGTGGACGCACTCGAAGTAGGCATTCTCTTCGCCGTAGCCGGCCTCGACCATGATCTCGAAGGCGGCCTTCAGCAGTTCGATCACGCCGCCGCACAGCACCGCCTGCTCGCCGAACTGGTCGCTGACGCACTCGTCGCGGAAGGTGGTCACGAAACCGCCCCCGAACAGACACCCGACGGCCTGGGCGTACGCCGCGGCCAGGTCCCAGGTTTCCGGCGGCGAATCATCGGTCACCGCCAGCAGTCCCGGCACGCCACCACCGTTCCGGTGGGCTCGGCGCAACATGTCGCCCTGGCCCTTGGGCGCGGCCAGAAAACAGGGCCGGCCGGGCTCCGGCGCTATCTGCCCGAAGGCGATGGCGAACCCGTGGGCGAAGCCCAGGGCGGCATCCGGCTTGAGATGCGGCGCCACGGCGTCCAGGTAAACCGCAGCCATGGCCTCGTCCGGGAGCATCAGCATCACCACGTCGCCGGCCGCCGCCGCCTGGTCGACCGGAAGCACCGTCAGACCCTTCTCGAGGGCGTGAGTGCCGGTTTCGGAGAAGGGGCGGCTGCCCACGACCACGTCGTAGCCGCCCCGCCGTAAATTCAGGGCGTGGGCCCGGCCCATGGTGCCGTAGCCGATGACGCGCCACCGTCCCCCGCAACGGACCGTCGTTGACCTCGCCGGATTCGATCACCGTACCCCGCCGGCGGCGGATATTGTTCGAAGAATTCTTGTTCCATGGCCGGAGAATAGCCGGATGCGCCGGTCATCTTGACAAGGATACGCTGATGGGATAAATTGCCCCCCTGCCCGCGAAATCGGGTGTTTAAATGTCATGGTGGCGGCTTAGCTCAGTTGGTTAGAGCATCGGAATCATAATCCGAGTGTCCGGGGTTCGAGTCCCTGAGCCGCTACCATTTTTTTTGCCTTCGCCTCTCCGCGACCTCGACATGACCGGGGACAGAGTGCCGGATCATCCTCTCATCATCAGCGTCGCCGACAGGATCCAGGAACGGCTGGCCGCAGGTCACCGTCGCGGTCGCGCCCCGACGCCGGCATCGCTGGTCGCCCTGTCCGGCGGCCCCGATTCGGTGGCCTGCTGCTGCTGGCGGCCCACGCCTGGGCCCGCCGGACGGGCCGCCCCCTGGCCGCGGCCCACCTGAACCACGGTCTGCGCGGCGCGCGGCCGACGCCGACGCGTACTTCTGTCGCGACCTGTGTGCCGCCCTGGACGTGGAGCTGTTCGCAGAGCACGCGGATCCGCGTTCGGAAGCCCGTGCGCGCGGCTGCGGCCTCGAGGAGGCGGGACGGCACCTGCGACGGCGGTTCATGCTCCGTCTGATCGCGGAGAACCCCCATCTCGAACTGGCGGCGATGGGACACCACCGGGACGACCAGGTCGAAACGGTCATCCAGCGGCTGTTCCGTGGCACCGGCCCGGACGGCCTGCGCGGGATCCGGCCCGTCAGCGGCCGGTTCATCCACCCTCTGCTGGGTGTTTCCCGCCGGCAGATCGTTGCGTGCCTGGAGGCCGTCGGCCAGCCCTGGCGGACCGATTCGTCCAACCTGGACGGGCGACAACCTCCGCGCCCGCCTGCGGCGCGAATTGCTGCCGGTGGCGCGGGACATCTTCGGCACCGGCAGCGCCGACGGCCCCGGCGCGGCTGGCCGAACTGCTGGACGACGATCTGGACCTGCTGGACGAGCTGACCGACGCAGGCCCTGGCCGATGTCGGCGGCACGACGCGACGGACGATCTGAGCGTCGAGCGCCTGCTGGCCCTGGACCGGGCGCTGGGCCCGGCGGGTCCTGCGCCAGCTGGCTCGGCAGACCCGGCGGGCAACGGCGCGCGGACCTGGAAGCGCGTCCACATCGACGAATATCCTCGCCTGGCTGCGCCGACGGCAGCTCGGGATCCGGACTGGATCTGCCCGGGGGCCGGCGCCTGGTGCGCGATTTCGACGCCCTCGGGGTCGCGTCGGGCAGGAACCGTGGTTGTGTCCTGCGGAACGGTGCTGATTTTCGTATCCTGGTGACCGGCGGCCCGGCGGCCGACGCCCTGCCCGAAGGGGCCTTCGGCGTCGGCGATCCGGACGACGACCAGCTGGAAGCTCGTCTGCCCGGCCGACGCCCTGCGGGGTAACCTGCAGATCCGGAACCTGCGCCCCGGCGACCGGTTTCAGCCTTTCGGCCTCGCGGGCAGCAAGAAGCTGAGCGACCTGCTGCGTGAATGGCGGATTCCCGCGGCCGAACGCCAGGGAGTCCTGGTTGTCAGCGACGATGAAGGCGTGCTCTGGGTCGTGGGTCTGGCCCGCGCCGAACGTACCCGGTTGTTGCCCATCCCGGCGCCGACCGTTACTATCTCGGTCGCCCAACGATCGAGTCATCCGAATCAAGGGAACGATATTCGATGAGTTCCAATTCCGGCCGCAAGAATTCCGGCCCCGACAAGAAACCCGGCAAGGGCTCCAACCGTGGTTCCGGCGTCAAGCCGCCCCAGATTCCCGGCAAGACCGCCGGGTTCTGGATCCTGCTGGTCTTCCTGGTCTTCCTGGTCTACCAGATGATCTACATCGACCGTCGGCGGTGCACGAGCTGACCTACTCCGCCTTCCAGGAACAGGTCGAGTCCGGCAACATCAAGCAAGATCGCCAAGACCGGCCTGGACGTCAACGGCGAGCTGAACGAAAAGACCACCCTGACGGTCAAGGACGGCACCCTGCAAGGAAGTGGACCGCTTCCACACCCGCCTGCTGTCCGACCGCGACGACTTCGCCGAGTGGATCGAGGCCTCCAACCCCGACGCCGACCCTGGTCGGCGAGGCCCCGAAGACCAACTGGTGGGCCCATTTCCTGACCTACTACCTGCCCTTCCTGCTGATCCTGGCGCTGTGGCTGTTCTTCCTGCGCCAGATGCAGGGCGGCGGCAACAAGGCCTTCAGCTTCGGCAAGTCCAAGGCCAAGATGTTCAACATGGACAAGCCCGAGATCACCTTCGAGGACGTGGCCGGCTGCGACGAGGCCAAGTACGAACTGCAGGAGATCATCGACTTCCTGCGCGCGCCCCAGAAGTTCCAGCGCCTGGGCGGCCGCATCCCCAAGGGCGCCCTGCTGGTCGGCTCGCCCGGCACGGGCAAGACCCTGCTGGGCCGCGCCGTGGCCGGCGAGGCGGGCGTGCCGTTCTTCAGCATGAGCGGCTCGGACTTCGTCGAGATGTTCGTCGGCGTCGGCGCCAGCCGCGTGCGCGACCTCTTCGACCAGGGCAAGAAGAACGCGCCCTGCATCATCTTCATCGACGAGATCGACGCGGTCGGCCGCCACCGCGGCGCCGGTCTGGGCGGCGGCCACGACGAGCGCGAGCAGACCCTCAACCAGCTCCTGGTCGAGATGGACGGCTTCGAATCCAACGAGGGCGTGATCCTGCTGGCGGCCACCAACCGGCCCGACGTGCTGGATCCGGCTCTGCTGCGGCCCGGGCGGTTCGATCGCCAGATCGTCGTCGACATGCCCGACCTGGTCGGCCGCGAGGCGATCCTGCGGGTGCACATGAAAAAGATCCGCGCCTCCGAGGACGTCTCCCCCCGGCAAATCGCCGCCGGCACGCCCGGCATGGCCGGCGCCGACCTGGAGAACCTGGTCAACGAGGCCGCCCTGTTGGCGGCCCGCAAGAACCACGACCAGGTCACGATGGACGACTTCGAGGACGCCAAGGAGAAGGTCATGCTCGGCCCCGAGCGCCGCAGCCGGGTCTTCACCGACAAGGTCAAGAAGGAGACCGCCTACCACGAGGCCGGCCACGCCGTCGTCGCTTTCCACTGCGAGGAGGCCGACCCGGTGCACAAGGTGACGATCATCCCCCGCGGCCAGGCCCTGGGCCTGACCTTCACGCCCCCCGAGAAGGACGAACACCACACGAGCCGCGAAAAGCTCGTCGACAAGATCTGCGTGGCCCTGGGTGGCCGCGTGGCCGAGGAGCTCTTCATCGGGCAGATCCACGGCGGGGCCTACGCCGACATCAAGGCCGTCACCGGCATCGCCCGGACCATGGTCACGCGCTGGGCATGAGCGAGACGGTCGGTCCGATCTCCTTCGAGGAAGGCGGCGGAGCAGGTCTTCCTGGGCCGCGACTACGGGCCCGGCAGCACCACAGCGAGCAGACCCTGCAGACTGATCGACGACGAGGTCAAGCGCATCGTCGAGCGAGCAGCTCGAACGGGCGCGCCACCTGCTCGAGACCCACCGCGAAGTTGTCGTGACCATGGCCGAGGCCCTGCTCGAACGCGAGACCCTGGACAAGCTGGAAATCGAGATGATCATGGAGGGCCGCGAGCTTCCCGCCAAGGAGATCGAGGTCGACCATTCCCTGGACGACGCACCGGCGGCTGCGCCGACGCCGGCGCCCGATCCCGAACCGCGGCCGGCGCCCGATCCGCCGACCGGCCACGCGCCGCCCCACGAGGCGACGTGACCGCACCTGAAACAGGGGAAGGGGGCCGCCTGGCCCCCTTCGTCGCGCCGGGTTGGGACCTGGGCCGGATCGTCCTGGAACCCGCCGGTCGGCCCCTGGTCATGGGGATCGTCAATCTGACTCCCGACAGTTTCTACGCCGACTCGCGGCGCCGGTCGACCGGCGCGGCGGTGGACCATGCCCTGGACCTGGTCGCGCAGGGGGCGGACCTGCTCGATCTCGGCGCCGAATCGACCCGTCCCGGGGCCGAGCCGGTGACCGCCGACCAGGAACAGGAGCGGCTGCTTCCGGTCGTGGCGGCCCTGCGACAGGCGACGGACATCCCCTTGACCGTCGACACCATCCGCGCGGGGACCGCCCGCGCCGCCCTGGCCGCCGGGGCCGACGCCGTCAACGACATCTCCGGCGGAGTCTTCGACCCGGCCATGCTGCCGCTGGTTGCCGAACGAGAGTGCGGGCTGATCCTCATGCACATGCAGGGCACGCCGCGGACCATGCAGGACGCCCCGAGCTACTTCGACGTGACCGCCGAGGTCAAGGGCTGGCTGGCCGCACGCTGCGGTCTGGCGGTCGAGGCCGGTATCGCCGAATCCCGCCTGATGATCGATCCGGGCATCGGCTTCGGCAAGAACCTGGACCATAATCTGACGCTGCTGGGGAATCTCGCCCAGGTCGCCGGCGGTCGGCCGCTGCTGCTGGGCGCCAGCCGCAAACGTTTCATCGCCAACGTCACCGGCGCCGCGGTCGACGACCGACTGCCCGGCAGCCTGGCCGCGCTGACCTGCGCGTGGCAGGGCGGCGCGGCGATGGTGCGGGTTCACGACGTGGCCGCGACGGTCCAGTACCTCGACATCCTCAAGGCGGTGGCCGGCCAACCTTGTGGTTGAGTCCGCCGCCCCCCGGTGCTAGGTTGTGTCGACCATGTGGGAATCCATCGCCACCAGCCCCATTATCGACATCCTCGATATCATCATCGTGGCCTATCTGCTGTACCGCCTGATCGTGTTCATCAAGGATACGCGGGTGATCCAGATGTTCGTGGGCCTGGGCTTCCTGCTGCTGCTCTCGTTCCTGGCCAGCAGCCTGGGGATGATCGTCGTCGGCCGTATCATCGGCACCCTGCAGACGGTCTGGGTGGTCGCATTCATCATCATCTTCCAGCCGGAACTGCGGTCGGCCCTGACGAACCTCGGCCTGCGCCGGGGCTTCGGCCTGCTGGGCAACACCGACGAGATCCCCAAGGAACAGGAGATCCTCGCGGCGGTCTCCCGCCTGGCGAAACGCGGTCTCGGAGCGCTGATCGTGATCGAACGGGAGGTGCGCCTGAACAACTGGATCAAGAAGGGCGTGCTGCTCGACGCGGAAATCAACGCCGCCACCCTCGAAGCGATCTTCACGGTGCCCGGCCCCCTGCACGACGGCGCCGTGATCATCAGCCAGGACAAGATCGCCGCGGCGACCGTCATCCTGCCGATCACCGAGCGGGAAGAGCTGGGTTACGTCCTGGGGACGCGCCACCGCGCCGCCATCGGCATCAGCGAGCAGTCGGACGCGATCGTGATCGTGGTGTCGGAGGAGACGCGGGCCATCAGTCTGGTGTTCGCCGGGGAAATCCGGCGGGGACTGTCGATGGACGACCTGACCACGGAACTCGAACGGGTCTACCGCCGCCGCGACGGCTCCCGCCGCAAGAAGACCGCCGAAGCCGACAAGGAGCCCGCTGCCGAGACGCCCGGCGACACCGCCACCACCTGATCCGTCAACCGCGCGCCCGCTGGATGAGAGCCAGGTCGGCCATCACCAGGGCCGCCATGGCCTCGACGATGGGGACCGCCCGGGGCAGAACGCAGGGATCGTGGCGGCCCGTGGCCGCCATGGTCGTTTCCCGGCCCTTGAAGTGCGTCGTCTGCTGAGCCTGACCGATGGTTGCCGGGGGCTTGAAGGCCACGCGAAACAGGACCGGCTCCCCGTTGCTGATACCGCCCTGGATGCCGCCGCTGTTGTTGGTGGCCGTCCCGAGAGTGTCGCCCTTGGGGACGAAGGCGTCGTTGTGTTCCGATCCCTTGAGCCGGACGCCTCCGAACCCCGAACCCACCTCGAAACCCTTGGTGGCCGGCAGGGACATCATGGCGCCGGCCAGCAGGGCCTCGAACTTGTCGAAGATCGGTTCCCCCCAGCCGGCGGGCAGGCCGCGACACACGCAGGCCACGATGCCGCCCAGGGAATCCTGGTCCGCACGCGCGGCGCCGATGCCGGCGATCATGGCCGCGGCAGCGTTCGTGTCCGGGCAGCGCACCTCGGTCGTATCGACCTGGGGCCGCGTCACGCGTTCGGGGTCCACCGTTCCGGGGGGCAGATCGCCCACCTGATCCACCCAGGCGACGATTTCGATGCCGTACTCCTGCTGCAGCCATTTCTCGGCGATGGCGCCGGCGGCGACCCGCGCCAGGGTCTCCCGGGCGCTGGCACGGCCGCCGCCGCTGGCCGAACGGATCCCGTATTTTTCCTGGTAGGTGAAATCGGCGTGGGACGGCCGCGGCGCGGCCGCCAGATCCGCATAGTCGCCGGGGCGTTGATCCTGGTTGCGGACCAGCATGGCCACCGGTGACCCGAGCGTCAGGCCGTTCTCGAGGCCGGAGAGGATCTCGACCCGATCGGCCTCCTGCCGGTCGGTGGTCAGCTTGCCCTGGCCGGGACGGCGGCGATCCAGCTGGACCTGGATGTCAGCGGCCGAAACCGGCAGCCGCGGCGGACAGCCGTCCACCACTGCGCCCACCCCGCCCCCGTGGGATTCCCCGAAGGTCGTGACGCGGAAGATACGGCCGAAAGTGGAGGACATGGTCACCGCCCGGTTCGTGTGGATCGCTGTCGCCGGCCCCGCAAGAAGCCCGCATGTTGACACCCGCATGAAGTTGATATACACTCATGTTCGTTATTAATCAACCGCTCGCAAAGATGTCGGAGACATGAAAACCGCACGGCAAAACGTTTCGCTGACCGCCCATTCGTGGCGGCGATGGTCCTCCTGGCGCTGGCATAGCGCCCGGGTGGACGCGTTTGCGTGCACGGAAGGATAAGGAAACCGACCCAGGAAATTCCCGAACCATCCGTCTCCGCACCCGCCATCCGAACCGTGGCGGGATTTTTTGTGTAACCCGTCAGGACAGCCGTTGGAGACCAATCAGGCCGGCAACCCCGGCCCGGAGGAAACGATGATATCGCCGACCAGAACGGAATATTTGAAACAGATCCAGGAAGGCCGCACGGTGCCGGTCAGGACCGTCATCCCGGCCGACCTGGAGACCCCGGTGTCCGTCTTCATCAAGCTGAAGCCCAAGGGGGCGGCCTTCCTGTTCGAGAGCGTCGAACGGGGCGTGCAGATGGGTCGGCACTCGTTCATCGGTTTCTCCACCGGCACCGAAATCAGCCTGATCGACGGCACCGTCACCACCCGCCGCGCCGGGGACACGGACAGCCGCCCGGTCGACCCGACCGACCCGCTGGGACCGGTGCGCGATGAGCTCAAGCGCTCGCCGCTCGTCCAGGATCCCGACGTCGACCTGCCGCCGCCGTTCGGCGGCGCCGTCGGCTACATCGGCTTCGACATCGTGCAGTATTTCGAGAACATCTCGCTGCCTTCCGGGACGGCCGACGACCTGCCGGACTACCGGTTCATGTTCCCGCGTTCCCTGGTGGTGTTCGACCACGTCAAGAGCGAGATCGAGATCCTCACGCTGCCGCCGGCCGGCGACGCCGCCGACAGCCACGAGGCCGCCTGCGCGGAGATCGAATCACTGCTGGCGGCCCTGAACGAACCGTTGCCCGCGGCCGTACGTCGCGAAAGAACCCTCGACCGCGGCGGGCGCAAGGAAACCGAGCACCGGGACACCGCTCCGGTGTCCAGTTTCGACCGCGAGACCTTCACCGGCATCGTCGCCGAGGCCCAGGAGTACATTCTCTCGGGCGACGCTTTCCAGGTCGTGCTGTCCCAGCGCCTGTCCGGCGAGACGGCCGAAGCCCCCTTTCAGATCTACCGCGCGTTGCGCATCCTCAACCCCAGTCCCTACCTCTTCTTCCTCGATTTCGGCGATTTCCAGCTGGTCGGATCGTCGCCCGAGATGCTCGTCCGCCTGACCGACGGCACCCTCCAGGTCAACCCCATCGCCGGCACGCGTCCGCGCGGCGCCAACGTGGCCGCGGACAACCAGCTGGCCGATGACCTGCTGGCCGACGAGAAGGAGCGGGCCGAACACGTGATGCTGGTGGACCTGGGCCGGAACGACCTGGGCCGGGTGTGCCGCATCGGGACGGTGAAGGTCGACGACTTCATGAACGTCGAACGCTACAGCCACGTGATGCACCTGGTGTCCCGGGTGTCGGGCCGCCTGATGCCCGGCCTGGACATGTTCGACGCCCTGCAGGCGACCTTTCCGGCCGGCACGGTATCAGGGGCGCCTAAGATCCGCGCCATGGAGATCCTCTCGGAACTGGAAGGCGACCGCCGCGGACCCTACGCCGGTGCGGTGGGCTACTTCGGCCAGAACGGCGACATGGACATGTGCATCACCATCCGCACGCTGCTGCTGCGCGACGGCAAGTACAGCGTCCAGGCCGGCGCCGGCATCGTCGCCGATTCGCATCCCGACCGGGAGTACCAGGAAACCTTGGACAAAGCCCGCGCCCTGACCCGGGCCGTGCGCATCGCCGAAGAAGGGCTGTAGACATGCATCTGCTCATCGACAATTACGATTCGTTCACCTACAACATCGTGCAGGCGATGGGGGAACTCGGCGCCGAGATCCTGGTCAAGCGCAACGACACCCTGACCGTGGCCGAAGCCGAAGCCCTGGGTCCCGACTCGCTGATCATCTCCCCCGGTCCCGGCTACCCCAAGGATGCGGGCGTCAGCGTCGACCTCATCAAGGCCTTCACCGGGCGCATCCCCATTCTGGGCGTCTGTCTCGGACACCAGTGCATCGTCGAGGCCTTCGGCGGCCGGATCAGCCGCGCCGAGCGGGTGATGCACGGCAAGACGAGCCGGGTGTACCACGACGGCGCGACGGTCTACACCGGTCTGTCCAACCCCTTCACCGCGACCCGGTACCATTCCCTCATCGCCACCGAGAGCGATCTGCCGGCAGGTCTGCAGGTCGCGTCCTACACCTCCGGCGGCGAGATCATGGGCGTCCGGGCCAGGGAAGAGCGGGTCGAGGGACTCCAGTTCCATCCGGAGTCCATCCTCACCCCCGAAGGCGACAAGCTGCTGGCCAACTTCCTGCAGACCGCCAAGCCCGAAGGAGCCCGCTCGTGAATCATCGTCGACAGGGGGCCGCCGCCGGGCCCGCAACTTCCGCCGCGGTTCTGGCCGATCTGCTCGACGGCCGCGATCTGCCCCGCGGGCGGGCCCGTGCGTTCATGAACCAGGTCATGGCCGGCGACGTGCCGGCCGCCCTGCTGGCCGGCATCCTGACCGCCCTGCGCTTCAAGGGTGAGACGGTCCCCGAGATCACGGGCTTCGCCGAGGCCATGCGTGAGAATGCCGTGCCGGTGGCGCCCGGGCGCCGTGACCTGATCGACACCTGCGGCACCGGCGGCGACGGCAGCGGCACCTTCAACATCTCCACGGCCACGGCTCTGACGGCCGCGGCGATGGGCATCCCGGTAGCCAAGCACGGGAACCGCGCGGTTTCCTCGCGCAGCGGCAGCGCCGATGTCCTCGAAGCCCTCGGCGTCAGGATCGACCTGGGTGCCGAACAGGCGGCGGGCATGATCGACACGCTGGGCATCGGGTTCCTCTTCGCGCCCCACCTGCACCCGGCCATGAAACACGCCATGCCCGTCAGACGCGACCTGGGGATCCGGACGGTCTTCAACCTGCTCGGGCCGCTGACCAACCCCGCCGGCGCCCGGCGGCAGTTGCTGGGCGTCTACGATCCAGCCCTGTGCGAACCGTTGTGCCGGGTGCTGGCCGAACTGGGCTCCGAGCGGGCCTACGTCGTCCATGGTCAGGGCGGACTCGACGAGGTATCGCCCGTGGGAGCGACCCGGGTTGCGGCCCTGCGTGACGGCCAGGTGACGACCTTCACGTTCGAGCCCCGCGAGGCAGGAATCGAACCCTGCGATCTGGCGGCACTGGCCGGCGGCGCTCCCGCCGAAAATGCGGCGATGATCCGGGCCATCTTTGCCGGTGAGCCGGGACCATGCACCGACGCGGTCCTGCTCAACGCCGGATTCTGTGCGGTCCTGGCGGACAAGGCGGACGACTTCCGGGCGGGCGTCGACCTCGCCCGCCGGACCCTCACCGACGGCGCGGTAGCACGCCTGCTGGCGGATCTGGCGCGGGCCGGCGACCGGGCCCCGGAGGTAAGGCCATGAGTTTCCTGGAACGGATCCGTCCGGTGAAAGCCGCCGAAGCCGACCGCCTGCGGGCCGAATACGCGCTCCGGCCGCCGGTCCGGCCGGACCACCTGCCCGTGCGTGATTTCCACGGCGCGCTGGCCGCGGGCGGCGGCCTGATCGCCGAGATCAAGCACCGGTCCCCCAGCAACCCCACGTTCCGCCTGGACACCCCGCCGGGCCGGATGGCGGCCATCTACCGGCGCCACGGTGCCGCCGCGCTTTCGATCGTGACCGACGAGGCCAACTTCGGCACCTCGCTGGCGGACGTCCCCTCCCTGCACGCGGCGGCCGATCTGCCGGTGATCACCAAGGACTTCATCATCGACCCGGTGCAGGTCCAGGCGGCCTGGGCCGCCGGCGCCGACGCGGTCCTGCTGATCGCCCGCATGCTCGACGGGCCGTTGCTGGAGCAATTGATGGCCGCGGTGCGCTCCCTGGGCCTGGACGCCCTGGTGGAGTGCCACGACGCGGACGACATCGCCATGGCGGTGGCGGCCGGCGCCCGACTGATCGGCGTGAACAACCGCAACCTGGCCACCTTGACCACCGACCTGGAATACGGCGGCCGGTTGCTGCCGGCGATCCCCGCGAATGTGGTGCGGATCAGCGAGAGCGGCCTGAACACCCGGGCGGACATCCTGAAGATGGCCGCCCTGGGCGCCGACGCTTTCCTGGTGGGCCACGCCCTGCTGCTGGACCGCGACCCGGGCCGCAAGGTCGGCGAACTGTGTGGTCGGTTTGCCGAACACGGGACGCGGGTCAAGGTCTGCGGGCTGACCAACGCCGAAGACGCCGCCGCGGCCGACCGGGCCGGCGCCGACATCCTCGGTATCATCTTCGCCCAGAGCCCCCGTCGCATCGGACTGCCGCAGGCCGCGGCCATCCGGCAGGCTCTACCCGCGGCCCGCCTCTGCGGGGTCTTCATGGACCAGGACCTCACCGTGGTGGCGGCCGAAGCGATCGAGGTCGGCCTGGATCTGATCCAGCTCCACGGCGCCGAATCGCCGGCCTACTGCGAGGAACTGGCGGCGCTGACCGGTCTGCCCCTGATCAAGGCCCTGCGTCCGGCCGAGGCCGGCGCCGCCTTCGTCGAAGCCTACGCCGCGGTGGCCTATTTCCTGGTCGATCTGCCCAAGGACAGACCTGCCGACGCGGCCGGGGCCGCCGCGGCCGCCCGCGCGGCCGCGCTCATCGGTGAACACGGACGTGAGGTCTTCCTGGCCGGCGCCCTGACGCCGGCCAACGTGGCGGCCGCTGTCGCCGCCGCCACACCCTACGGCGTCGACGTCTGCGGCGGCGTCGAGAAAGCCAAAGGCATCAAGCACCCGGATCTGGTCCGGCAATTCATCGAGGAGACACGAACATGAGCAAGACCACCGACATCATCGCCGGCGGCGGCGCCGGCCGGTTCGGCGTCTACGGCGGTCAGTATGTGCCCGAGACCCTGATCCCGTGTCTGCAGGAACTCGAGGACAGCTACCGCCAGGCCTGCGACGACCCGGCGTTCGCCACCGAACTGGCCGAGCTCCTGGCCGACTATTCCGGTCGCCCCACGCCCCTGTACCGGGCGCGCCGCCTGGAAGCCGCGCTGGGCGGAGGCGCGAAGATCTACCTCAAGCGCGAGGACCTCAACCACACCGGCGCCCACAAGATCAACAACTGCCTCGGCCAGATCCTGCTGGCCCGCCGCATGGGCAAGCAGCGTATCGTCGCCGAGACCGGTGCCGGTCAGCACGGTGTGGCCACGGCCACCGTCTGCGCCCTCATGGGACTGGACTGCACCGTCTACATGGGCGCGCTGGACATCCAGCGGCAGGAGCCCAACGTCAAGCGGATGAAACTGCTGGGCGCCACGGTCGTACCTGTCACGACCGGTTGCGGCACCCTGAAGGATGCCACCAGCGAAGCCATCCGCGACTGGGTGACCAACGTGGCCTCGACCCACTACATCATCGGTTCCACCGTGGGCCCCCACCCCTACCCGACCATGGTGCGCGATTTCCACGCCGTGATCGGACAGGAATCACGGGCCCAGATCCTCGCCAAGGAGGAGCGCCTGCCGGACGCCGTCATCGCCTGCGTCGGCGGCGGCAGCAACGCCATCGGTATCTTCACCGGTTTCCTGGATGACGAGGTCCAGCTGTTCGGGGTCGAGGCCGGCGGTTCCGCGGAGGGCCATTCGGCCGCTCTGGGGCTGGGCACGCCCGGCGTGCTGCATGGCTCCTTCAGCTATCTTCTGCAGAACGATGACGGTCAGGTCAGCCCCGCTCATTCGGTGGCCGCGGGGCTGGATTATCCAGGCGTCGGCCCGGAGCACAGCCACCTGAAGGACACCGGCCGCGTGACCTACACCACCGTCGATGACCGGGAGGCCCTGCGGGCGTTCGCGGATCTCTCTCACCTCGAAGGCATCATCCCCGCCCTGGAGACCAGCCACGCCCTGGCGTTCTGCCGGACCCTTCTCGCCGAGCCGAAGCGCTTCGGGGCCTTCACCGGAGCCGGCGAGCGGACCCCCATCGTGGTCCTCAACCTGTCCGGCCGCGGCGACAAGGACATGGACGGCATCATGGAGGTCAGCCGATGACAAGACTCGGTCGTCTCACCGCCGATCTGAGGGACAGGGGCGTCCGTCCCGTCGTCCCGTTCCTGACCGCCGGGTACCCCGACGAAGCGACCTTCATGGAACTGATGGCGGCCGTCGCCAGGGTCGGTTGCCCTCTGGTGGAAATCGGCATCCCCTTCAGCGATCCGGTGGCCGACGGGCCGGTCATCCAGGCCGCATCGCAACACGTGCTGGACCGGGGCATGACCCTGAAGAAATCCCTCGAGCTGGCCGCGGAGGTCCACCGCCGCCACGGACTGGCGGTCGTGATGATGGGCTACCTCAACCCGATCCTGCACCTGGGCCCCAAGACGTTCGCCGCCGCCTGTCGAGACGCCGGAGTGCAGGGTGTCATCGTGCCTGACCTGCCGCTCGAGGAGTCCGGCGGCCTGCGGTCGCTGCTGCTGGAATTCGACGTGGACCTGATCGATCTGGTCGCGCCCACCACCGGCGACGATCGTCTGACCGGCCACACGGCCGCCGCCGGCGGTTTCATGTACCTTGTTTCGACCACCGGCGTCACCGGCAGCGGCGCCGGATCCGGTGACGATCTCGAGACCTACGTGGCCCGGGTGCGGCGGGCCAATCCCCTGCCCCTGTACGTCGGCTTCGGAATTTCCACGCCCGCGGACGCCGCCCGGGTCGCCGCCTGCGCCGACGGCGCCGTGGTCGGCAGCGCCCTGATCAGGGTTATCGACCGGGCCGACAGCGGCGGCGCCGCCGCAGCCGGGGAAGAGTTTCTCATGCGGATGACCGCGGCCATGAAACCAGCCAAAGGACAGTAGAATGATCATCGTGATGAACGAAAGCGCCACCTTGTCCGAACTTGGCCAGGTCATCAAGGTCCTGGAGGACCGGGGATTCCATCCGCGTCCGTCGCACGGTCAAAGCGGCACGGTGATCGGGGTCATGGACGCCGCCGGCAGCGATCTGGCCGACGTGGCCGCCATGCCGGGAGTCCAGCAGGTTTCGCCCCTGTCGAGCAAGTTCAAGCTGGTCAGCCGCGGCTTCCAGGATGCGCCCACGGTCGTCCGGGTCGGCGATATCGAAATCGGCGGCAAGGACTTCGTGGTCATGGCCGGTCCGTGCGCCGTGGAGTCGAAGGACCAGTTCCTGACCACCGCGCGCCACGTCCGCGACTGCGGCGGCAACATCGTCCGCGGCGGGGCCTTCAAACCCCGCACATCCCCCTACAGCTTTCAAGGCCTGCGCGAGGAGGGCCTGCAGATCATGGCCGCCGCCCGCGAGGAGACCGGCCTGCCGGTGGTGACCGAGGTCATTTCCCCCGAGACGGTGCCCCTGGTCACGCGCTACGCGGACATCCTGCAGATCGGGGCGCGCAACATGCAGAATTACGCCCTGCTCGACGCGGTCGGCAGCCAGCGGAAACCGGTGCTCCTCAAGCGGGGCCTGATGTCGACGATCGAGGAGATGCTCCTGGCGGCGGAGTACCTCATGTCCAACGGCAACAACCAGGTCATGCTGTGCGAGCGGGGCATCCGCACCTTCGAGCGCGCCACGCGGAACACCCTGGACCTGTCGGCGGTGCCGGTGCTCAAGGAAGCCAGCCATCTGCCGGTGATCATCGACCCCAGCCACGCGGTCGGCTACGTGGCCTACGTGGATGCCATGGCCAGGGCCGCGGTGGCCGCCGGTGCCGACGGTATCATCGTCGAGACCCACCCCGACCCCGCCAACGCCCTCTCGGACGGACAGCAGAGCCTCGATTTTCCGGCTTTCGCCCGGATGATGGAGGGTCTCAAACCCATCGCCGAGGCTGTCGGCCGTCGTATGCCGGCTGTCGCCGACCCCGCGACCTGACCCCGCCAGGGTAGGCTTTTTCCCCTTTGCGGTCCCCGACCCGTAACGCCTTTTGTCCCGCAATTGTGACTTATCCACTGACCCGGTGTCAAAAGCGTCAAGTCGCTGGACCGGCCCGGCGCCGAGGTGCACCCGGGCCGAAAACGTTTGCGGTATCAGCCGAGGGGAAACCAATGAACGAGTTATGGAACCAATTCATGTCATCAATATCCGTCTATGCGCCCAGGGTCCTGGCGGCTCTGGCCATTCTGGTGGTGGGTTGGCTTGTCGCCCTGGTTCTGAGCCGCGGCCTCCGGGGTCTCCTGCGCAAGGCGGGCCTCAATGACCGGCTACCCAGCTGGCTGGTAATAGGTGAAGCCCCCGATGCCGCCGCCGGCCTGGCCAAGGTCTTCTTCTATCTGCTGATGTTGTTCGTGCTCGTCGGGGTGTTCCATGCCCTGGGACTGACGGTCATCATCGAACCGCTGAATTCCCTGTTGAACGAACTGTTCGTCTTCGCGCCCAAGATCCTGGCCGCGGGCATCATTCTCGTCCTGGCCCTGTTGCTGGCCACCGGGGTGAAGAAACTGCTCGCCGGTGTTCTCAACGCGTTCGATCTGGACCGCCGCCTGCTGAACAGTTCCGGATCCGAGGAGAGCCAGGACCAGACCATCGCCCTTTCGCTCGCCGAAACGGCCTACTGGTTGATCATCCTGATGTTCCTGCCGGCCATCCTGGGCGCCCTCGAGATGAGGGGCTTGCTGGCCCCGGTGCAAAACATGGTCCAGACCCTGATCGGTTTCCTGCCCAACCTGTTGGCCGCGGCCGTCATTTTCGCCGTGGGCTGGTTCGTGGCGCGGATCGTCCAGCGGGTGGTAACGGGCCTGATTGCCGCCGCCGGCGCCGATTCCCTTTCGGCCAAGGCGGGCCTGAGCCAGTCGGTCAAGGTATCCGCCCTGGTCGGCGGGCTGGTCTACGCCCTGATTCTCATTCCGGTGGGCGTGGCGGCCCTGAGCGCCCTCAAACTCGAGGCGGTGACCGCCCCGGCCAGTCGGATGCTGGAGTTGATACTCAACGCCATCCCCCAGATCTTCGCCGCGGCCTTGATCCTGGCTTTTTCCTTCGTGGTGGGCAAGGTGGTCGCCGGACTCGTGCAGGGTCTCCTGGCCGGCGCCGGCTTCGACCGCCTGCCGGCCGGACTCGGTATGGTCCCGGCCGACCGGGTGACCACCGCCCCTTCGCGCTGGGCAGCCACCGCGGTCCTGGTGGCCATCATGCTGTTTGCGACCACCGAAGCCGCTGCTCAGCTGGGCTTTGAGCAGGTAGCCGACCTCGTCGCCCAGTTCCTCGCCTTTGCCGGCCAGGTCGGCCTGGGCCTGGTCATTCTCGTGGGCGGGCTGTTTCTGGCCAATGTCGCCGGCAAGGCTGTCCGGGGCACCGGCCGCCCCCAGAGCGGGTTCCTGGCGATTGTCGCCCGGACCGCCGTCCTGGTGCTGACCGGAGCGATGGCCCTGCGGGAAATGGGTTTCGCCGAGGACATCGTCAATCTGGCCTTCGGTCTGCTCTTCGGGGCCGTGGCTGTCGCCGTCGCCCTGGCTTTCGGCCTGGGAGGCAAGGAGTTCGCCGGCAAGCAGCTGCAGGGCTGGCGGCAGAATATCGACCGCAAGGACCCCTAGCCACCGGTGGCGGGGTGACCTGGCACAGGCACCCATTGAAACCGCCCGGTCGATTGGGAAATGATCATTGTGACTTTTGCGCAGTATGAATGTCTAGAGCAGGTGAAGGCATCCGGGAGAGATCAGGAAACCTCCCCGGTGAGAGAAAAACAGATTTGAAATTCGGAGGTATCTTGATGAAAACCAAAGTAAACGCCAGGAGTGTCCTTCTTGCATTTGCGCTGCTGAGTGTGGGCCTGCTGGCCGGCTGCAGCGGCAACGATGTGCCCCTCAACCTCGACGAAGAAATCAAGATGCGCGACGAGCGCATCAGCCAGCTGGAAGAAGAGGCCCGGCAGAGCCAGACCGAGCTGAAGATGACCCAGAGCGAAGCCGAAAAGGCCGCCCAGCGCGCCGCCGACGCCGAAAAGGCCGCCCAGGCCAGCATCGCCTCCGGCACCAGCAAGAGCACCGACAACCTCCGGGGGGAGCTGCTCCCGCCCAACGCGAAGGCTGGCGAGTGCTACGCCCGCGTGCTGGTTCCCCCCGTCGAGGAGACCACCAGTGAGCGTGTCCTGGTCCGGGAAGCCTCCTCCATCATCGCGATCGTTCCCGCCAAATACGAGATGGCCGAGGAAAAAGTCGAGATGAAGGAAGCCAGCGAGAAGCTCGTGGTGATTCCGGCCACCTACAAGACCATCGAGGAAAAGATCCTCGTCAAACCCGAGACCACCGTTCTGGTGGAAGTTCCCGCGGTCTATGAAACGGTAACCGAGGAGATCCTCGTCACTCCCGCGCGCGAATACTGGAAGAAGGGCCGCGGTCCGGTCGAAAAGGTGGATGGCGCCACCGGTGAGATCATGTGCCTGGTCAAGGAGGCCGCTGTCTACAAGAAGGTCTCCAAGCAGGTTACCAAGACCGAGGCCACCACTCGGGAAGAGACGATCCCCGCCGAATACAAGACCATCAGCCGGACCGTCCTGGACAAGCCTTCCGTGACCCGCACCGAGACCATCCCGGCCGAGTACGGCACCGTCAAGGTGCGCAAGCTGGTTTCGCCGGCTCGCGAAGTGCGAACGCCCGTCGAAGCCGAGTACCGGACGGTGACCAAGCGGGTCATGGTCGAGCCCAGCTACATGGAATGGCGGCAGGTGCTCTGTGAGACCAACATGAACCGGGCGACCGTTCTGGACATCCAGAAGGCCCTGAAGGCCAAGGGATTCAACCCCGGTCCGCTGGACGGGATCTACGGCCGGGAGACCCAGGCTGCAGTGAACGGCTTCCAGGATTCCCAGAAGCTGTCGCGCGGCGCCTTGACCTTCGAAACGATCGAAGCGCTGGGGCTGGGCTACTAGCCCACCTTTCTGGTCCGGTGTGGGGATTCCGGTCCGGGAGAAGGGCGGCTGTCAAAGCCGCCCTTTTTCATTGCTTTCTTCTGGCCGCCCCACCGAGGGACATCGATGATGCCGGCGCCCGGATTCGACCGGGCGCCGGCACATCACCAGGCGCGACGAGCCCTCCCAGCCCACCGACGCCCAGGCCACCGATGCAAACCCGGGGCCGCACAAGGGCCGAACCGTGGCAGCAACTTATTCCATCCAAGTGACGCTTCTGCAGGATGTTGCCAGTTCATGGATCAGAGCGCTTTCCGGCCGCCGTGTTCCTCATGTCCCGCTGTCCCGCGCCGGCCAACCGTTGATTCTCCACCTCTTCAGCAACTCATTGATCTGCAAGCAATAAGATTTCCCACCCGCTTCGGACGAGGGTGGGACAGTGGGACATTCCGGAGAGTTCGAATCGGATCAGACCTTCTGCAGGACCCGTTTCCTGGCCGGGGCGGCCTTCTTCTTGGTGGCGCCGTCACCTGATTTATCCGAATCGGACCGGATGGCCTGGAGGAACAGATTGACGATGTCCGGATCGTAGCGCTGGCCCAGATTATCGCTCATGATCCGCGCGGCGGTGTCCGGCTGAATCGGCTCCCGGCCACCGGTACCGATCACCATCGATACGTAGTTCTCCACCACGGTAACCAACCGGGCGGCCAACGGGATCTCCCTGCCGGCGATGCCCCGCGGGAAGCCTTCCCCGTTGAACCGTTCGTGATGGCAGTGGACGACGTCGACGATCGTCTGCGGCAGATTCAGTTTTGCCAGGAGCGTGGCGCCATCCTCCGGGTGTCGGCGGTAAACGGGCCACTGAGTGGGGTCCATCTCCTCGGGCGGGACCATCAGATCGTCACCCTTGGACATCAGTCCGATATCCCGCAGCAGACAACCGTAGGTGAGATTGCGTTCCTGATCGGGCGGGAAACCCATGACCCGCGCCAGCCGGTGGACATGGTCAACAATGGCCTCGGTCAGCTGGTCGTGCCCGAAACAACGTTTCTCGCGTTCGCCCAGCAGCAGCTTGACCAGGTTCAGGTTGATGTCGGCGTTGTCGTTGCTGCCGTCGAAACGCGCCAGCAGGCGTGAGGTCTCGGCGAAGATCTCCATGAGCCGTTCGGCCGGGTTGTCGTCGCTGTATTCGGCCTCGAGACCGATGATGGCCGTACCGAGATATTCGCCGTCCCACTTGAGCGTGATGAGCCAATCGGCGCCGCTGTCGGCGAGGGAAACCTTGGTGCCCTTGAAGAACGCCGGCAGGTTTTCGGTCGCCACCGGACGCTCCATGCCGCGGAAGTAGGACTGGAGTTTCTTGTCGCTGAGATCGAGTCCGGTCCAGCGGGAGTTGTCCCCGGCGACGACCTGGGGCCGGCTCATTGCTGGTCCCAGGAAGGCCAGATACCGCAAGGGCATGACATTCCAGGTATGGCGGGCGAACAGACGCCAGAAGTGGGGGCGGTCGTCCGCGTCGGGCAGATTCAGGGCCAGCTGCAACAGGACCTGGGACGTCGTCGCGTCAGAGGTGCGCGGCGGCGACCACTCCTCGGGCAGCGCCGTCGAACCGGCGGCAGTCGCCTCATCGCTCATTTCCAGAACCGGCAAGGCGGCGGCGCGATCACCCGATTCGAGATCGACTGCGCTTGCCCGACCTGCTGGAGCCGGATCCTCGAGCACCCGCAACAGCAGTTCCAGGGCGAAGTGTTCCGCCACGGAGAATTCCTGTTCGTCGCCCGCCCGGTTCAGCATCAGGACGGCCGCCAGGCTGCCGTCCCGGTGGACCGGCAGAATGATGTCGGGGTTGACTTCCTCCAGCAGCGTGATTTCGTGTTCATCGAGATCGTCCTGGGCGATGTCGAGGATGGTGAGGGACCCGTCGACTTCCGCCAGCTGCCTGACCAGGGAGCTGTTCATCGGCAGCTGCCACTCCTGGTCCGCATCCTCCATCATGTCTTCGCGTTCCACCAGCAGCAGGGCGTCGTCGGCCAGGCCGTGGCTGAACAGGAGGTTGCGCAGGGTCGTCGCGTATTCCGTGTGTTCCTGATAGTCGTCCCAGCTTCCCAGCGCCCCGACCGCATCCGACAGCGAGGTGTACTGGTGGTCCTTCCGCCGGCCGTGATACGCGACCTCTTCCTCGGACGAGCCGTTGAACTCCTCCAGGACCTCGTTCATCGCGCTGAGGCCCTCGTCCTTGCCCTTGCTCTTGCCCTTGTCCTTGCCCTCGCCGTTGTCCTTGGAAGGCTTCTTGTCGGCTTGTTTCGCTGCAGAGGATTTCGCCGTGTCAGCTGTCTGTTCCGACTTGCCGGCCGCCTTGGGAGCGGCCTTCTTGCCTGTCCGGGACGACTCCTTCGGCGCCGACTCGCCGGCGAAGCTCTCGGCCGCCGCTTCCGGACTCTCGAAGAAGCGCAGGGGAAGGTCTGCGAACTTGGGGACGAGGAAGCGTTGGACCACATCCCCGGCTCCGGCGATGACCGCCTCGCCGCCCTGGGACTGCAATCGCTTCTGGAAATCCGCGAGGATGGTCGCGCCGCCACCCCCGATGGACTTCAGTTCCGACAGATCCAGTACCAGCTTAACCTTGCCCTTTTCAAGACAACGGTCCGCCAGTTCCAACAAGTTCTTCTTGTCGGAACGACCCACGATGCCGGACAGACCAACACCGAACAGATCGGGATTCGCCAGATTCAAGGGTTTGAAACGGGCCGCCATCGATCAGACCATGGCCTCGGTGAGCCAGCGATCGAGAACCGCTCGCAGGAAGCGCCACTCGCTGCCCACCTTCTTGGCGGGTATCTTGCCTTCCTTGGCCAGACGGCAAACCGTCTTGACGTGCATCTTCAGGTATTCCGCGGCTTCGACCGAGGTCATCACCTGGCCGACATGCTCTTCCCCCCCGATATAGATCTTTGAAGAGTCGTTGTAGTCCTGCATTGGGGGTGTCTCCTTCTCTGGTGGTCGTTGTGCGATGCGTGCCACATCACGAAGTTTGCAAAACTTTGCAACTCTTGTGCCCGTGCCCCACACAGGGCATGATCGGCAGAAAACTCTTGCGGTTAAGGAGTTAGGGAAACAATCGGGAAGATCGGGAAGCAGGTGGGCCTACCGGGAAGGTGCAGGATACATCAAGGATCAGTGCGGCGTTGCAATATGCGTTTCAACGCCACGGGAGCGAACGGCTCCCCCCAGACCCCCGCCGCCACGCTCTTGTCGGCAACGGTGGACGGCCGTGGGTCAGGCGATGACGCCAACGCCAGCACCAGGTCCGGACGGCCCGGAAGGTCCGCCCACTCTCGTTCGGCGATCAGCGCACCCAGATCCCGCAGGTGATTGGTCGGTTCCAGATCGTCACAGACGACCGCCCGGATCCCCCGGCCGGCAAGAAGCAGCTCAAGGGCGCCCCGGGAGTCGACCGCCTCCAGCACCGGTACGCCCGCAGCGACAAGATTAGCAGCCAGGCGGGTGCGCAGAAGCCGGCTGTCGACCAGCAGGAGCACCGGCGGACCGGCGCCGGCGTCCGACAAACCGATCTGAGGTTCACGCCGCTGCACCGTCGCTTCGAAGAGCCTGTCGCCCCAGATCTTGATTTGCTCCCAACCACGTCCGAGAGTCTGTTCGTGGGCCGCGGACAGCTCCTCACCCCGCCACGCCTCCCGCCAGTCGGCGAGGATCTCCTCGAGGTCGTCCAGCACCGCCAGCGGCGAACCCGCCTGGCGGAACGACGCCCTGATCGCCCGCCAACCGTGGTGCCGGACCAGATCGTCGCCGCTGACGCCCGCATCGGCCAGACCCAGGAGCTTGTCCAGGAAGTGGGCGAGACGTTCCAGCGAGCGGTCCAGCTTGGCCGGCAAGGACTCCGGGTGTTGTTCCAGAAAGGCGGTGAACTCGGCCAGTACCCCGGCCAGACGGATCAGTTCGTCACCAGCGGCTGCATCCCGGGGATCGATTTCCGGCAGCAGGCGGGCCGCGACCTTGATACGCGGAACGGCGGCCGGGATACCGGCGGCGATTTCCATGGGACAGGAAAGAAGACGGAGCCGCGCGAGCAGCTCCGTCAGATAGTCAGCCAGGGCACCGGGCCCGACCGTTCGCTGGTGTTGGTCCTTCATGACCGCATTCCATCTCGGGACCCCCGCAACCGGGGAGTCCGCACCCGGAGGGCGATCAGGTCAGGGGTTTGGCACCGAAGTCGGCAAGATCGAAAACGCCGTCGTCATTCTCGTAATTCGCTCCGGTCACCTCAACGTGCTGTCCACCGAGATCGGAAATCTCATAGACCTCCTCGGCGGACGCGTCGGACGCAGGCGCATCCAGCGGCGAGGCGCCGAAGTCCGAGAGCTCGTAGACCTCGTCGGCCGGGGTCTCGGCGGCCGGTGTGTCCAGCGGCGAGGCGCCGAAGTCCGAGAGTTCGTAGACCTCGTCGGCCGGGGTCACGGCGACCGGTGTGTCCAGCGGCGAGGCACCGAAGTCCGAGAGCTCGTAGACCTCGTCGGCCGGGGTCTCGGCCACCGGCGTATCCAGCGGCGAGGCGCCGAAGGTATCCAGATCGTACACCTTTTCCTCGCTCCCGGAAAGGGGAGCGTCGTCGGCAGGTGCATCACCGAGTTCGAAGCCCGCGGGATTGAGGATGCTTTCCTGGCCGTGGAACGGCCGGGACGCAGCCGGCGTCGCGAAGGGTTTCATCTCCGCCGCCGGCGCGAAACTGTTCTGCCGGCCCATCTCGATGGTATCGAAGGCCTTGACGTCGGTGGCGGGAACCTTGACCTCGTCCCTGTCGAAATCGTTGCCCGTCAACGCGGCAAAGGAATCCCCCAGCTTGCTGAGGCACTCATCCTGGAACTGGAAACCGTCGGCCATGTGGGCAAGGTCCTGCGAAATACTCGCCGCGGCGGGACCGGTTTCACGGGCCTTGTCGGCCAGGGATCGCCAGACGCCGTTGTCCTGCCGTCCCAACAGCTCGGCCAAAGCCGTCAGCGGACGGTTCAGGTTGTCCCAGACGATACCGGTGCCGTTTTTGGTTTCCGGACCGGCGTCCATGCTGTCGGCCACCTCACGGAATTCCGCGGACAGCTCCTCGAGTGCCTTCGTCATCGGCAGCAGACGTTCACCCCGCGGTCCGAGACGGGTCACTTCCATGGCGATCTGGAAGGCAAGCTTGTTGCCCCGGTCCACCATGTCGTTGAATTCGGATGAGAAGGCGCGGGGAGCGGCACCCTGGGCCGTCTGCAGGCGTTCGAGATTCTGGCGGATATTCTCGACCATGTCGCCGGCGTTGTCCAGGGACCCGGCCCCGGCGACGGCGATCTCCATGGCCTTGACCAGTTCGGTGATGTTGCCGGCCAGGCGGTTGACCGTGGTGCCGGCGGTCGCGGTCTTTTCGAGCGAGCCGACATTGGACCGACGGGCGTCCTGGATCTGTTCCAGAAATTCCCCACCGGCAGCGTAACGGTTGGTCCGTTCGGCTTCGGCTTCCTTGACGGCGGCATCGCGATCGTCGAAATACCGCACCATCTCGTCGGCTAGCGCCCCGGCCGAGGGATGGTCGAAACGGCCGGTCAAGTCGGAGCGGGAATTGACGGACAAAGCCTTCTGCAGACGGTGAAGCTCACCCTCCAGACCCATCAGCCGCATCTGCCGGGCTTCCTGGAGACGGAACGCTCCCAGCACCCTGGTCACGAAGACTTCAGCCGGAGGGAAACTCTTGAACGACGGTGCCATCCATTCGCCCTGGTTCTCCAACGACAGGTTGGTCAATCGGTCGAGCATCGTCTCGGCCTCACGCGTTCTCGCGTTCGCCTTGTGGACGGTCTTGGCCAGCCTGACGCTGCCGAGGACCGCGAGGAAAACCACGCCGAGCATGACCATGTAGAAGATGTTCGCCGGATAGGCGGAAAAATTCAGCAGCTGGTCGAAATTGCGGAAATTCGCCGGCTGCCACAGGGACTGAAGAGGGGTGCCGGTTGCCAGCAGGATCGAAGCTGCGGCAGCGATGGCCGAAACAGCGACCGAAGCGACAAACAGGGTGCCCACACCAAAGACCGATACACCGGAACCACGCTGGATCACGCCTGAGGCCGCAGCGCTCATGGCCGTGGCGGCTTTCGGGTCGTCTGCGACCGTATCTCCGGCAGCGCCGCCGTCGTCGTAATCGCTGACCATGGAGTCTTCCATCGGGGAGTCTCCATCCGTCATATCCTCGAAGTCATCCTCGTAGTCGGCAAAACCTATGATGGAATCGTCAAAGATCTCTTCATCGGGATTGTCGTCGGCCAGGGAATCGAATTCCATGTCCTCATTCCAATCCTTGCGATCCTGCTCGCTCATTCCCCGTTCCTTTCACCTGGCAGCCCGTCTCCGACACTCGTCAGGAAAACGGCGCTTCAACCCGGAAAGTGGATTCGGGATTGTCCCGGACCCGTCGATACCCGCCTCAATTATCGTTTTTCATCGGCGGGTTTCGGGGAAACCAAAGTCATAATTACAGACAACGGGAGATTATTCGAAGTGCGGCGGGGGCCGGCCTAGCGGCCGGCCCCGCAGAACTGCAGGATCTTGTCGTACAATCCGTTCTGGCCGTGGACGGCCAGGATCGAATGTCCACCCTCGGCGAAGACCTGGAAACGGGAAGCTGCATGGCGGGATTTGCTTTGCAGGAACCGTAGCGAGGCCGGGGAAGCCCGGTCGTCGTCGTCGCACTGGGCGGCGAAGATCGGAGCCTGGATCTTGCCGATCCGGCTGCGGGCGATGTCCAACCCCTCCATGAGATCCGCGTTCCAACCCAGCCAACCGTGGACAAATTTCAGGTGGTGCAGTTTCAGCCTGACGATCATCCGCTGGAAGAACGACTCCCGGGGCATGATGGCCGGAGCCAGCAGCACCAGCGAGGAGACTTTTTCCTCCTGCGCCAGATGCAGAGCCAGAGCCGCGCCGAAGCCCATGCCGATGACATGGACACGGTCTCCCCCGCGCGCCAGCAATTTGAAGCACTGGGTGGTCTGATGCAGGGCCGACTCCCAGGACACCTCGCTGATCGTGTGCCCGGCGGTGCCGTAGTCCGGCAGGCGGAGGACGTAGACGTTGAAATCGGCATCGAACAGGACCGAGGCCAGTTCATGCAGGTCACCCGGCCGGGTCGAGACGCCGTGGATCAACAGGCAGGACCCATGGGCTTCTTCCTTGACCCGCAGATAACTGCGGTCCGGATCCGGGATGTGGCGTTCCTTTTCGAACGCGGCCACCAGGCGTTGGTGGGCGCGCAGGGTCATGACCTGGCCACGGGGCGAATCGGGCAGCTTGTTGCGCGTGCGGGACAGATCCCAGGACGACAGTGCCAGGGTCTGGACGGTCTTGTCGACCACGGGCACTTCCTTGCGCGCCGGCGGAGCGGACGCCGCCGGGCGCGGCGGACGGGCCGGGGCGGCAGGACGTCTGTCGCCGCCGGAGCCGGCGCGGGCCGCCGGACGGCCCCGCGAAGCCCCTGATGCCTGTCCGGCAGGGCGGCCACCGGTGCGGCGCGGACGGCGCGGGCGGTTGCTCCCTCTGCCGTCGCCGCTTCTGCCCTGGGCCGAACCACCGTCGCCGCTGTTCTTGCTGCTATTGTCGGAATTCAATCGTTTCTCTTTCCTGGGATGGCGATATCGCCCAGCCGGGCGCAGATGACATCGGGCCAGTTTACCTCCGCGAGCCGGCCGAGAACCTCATGGTCGCGGTACTTGCCCGAGAGAACGAACGCCGTCCGCATGCCCATGCGACTGGCGGTGGCCAGATCGGCGATCGGGTCGTCCGAGATAAATAGGGTCTCGCTCGGAGCGACGCCAACCCTATTCAGACCTTCATTGTAGATTGTTTCGGACGGTTTGCCCACCGTTACCACCCGGCCGCGGCCGCCGAGCGCCTCCAGGCAGGCCGCCCACGCGCCGGGTCCGTAGCGGAGGATTCCGCGACCGTCGTGGAAATGCGTGTTCCGGTTGAGGCAGATCAGGTCCACCCCGTTCTCCATGAGCGGCTCGAGCGCCTTTTCCAGCGCCGCGACGGTCAGGACCGGATTGGCACCCAGCACGACGGCGTCACAGGATCCGGCTTCGACGGCCTCGATCCCCTCATCGGCCAGGTAGTCCCGCAGGTCATCCTGTCCCAGCCAGAGTATCCGGCGCAGGTTTCTCTCCCTCAGCCAGCGCACGCCCAGGCCCAGCGCGGTCAGGAGGTGCTCCGCGGTGACCGGGAATCCAGCCGCAGCCAGGGACGCGGCCAGGGACGCCGGCCGGTGGGTGGTGTTGTTGCTGACCAGACAGAAAGGCATGCCCGCGGCGGCAACCCGCTCCAGCCAGCCGACGGAACCCTCCACCGGAACGTAGCGCTTGTCATGGACCAGAACACCTTCGATGTCGATCAGGTAGCCGCGGGGACTGACCGGACGCTGCATCGGCTACTCCTTTCCGGGGGACCGGCCGGCGGCTCCAGCGGACAAACGCCCGCCGGCGGCAACCGCGGCCAGGAGATTGTCGAATTCCGGCGCCAGGCGCGGCCAGCAGAACTGGTCGGTGTCCCGGTCCAGGGAACAGACGTGACCGCAGGCGTCACTGGTCAGCAGGTCCGCCAGGAGGGATGCCATCTCGTCCGGCCCGTCGTAGAAGTGGCGGCCGCGGCACCATTTTCCGTACAGGGAAGGGTAGACCTGATCGCGCGGCAGCACCGGGTAACAGCCCGCGTGTACCGCTTCGGCTACCGATATGCCGAAGTACTCCTGAACCGCGCAGCTGACCACGATGTCCCCGCGTTCCAGGAGCCGGTCGTAGGCGTCCCGGTCCGGAACGTGGCCGAACGCCAGGCAGCGGTCGCCGAGACGGTCCCGCAGCGGCTGGAAAACAACTTCCTGCCCCCGGGGCTCGCCCAGCAGGGCCAGATCGAATTCCAGACCCGAGTCCAGCAACCGGCCCAGCACCGCCGCGAACATCTCCGGACGCTTGTCGAACTCCCAGCGATGGTTCCAGATGATCAGGTGCCGGCGACCCCGCGGCCAGCCGGGACCGGCCGCGGGGTCGCAGCTCCCGCCGCGGTACCGGGGAAAATGGCTCTGCTCCAGGGGCTGCCGATCCAAGCCGACACCCAGCACCGCGGTTCGATCGCGCAGGCGCTCGGCAACGTTGCGCGGCACCGCTTCGGGCATCTTGTTCAGGTAGGACGGCAGGGCCTCGAGAAAAAGGTCCCGGTGCCAGGCGGAATTGAAAACGAGGCGGTCGGCGGCCAGGGCGCTGACGATGTTCGTGAACCCGAAATGGAAGTCGAATTCCTCGTCGGGACTCAACGGGTAGGTGAGCTGGTTCTCGTGCATGTAGAGCAGGACCGGCGTGCGGTCGAGAGGAGGATCCAGCAGCCCGCGAAGGTCCGCCAGGTTGAGAAAACCCGTCGCGAAGATCAAGTCCGGCCGGTAGCGGGCATCCGCATTCAGGAGATCGGCGTACCAGGCGGCCGCGCCCCGCATGCGCCATTTCCAGAAACGACCGGGCAGCGTCAGGGCCTTGAACCGGTGCCGGGAATGGTCCATCAACCCCTTGCGGAATGCACGATGGGATCCGCCGTCATAGGGTTCGAGGAAACACAAATCCAGTAACTTCAATATATTGCAACCCTTTATGGGCTCAGCCCACCTGTTGGCCAGTCAACAGTGCAAATCGACCGCCGACCGCTATTGAATCGGCCTTTCGATTCCTTTATAATTCATTTTACGATAAGACCTAAAGAGAAATCGCCCGTGAGCTCCCCACTGCTCCATCGCTCGGATGTTTCGGCGCCATCCACCTCCGGCCTTCACCGGTGGTTTCGCCCGGAGCCCCGTTACATCCTGGAGAGGATCCGCACCATGAAGACCGCACTGGTTACCGTCCTGATCGCCCTTACTTTCGGGACGGCAGCAGTCATGGCCCAGCCCTTCGAAAACAGTTCCGTGATCGGCCAGGTCCCCGACCGGGTCGTCGTCACCGTCAAACCCGGCGTGCAGATGAACGTGGACAAGGCCGTCGGCCCCCAGGTCGGCATTCCCGGCTTCGATGCCCTCGCCGAACGCTTCGGGGTCCACAACCTCGAGCTGCTCCACGGCGACATTCCCCGGCGCCTGTCCGACAAAGCCTACAACGACGTCTTCGAGCGGATCTACGCCGTCGATTTTCCCGCGGAAATGGGCCTGCAGAACGTCAAGGCCGCCTATGAGGCCCTGCCTGAGGTCGAAGAGGTGCGGCTGGTCGACATCTGCAAGGTCTACGACGCTTTCCTGCCCGACGACCCCGGCCTGAACAACCAGCAGTGGTATCTGCGCAACATGACGCTCGGCGGCGGTGACGTCCGCGCCGTGGGCGCCTGGAACCAGACGCTCGGCGACTCCAACGTCGTGGTCTGCGTCCTGGATTCGGGTGTCGACTGGCACCATCCGGACCTCGGCGGGGACCATCCCGACAAGGTCAACGGCGCCATCTGGACCAACTGGACCGAGTACTACGGAACCCCCGGCGTCGATGACGACAGCAACGGCAAGATCGACGATATCCGCGGCTGGGACTTCGTCAGCGTCAGCTCCAGCAATGCCTGGCCCGGCCAGGACTTCTCCGTGCCCGACAACGATCCCATGGACTTCGAAAGCCACGGCACGAACTGCGCCGGCGTCGTCGCCGCCCTGACCAACAACGGCCAGGGCATCGCCGGAACCGCCCCCGGATGCAAGATCATGGCCGTGCGCTGCGGCTGGCTCGACAACACCGGACAGGGTGTCGTGCGGATGGACTTCGCCTCGTCCGGGATCCTCTACGCCATCGCCAACGGGGCGGACATCATCAACTGCAGCTGGGGCTCTTCGTCCTTCCTGTCCCTGTCGGTGCAGAGCGCCCTCAGCTCCGGTGTCCTGATGATCACCGCCGCGGGCAACGACGACTCCAGTTCCGACCCCTCCTATCTTTCGACCTACCCCGGTGTCCTGGCCGTGGCCGCCACCGAGCAGAGCGACGGCAAGTCGGGCTTCTCCAACTACGGCACCTGGGTCGAGTTGTCCGCACCGGGCACGGCGATCTACACCACCGCCTACAGCGCGGCCGGCGACGAGCACGTCTACGCGTCGGTCCAGGGAACCAGCTTCTCCTCGCCGCTGGCCTGCGGCGCCGCGGCGCTGCTCTGGTCGGCCAATCCCGGCTGGTCCTACCAGTTGCTGAGTACGACGCTGCGCAACACCTGCGACAACATCGACGACGTCAACCCCGCGTACGCCGGCCTGCTCGGATCCGGCCGGATCAACCTGTTGCGGGCGCTCGGCGACAACGTCCACCAGTTTCCGGCGGAATTCCCGACCATGTACGACGCGCTCAACAGCGCCGCTGCCGGCGACACGATCGCGGTGGCCGGCAGCAGCGTCGTGGCCGGCCCCCTGACCATTCCCGATACGGGCATCAAGATATTCGGCGGATACGACGCCCTGTTCACGAGCCGGGATCCCGAGAACAACCGGACGGTCATCCAGGGCAACCCCTCGGCCACGGCCCTGCGTTTCCAGGGAGCCGTTGGACTCGAGACCGAAGTCGACGGATTCACCGTCCAGGGCGGCGGCGGCCAGCTGTTTGCCGGCATCCCCGTTTTTGCCAAGTACGCCGGCGGCATCATGCTGAACAACCAGTCACCCACCCTGCGCAACCTGGAAATCACCGGGAACTTCGTCGGCAGCAGCAGTGAGCTCGGCGGCGGGGGCGGCATCGCCATGACCGGATCCCAGCCCGTGCTCGACAACGTCTGGATCCACGGCAACACCGGCGTCGTGGGCGCCGGACTCTATGCTTTCAACAGTTCTCCCCAGCTGAGCGGTTGTGAGATCTCCGACAACCTGCTGGTGCTGGACAACGGGGCCAACCCGCCGCGCGGCGGAGGCATCTACGCCCTGGATTCCGACCTGACCCTCGTCGACTGCGACGTTTCCGGACACCTGGACTCCGAGGAAGGCGGCGGCATGTACCTCGCCGGCCACAACGACGTTTCCAGTCTGGACATGACCGGCGGCACCGTGGCGGGCAACTCCGCCAAGACCAACGGCGCCGGGATCTATATCAACGGCGGGTCCCTGGACATGCTGCGCGTCACGCTTGACGCCAACGTCAGGACTCCGACCGCCACCTTCATGCACGGCGGCGGCATTTTCGCCACCGCGGCGGCCGCCTCCCTGGACAGTCTGGTCTGCACGGCCAACGACGCGCATGTCGGCGGGGCCCTCGACCTGAACAACTGCTCCACGGCCGACGTCACCCGCTCGGTCATCACCGGCAACACCGGTTTCTTCTGGGGTGGCGCCCTGAACTACGACGCGAACGCGGCGGGATCTGTGGTCAGCAACACGATTGCGGCCAACACGAGCTCGAGCGGCGGGGCCGGCATCTACATGACCAGCAGTTCGCCGACGATCGACAACAACCTCGTGGCCTTCAACGTCGGCGGGGCCGGGTTCGCCAACGGCATGGCCCTGACCGGTTCCAGTCCCACCTTCAGCTGTAACGACGTCTTCGGCAACGCCAACGCCCAGTATTCGGGTATCACCGACCCCACCGGGTCCAACGGCAACGTCTCGGTCGATCCTCTGTTCTGCAACCAGAGCGCCGGTAATTTCAACCTGACGAACGAGTCGCCCTGCGCCGCGGCCAACAGCGGGGGCTGTGGGCTGATCGGTGCGCTGAGCAGCGGTTGCGGAGTCTCGCCCGTGCCCGACGAAGCAGACGAGCTGCCCACCGCGTTCCGGGTGGACCAGAACTTTCCCAATCCTTTCAATCCCCGGACGACCATTCGTTTCTCCCTGCCGTCGGCGGGCCAGACCCGCGTCTCGATTTTCGATGTGGCCGGCCGCCACGTGCGGACCCTGGTCGACGACAATCTCGAAGCCAAGGTCCATGAGGTCAAATGGGTCGGCGATGACGACAAGGGCCGCACCGTCGCCGCCGGTGTCTATTTCTATCTGGTCAGCAGCGGTGAGAACCGTTCGGTGGGCCGGATGGCGCTCGTGAAGTAGCGGCCACGGCAAACGCCATGACAAGAAACAGCCCCGGACCTTGTCCGGGGCTGTTTCTCGTTGCACAGGTACCGCAGCCTCGCTCAGACCCAGGCGCGGATCAGGGTGGCGGCGCCGACAGCCAGCAGCAAGCCCCCCATCGCCATCATCACCCGGACGAGGATCTGGGGCCTGAAGCGTTCGCGCAAGCGCCCGAGCACCCGCAACAGCAGGGCGAACCAGCCCAGAATACCGAGAGCCACCCCGGCGGCGAACACGGTCGGGGCACCGGCCAGCGGGTCGAGTCCCAGGGAAACCGCCACCAGGATCATGCCCAGCCAGGTGAAGGGGATCGAGACGTTGCCGGCCACCAGGGAAAAACCCAGCCAGAATTGTCGGCGCAGGGAGACTCGGGGTGCGTTGTCCGCCGCCGTCGGTTCGCCCAGGCCGCCCTTGCGCACGAAGAAGTAGATCCCCAGCGCGATGAGAATCAGCCCCCCGCAGCTGCGGGCGACCGCTTCGGCCATGGGCCAGCGTCCCAGGACCTTCTCGGCGCCCAGCAGAGCCGCCAGACACCAGAGGCTTTCGGCCAGCGCCGCGCCGGCGGCCAGGACGAGCCCGTCGCGGAGCCGTCCCGACAGACCTCTCTGGAAGACAAAAATGGAAACGGCGCCCGCCAGCGGCATGGAGCCCACCCAGCCCATGACGAAGCCGATGCCGAGCGAGCTGATCACAGGTCGCCGAACACCCGGCGAGCATCCTCGAGATCCTCGCGGGTGTCGATTTCCATGCAGGGCAGGTCACTCAGATCCACCGGACAAATGGTGTGACCGTTGCGAATCATCTCCACGAAGGACGCCTCGTAGTATTCGTTGATCCGGTGTTCACGCTTCATGCGCCGACCGAGCACCTCGGCCAGCTCCTGGATGAACGCGGCGGAGAAGACCTCCAGCCCCACCGACTCGCCGGCGGCCGCGGCAACGGCCATCTCCTTGTCCAGATCGGCGACGTTCCCGGCGGCGTCCAGGCGCACCTTCATCTCCTCGGCGCCGAGCCCGCCGGCGGTCCGCAGGCCCAGACGGTTCGCCCCGGGAGCGGCGAGAATCCGGTCGATCACTTCCGGCGCGAACACGATGTCGCTGTCGAGCAGAAACACCGGTTCACCACCGGGGCTGCCGGCCAGCATCAGGGACCAGGCGTTGTTGGTCGAGGCGAAGTCCGTATTGCGGACGAACTGGAATTCACAGCCCGGGAAGCCGCCGGTCAAAGCGGCGCGGATCTGGTCCCCCTCGAAGCCGTCGACCACCGTGAAACGGCGCAGTCCGCGTTCGGCGAGGATGCGTACCGCGCGGGCCAGGATCGTCTCGGTACCCACCGGCAAGAGGCACTTGGGACAATGATCGGTCAAAGGACGCAGACGGGTGGCCTGGCCGGCGGCCAGGATGACGGCGTTAATGGCGGATTCCTGCGGCGAGCTGGGCCGCCAGCTGCCGGTCGATCGCCGCCCGCAGGCCGAGGACGAACAGGCCCCAGACGGTGCCGAAGGCCAGGGAGATCCAGAGGTACCATTCGAGTCGGTTGAACACCCCGCCCAGCATGATGAGGAACAGGTGCATGGAAGGGCCCATGAGGGCGGCCAGGTACAGGATCGGCCGGCGCGCCCGGACCCACGTTTCCAACGGAACGCGGTCGCGGTCGACGACCTTGCGGTTCATGGGGCCGGAGTACCAGAAACGGGCGTAGCCGGAATAGATGGCGATCAACGCCCGTTCCGGCCGATGGGAGCCTTCGGCCTTCCAGACAGCGGCCTGGGCTCCCAGTTCTTCGAGTTCCACCGCGGGGTCACGGCGCTTGCCGTAAACCCGGTCGAGCCATTCGTTGCGGATACGGTCGAGCATTGCCGACCACCACGCGAAACTGAACCCGGCCGGGATCCCGATCGCCATGATGTACAGGGGGCGTCCGGTCAGGACCGACAGGCCGTGGATGACGCCGATGATCAGGAAGATCTGGGTCACGTAATCGACGAACCCGTCCATGATGTAGCCGACGAGGGAGCCCGAGCCGCGTATGCGGGCCAGCATCCCGTCGACGCAGTCCAGGACGTTGGTCACGAACAACAGGATCGCGCCGGCGACGAAATAGTCGGGCGTGCCCTGCCAGAAACACCAGCCCGAGGCCAGGCCCGGCAGGATGCTGAAGAGGGTGACGTGGTTCGGTGTCACCGGTGTCGGCTGCAGGATCTTGACGATCAGGAAGGCCAGGGGCCGGAACAGGACCAGGTCGACGCCCTCCTCCAGTTCCGTACCTTTCAGCATGCTCTTGTACTCGCGCAGGAAGGAGCGGACCATTCCCGTCACGCCACCTCTCCGCCGGAGGCGGCCCGGACACCGGTCGCCGGCCACGCGGCGGCGAACGCCTCGATCAGCGTGGCGTTCTCCTCCTGCGTACCGAGGCTGATGCGCGCGTACCCGACAAATCCCGGTTCCGAGAAGAACTTCACGATCAGTCCGCGACTGACCAGTTCCTCCTTGAGGATGGGGATGATCGCTTCGGGAAAACGCACCAGGATGAAGTTGGCTTCGGACTCGAAGACCTGGCAGCCCTCGTAGGACCGGAAGAAGCGGTAGAAGGCGTCGCGGTCAGCGGCCATGCTGCGGGCGATGTCCCGGTAGTAATCGGGGCTGTCGAGCGCGGCCAGGGCCAGGAGTTCCGAGATCCGGTTGTAGCCGAGGTTGCGGGCGCAGAAGCGGTGGAAGCCGTCCAGTCCTTCGCCGATGATGCCGTACCCGATCCGCACGCCGGCCAGGGCGTACAGCTTGCTGAAGGTACGCAGGATCAACAGGTTGGGAAACTGGTCGGTGAGGTGTCCGAAGTCGTCCTCTTCGCCCGGCGTCAGCCCGAAATAGGCCTGATCGAGCAGCACCGGGACATCGCGGTACACCATGAGGATCTTCAGCAGTTCGTCCCGGGACAGGACGTTGCCGGTGGGGTTGTTCGGCGAGGCGATCAGCACCATGCCCGGATCGTGCTGGGCCTTCATGCGGACCAGCGCCTCCACGTCGAAGGCGTAACGGTCATCGTTTTCAACCAGGGGAAACTGGACGGTGACGCCCCCCACCTCTTCGGCAATGACGGTGTAATACCACCAGGAGGCCGAAGGAATGAGAATCTTGCGGCCCCGCTTGAGGAAGTGGTGGACCGCCTCCTTGAGAATGTCTTCACAGCCGTAGCCGAGGATGATCCGCTTTTCCCCGACACCGTGGTTTTCACCCAGCCGGACCGACAGATCGGAGTAGTTGCCGTTCTGGAAGGCACGGGTGTAGTTGAACATCAACTCCGCCGGGGCCTGGCGCAGTACCTCGAGACACTGCGGCGACGGACCGTAACGGTTTTCGTTGCGATCGAAAAGAATCGGTCCGTTTCCAGCCATCGAATACCTCGGATCCTCTCCACATTCGTGGGCAGCGGGAGGGTAGCAAAGAAAACGCCTGGAAACCTGTCTCTCCAGACGGGGCGAACCCGTCGCCCACAATCATATTTTGTTCGGATCATGTTAGGCCGTGAGCCACCCGAATACCAATAAAATCCCGTAAACAATAATATCATTAACTATGCAGCCCCTCACCCGTGGCACGCCCCCGCCAAACTGGCGTCCCCACCACAAGTGCATTAGTTTCTTTGTCTACCGGCACCGATGACCCATGCTGCAAAGGAAACCCCATGACCAGCAAACCGTCCAAGGATCTCGAAACCTTCCCAAACCCCAATTCGGAGAGGGATTACGAGATCGCCTTCGACTGTCCCGAGTTCACCTGCCTGTGCCCCCTGACCGGTCAGCCCGATTTCGCCAGGTTCCACATCACGTATATTCCGGACCAGAAGTGCGTCGAGCTCAAGTCGTTGAAGCTCTACCTGTGGTCGTATCGTGACGAGGGGGCTTTCCACGAGCAGGTGACCAACCGGATCCTCGACGACCTGGTCGCGGCCACCGCACCCCGGGTGATGGAGGTCAAGGGCGAGTGGTTCGTGCGCGGCGGCATCACCACCTGGGTGACCGCCAGTCATGTCGACGAGAACTGGGAAGTGGATTGAGCGGAGTCAGTGCGATTCAGGCAACCTGCACCGGCAGCGCGCGGTCGCAATCCGGACAGGCGGCCGCACTGCCGAGCCGGCTGGCGCCCACCGATCCGGTCCGATCGATCACCACCGCACCGCAGCCGGGGCACACGGTGTCCCGCCCCTCGGCGACCCTGACGTTACCCAGATAGACCCAGTTGAGCCGCTTGCGTGCGAGTGCGAATGCGCCCAGGAGTGTTGCCTGCGGGGTCGGCGGGGCGTTCAGTTTCCAGGCGGGGTGGTAGGCCGAGAAATGCAGCGGAATATCAGGATCCAGGTCGGCCACGAAATCGACCAGCGCCTGGATCTGGCCGTCTTCATCGTTGTGCCCGGGGATCAGGAGGTTGGTGATTTCCAGGTGGACGCCGGCGGCGTGGAACTGGGCGATCGCCGCCAGCACCGGGTCGAGGCGGGCCTTGCAGACCTTGCGGTAGAAGACGTCGTCCATGGACTTCAGGTCGACGTTGGCCGCGTCGATCACCGGCAGCAGCTCAGCCAGGGGTTCCGGATTCAGGTACCCGTTGGTCACCAGGACGGTCTTCAGACCACGGGCCCGGGCCAGGGTGGCCGTGTCCTTAACGTATTCGAACCAGACCAGCGGCTCGCTGTAGGTAAAGGCGATTCCCAGCGAATTTTCCGCCAGCGCCAGCTCCACCAGCTCGGCCGGCGACATCCGGGTGGTGCGGGCATCGCCGTCCTGGCTGATCGCCCAGTTCTGGCAGAACATGCAATGGAGGTTGCAGCCGGGCGCCGCCACCGACAGGATGGGCCGGCCGGGAAAAAAATGGTACAGGGGTTTCTTCTCGATGGGATCGACGGCGGCCGAGACGATGCGTCCGTAGTGCAGCGGGACCATCGCGCCTTCATGGTTGGCCCGCGACGCGCAGGGACCGGTCTGGCCCTCCCGCAGCCGGCAGCCGATCGGGCACAGGTCGCAGGCCACCTGTCCGTTTTCCAGGGGACGCCACCAGGCTGCCGTCTTGATCATGACCCGCGCTCCCTGCGAATGTTGTCCTGAACCACCCTGGTATTCGCGCGCAACCCCGCCGGGTGGCAACGCCACAGCGGCGTGCTGCGGAACCTGTTCCTGAATTCATCGTCGCTCAATTCCAGCAGATCCGCCAGCGCCAGTTCCCCGTGACCGGCCAGGACTCCGTATTCTGCACGCACTGCGGATCCCGCGGGGTTCTCGTCCGCCCGGTGATTCCACGGGCAGACCGCCTGGCAGATGTCGCAGCCGAACAGGAGGCCGCCTTGCTGCGGACGCCGGTTCGCAGGCGTCCGGCCGCGCCACTCGATGGTCCAGGTCGCGATGCAACTGCCGGCGTCGAGTCCGCCCCCGGGCAGGATGGCGTCGGTCGGGCAGGCCTCGATGCAGGCGGTGCAGGTGCCGCAGTGGCTGGCGAGGATGCGCGCGGGTTCACGCCGACGGCGGGGCGCCGCCGCGTACAGGGGTTCGGCCTGCGGCTGTCGGCGGCGGCAGGCCGTCGATCTCCAGGTTGGTCAGGGCCACCCCCAGGAAACAGCCCCGACCCCAGTTTTTCGTGGATGAGGCAGGTGTTCTTGCCCAGGAAACCGAGCCCCGCCAGCCAGGCGTACTCGCGCTCGAGATAGGGACCGGTATCGGTGGCCGGAAAGGCGGCCAGGCCGGACCAGGACCGCCGGCGAGACCCGCGACGACCTGTTTGATGTCCTCCAGCAGGACGTCGTGGTAGTCCTGAGCCCCCGCGCGTAGCGGGCCACGCGATCAGTCCAGGGACGGGGAGTCCGCGTCGCCGAGCGGGCCGCCTGAAGCTGGCGCCGGATCGGCCGCGGGCCAGCCGTCGGTGTAGCGCTGGGCGAAGACCAGGACGGACCGTGCCCAGGGATTGCGCTGGGTAGGATCGGCCCGGTGCGGCCGGATCCCGGGTCATGTACTCGAGGTCGGCGTGCCGCCCCTCGTCGATCCAGTCCTGCCAGCGGTCCTCGTGCGTGCAGGCGCCACGGCAGCGCCACCGCGCCGGCCAGATCGATGCGGTTCTCGGGGCACAGGCGGGCGAGTTCGGCGGCCAGGTCGGCCACCGTCATCCGGCACGGGTTCGGCCTGCGAACCGGTCGCCGGGACATCGGGGACCACACTTCAGGGGCCGGGCCTTGATCCACTTGTCGTAGACCGACAGCAGCACCACCGAGACCATGGCCAGGCCGGCGAAGACGATCCACATGATGTCGGGGTTGTCGACGCCGCCGCGCTCGACGGGACCGAAGTGGCCGTAGATGTTTCCGCTCAGCAGACCGCCGAACAGGTTGCCCAGGGCCACGCACCAGTAGAAGTAGCCCATGTACATGCCGACCTTGTTCGGCGGCGCGATGTTGCCGGCGTATTCCTTGGAGCGCGGGCTGGCCAGCATCTCGCCGACCGAAAACACCAGGATGGCGATCACGATGATCCAGCCCCCCTGCCCGATGAGGTAGAACAGGAAACTGAGCACGGTGATGAAGCTGCCCAGGATGATGCAGGTCAACGGCGCCAGCCTGCGCACCGAGTAGGCGATGGCCACCTGGCCGAAGATGATGCCCGCAGCGTTCAGATTGATCAGGTGTTCGGGTTTGACCTGGCCGTGCTCGAGAAAGGCACGGCTCCACTGGCTGGTGTCCAGCCCCACGGACTGCGCGACCCCGGTGATCCACCCGGCAATCGGGCCCAGGCTGCGGATCAGATCCGAAGTATCGGCGTAGTCGCGGATGTACTCGGGCAGGGTCATGAAGATCTGGTTGAAACTGGTCCAGAAAAAGGCCATCAGGAACAGGAACACCAGGTAGCGCCCCTCGCCCACCTTCATGGGCTCCAGGAACCAGGGGCGTGTGACGTTGGGTGACCGTTTGAGACCCCGCGCCGCCATGTCCCAGGCAAAATTGGCGATGAGCCATCCCGCGCCGGTCGACAGGTAAACCACCGGTTCGAGCCACTTGGACCCCATCACCAGCAGGAACAGCAGGCCGGCGATCAGCAGGAAGAACCGGCCGTTGCCCACCACGGCGATCATGCCCTCGAACACTTCGCTCAACGGACGGCCCGACTCGGCTTCCGCATCGCGTGGCGGTTCCTTGTAGAAGATCAGGGCGACGATGCCCATGACCACGATCCAGCCCGCCGAACAGTAGAAGACATATTGCCAATCCCAGCCGCGCACGATGCCGGCCACGATGGGGCCGAGAAACCCGCCGATATTGACCATCATGTAGAAGATGCCGAAGCCCATGCTGCCGGTCTCCTTGGTGGTCGACTTGGCCACCGTCGAGATCACCACGGGCTTGAACATGCCGTGTCCCACCGCCACCAGGAAGTAGACCGCCATGAAGCCCCAGAATCCGTTGGGGATGCCCAGCATGAGGTAGCCGGGGATCATCACGGTGCACGAGGCCAGGAACATCTTCTTGAAACCGTAGCGGTCGGCCAGGGCGCCGAACACCGCGGGGAACAGGTACAGGAAGAAGGTGGCCAGGCCCTGGATGACGCCGCGGTCCTCGCTCGTCAGGCCCAGTCCGCCGTCGGCGACCGCACCGGTCAGATAGAGGCTGCTGACGGCGTAGAAGCCGTACCAACCCATCCGCTCGAAGATCTCCATGACGTTGGCGGACCAGAATGATGAAGGGAACTGCCGCCAGATGGAAACGCGGGCGACCGATGGTGTGCTGTTCAAGGGTTCTCCGTTCGGGGATGCAGGCGAGTGATCGCCTCGTCGTATCCGGCCAGCAGCCGGTCCATGACCACGGCCACGGTGGGAATGTCGTCGATCAGGCCGGAAACCTGGCCGATCTCCAGCTCGCCTTCGTCGAGGTCGCCCTCGAGCATACCACGGCGGGCGCGGCCCTTGCCCAGTTCCGCGACCAGGTTCCTCGCGCGGCGCACAGCGGGCCTCCATCTCCATGATGCGGTCGCGGAACGCGTTGCGCAACAGCCGCACCGGCACGTGCGCCTTGAGCACCAGCTGCGTGTCACCCGGGCCGGCCGCCACCACCGCCTGCTTGAAACGGTCGTGGCCGCTGGATTCCCGGGTGACCGCGAAGCGTGAACCGATCTGCACCCCCTCGGCCCCCAGAGCCAGGGCGGCGGCGAACTGGGCGCCGGTGGCGATGCCGCCGGCGGCAATCACGGGGATGTCGACCGCGGCGGCGCACTCGGGCACGAGCACCATGGTCGTCAGTTCCTCGCGCCCGTTGTGCCCGCCGGCCTCGAAACCCTCGCAGACGATCGCGTCGCAGCCCGCGTCTTCGCACTTGACGGCCAGCAGCGGGCTCGCGACCACGTGCACCGAGATGCAGCCGGCGTCCTTCAGGACGCCGACGACCTTGCGCGGCGAACCGGCCGAGGTGAAGAAGATCTTCACGCCCTCGGCCAAGGCGATCTCCACGCATTCGGGGCTGTGCGGGTACAGCAGGGGAATATTCACCCCGCAGGGCTTCCCGGTCAGCGTGCGGGCCTTGCGAATCTGGTCTCGGAACAGGTCGGGCCGCATGCTGCCGGCACCGACCAGACCCAGCCCGCCGGCTGCGGACACCGCCGCGGCCAGCTTGGCGCCGCTGTTGTAGACCATTCCGCCCTGGATGACCGGCACCTCGACGCCGAGCAGATCCCGCACCCGGTTGTGATGCCAGCGCTCGTTCATCATTCCACCAACTTGGCCTGGGATTCGGGGTTAAAACCGCTCCTCGTCAATGCGGCCGATCATAAGGCCAACCGCGCCGCGGTTCCAGTGCCATCGTCCGGCTGTGTCGCGGGCCGCCGCTTGCCCGCTCCTGTTGCCAACTTAATTTCATTTCGTTTGTATGTAGATATGGATACCAGGAACGAGGGGAGGTCTCCATGAAATTCCATATCCAGAAGAAGGACGACGTCGCCATCATCAACCTTGCCGGCAAGGTCGACGGCGGCAAGGACTGCGAGGTTCTCCAGAAGACCGTGGGCGAACTGGCGGATACCGGCATTCGCAAGGTCATCTTCAGCTTCTCGATGATCCGCTGGGTCAATTCCTGCGGTATCGGGACGCTGATCTGGTCCAAGCAGACGCTGGAGAAACTTGGCGGACGCATCGTCTTGTGCAATCTGGACCGGCGCCCGCTGAGCGTCCTGTACAAGACCCGCCTCTATGATTACTTCGATGTCACCGATTCGGTCCAGGAGGCCCAGGCGCTGCTGGAGCACACCGAAACGGTGCCCAGCGAGCCGTAGAACACCGCTCCGGTACCCGCGCCGCCGGGCGGGATGGTCGCATATGCCAATCGATGGGATTCTCGCCCAGGGGGTCGCTCGATGAACAGCCTGCAAAGAACCGGAAAAATCCTCGCCACCTTGTTCTCGATCGTTTTCGCCCTGCTGTTGCTCACAGAAATCGTCGGCGCCTACAGCTTCGTGAAATCCGCCGCGCTGGTCCTGTCAGGGCGGTGGGCGCCATCTGAGGGGGGCGGTGGCGATACGGGGTGTCCTCGCCCACGTGGGAGGCCTCCTGGATGCCCGGCAGACCGAACTCGATACCAGGTTCATCTACCGGTCGGAAGGCTCCTGCGCGAACAGGCGGCAGGCAAGCACGACAGCGAGCAACGGTCTTCCCCTGACGGCTCTACAGCCCCAGGTCGTCGGACACGGGCACCAGCGCCTCCAGGACATGGGAGATGACCGCGTCCAGTTCCAGGCCGAGATCCGCGGCCCCCTCGGCGATTTCTTCGCGGTTCACCTTCGCGGCGAAATCCTTCTTCTTCAGCTTCTTCTTCACCGACTTGACCTTCACCTGGGCGATCTTCTTGTCGGGCTGGACCATGGCGCAGGCCATGCAGAAGCCGCAAAGTTCGTCCACGGCGAACAGCCACCGGGCGCAGTCGTTCTCCCGAGGTACGCCTGTGTAGACCGCGTGGGACAGGATCGTGCGCACGAATTCCTCCGGATAGCCCCTGGCCCGCAGGATGTCCGCGCCCTTGAGCGGGTGGTCCGGCGGTTCGGGATACATCTCGTAGTCGAAGTCGTGGAGCAGGCCCACGGCGGCCCAGTAGGCCTCGTCGCCACCGGCGCGGACCGCCGCCGCCTTCATCGCCGCCGAGACCGCGTAGGCGTGGCGCCTGAGTCCGTCGGTCTGCGTGTACTCGTGAAGCAGATCCAAGGTGGTGTCGCGCTGGTAGAGCTCGCTCATGGTCGTACCTCTGGGGCTACAGCAACAGGTCGTCTTCATGTTCGCGCAGCCAATCCATGGCGGTGCGGTGGTCGGGACAGGCCCGATCGAGCAGGGCGTAGAAACGGGGTCCGTGGTTCAGGTGGGCCAGATGGCAGATCTCATGGGCCACCACCGCATCGATCACCGCCGGCGGCGCCATGACCAGCCGGTAGCAGAAGGACAGCGTGCCCCGCGCGGAGCAGCTGCCCCAGCGGCTGGTGCGCTCGCCGACGATGATCTTCCCGGGGACCAGACCGATCCGTTCGGACCACAGCTCCGTCCGGGGCACCAGGTCTTCCCGGGCCAGGCGGCGCAGGTATTTTTCCAGCACCGGGCGGGGCGCGAAGACATCGGGCGGGGCCAGCTGCAGGTCCAGGTAGCCTTCGCCGAGCTGGACCACGGGCCGGCTGCGGCCGGATGGCAGGCCACTGATCCGCAGGATGTGCGGCCGGCCCAGGATGGAGATCACGCTGCCGCTGCTGTAACCCCGCACCTCGGGGCCGTGCCGAACGCCGAGTTCGTCGGCCTTGGCATCGATCCAGTCGGCCCAGTGTTCCAGCAGTTCGGGCACGATCTTCAGGGCCACGCGCCGGGGCAGGGTGATGACCACGCCGTCGCGCCGGCAGACCTGCACGCCCATCTTGCGGGCCCGGCGGCTGCGCCGGACCCGGTAATGAACCGGCTTGCCCTTGATCAGGGCCACGGTCGCGCGATCGGACAGGCGGTCGCTCAAACGGTCCCGGCCTTTCCTTCATCCATCTTCTTGGTGACGGCGATGAAGACAAACAGCAAGGTCAGTGAGATCAAGCCCACGCCCACGTACGCGTACCACAGATAGTGGGCTTGAGCATAGACCTCCGGCATGGGGCCTTGCCCCAGCAGAGCCGCTTGGTGGGCTGCCTGGGTGGCCGCATCCAGAGATCCTGGTTCCGGGCAGTACTTGCTGAGCAGATATCCGGAGAAGGCGAAGCCGAAGATCCAGGCGAAGAAGGTGTTCATGTGCGCGAAGCCCAGGAAGGTGCCTTCCTGGCCCTTGGGCGCCTGCAACGAGGCGAATTCCAGCCATTTGGGACTGATGAAACACTCAGCCAGGCCCTGGATCGAAATGCCGATGATCATCATGAAGGTGATCGGATGCAGTTCCAGCCCGAAGATGGTGATATTGCCGTCGAACCAGGCCGAGGCCGCCATGGCGATGGCCGAAAAAGGAATGAGCAGCATCGCCACCAGGATGGAGTTCTGGGGCTTCCATTTGCGCACCAGCTGGGTGATCAGGACCACGAAGAGCACCACGACCAGGGGATTGATGTTGGCGTACCACTCGGGCTTGTAGGTCTCGCCGGCCATGCGCAGCACGTAGTCGGGCATCGAGGCGTAAAGCTGACCCTGAATGGCCCAGAATCCCGCCGTGATCAGTATCAGGGCCAGGAAGCGGAGGTTGCTCATGGCGGCCCACATCCCGGCCAGGACTTCATTGATGTTCTTGGGCTTTTCGCCCTCGGCTTCCTTGTCCGGGAAAAACACCAGGGCGACGATGATCAAAGCGAGCAACGAGGCGCCGGCCGAGAAAAACGGCACCGTCTCGACGCCCATCTGGATCCGCAGCGGCGCCACGATGGTCTTGCCGGTGAACGAGCCGATGTTGACCACCATGTAGAAGATGCTGAAGGCTCGGGCCCTGTTCGCCTCGCTGGACGACTTGCTCACCGTCCCGGAGATCACCGGTTTGACGATGGCCCCGCCGAGCACGATCAACGCCAAACCCACACCAACGGGAGCCATGGTGCTGAAGACCCCAAGGGTGCCGTAACCTACGGTCAGCAGCGCGAAGGCCATCATCAGGGCGGCCCGGAATCCGATGCGGTCGGCCAGGGCCCCGGTAAAGAACGGAACGAGATAGATCCAGCCGCCGAACATGCCCGCCACCCAGCCGGCCTGCACGTCGTCCAGGCCGACGACCCGGATCAGGTAGGTGCGCAGGGCGATGAAGGTCCCGTAATAGGCGGCGCGCTCACACAGTTCGGCCGCGTTACCGGTCCAGAACATACGGGGAAAGCGCCAGGATTGAACGTCTTGGCTCATGGGCTGACTCCTGATCAAGGGAGGGTGGACGACGGTCGGCCTCGGGCCCCATACTAGGGGATCGGGGCCCGTTTGTTAAGCACGACTTCCCGCGCGTCAGTTCGCCAGCTGCAGACCCGCACCCGGCCCCAGCGGCAGGCCAAACACCAGCCAGATCACCAGCAGCACCATCCAGCCGATCATGAAGGCGATCGTATACGGCAGCATCGTGGCGATGACCGTACCGATGCCCGCCTTGACGTCGTACTTCTGGAAGAAGGCCACGATGAGCGCGAAGAACGACATCATGGGCGAGATCATGTTGGTCGTACTGTCACCGATACGGTAGACGCCCTGCACCAGCTCGGGCGTGTAGCCCAGCAGCATGAACATGGGCACGAACACCGGCGCCATGAACGCCCACTTGGCCGAGGCCGAGCCCATGACCAGGTTGATGAAAGCCGACAGCAGGATGAACGACAGCATCAGCGGGATGGGCCCCAGGCCGGAAGCCTCGAGGCCCTTGGCGCCCTGGATGGCCAGGATCATCCCCAGGTTGGTGTGCTTGAAATAGGCGACGAACTGGGCCGCGAAGAACACGAGCACCAGGTAGAGCGCAAGGGTTTCCATGGCCTGCGTCATGCCCTTGACCACGTCGTCGTCGTTCCGATACGTGCCGGCGGCGATTCCGTAGGCCAGCCCCGCCAGCAGTCCGCCGACAAACAGGAACGTCACGATCCCGTGCATGAAGGGTGAGTGGAGCACGCTGCCGTCGTCCGCGCGCAGGTATCCGTCGGCGGGCACCAGCCCCCACGCCACCAGCCCCAGCAGCGCGAGATTCACCCCCAGAGCCGCCCACAGACCCTTCTTCTCCGGGCCGGTCAGGGCGTCCAGTTCGTTGCCATGGTCGTGATGCTCACCCTCGTAATCGCCCAGCCGGGGCACAACGATCTTCTCGGTGACCCAGGTGCCCAGGGCCGCGATCAAGAACGTCGAGACGAACATGAAGTAGTAGTTGCAGGCCGGGGTGACGGTGTAGCCGGGATCGATGATACGGGCGGCTTCCTGGGTGATCCCGGCCAGGAGCGGGTCGATGGTGCCCAGCAGGAGGTTGGCGCTGAACCCGCCCGAAACGCCGGCGAAGGCCGCGGCGAGCCCCGCGAGGGGATGGCGGCCGATGGACATGAAGATGATCGCGCCCATGGGAATCAGCAGGACGTAGCCCACGTCGCTGGCCATGTTCGACAGCACGCCCGACAGGACGATCACGAAGGTCAACAGGCGCCGCGGAGCCGAGTGTACCAGCAGGCGCAGGACCGTCGCGATCAGTCCGCTCTTCTCGGCCACGCCGATGCCCAGCATCGCCACCAGCACCGTGCCCAGCGGGGCGAATCCGGTGTAGTTTTCAACCGTGGTGTCGAGAATCCAGTGGAGTCCCTCGCGCGAGATCAGGTTCACGACCTCGATGGTCGATCCGTCCTCGGGATGCAGCGCCGTCAGGCCGATCCGGTTCAGCAGCCAGGACAGGACGACGATCGAGCCGGCCATGAGGGCGAACAGGGTGGCGGGGTTCGGCAGGGCATTGCCCACCGTTTCGACGGTCCCCAGAAAGCGGGTCAAGAGTGATCGGCGCGGTTTCATGAAGTGGAAGACCTTTCGGTAAGTTGGAAGTCCCGGCCCCACATCCTAGGCCAAGCGGGTAAGGCGGGCCAGAAGATCGGCGATCTTTTTTCGCTGCGCGTCTTGCCGCGCCGCCGGCCGGCCCGTAGGATGGGACCGTCCGCCGCGTACGACAGGCAAACCAGGAAACGGCGTCTCTCATGACCGAACTGCTGATCGTGATTGCCCCCATCGCCCTGATCGACAGCATGTCGGTCACGCCGCTGGGACTGGTGCCCTTGATGTCGATCCTCGGCGGCCCGCGCCCCTACTCGACGGCGCTGGGTCTTCTCGTGGGACTCTTCGTTTCATACCTCGGCATGGGCCTGGCCTTCCTGTTCGGCCTCAGCGGCGTCTTCCAGCGGCTGAACGTCTGGCTGGCCCACCGCTGGCATCATCCGGAACCGGTGGATTTCGCCTTCGAGCTGTTGCTCGGCCTGGTCCTCGTCTTTTTCGGCCTCAAGATATTCGACAAACGACAAGCCAGAATCAGGAACCGCAAGGGCCCCGACCACGCCTCGTTCACCGCGGCGTTCGGTGTGGGGTTCATGATGAACGTGGTGGGTTTTCCCGGGGCCGTGCCCTTCTTCGCGGCGGCCGACCAGATCTTCCGGGCCGATCCACCGCTCGCCGGAGTGGTCCTGGCCATGACCTTCTACGCCCTCGTCTTCATCGCTCCGTTGTCCTGCATCGTCGTCCTCCGGGCACTGATGGGACCGCGGGGCCAGATCCTGATGGAACGCATCAAGGGATTTTTCGATACTTGGGGTCGCCGAACGCTCTTTATTCTCCTGCTTGCCCTGGGCTTGTTGATGGTGGTCGACGCAGGACTGTATCTGGTCCGGGGCGTCCCCCTGCTGCCGATCGGATTTCCCTGAGATCCGGAGATCGGGACGATATTTGCCCGAATTTTGTTTCGTGCCAATAACTCGCATTATGGCAACCGCTTAGGAAATTGGTGTTTTTAGCATCTTGTAAGAAAAGTATAATCGAGGTATCATTCAACCCTCAGATTGTCGCCGACTTACGATCATCCCGGGGATGGTGGTCATCATGTCTCTATGCCATTGCGAGAGGTCCGTTTTGAATTCATTAAGGATTTGCCGCGCCGCTGTCTATCTCGTCTTATTGATCATCATGTCCGCGGGCCTGCCGGCTTGGGCCGACACCGCGGCGGGAGAATTCCAGTCCGACGATTTCAATTCCTGCGAATTGAAACCGATCTGGACGTTCGTCGACCCGCTGGGCGACACGACGGCCCCCACGATCCAGGGCGCCTTTTCCGGCGATTCCAAGGTCGCCATCGTCGTGCCCGGCGGTTCCACCCACGAACTGTACAACGGTATCATCACCGCGCCCTACATCATCCAGTCGACGACCGACACCGACTTCACGCTCGAAGTCAAATTCGACTCCGTGCTGCCGGCGATCAGTTTCGCCGAGCAGGGCATCATCGTGCGCCAGGACGATACCACCTGGATTCGGCTCGAGTTCTTCGGACGCACCTCCGACACGGTCACGATGCTCGCAGGGCTCCCCGACAATTCCTTCCCGAACAACGTGGTCGTTCCCGGGGTCCTGTCGGGCGAAAGCCCCCTCTACATGCGCATCCAGCGGGTGGGCGACGAGTGGACGCAGTCGTACCGCACCGCCAGCACGGGCTGGACCGACCTGGCCGCCTTCACCTACGCCATGAACGTGACCGGCGTCGGGCTGTACGCCGGCAACGCCGGGCTCAACCCCGGCCACACCGTCCTGGTGGACTATTTCTCGAACAGCCTGGACCCCATCGTCGAGCCCGACGACACGGGCCAGAACACCCTGACGACCACCGCGGTGGGCAACGGCTCGGTGAGCCGGGACATCGACCTTCCGTTCTACGCCTGCAACGACCTGGTGGAGCTGACCGCCACGCCGGATCCGGGCTACTCGTTCGCCGGTTGGTCCGGCGACCTGACGGGCTTCACCAACCCGGTGACCGTCGAGATGCTCTATGCCCTGGACATCACGGCCACCTTCGCGCTGGCCGGCCCGCCCACGGCCAATGACGACGTCGCCTCGGTGGTCGCCGGCGCAGCCGTGGTCGTCGACGTGCTGGCCAATGACGCTCCCGGAGACGGCAGTCTCCTGCCCAACACCGTCGCGGTGGTCGACGCTCCGCTCAACGGTACGATCACCAACATCAACCCGACGACCGGGGCGATCACCTACACCAACGGCGGCGGCGTGGCCCTGGCCGACAGCTTCACTTACACGGTCGAGGATCAGGGCGGCATCTCCAATGCGGCCACCGTCAGGGTGACCATCGAGACGCCGATTCCCCCGACGGCCCTGGACAACAACCTGCTGGTCGCTCCCGGTGAGGCCGGCGACATCGACGTCCTGGCCAACGATTCGCCGGGCAACGGTTCCATCGACCCGTCCTCGGTGGCGGTCGTCGATCCTCCCGATAACGGTTCCATCACCAATATCGACCCCTTCACGGGCGTCGTGACGTATACCCATGACGGCGGCGTGGCGGTTGCCGACAGCTTCACCTACACCGTCGATGACGTTAACGGCGCCACCTCCAATGAGGCCACGGTGCGGATCTCGATCGGTCTGATCCCGCCCGGCGAATTCGTCAGCGACGATTTCAATTCCTGCGAGCTGAAGCCCATCTGGACCTATGTCGACCCGCAGGGTGACAGCGCCCCGGCGTCCACCCAGGGTGCCTTCACGGGTAACGCCCAGGCCGTCATCCCGGTCGCCGGCGTTGTGGAACACCAGCTGCGCAACGGGACGATCGGCGCGCCCTACATCATCCAGTCCACCAACGACACCGACTTCACGCTCGAGGTCAAGTTCGACACCGTGCTGCCGGTCACGAACTTCGCCGAGCAGGGTATCATCGTCAGGGAGAGCGACACCGAATGGCTGCGGCTGGAGTTCTACAGCCGCTCGACGGACACGCTATGGATCCTGGCCGGATTGCCGGACAACAGTTTCGCGCACAACTTCGCGATTCCCGGCGCGCTGGCCGGCGCCAGTCCGGTCTACATGCGGATCGACCGTACCGGCGACACCTGGACCCAGTCCTACAAGATCGGCGCGGGCAGCTGGGTGCCCATCGCCTCCTTCGACTACACCATGAACGTGACCGGCGTGGGTCTGTACGCCGGCAACGCCGGGGTCTTTCCGGCGTTTTCGGTGCTGGCCGACTACTTCTCCAACACGAAGGCACCCATCCTCGAGCCCGATGACGACGGTCTGAACGCGATTGACGTCCAGGTGACCGGCAGCGGTACGGTGGCCCTCAATCCCGACCAGAGCAGCTACGCCTGCGGCGAAACCGTGTTCGCCACCGCCACTCCCGCCGGGGGCTGGCAGTTCGCCGGCTGGTCCGGAGATTTCGCCGGCACCGACAACCCGCTCGAGATCACCATGAACGGCCCGGTGGTGCTCGGCGCGCTGTTCACCTCGGCTTCGGCCAACACGGTGGCGGCCAACACCGGCGGCGTGCCCGACCTGACCGCAGCCAACCCCTGCTCCCAGGTCCCGGTCCAGATTACCCGCGGCGACGGCGTGCTGATGCGCTCGTTCGCGGTCACGGTCGACCTGACGAACCTGGCGCCGTGCGCCGGTACCGCCAGTATCACCGAGGGCACCTACCTGAGCGCCATCGGGGCGACCACCTTCCAGGTGACCGACAACCTGGACGGGTCCTACCTCGTGGAGGGCTCCATCACCGGCGAGCCGTGCGGCGCGATGGCCCCGACGGGGGACCTCTTCTATGTCGACGTCGTCAGCTCGGTGCCGAACGGGACGGGCACGATCGCCGTCAGCGGCATCACCTTGACGGACTGCGCTGCCGGCGTCATGGTCTCGCAGGCCGGCGCGGCGGCCGCGATTGATATCATCGACACCGTGCCGATGAACGTCACGAATTTCGGCACCGGCACGATCGGCACCGGCAACCCGGCCGGCAACGTCGCGGGTATCCAGCTGACGTGGACCCCGACCACCGATCCCAAGGCCGCCGATGTGCTGCTTTACCGCAAGGCCCACGGCGCCTACCCCGAGTTCAGTGACGGCGGCGGCAGCGCACCGGCGGTCCCGACAGACCCGGTGGCCGAAGGCTGGACGCTGCTGGCCACCCTGCCGATCGGCGACACCGGCTACGCGGACCTGCCTACGACCCGGGACTACTACTACTATTGCACCGTCGTGACCGACGCGTCGGCCAACGCCGGGACGGCCCTGGTGAGCCCGGGCGCCTTGAACTACATCCTGGGCGACGCTTCCGACGGCGGTGAACCGGTCGTCGACGGCGACAACGCCGTCGACATCGCCGACCTGACGCTGCTGGGCAGCGCCTACGGCAGCCAGGACGGACAGGGCACCTACCTGAACACGCTGGACATCGGTCCGACGGACGACATGAGCCCCGAGGGCCTGCCGGCCACGGACAACGTCATCGACTTCGAGGATCTGATCCTCTTCGGTCTCAGCTACGGCAAGGACGTGGCGGCCAAGAGTCTGGCTGCGTTCCGCTACGAGGTTCCCGAGCCCGCCGCCGAGAACGAACTGAGCCTGTATCTGCCGGCCATGCCGAACGTCGGCGGCCTCTTCAATGCCGGGCTGGACATGCGCGGCGACGGCACGATCCAGGGGCTGCAGGTCCGGTTGAGCTGGGACGCCACGGTGGTCACTCCGGTGGGCGCCGCCGGCGGCTCGCTGCTGCAGGACCAGCAGGGGAACGCCCTGGTGCTGACCGCCGAGCCCGGCACGGTGGACATCTGCCTGATCGGCCGGCGCGAAAGCGGTATTTCCGGCCAGGGTGAGATCGCCGCGATCCGTTTCCGGGTTCTGGCGGCGGGGGATCCACGGATCGTGATCGAAGAGATCACCGCGCGCACCGCCGGCAACGGACCGGCCGTCGTCAACCAGGGCGGTGGTGTGGATGAGCCCGAACCGGCCTTCGTCCCGCAGCTCAGCGCGCTGCATCCCAACTACCCCAACCCGTTCAACCCCTCGACGACGATCTCCTACGACATGGCGAGTCGGGGTCGGGCGCGGATCAACATCTTCAGTATCGACGGCCGGCTGGTCCGCAGCCTGGTCGACGCCATCATGGAGCCGGGCCGCTACACGACCTCGTGGGACGGTTCGGACAACGCCGGCCGCCGCGTTTCTTCCGGCATCTACCTCTACCGGATGGAAACCGCCGACCTGCTGGAGACGCGCCGCATGATGCTGATCAAATAACCCGTCCGCGGGTACAAAAAAATGCCGGCCCCCGACGGGGCCGGCATTTTTCTTTGTCTGCGGTCAGTGGTCCTGGCCCCATTTCCTCTCGCCCGCCTCGACGGCGACAGGCAGCGTGTTGCCCGCCGACGGCAACGGACAGGTCGCGTAGGCCGTGAAGGCGCAGGGCGGATTGTAGGCCCGGTTGAAGTCGATCGTCACGGTGCCGTCGGCCGCCGGTGCGTCGACCGTCAGAAAGCGTCCCCCCGGATACGTCGCCGGGCCGTTGGTGGCATCGCCGAACACCAGGAACATCGGGCTGCCCGGTTCACCGGTCGGAGTCAGGCGGTACTCCTTGCCGTCGAGCCTGAAGACGAGCACCCCGGGAGTGGACGAGGGCGACCGGTTGCCCAGGACGTCGGGTACTTCGACCGTGCCGGGCTCCCCCTCCAGGCGCGCGGTGATCCGCCAGCGCGCGTCCACCGGAAAACGTTCGATCCCGGTGAAGTTCTGCAGGGTCGCCGCCTCCCTGTCCTTGACGCGCAAGAAGAGCTGACCGTTCCGGTCGATGACGTAGAAGACGAGCGATCGGCAGGCCAGCACCGTGGGTGGACCCAGCAGGTCCGTTGCCAGAATCAGCGACGATACCGCGCCTTCATCCTCGCGGCCCACGACCAACACCTCACAATCGGGATCGACCAGCAGGGCGGCCTTGCCGGAGGTCACCACGATTTCACCGACGAGGGCCGGTGCCTTGTCAATCATCCGCACGCCGGCCTCCGGTCCGGATCCGATCACGTTGCGGCCATCGGCGAGCGGATGCAGACCCACCAGGGTCAGCCAGCCCGTTTCGCTGCTGAGCCTCTCCAGCCTGGTCGCGTGCCACTGGTCGACTTCGGCGACGTAGGCCGGGTCGGTCTTGCGACCGCAGCCGGCCAGGACGATCAGGATGCCCAGTGCCGTCGCCAACGGCAGAATCTGTTGGTGTTTCATCGTGCATCACGTCCTTGTTCCCCGCCCGGAATCCGTCGGGCGCATTTCATGCCTCGACCTGTCGGCAAGAAGCCTAAGGGCGACCCGGGATTTTGTCCATCCCCGGCGGTGGAATCGTCGCGGCGGACCCAAGCTTGGCCGGGCCCACGGCATTGCCGGCAGAAAAAACATGCAACCAATGCATGATCGACTCGCTTTTGGTGATCGATTACGTATACAATAACAACGTTGGCATGGAACAAGTGGCAGAAACAGTTTGAATATCTTCTGGAATCTCCCCCGTTCGTTTGGCGTCGTCAGGCAAGGGAGAAAGGCCGTCCTTTCGATGCGGATCTGTCTACTGACCAACCAGGAACTGGACGCCGACCCTTTCCCGGCCGACGACTGGCCGTGCGACCCCCGCCCCTTCCTGACCGGCGTCACCTGGTACGTCGCAACGCTCACGAAAGAGAATTCGGTCCGTATCGTGACCAGCCTGATCCGGTCGGGCAAGTTCGACCTGTTCTTCAACCTCTGCGACGGTGCGGAGGACCAGGACGCCCCCGGCATCGAGGTCGTCCACACCCTCGAGGATCACGGAGTACCGTTTACCGGAGCGACTTCGGGATTCTACGAGCCCACCCGCATCCAGATGAAACAGGCCTGTCTGGCGCAGGGCATCGCCTCGCCCGCCTGGGTCCTGGCCCGCGACGACGACGACGTCGAACTCGCCGCCAGGACGTTGAAGTTTCCACTGTTCGTCAAACACTACAGCAGCTACGCCAGCATCGACCTGAGCCGGGCCTCGCGCGTGGCGACACCGGCTGGACTGCGGCGCCAGTCACGCAAGATCATGTCCCGGCACCGCGCGGCCCTGATCGAGGAGTATATCGCGGGGACCGAACATACGGTCCTGGTCGCCGAGAATCCCCTCGACCCCGAGCGCCCCAAGACCTACACGCCGATGCAGTACCGCTTCCCCGAGGGAGAGAGTTTCAAGCACGCCAAGATGAAGTGGGTGGATTACGACCAGCTGTCTTCTTTCCCGGTGACCGACCCCGTGCTCGAGGCCCGTCTGCGGGACATCTCCGCCCGGTTCTTCACGGAGCTGGGCGGCGCGAGTTTCGGCCGCTGCGACATTCGCGTGAACGGCGACGGCACGCCCTACATGCTGGAGATCAACCCCAACTGCGGGGTCTACTATCCGCCGACCGATCCGGGCAGCGCGGACCTCTGCCTGCTGCGTGATTCCGACGGGCACGAAGGCTTCACCCGCATGCTGGTGGATTCGGCCCTGCGTCGCCACGAACGCCAGCGGCTGGAACGGCGTCTGGCCCGCCCCCGGCTGCCGGCGGCCCCGGGAATCTCCCATCCGGCCGGCGGTTTCGGGAGCGATCAGGTCCGGGAGAAGGACTGAACCGGACTATCTGATCAGGACGGCCTTCCCGGTCTGCAATCGGCCAGCCCCCTTCAGCTGCACGAGATAGGTTCCCGATGCCACCGCACGTCCCTGCCGGTCCAGCCCGTCCCAAGTTTCGGCATGGGGACCGGCGGCCAGACGGCCCGCGATGATCGTGCGCACCAACTGGCCGCGCAGGTCGAATATCCGCAGACTGACTTCCGCCTCCTGGTCGAGTCCGAAAGAGATGACCGTGCGCGGATTGAACGGGTTCGGTCCGACCGCCAGCGGTATCGCCGCCGGGGTCACGCCGGCGGTGTCCGCCAGCTTGTCCATCAGCGGGTGTGATTTGCTGGAGAGGAACAGTACCTGGCCGCCTTCGACGAGGTTCTCCCGATTGATGATCTCTCCGCGCACACTGTGCGCCTGGACGGTGGCCAGCAGCAGCCGTTCCTTGGCCGACGTCCGGAACAAGGCGGTGACGTCGATCACTCCGGAATTTTCCCAGTTGCCGACATCACCGGGAATGAAGTCGTATTGGCCGCGCGGCACCGCGAGCCGATCGATCCTGGCCACCCGCAGCATGGCGCCGCTGGCCGGATCGAGCTGCCACATGGAGGTTTCTTCGCCGCTGGTCCGACCGAAGCCGCCCACCGAGCGGTCTTCCTGGATGTAGATCAAGCCGTCGTCAGCCCAAACGAGGTTGTCCGGGCTCCGCAAACCGAAATCGGGGCCGGCGAAACGCCCGCCGCCCGCGTCGTCGCCGTCATAGGCGATGGTGAGCGCGGCCGTCATGTGCGCCAGGTCGAAGTCGATCAGGTAGGTGGTCCCCCAGCTGTCGGCCCCGCCGAAGAGGTTGCTGCGGCCCGTCGAAGCCATCACCACCTGCGACCCGTCAGCCGGATTGGTCGAGACATCCTCGGGGCGGGAAAAACGGAAGGCGCCGGCCGCGGCGGCGAGGTCATCCTGGACGGAACGGTCGGCGTAACCCTGGCGGTCGTAGCCCGGCAGGCCGGCACGGAGGGGGTCGAAATAGGGGATCTCCACCAGGTCACCGGTGCGCGAAGCGCCGGTCCCCCTGAAGGTCGCCGCCGAGGTGTCCCCCTCGCCGCTGACCCAGACGTACAGGCGGCCCCGGGCAAGCCCGTTGCGGTCCAGGAAGCCGCCGTCACCCAGCGCGTTCCTGGTTCCGACGTACACCAGCAGCGGCGCGGCGGGTCGGTCGTCGCCGATCACCACGGCCACCAGATCGGGATCCGGATGGTCGATCATCGCGACGGACTCGAAGGCGGCGCGCCCCAGCGCCGGCGCACAGTGAAGAATGCCGGCATGGACATCGAGAACGAACTCCTGGCCGCTGCCGGTTTCCTCGCCGGTGAAAAAGGCGTCGTCCACCAGGCCATAGGAGCCGGCCCGGCCCAACCAGGCCGAGCACAGGCGGTCCAGCCCGTCGGTGGCCACCCGGCCGGAATCCTCGTTGATCTGGCGGGCTGCAGTGACCACCTCGCCGTAGCGGTCGACCACCGTGTCGAAGGCCGGCCCGGCGCCCAGCAGCTTGCGGCTCTGGCGATGGAAATCGAGGTAGCTGACGCGGGCCCCGGTCAGCGTCGTGCCGTTGGCCAGCCGGTAGGGGTAGGCCTTTTCCGCCGCGATTTCATGGTTCAGGAAGACGCGGACGCGGCGATGGTCAAGGGCGATGGCGCCCATGCCGTCGGGGATCCCCGGAGCGAGGTAGCCGTTCACCTCTTCGCCGATCGTGAACGCAGCCGCGCTGCGCCAGCCCGCCAATCCGGTCAGCATCCCCGTCTCGCTGGTGCCCAGATCGCGGCCGATGCCGCGTTCGGAACGGGGCACGGCCGACGTCTTCGCCGGAGCAACATCTGCAACAGACAGCGAAATGATGAAGGTGAGCGCGAAAGCCGACGCCAGGTGGGGCTTGATCACGGTGGGCTCCTCAGGGTTGTTGCCGGCAGTCGCTGCATATGAATCCCCGGCGGCGGTCCGGAACAACCGGTCCGCCGGCAGGGGCCCATCATAGCATATCCGGTACGTTGGCGGTGGGACTACCGGGTGAGCGTGATGCTCACCGCGGCACCGGCGGCCGGATCGGCGGTCACCCAGTCCGACGACCCGGTCGGATAGTCCGGGTGCAGCGCGAACAGCTTGCAGGTGCGGCTGACGGTGAAGCTGCCGACCTCCTGCCCTGCTTCGTTGATCGCCGTGGAGACATACCCGAAAGCCAGACATCCCTGGGCAATGCTGAAGCGGCCGTCGTCATTGGTGACGGCATGGTGGCGGAACGCGGACGGATCGGCGTCGAGGTCAAAGCCGCCATGCATCAGCAGGAAATCATGCTTGGTGGTCTCTTCCTCGGTCTCCAGATTGAACTGGTACAGACCGCTGGTGACCATCAATCCTGCCTCGTCGCGACCGTCCCAGATATAGGTGTGCGTACCGGCGGGAGCCTCGCCCTCGTAGAGGGTTCGCAGGACTTCCCGGTTGCAGCGGTCCGATACCCAGACCCGGATCGGAACCGCCTCGGGCAAGTCGAATCGGATGGCGGTGCGCAGCTTGTCCGCCGGAACCGGCGGCAGTTCGTATTCGAGCATGATCGCCGCCCCGGGAACCGCCTGACCGTCGGCATCAAGGACCTGACCGGTGAGCGGGGCGCTGACCGGACGGGTGGGATCGTCGGCGCAGGAAACCAGGAGCAGGCCGGTGGCAGCCAACAACAGCATGAGACATAACTTCTTCATGAAATCCATCCTCTTCGTTCCGGTTGGCAGCCTCGCTTGATAATAATATTTCATTTACGGGTTGAACGCCACCGTCTCCTGTGTTCACGGGGCTTGGTGTATTGTCTAAGCCCGAAAATTGACATTTTTTGCAGAATCTTCTATTTGTATACTTGCTGTATATATTTTGTATATTATATTGCCGTGCAGACGACGGCAGCCGCAGACCGGTGCCGGACCCAACCAACCAACAGCCCTCAAAGGGAGTCCGATATGAAAAGCTTGGCAACGCTGATCGCCGTGTTCCTCATTGCCGGTACGGCCAAGGCCGAAACCATCAACGTGGCGCCGAACGTCTATGAAGTGACCGCCGGCGTCGAGTTCACGCTCGGCAACACCAGTTCCATCGACTACACGTTCAACTGGTCGGACGCCAGCGGCACCTTCACCAACGTCGCCGACCCGACGCTGATCCTGCGCGCGGGCCAGACCTACACCTTCCGCCGGGTGACGTCGGCCCACCCCTTCGTGATCACCGATGCCACCTTGCCGGTGACCGGTTCGGACGGCAATTTCAACCGCTCGACCTTCAGCGGCTCCGTCATCGACGCCGCCACCCTGCAGCCGCTGGCCGATTTCACGGCCGACCCGGCACCGACGGCCGACTTCATCGCCTGGACGCCCGCCACGGCGGATGTCGGAACCTATTATTACACCTGCCGGGTCACCTCCCACCCGGGCATGACCGGGGCGATCAGCGTGAGCATGGGCCCGGTCGCCACCGAAGGTGTCACCTGGTCGAACCTGAAGGCGCTGTACCGCAACTAGCGGGTCCGTCTTACGATGTTTCAGGGCGGGATAGCCCATCGACAACGCGGGGCCCTGTTCGGTGAACAGGGCCTTCGTGTTTCCCGGACAACCGGGTACGGAGGCAAGCAGGCAAGCGCGGATTGCGCAAGCAGGCCGATATGCGTTAAGATGTAAGGGAGTGGCCGCCGCTACCGACGGCAAAAAGTCTTGATCTCCGTCACGTCGGCTGCATCGCTTCGGGGAGGTATCCGTCATGCGTACCGGGGTCTGTCGTACCGTTCTTTCACTGTTGCTGCTCACGCTCGCTGTCACCGCACCCGCCGAGATCGTCCTGACCACCGACAAGCCAGAATACACGGTCGGCGAGATCGTCCACTTCACGGCCACGAACAACGGACCCGAGGTGGAGCAATTGGTCTCGGACCCCCACTTCGTCGCCTTCAACGAAGACACGAACGCGTGCGTCGTGGGCTGTGTCGGCCTCCCGGTGGTCACGACGTTTCTGGTGGGCCAGACGATCACCATGGACTGGGACACCGGTGCCGTACCCGATGCTCCCGGCCACCACTCCGTCCGGGTGGCGGTCTTCGACGGCCCGACCGCCAGCTATCTCCTGACCGACGCGGTCAACGTCGAACCGAGCAGCTGGGGCAGCCTGAAGGCTCTTTACCGAAACTAGCGGGATCGTCTCCGCGGGCACCGCAGCCGGTCAACGCACCAGGACGACCCGCCGCTGCATGATGCGGTCGCCGGTCACCAGGCGCAGGAAATAGACTCCGGTCGCCTGGAAACGTCCCGCAGCGTCGCGTCCGTCCCAGTGAAAACGGTGAGCCCCGGCGGGCAGGTCACTGGCGGTAAGCTGAGCCACGCGGCGGCCCGCCAGATCGTAGACCGCCAGCTGCACCCGGCTGGCCCGCGGGAGTTCGAAGGCGATATCCGTTCGCCCCGACGAGGGATTCGGCCACGCCCTGAATGACCAGCGGAGCTCCTCGCCGGTCACCGCCGACACCGCGGCTGCGGCCTCCACGACGTCGACGCCGTTGTCACTGAATCTCACCACCGCACTCGACCAACCTGCCGATCCCAGGGGCGGGATGTCCGCCGCGGTGCGATACTCGACCGGCGCACCGTAGGCCAACGTCACGGGCCGCAGGGGATAGGTCTCGAGACCGTCGAAAACGATTTCCGCGGTCACCGGACAGTTGCCTTCGGCATCGGTGTAGACCACGCTGGCGAAGCCGCCCGCGCCGGGTGCAGGCACCGTCAGCGCCGACAGCTGGGGCAAGGTATTGGTTTCCGGTTCCAGGAATACGGGACGCAGATGCCAGACGCCGCCGGTGGTGGCGTCGGCCTCCCCCACGCCGCCCAGCAGCGAGATACGCTGGGTGAACGCCGCCACGTCGATGCGGGGATCGGCCGGGTCGTACCAGGACTGGAAGACCGGGTTGGCCTCCAGGTCGGCCAGCAGGCAGGACAGCACCAGGGTGTTCTGGCCGGGCAACTCGGTGGCGGTGATCTCGCCGATCTTCACCAGGTCGTCGATGCCCGTGCCGTTGACCTGGTAGAGGCCGGGCTCGATGATGCCGGCGACGTCGACGGTGTGGATCATGGCGAAGACCGTGTCGGGATCGGCGACGGCGGGGTCGGTGATGCCCAGCAGATAGCTGAAGAAGGTCAGGCCGGAGCTCACCGGGAAGCCGCCGCCGGCGTTGGTCAACACGGCGTAGAGGCGGGTTCCGTCGCGACTGACGCGACAACCGGTGAGGTCGAGGTTGTTGCGACCAAAGAGCTCGTCGCCGACCGGATCGTCGGCCAGCTGCGACAGGTCGGCAGACGTCCCGGGGTCGCACCGGCAGGCAATCCGACCGGAAGCAAGTCGATATCGGCACCCTGGACCAGCCTGAAGCCGTAGGCGGCACGGGAGACGGCAGGACCGGGCACGGTGGCCTCGAGGGTGCTGGGCCCGTCGGCGACCGCCGTCAGGGCGACCTCCTGCACGCCGGTCTGGGCGTAGAGGATCGTGTTGACTGCAGCCCGGGCCCCTGGGGGTTCTCGACCCGCAGGGTCACCGTCCGCCGGGCAGCAGGGCGCTGGCGCGGAAGTCGTTCCAGAGGGTGAAGGCGCCGGCGCCTGGCTCGTCGCCAGGCACGATCGGCGATGATGAGCAACGAGGGGACGTCGCATGGTCGAATCTCCTAGAACCGGATGCCCACGAGCAGCATGTGACACTGGTTGCGCAGCGGGACGGGGTCGTTGTCCACGCGGATGGTCTCCTCACCGAAGGGCACGTCCGCGTAGGTCGGCAGGGCCAGTTGCTCCAGGCTGAGGTCGAAGCGGTACTCCAGCAGCAGCCGCCGCCCGGCCACCGGCACCTCGAGGCCCACGCCGTAGGTGAAGAAGAAGTCGAAGAGGTCGACCTCGGACATGTCGCTGTCGGCGCTCAGCGGGATGGTCTCCACGCCGTCGCTCACCTCGCCGGCCAGCCGGTAGCGGTCGTGCACCTTGAGGGCGAACCCGAAGCCGGCCAGGGAATAGACGTCGACGCCGCGGTCGATCAGCCAGTGGTACCGCATGAGGACGGGGATCTCGAGGTAGTCCATGTCGTAGGTCACGTCGAGCACCGTGGGGATGTCGAAGATGACCGCCCCGATGTCCTGGCGCGAGCCCTTGCGGACGTAGAGCACCTCCTGCTGGAGGTGGAAGCGGCGCGACACGGGGAAGGTGAGGAAGACCCCGCCCGCCAGCCCGCGGCGCATGGTGCTGGCGACGGTGTACTCCAGGTCACGCGGGGTCCGGTGCCCTGATGCTGGGCGAGGGCCGAGGCCGCCCTTGAAGCCCCAGGAAAAAGCCGGGAACCCGCCGGTGTCCGGCGCTTCCGCCAACGCCCCCACCGGCACCGTCAGAACCACCCACAGCAGCAGAAGCTGCAGGACCCTAACTAGGCGAGCGGCGCCGTGATCGGGTCGGCTGAAATAGTCGGCAACTGGATGCAATGGCCCGTCCCGGTTGGTTGTCCTCTGATCTGTAAGGCTTGCGGCACTTACGCTTAGAAAAGGGACAATATGGTAGATTCGGCGCGGGAACGCCAGTTTCCGGGTCTCAGCCCGGCCCGGCGCCCGCCGGTTTCAGCGGGCCGGCGGCGGCAGGTAGCGCGTGACCAGCTGCCGGTACTCCTGGACTTGTTCCCGGATCCAGGACTTGTCCCGTCCCAGCTCCTCCGCCAGGATCCCGGCGACATCTTCGGCGATTTCGGCGCTGGCCCGGGCGTCGAGCAGGATGCACCGCGTGCGGCGGGCCAGGACGTCCTCGACGGTCACGGCGGCCTCTTCGCGCGCAGCCCAGGCGACCATGGCCCTGCTGATCGGCAGCTCCCGGTGCAGCAGCTCGCCGAGGTCCGGATCCTCGTCGATCATCGCTTCGATCCGGTAGGCGTCCACGCCGTAGTGCCGCAGAGTGCCGAATACCGGGGAATTCTGATCCCAACCGCGGACCGCCAGGTTGCGCGTCTGCGACGGCACGTGGGCGAGCCCGGCCAGCGTGACCGCCTGGTCGATGGTCTCTTCGGCCATCAACCGGTAGGTGGTCCATTTGCCGCCGGTGATCGTCACCAGGGCGGACGCCGAGATCAGGATCTGGTGTTCCCGGGACAGCTCGGCCGTGTTCTCGTCCGAATCGCGCTTGACCAGGGGACGCAGGCCCGCAAACACGCTCTTGATATCCGCCGGTGTGGGATCGTGCGTCAGGTATTTCGCCGCGTGGGCGAGGATGAAATCGATTTCTTCCGGAGCCGCCGTCGGTTCGATGTCCAGCGCATCGACCGCGGTGTCGGTCGTGCCGATCACCACCTTCTTCAGCCACGGTATGGCGAACAGGACCCGGCCGTCGTCGGTATGCGGCACCATGACGGCCGTGTCGCCGCCCAGGAACGAA
>CALOFL010000024.1:0-4695 GCA_942492615.1 Candidatus Krumholzibacteriia bacterium
CGGTCCTGGCCCGCAACTGGTTCAAATCAAACGTCGTTCCGCCCAACTGCCAGACCGGATCGACGTAGTGTCCAAAGATGTTCGCGGTATCTCCATTGGGCACCGGTTCCGAGCCCACGAAATGACCGCCCGTGGTCCGGGTGTAGGAATCGTCTGCAAGGTCCACGACGAAGGCACTGCCGTCGGAATCGACCGCCAAAGCGGACTGGCCTGAATCGTCTTCCAGGTAAGCGTTGCCCACCAGGTGCCACGCCACACCGGTGTCCGTCAGGCGGCTGACCACGCTTTCGGCCGTCAAATTCCGATACACTTCGTAGCGGTCTTCGTCCGTCACCAGGACAATGCTCGCCGCGGCCTCCGCACGGAAGGCAAAGCGGTCCAGCGTGTAGTCGATCGCGTAGTACCCGTCCTCCCAACCGAACATGTTCGTCGACAGTTGCTCGGTCGCCGTGGCGAACTCGACCGATGTCATGAACGGGTCGCCGCCCGCATCCAGGACCCTGGCCATAAAGGTGTAGCCGACCAGCCCGTACCGATTGTTGCGGATCCCCGCAGCTTCCAGTGCGGCGTCCAACGAATGCACGACTTCGGCCAGCCAGTCGTGCTCGGTGGCCATCGATGACGATTCATCCACCACGAATACGATATCGGCCGAGGAGGCGGTCGCATGGTCCGGCGGCAGCACCAACGACACCTGCTGCGGAACCGATTCTCCGGGATCCAGGGCTACCTGCAGGGCTGCGGGAAACACGTCGCCCTGTGGCGGATTCAGCCCCGTCGGAACCAGCACGTCCGTCACCGGCTGGCTGATAAATCGCGGCCCGTGGTTGCCCGGTTCGTCGGAAACCGTGATCTGGAAATGTTGCGAGTCGAATCCGCCGCGGCCATCGCGGACCTCCAACAGCACCTCATGCGATCCGACCTGTTCGGCCGAAGGAATCCAACGCAGCGTGGTGCCGTTGTCGAGTCCGTCCGCGCCCAACGGGGCCTGCAGCAGCGACCAGTCCAGCGGATCGCCGTCGGGATCCCAGGCCGAGACGGGATAAACGAACTGGCTGCCGACCGTGACGCTCAGCGGCGGTCCGCTGGTGACGATCGGCGGACGATTCGCCGGTGGCGAGATCACCGTCAGCGTGTATCGCTGTTCGGCCGTCCGGCCGCCGGCATCTTCGGCGACCAGCGTGATCCGCTGCTGCCCCACGTCGTCCGCTGCCGGCGTCCAGCGAAGCTGCCCGGTCAGCGGGTCGAGCTGCATTCCCGCGGGGCCTTCCAGCAAGCGGACGGCGACCGCGCCCCCGTGAGGCGAACGGGCGTCCGCAGCGTAAACGTATTCCCGATTGATGATCGCCTCGGTCCCAGGCAGACTGAAGAACTCCGGCGGCAACCATGCCGGGGACCAGAATGTCAGCTCGTAATCGAATCCCCGCCGCCCGGGACTGTAGAACACCAGGTCGACCGGGCCGCGGACGGCGCCCGGTTCGAGCACCGGGCGTCCCAATCCCGGCGTGACCGGTTCCAATCCCGGCGTGACCGGTTCGAGTGGCAAGGCATCCGGTTCGAGAACGGGCACCCGATGCGTGACGGTCGGATCGCTGAGGGCCGTGAGTTCCACGTGCACGGGAAACGCAATCGCTTCCAGACCGACGTTTCGCACGGCCAGCTGCACGTGCAGCAAGTCCTGCTGCTGGTCGAACGACGTTCGCGCGTACTCGACCGCCAGGCTGGGCGTGACATCGATCCGCAGCGGATCCAGGGCAGGCAGGCCGGAATCGGCGATCGCTGCCGAACCGATGGTCGGGCGCGCGGCTGCCGCGGCCATGGCGGCTACTGTTGCAGCGGCACCAGCCCGATCCGCGTCAGCCACCCAGCGAACGTCGGTGATTGTCGCAGTCGTCCCCTGGTCCGTGTCGTTATTGACCAGCCGGAACACCAGCCTTGCCGCCGTGCCGGGCGGGATGCCTTGCAGGCCGACGGTCGCGGTGCTGCCGTCCCACGCCACGCTGGGCCCGACCGCGGTTGCAACGCCTTCGCTGGTGTTCCACAAGGCGTCGCGGCCGGCAGCAAAGGGGGCGACCAGCGGGTTGCCATCCGGGTCCAGCAAGGCGACCTCGAACGCATCGTTGATGGCGGCCGGATCCGTCGTGTCGAAGTCGATATCTCCCAAGGTGAACTGCAGTGCCCCGGGCGACTGCGGGACCAGGAACTCGGATTCCAGCGTCGTCAGGAACGCAGTCGATTCGGCCATCTGCAGCGGGCAACCGCGGACATCGATCGGCTGGCCCTGGAGCGATCGGCCGTCCCACCGTCGCAGGACCCAGTCCTGGAACCCCTCGCCAAAGCTGCAGCCGGCAACTTGCCAAAGACGGTTGACGCCCAGGTACACGCCGTTGGGATCGTCTGGTCCCAGCCCGCTCCAGGCGAACAGCGCTCGCGTATCGTCCAAGCGGGCGACGTGCACGTGCTGTTGGTCGCCGGAATGTTGGTCGCCGGACCCATCGCTGCCGCGCGTCGTCACCAGCGCAAACTCGCCTGTCGGCGACGTATCTCCGGCATCGATCACCGAGCCTCGGGCCTGCCAGCCGCTGCCGTCCTCCGCCTGGCTGCTCCAAGTCACCAGATACTGGCCGCCGGGCCACACGGCGACCGACGGATCCACCTGCTGGCCTGCGCGGAGTTCGTTGACCGGGATCTCGCCGCTGAGCGGCCGGCCGTCGGCAGCGAACCGCCGCGAGACGATGTTCCACTGCGATCCGTCCTGGTCGAACGTCATCCAGGCGATCACGAACTGCCCGCCGGCGTCCATGGCGATCGACGGCCGCTGCTGGCTGGACGCCCTGGTCGTGTTGACCGCGATCGGATCTCCAAGCGGACTGCCGTCGGCGGTGAAACGCTGAGCCACGACTTCCATGGCCAGGCCGGTTCGGTAGCTCTGCCACGTCACGACATAATTGCCCGCGTCGTCGATCCCGATCGCCGCGTAGTTCTGCCAGCTCCGCGTGACCTGGTCCAACCGCGTCTCGCCGCCGACCCGGTTGCCAAAGGCATCGAAGCGCTGCAGGAACACGCCGTTGGCGTCACCGACGCCGGCGCCATGCCAGACGATCACCGCCGAGCCGTCGCCGGCCAGGGCGGCACACGGTCGCTGCTGGGAGCCGTCGACGGTCGTGTTGACGCGGATCTCGTCGCTGGCCGCCGCTCCAGCGGCCGTGTACCAACGCGCAAAGATGCCGTGGCGGTCACCCGGCCCGAGACCTTCCCAGGTCACGAGAAAATCGCCCGAGGCACGGATCGCGACCGCCGGTGCGACCTGGGCCCTGGGGGTCGTCGCATTGACTTGCCACGCCGGTTCTTTGGGCGTCCCCTCAGGCCCGTACCGTCGCGCCCAGACGTTCAGATCCCCGGTCGCATCCTGGCTGGTGTAGACGACCACCGCGTGACCGGCGGGATTGACGGCGACCGCTTGCGTCTGGCCTGCCGTGCGCTGGGACTCGGGCGAGGCGGGATGCACCAGCGTCTGGCCGCCGGCCATGGCGGCATAAGCGTCCGAGCCGCTCGGATCGCCGGGATCAGTCACAGCACAAGGATCCGTACCGTCGCCCACGCAGCCGTTCAGGAAATTTACCAGGACCAGGGCGTCCGCCGGTGTGACCGCCGCATCGCCGTTCACATCGGGATAGATCCCGGCGCCCGCCGCGGATAGCGGCGGGGCATCCGCCGCGGCTGAAGCCGCGGCAGCCGGCTGAGGTCCCGGCGATTCGGCGATTCCCGGCGGCTGCAACGCGGCGGGGCGGGCGCCGTTCAGCCAATTGACGACCAGCATCAGGTCTTGAGCCGAAACGCGTTGGTCGTCGTTGACATCCAGCGGATTGGCCGGGTTCGTCAAAGGAGCCACCGCCGGGTACGGCTGTTGATCCTCGCTCGACAACGGTGCATCGTCGAAAGCACCGTCGAAAGCATCGTCAGCCCAAGCCAACAGGCGGCGATCTTCCAGCGGTTCGACCGACGGTATTCGAGACCACCGGAATCTACGTCGGCGTGCCGCGCGCCGCTTGGTGCGCGAGCCGCCATGCCACGGCCATCGCATCCACCTGCTGCTCACTGTCGTCACCTGCGTGCCATCGAGTGCCAGCGAAACCCGGTCCAATATAATTCGCCGGCAGGCACAAGTGAACAATCCGGTATAAATATCTCGGTAATCTTCCGCGGCAGCTCACGCCACGGGTTCGCCAACGGTAGGTCCGGCGAGCCGAGCCGGACGCAAATGGATCTCCGATCGGTTCCGCTCAATCCTCCCGCTCGGCGCGCGGGCGGCAAATCGAATCGGTCGTATCGAGCCAGGCCCACTGGGAGTTCCCAGGTCCCGGGCCGACGTGCCACGCCGATTTGTTGACCGTGCTTTGTGCCGTTCGCGCAAGGTCCCACGGCTAACAAGTAAGCCGTGCCACACAGGGCGATGGGCGTGGCCGAGCTGGGCTGTTGCGGAACGCCCACTGGGAGTTCCCAGGGCCCGGGCCGACGTGCCACGCCGATTTGTTGACCGTGCTTTGTGCCGGTCGCGCAAGGTCCCACGGCTAACAAGTAAGCCGTGCCACACAGAGCGATGGGCGTGGCCGAGCTGGCCTGTTGCGGAACGCCCACTGGGAGTTCCCAGGGCCCGGGCCGACGTGCCACGCCGATTTGTTGACCGTGCTTTGT